>NZ_JZUE01000007.1 GCF_000969605.1 Aquincola tertiaricarbonis | reverse complement strand
CTCTCGGAGGGGGCTCGGGGGAGCCGTGCGTAGAGCCGCAGGCTAGGAGGCGGCGCGGCTTCTGCCGCGCAGACTCCTAGCTCTGCATCAGCCGCCGGCTCTTGGCGATGGACATGAGGATGCCCAGCCCAAGGCCCATGGTGACCATGGCGGTGCCGCCATAGCTGACGAAGGGCAGCGGCACGCCCACCACCGGCAGGATGCCGCTGACCATGCCCATGTTCACGAAGCAGTAGGTGAAGATGGACAACGACAGCGCCCCGGCCAGCAGGCGGGCGAAGACGGTGGGCGCCTCGGCCGCGATCATCAGGCCGCGGAACAGCAGGAAGGTGAAGCCGAGTAGCAGACCGGCCACGCCGGCCAGGCCGAACTCCTCGCTGAAGGCGGCGAAGATGAAGTCGGTGGTGCGCTCGGGGATGAACTCCAGGTGCGTCTGGGTGCCGTTCATGAAGCCCTTGCCGTGGATGCCACCGGAGCCGATGGCGATCATGCCCTGGATGATGTGGAAGCCCTTGCCCAGCGGGTCCTGCGTGGGATCGAGCAGGGTGCACACGCGATGCTTCTGGTACTCCCGCAGCACCGGCCACACGACGTCGGGCTGGCAGATCGCGTCTTCCGACAACACCAGCGCGGTGATGCCCACGCCGCCGAGCACGATGACCGGCAGGATGAGCTTCCAGCTCAGGCCGGCAAAGAACATCACGTACAGCCCGCCGGCCAGGATGAGGATGGCGGTGCCCAGGTCGGGCTGCTTCATCACCAGGCCCACCGGCACGGCCAGGATCAGCCCGCCCACCGCGAAGTCCAGCGCGCGCAACTGGCCTTCGCGCTTCTGGAACCACCAGGCCATCATCAGCGGCATGCCGATCTTCAGGATCTCGCTGGGCTGCACCACCACGCCCACGTCCAGCCAGCGGGTGGCGCCCTTCTTGGTGACGCCGAAGATGGCCGTGGCCACCAGCAGCGCCACGCCCACCACGTAGATGGGCACGGCCAGCATCATCAGCCGCTGCGGCGGCACCTGCGCCACTACCAGCAGCACCGCGGCGCCCAGCAGCATGTTGCGGCCATGGTCCACGAAGCGGGTGCCGTGGTCGTAGCCGGCGGAATACATGGCCACCAGGCCAGCGCCGGCCAGCATCAAGATGCCGATGATCAGCCAGTAGTCGTAGCCGATGAACAGCGGCCGCAGGCGGACCCACAGCGAAGGGCGTTCGATCACCGCGCTCATCGTGTCGCCCGGTTGTGCGGCGCGCTCTGCGCCACCTGCTGCGCCGCCGAGGCGGGCGGTGCAGGCGGCACCGCGGGCACCGGCGCCGGTGCACCGCGCTCGCTGCCCACGTCCAGCGCCACGCCGGGCAGGCCGGCCATGGCGGTGCCGCCGGGCAAGGGCACGTCGGCCGCCTGGCGCGGTGTGCCGAAGGGGGCGCCGGACTTGCCCTGCTGGGTCAGGGCCATGTCCTCGTCGTTGGGCCACAGGCCCTGCAGCGCGTAGTCGAACACCCGGCGGGCGATCGGCGCCGCGGCAGCCGCGCCCCAGCCGGCGTTCTCCACGATCACCGCCAGCGCGATGGTCGGGGCTTCCAGCGGCGCGAACGCCATGTACACCGAGTGGTCGCGCTGGTACTCGCTGAGCTTGGCGGCGTTGTACTTCTCATTGGCGCGTACGCCCACCGCCTGCGCGGTGCCGGTCTTGCCGCCGGTCTTGTAGGGCGCGCCGGCGAACACCGGCGTGGAGGTGCCCTCCTGCGTCACGCCGTGCAGCGCACGCAGGATCAGCGACACATGCTCCGGCTTGTAGGCCAGCGGTTCCAGCGCGTCGCCGGAGACGCGTGTCTTCTGGTGCGTGACCACGTTCTCCACCTCCCGCACCAGCCGCGGCTGGAAGCGCTGGCCGCCGGCCACCAGCGTGGCCGTGGCGCTGGCCAGCTGCAGCATGGTGAAGTTGTTGTAGCCCTGGCCGATGCCCAGCGAGATGGTCTCGCCCGAGTACCAGCGCTGCTGCTCGGGCCGCTTGTAGGCCCGCTTCTTCCAGGCGGTGGAAGGCAGCAGGCCGGCGCTTTCGCCTTCCAGGTCGATGCCGGTGCGGCGGCCGAAGCCCAGCGGCGACAGCTGCTCGTGCATCAGGTCCACGCCCATCTCGTTGGCCAGCGAGTAGTAGTAGACGTTGCTGGACTTGACGATGGAGCGGTACATGTCCACCGGCCCGAGGCCCTTGTCGCCGTGGCTGCGGAAGGTGTGGTTGCCGAAGACGAAGCTGCCGTTGTCCTGCACCACCGCGCCGCCGCTGCGCTTGCCGCTGTTGAGCGCAGCCAGCGCCATGAAGGGCTTGAAGGTGGAGCCCGGCGGGTACGTGCCGCGCAGCGCACGGTTCAGCAGCGGCCGGTCGATGGACTCGTTGAGTTCCTTCCAGCTGTCGTAGTCGATGCCGTCGACGAACAGGTTGGGGTCGAAGGTGGGCTTGCTGACGAACGCCAGCACCTCGCCGTTGCGCGGGTCGATGGCCACCAGCGCGCCACGGCGGTCGCCGAACATCTGTTCCACCAGCGCCTGCAGCTTGATGTCGAGCGACAGCACCAGGGTGTTGCCGGGCGTGGAGGGATGGCTCTTCAACCGACGCACGGCGCGGCCGCCGGCGCTGGTCTCCACCTCCTCGAAGCCCGTCTGGCCGTGCAGCTCGCGCTCGTAGCTCTGCTCCACGCCCAGCTTGCCGATGACCTCGGTGCCGCGGTAGTTGGCCTGGACATCCTCGTCCCAGTCCTCCATCGCCTTCTTCTCGGTCTGGTTGATGCGGCCGATGTAGCCCACCACATGCGCACCCACTTCGCCCAGCGGATAGTTGCGGAACAGCCGGGCGCGCACGTCCACGCCGGGGTAGCGGAAGCGCTGCGCCATGAAGCGCGCCACCTCGGCGTCGTCGAGCTTGGTGCGGATGGGCAGCGACTCGAAGCTCTTGCTTTCCTCCATCAGCCGCTTGAAGCGGCGGCGATCGCGCGGCTGGATGTCCACCAGCTTCGCCAGCGAATCGATGGTGGCTTCCAGGTCGTGCACCTTGGAAGGCGTGATCTCCAGCGTGTAGGCCGAATAGTTGGTGGCCAGCACCACGCCGTTGCGGTCGACGATGAGCCCGCGGTTGGGCACCACCGGCAGCACGGCGATGCGGTTGGCCTCGGCCCGCGTCGCCAGCTCTTCGTGGCGCACCACCTGCAGGTGCACCATGCGCGCGGCGATCAGCCCGAAGCCGAACAGCACGAAGACGGCCGCAGCCAGCAGACGGCCGCGGAAGCGGCTCATCTCGCGTTCGAGGTTCTTGATCTCGGTCACAGCGGTCGATTCTGATCCGGATCGGGCGCGCGGCGCTGCGGCGCCAGCAGCAGCCACGTTGCCGGCAGCCACAAGGCCGACTCGATCACCGGCGCCCAGAGGATCTGCCAGCCCGGCAGCATGCCGCCGGCGGCCAGCCGCACGATGATGGACACCGCATGCGCGGCGGCGAACAGCGGCAGCACATGCAGCGCCTGCGCCGGCAGGCTGAACCAGCGCAGCCGGCGGTGAATGGTGATGGCGAAGAACGACAGCAGCGTGTAGGCGAGCGCGTGCTGTCCGAGCAGCGCGGCCTCGTGCACGTCCATCAGCAGGCCGAACACGAAGGCGGCGCCCACGCCGACCCGGCGCGGCTGGTGCACGTTCCAGAACACCAGCACCAGCGCCAGCAGGTCCGGCATCGCCGGTTCACGGCCGAACGGCAGCAGGTTGAACACCAGCGCGAACAGCAGCGTGAACCAGACGAAGAAGGGATTGGCCGGCAGCAGCAGCTGGTCCGACCCGCGCGGCATGATCATGGCTTGCGCTTGCTCCGGGGGTCGACCTTGGCTTCCGGCTCCGGCGGCGGGGGCGGCGGCAATTGGGTGCTCAGCGGCTCCAGCACCAGCACATGGCGCACGCCGTCCAGCGGCGCCGAAGGTTGCAGCGTGATGCGGGCGAATCCTGCATCCGCCTGGCGTTCCACCGCAGCCACGGTGGCCACCGGCAGGCCTGACGGGTACACGCCGTCCACGCCGGAGGTGGTGAGCACGTCGCCCACCTTCACGTCGGAGTTGGCGGCCATGTAGCGAAGCTCCAGCGCGGCGCCCTGGCCGGGCCCGCCGAAGGCGGCGCTGCGCTGCTGGGTGCGGGTGTTCAGCACTGGGATGGCGGCGTCCTTGTCGGTCAGCAGCGTCACTTCGGCGGTCAGCGGGTACACGCGTGTCACCTGGCCCATCACGCCCGATTCATTGACCACCGGCGATGCGGTCACCACGCCATGGCGCTCGCCGCGGTCGATGAACACCTTGCGCGAGAAGGGGTCGGCCGCCTCGTACAGCACCTCGGCCGCCAGCGAGCGGACCGTCACCGCGGGCCGCAGCTCCAGCAGCGCGCGCAGGCGTTGGTTCTCGCGTTCCAGCAGGTCCACCTGCGCCACGCGCTCGGCCTGGCGAACCATCTGCACCCGGGCCGCGTCCTCGGCCGCACGGGCCTGGCTGATGCCTTCCAGGTAGTCGCGGCCGCCGAGCAGGATCTCGCGCGGCACCATCAGCGCGCGCTCCACCGGCAGCAGCGCGGTGGCCAGCACCGCACGTGCGGTGACCACAAGCTGGAAGCGCCCATCGGCCACCATCAGGAACACGGCCAGCGCGGAGCAGAACAGCAGCTTGGTGAGTGCCGACACGCCCTGGCGGAAGAAGGGCGGGGGAGTGCGGTCGAGGGTGCCCAACTGCATGGTGTCGGCTCAGGAAGTCAGGTGCTCAGATGCGGCAAGGCCGGCCACGTGATGCTGCACGCGCCGGCCCGTGGCAGCAGTGTCGGCGGTTTACTCCGAGGTGAAGATGCTGCCCAGGCGCTCCATGCGCTCCAGGGCCATGCCGCAGCCGCGCACCACGCAGGTCAGCGGATCTTCGGCCACCAGCACCGGCAGGCCGGTTTCCTCTGCCAGCAGGCGGTCCAGGTCGCGCAGCAGCGCGCCGCCGCCGGTGAGCATCATGCCGCGCTCGGCGATGTCGGCACCCAGCTCCGGCGGGGTTTGTTCCAGCGCGTTCTTGACGCTGGAGACGATGTTGTTCAGCGGGTCGGTCAGCGCCTCGAGGATCTCGTTGCTGCTGATGGTGAAGCTGCGCGGCACGCCTTCGCTGAGGTTGCGGCCCTTGACCTCGATCTCCTTGACCTCGGAGCCCGGAAACGCGCTGCCGATGTTCTTCTTGATCGCCTCGGCGGTGGGCTCGCCGATCAGCATGCCGTAGTTGCGGCGGATGTAGTTGATGATGGCTTCGTCGAACTTGTCGCCGCCCACCCGCACGCTGCCCTTGTAGACCATGCCGCCCAGCGACACGACGCCCACTTCCGTGGTGCCGCCGCCGATGTCGACCACCATGGAGCCGGAGGCTTCGCTCACCGGCAGGCCGGCACCGATCGCGGCGGCCATCGGCTCCTCGATCAGGTAGACCTCAGAGGCGCCGGCGCCCAGCGCGCTCTCGCGGATGGCGCGGCGCTCCACCTGGGTGGAGCCGCAGGGCACGCAGATGATGATGCGCGGGCTGGGCTTGAGCACCGAGCGCGGATGCACCATCTTGATGAACTGCTTGAGCATCTGCTCGGTGACGGTGAAGTCGGCGATCACGCCGTCCTTCATCGGGCGGATGGCTTCGATGTTGCCCGGCACCTTGCCCAGCATGGCCTTGGCTTCCGCGCCGACGGCCTGGATCGTCTTCTTGCCGTGGGGGCCGCCTTCGTGGCGGATGGCGACCACGGAGGGCTCGTCCAGCACGATGCCCTTGCCGCGAACGTAGATCAGCGTGTTGGCGGTGCCCAGGTCGATGGCGAGATCGGTGGAGAAGTAACGGCGAAACGATTCGAACATGGCGGGGGGAGGGGGGCGCACTCAACGGCCGCGCGCATCGACCGGACCACCGGGCCCGGGACGCATCGCTGCAGCGGCTGGCGCATCAAATTTGGAGGGTTGTTCGTTCGGAGGGCGTGGCGCCCGGCCCCGAGGGCCGCGCGGCACCTGGATCTCTTGCCCCATCACCTTGCCCAGAACCGGGCACGGCGGCGTTGCGCGGCAACGTGCGGCGGACCATGAGCCTTGTGGGGAACGGGAGATAATACCCCATCAACCCCCGCCGATCGGTGGTTTTGCACGGCGTTGCCGCCGATGTGCAGCCTGATTTACCGACCCGGCGCCAACCCCAACAAGCCCCCACCGATGGCCCTGACCCCCGAGGACGTGAGCCGCATCGCGCATCTGGCGCGGCTGGAACTCAAGCCTGAAGCCCGCACCGAGTTGCTGGAGCAGCTCAACGGCTTTTTCGGCATCGTCGAACGCATGAGCGCCGTGGACACCAGCGGCGTCGAGCCGCTGTACACCCCGCTGTCCGCCGTGCAGGCCGTGCAGCTGCGCCTGCGCGAGGACGCCGTGACCGAATCGAACGAGCGTGAAGCCAACCAGCGCAGCGCCCCGGCCGTGCAGGACGGCCTGTTCCTCGTGCCCAAGGTGATCGAATGAGCGGCGCCGACCTCCACACGCGCGGCGTGGCCGCGCTGTCCGCCGCGCTGGCCGCGGGCGAAGTCTCCAGCGTCGAGCTGACGCAGGCGCTGCTGTCGCGCGCCGAAGGCCATGCGCAACTCGGAAGCTTCCTGCACCTGGACGCCGACAACGCGCTGGCGCAGGCCCGTGCCGCCGACGCACGCCGCGCCGCTGGCCAGGCCCATGCGCTGACCGGCGTGCCCATCGCGCACAAGGACGTGTTCGTCACCGCCGACGCGCCCACCACCGCCGGCTCGAAGATGCTGGCCGGCTACCGCAGCCCGTTCGACGCCACCGTGGTGGCTCGCCTGGGCCGCGGCGCCGATGGCGTGGCCGGCGCCGGCATGGTGAGCCTGGGCAAGCTCAACTGCGACGAGTTCGCGATGGGTTCGGCCAACGAGAACTCGGCCTACGGCGCCGTACGCAACCCCTGGGACACCACGCGGGTGCCGGGCGGCTCCTCGGGCGGCTCGGCCGCGGCCGTTGCCGCGCGGCTGCTGCCTGCCGCCACCGGCACCGACACCGGCGGCTCCATTCGCCAGCCGGCCAGCTTCTCGGGCGTGACCGGCATCAAGCCGACCTACGGCGTGTGCTCGCGATACGGGATGATTGCCTTCGCCTCCAGCCTGGACCAGGCCGGCCCGCTGGCCCGCAGCGCCGAGGACTGCGCGCTACTGCTGTCGGCGATGAGCGGCTTCGACCCGCGCGACGCCACCAGCGCCGAGCGGCCGCCGCAGGACTTCCATGCGCAAATGCTGGCGCCGCGTGAAGGCGCCACCGCCGCCCAGCCGCTGAAAGGCCTGCGCATCGGCCTGCCGAAGGAGTTCTTCCCGCAGGCGCTGGCGGCCGATGTGGAGGGCACGGTGCGCGCGGCGCTGGCCGAGCTGCAGAAGCTCGGCGCCACGCTGGTGGACGTGAGCCTGCCGCGCACCGAGCTGTCGATCCCCGTGTACTACATCATCGCGCCGGCCGAGGCGAGCTCGAACCTGAGCCGCTTCGACGGCGTCAAGTTCGGCCACCG
Source organism: Aquincola tertiaricarbonis (assembly GCF_000969605.1). GTDB lineage: Bacteria > Pseudomonadota > Gammaproteobacteria > Burkholderiales > Burkholderiaceae_C > Aquincola > Aquincola tertiaricarbonis. Next base: position 273,056 of record NZ_JZUE01000007.1, on the reverse strand, counting down.
GGCCGACAAGTACGCCGACCTGCTCGACATGTACAAGAAGTCGCGCGCCGAAGGCTTCGGCGCCGAGGTGCAGCGCCGGATCATGATCGGCACCTACGTGCTGAGCCACGGCTACTACGACGCCTACTACCTGCAGGCGCAGAAGCTGCGCCGCATGATCGCCGACGACTTCCAGGCCTGCTTCCGCGACTGCGACGTGATCGCCGGCCCGGTGGCGCCCAGCGTGGCCTGGCATCTGGGCGAGCAGGGCAACGACCCGGTGAAGGCCTACCTGGCCGACATCTTCACGCTGCCCGCCAGCCTGGCCGGCCTGCCCGGCATGAGCGTGCCGGCCGGCACCGGCGACGGCGGCATGCCGGTGGGCCTGCAGCTCATCGGCAACTACTTCGCCGAAGGCACCCTGCTGCATGCCGCCCATGCCTTCCAGCAGGCCACCGACTGGCACACCCGCGCTCCGGCGGGCTTCTAGACAGGAACCGGCACACGCCCATGTCCACTGCCCACATGATCCGCGGCTACGAGGTCGTCATCGGCCTCGAGACGCACGCGCAGCTTTCCACCCAGAGCAAGATCTTCAGCGGCGCCAGCACGCAGTTCGGCGCCGCGCCCAACACCCAGGCCTGCGCCGTCGACCTGGCGCTGCCCGGCACGTTGCCGGTGATGAACCGCGGCGCGGTCGAGCGCGCCATCCGCTTCGGTCTGGCCGTCGGCGCCAAGGTGGCGCCGCTGTCGATCTTTGCGCGCAAGAACTACTTCTACCCGGACCTGCCCAAGGGCTACCAGATCAGCCAGTACGAGATCCCGGTGGTGCAGGGCGGCAAGATCAGCTTCTTCGTCGGCGAGCACCGCAAGACCGTCAACCTGACCCGCGCGCACCTGGAAGAGGATGCCGGCAAGTCGCTGCACGAGGACTACCACGGCCAGACCGGCATCGACCTCAACCGCGCCGGCACGCCGTTGCTGGAAATCGTGTCCGAGCCCGAGATGCGCTCTTCCGCCGAGGCGGTGGAATACGCGCGCACGCTGCACGGCCTGGTCACCTGGCTGGGCATCTGTGACGGCAACATGCAGGAAGGCAGCTTCCGCTGCGACGCCAACGTGTCGGTGCGCCGCCCGGGCCAGCCCTTCGGCACCCGGCGCGAGATCAAGAACCTCAACAGCTTCCGCTTCCTGCAGCAGGCCATCGACTACGAGGTGCAGTGGCAGATCGACCAGCTGGAAGACGGCCTGCCCATCGTGCAGGCGACGGTGCTGTTCAACCCCGACACGGGCGAGACGCGTTCGATGCGCACCAAGGAAGACGCGCACGACTACCGCTACTTCCCCGACCCCGACCTGCCGCCGCTGGTGATCGAGCCGGCCTGGGTCGAGCGGGTGAAGGGCGAGATGCCCGAGCTGCCGGCGACGATGGCCGAGCGCTTCCAGACCGCCGACGGCCTGCCCGCCTACGACGCGACGATGATGACGCAGAGCCTGGCGCTGGCCCGGTTCTACGAGACCGCGCGTGACGCCTGCGGGCAGCCCAAGCTGGTGGCCAACTGGTTGATGGGCGAGGTGTCGCGCCGGCTGAATGCCGAGGGCAAGACGATCGACGCCTGCCCGGTGTCGGCAGCGACGCTGGCCAAGCTGATCGGCCGCATCGGCGACGGCACCATTTCGAACAACGGCGCGCGACAGGTGTTCGAGGCGCTGTGGTCGGGCGAGGCCGACGTCGATGCCGTGATCGAGGCCAAGGGCCTGAAGCAGATGAGCGACACCGGCGCGCTGGAGGCCATCGTGGCCGAGGTGCTGGCGGCCAACCAGAAGTCGGTGGACGAGTTCCGCGCCGGCAAGGACAAGGCCTTCAACGCCCTGGTCGGCCAGGTGATGAAGGCCAGCAAGGGCAAGGCCAATCCGGCCCAGGCCACCGAGCTGCTGAAGAAGAAGCTCAGTTCTTGACGCCGGTGCGGGTGTCGCTGGCGGGCAGCGTCTGCGCCCCGCCCAGCGAGCCCGCCGGCGCGCCGGCCCACAGTCGGCGCAGGCGGTCCAGCTCGGCGTCGTACAGCCGGTTGATGCGCTCGAGCTCGGCCGCCTGGGTCTGCGCGGCGGCGCGCTGTGCCTCGGCTGCGGCCTCGTTGGCGTCCAGCTGCTGCTTCAGCAGGCCGGGCAGCGGGCGGTCCCGGTAGAACTCGGCTTCCGCATCCAGCGGCTTGCGCTCGGCGGCCAGGCGCTGCAGCCGCATCTCGGTATTGCGGATGGCCACGCGCACCGTGTCCAGCGATGCCTCGCGGGCCTTGCGGTGCGCCGCCTCGTTCGGAAAGCGGTTGATCAGGTTGCGGTCACGCCGGATGGCGTCCAGCTGTGCGGTGCGCTCGGCCTGGGCGCGGCGCTCGGCGGCTTCGCGCGCGGCGCGCTCCTCGGCGGTGAGCGACGGCGGGTGGATGCGCTGCAGCGAGCCGTCGCTGTTGAGCACCCGCTGTTCCTGCGCGTTGCAGGCCGGAATGGGGCGGTCGGACGTGAGCCGCCGGCCGTCAGCCGTGGTGCAGGTGTAGATGCCGGGGCTGGCGGATGCCGAAGGCTGCGGCTGCGCCAGCGCGCCACACGCGCCTGTGCACACGAAGGCAGCGGCCAGCCATCGTGCAATTGCCAGGCGGGGTGTCGGTCGGGGCATTCAAATTCCGTAACGGGCTCGGTAGCGGGAAACGCTTTCGGCGTGGGCCGCCAGCGTGCTGTCGCTGGTGGTGTCCAGATAGTCCAGAAGATCTTTGAGCGTGGCAACCGAGACCACGTTCAACTTGAAACGGCTGGTCACGTCCTGCACCGCCGACCAGGGCACGTCGGCGCCGTTCTCGGTGGCCTTTTCCTGCCGGTCCAGCGCCAGCGCCACGCCCACCGGCTGGCCGCCGGCGGCTTCGATCATCGTGATCGATTCGCGCACCGAGGTGCCGGCGGAGATCACGTCGTCGATGATGAGCACGCGGCCACGCACCGGCGCGCCCACCAGCGTGCCGCCCTCGCCGTGGTCCTTGGCTTCCTTGCGGTTGTACGCGAACGGACGGTTATGCCCCAGCCGGGCCAGTTCCATGCTCACGGCGGCGGCCAGGGTGATGCCCTTGTAGGCCGGGCCGAACAGCATGTCGAACTGCAGGCCGGAAGCCAGCAGACGGCGTGCATAGAATTCCGCCAGGCGGCCCAGCTTGGCGCCGTCATCGAACAAGCCGGCGTTGAAGAAATAGGGCGACATCCGCCCCGCCTTGGTCTTGAACTCGCCAAAGCGAAGCACACCGGCCTTCACCGAGAACTCGACGAACTCTTGGGCCAGCGGGTCGGTGTGTTCGTGGGTGCTCATGAAGGAAGGTCCTCAAGGTATGTTTCGGCTCGTCACCCTGAATCTGAACGGCATTCGCTCGGCGGCCACCAAGGGTTTCGAGGCCTGGGCCGCGCAAACGGGCGCAGATTGTATGGGGGTGCAGGAGGTCAAGGCCCAGGCGGATACCGTGGTCGGGCGCTTCGATTCCCTCGACGGCATGGCCGGGCATTTCCACTATGCCGAGAAGAAGGGCTACTCCGGCGTGGGCCTGTATTCGCGCAAGCCGCCCACCGACGTCATCCTCGGCTTCGACCCCGATGAATTCGATGCCGAGGGCCGCTACGTGGAGGCCCGCTACGACACCGGCGGCCGAAAGCTCAGCCTCATCAGCTGTTACTTTCCCAGCGGCAGCAGCGGCGAGGAGCGGCAGGCCGCCAAATTCCGCTTCCTGGCCAAGATGTATCTGCACCTGGTGCGGCTGAGGACCGAGCGCGAATTCATCCTGATGGGCGACATCAACATCGCGCACAAGGAAATCGACCTGAAGAACTGGCGCGGCAACCAGAAGAACAGCGGCTTCCTGCCCGAGGAGCGCGCGTGGATGACCCGCCTCCTGGACGAGGCGGGCCTGGTGGACGTGTTCCGCACGCTCAACGATCGTGCGGAGCAATACACCTGGTGGAGCAACCGCGGGCAGGCCTGGGCCAAGAACGTGGGCTGGCGTCTGGACTACCACCTGGCCACGCCCGGCGTGGCGGCCGCCGCGCGGCGCGAGCACATCTACATCGAGCAGCGCTTTTCAGACCATGCGCCGCTGGTGATCGACTACGACTTCAGCCTCTGACAGGGCGCCGCACGGCACGCCAAGGCCAAAAAGCGTGAATATTCACGCGTAGCAAGTCACATTGCACTGTTGCGTGCCATGCAGGGCGACCTACGCTGTGCTGCGCACCGCCGCCCGCCGCGTGTGAACCGGAGAGTCCATGTCGCCCGACAGCCTGATGTCCAGCGCCCTGCACATGCTGCCCGCGCCCTCCCTGGGCCGACCCGCGGCCTATCGCGGCCTTGAAAGGCGACGTCGGCCCGATGCCGCGCACTGGCTGCAGCTGGCACTGGACGAGGTGGACTACGGCCTGCTGCTGGTGAGCCACCGCGGCCGCGTGCTGCACATGAACCACGTGGCCCGGCTGGACCTCGCCGACGGCGCGCATCCGCTGCTGGTGGTGGGCCATCAACTGCGCACCCGCCATGCCGACGACGACGGCGCGCTGCGCGACGCCCTGGCCGATGCGGCCGAGCGCGACCTGCGCTGCATGCTCACCGTGGGGCAGGCACCACGGCGCGTCAGCCTGGCGGTGGTGCCGCTGGCCGGGCCGCAGGGGCAGGACGAAGGCGCCAGTTTGCTGATGTTCAGCAAGCGGCAGGTATGCGAGGCGCTGTCGGTCGAAGCCTTTGCGCGTGGCCATGGCCTGACCGGCGCCGAGACCCAGGTGCTCAAGGCCCTGTGCAGCGGCGTCACGCCGCACGAGGCGGCGCAGATGCAGGGCGTGCGCCTGTCCACCGTGCGCACGCAGATCGGCAGCATCCGCGCCAAGACGGGCGCCTCCAGCATCCGCGCACTGGTGCAGCAGGTGGCCTGCCTGCCGCCGCTGGTCACGGCCTTGCGTGCCGCCGGCATGAAGGAAGCCGCGCTCGCTGACGCGAGGCTTACACATGCGCACGCCTGAGGCATTGCACAGGTAATTTTGCAAAGCCCGTTACGATGCAGAGAAGAGCATCTGGGCTCACGTGCCGGGCATGTCGAACCAAACCGTCGAAGAAGATCTTTCCTGCCAATTCCTGAGCCCGCTATTGCATCGGCTGGCTCAGCGGGGGCGTGTCTGCCATTACCGCACCGGCTCATTGCTGATCCAGGAAGGCGATCGCGACGACACCATCTACATCCTGCTGTCGGGCCGCGTGCGCGCCTATTCCGTGGGCGAAAAAGGCCAGGAGATCACCTATGGCGTCTACGGCCCGGGCGAATACCTCGGTGAACTGAGCCTGGACGGCGGCGTGCGCTCGGCCAGCGTGGTCACCATCGAGCGTTGCACCTGCGCGGTGGTCAGCCGGCAAACGGTGCTCGAGCACATTGCGCAGCATCCCGAATTCGCATTCGAGTTGCTGTCCAAGGTGATTCGCCGTGTGCGCAGTGCCACGATGAATGCGCGGCAACTGGCACTCAATGATGTTTATGGGCGCCTGATCCACATGGTCAACACCATCGCCGAGCCCGGTGGCGACGGCACCCGCGTGATCCGCGAGCGCTGGACGCACAAGGAACTGGCCAGCCGGCTGGGCTGCTCCCGTGCCATGGTCAGCCGGCTGCTGAAGGACCTGGAGACGGGCGGCTATGTGCGTCTCGAGCCCGAGTGCTTCGTGATCATCAAGCCGCTGCCCACCCGCTGGTGAGCTGGCGCTCGGCGGGCCCGGCCCTGCTGCTGGCGCTGCTCGGCCTGCTGGCCTGGGCGCTGGAGCCGCTGCTGCCGCTGGAATCGTCGATCGGCCCGCGCCTGCTGTTCACTGCCCGCGGCGCAGTGCCGCCGCCCGAAGAGGTGCTGGTGGTGGCCATCGATGAACGTTCCGCCAGTGCCTTCGGCCTGCCCGAGCGGCCGCGCCAATGGCCACGCAGCCGCCATGCCGAGCTGGTGGCCCAGCTCCATGCGGCAGGCGCCCGGCTGGTGGCCTTTGACCTCACCTTCGAATCCGCCACCGCGGACGACGACGCCTTCGCACGCAGCCTGCAGCTGGCCGGCAACGTGCTGCTCACGTCGTCGCTGCGCACCGACGTGTGGCGCAGCGGCGGCGCGCAGGCGGTGGTGGAACAGGTGCGGCCATCGGTAGGGCCCATCGGCGAAGCGGCACGCGAGCATGCGCCCTTCGTGCTGCCGAAGGACGCGCGGGTGGATGCCTACTGGACCTTCCGCCGCGGCGCCGACCACATGCCCAGCCTGCCGGTGCTGGCCTTCCACCTCTTCCATCCCACGGCGGTGGATGCGCTGGTCGGCCTGTCCTGCCGGGCGCAGCCCACGGCGGATTGCGCGGGCCCGCTGGCCACGCCCTTGGCCGATGCGGCGCAGCCGGCGGCACGGCTGCGCTGGCTGCGCGAGCGCTTCGTGCGCTGGCCCGGACATGCGGCCGCCGTGCAGCGCCTGCTGCCGTCGGCCCTCGAAGCGCCGCCGCAGGTGGCCACGCTCGTGGCGCTGCATGCGGGCGGAAGCGTGGCCCACCTCAACTTCCATGGCCCGGCGCGCAGCATCCGCACGGTGGCCTATGCGGATGTGGCGCGGCTGGCACGGGAGCAGCCGTCGCTGTTCGCCGGACGCATGGTGTTCGTCGGTTTCTCGGCGGAGTCCTCCGGCGCGCAGGACCGTCTGCGCGACGACTACCGCACCGTGTTTTCCGACGAGTCGGGCGTGGACGTCAGCGGCGTGGAGATCGCCGCCACCGCCTTTGCCAACCTGCAGCAGGGCCGGCCGCTGATGCCGCTGGCGCCGGCCGCCGCGGCCATGCTGGTGGCCGGCTGGGGCCTGCTGCTGGGTGTGCTGTCGGCGTGGCGGGCGCGCTGGTGGCCCGGGCTGCTGATGGCGCTGCTGCCGCTGGCGCTGGCCGCCTGCGGCCTGGTGGTTTTCACCCGGCAGGCGCAGTGGTGGCCGCTGGTGGTGCCGCTGCTGGTGCAGTGGCCGGTGGCCGTCGGCCTGCTGCTGTGGCTGCGCATGCGGCACAACCGGCGTGAGCGCGACCGGATGCACCAGGCGTTCGCGCACTTCGTACCGCGTGGCGTGGCCGAGCAGCTGGCCCAGGCGCCGGCGCACATCGCCGCGGCGCACCGGGTGGGCTTCGGCGTGTGCATGGCCACCGACGCGGTGCAATACAGCGCACTGGCCGAGCGGATGGATCCGCAGGCGCTGGGCGAGACCCTCAATGCCTACTATGCGCGCCTGTTCGAGCCGGTGGCGCGCCACGGCGGCTGGGTGATCGACGTGGTCGGCGACGCGATGCTGGCGCTGTGGGAATCACCGCCCGACGAACCGGCCGCCCGCAGTGCGGCCTGCCACGCGGCACTCGCCATCCAGGCGGCCCTGGCGCAGGAGCCGCCGGGCTCGCCCGCCGCCCTGCCCACGCGCATCGGCCTGCATTGCGGCGACATGCGCATCGGCACCGTCGGCGCACGCACGCATTACGAATTCCGCGCGGTGGGGGATGCGGTGAACACCGCCTCGCGGCTGGAGGGCCTGAACAAGCTGCTGGGCACCCGTGTGCTGGCGTCGGCCGAGATGGCGGCCGGCCTGCGGCACGTTTTCGTGCTGCGGCCGGTGGGCAGCTTCGTGTTGACGGGCAAGCGCGAGCCGGTGGACGTGGTGGAGGTGATGGGCCTTGCCGGCCCGGCCTCCGCTGCCCTGGATGGGCGATTGACGGCCTTTGCCGATGCATTGGCCGCCTACCGGCAAGGCCATGCATCCTTGGCGATGTCGGGCTTCGAAGCGTTGCTGCGTCAATGGCCCGATGATGGGCCGTGTGCGTATTACTTCGCGCAATGCCGGCATTTGTTGTCCGACCCGCAACACCACGACCCGAAGTTACCAATTCAGGTCGCTGCGAAATGACATGGCTCAGGCAAATCGGGCTCGTCGTGATGTAGCCTACGCAGGTTGAATATTTACGTCTCGTTGCACGACACCGTCACCGACCTGCGAGTGGACCCTTGATCAAGAACCTCATGACCGGCGCGGCCGGCCGCTGGCGCCAGGGGGTACGCGCCATCGTGCAATGGGCCTGGGCCGGTGCCGGCTGCCTGATGGCCGCAACGCAGGCTGCCGCCGCCTGCGAGCCGCCGCTGGCGCGCATGGCCTCGGTGCAAGGCCTGGTGGAAGTTCGCCGTGGCGCCGAAGCTCCCTGGCAGCGGGCCGAGATGGACCAGCCGCTGTGTGCCGGCGACCTGGTGCGCGTGGGCGAACGCAGCCGCGCCGCCCTGTTGATGAGCAATGAGACCACGCTGCGGCTGGACCAGCAGACCAGCGTCACGCTGCTGGCGCCGGAGGCGCCGCGCGGCACGCTGGTGGAACAGCTGCGCGGCATCGTCAACGTAATCACGCGCACGCCGCGCCCCTTCCGGCTGACCACGCCCTTCGTCAATGCGAACGTGGAGGGCACCGAGTTCCTGGTGCGCGTGGACGAGGCCCAGGCCAGCGTGCTGGTGTACGAAGGCCACGTGGTGGCCAGCAATGCGGCCGGCCGGGTGGACCTGGCGGCCGGTGAGCAGGCCGTCGGCCCGGCAGGGGCGGCGCCGCGAAAGTCGCTGGTGCTGCGCCCGCGGGACGCCGTGCAGTGGGCCGTGCACTACCCCACGGTGCAGCCGCGCGTCGGCGCCGATCTGCCGGCCGTGCGCCAGGCCGCCGCACTGGCCGCCGAAGGACGGGTGGCCGAGGCGGTCGCCTCGCTCGACGCCCGGCCGGCGCAGGAGCGCACCGGCGCCTTCCGACTGCAGCGCGCCGCGTTGCTGCTGCAGGTGGGGCGGGCTGACCAGGCGCTGCCGGAGCTCACTTCCATTGCGGCCGGCGATCCGGCCCATGCCGAAGCGCTGGCGCTGCAGGCCATCGTTGCCCTGGTGCGCAACGACACCGCCGGGGCGCTGGCCCTGGCTGAGGCCGCCGTGGCCGCCGACCCGCGCGCCACCGCCGCGCTGCTGGCGCTGTCCTATGTGCAGCAGTCACGCTTCGACCTGGATGCGGCCACCGTGCACGCACGCGCGGCCGTGGCCCAGGAGCCGGGCCATGCGCTGGCCTGGGCCCGGGTGGCCGAGCTGGCCCTGCAGGCCGGTGACCAGGCCTCGGCGCGTGAAGCTGCCGAACGCGCGGTGCAGCACGACCCGGCGCTGGCGCGTGCGCACTCGGTGCTGGGCTTTTCCCTGCTGGCCGCCTTCGACACGGCGGCCGCCCGGCAGTCCTTCCAGCGCGCCATCCGCCTGGACCAGGGCGACCCGCTGCCGCGCATGGGCCAGGGCCTGGCGTTGATCCGCGAGGGCCAGCTCGAAGCCGGCCGCCAGTCGCTCGAGTTGGCCGTGGCGCTGGACCCTGAAAGCGCGCAGTTGCGCAGCACGCTCGGCAAGGCCTACGCGCAGGAGCGCCGCGCCGGGGCCGCGCAAACCCAGTGGTCGCTGGCCAGGGAGCGCGACCCGCTGGACCCCACGCCCTGGTTCTACGGCGCCATGCAGCAGCTGCTGGACAACCGGCCGGTGCAGGCACTGGACGAGGTCATGCGCTCCATCGCGCTGAACGACAACCGCGCCGTGCTCCGCCCGCGCCTGCTGCTCAATGACGACCGGGCGGTGCGCGGCACCACGCTGGCCCGCATCTACGACGAGCTGGGCTTCGGCCCGCTGGCCGTCACCGAGGCCACCCGCGCGCTGGCGCTGGAGCCGGCCAGTGCCGCCGCGCACCGCTTCCTGGCCGATGCCTACAGCGGCCGCGACCGCCATGAAGCCGCCGTGGCCAGCCAGACGCTGCAGGCCCTGCTGCTGCAGCCGGTGCAGCCCGCCTACCTGCTGCCGCGCCGCAGTTCGTCGGCGCTGATGGGCTCGGTGGATGAATCGGTGCTGGGCACGCCCAATGACGACTCCCGCTACTTCGACGAACGCGGCGTCAGTGGCCGGGCCGGCCTGGCCGGCGGCACCCGGGGGCTGTGGTCGGCAGAGCTGAGCGCGGCCTATGCCGGCGAATCGCTGGCGCTGGACGCGGGCGCATTCCGCTATCACTCCGGCGGTTTCCGACCCAACAGCGAGTTGAACCACCAGGTGGACGAGGTGCTGCTGCAGGGCCGCGTGCTGCCCACGCTGAACCTGCAGGGCCACTGGCGCGACCGGCACAGCACCTATGGCCAGCTGCGCTCCAACTTCGACGCCCCCGGCGCCTGGCAGCGCGGCAGCAACGACGTGCATCAGCGCGATGCGCGGCTGGGCCTGGCCTGGCGGCCGCGGGCGGGTGAGGTGATCACGCTGTCGTACGGCACGCTGCAGCGTGACGGCAATACGCAGTTCGGCTTTGTGCCGCGGCAACAGCGGCTGTTGAGTGACTTGAGCACCCGCACGCTGGAGGGCCAGTACCAACTGGACACCCGGCATGGCCACCTGCTGCTGGGTGCGGCGTGGCCGCGGTATGAAGCTGAGACCATCATCAGCACGGTGGATCCGAACGTCGGTCCGGCAGGCCCTTGCTCGGTGCAGGCGCCGTGCAGCACGCTCGTCGGCGACGTCGCTTACAAGCAGGACCATGTGTATGCCTATTGGCAGCAGCCGGTGACGCCCACGCTGCACGCCACCCTGGGCCTGGCCCATGTGCGCACCAAACTCGTCGGACCCGCCACCGATGTCTGGTTGCCCAAGCTCGGCCTGCTGTGGCAGCCCGCGGTCGGCACCACGCTGCGGGCAGCGGCCTTCCGCACCGTCAAGCGGCTGGCTTCGCTGGAGCAGGCCCTGGAGCCAACCCATGTGGCCGGCTTCACCCAGCTGTTCGACGATTCCGCCGGCGTGGTGTCGAGGGTCGCCGGCCTGGGGGCCGATGTGCTGTTGTCGCCTCAGCTCCGGCTGTCCGCGGAGGCCGTGGAACGAAGCGAGGAATTCCCCGGCGCCCTGCGGGCCGATGGCAGTGGCCGCTTTCCCAGCGAAACCTGGATCGAACAGCAGGGCCGCTTGTCGGTGTTGTGGACGCCGACGACCCGGCTGGCGGTGCGTGGCACGGTCCAGCACGACGGCTACCGCCGACACCCGCATTCGTCCGCGGGCTTTCCAGTGCGCGTGCGTACCGACGAACTGCCCGTAGCGGTGCGCTACTTCCTCGACGACGGCTGGTTTGGCGAGCTGGCAATGACTCACGTGCGACAGCAGGTGCGCCGGGTGTCGCGCTCCTCCGAGCCCGCCGGCAGCGAGCGATTCAACGTTTTCGACTTCACGCTGGGCCACCGTGTCCGGTCGGCGCCGGTGACGGTGACGCTGACGGCCAAGAATCTGTTCGGACAGACCTTCCGCTACATGGACGACAGCTTGCGCACCGGGGAAATCAAGCTGGCCAAGTACCAGCCGGTGCGCAGCGTGGTGCTGGCAGTGCAGACCGCCTTTTAGGAACTTGGGATTGGACCCCCGAGCCACAGTTGCATACGATGCAACGCTTTGCAACAAATCAGGCGGATAACGTGGTCAGACTCAGAAAGTGGCTTTGTGGCGCATGCCTGTTGATCGCCAGCACGGCGGGCGCCCTTCCGCCGGCTGTCGCGGCATTTTCGGAAGAGCCGACCAGCCCACAGCCCCATCTGGACTGCTATTGGAATGGCTCCGAGTGGGTGTGCAAGCGCCCGGCTACTTCTTAGCCGCAGCCGGCGGCGGCGGGCCGAACTTGCGCGGCGGCTTGTCGGCCCGTGCGTACAGCGGCTCCACCTTGGGCAGCTTGGCCTCGATCTCGCGGATGCGGGTCTGGCCGGCGGGGTGGGTGCTCAGGAACTGCGGCGGCGCACCCTTGCTGGCCTGCAGCATCTTCTGCCACAGCGTGACGCCGGCGCGCGGGTCGTAGCCGGCGCGCGCCGCCAGGTCCATGCCGACGATGTCGGCTTCCGATTCGTCGTCGCGGCTGAACTTCAGCGTCAGCAGCTGGCTGCCCATGTTCAGCAGTGCGTCGCCCGTGCCGCCCAGCCCCAGCACGCTCGACAGCACGCTGGCGCCGATGCGGGTGGCCGCCGTCTTGCCCATGCGCTCGCGCGCATGCTCACGCAGTGCATGGGCCATCTCGTGGCCCATGATGGTGGCGGTCTCGTCGTCGGTCAGCTGCAGCTGCTGCAGGATGCCGTAATAGAAGGCGATCTTGCCGCCCGGCATGCAGAAGGCGTTCAGCTGCTGGCTGCCGATCAGGTTCACCTCCCACTGCCAGCGGCGGGCACGTGCGTTCCACCCTTCGGTGAACGGGATCAGCCGCTGCGCGATGGTGCGCAGGCGCACCACCTGATCATTGTTGTCGGGCGCCAGCGCCCGCTGCTGCGCGGCTTCGCGCTTCATCTGCGCGTACTGCTGCTGGGCGGCGGCTTCCACTTCTTCGGCCGGCACCAGCTTGGAAAACTGCGATTCTCGGCCCACGTCGCCGCGCACGCCGTCGGGGTCCTTCTGGGCCAGCGCCGGGAAGGCGGCGCCGGCCACCAGGGCGCCGGTGAACAGGCGCCGGCCATGCAGGGCGCAGCGGCAACCCGCGCCATGCGGCACGGCAATCTCGGCATCGGTGCGGAAGAGAGGGTTCATGTCGATCCAGGTCGGGGCGGCGGTTGCAGGTTCCAGGGCGGCTTGGCAAATGCCTTGCCTCAATCGTCGACGGCCCCCGAGGCGGGCGTCACCTCCAGGGCGCGGATGCTGCTGCGCAACCACCAGAGCATCCACAACGCGGGCAGCGCCGCCAGCGTGGACACCAGGAAGAAAGTGGGCCAGCCGATGGATTCGGCCAGCACGCCGGCCAGCGGCCCCACCCACACCCGGCCCACCGACGCGAAGGCCGACAGCAGCGCAAACTGCGTGGCGGTGAAGCGCTGGTTGCACAGGCTCATCAGGAAGGCCACGAAGGCCGCCGTGCCCATGCCGCCCGAGAGGTTCTCGAAGGCGATGACCATCAACAGCCCGCCGTCCACCCGCGTGGCCTGCGCCAGCTGCACGAAGCCCCAGTCGAAGGCCGGCAGCGTCAGCCCCGGCAGCACGCCCGGGCCGTTGAGCGCCAGCCACCAGAAGCCCAGGTTGCTGGCCATCTGCAGCACCCCGAACAGCAGCAGCGAGCGCCACAGCCCCAGCTTGAGCATCAGCGCGCCGCCCAGCAGCGCGCCGCCGATGGTCAGCCACAGGCCGATGACCTTGTTGACCACGCCCACCTCGGCCGGGCTGTAGGCCATGGCCTTGAGGAGGAAGGGCGTCATCAGGGAGCCCGCGAAGGCGTCGCCCAGCTTGTACAGCACGATGAAGGCGAGGAAGGCGCCGGCGCCGGCCTGAGAGAAGTAGCTCTGCAGGCCCGACAGCAGCGTCTCGAAGCGGGCGCGCCGGGCCGCCCAGGCGGCCAGCGGCAGCGTGATGCCGATGCCCATCAGCAGGCCCAGCAGCTCGGCCCACTTGCCCTGCAGCGTGGCACCGGGGCCCGTGCCCGGGCCGAACACCGCACCCACCAGCCAGCGCGCGAACGGGTTGGCCAGGCGGTCGGTCAGCAGCACGCCCACCGCCACGGCCAGCACCACGGCGGCAAAACCGATCAGGTCGTTGCGCGCCACCGTGCGCGGCACCGGCGCATGCACCAGCCGCGGCAGCAGCAGCGCCGAGCAGACCGCCGCGACCAGCATCAGCAGCGCCATCAGGCGGTAAACCTGCGGCCAGGTCCAGCCGAAGGCGGTGCCGGCGTTGCCGGGGTCGGTCCAGATCAGCGCGACGCCGCCGGACACGATCATCGCCAGCCGGTAGCCCAGCACGTTGAGCGACGAGCCCAGCCCGCGTTCGGCCGGCGGCAGCAGGTCGGTGCGGTAGGCGTCGATCACCACGTCCTGCGAGGCGGACACGAAGGCCGTGAGCACCGCCAGCAGCGCGAAGGTGCGCAGCGCGGCCGACGGGGATGTGTCGGCCAACGCATACAACACCGCCGCCAGTGCCAGCTGCGTCAGCACCAGCCAGCCGCGGCGGCGGCCCAGCCAGGGCAGCTCGAAGCGGTCCATCAGCGGCGCCCACAGGAACTTGAAGGTGTAGGGCAGGCCCACCAGGCTGAGGAAGCCGATGGTGGCGACGTCCAGGCCTTCCAGGCTGAGCCACGCCTGCATGGCCTGGCCGGTGAGCGCCAGCGGCAGGCCGGAGGCGAAGCCCAGCACCATCACCGCCAGCAGGCGGTGCCACGCGGCCAGCCGCTGGGCGGCCGTGCGCGGAACGGAGCGGGGCGCACGGGCGGCAGGGGCGTGATCGGGCATGCGGGGGATTCTAGGCAGCGGCCCTGCCAGGCCCGGGCGGCTCAGCGCGACGGGCTGCCGGCTGGCGGTGCGGCGCCTGGGGCCGGCTGCTGGCGGTAGATCGCCTCGGCCAGGGCCAGCAGGCGTTCCCGCGGCAGGCTGCCGGCCAAAGCGTAGCCGGCGCCCCCTTCCACCCAGTAGAACAGGCCCAGCTCACCCTGCTGCTCATAGCGGAAGGCGGCGGGTGTGTCCGCATCGGGCTTGCGCAGGTACACGGTGACGCGCTCGCCGCCCGCGTCCTGGTACATCAGCTGCGCGCTGGGGCCGGCGCTGTCGGGCAGCAGGCGGCCACCCACCAGTTCGAAGCCCTGCTCGCGCAGGTCGAACAGCTTGACCGGCAGGCTGGTGCGGCGGGTCAGCCACCGGGCCAGGTGTTCTTCCTGCGCACGCACCTCCACCGGATGACGCTTCTCGGGCACGTAGACGCTGTGGGCCAGCGCGGCGCGCTGGACCCAGGCCGGGTCCGGCCCCGGTTGGCTGGCCAGCTGCACGCCCCCCGGGCTGTGCTGCGCCCACCACACCGCGCCGCCGCCGGCCAGCGCGCCGGTGGCCAGCAGGCCGGCCACCATCGCGGCCCGGGCCCACGCCGGCCAGTCGCCGCCGCGCCAGAGGCTGCGCTGCAGCGCGGGCGGCACCGGTTCGTCCGCCACCGGGCCGAACAGCCGCTGCAGCGCGTCGCGGTCGGCAGCCCAGCCCTGCACCCGCTGGGCGTCGGCCGGATGGGCTTCCAGCCAGGCGCTGACCTGCTGGTGCTCCGCCGGCGGCAGTTCACCGTCCAGCCAGGCGCCGAGCGTGGTGTCGTCAGGGGGCAGCAAGGGGGTGTTCATCGCAGGATTCAGCTCACGCGGCGCAGGGCGGGCGCCGTGCCCGGCAGCGGCTGGCTGCCGCCGTCCAGCGCGGCGCGCAAGGCCACCCGGGCCCGCGACAGGCGCGACATCACGGTGCCGACGGGAATGCTCAGCAGCGCCGCCGCCTCGGCATAACTCAGCTGCTCCACGCCCACCAGCAGCAGGATCTCGCGGTGGTCGGGCGGCAGCCGGCGCAGGGCGGCCTGCAGGTCGATGCGCAGGCCGGGGTCGTGCGGGCCGGGGTGGGCCAGGCTTTGCGCATCCATCTCGGCGGCCAGGTCGGCGGGATCCATGGGGGTGGTGCGGGCGTCGCGGCGGCGGTGGTCCAGGTGGGCGTTGTGCAGGATGCCGAGCGCCCACAGCGACAGGTCGCGTCGCTGGTCAAACTGGTGCCAGTGGGCCAGCGCGCGCTCCAGCGCCGTCTGCACCAGGTCGTCGGCCAGGTGCACCTCATACACCAGCGAGCGGGCATAGCGCCGCAGGCGCGGAATGGCGCCCAGCAGTTGCTGGCGGAAGGCGGCGGGGGCAAGCACGCTGGATCTACGGCTGGCGGGCCGGGTTTATTCCGGCGGCGCGGCGGGCTTCGGCATCCAGGTCCACCCGGTGCCACCAATCGTTCCAGAACAGCGGGCGCCGGTAGCCGACGACCCACGGGTGCAGCAGGTCGACGCTGATGCGGTGCACCGAGGCCTTGTAGGGCATGTAGGCCACCGACAGCGCCTGCGCCTGGCGAAACAGCGCCTCGCGCTCGGGCCCGTCGGGCAGGGCCGAGAGCCGGTCGTACAGCGCGTCGAAGGCGGGCAGGCTGAAGCGCGCCAGGTTCTGGCCGCCGGCCTGCGGGCCGTTCAGGCGCTGCAGCACGTCCTGCCCGTCGGGTGTGCTGGCGGTATTGCCCAGCATCCACAGCATCAGCTTGCCGGCGCGCGCCAGCTTGAGCTGCTCAGGCCACTGCCCGGTGAGAAAGCGCACCCGCAGGCCCACCGCATTCAGGTCGCGCTGGAACTGCTCGTCGAACTGGCGGTAGATCTGGTCGGGCTGGGTGGACATCTCCAGCAGCAGCGGGCTGCCGTCGGGCTGCTCGCGGAAGCCGTCGCCATCGCGGTCCAGGTAGCCGTAGACGTCCAGCAGCGCGCGGGCGCGTGCCGGGTCGTGGTCGCCGTTCTCGCTCTTGAACGTGGGGCTGTAGCCGGTGGTGTGCGGCAGCAGCACCGATTGCGCCGGCACCGCCAGCCCGCGGCGGATCAGGCGCGCCTCGCGACCGGTGTCCATCGCCAGGCCGATGGCGCGGCGCAGCGCCACCTGCGGCGGGGCATTGCCGCCGACCAGCGGATGGGCCATGTTGAACATGGTGAGGATCACGTCGGGGTTGAGCTGCCGGTGAGCGCGGATGCCGCGCTGCGCCAGGTTCGGCGCCAGCGTGCCGTTGGGCATGGCGGTGGGTGCGAAGCTGCCAGGCAACGAGCCGTAGACGCCGGCCAGCGCATCCAGCTGGCCGTTGAGGAAGCTCAGCCAGCGCGGCTGCTCCTCGTCGATCATGCTGACCTGCACCTCGTCGACCATCGGCAGCGGCCGGCCCTTCAGCCGCGCCAGCACGGCCTGGCCTTCGGCATCTTCGGGCGCGGGCTGGGCGTCATAGGTCACCGTGCGAAAGCCGGGGTTGCGCGCCAGCACCACCAGCGAGCTGCGCCGCCACTGCTTCAGCAGGAAGGGCCCGGTGCCTACGGGATGCTCCATCACCGCGCCGCCGTGGTGCTCCACCACCTCGCGTGCCACCGCGCCGAAGAGGTCGCTGCCCGCCAGCACGTAGTCGAAGCGCGGGCGCGGCTCGCGCAGGCGGAACTGCAGGGTGTAGCGGTCCAGCGCGCGAAGGCCGTCGATCTCGCGGTCGTAGTCGAAGGGCTGGCGGCGCGCGGTGGCCTGCTCGCGCAGCTCGGCCAGGCCCAGCAGGCCATAGGACTCCAGGTACGACCAGATCGGGCTGGCATTGGCCGGATCGGCGAACCGCTTGAAGCTGTAGACGTAGTCCTGCGCCACCAGCTCGCGCGGCCGGCCGCCGAAGGCCGGGTGGTCGGCGAAGCGGATGCCCCGTTGCAGCTTCACCGTCCAGGTGCGGTAGTCGGCGCTGTGCTCGGGCATCGCGGCGGCCGTGCGCGGGCGCAGGCGGGCGGGACGCGCCAGCGGGTCGTATTCCAGCGGCGCTTCGAAGATGTGCGCGGTGAGCGTGCGCGAGTAGGTGTCGCTGATCTTGGCCGGATCGAACCCCGTCTCGGCCGAGTTGAAGGCCACGCGCAGCACCTTGGGCGCCGGGGACTGGGCCTGCGCCTGCACGCCCGGTGCGATCAGCAGTGCCGCGCCGCACAGCGCCGCCAGCCAGCGCTTCAAGGCTGCGCCCGCTGGCGTTGCACTTCGGTGTCGATGTCCAGGTACTGCCAGAAGTCCTGCCAGAACAGCGGCCGGCGGTAGCCGATCAGCCAGGGCTGCGCCATGTCGGTGACGATGCGGTGGCTGTGCGACTTGTAGGGCATGTAGGCCACCGCCAGCTTGCGCGCCTGCACGAAGAGCGCGTCGCGCTCGGGGCCGTCGGGCATCACGTCGAGCTGCTCGTAAAGCGCGTCCAGCGCCGGCAGCTTGAAGCGTGACATGTTCTGCCCGCCGATCTGCGCGCCGTGATAACGCTGGAAGGTGCCCAGGCTGTCGGGCCCGGCGGCCATGCTGCCCACGCCCCACATCATCAGCTTGCCGGCGCGGCTGGCCTTCAGGTTTTCCGGCCACTTGGCGGGCTGGAACTCGATGCGCAGGCCGACGGCAGTCATGTTGCGCTTCCACAGGTCGTCCTGCTGGCGGCTGCGCTGGTCGGGCTGGGTGGCCTTGCGCAGCAGCAGCGGGCTGCCATCGGGCATGTCGCGCCAGCCGTCGCCATTGCGGTCGACGTAACCGTAGAGGTCGAGCAGGGCCTTGGCCCGGGCCGGGTCGTGGTCGCTGTTCTCGCTCTTGAAGGCCGGGTCGTAGGCCAGCGTGTTGGGCATCACCGGGCTTTGCGCGGGCACGCCCTGGCCGCCCAGCACCAGGCGGATCTCGGCATCGACGTCCACCGCCAGCGAGATGGCGCGGCGCAGCGCCACCTTGTCGGGCGTGTAGCCGCCGACGATGGGGTCTTCCATGTTGAACATGGTCAGGCTGATGTCGGAGCGCCGGCTGCGGAAGGCCTGCAGCCCCTGCTCGGCCAGGTAGGGTGCGAGCTTGCCGCCCGGCATCGCCTGGTTGACGAACTCGGCCGGCAGCAGCTCGATCAGGTCGGCGCGCTGCTGCAGGAAGCTCAGCCAGCGCGGCTGGTTCTCCTCGACGATGGACACCTCCACCCGGTCCAGCATCGGCAGCTTGCGGCCCTTCAGCCGCGCCAGCAGCGCCTGGCCCGCGGCATCGTCAGCCGCGGGCTCGGCGTCGTAGCGCACGTCGCGGTACTGCGGGTTGCGCTCCAGCACGATGAGCGAGCTGCGCCGCCATTGCCTCAGCACGAAGGGGCCGGTGCCCACCGGGTGGGCGTTGATGTCGGCGCCGTACTTCTCCACCACCTCGCGGGCCACTGCGCCCACCAGGTCGCTGAGCGTGAGCGCGCTGGTGACGAAGCGCGGCGATGGCTTCTCCAGCTTGAACTGCACCGTGTAGCGGTCCAGCGCCTTCAGGCCCTCGATGGGCCGGTCGTAGTCAAAGGGCTGCTTGCCTTTGAGCGCGGCCTCGCGCAGGCCGTCCAGCCCGACGAAGCCGAACTGCGCCATCCAGCTCCAGGCGGGGCTCTTCACCGCAGGGTCGGCAAAGCGCTTGAAGCTGTAGACATAGTCGGCCGCCACCAGCTCGCGCGGCTTGCCGCCGAAGGCCGGATCGTCCGAGAAGTAGATGCCGGGCTTCAGCTTCACCGTCCAGGTGCGGTAGTCGGCGCTGTGCTCGGGCATGCCGGCGGCGGTGAGCGGCCGGGCCTTGGCCGGGCGGGCCAGCGGGTCGTACTGGTACAGGCCTTCGAAGATGTGGGGCGTGATGCTGCGCGAGTAGATGTCGCTGATCTGCGCCGGGTCGAAGCCGGTTTCCGCCACCGGAAAGGCGTAGCGCAGGACCTTGGGCGCGGCCGGGGCTGCAGGCTGCGCCTGCACGGCAGTGGCGGTGGCCACCACCAGCGCCAGCGCGGCCGTCAGCCCGGCGCGCAGCCCGCGCATCAGCGCGTGGCCTCGGCCTGCAGCGCAGGATCGATGTCCACGTACTGCCAGAACTCGCGCACGAAGATGTTGCGGTGGTAGCCGATCAGCCATGGTTGTGCCAGGTCGGTGAAGATGCGGTGGAGGTGGATCTTGTACGGCATGTAGGCCACCATCAGGTCACGGGCCCGGCCCATGGCCGCGGCGCGCTCGGGGCCATCGGGCAGCATGCGCTGGTGCTCGTACAGCAGGTTGAAGGCCGGCAGGTCGAAGCGGGCCAGGTTGGCCGAGCCCTTGTTGCCCGCGTAGCCCAGTGCCAGGAAAGTGTCGGCGTCGGGGCGGGTGGCGCTCCAGCCCACGCCCCACATCATCAGCTGGCCGGCGCGGGCAGCCTTCAGGTTCTCGGGCCACTTGGCGGTGCGGAAGTTCATGCGGATGCCGATGGCACGCATGTTCTTCTCCCACAGCTCGATGAGCTTGCGGCTCTGCTGGTCGGGCTGGGTGGCGTAGTCGATCACCATGGGCTGGCCGTCGGGCAGCTCGCGCCACCCGTCGCCATCCACGTCGCGGTAGCCGAACACGTCCAGCAGCGCCTTGGCGCGTGCGGTGTCGTGGTCACCCATCTCGCTCTTGTAGGCCGGGTCGTAGCCCCAGGTCAGCGGCGCGATGGCCGACTGCGCCGGCACCGCCTGGCCGCCGCGCACGCTGCGGATCTCGTTGGGCACGTCCACCGCCAGCGCGATGGCGCGGCGCAGCGCCACTTGTCTAGGCAGGTAACCGCCCACCACCGGATGCTCCATGTTGAAGTACGACAGCGAGGCGTCGGCCCGCGGGTAGCGCACCATCGTCACGCCGCGCTCGGCCAGGTAGGGCGCCAGCAGGTTGTTGGGCATGGCCAGCGGCGCGAATTCAGGCGGCAGCTCTTCCAGCAGGTCGAGGCTGCCGTTGAGAAAGCTCAGCCAGCGCGGCTGGTTCTCCTCCACCACCGAGATTTCCACGCGGTCGATCATTGGCAGCCGGCGGCCCTTGAACTGGCGCGCGATGGCCACCAGGCGTTCATCGCCGGGCGGCGGGTGCTCGTCGTAAAACCGCTCGCGGTAGCCGGTGTTGCGCTCCAGCACCATGCGGGCACTGCGCTGCCAACGGGTCAGGCGGTAGGGCCCGGTGCCCACCGGGTGCGCCATGATCTGGTCGCCGTAGGCCTCCACCACCTCGCGCGCCACCGCGCCGCTGAGCGATGCGTCGGCCAGCTCGTACAGGAAGCGCGGCGAGGGCGTGGCCAGCTTCACCTGGAAGGTGTAGCGGTCCAGCGCGCGCAGGCCGGCCACCTCACGGTCGTAGTCGAAGGGTTGCTTGCGGTCAATGGCCTGCTTGCGCAGCTCCGACAGGCCGAGGATCTTCGCGTTTTCCAGCAGGTAGAGCTGCGGGCTTTTCCAACGCGGGTCGTAGTGGCGCTTCAGCGCATACACATAGTCCTGCGCCACCAGCTCGCGGCGCACGCCCTTGAAGGCCGGGTCGTCCGCAAAGTAAATGCCAGGCTTCAGCCGGATGGTGAATGTGGTGTGGTCCGCGCTGACCTCCGGCATGGCGGCGGCGGTGTTGGGCCGCATGCGCGCCGGCTGGGCCAGGAATTCGAACTCCAGCGGCGCGTCGAAGATGGACGCGATGACGATGCGCGAGTACAGGTCGATCACCTGCGCCGGATCGAAACCCGTCTCGGCGATGCGGAAGGTATAGCGCAGCACCTTGGCCGGCGGCTGGCCTTCGGCGGGCGCAGGCTGCGCCCGCACGGCCGCGGCCAGCACGGCGGCGTGCAACAGGACGACGAAGGTGCGGCGGAGGAACTTCACGGCGCCCAAGTCTAGCGAGCGGCGTGCCGTCCACACCCGCATGTCGGCACGATGACATCCGGATGACGGTTTCGTCATATGGTTGATGCCATCAACCGTTCCTAGCATGCGGATTGTTGCGATGCGGCAAATGGTCTGTTGAGTGCACACCGGGTCGTTCGCCGGGGCCATCCTGCCTATCGTTGCGTCCTGAGGTTTCCACCCTGGAACATCAAGAAGGAATCGCAATGAAGAAGACCCTGTTCGCTCTGGCCGCACTCGGCGCTTTCGCCGGCGCTGCTTCCGCCCAATCGTCCGTCCAGCTGTTCGGCGTGGTCGACCTGGCCGTCCGCCACATCAAGAACGGCGACATCGACCGCACCGACCTGGCCAGCAACGGAAATGCCACCAGCCGCCTGGGCGTGCGTGGCGTGGAAGACCTGGGCGGTGGCCTGAAGGCCGGCTTCTGGCTGGAAGCCGCCGTCAACCCCGACTCGGGCACGGCCGACAGCACCCGCTTCTGGGGCCGCCGCTCCACCGTCAGCCTGATCGGCAACTTCGGTGAAGTGCGCCTGGGCCGCGACAAGCTGCCGACGCAGCTGGCGTTCGAGGAATACGACGTCTTCGGTGCCACCGGCATCGGCGACATCAACACGACCTATGCGCTGCCCAACAGCGCCACCGTGGCGGCCAACAGCCGTGCGGACAACGCGGTGCAGTACTTCCTGCCGGGCAACCTGAACGGCGTGTATGGCTCGCTGGCCGTGGCGGCCGGTGAAGGCGTGGCCGGCGGCAAGTACGTCGGCGGCCGCCTGGGCTGGCGCTCGGGTGCCATCGACATCAGCGGCGCCTACGGCCAGGCCGAGGTGACCGACGACGAGGACTACAAGCGCTACGTCATCGGCGGCTCGTACGACTTCAACGTGGTGAAGGTTTCCGCCAACTTCCAGGAAACCAAGTTCACCAACCAGAAGGACCGCCACCTGACGGTGGGCGCCGCCGTGCCGGTGGGCGCGGGCTCGTTCAAGGCTTCGTACTCGAAGATCGACGGCCGCGGCGGCGCCATCGACGACCGCGATGCCGACCAGTTCGCCATCGGCTACGTGCACAACCTGTCCAAGCGCACCGCGGTGTACGGCACCTACGCGTACATCAAGAACGACGGCACCGCCAGCTACGTGGTGGCTGCCAACGGTGCCACCGCCGCCAGCATGCGCGGCGAGAAGTCGCAAGGCTTCGACATCGGCGTGCGCCACTCGTTCTAAGCCTGCCGCGGCGCGCCGGGGCCTGCCCTGGCGCGCCGCTTGCATTCCCTCTCCCCGGTTGAACAAGAGGTTTTCCGACCTCCTTCGGGCCCTGGCGATCGCATCGCCCGGGCCCTTTTTTCGTGGCCCTACACTGCCGGCGTCCGACGTGCATGGAGTTGTGATCGATGACGGCCTACCTCGTTCGCCGCCTGTGGCAGATGGTCCCCACCCTGGCGGGCGTCGTGTTGCTGGTGTTCCTGCTCTTCAAGTTCTTCGGGGGTGATCCGGCGGAGATCCTCGGCGGGCTGAATGCGACGCCCGAGCAGGTGCAGGCCATCCGCGACCAGCTCGGCCTGAACGAGCCGTGGTGGGTGCAGCTGGGCATCTTCCTCAAGAGCATCGCCACCTTCGACTGGGGCAAGAGCTGGGCGACGAATGAATCCGTGGCCAACCTGTTCGCCACCCGGCTGCCCGCCACGCTCACGGTGATGGTGCCCATCCTGGTGCTGGACGTGCTGCTGGCGCTGCCCATCGCGATGTGGGTGGCCTACCGCCGCGGCTCGCTGACCGACCGCGTGATCATGGTGGCCACCACGGTGGCGCTGTCCATCTCGTTCCTGGTCTACATCATCGTCGGCCAGTACGTGTTCGGCTTCCAGCTGGGCTGGTTCCCGGTGCAGGGCTGGAGCGACAGCACGCTGACCAACCTGCTCACCTACGCGCCGCTGCCGGTGCTGCTGGCGGTGGCGGTGGGCCTGTCGCCGCAGACGCGGCTGTACCGCAGCTTCTTCCTCGACGAGCTGGGCCACGACTACGTGCGCACCGCGCGCGCCAAGGGCCTGCCCGAGCGCACGGTGCTGTTCAAGCATGTGCTGCGCAACGCGATGATTCCCATCCTCACCAACATCGGGCTGCAGCTGCCGGGCATCTTCGTCGGCTCCTTCCTGATCGAGGTGTTCTTCTCCATCCCCGGCCTGGGCCGCGAGGTGCTGCTGGCGGTCAACCGCAGCGACTACCCGGTGATCCAGGCGGTGACGGTGTACCTGGCCGCACTCACCATGGTCATCAACCTGGTGGTGGACCTGCTGTACAAGCTGGTCGATCCGCGGGTGGTGCTCAAGTGAGCGCGGTGCTGCACACCAGCGCCGCAGCCGTGGCGCCCGAGCGCTCCGAAGGCGTATGGCATGCCGCCTGGCGGCGCTTCAGGCGCGACCGCATCGGCATGGCCTCGGCCGTGGTGGTGATCGCCTTCCTGCTCGTCATCGCGCTGGCGGCGCTGGGCCTGGTGGCCGCCGACTGGCAGCGCGAGGTGGGCGTGCCCAATGCGCCACCCACGCTGCTGGGCCCGGCACCGGCCGAGCAGCAGGCCGCGCTGGAAGTGCCCAAGGGCCCCAACGTCGACCTCTCGGCCATCGACCCGCTGGCGCCCCGCTACCAGGAGTGGGAAGAGCGCGCCCGCCAGTTCAAGACGGAGGAGACGCCCAAGGCCGAGACGCTGCCGCTGGGCGGCGACCGGCTGGGCCGCGACGTGCTGGCCAAGGTGGTCAAGGGCACCGAGATCTCGGTGTTCGTCGGCGTGCTGGCGGCGGTGGTGGCGGCCCTGGTGGGCACGCTGCTGGGCGCGCTGGCCGGCTTCTTCGGCCGCAAGTTGGGCGACTTCATCGAGTGGGTCTACAACGTCTTCACGTCCATCCCCGACATCCTGCTGATCTTCGCCTTCGCGGCGGTGTTCGGCCGCGGCATCGGCACCGTGGTGCTGATCCTGGGGTTGACCGGCTGGACGGGCATCTACCGCCAGGTGCGGGCCGAGTTCATCAAGCACGGCAGCCGCGAATACGTGCGTGCGGCCGAGGCCATCGGCGCCTCCACCACCTCGCGCATGTTCCGCCACATCCTGCCCAACGTGAGCCACGTCATCCTGGTGCGCATGTCGCTGCTGGTGGTGGGTTTCATCAAGGCCGAGGTGATCCTCAGCTACCTGGGCCTGGGCGTGCCGGTGGACCAGGTGAGCTGGGGCACCATGCTGGCCGAGGCGCAGAGCGAGCTCATCCTCGGCCACTGGTGGCAGCTGGCCGCGGCCACGGTGTTCATGGCGGTGTTCGTCACCGCGTTCTCGTTGATGGCCGATGCGCTGCGCGATGCGCTCGACCCCAAGCTGCGCGGGCTGGAGTAAGCGATGACCCTGCTGAGCATCCAGGACCTGAAGGTGGCCTTCCGCATGGGCAAGGCCGGCGGCGTGCAGCAGCATGCGCAGGCGGTGGGCCGCGAAGGCGCCGGCATCAGCTTCGACGTGCCCGAGAACACCACCGTGGCGCTGGTGGGCGAATCGGGCTCGGGCAAGAGCGTGACGGCCATGTCCATCCTCAACCTGCTGCCCGACAACGCCGAGCGCCAGGGCCGCATCCTGTTCGATGGGCGCGACCTGCTGCAGGCCACGCGGACCGAGCTGCTGGCGCTGCGCGGGCGCGAGATCGCCTGCGTGTTCCAGGACCCGATGAGCTCGCTGAACCCGGTGTTCACCGTCGGCGACCAGCTCTGCGAGCCGCTGCAGCAGCACCTGAAGCTGGGCCGCCGTGCCGCGACGGCGCGGGCCGAGGCCTTGCTGGCCGAGGTGGGCATGCCCGAGCCGAAGCGCCGGCTGGGCGCCTATCCACACGAGCTGTCGGGCGGCCAGCAACAGCGGGTGATGATCGCGATGGCCCTGGCCTGCGAGCCGCGGCTGCTCATCGCCGACGAGCCCACCACCGCGCTCGACGTCACCATCCAGCGGCAGATCCTGGAGCTGCTGGCCCGGCTGAAGGACAAGCACCGCATGAGCCTGCTGTTCATCAGCCACGACCTGGGCGTGGTGGGCGAGATCGCCGACCAGGTGGTGGTGATGCGCCATGGCACGGTGCGCGAGCAGGGCCCGGTGGCCCGCATCTTCAGCGCCCCGCAGGACGCCTACACGCAAGCCCTGCTGGCCTGCCGCCCCAGCCTGACCGGCAATCCCGCGCGGTTGACGGTGATCGACGACCACATCGCCGGCCAGGCCACGCAGGCCCGGGCCCCCGCACGGCCCAAGGACGCCGCCGCGCCGGTGGTGCTGGAAGTGCGCTCGCTGGCCAAGAGCTTCTTCCTGCCGCAGGGCCTGTTCCGCAAGCGCGAGTTCAAGGCGGTGCAGGGCGTGAACTTCCAGCTGCGCCGCGGCCACACGCTGGGCGTGGTGGGCGAGTCCGGCTCCGGCAAGACGACGATGGGCCTGACCCTGCTGCGGCTGCACGAGCCCACCGCCGGCGAGGTGATCTTCGACGGCAGGAACCTGCTCACGCTGACCGACCGCGAGCGCCAGGCCATGCGCCGGCGCATCCAGATCGTGTTCCAGAACCCGTATGCCTCGCTGAACCCGCGCTTCACCATCGGCCAGACGCTGGTGGAGCCCATGACCATCCACGGCATCGGCGCCGACCTGGCCGAGCGCGAGCAGCGCGCCCGCGCCCTGCTGGGCAAGGTGGGCCTGGACGGCAGCGCCTTTGGCAAGTACCCGCACGAATTCAGCGGCGGCCAGCGCCAGCGCATCGCCATCGCGCGCTGCCTGACGCTGCAGCCCGAGGTGCTGGTGCTGGACGAGGCGGTGAGCGCGCTGGACGTCAGCGTGCAGGCCCAGGTGCTCAACCTGCTGAAGGACCTGCAGGACGAATTCGGCCTGGCCTATGTGTTCATCAGCCACGACCTGGCGGTGGTGCGCTTCATCAGCGACGAGGTGCTGGTGATGAAGGACGGCCTGGTGGTGGAGCAGGCCAGCGCCGCCCAGATCCTGGCCGCACCGCAGCAGGCCTACACCCAGCGCCTGCTGGCGGCGGTGCCGCGCGGCTGGCAGCCGGCCTGACACTTCGTGGCCCGCCGGGCCGCGGCTGACAGGAAACGTCGCAGGGCGGCAGGCACTGCTGACACATTCCGTCACCTGCGGCGGCGTTCCGTGATGCTTTGCACGCCCGTGCGGCATGGCACGGATGCTGCCCTGGCTGGGGCACAGGAGTCCATCGCCATGTCCGTGCCGTCGTCCTTCCGCCCCACCTCTTCCGGCGTGCCCGTGGTGCCCAGCGGCGCCCCGGCGGCCGCGGCGCGCGGACCGGTGCAGCCCATGCAGCCGCGCGTGCTGCAGTCGGCGCGGGCACCGGGGCAGCTGTCCTTCGTGTTCCGGCGCTGAGTCGCGCGGCCGGCCTGTGCCCGGCCCACCGTGATATCCCCCGGCAGGCGCGCCATGGCGCTGCTGCACACTCAGGTCCTTCTCGCAGTACCTGAGGTAGACAAGGGATCATGAGCATCACCCGCCGCACCTGGCTGGCCGCATGGGCCGCCGCACCGCTGGCCGCCGCGCCATTCGCCTCGCTGGCCCAGGCCGCCTGGCCGAGCAAGCCCGTCCGCATCGTCGTGCCGTTCGCGGCCGGCGGCACCACCGACATCCTCGCGCGCGCGCTGGCGCCCGAACTGCAGAAGGTCTTCGGCCAGCCCTTCGTGGTCGACAACAAGCCCGGCGCCGGCGGCAACATCGGCGCGGCCGAGGTGGCCAAGTCCGCGCCCGACGGCCACACGCTGCTGATGGGCACCGTGGGCACCCACGGCATCAACCAGTCGCTGTACCCCAAGCTGCCGTACGACCCGATCAAGGACTTCGCGCCGGTGACGCTGGTGGCCGCGGTGCCCAACGTGCTGGTGATCAACCCGGCCAAGGCCGAGCAGTACGGCATCCGCAACGTGGCGGACCTGATCAAGTACGCCAAGGCCAACCCGGGCAAGCTGAACATGGCCAGTTCGGGCAACGGCACCTCCATCCACCTGGCGGGCGAGCTGTTCAAGGCCAACACCGGCAGCTACATGGTGCACTTCCCGTACCGCGGCTCCGGCCCGGCGCTGATCGACCTGATCGGCGGCAACATGGACCTGATGTTCGACAACCTGCCGTCGTCGATGCAGCAGATCAAGGCCGGCAAGCTGAAGGCGCTGGCGGTGACCAGCGCGGTGCGCTCGCAGGCGCTGCCCGAGGTGCCCACCATCGCCGAGGCGGGCCCGGTCAAGGGCTACGAGGCCAGCAGCTGGTTCGGCCTGCTGGCGCCGGCCGGCACGCCGGCCGACGTGGTCAACCGCATCCAGCAGGAAACCGCCAAGGCCATGGCCGGCGCGGCGCTGAAGGAGCGGCTGCTGTCGCAGGGCGCGATTCCCAGCGGCAACACGCCGGCCGAGTTCGCCAAGCTCATCGAGGCCGAGACGGCCAAGTGGGCGCAGGTGGTGAAGGTGTCCGGCGCCAAGGTGGACTGAGGCGGAGGCCGGACCCGGCTGCGGGGAGGAACCGCAGCCGGGAGGCCGACGGACCGATCGCCGTCAGAACTTGTGGCGCAGGCCCACCGTGTAGGTGTGGCCGGTGTCGAAGCCGGTGAGCTTGTCCGTCATCACCAGCAGGTAGGCATCGGTGCGCTTGGAGAAGCTGTGGTCGTAGGCCACGGTGAGCGTCTTGCTCGTGTAGTCGGCCAGGCCGGCTTCGCGCTTCGATTCGCCGTAGGACGCCAGCACCGCACCCACCGCGCCCACCGGCACCGAGGCACCCACCTGCGCATTGCGGGTCTTCACCTCGGTGGTGGCGTCGGTGGTGATCTCGCCATACTGCAGGAACAGCTTGGCCATCGCCAGGCTGTAGGAAGCGCCCAGCTGCCAGGCGGTCTGCTTGTCGAAGCCGGGGAAGTTGAGCAGGCTGTTGCCGCCCGGGCCGTTGGCCTCCACATGCTGGTAGGCCACGGTGGCCGCGAGGGGCCCGCCGGTATAGAGCAGGTTGCCGCCGTAGTTCGGGCCGCGGTTGACACCGCCTTCGCCGGCCGACACGGCCACGTTGGCGCTGAAGCCGCCGAACTTCGGCGTGCCGTAGAACACCGCATTGCTCCAGCCGGAATCGCCGATCAGCGGCGTCTGGAAGATGCGGTTGCCCGCGCCCTTGTTATTGCTGTACCACTGGCGGATGGCCGGCGAATAGCCGAAGGAATCGCCGAACGGATTGAACAGCAGCGTGGACACGAACAGCGGCGTGCCGGCACGGCCCGCACGCAGGGAGCCGAAGGCACCGGCCACGCCCACGTTGGCGGCGCGGGCCCAGAACACGTCGGGGCCGAAGCGGCCCGACGTGCCGCTGTCGGCAAGGAAGAAGCTCTCCAGCGCGAAGGTGGCCTTGAGGCCGCCGCCCAGGTCCTCCGTGCCGGCGAAGCCGATGTAGCTGGTGGCCATGCGGCCGCTTTCCACGCGCTTGAGCTTGGCTTCACCGGCGTTCTGGAACTGGCCTGCGGACAGGTCCACCAGGCCGTAGATGGACACCGAGGACTGTGCATGGACGGCACTGCCGGCCAGGCCCGCGAACAAGGCGCACAGCAGCGCGTGGGGCAAGCGGGCGTGAGGGAACAACTGCATGATCGAACCGACTCCAGGCGGCAAAAGGGGGTGATCGAGACCGCGGGTCATGCGCAATTCGCATGCCCGGCGGGCTGCACCACTTTGGGCGCCGGATGCACCGGCCCTACAGGCCGCCCACGTTCATCACCTCGGCCAGCGCCGCATGCAGCCGCGCGGGATCGATGGGCTTGGTGAGGAAGTCGTTCATGCCGGCGGCCAGCGCCTGTTCGCGCTCGGACACCAGGGCCGCCGCGGTCAGCGCCAGGATGGGCAGCGCCCGTGCGTCGAACTGCTGGCGCAGCAGCCGCGTGGCCTCATGGCCGCTCATCACCGGCATCTGCACATCCATCAGCACCGCGTCGAACAGGCGGCCCGAGGCGGCCGCGCGGCGCACGGCTTCCACCGCCGCACGACCGTCCACGGCCTGCTCGACCTCCACGCCCCAGCGCTCCAGCAGCGCCACGCCGATCATCATGTTGACCGGGTTGTCCTCCACCATCAGCACGCGGCGGCCGGCCAGCGGGCTGCTGGCATCCAGCGGTCCGAAGGCCGAGGGCGTGCCGTCGTCCTCGCTGGAAGGCAGCGGCAACTCCACCCAGAAGCAGCTGCCGCGGCCCGGCTCGCTGTTGACGCCCACCTCGCCGTCCATCAGCGAGGCCAGCTGCCGGCAGATGGACAGGCCCAGCCCGGTGCCGCCGTAGCGCCGGGTGGTGGATTCGTCGCCCTGGGTGAAGGGCTGGAACAGCCGGGCCTGCGTGGCGGCGTCGATGCCGGGGCCGGTGTCGATGACCTCGATGCGCAGCCGGGTCTCGCTGCCCAGCGGATCGGGCGAGCCGCTGCGCGGCCGGCGCGCCGGCCGCGCGCGCAGGGTCACGCCGCCGCTGGCGGTGAACTTCAGCGCATTGCTCATGAAGTTGCCGACGATCTGCCGCACCCGCACCGGGTCGCCCAGCACGCGGCGCGGCAGCTGCTCGTCCACCTGCATCTGCAGGTGCAGGCCGCGCGCCTCGGCCGGGCCGATGCTGCCGCGGTGCAGGTTGGCCAGCAGCGCATGCAGGTCGAAGGGCACCGTCTCCAGCCGCAGCTTGCCGGCCTCCACCTTCGACAGGTCGAGGATGTCGGAGATGATGGCCGACAGCTGCTTGGCGCTGTCGACGATCTGCTCCAGGTACTGGCCGCGGCGGCCTTCGTCCAGGTCGGGCTGGCGCGCCAGCCGGGCCAGGCCCACCAGCGCATTGAGCGGCGTGCGGATCTCGTGGCTGGTGTTGGCCAGGAAGGCGCTCTTGGCCTGGCTGGCGGCCTCCGCCTCGTCGCGGGCCTTGGCCAGCGCCTGTTCCACGCCGCGGCGCTCGGTCACGTCGTCGGCGATCCAGATGGTGCTGCCGCCGCTGGGATGGTCGGGGTCCACCGCGCGGGCCAGCAGGCGGCACAGGAAGGTGCTGCCGTCGTAGCGGCGCATCGGCGCCTCGTACTCCACCTGCTCGCCGCGCGCCAGCCGGGGGCCGATGGCGCGGCTCATCGTGGCATAGGCCTCGTCGTCGGGCCACACCGCGCGGCCGGCATGGCCGGGCAGGGTGCCGCGCGGCCAGCCGAACATCTGCTCGAAGCGCGGGTTGGCCAGCTGGAAGATGCGGGCGCGGGTGAGCGCGATGCCGATGGAGGCGTTCTCCAGGATGGCCTCGCGCTCCAGCCGGGAGCGCTCGGCCACCGTCACGTCGCGCGCATTCAGCACCAGGTACTGGCGGCCGTCCATCTCGAAGCGGGCGGCCGACACCACCATGTCCAGTCGCTGGCCGTCCTTGGTGCGGAAGTGCGTGGGCAGGTCGCGCACCACCGGCGCATGCTCCAGCGCCTGCACGATGTGGGCGCGGTCCTGGGGCGAGGCCCAGATGCCCAGCTCCGCCGCGCTGCGGCCGATGACCTCGTCCATCGCATAGCCGCTCAGCCGCACGAAGGTGTCGTTCACCATCACGTAGCGCTGGCTGGCCATCTCGGTCAGCGTGATGACGTCGGGGCTGGTGGCCACCAGGTGCGACAGCAGCGCCTCGGAGCGGCGCACCGCTTCCTCGGCGCTGCGGCGCTCGGTGTCGTCCATGAAGCTGGTGAGCATGGCCGGCTGGCCATCGGCTTCCACCGCCACGCCGGACACCCTCACCGTGCGCTGGCGGCCGTCCAGCGTGGTGAGGCTGAATTCGGCCGGCACCAGGTCCGGGCTGCCGGCGGCGGCCTGGTCCGAGGCCGGCTTGAGCGCGGCGAACACGTCCTGCCCCAGCATCGACGCCAGGTCGCGGTAGCCGAACAGCGCGGCCGCCGCGGGGTTGGCGTCGAGCACCCGGCCCTGGCGGTGCAGCAGCAGCGGCGAGGGCAGGCGGCTGAACAGCTCCTGGTAGCGCACCTCGGTGGCCACCAGCGCCGCGCGGGCGCGCATGTCCAGGGTGACGTCGCGCGACACGCCCCAGTAGCCGACAAACACGCCGCGGCGGTCGAAGCGGGGCTCGCCGCTCAGCACCTCATGGCGGATGCTGCCGTCGGGCTGCAGCTCGCGCACATGCACCTCGCGGAACGGGCGCCGCGCCTGCAGGTCGGCGCGCAGCGCGTCCAGCACCTCGTCGTCGAACAGGCGGCCGGGCAGCTCCCAGGGCGCGACCTGCGGCGGCGGCACCTCGGGCTCGAAGCGGTGGTCGCCGGCGCGGATGGACAGGTGCACGATGCGGAAGGCCGTGTCCAGCTCCCAGTAGGCATCGGCGGCGATGCCCAGCAGCCCGACGAAGCGCTGCTCCCGCTCGGCGCTGGCGCCCACGTGGTGGCGCAGCACCCGCGCCAGCAGCGCGCCGCAGGCCAGGCCGGCGGCCAGCAGCAGCCACTGGTTGAGCAGCCGGCGCAGCAGCGGGATGTCGGCCACGGCGGTGGCGCCGAGGATCCACTGCCGGTGCTCGGCCAGCGCCAGCACCGCCAGCGACAGCGCGCCTCCGGCGGCCACCAGCGTGCCGCGCCGCACCGTGGAGATGGCGCAGGCGGTGCAGGTGAGCAGGCTGTAGAAGCCGATGGCCGCGCTGTTCAGGCCCCATTCGAAACTGAGGCTGGTGAGCGTGATGAGCGCGATCGTGCCCAGGGCCACCGGCATCACCGCGAGGTCGATCACCGGGCCGCGATGGCGCTGCAGCAGCGCACCGGCCAGGGCCAGCAGCAGGAAGCCGCCGCCCAGCAGGCCGCGCTGCGTCAGCGGGCCGGGCTGGGCCAGCAGCAGCAGGGCGGCTGCCGCCAGCGATGCCACGCCCACCGTGCCGTAGAAGTAGCGCGCCACGAGCGCGCGCACCGACGGCAGCGGGTCGGCCAGTGGTGACGGTTTCACCGGGCCGCCGCCCGCGTCAGGCCGGCGTGCCAGGCCGTGCCGCGTTCAAGGTGTCCCGCGTGGCCAGCGCCGCGGCGCGCGCGGCGGCCGCGAAGTCGTCGCCGCGGGAGGCATACAGCACGGCGCGGGAGGAGGACACGATGATCGGGCCCTCCGGCCGCCAGCCGGCGCGCACCGTGGCCTCGGCGTCGCCGCCCTGCGCCCCCACGCCGGGGATCAGCAGCGGCAGCGTGGGCGCCAGTTCGCGCACACGGGCCACCTCGGCGGGGAAGGTGGCGCCCACCACCAGGCCGATCTGGCCGTTGGCATTCCAGGGGCCGGCGGCCAGGCGGGCGATGTGCTCGAACAGTGGTTCGCCGCTGGCCAGGCGCTGGGCCTGCAGGTCGCTGCCGCCGGCATTCGAGGTGCGGCACAGCAGGATGGCGCCGCGGCCCTCATGGCGCAGGTAGGGCTCGATGGAATCGAAGCCCATGAACGGCGACAGCGTGACCGCATGCGCCTGGTAGCGCTCGAAGGCCTCGCGCGCGTACTGCTCGGCGGTGGCGCCGATGTCGCCGCGCTTGGCGTCGAGGATCACCGGCACCGCGGGTGCCACGCGGCGGATGTGGGCGATCAGCCGCTCCAGCTGGTCTTCCGCCCGGTGGGCATGGAAGTAGGCGATCTGCGGCTTGAAGGCGCACACGAGGTCGTGCGTGGCATCGACGATGGCGGCGCAGAAATCGAAGATGCGGCCGGCGTCACCGGCCCATGCGCCCGGAAACCGCGCCGGATCGGGGTCCAGCCCCACGCAAAGCATCGAATCCTGGGTGCGGGCGGCCTGCCGGAGCGCTGAGACAAAGTTCATGCGGCGATTCTAGGCAGCGGGCGCTTGCCCACCCCCCGCGCGCCGTGGTTCAGATTCGCCGCGCCAGTTCGGCAGCCTTGCCGGTGTAGGCCCCCGGGGTCAGCGCCAGCAGCCGGGCCTTGTCGGCCTCGGGGATTTCCAGCGTGGCGACGAACTGCTGCATCGCCTCGCGGGTGATGCCCTTGCCGCGCGTCAGCTCCTTCAGGCGCTCGTACGGGTTGGGCAGCGCGTAGCGTCGCATCACGGTCTGGATGGGCTCGGCCAGCACTTCCCAGGCGGCGTCCAGGTCGTCGGCCAGGGCGGCTTCGTTCAGCTCCAGCTTGTCCAGGCCGCGCAGCAGGCTGTCGTAGCCCAGCAGCGCATAACCCAGCGCCACGCCCATGTTGCGCAGCACGGTGGAATCGGTGAGGTCGCGCTGCCAGCGGCTGATCGGCAGCTTCTGGCTCAGGTGGGTGAGCAGCGCGCTGGCCAGCCCGAAGTTGCCTTCCGCGTTCTCGAAGTCGATCGGGTTGACCTTGTGCGGCATCGTGGAGCTGCCGATCTCGCCCGCCTTGGTCTTCTGCTTGAAGTAGCCCAGCGAGATGTAGCCCCACACGTCGCGCGACCAGTCCACCAGGATGGTGTTGGCGCGGGTGACGGCATCGAACAGCTCGGCCATCCAGTCGTGCGGCTCGATCTGGATGGTGTACGCGTTGAAGGCCAGGCCGAGCTGCTGCTCCACCACCTGGCGGGCATGCGATTCCCAGTCGTGCTCGGGCCAGGCCGACAGGTGCGCGTTGTAGTTGCCCACCGCGCCGTTCATCTTGGCCAGCGGATGCACCGCCGCGATGCGGGCGCGCGCGGTGCGCAGCCGCGCCACCACGTTGGCGATCTCCTTGCCCACCGTGGTGGGGCTGGCCGTCTGGCCATGGGTGCGGCTGAGCATCGGCACCTCGGCGAACTGGCGGGCCATGTCGGCCAGCTTGTCGACGATGCGGTCCAGCGCGGGCAGCATCACCTCGTCGCGCGCGGCCTTGAGCATCAGCGCATGGCTGGTGTTGTTGATGTCCTCGCTGGTGCAGGCGAAGTGGATGAACTCGCCCGCCGCCTCCAGCTCGGCCTGGCCCGCGATGCGCGACTTCAGCCAGTACTCCACCGCCTTCACGTCGTGGTTGGTGGTCTTCTCGATGTCCTTGATGGCCTGCGCGTCTTCTTCCGAGAAGCGCACCACCAGCCCGCGCAGCAGCCCACGCGAAGCCTCGGTCAGCGGCTTGAACTCGTCGAAGCCGGCGTCCGACAGCGCGATGAACCACTCCACCTCCACCTGCACCCGCCGGTGCATCAGCCCGAACTCGGACAGCAGCGGGCGCAGCGCGGACACCTTGGCGGCATATCGGCCATCGAGCGGGGACAGGGCGGTGAGGGGGGAGGGCGTCATGGTCAGCCGGCGGGCGGGGCGCCCTGTGCAAAAAAGGGCCTATTTTAGGCGGCCGGCCTCGGTGAAGCGCCGCACGCGCTCGGCGTCGTCCGGGTGGCTGGCGAGGGCGATGCGCAGCAGCGTCATGGGCGCCCCGGGCGCATCTTCGCGCAGCGCTTCGAACAGCCGGGCCATCTGCGCGGGGTCGAGGCCGTCGGCCTGCATGGCATGGATCGCGTCTGCGTCGGCCTCGCGCTCGAAGTCGCGCGAGTAGCCCAGCTGCGCCAGGCCGACCGACAGCGCGCCGGCCACGCTGCTGATGTCGCCGATCAGCAGCGAGCCCGCCACCACCAGCACCGACGCCTGCACCAGCGAGCGCATGCCGTGCCGGTGCGCGACATGGCCCAGCTCGTGTGCGAACACACCCACCAGCACCGGCTCGCCCTGGTCCCGGTCACGCTCGAAACGCTGCACGAGCGCGTCGGTGAAGACGATGGTGCCGCCGGGCAGGGCGAGCGCATTGGCGCCCAGCTTCGGGCTGTGGCGGAACAGCACACGGTGCGGCGGTGGCGCCTGCGGTGCATGGGCGGACGTCGCCGCGCGCTGGAAGCGGTCGAGCCACCGGCGCCGCGCACCGTCCGGCAGGCGCGAGGGCTCGAACAGTTCGGCGTCGAGCGTGGCCATCAGCTTCTGGCCCACCTGTTCGTCCACCGCATGTGGCAGCACGGCCACCGCAGCCTGTGCCCCAAGCGGCAGGCCCCACAGGTAGCCCGCGACGCCGCCCGCGATGAGCAGCAGGCCGGCCAGCACGACGCCGCGCCAGCTCTGCTGCGCCCGCACGACCAACGAGTCGGTGGCGCCGGCGCCGCGGCGCCAGGCGTCCCAGGCGGCGGCGTCAGCGGCTTGCAGGCTGGCGCCGCCGGGCAGCTCCGCCTGGCGCGGGCCATGGCGCTGGCGCTCTGACCAGCGCACGTCGGCCAGCGGCACCTTCACCGGCTCGAAGCCGGCGTCTGCGCCTGCGCCTGCGCCGGGCAGGACCAGCAGCGCGCGGCCCTGGATGCAGGCGCGTGCTGCATGCGCACGGGCGCTGCGGCCGTCGAAGTACCGCACGTCCATGGTGCGGCCGGGCCCGATGTCGTCCGGGCGCAGGGGTGCCGTCACAGGCCGATGTCCATGCCGATGGCGTCGGCGCCGGCGTCGCCCACGGCACGTGACGCACCGCCGCGTTGCTTGGAGGCCAGCGCGTCGATGTCGACGAACAGCTCGATCCACACCGCTTCCAGGCGCAGCCGCGCCATCGCCACCTGCGCGAACGGCCAGTACAGGCCCAGCGTCAGCACCAGCAGCAGCAGGTTCTTCAGCGACACGCCGAACATCGGCAGGAACGCCAGCCGGCTGTGGAAGCGGACGTACTCGCTGCCGGCGCCGTGCCAGATGGCGTTCTGCATGCGGCTGGCGTGGTAGGCCCTCACCGACCACAGCAGGGCGAGGTAGGCGACGACCAGTGCAGCGCCGGTGAACCATGCGGTGGGCTGCATCAACCACTGCAGCAGCATGCGCGGGCCGGCACCCTCCTGCGGCGTCGCGGTGCGCCATGCGATGCCGGCCGCGGCCAGCCCGACGGCCAGCGCGACCAGCAATGCCACCCCGGCGGTGCGCACGAAGACGCCGTAGAAGCGGCCGGCGCCGGCCTGCAGGGGCGCATGCAGCTCGGCGAAGGCGGCATGGTCCAGCCGGTAGCGGGCCTGCTGGTGCGCCCACAGCGGCACCATGGCCAGGCCCAGCAGCATCACCCCGGCCAGCGCAGCGGCCCCGCGTGCGCCGGAGGACGGTGCCGACGCCGTGGCGGCCGTGCCCAGCGCCACCGCCAACAGCAGCGCCAGCGGGGGCAGCACCGGCCACTGGCTGCGGTACGCGCCGGCCAGCGTGCCGGTGAAGCCGAAGCGCAGGCCGCGCCAGCTGGTGTGCGACAGCCGAAAGCGCAGGGCGGCCCAGAGCAGGGCAGGTGTCGCCACCAGCGCCGCCAGCACCAGCACGGCCTGCGCCCCGGGTCTGAAGCTGCCCGCCACCGCGTAGACGAGCACGAAGGCCCCGACCACCGCGGTGCCCTTCACCATCTGGCGAGGCTCGCCGTGAAAGTCCAGCGGATGGCCGCCCACCAGGGTGTTGCCGTGGAAGTAGCGCAGCCGCCTCACCTTGGCCCACGGGTGGTACACGCCCAGCGTGAAAATGGTGAGCAGCAGGTTGACGATCCAGATGCGGAAATACTCGCTGCCGGAGCCGGTGAACCGGATGTCGAGCCGCTGCCTTCTGGTGACCACGAGCGCGGCGGCAGGGGGGAGGGAGGCCATGGTGATCCCTTTCGGTGGGAGGTTGCGGCGACCACTGCCTTCCTGCCTCTGTCGCGCCCGTGCGAGCCATTGTGCGCACCACGGAATGGCAATTGCTTTGTGTAGATTCACACGGCTACTTTTCGCCGGTCTTGCCTTGGAGTCCTCGATGCCCACCGCTCTACGCCGAACCCTCATCGCGCTCGCCGCCTGCGCCGCGGGCCTGGCGGCCCTGCCTGCCTTCGCACAGTCGAAGATGAAGGTCGCCGCCATCTACACCGTGCCGGTGGAGCAGCAGTGGGTCAGCCGCATCGACAAGGCGTTGAAGGCCGCCGCCGGCCGCGGCGAGGTGGAGTACGTGTTCAGCGAGAACGTGGCCAATGCCGACTACGAGCGCGTGATGCGCCAGTACGCCGAGCAGGGCAACGTGCTCATCGTCGGTGAATCCTTCGCGGTGGAGGCCGCGGCCCGCAAGGTGGCCAAGGACTACCCCAAGGTCGCCTTCCTGATGGGCAGCAGCGGCAAGCCGCAGGCGCCGAACTTCTCGGTGTTCGACAACTACATCCAGGAGCCCGCCTACCTCACCGGCATGATCGCCGGCGGCATGAGCAAGAGCGGCAAGATCGGCCTGGTGGGCGGCTACCCCATCCCCGAGGTCAACCGCCTCATGAACGCCTTCATCGAAGGCGCCAAGGAGGTGAACCCCAAGGCCACCTTCACCGTGAGCTTCATCAACAGCTGGTTCGATCCGCCCAAGGCCAAGGAAGCCGCCTTCGCGATGGTGGACAAGGGCGTGGACGTGCTCTATGCCGAGCGCTTCGGCGTGAGCGATGCGGCCAAGGAGCGCAAGGTGCTGGCCATCGGCAACGTGATCAACACGCAGGACAAGTACCCCGAGACGGTGGTGGCCTCGGCCCTGTGGCACATGGAGCCGACGATCGACGCCGCGCTGGCCGCGGTGAAGGCCGGGCAGTTCAAGGCCGAGGACTACGGCAAGTACTCGCTGATGAAGGCCAAGGGCAGCGAGCTGGCGCCGCTGGGCAGCTTCGACGCCAAGCTGCCGGCCGAGTTGAAGAGCAAGGTGATGGCCAAGCAGCAGGCCATCCTCGACGGCAAGTTCAGCGTCAAGGTGAACGACGCGGCGCCCAAGACCAAGTGACGGCGGCGGCAGTACCGGCCGCACCGGCCGCGGCGCCGGTGCTGCAGCTCAGGGGCATCGGCAAGCGCTTCGGCGCGCTGGTGGCCAACGAGGACATCTCGCTCACGCTGCAGCGTGGCGAGGTGCTGGCGCTGCTGGGCGAGAACGGCGCCGGCAAGAGCACGCTGGTGTCCATCCTGTTCGGCCACTACACCGCCGACACCGGCACGGTGGAAGCCTTCGGCCGGCCGCTGCCGCCGGGCGACACCCGCGCCGCGCTGGCCGCCGGCATCGGCATGGTGCACCAGCACTTCACGCTGGCCGACAACCTGAGCGTGCTGGACAACGTGATGCTGGGCACCGAGCCGCTGTGGTGGCCTTTCTCGCGCCGCGCCGCCGCGCGGAAGGCGCTGGTGGATACCGCGCGGCGCTTCGGCCTGGGCGTGGACCCCGAGGCCCGCGTCGGCCAGCTCTCGGTGGGCGAACGCCAGCGGGTGGAGATCCTGAAGGCCCTGGTGCCCTTCGGCCGCCGACGCGGCGCACGGGTGCTGATCCTGGACGAGCCCACCGCGGTGCTCACGCCGCAGGAAAGCGAATCCCTCTTCGCCACGCTGCAGCAGCTGGTGGCCGAGGGCCTCTCGGTGATCTTCATCAGCCACAAGCTGGACGAGGTGCTGCGGGTGTCCGACCGCGTGGCGGTGCTGCGCGCCGGCCGCCTGGTGGCCATGCTGCCCACCCGGCCGGTGGCCGGCAGCGGCGAGCCGCCGCTGACCAAGGCGGCCCTGGCCGAGCTGATGGTGGGCCGCCGCGTCGCACCGGCCACGCGCCAGCCGCGGCAGCGCGGTGCGCCGGTGTGCGTGCTGCAGGGTGCCTGCGTGGAAGGCCCGCATGGCCGCCGGCTGCTGGACGGCATCGACCTCACGGTGCATGCCGGCGAGCTGGTGGCCATCGCCGGCGTGTCCGGCAACGGCCAGCAGGCGCTGGCCGACCTGCTGTGCGGGCTGCACAGGCTCTCGGCCGGCACGCTGGCCATCGGCGGCCACGCGCTGCCGGCCCGGCCGCGGGCCTATGTGGATGCCGGCATCGCCCGCGTGCCGGAGGACCGCCATGCGGCCGG
Organism: Aquincola tertiaricarbonis; assembly: GCF_000969605.1. Classification (GTDB taxonomy): domain Bacteria; phylum Pseudomonadota; class Gammaproteobacteria; order Burkholderiales; family Burkholderiaceae_C; genus Aquincola; species Aquincola tertiaricarbonis. The sequence goes on along the minus strand of NZ_JZUE01000007.1, from coordinate 234,025 downwards.
CGTGGTGGGCGACCTGCCGCTGTGGGAGAACGCGGTGCTCGACCGGTATGCGCAGCCGGCCTTCTCGCGCGCCGGCTGGCTGCGGCGCGGCCGCATGCGGGCCCATGCGCAGGCGCTGGTGCAGCGCTTCGACGTGCGCGGCACCGAAGGCGGCGGGCTCGACACGGTGACCCGCCGGCTGTCGGGCGGCAACATGCAGAAGCTCATCCTCGGCCGCGCGCTGGCCGCCAACGGCGATGCGGTGCCGCCCTTCATCATCGTCAACCAGCCCACCTGGGGCCTGGACATCGGCGCGGTGGCCTACGTGCACCAGCAACTGCTCGACGCCTGCGCCCGCGGCGCCGCGGTGCTGGTGATCAGCGAAGACCTGGACGAGGTCTTCGCGCTGGCCGACCGCATCGCGGTGATGCACCACGGCCGGCTGACCGAGGCGCTGCCGGTGGCCGACTGGAGCCTGCAGCGCATCGGCCTGGCGATGGCCGGCCAGCAGCCGGAGGCAGCGCATGTCTAGACAGGTGCTGCCCTTCCGCTTCGAGCGCCGGGCCGACGTGTCCCGCGGCTGGCAACTGGCCGCGCCCTTCCTGGCGGTGGCCTTCACGCTGGCGGTGGCCTCGCTGCTGGTGGCGTGGGCCGGCGCGCCGGTGGGCCGCGCCTATGCGCTGCTGATCGAAGGCGCCTTCGGCTCCCGCTTCGCGATCACCGAGACGCTGACCCGCGCCACCCCGCTCGTCTTCACCGGCCTGGCCGCGGCGGTGGCCTTCCGGGCGCGGCTGTTCAACATCGGCGCCGAAGGTCAGCTGTATGCCGGCGCGCTGGCCGCAGTGGCGGTGGGCGGCCTGCACGACGGCACCGGCTTCGAGGCCGCCACCTGGCTGCTGTTCCCGGCCATGATCGCCGCGGCCATGCTGGCCGGTGCGCTGCTGCTGCTGGGCCCGGCGCTGATGAAGGCGCGGCTGGGCGTGGATGAGGTGGTGACCACGCTGCTGCTCAACTTCATCGTGCTGCTGTTCGTCTCCCTGATGCTGGACGGGCCCATGAAGGACCCCACCGCGATGGGCTGGCCGCAGAGCGTGGCCCTGCAGGACAGCCTGCAGCTCGGCAAGCTGATCGAACGCAGCCGCGTGCACACCGGGCTGCTGGCGGCGCTGGGCCTGGCGGCGGCGCTGGCCGTGCTGCTGCGCAGCACCACCACCGGCTTGGAGATCCGCGCCGTGGGCGCCAACCCGCGCGCCGCCGCCTTTGCCGGCATGCCGGCGGGCTGGGTGACGGTGAAGGTGGCGTTGCTGTCGGGCGCGCTGGCCGGCCTGGCCGGCGCGGTGGAGGTGGCCGGCCGCACCAGCTACGTCACGCTGGACATGTCGCCCGGCTATGGCTACAGCGGCATCGTCATCGCAATGCTGGCCGGCCTGAATCCGCTGGGCGTGGTGGTGGCGGCGGTGTTCGTGGCCGGCATGCTGGTGGGCGCCGACAGCATGAGCCGCAGCGTGGGCGTGCCCACCTACATCGCCGACGTGATCGTGGCGGTGAGCCTGATCGCCATCCTGGTGGCCGGCCTGCTGGCGCACTACCGGCTGCGCCGCGTGCCGCGGGTGCTCAGCGCCTGAGCGTCATCAGCCGGCGCACGGTGCCGTCGGCGCGCAGCTTGTCGAAGGCCTGGCGGGTGCGGTCCACCACCGCGTCGGGCGTGGCCAGGCTGTAGGCGGCATGGATGCCGGTGCTCATGTCGGCCAGCGTGTGCACCTTCTCCAGGCCGGCGCAATCGAAGCGGGCCTCGCGGCACAAGGCCAGGGCATCGTCCTCGGGCATCGGCATCAGCTGCACCTGCCCCGCGATCAGCTTGCGGAAGTTGTCCATGTTGTGCGCCGAGACCACCAGCTTGCTGAAGCCGCGCTGCTGCAGGTACTGGTGGCGCAGGTCGTCGCGCGTCACGCCCACGGTGTAGCGGCGCGCATCGTCCAGCCGACCCACCACCACGTCGGCCTGTGTCTTCAGGCGGTAGAAGTGGTAGTCGATCTTCATGAACTCGCCCACCCACTTGAACTGCGCCTCGCGCGCGGGCGTGCGGGCGATCAGGAAGATCAGCGTGTGCGGTTCCTTCAGCGCCAGGTCGTAGGCCCGCGCCCAGGGGTAGAGGTTGATGCTGGTGTCCGTCAGCCCGGCTCGCTGCAGCGCCGTGGTCACGATCTCGGTGGCCGGGCCGGCCACGCGGCCGCCTTCCAGGTAGGTCCAGGGCGTGGCCTCGGTCACCACCTGGATGGTCTGCGCGGCGGCGACGGCCGGGGCGGCCAGCAGGGCGCAGGCGGCCGTGCCGGCGGCCAGCAACCGCCTCAGGCGTGGGATGAAGCACATGGCAAGGCTCCTTCAGGCGGGACAGGCCACGCGGTCGCGGCCCTGCCGCTTGGCCCCGTACAGGGCCTGGTCGGCATGGTGGAACAGGATGTCGAAGCGGTCCATCGACTCGGCGCGGTAGGCCGCCACGCCGATGCTCAGGGTGACGTGCGGCGCCACCTCCGAGCCGCTGTGGTCGATCGCCAGCGCGGCCACGGCCTGGCGCAGGCGCTCGGCCGCTTCGCGGGCGGCCTCGGCGTCCATGCCGGGCAGCAGCACGGCGAATTCCTCGCCGCCGATGCGCGCAGCCAGTTCGCCGGCGCGGCCGAAGCAGGCCTGCAGCGCCTGCGCCACGCGGCCCAGGCATGCGTCGCCGCCGGCGTGGCCGTAGGTGTCGTTGTAGCGCTTGAAGAAGTCGATGTCGCACAGCAGCAGCGACAGCGGCTGGCCGGTGCGCTGGGCACGGCGGAATTCGGCTTCCTTGGCTTCGTCGAAGTGGCGCCGGTTGGGCAGGCCGGTCAGCGGGTCGCAGCGCGACAGCGCCTCCAGCTTGGCATTGGCAGCCTGCAACGCCTCGGTGCGCTGCTGCACCAGTTCGGCCAGCCGGTCGCGGTGCGCGGCCAGCTCGCGCTCGTCCTCGCGCTGGCGCGCCAGGTACTCCGACAGGCTGCCCTGCAGCTGGTTGACGCCGGCGGCCAGCAGCGTGAGTTCGTCGTGCCGCCGGCTCTTGCGCAGCAGCTCCAGCCGGCGCGCCAGGTTCTCGGGCGACAACTGCGCCAGGTGGCGTGCGATGTGCTGCACATGCACGGTGACCGAGCGGTTGAACAGCCACATCACCAGCGTGACCAGCAGCAGGGTCTGGATCACCTGGGTGAGCACGATCCCGCCCACCTCGTCGCCCAGCCGGCTCCACAGCACGCGCTCGTCGCCGTCCAGGCGGATGCGGCCGACCGTTTCGCGGGCACCGGCGTAGGGCTCGTAGGCCAGGTCCTGCTCCAGCGAGGGCACCAGGCGGGACGGTGCCCAGCCGTCGCGCTGGCGCTCCAGCCGGTCGCCCGCGCGCTGTGCCTGGCCGATCTGCAGCGACACCCGGCCCACCGAACCCACCTTGGCCGCGCTGGACAGGTGCGCCTCCAGCGCGTCGCGGTCCATCTCCCAGATGGCCTTGGACAGCGTGTTCTGGAACACCTGCTCCAGCTGCTGCAGCTCGGCCGTCATCGCCTGCCGCTGGTCGCGCCAGGCGGAGCCGGTGCGCACCATCACCGTCAGCAGCGTGAACACGATGCTGAAGCCCAGCGTGGCCATCACCAGCCGGGTGGCCAGGGGGGAGTAGCGGGCGGCGCCGCTCACAGCCACTTCTTCTTCAGCGCTTCGTAGCGCCCGTTCTTGCGCACTGCCGCCAGGCCCTTGCGGAAGCGTTCCACCATGGCGTCGGAGGTCTTGCTGCCGAAGGCCATGTACAGGCCGTCGGTGCCGCCCAGGTCGGGCAGCGCCAGCACGCGCACCAGCACCCGCGCAGGGTCGTCGCCGGCCTGGCGTGCCAGGTGGTGGGCCACCAGGTCGTTGGCGATCCACAGGTCCACGCGGCCGCGGCGCAGCTTCTCGTAGTTGAACTCGTACTTGTTGCTGGACTGCAGGTTGCGCCCCAGCGCGAAGCCCTTGGCGGCCAGGTACTGCTCGCCGGCGTCCTCGTTGACCGTGGCCACCTGGTACCTGCGGGCGTCGTCCAGGCTCTGAACGCCGGCAGCCTGTGGCGTGCCCTGCAGCGCGAACAGGTACCAGTCCGAAGGCGCCACCACGCCCACCCACTTGAACAGCGCCTCGCGCTGCGCGGTGCGGGTGATCGAGTAGATCAGCACGTTCTCTTCGTTGCGGGCGGTGTCGTAGGCCCGGGCCCAGGGCATCGACTGGATGGGCGCCTGCAGTCCGATCTCCTGCAGCACGGCTTCCACCACCTCGGTGCTGAAGCCGGTGACGCGGCCGTTCTCCGTCAGGTTGTAGGGCGGGAATTCCTCGGTGACGATGCGCAGCGGCGGCGGCGTGGGCGGTGCCGCCTGGGCCGAAGCCTGCCCCATGCAGGCGGCCGCCGCGGCCCACCAGGCCAGGCACCACCTTCTCGACAACCACCCGACCGTACTGCTCATCGGCTGGCTTTCGGCGCCCTTGGCCCGGAACTTGAATCGGGCTTCGTTATGCTCGAACGCGACCTGACGGCCTTCACGGCCGCCGCAGTGCCACCCTGCCGTACCCTCCGCTGATGCCGACCCTGCCGGGCCAGATCGCCGACCTGCTTGCCTCCGCACCCTTCTGGGTGGCCGTGCTGCGCATCGCCACGCCGCTGGTGCTGGGCACGCTGGGCGTGCTGCTGTGCGAGCGCGCGGGCGTGCTGAACCTGGGCATCGAAGGCATCATGGTGGCGGGTGCCTTCGGCGGCTGGCTGGCCGTGTACCAGGGTGCGCCGCTGTGGGGCGGCGTGCTGGCGGCGGCGGTGGTGGGCATGGCCTTCGGCCTGCTGCACGGCTGGCTGACGGTGAAGCTGGCGCTGTCGCAGCATGTGTCCGGCCTGGGCATCACGCTGCTGGCCACCAGCCTGGCCAGCTATGCCTACCGCGTGAGCTTCCCGAAGGTGGAGAGCCCGCCCACCATCACGCCTTTCCAGCCGATGAGCTGGCTGCCGGTGCCGGTGCTGTCCGAGCAGACGCCGCTCACGCTGCTGGCGCTGCTGCTGGTGCCGGCGGTGGGCTGGTTGCTGCTGCGCACGCCGCTGGGCCTGGCGCTGCGCATGGTGGGCGAGAACCCGTCCGCGGCCGAAGGCCAGGGCCTGTCGGTGGCGCGGCTGCGCATCGCCGCAGTGGTGGCGGGCTCGGCGCTGATGGGCGTGGCCGGCGCCTTCCTCACGCTGGCGGCGTTCGACGCCTTCTACTTCAACATGGTCAACGGCCGCGGCTGGGTATGCGTCGCACTGGTGGTGTTTGCCTCCTGGCGGCCGGGCAAGGCGTTGCTGGGTGCGCTGTTGTTCGCGTTCTTCGATGCCCTGCAGCTGCGCCTGCAGCAGGCCGACGGCAGCGGTGGCGAGGCCGCTTTCCATCTGCCTTACCAGCTGTACCTGATGCTGCCCTATGCGATGGCCATCGTCGCGCTGGTGGTGGTGGCCCGGCGTGCCGCCTATCCGCAGGCGCTGATGAAGCCCTATCGCAAGGGCGAACGGTGATGCGTCGCCGGCGTTGGCTGCCAGGGCGCGTACGATGTTTTCGAGCTTCCAAGTTCCAGTGTCCCCGGAGACCTTGAGATGACCACCTCGTCCGCCGAGCCCGCACGGCACATCCGACTGACCTCGCATCCGGGCCAGCAAGGCCCGGGCGGCGCGCCCATCATCCAGTGGGGCGCGGCCGATCCGGTGCTGCGTGGGCCCGTCGTCGGCAGCACCACCAGCCGCGCGCAGCGCAACGTCATCGGCACCCACAGCGGCAGCTACGGCGTGTACCGCGCGCTGGCGGTGGCGGCCGGCAACCTCACCCGTGGCCACCGAGCCGACCTCACCAACACCGCGCCCACCGATGCCATCGGCCCCTATCCCCAGTGGGCCGACGCAGAGAAGATGGTGTCCATCGATCCCTGGGGCGCCTCGGTGCAGTCGGTGTATGCCGACTTCCTGGCGCAGGGCTACGACATCCGCCCGACCATCGCCGTCACCAAGGCGCATGTGCACCTGCCCGAGGTGAAGCAGGCCATCGCCTTCCAGCGGCTGCAGCCCGATGGGAAGTTCCTGCTGGAAGACGGCTCCGCCGTGGTCACCAAGGTGGCGGTGGAGCCGGTGTGGTGGCTGCCCGGCGTGGCGCGCCGCTTCGGGGTGAAGGAGTCCGACCTGCGGCGCGCGCTGTTCGAGGAAACCGGCGGCATGTACCCCGAGCTGGTTACGCGCAGCGACCTGGAGGTGTTCCTGCCGCCCATCGGCGGGCAGACGCTCTACGTGTTCGGCGACATCCGCGATTTGGCCGACCCGATGGTCACGCTCACCGCCCGGGTGCATGACGAATGCAATGGCTCCGACGTGTTCGGCTCCGACATCTGCACCTGCCGGCCCTACCTCACGCATGCGATCGAGGAGTGCATCCAGGGCGCGCAGAAGGGCGGCGTGGGCCTGATCGCCTACAGCCGCAAGGAGGGCCGCGCGCTGGGCGAGGTGACCAAGTTTCTCGTCTACAACGCGCGCAAGCGGCAAGAGGGCGGAGACCGCGCCGACAAGTACTTCCTGCGCACCGAATGCGTGGCCGGCGTGCAGGACATGCGCTTCCAGGAGCTGATGCCCGACGTGCTCCACTGGCTGGGCATCCGCAAGATCCACCGGCTGGTGAGCATGAGCAACGACAAGTTCGACGCCATCACCGGCAGCGGCATCGAGGTGGGCGAGCGGGTGAAGATCCCCGACGCGCTGGTGCCGGCCGACGCCAAGGTGGAGATCGAGGCCAAGATCGCCGCCGGTTATTTCACCGATGGTGGCGTGATGACCGAAGCCGACCTGGCGCAGGTCAAGGGGCGCGGCCTTGTCTGAGCTGCAGGACCACGCCGCGGTGCAGCTGCTGCGCCAGGCCGCCACCATCCGCGAGCGCTGCCGCAACATCACCCATGCGGTGCAGGCCGAGCGCTCGCCGCACTTCCGGCTCGACCTCGGCCGTCTGGACGCGGTGGCCGACCGCGTGGCCGCCCTCACCCGCAGCCGCTTCCCCCAGGGCGGCATTCCGTACCACAGCCGCTGGCGCCACTTCGAGGCCGGCGGCGTGGACCGCAAGGCCGAGATGGATGCGCTGCTGGCCGGCCGCAGCCCGGCCGAGGTCGCGCGTGCCCGCATCGACCTGGCGCTGGTGAGCGTGCTGCTGGATGCCGGCGCTGGCCCGCAGTGGTCGTATGCCGAGGTGCTGGCCGACGGCACGCCCGGCCAGGTCTACAGCCGCTCCGAAGGCCTGGGCGTGGCCAGCTTCCGCGCCTTCGTGGCCGGCCGGTTCTCGTCCGACCCGGCCGAGCCGCTGCGGGTGGATGCGCAGGCGCTGCGGCAGCTGGATGCCGCATTGCTGGCCGAGGTGTTCCGCGCCGACGACACCCATCCGCTGGTGGGGCTGGAAGGCCGTGCCGCCCTGCTGCGCCGGCTGGGCGAGGCCCTGGCCGCGCAGCCGGAGGCCTTTGGCGCCGATGGCCGGCCGGGCCGCCTGTTCGACCTGCTGGCACCGGCCGGCACGGTGCAGGCCGCCGACATCCTGAAGGCGCTGCTGGACGCCTTCAGCGGCATCTGGCCCAGTGGGCAGCGCTTTGGCGCTGCCGGGCTGCCGGTGGGCGATGCCTGGGCGCATCCGCTGGCCGGCGGCAGCGGGCCCAGTGCCGGCTGGGTGCCGTTCCACAAGCTCAGCCAGTGGCTCAGCTACTCGCTGCTGGAGCCCTTCGAATGGGCGGGCGTGCCGGTGGCCGGGCTGGACGCGCTCACCGGCCTGCCCGAGTACCGCAACGGCGGCCTGCTGCTGGACGCCGGTGTCATCGTGCCGCGCGATCCCGGCTTTGCCGACCGGCCGCGCACGCCCGGCGAGCCCTGGACCATCGAATGGCGTGCCCTCACCGTGGTGCTGCTGGACGAGCTGGCGCCACGCGTGCGGGCCCGGCTGGGCGCCAGCGCGCAGCAGATGCCGCTGGCCCGCGTGCTGGAAGGCGGCACCTGGCAGGCCGGCCGGCAGATCGCGGCGGAACTGCGTCCCGGCGGCGGCCCGCCGGTGCAGATCGACAGCGACGGCACGGTGTTCTGAGGCTGCGCACCGGCTGCCGCGGCCCGGGCCTGGCGTCAACACGCAGCCGCGGGGCCAGGGTGACTTGAGGCCCTGGCCTGGAACGGTCGCCCGCCAGGCCTCACAATTGCTGCACTGCAGCGAAAGTGCCCGAAGGGGCGCCGAGCGTGCAAACCTGCACCGTCCCGGCGTGCACGGCGGTTGCCGTGTTTCAGCCGGCGGTCAGGCGTCCGATGCAGCCATCAGGCGGCGCGCCATCCGCCTTGTCCAGCCACCAGAGAGGATCGTTTCCATGAGTTCGCGCATCGCCTACGTCACCAGCGGGATGGGTGGCGTCGGCACTGCCATCTGCCAGGCCTTGGCGCGCAGCGGCCACACCGTGGTGGCCGGTTGCGCGCCCGATTCGCCGCGCCGCGCGGCCTGGCTGGCGGCGCAGAAGGCGCTGGGCTTCCATTTCATCGCCTCCGAGGGCGACGTGACCGACTGGGCCAGCACCACGCGCGCCTTCGGCGCGGTGCAGCGGGAGCTGGGCCCCATCGACGTGCTGGTCCACAACGCCGGCCGCTCCTGCGAGCGCCATTTCCGCGACATGGACACCCGCGACTGGCAGGCGGTGATCCGCGGCAACATCGATTCGCTGTTCAACGTCACCAAGCAGGTGGTGGACGGCATGATGGAACGGCGCTTCGGCCGCATCGTGCTGATGGCATCGCTGACCGGCGGCCAGGGCCGCGTGCGGGAAGTCAACTACGCCACTGCCAAGGCCGCGGCGCAGGGCTTCACCCGTTCGCTGGCGCAGGAGCTGGCGCCGCACGGCATCACCGTCAACACCGTGTCGCCCGGCCACATCGCCGGCGCCGGTGCCCGCACGCCACCGCCCGACGTGCTGCAGCAACTGGCCGCCGCCACGCCGGTGCGCCGCCTGGGCCGCCCGCAGGAAGTGGCCAGCCTGTGCAACTGGCTGGCGTCGGACGATGCGGCGTTCATGACGGGCGTCGATTTCCCGGTGAACGGCGGCGCCCTGACGGGCCGGTGACCGGGGCGCGCCCCCCACGACCGTTTCGACGACCTGTTGATCACCCGGCGCAGCCTGCCGCTGTGGTCGGTGCCGTACCCGCAGGAGCTGAACGACATCCCGGCCATCGTGGTGGGCCGGCCTGACCGGCTGCGGCGGGCGCTGCAGCACATCGCCGCGCACCGGGCCGACCTGTGGATCACCACGCCCGGCGCGATCGCCGCGGCAGCGGCGCAGGCAGCGCCGTAGAGCCGTAGAGCCGCCCGGCACGTGGCTTGCGTGCAGGCGCGGCACGATGTCGTGGTCTGCCGTTCTCCCCGCAGCCGGCGCCGGCCGGGTGGCCGACGTCTGGCGTGATCGCCTGAGCCTGCTGCTGGAATCCACCGGCGAGGGCATCTTCGGCATCGACCTGGCCGGCTGCTGCGTGTTCGTCAACCGCAGCGCGGCGCAGCAGCTGGGCTGGCCGCCCGAGCAGGTGCTGGGCCGCAACATGCATGCGCTGATCCACCACACGCACCCGGGCGGCGCGCATTACCCGGAAGAACAGTGCCCCATCTTCAACGCCTTCCGCCAGGGCCTGCCCTGCCGGGTCGATGGCGAGGTGCTGTGGCGCGCCGACGGCAGCGCCTTTCCGGCCGAATACAGCAGCTACCCGATCCTGGAGAACGGCGAGGTCTGCGGCGCGGTGGTCACCTTCGTCGACATCAGCGAGCGCAAGCAGGCCGAGGAGCTGCTGCGCCGCACGAACGATGCGCTGGAAACCCGCGTGGCCGAGCGCACCGCCGAGCTCAGCACTGCATTGGCGCAGCTGCGCGAGCTGGCCAACCACCTGGAGACGGTGCGCGAGACCGAGCGCAAGCGCATCGCCCGGGAGGTGCACGACGAGCTCGGCTCGCTGCTGGTGGCGCTGAAGATGGATGTCGACTGGCTGGGCAAGCGCCTGGCGCCGATGGCCGCGCGGCCCGAGCTGCTGTGCAAGTGCCACGGCATGGGCCGGCTGATCGACACCGCGGTCGACAACGTCGGCCGCATCATCACCGACCTGCGGCCCAGCATCCTCGACCACCAGGGCCTGTGGGCCGCGCTGGAATGGCAGGCGCAGGAATTCATCGAGGCCGCCGAGCTGCCCAGCGACCTGCAGCTGCACGTGGCCGCCGGCGTGGCGCCGCCGGAAGGGGGCGTGGCCATCGCGGTGTTCCGCATCTTCCAGGAGATCCTGAGCAACATCGCCCGGCATGCGCAGGCCACGCGGGTGCAGATCCGCATCACGGTGGACGACCCGCCCGAGCCGGTGCTGTACCTGGACGTGCGCGACGACGGCATCGGCGCGCCGCCCGAGGCGCTGGCCGATGCACGCAGCTACGGCGTGCTGGGCATGCGCGAGCGTGCGGCGCACTTCGGCGGCCGGCTGGTGATCGACAGCGCGCCGGGCCTGGGCACCCGCGTGCGGCTGGTGATGCCGCTGAGCGTGCAGGAGGCCGCGCCATGATCCACGTGCTGGTCTGCGATGACCACCAGATCGTGCGCCAGGGCATCAAGCAGATCCTGGCCGACGCCGACGACATCGGCTGGGCCGGCGAGGCCGCCAACGGCCCCGACGCCATCGCGGCGGTGCGCCGCGGCGGCATCGACGTGCTGCTGCTGGACATCGCGATGCCGCAGCGCGACGGGCTGGACGTGCTCAAGCAGCTCAAGGCCGAATTCCCCAAGCTGCCGGTGCTGATGCTCAGCACCTACCCCGACCGGCAGTACGCGGTGCGCAGCCTGAAGCTGGGCGCCTCCGGCTACCTGAACAAGAGCGCCGATTCCGAGCAGATGATCGACGCCATCCGCACCGTGGCGCGCGGTCGCCTGTTCATCACGCCCAGCGTGGCCGAGCAGCTGGCCGGCGCGGTAGGCGCCGGCCGCGGCGCCGATGACGAGCAGCCGCTGCACGAGCGGCTGTCGCACCGCGAGCACCAGGTGTTCCGCCTGCTGGCCACCGGCCACAGCGTGGGCGAGATCGCCGAGCAGCTGGTGCTGGCCCCCAACACCGTGAGCACCTACCGCGCCCGCATCCTCGAGAAGACCGGCGTGCGCAACGACGTGGAGCTGGCGTTGTATGCGGTGAGGCATCAGTTGCTGGCGTAGTGCCAGCCCTACACCAACAACCCGCGCTGATCGATGGTGCCCGCGGGGGTGGCTTCCTAGCATTCAGCTCACCGATCCACCAAGGACACCCCGATGAGCCCAGGCCTCGACCCGTACGACGCAGACCGCCCGCTGCTGATGCGCTGCGCCTGCGGCCAGCATGCTTCCGCGGCCGAGCATGGGCAGGCCGAGGCGGCCATCGGCACGCTGAAGGCGCGCAGCGAGAGCGAGGACTTCATCGCCAGCGCCAATGCCTTCATCGAGGCCGCGCTGGTCAAGGCGCTGTTCCCGCAGGACGAGGTGCGCCGGCGCTTCCTGCGCGCGGTGGGCCGCTCCACCGCCATGGCGGCCATCGGCAGCGTGCTGCCGCTGGCCAGCCTGCAGGCGATGGCCCAGGACAAGGTCGCGCTGGAGAAGAAGGACCTGAAGATCGGCTTCATCCCCATCACCTGCGCCACGCCGCTGATCATGGCCCACCCGCTGGGCTTCTACAGCAAGCAGGGCCTGAACGTGGAGGTGGTGAAGACGGCCGGCTGGGCGCTCATCCGCGACAAGATGCTCAACAAGGAGTACGACGCCACGCACTTCCTGAGCCCGATGCCGCTGGCCATCAGCCTGGGCGCGGGCTCCAACCCGGTGCCGATGCGGGTGGCGACGATCCAGAACACCAACGGCCAGGCCATCACGCTGGCCAACAAGCACAAGGACCAGCGCGACCCGAAGCAGTGGAAGGGCTTCAAGTTCGCGGTGCCCTTCGAGTATTCGATGCACAACTTCCTGCTGCGCTACTACGTGGCCGAAGCAGGGCTCGACCCCGATCGCGACATCCAGATCCGCGTGGTGCCGCCGCCGGAGATGGTGGCCAACCTGCGCGCCGGCAACATCGACGGCTACCTGGGCCCCGACCCGTTCAACCAGCGCGCGGTGTATGAGGAGATCGGCTTCATCCACCTGCTGACCAAGGACCTGTGGAACGGCCACCCGTGCTGCGCCTTCGGCACCTCGGCCGAGTTCATCCAGAAGAATCCCAACACCTTCGCCGCCCTGTTCCGCGCGGTGATGACATCGGCCGCGATGGCGCGCGAGCCGAAGAACCGCGAGCTGATCGCGAAGGTGATCGCGCCGCAGGCCTACCTCAACCAGCCCGAGACGGTGCTGGCGCAGGTGCTCACCGGCCGCTTCGCCGACGGCCTGGGCAAGGTGCAGTCGGTGCCCGACCGAGCCGACTTCGACCCCATGCCCTGGCAGAGCATGGCGGTATGGATCCTCACGCAGATGAAGCGCTGGGGCTACGTGAAGGGCGACGTCAACTACAAGCAGCTGGCCGAGCAGGTGTTCCTGCTGACCGACGCCAAGAAGACGATGGAGTCGCTGGACATGAAGCCGCCGGCCGGCGCGTACCCCAAGTTCACCGTCATGGGCAAGGTGTTCGATCCCGAGAAGCCGGACGCCTACGTGTCCAGCTTCGCCATCAAGCGGGCCTGACGCAGTGGCGACGAACACCACGCCGAGCCACCTGAGCCTGCGTGCCGCGGCCTTGTCGCTGGCGCTGCTGGTGCTGCTGCTCGCGGTATGGCAGGTGGCCACGCTGCCGGCGCGCGGGACGGCTCCGGCACCCGCCGCGGCCAGCATGACGGCCGAGGAGATCGAATACGCCAAGCTGATGGGCAAGGACCCGACGGCCGGCGCGGCGGCCTCGCCGGTGCAGAAGTCGGGCTTCCCCACGCCAGCGCAGATGGGGGCCGCCGCCTGGGCGCAGCTGGCCAGCCCCTTCCACGACAACGGGCCCAACGACAAGGGCATCGGCCTGCAGCTGGGCCATTCCCTGGGCCGCGTCGCGCTGGGCTACCTGATCGCGGCCCTGGTGGCGATCCCGCTGGGCTTTGCCATCGGCATGAGCCCGCTGCTGTACCGCGCGCTCGATCCGTTCATCCAGATCCTGAAGCCCATCTCGCCGCTGGCCTGGATGCCGCTGGCGCTCTACACGATCAAGGATTCGAGCGTGTCGGGCATCTTCGTGATCTTCATCTGCTCGGTGTGGCCGATGCTGATCAACACCGCGTTCGGCGTGGCGGGCGTGCGGCGCGAATGGCTGAACGTGGCCCGCACGCTGGAGGTCAAGCCGCTGCGCCGTGCGTTCGAAGTGATCCTGCCGGCCGCGGCGCCCACCATCCTCACCGGCATGCGCATCAGCATGGGCATCGCCTGGCTGGTGATCGTGGCGGCCGAGATGCTGGTGGGCGGCACCGGCATCGGCTACTTCGTGTGGAACGAGTGGAACAACCTCTCGCTGCCCAACGTGATCTTCGCAATCCTCACGATCGGCGTGGTGGGCATGTTGCTGGACCTGATGTTCGCCCGCCTTCAAAAGGCAGTCACTTATGCAGACTGATGGAGCCCCCAAGACGCCTGCAGCGTCGTCCCCCCAGGGGGGAGCGCGGCCGCTTGGGAGCGGCCCGGCGCCGGCCGCTGAACTGCCCTTGCTCATACAAGTGCAGGGCTTGGCCAAGGCCTACCCTGGCGCTGCCGAGCCGGTGTTCGACCAAGTGAACTTCAGCGTCCGCACCGGCGAGTTTGTCTGCATCATCGGCCACAGCGGCTGCGGCAAGACCACCATCCTCAACGTGCTGGCCGGGCTGGAGCAGGCCAGCCAGGGCGTGGTGCTGATGGACGGCCGCGAGATCGCCGGGCCCAGCCTCGAGCGTGGCGTGGTGTTCCAGGGCCATGCGCTGATGCCCTGGCTGACGGTGCGCAAGAACATCGCCTTCGCGGTGCGCAGCAAGTGGCCGCAGTGGAGCGCCGCGCAGGTGGATGCGCAGGTGGAGAAGTTCGTCGCGATGGTGGGCCTGGCGCCGGCCATCGACAAGAAGCCCTCGCAGCTGTCGGGCGGCATGAAGCAGCGGGTGGGCATCGCCCGCGCCTTCGCCATCGAGCCGCGCATGCTGCTGCTGGACGAGCCATTCGGCGCGCTGGATGCGCTGACGCGCGGCACCATCCAGGACGAGCTGCTGCGCATCTGCGCCGAGACGCGGCAGACCGTCTTCATGATCACGCACGACGTCGACGAGGCCATCCTGCTGGCCGACCGCATCCTGCTGATGAGCAACGGCCCGCAGGCCCGCGTGGCGGAGGTGGTGGTCAACACCCTGCCGCGCAGCCGCCAGCGCGCCACGCTGCACCACGACCCGCAGTACTACCGCATCCGCAACCACCTGGTCGATTTCCTGGTGGAGCGCAGCCAGGCGCTGTCGCACGGCCGCGCGCCGCCCCAACCACCCGAAGTGCGCCCCGGCCTGCAGGCCGCGGACGCGCCGCACACCGAATACCCACCGGCGGACCCGAAGGTCACGCCCTTCCATCCGCGCAGCAAGGAGCAAGCCGCATGAGCCGCATCGACGTCACCGAGAAGATCATCGCCACCAAGGTGGCCCAGGGCCTGAAGTGGTCCGACGTGGCCGCCAGGGTGGGCCTGAGCAAGGAATGGGTCACGGCCGCCTGCCTGGGCCAGATGACGCTGAATGCCGAGCAGGCCGGCGTGCTGGCCGAGATCTTCGGCCTGACGCCCGCCGAGAAGCAGTGGCTGATGGTGGTGCCCTACAAGGGCAGCCTGCCCACCAGCGTGCCCACCGATCCGCTGATCTACCGCTTCTATGAGCTGGTGAGCGTGTACGGCACCACCTTCAAGGAACTGATCCATGAAGAGTTCGGCGACGGCATCATGAGCGCCATCGATTTCAAGATGGACCTGCAGCGCGAGGCCCATCCCGCCGGCGATCGTGTCAGCATCACCATGAGCGGCAAGTTCCTGCCGTACAAGACCTACTGACGCCACGCAAGGAGACGCCATGGCCGCACCCGAGACCCGCCCGCCCGTTCCCCCCTTCACCGAGGACAGCGCGCGGCAGAAGGTGCGCATGGCCGAGGACGCCTGGAACAGCCGCGACCCCGACCGCGTGGCCGGCGTCTACACCGAAGACACCGTGTGGCGCAACCGCGCGGAGTTTCCGGTGGGCCGCGAGCAGGTGCGCCAGTTCCTGCAGCGCAAGTGGGCGCGCGAGCTGGACTACCGGCTGATCAAGGAGCTGTGGGCCTTCGACGGCCCGCGCATCGCGGTGCGCTTTGCCTACGAGTGGCACGACGACTCCGGCCACTGGTTCCGCAGCTACGGCAACGAGAACTGGCAGTTCAACGCCCAGGGCCTGATGGAGCGGCGCTACGCCAGCATCAACGACCTGCCGATCCGCGCGGAAGACCGCCTGTTCCACTGGCCGCTGGGCCGCCGGCCGGACGATCACGCCGGCCTGTCGGACCTGGGCCTGTAGCGTGCCGCGCGCGTGGCGTCGGCGTATGCTCGCAGCGCATTTGTCTACCGCCCGCACGAGCCCATGAGCCTGCCCCAAGTCCACCACATCACCCACCCGCTGGTTCAGCACAAGCTGACGCTGATGCGCGAGAAGACGCGCAGCACCAGCGGCTTCCGTCGGCTGCTGAACGAGATCAGCATGCTGATGGCGTACGAGATCACGCGCGACATCGGCACGCAGATGATCGAGATCGAGACGCCGCTCGAGAAGATGCAGGCGCCGGTGATCGACGGCAAGAAGACGGTGTTCGTCAGCATCCTGCGCGCGGGCAACGGCTTTCTCGACGGCATGCTGAACGTGGTGCCCGGCGCGCGCGTGGGCCACGTGGGCCTGTACCGCGACCCGAAGACGCTGGTGGCGGTGGAGTACTACTTCAAGATGCCCAGCGACATGCATGAGCGCGACGTCATCGTGCTCGACCCGATGCTGGCCACCGGCAACTCGGCCGTGGCCGCGGTGGAGCGGCTGAAGGAAACCAACCCCAAGAGCATCCGCTTCGTGTGCCTGCTGGCCGCGCCGGAGGGCCTGAAGAACTTCCACGGCAGCCACCCCGACGTGCCGGTGTACACCGCCGCCATCGACCGCGGGCTGGACGAGCACGGCTACATCGTGCCGGGCCTGGGCGACGCCGGCGACCGCATCTTCGGCACCAAGTAGAACGGCCGGCGGTGTCGATGCACGACCTGCTGATCCGCAACGCCACGCTGCCCGACGGCCGTAGCGGGCTCGACGTGCTGGTGCTCGATGGCCGCATCGTGGCGGTGGAGCCGAACATCCAGGCGTCGCCGCAGCTGCCGGTGCACGACGCACAGGGCTGGCTGCTGAGCCCACCCTTCGTCGACGCCCACTTCCACATGGACGCGACGCTGAGCTACGGCCTGCCGCGTGTCAACGCCAGCGGCACGCTGCTGGAAGGCATCGGCCTGTGGGGCGAGCTGAAGCCGCTGCTCACGCCCGAGGCGCTGGTGGAACGTGCGCTGGCCTATTGCGACTGGGCGGTGGCCAAGGGCCTGCTGGCCATCCGCACCCATGTGGACGTGTGCGACGACCGCCTGATGGCGGTGCAGGCGCTGCTGCAGGTGCGCGAGCAGGTGCGGCCCTACATCGACCTGCAGCTGGTGGCCTTTCCGCAGGACGGCGTGCTGCGCGCGCCGAATGCGCTGGCCAACCTGGAGCGTGCGCTCGACCTCGGCGTGGACGTGGTGGGCGGCATACCGCACTTCGAGCGCACGATGGCCGACGGCGCCGAGTCGGTGCGGGTGCTGTGCGAGATCGCGGCCGACCGCGGCCTGCGCGTGGACATGCACTGCGACGAGAGCGACGACCCCATGTCGCGCCACATCGAGACGCTGGCCTTCCATGCGCATCGGCTGGGGCTGCAGGGCCGGGTCACCGGCTCGCACCTCACGTCCATGCACTCGATGGACAACTACTATGTGAGCAAGCTGCTGCCGCTGATCGCGGAGGCCGGCGTGCATGCGGTGGCCAACCCGCTGATCAACATCACGCTGCAGGGCCGGCACGACACCTACCCCAAGCGCCGCGGCATGACGCGCGTGCCCGAGCTGATGGCCGCGGGCGTGAACGTGGGCTTCGGCCATGACTGCGTGATGGACCCGTGGTATTCGCTCGGCTCCGGCGACATGCTGGAGGTGGCCGCCATGGGCCTGCACGTGGCGCAGATGACTTCGCAGGGCGGCATGCAGGCCTGCTTCGATGCGGTGACGGTCAACAGCGCGCGCATCCTCGGCCTGGAAGGCTACGGGCTGGCGCCCGGCTGCCGCGGCGACTTCGTGCTGCTGCAGGCCCGCACGCCGGTGGAGGCGCTGCGCCTGCGCGCGCACCGGCTGCTGGTGGTGCGCGGCGGCGCGGTGCTGGCCGAGTCGGCGCCCGTGCGCAGCCTGCTGCAGCTGCCCGGCCGGCCCCCCGAGGTGGACTGGACGCTGGCGCGCTGAGCCCGTGACTAGAATCGGCCGCACAGGGTAGGGGCAGCCAGAACTATGAAACTGATCGGATCGTTGACCAGCCCGTACGTGCGCAAGGTGCGCATCGTGTTGGCGGAGAAGAAGCTGGACTACCAGTTCGTGCAGGAAGACGTGTGGGGCAGCGACGCCATCCTCGCGTCCAACCCGCTGGGCAAGGTGCCCTGCCTGGTGATGGAAGGCGGCGAAGCCGTCTTCGACAGCCGCGTGATCGTCGAGTACGTGGATGCGCTGTCGCCCGTGGGCAAGCTGCTGCCCACCGCCGGCCGCGAACGCGCCGAGGTGCGCACCTGGGAGGCGCTGGCCGACGGCGTGCTGGACGCGCTGATCCTCGCCCGCCTGGAGCAGACCTGGCCCGGCCGCGCCGAGGGCGAGCGCTCGCAGGCCTGGATCGACCGCCAGATGGTCAAGGTGGACGCCTCGCTGAAGGCGATGGCCAAGGGCCTGGGCGACAAGCCCTGGTGCTGCGGCGGCAACCACCTGACGCTGGCCGACATCGCGGTGGGCTGCGCGCTGGCCTACACCGACTTCCGCTTCCCGCAGGTGGAGTGGCGCAGCCAGCATCCCAACCTGGGCAAGTTGCTGGACAAGCTGGCCGCCCGTGCCAGCTTCGCCGACACGGCGCCGCCGACGGCCTGAGCAGGCTCAGGCGGCCTGCGTCGCCTGGCCCGCCTGCGCGGCCTGCGTGGGCGGCATCGGCGGGTTGGCGGCCCGCTCCAGCGCCGGGCCTTCGCCGGTCACCGGCTCGAAGCTCTCGGCCCGCGCCAGCTTCCAGTACAGGCTGTAGACGGCATGCGGCCAGTCCTCGCGGCCTTCGATGGCGGCCAGCAACTGGCCCGGCCGCAGGAAGGGCAGCTGGTTGATCAGCAGCCGCACCTCGTGGTCGGACACCCGGTGCACGATGTGCGCGGCCGTGATCTGGTTGGGGTGCTTCAGGCCCGCGGCCTGCACCAGTTCCTTCAGTGCTTCCAGCGTGTTGTGGTGGAAGCGGTAGACCCGCTCGGCCTTGTCGGGCACCACCAGCGCCTTCTGGCGCACGGGGTCCTGCGTGGTCACGCCGGTGGGGCAGTGGCCGGTGTGGCAGGTCTGGGCCTGCACGCAGCCCAGCGCGAACATGAAACCGCGCGCCGAATTGCACCAGTCGGCGCCCAGCGCCATCATCCGCGCGATGTCGAAGGCGCTGATCACCTTGCCGGCGCAGCCGATCTTGATGCGCTCGCGCAGGTTCAGGCCCACCAGCGTGTTGTGCACCAGCAGCAGGCCTTCCTGCAGCGGCGCGCCGACGTGGTCGGTGAACTCCAGGGGCGCAGCGCCGGTGCCGCCTTCGGCGCCGTCGACCACGATGAAGTCGGGCACGATGCCGGTGGCCAGCATCGCCTTGCAGATGGCGAACCATTCCCAAGGATGGCCGATGCACAGCTTGAAGCCGGTGGGCTTGCCGCCCGACAGGGTGCGCAGCCGCTCGATGAACTGCAGCATCTGCACCGGCGTGTCGAAGGCGCCGTGGCGTGAGGGGCTGATGCAGGCCACGCCCACCGGCACGCCCCGCGCCGCGGCGATCTCCGGCGTGACTTTCGGGCCGGGCAGCACGCCGCCATGGCCGGGCTTGGCGCCCTGGCTCAGCTTCAGCTCGATCATCTTCACCTGCGGGTCGGTGGCATTGGCGACGAAGCGTTCCTCGTTGAAGGAACCGTCGTCGTTGCGGCAGCCGAAGTAGCCGGAGCCGATCTCCCAGATCAGGTCGCCGCCATGCTCGCGGTGGTAGCGGCTGATCGAGCCTTCGCCGGTGTCGTGCGCAAAGTTGCCCCGCCGGGCGCCGCCGTTGAGCGCCAGCACCGCGTTGGCCGACAGCGCGCCGAAGCTCATGGCCGAGATGTTGAACACGCTGGCGCTGTAGGGCTGCGCGCGGCCGGCGCCGATGGTGATGCGGAAGTCGTGGCTGTCGATCCGCGTGGGCGCGATGGAATGGTTGATCCACTCGTAGCCCGGCTGCTTCACGTCCATCTGCGTGCCGAAGGGCCGGTTGTCCGGTTCGCCCTTGGCACGCTGGTAGACCAGCGAGCGCTGCTGGCGCGAGAAGGGCGCGGCCTCGTTGTCGCTCTCGATGAAGTACTGCCGCATCTCCGGCCGGATGAACTCCAGCAGGAAGCGCAGGTGCCCGATCACCGGGTAGTTGCGCAGGATGGAGTGCTGCGGCTGGCGCAGGTCGTGCACGCCGATGGCCAGGCCCGCCAGGCCAAGCAGCGCCACCCAGCCGCCGCTGCCGAAGCCGATCCAGGCGAAGCTGCCCAGCAGCGCGGCCACCGCGCAGGCGAACACCGCCGTGTAGCGCACGGGCACATGGCGGTTGACCGCCGAGATCCAGGCAGGGGCCATCGTCGTTCTCTCGGGAAATGGGGCCGCCGCATGGTAGTGGCTGCCCGTGAATCGGCGCGCGCGGATAAGCGGCGGCTTCACCGGCCATGCGGGGCGGTTATCGTCGGGCCGCCATTGCAGACACCCGGAGCCCCCTGTGCTGAAGATCCTCGGCAAATCGCCTTCCATCAATGTGCGCAAGGTGCTGTGGACCTGCGCCGAGATCGGCGTGCCCTACCAGCAGGAGCAATGGGGCGCGGGTTTCCGGCCCACCGACGACCCGGCCTTCAAGGCCCTGAACCCGAATGCGCTGGTGCCGGTGATGGTGGACGGCGAGGCGGTGCTGTGGGAATCGAACACCATCTGCCGCTACCTGGCGCGCCGCCATGGCCGCACCGACCTGCTGCCTACCGACGCCTTCGCCCGTGCCCGGGTGGAGCAGTGGATGGACTGGCAGCTGGGCGACCTGAACAACGCCTGGCGCTATGCCTTCATGGCCCTGGTGCGGCACAGCCCGGCGCACACCGATGCCGCGGCCATCCAGGCCAGCGTGGCGCAGTGGAACGGCCTGATGGCGGTGCTGGACCGCCAGCTGGAGCGCACCGGCGCCTTCGTGCTGGGCGCGGACTTCACGCTGGCCGACGTGGTGCTGGGCCTGGCCACCCATCGCTGGTATTCGGTGCCGATGGCGCATGCCTCCCTGCCGGCCGTGGCCGCCTACTACGAGCGGCTGAGCCAGCGGCAGGCCTTCCTGCTGCACGGGCGCAACGGGTTGCCCTGAGCACGTGCGCGGCTCAGCGCACGGCCTCCGGCGCGGCCAGGGTGTCGAGGATCGGGCAGTCGGGCCGGTCGTCGCCGTGGCAACAGTGCACCAGGTGCTCGAGCGAGGCCTTCATCGCCAGCAGCTCGCGCGCCTTGGCTTCCAGCGCGTCGATCTGGGCCTGCGCCAGGGCCTTGACCTGCCGGCTGGGCCGCTCGCGGTCGCGCCACAGGCCCACCAGCTCGCCGATCTGCGCCAGCGGAAAGCCGAGATCGCGCGCATGGCGGATGAAGCGCAGGGTGTGCACGTCGGCCGCGCTGTACAGGCGGTAGCCGGCCTCGGTGCGCGGCGGCGCGGCCAGCAGGCCGATCTGCTCGTAGTGGCGGATCATCTTGGCCGTCATGCCGCTGGCCTTGGCCGCCTGGCCGATGTTCATGCTCATGCGGGGCTCCTTGTTGCCATCCGGTTCAGGCGCCGGGCCGCCAGCGGCGCAGCAGCAGCGCATTGGCCACCACGCTCACGCTGCTGAAGGCCATGGCCGCGCCGGCGATCATCGGGTTCAGCCAGCCCAGCGCGGCCAGCGGGATGCCCACCACGTTGTACGCGAAGGCCCAGAACAGGTTCTGGCGGATCTTGGCGTAGGTGCGGCGGGAGACGTCGATGGCGTCGGCCACCAGCGCCGGGTCGCCACGCATCAGCGTGATGCCGGCGGTTTCCATCGCCACGTCGGTGCCGGTGGACATGGCGATGCCCACGTCGGCCGCGGCCAGCGCCGGGGCATCGTTGATGCCGTCGCCCACCATCGCCACCACCCCGCCGGCCTCGCGCAACGCCTGCACGGCCTGGGCCTTGTCGGCCGGCAGCACGTCGGCGCGCACCTCGTCGATGCCCAGCGGCTGGGCCACGGCGCGGGCGCTGCCGGCGTTGTCGCCGGTGAGCATCACGGTGCGGATGCCCAGGCGGTGCAGGCGCTGCACCGCAGCCACCGCGGCGGGCTTGACCGTATCGCCGAACGCCAGCAGGCCGAGCGCGCGGGCGCCGCCGCCATGCGCTTCCAGCAGCCAGGACACGGTGCGGCCCTCGCCCTGCAGCCGCTCGGCCTGCGCCGCCAGCGCGCCGGCCTCGGCGCCCGATTCGTCCAGCAGCCGCTGGCTGCCCAGCAGCAGCCGGCGGCCTTCCACCGTGGCCTGCAGGCCGCGGCCGGGCAGCGCCTGCGCGTCGGCCGCGGCAGGCACGGGCAGCGCCTGCGCCTGTGCACGGGCGCTGACGGCACGCGCCAGCGGATGTTCGCTGTGCTGCTGCACGGCGGCGCACAGGCGCAGCAGTTCGGCCTCGTCCATGCCGGGCGCGGGCAGCAGCGCCACCAGCGAAGGCAGGCCTTCGGTCAGCGTGCCGGTCTTGTCGAAGGCCACGGTGGTGACGGCGTGCGCCAGCTCCAGCGCCTGCGCATCCTTGATCAGGATGCCGTGCGTGGCCGCGACGCCGGTGCCGGCCATGATGGCCGTGGGCGTGGCCAGTCCCAGCGCGCAAGGGCAGGCGATCACCAGCACCGCCACGGCATTGATCAGCGCCTGCTCCCAGTCGCCGCTGGCCAGCACCCACCCGCCGAAGGTGAGCAGCGCGATGCCCAGCACCACCGGCACGAACACCGCGCTCACGCGGTCGACGGTGCGCTGGATCGGCGCCTTGCCGGCCTGGGCCGATTCCACCAGCCGGATGATGCGGGCCAGCGTGGTCTCGGCGCCCACGGCGGTGGTGCGCACCAGCAGGGCACCTTCGCCGTTGATGGCGCCGCCGGTTACCGGCCCGCCCTCGCCACGGGCGGCGGGCAGGCTCTCGCCGGTCAGCAGCGATTCGTCCAAGTGGCTGTGACCTTCCACGATCACGCCGTCCACCGGCACGCGCTCGCCGGGGCGGATCACCACCAGGTCGTCCACCCGCACCTGGCGCACCGGCACCTCGGCTTCCACGCCGTGCCGGCGCACCCGGGCCACCGCCGGGCGCAAGGCATTCAGCGCCCGGATGGCCTCGGTGGTCTGGCGCTTGGCGCGCTGCTCCAGCCACTTGCCCAGCAGCACCAGCGTGATGACGGTGGCGGAGGCCTCGAAGTACAGGTGCGGCATGCCGCCGCCGTGCGCCGCATGTCCGCCCGCCACGGCCATCAGGTAGACCGACAGGCCGTAGGCGGCCGAGGTGCCCAGGGCCACCAGCAGGTCCATGTTGCCGCTGCCGGACAGCGCCGCCTTGACACCGGCGCGGTAGAAGCGCCAGCCCAGGACGAACTGCACCGGCGTGGCCAGCGCCAGCTGCCAGGCCGCGGGCAGCACCGCCTCCACCCCGAAGGGCGCCAGCAGCATCGGCAGGATCAGCGGCAGCGTGAGCAGGGCAGCCAGCGCCACCGGCCACCAGCCCGGCAGGCCGCGGGGGGCCGAAGCCGCGGCGCCGGCGGCTTCGGCGTCTTCCAACACCGGGCTGGCCTCGTAGCCGGCCTTCTCGACCGCCGCCTGCAGCGCCTGCGGCTGCACGCCATCGCCGGCTTGCACGGTGGCGCGCTCGGTGGCGATGTTGACGCTGGCCTCCTGCACGCCCGGCACCTTCTTCAGGGCCTTTTCCACCCGCATCACACAGGAGGCGCAGGTCATGCCGCCGATCTGCAACTGGAATTCGTGGGACGGCGCGGCGGTGGTGGTGGCTGACGACATGGCGGGGGACTTCCGAGGCAGGTTCTGGCAGCCAGTGTGAACCTTGCCATCATGGCAAGGTCAAGCCAAGGCCCTACCCCGTGTGCCGCGCTTGACCTTGCCACGAGGGCAGGGTTCAAGCTGCAGGCTTCCTTACCCACCGGAGTTCTCCATGATCAGCTTTGAAGTGAACGACATGAGCTGCGGCCACTGCGTGCGGGCCATCACCCAGGCATTACAGCAAGCCGATCCCGGTGCGCAGGTCCAGGTGGACCTGGACGCGCACCGCGTTCAAGTGCAGCCGGTGGCGGCCGATGCATCAGTGCTGCGCGCCGCCATCGAGGAGGCGGGGTACACGCCGGTGGCGGCGGCCTGAGGGGGCTGCCAACTCCTAAAAGCCCGCTGACGGGCTTGTGTACCATCCGACGCGGCCGCGCCGTCGAGCGAACGGCGGTGATGTTCTGCTCTCCCCATGGTGGTTATCTTGGCCTTGCCCCTCTCCCGTCTGCTGAAAATCGCCGTCCTCGTCCCCGTCCTGATCGCCGGCGGTTGCGGTGGCCAGAGCAGCGGCGACCTGATCGCCTCGGCCAGGTCGTACATGGACCGCAACGACAACGCGGCGGCCATCATCCAGCTCAAGAACGCGCTGCAGAAGGACCTCAAGCTGGCCGAAGCCCGCTTCCTGCTGGGCGAAGCGCTGCTGCGCAGCGGCGATGCGGCCAATGCCGTGGGCGAGCTGCGCCGGGCGCTGGAGTACGGCTACCCGGCCGACGAGGCGGTGCCGGCGCTGGCACGGGCGCTCACCGCCCAGGGCCAGGGGCAGGTGGTGATCCGCGACTACGCCACCACCCGCTTCGACAAGCCCGAGGCCACCGCCAGCCTCAAGACCTCGCTCGCGATGGCCTACCTTGGCGAAAAGTCGCAGCCGCAGGCGGAACAGGCGCTGGCCGATGCACTGCAGGCCGCGCCCGACCATGCCCCCGCGCAGCTGCTGCAGGCGCGCCTGCTGGGCAACCAGGGCCGGCGCGCCGAGGCACTGGCGCTGGCCGACAAGGTGACCGCCGCCCATCCGAAGGATGCCGACGCCTGGTTCACCCGCGGCAACCTGCTGACGCTGGAGGGCCGGCGCCAGGAAGCGCTGGCCGCCTACAACACCGCGCTGGAACACCAGCCGGCGCACGGCCCGGCGCGCATCGCCAAGATCTCGCTGCTGTTCGAGCTGGGCGAGCCCGAGGCCGCCGCCGAGATCGAGAAGCTGCGCCGGGTGCCCGGCCAGCAGCGGCAGAGCCTGTTCTTCGAGGCGCAGGCGGCACTGGCCCGCGGCGACGACCAGCGCGCCTACGAGCTGATCCAGCAGGTGCTCAAGGCCGCCCCCAACCATGCGTTGTCGCTGCAGGTGGCCGGCGGGCTGGAGCTCAAGCGCGGCCGCGTGCTGGTGGCCGAGCGCACGCTGGCCAAGGCGCTGCAGCTCTCGCCCGACCTGCCCGCGGCGCGGCGGCTGCTGGCGCAGGCCTACGTGCGCCTGGGCCAGCCCGCCAAGGCGCTGGCCACGCTGGAGCCGCTGCTGGCGGCCGCCAAGCCCGACAGCGAAGCCCTGCTCATCGCCGGCGAGGTGCAGCTGCTGATGGGCCAGGCCGACAAGGCCGAGCAGCTATTCCGCCAGTCGGTGCAGGCCGCGCCCGACCAGCTGCGCAGCCGCACGGCGCTGGCCGCGCTGCAGCTGCAGCGCAACCAGAGCCCGGCCGCGCTCGACGAGCTGAAGTCCATCGCCGCCGAGGACAAGACCGGCTCGCAGACCGACATGGTGGTCATCAGCTACTACGTGGGCCGTGGCGACACCGCCCAGGCGCTGCAGGCCATCGAGCGCCTGGAAGCCAAGCAGCCCGGCAAGCCGCTGGCCGCCCAGCTGCGCGGTGGGCTGCAGCTGCGGCAGAACGACCTGGCCGGCGCCCGTGCTTCCTTCGAGCGGGCGGTGGGCCTGGACGCCACCTACATGCCGGCGGTGCTGCGGCTGGTGGAGTTGGACCTGCGCGAGAACAAGCGTGATGCCGCGCGTGCACGCTTCGAGAAGGTGCTGGCCGCCGACAAGCGCAACCTCCAGGCGCAGCTCGGCCTGGCGGGCCTGATGGCGCGTGACCGCACCGAGCCCGCCAAGATCGAGGCCCTGCTGCGCGAGGCCATCAAGGCCAACCCGGCCGAGGTGCAGCCCCGGCTGGCGCTGGTGGAACACCTGCTGATACATCGCCAGCCGCAGCAGGCGCTGGAGGCGGCCCAGGCCGCGCTGGGCGCGCAGCCCGAAGGCATCGAGCTGCTGGACGCGCTGGGCCGTGCCCAGATGGCCACCGGCGACACCAACCAGGCCATCTCCACCTTCAACCGGCTGGTCGCGCTGGCGCCCGGATCGCCGCTGCCGCACACCCGCCTGGCCGAAGTGCAGCTGGCCGCCCGGAATCCGCAAGGCGCCAGGGCGCACCTGCAGCGCGCGGTGGCGCTGGCGCCCGACCTGGTGCCGGCGCAGCAGCAGCTGGTGCGCATGGCGATGACCGACGGCCGCACCGCCGACGCCCTGGCCATCGCCCGCACCGTGCAGAAGGCACGCCCGCAGGACCCCACCGGCTACCTGTGGGAAGCCGACATCGAGGCGGAAAAAGGCGGCCCGGCGGTGGCGGTGGAGCGCTACAAGGCGGTGTACGCCCGCTTCGCGCAACCCGAGCCGGTGATCCGCCTGCACCGCGCCCTGCTGCAGGCTGGACGCGCGCCCGAGGCAGAGAAGCTGGCGGCCGGCTGGATCGCCGCCCACCCCACCGAGCGTGAGCTGCGGGCCCACCTCGGCGAGGTAGCGATGATGGCGCGCGACTATCCCAAGGCCATCGCGCAGTTCAAGGCGGTGCTCGACCACCACCCCGACTACGTGCCGGTGCTCAACAACATCGCGTGGTCGATGGTGCGCGCGGGCGACAACGGCGCGTTGGCCCACGCCCGCCGGGCGAACGAGCTGCAGCCCGAGGTGCCCGCCATCCTGGACACCCTGGCCCTGGCGCTGGCGCAGGACAAGCAGTACGACGAGGCCATCCGCGTGCAGAAGCGGGTGCTGGAACTGGCCCCAGACGAGCCGGCGGCACGCATGTCGCTGGCCCGCATCTACATGCAAGGCGGCAAGCCGGCACTGGCCCGTACCGAGTTGCAGGCGCTGGCCGCGCTGGGGGACAAGTACCCCGCGCAACCCGAAGTGCAGAAGCTGCTGGGCCAGCTTTAGTGACATCGGTCACGGTGTCCGTTGCCGGGCGCCGTGACCGCCATGCGGCCCGGCCGCCCGGCTCCGATCTCAAACTCCGATGCTTCGCGTCGCCGAGGAACAGGAGACCGCTTTGGACAACAACAACCGCTTCGACTACAGCCGCGCCTTCTCGCGCAACATCGGCTGGGTCACCGCGCAGGAGCAGGACAAGCTCGGCAGCGCCCGTGTGGCCATCGCCGGCCTGGGCGGGGTGGGCGGCGCGCATGCGCTGACGCTGGCCCGGCTGGGCATCACCCGCTTCCACATCGCCGACTTCGACCGCTTCGAGGTGCACAACTTCAACCGGCAGGCCGGTGCCTTCATGAGCACGCTGGACCAGCCCAAGGCGGACGTGATCGCGGCCATGGTGCGCGACATCAACCCGCAGGCCGAGGTCACCGTGTTCGGCGAAGGCGTGTCGCCGGACAACGTGGCGGCCTTCCTGGGCGGGGTGGACGTGTATGTGGACGGCATCGACTTCTTCGCCATCGAGGCGCGCCGGCTGCTGTTCGCCCAGGCTTATGCCCAAGGCATCCCGGCGCTGACGGCCGCACCGCTGGGCATGGGCGTGTCGCTGCTGTATTTCCAGCCGGGGCGCATGAGCTTCGAGGACTACTTCCGCGTGGAAGGCCAGCCGGTCGAGGAGCAGTACGCCCGCTTCATCGCCGGGCTGTCGCCGTCCGCGCTCAACCGCAACTACCTGGTGGCGCCCGAGGCGGTGAACTTCAAGGAGCGGCGCGGCCCGTCCACCGGCATGTCCTGCGACCTGTGCGCAGGCGTCATGGGCACGGCGGTGCTCAAGGTGCTGCTGCGGCGCGGCGCCTTGAAGCCGGCGCCGTGGGGGCTGCAGTTCGACGCCTACGAGAACAAGCTCAAGCACACCTGGCGGCCGGGCGGCAATGCCAACCCGCTGCAGCGTTTGCTGCTGCGCTTCATCCGGCCGCGGGTGGCGGGGGCCTGATCGGCGCTCCCCAAAGGAAACGGGGCCGACCCTGCGAAGGGTCGGCCCCGTTTGTCATGCAGCGCCTTCAGCCGAAGGCACCAGCGTCAGGCCATCAGGCCTTGGTGCTGCGGCGGCGAGCCAGGCCCAGGCCCACCAGGGCGGCGCCGACCAGCGCCAGCGAGGCGGGTTCCGGCACATCGCTGAACACGGCCGAGGCATCACCCACGGCGGTGCCGGTGTAGTTGCCCGGGGTCAGGGCCGGGTTGAAGCTCTCGTTCTCGCCCGACACTTCGATGCGCAGGTAGAACGGCGACGGGTCGAAGAAGAAGGCCGAACCCGTGGGGGTCAGATTCAGGGCGCCGTAGTTGATGACGAACGAACCGCCGCTGGCGGCTTGGTTGCCGACCAGGGGCACGTTGGCCTGGCTGCCGGCCAGCACGATGTCGCTGCTGCCCAGCAGGATGTCTTCGCCGTTGCCGACCAGCGTGGTCGCGCCCAGGCCGGTGGTGCCGTTCAGGGACTTGGTGGTGTTCGAGCTGGTGTCAGCGTAGAAGCGCACGCTGCCCGTCAGGAAGTCGGCCAGGGCGGTGGTGCCGGCGAACGAGATGTTGCCCGACACGGTGAACAGGCCGTAGATCTGGTAGCCGCCGCCGACTTCCAGGCCGTTCAGCTGCGAGGGCTGCGAAGCGCTGCCATTCGAGTAGCCGGTGGCGTTGAAGAAGCCGGACTCGGTGAAGAACGTCGGGGCGGCCGGGCCAGCCTGCGTCTGGTTGATCGTCGCTTCGTAGCGCAGCGTGATCTTGTCGGCGGTGACGATGTTGGCGTTGGTGCCGGTCAGCGCGCCTTCCTGGACCTTGAAGGTCGGGGCGGCGGTAGCGGCGCCAATCAGGGCGGCGAGGGCGGCGCCGGCGATGAGCTTGGTCTTGAACATGTGTGGACTCCCGTGGGGTGAAAGCTGTTGCGAGCCTTTAAAGCAGACACCGTGCCACCTTGGTGATCCTCAATGAAATCAAGCACTTGGCTCGATTTCGGCGGCGCTGTTCACGTGGCGTGTAAAGGATCTCGACACTGTGGCGCGCTTCAGTCGGCGCCGGCCCTGCCGAAATCCGGCCACGCCATCCGAACACCGAAAGCCACCATGACCCAGCCCACCTACCGCCTCATCACCCGCAGCGACTTCGACGGCCTGGTTTGCGCCGTGCTGCTGAACGAGCTGAAGATGATCGACGAGATCAAGTTCGTGCACCCGAAGGACATGCAGGACGGCAAGGTGGAAGTGACGGCGCGCGACATCACCACCAACCTGCCCTACGTGCCGGGCGTGCACATGGCTTTCGACCACCATGCGTCGGAAACCCTGCGCAACACCGGCGAGCGGCCCAACCACGTGATCGATGCCAAGGCACCCTCGGCCGCCCGCGTGGTGTACGACCATTTCGGCGGCGCGGCACGCTTCCCGACGATCGCGCCCGACATGATGGCCGCGGTGGACAAGGCCGACGCCGCCCAGTTCAGCCGCGACGAGATCCTGAACCCCAGCGGCTGGGTGCTGCTGAACTACCTGATGGACGCGCGCACCGGGCTGGGCCGCTTCCGCAACTTCCGCATCAGCAACTACGCGCTGATGATGGACCTGATCGCCTACTGCCGTAACCACGGCATCAACGACATCCTGGGCCTGCCCGACGTGAAGGAGCGGGTGGAGCTGTACTTCGAGCATGCGGAGCGCGCCAAGGAGCAGATCACCCGTTGCGCCACGGTGCACGGCAACCTGGTGGTACTGGACCTGCGGCACGAGGAAACCATCTTCGCGGCCAACCGCTTCATGATCTACGCGCTGTTCCCGCAGACGAACATCTCCATCCACGTGATGTGGGGCGTGCAGCAGCGCAACACGGTATTCGCCACCGGCAAGAGCATCCTCGACCGCAGCAGCAAGACCGACGTGGGCGCGCTGATGCTGCAGTACGGCGGCGGCGGCCACCATGCGGCCGGCACGTGCCAGGTCGAGAACGACCAGGCGGAGAAGGTGCTGGGCGAGCTGATCGAGCGCATCAACCAGGACGGTTGAGTACACTCCAAAGCCCAGCGCCGATTTGCTTCTCAGATTGCGGGCGCTCAACAAATACTGCTAAAGAGGGATGCCCGGCCCGGTGTCCGCTTCTTTGGCGGCACCGGGTTCTTTGTTGATGGCATCCCTTGGACACGTCACACCGCAGCGCATGCAGTTCGCCGAGCCGCTGCCGCTCAAGAGCGGCGCGAAGCTCGCCGACTACACGCTGGTCTATGAAACCTACGGCACGCTGAACGCCGACCGCAGCAACGCGGTGCTGGTGTGCCATGCACTCAATGCCTCGCACCACGTGGCGGGCACCTACGAAGGCCAGGACCGCAGCGAAGGCTGGTGGGACAACCTGGTGGGCCCCGGCAAGCCGCTGGACACCGACCGCTTCTTCGTCATCGGCATCAACAACCCGGGC
Organism: Aquincola tertiaricarbonis; assembly: GCF_000969605.1. Classification (GTDB taxonomy): domain Bacteria; phylum Pseudomonadota; class Gammaproteobacteria; order Burkholderiales; family Burkholderiaceae_C; genus Aquincola; species Aquincola tertiaricarbonis. The sequence goes on along the minus strand of NZ_JZUE01000007.1, from coordinate 203,942 downwards.
TCGTGCTTCGGCTCCACCGGCCCGATGCATGCCAACCCCGACCCCGCCGCCGGCGGCCGGCCCTATGGCGCCGACTTCCCGGTGATGACGGTGGAAGACTGGGTGGACGCGCAGGCCCGTTTGCTCGACCGCCTGGGCATCACCCAGCTGGCCGCGGTGCTGGGCGGCAGCCTGGGCGGCATGCAGGCGCTGAGCTGGTCGCTGCGCCATCCGCAGCGGCTGCGGCACTGCGTGGCGGTGGCCACCGCGCCCAACCTGTCGGCGCAGAACATCGCCTTCAACGAGGTGGCGCGGCGGGCCATCGTCACCGACCCCGACTTCCACGGCGGCCATTTCTACGCCCATGGCTTGGTGCCGGCCCGCGGCCTGCGCGTGGCCCGCATGATCGGCCACATCACCTACCTGTCGGACGACTCGATGGAAGCCAAGTTCGGCCGCAGCCTGCGCGCCGCCGAGCTCGGCTACAGCACGCAGGACATCGAGTTCCAGATCGAGAGCTACCTGCGCTACCAGGGCGAGAAGTTCAGCGAGTACTTCGATGCCAACACCTACCTGCTGATCACCCGCGCGCTGGACTACTTCGATCCCGCGCTCGCGCATGGCGGCGACCTGACGCGCGCCTTCGCCGCCGCGCAGGCCAAGTTCATGCTGGTGAGCTTCACCACCGACTGGCGCTTCTCGCCGGCCCGCTCGCGCGAGATCGTCAAGGCCCTGGTCGACAACCAGCGCGACGTCAGCTACGCCGAGATCGACGCCCCGCACGGCCACGACGCCTTCCTGCTGGAAGACCCGCGCTACCACGCCGTGCTGCGCGCCTACTTCGCCAACGTGGCCAAGGAGTTCGCGGCATGAGTGACAGGGCGGACATGGAGACGATAGCGTCGCTGGTGCCGGTCGGCAGTCGCGTGCTCGACCTGGGCTGCGGCGACGGCGCACTGCTGGCGCACCTGCGCGAGCATCGGCAGTGCCGCGGCTTCGGCGTGGAGATCGACGATGCCAAGGTCGCGGCCTGCATCCGCCGCGACGTGAAGGTGCTGCAGCTCAACCTGGAAGAGGGCCTGGCGCTGTTCGAGGACCAGTCCTTCGACGTGGTGCTGCAGCTGGACACCCTGCAGCACCTGCGCAATACCGAGAAGATGCTGCAGGAAACCGCGCGCGTGGGCCGCATCGGCATCGTCAGCTTCCCCAACTTCGCGCACTGGCCCAACCGCATCCGCGTGGCCTCGGGCCGCATGCCGGTGACGCGGGTGCTGCCTTACGAGTGGTACGACACGCCCAACATCCGCGTGGGCACCTATGCCGACTTCGAAGTGCTGGCGCGCAAGAACGGGCTGTCGGTGATCGAGAGCTTCGGCATCCAGCACGGCCGGCCGGTGCGCCGGCTGCCCAACCTGCTGGCCAGCGTGGCGGTGTTCAAGTTCGAACGGGCCTGACTCGTCGTAACCTCCTGCGCCTTTGCACAGGAGGAAACGATGAACAAGGCATTCCGTCAACGTCTCGGTCAGGCCGCCTTAGGCCTCAGCCTGCTGGCCGCGACCGCCGCCCAGGCCGCCGCGCCGCAGGTGGGCACCCAGGCACCGGGCTTCTACCGCATGGCGCTGGGCGACTTCGAGGTGACCGCGCTGTTCGACGGCGCGATCGACCTGGACGTCAAGCAGCTCCTCACCAACGTCAAGCCGGCGCAGGTGGACAAGCTGATGAAGCAGTCCTTTGCCAGCAATCCGCTGCGCACCTCGGTCAACGGCTACCTGATCAACACCGGCAGCCAGCTGGTGTTGATCGACGCGGGCGCGGCTGGGCTGTTCGGCCCGTCGCTGGGCCAGCTGATGGCCAACCTGAAGGCCGCCGGCTACCAGCCCGAGCAGGTGGACGCGGTGCTCATCACCCACCTGCATCCCGACCACGTGGGCGGTGCCATGGCCGCCGGCCAGCGGGCCTTTCCGAATGCCACGTTGCACGTGGACCAGCGCGACGCGGCCTACTGGCTGAGCGAGGCGGAGATGGCCAAGGCGCCCAAGGAAGCGCAGGGCTTCTTCCAGGGCGCGATGGCCGCCGCCAAGCCGTACGCCGATGCAGGCGCACTCAAGACCTTCGACGGCAACACCGAGCTGGTGCCGGGCGTCCGGGCGCTGCGTGCCTATGGCCATACGCCGGGTCACAGCGTCTATGCCGTCGAATCCAGGGGCCAGAAGCTGGTGCTGTGGGGCGACCTGATGCATGTGTCGGCGGTGCAGTTCGCGCAGCCCAGCGTCACCATCCAGTTCGACACCGACAGCAAGGCGGCGATGGGCGAACGCCGTAATGCGTATGCCGACGCGGCCAAGGGCGGCTACCTCGTGGCCGCGGGGCATCTGCCCTTCCCGGGCATTGGCCGGCTGCGGCCCGAGGCGGGTGGATACCGCTTCGTGCCGATCGACTACGTGCCGTACAAGTAAGGCATCAGCCTTCGCGCATCGCCTTGGCGATGAGCGAATAGGAGCGCCGGCGCACCAGCGGGTCGTGGGCCCAGGTGTTGATGACGATCTCGCCGAGCTGCAGTTCCTCGGCGATGTCCTTGAGCATCGCCGCCACCTGCGCGCCGGTGCCCACGAAGGCCTTGCGGCGCATCGGCGCCACCGTGGCCATCTCGGCCTCGGTGAAGCCGCGCGCGGCGACGGCGTCGGGCGGTTGCAGCGGGCCCAGCACGCCTCGCGCGCGGTCCACGCGCCAGCGCTCGCGGCTCAGCGCATGGTGGCGGGCTTCTTCCTCGGTGTCCGCGGCCAGCGCCCACACGCAGATGGTGGGCAGCGGCACGGGATGGCGTTCGCTGGGTTGGTAGAGCTCACGGTACAGGCGCAGCGCCTGCTCCACGCCCTGGCCGTCCATGAAGAAGTAGGCAAAGGCATAGGGCAGGCCGAAGTGCGCCGCCAGCTGCGCGCCGTAGTCGCTGCTGCCCAGGATCCACACCTGCGGCGCATGTGGGCCGCGCGGGTGGGCGGTGATGCCGTTGTGCGGCAGGCCGGCCGTCCAGGCCTGCAGGTCGCGCACCTGCTGCGGGAAGTGCTCGGCCGCATGATGGGCGTTGGGATTGAGGGCCATCGCGGTGCGCATGTCGCCACCGGGCGCGCGGCCCACGCCCAGGTCGATGCGGCCCGGGGCCAGCGCCTCCAGCACGCGGAACTGCTCGGCCACCTTGAAGGCCGAGTAGTGCGGCAGCATCACGCCCGCGCTGCCGATGCGGATGCGCTGCGTGGTGGCCGCCACCGCGGCCATCAGCACCTCGGGCGCGGTGCCGATGATGGTGGGCAGCGCATGGTGCTCGCTGAGCCAGAAGCGGTGGTAGCCCTCGGCCTCGCAATGCGTGGCCAGGCCCACGGTGTCGCGGATGGCGGCGTCTTCGCCGTGGCCGGCAAGGGAAACGGATTGGTCGAGGGCGGACAACAGCAGGCTCATGCGGCCACGCTATCACCGCCCGCATGCCGCCGTGGGCGGCAGGGGCAACACGTTGACACCCGCGCCGCGGGCCTCCCACAATCGCCCCCGCTCCGGGGTGCAGGCCGACAGGCCCGCTGAGATGGTGAATCCGAACCCGCGAACTTGAACCGGTTAGTACCGGCGGAAGAAGAGCTGTTGTGTCAGGACGGGTGCGTGCCTTCGAGGGGCATGCACCGGGCCGGCCTTCGGAGCATGCATCGCCACGCCACGAAGGAGACCCGCATGAACGCCCCCGACCAACTCGCGCAGTTGCTGCAACTCACCCGCGAGCCCTTTCCCGCTTCCACCAAGGCCTGGATCACCGGCAGCCGCGCCGACCTGCGCGTGCCGGTGCGCGACGTGGCCCTGAGCAACGGCGAGGTGGTCTCGCTGTACGACACCTCCGGCCCCTACACCGATCCCGCCGCCCCCATCGACGTGCGCCGCGGCCTGCCCGATGTGCGCGGCGCCTGGATCAGCGAACGCGACGACACCGAGCACTATGCAGGCCGCCTGCGCCATGGCCTGGACGACGGCCTGCGGCACGACGAGCGCGACAGCGCGCGCATCGCGCAGCTGCGCGCAGAGGCCGCGGCACTGCAGCGCACGCCGCGCCGCGCCAAGTCCGGCGCCAACGTCACGCAGATGCACTACGCCCGCCGCGGCATCGTCACGCCCGAGATGGAATACGCGGCCCTGCGCGAGAACGGCAAGCGCGAGTGGATGGCCGAGTACCTGGCCGATGCGCAGCGCGAGCAGCGCCTGGCCGGCAACGGCATGGGCGCGCGGCTGCCCGCCGTCATCACGCCGGAATTCGTGCGCGACGAGGTGGCCCGCGGCCGCGCCATCATCCCGGCCAACATCAACCATCCCGAGGTGGAGCCGATGGCCATCGGCCGCAACTTCCGGGTGAAGATCAACGCCAACATCGGCAACTCGGCCGTCACCAGCAGCATCGAGGAAGAGGTGGAGAAGCTGGTGTGGGCCATCCGCTGGGGCGCCGACAACGTGATGGACCTGAGCACCGGCCGCCACATCCACACCACGCGCGACTGGATCCTGCGCAACAGCCCGGTGCCCATCGGCACCGTGCCCATCTACCAGGCGCTGGAGAAGGTGGGCGGCGTGGCCGAGGACCTGACCTGGGCGCTGTACCGCGACACGCTGATCGAGCAGGCCGAGCAGGGGGTGGACTACTTCACCATCCACGCCGGGCTGCGGCTGCCGTTCATCCACCTCACGGCGCAGCGGCGCACCGGCATCGTCTCGCGCGGCGGATCGATCATGGCCAAGTGGTGCATCGCCCACCACCAGGAGAGCTTCCTGTACACGCACTTCGAGGAGATCTGCGAGATCATGAAGGCGTACGACGTGAGCTTCTCGCTGGGCGATGGCCTGCGCCCCGGCAGTGCCGCCGACGCCAACGACGAGGCCCAGTTCGCCGAGCTGCGCACGCTGGGCGAGCTGACGAAGCTGGCCTGGCAGCACGACGTGCAGACCATGATCGAAGGCCCGGGCCATGTGCCGATGCACCTGATCCAGGCCAACATGGACGAGCAGCTGAAGCACTGCCACGAGGCGCCGTTCTACACGCTGGGCCCGCTGACCATCGACATCGCGCCCGGCTACGATCACATCGCCAGCGCCATCGGTGCCGCGATGATCGGCTGGATGGGCACCGCGATGCTGTGCTACGTGACGCCCAAGGAACACCTGGGCCTGCCCGACCGCGAAGACGTCAAGCAGGGCATCGTCGCCTACAAGATCGCGGCGCATGCGGCCGACGTGGCCAAGGGCCATCCGGGGGCGCGGGCGCGCGACGACGCGTTGTCGAAGGCGCGCTTCGAGTTCCGCTGGACCGACCAGTTCAACCTGGGCCTGGACCCGGACACCGCCCGCAGCTTCCATGACGAGACGCTGCCCAAGGACACCAGCAAGGTGGCCCACTTCTGCTCCATGTGCGGCCCCAAGTTCTGCTCGATGAAGATCACGCAGGAGGTGCGCGAGTTCGCGGCCCGGGGCATGGGCGAGAAGTCGGCCGAGTTCCGCGCCGCAGGCGGCGAGCTGTACGTGCCCATCCAGCCCGTGGGCTGAGCGCCACGCCGCCGCAGCCGCGTGCTTGACCTGCGTCAAGCGCGCGCTGCAGTGCAGCAAGCTGCGGTGCCGGCCTTGCGCTGGCTCAAATCTGCATGGGGAGCCCCGCGGGGTAATGAGGCACGGGCCGCACAAGCCCGGCCTGACCACCACCCAAGGAGCTCACATGAACAAGCGCTGGAACGCGCTGGCGCTCGCCGCCGCTGCCACCCTCACGATCGCCGCCGTGCCCGCTGCCGCCCAGGCGCAGGACACCGGCAACTGGATCGTGCGTGGCCGCGTGCTGCACCTCGACTCGGCCGACAAGGACAGCACCGGCCTCGACCTGAGCCTGAAGAACAAGACCTTCCCCGAGGTCGACATCACCTACTTCTTCACGCCCAACATCGCGGCCGAGCTGGTGCTGACCTATCCGCAGAAGCACGACCTGCGCGCCGGTGGCGACAAGATCGGCACGCTGAAGCACCTGCCGCCCACGCTCAGCGTTCAGTACCACTTCACCGGCCTCGGCTTCCGGCCCTACCTGGGCGCGGGCATCAACTACACCCGCTTCTCCAGCCTGGACCTGCCTGCAGGCGTGGACATCGACCGCAACAGCTGGGGCCTGGCGCTGGGCGCCGGCGTCGACGTGCCGGTGGGCAACGGCTGGCTCGTCAACGTCGACGTGAAGAAGGTGCAGATCCGCACCGACGTATCCGCCGGCGGTGCGGACCTGGGCCGCTTCAAGGTCGACCCGCTGCTGTTCTCGGTCGGGTTCGGCAAACGCTTCTGACCTACCGCCGGTGATGCGGCCCCTCCCGGCCGTACACCTCGGTGGGCACACCTTCCATGCGGGCCTTGAGCTGCAGCGCCAGGAACTGCGAGTAGTGCCGCGACTGGTGCAGGTTGCCGCCGTGGAACCACATCTGCGGCTGCGCGGTGGGCTTCCACATGTTGCGCAGCTCGCCTTCCCACGGGCCGGGGTCTTTCGTGGTGTCGCTGCCCAGGCCCCAGCACTTGCCCACCTGGTCGGCCACCTCGGGTGACACCAGGTCGGCCAGCCAGTTGTTCATCGAGCCATAGCCGGTGGCGTAGACCAGCAGGTCGGCCGGCAGCTCGGTGCCGTCGGTCAGCGTGACCGAGCGTGGGTTGATGCGCTCGATGTTGACGCCGCTCCTCAGCTTGATGCGGCCATCGGCCACCAGTTCGGACGCGCCCACGTCGATGTAGTAGCCCGAGCCGCGGCGCAGGTACTTCATGAACAGGCCCGAGCCGTCCTCGCCGAAGTCCAGCAGGAAGCCGGCCTTCTCCAGCCGCGCATACAGGTCGGCGTCGCGCTTCTTCATCTCCTCGTACACGGGGATGTGGAAGGTATGCATGATCCTGTACGGCACCGAGGCGAAGATCAGGTCGGCCATGTCGGTGGTGATGCCGTTCTTCAGCGCCTGCTCGGAATACAGCCCGCCCAGCGCCAGCTCCATCAAGGAGGCCGAGGGCGCGATGTGGGTGGACGAGCGCTGGATCATCGTCACGTCGGCGCCGTTTTCCCACAGGTCGGCGCAGATGTCGTGGGCCGAATTGTTGGAGCCCAGCACCACCGCGTGCTTGCCGGCCCAGGCTGCGCCGCCGGGGTGCTGGCTGGAGTGGTGCTGCGTGCCTTCGAAGGTATCGGCGCCAGGGATCTTCGGCACGTTGGCATAGCCCGAGACGCCCAGCGCGAACACCAGCTGCTTCGGCCGCAGCGTCACCGGCTGGCCCTCGCGCTCCACCTGCACTTCCCAGGTCTGCGTGGCCTCGTCGAAGCGCGCCTTCCTCGCGATGGTGGAGCCCCAGTAGTTGAGCTCCATCACCTTCGTGTACATCTCCAGCCAGTCGCCGATCTTGTCCTTGGGCGCGAACACCGGCCAGTCGTCGGGGAAGGGCATGTAGGGCAGGTGGTCGTACCAGACGGGGTCGTGCAGGCACAGCGACTTGTAGCGGTTGCGCCAGGAGTCGCCGGCCCGAGCGTTCTTCTCGATCACGATGGTGGGCACGTCGAGCCGGCGCAGGCGTGATGCCAGGCCAATGCCGCCCTGGCCGCCGCCGATGATCACCACGTACGGCTGCTCCGTGTACCCCAGCGCCGCCTCGCGGGCCTGCTTGCGCTCCAGCCAGCTCTGGCGGCCGCCGGGCTGGGCGCCATGCTCCGCACCGGCGATGCGGCGCTCGCCCTTCTTCTCCTCGAAGCCCTTGAGCTCGGTCATGGTGGTGAGCAGCGTCCAGGCACGGCCGTTCTTCAGCCGCAGGTGGCCGCGGCCGCGGGCCACGCCGGTCTCGAAGGTGAACCAGGCTTCGATGACGCCGCCGGCTTCGCTCGCCTCGCCTTCGATGCGGAAGTGGGCGGGCGCGGTGTCGGCCAGCCGTGCCTCCAGCATCGCGCGGATGGCGTCGCGGCCTTCCTGCGTCTTGATGTTCCAGGTGAAGGCCACCAGGTCGCGCCAGTAGCACTCGTCATCGAACAGCGCGGTGGCGGCGTCGATGTCGGCGGCCGACAGCGCCGCCTCGAAGGCGGCCAGCCAGCGGGTGGCCTCGGATGTCGCAAGTTCGCTCATGCACAGGTCTCCATCGTTGTGGGGCATCGGCCGGGTGGCCGTGCGCATCAGCCAGATCAAGCGCCATGCCATGCATGCGGCGCGGGCGCGCATCGGGCTGCAGGCCGCGCCAGTGCTGGGTTTGCGGGTTCCGGCCGGTGGCGCGACCGCTGCCGTGCAGGTGTCACTGCGCGACAGGTGTCACAGCCGCGCGATGTGACAGCTGTCTCAGTGCAGCGCCGGGCTGTCCGACTGGTTGGGCGACACGATGCCCCAGCGCTTCATGCGCCGGTACAGCGTCATGCGCGACAGGCCCAGGCCGCGTGCCACCGCGCTGACGTTCCAGTGCGCGGCGCGCAGTGCCTGCAGCAGCGCGGCGGCGTCCTCACTGTCGCCCTTGCCGGCCGGCGCGGCTTGCCTGGTGCTGGGCAGCGGGCGCGTGGCCGCCGGCGACCACTCGGGCAGGTCGGCCAGCTGCACCGGTCCGTCGCCGCGCACCGCGCGGGCGTAGTCCAGCACGTTGCGCAGCTCCCGCAGGTTGCCGGGCCAGGGGCGGGCCAGCAGCAGCTGCCGCGCCTCGGGCGCGATGCCGTCGCTGCCAGCCCCCAGCAGCGTGTCGACCACCCAGCCGATGTCTGCGCGCTCGCGCAGCGGCGGAAGGTGGAAGCGCGCGCCGTTGAGCCGGTAGTACAGGTCGTCGCGGAAGCGGCCTTCGCGCACCAGCGCTTCCAGGTCGCAGTGGGTGGCGGCGATCACGCGGATGTTCACCGCCACCGCCCGCGTGGCGCCCACCGGCAGCACCTCGCGCTCGGCCAGCACGCGCAGCAGCCGTGCCTGCAGCGGCCTCGGCATGTCGCCGATCTCGTCGAGGAACAGCGTGCCGCCGTCGGCTTCCTGGATCAGCCCGCGCTTGGCCCGGGGCCCGGCGCCGGAGAAGCTGCCGGGCAGGTAGCCGAACAGTTCGCTCTCGATCAGCGTCTCGGGGATGGCGGCGCAGTTCACCGCGATGAAGGGCCGCGCGCGGCGCTCGCTGCTGGCATGCAGCGCCTTGGCGAAGAACTCCTTGCCGGTGCCGGTCTCGCCGGTCACCAGCAGGCTCATCGGCGAATTGACCAGCCGCGCGGCGCGCTCGATCTGCCGGTCCAGCATCGCGTCGCCGCCGCTCAGCGCGACCAGCGGCGCGGGCAGGCGCTGCCGTTCGCGCGGCGCCGCGGGTGCGGCCGGCCGGACTGGCGGCGGCGTGGCGGTCATGAACAGCAGCTGGCGGCCGCCGGCCAGCATCACCGCCCGCTGGTCGGACGGTCGCGCCTGCACGAAGCGGCCCAGCTCGACGAAGGGCGCGTCGAGCACCTGCTCATACGCCCGGCCCAGCAGCGGGCGGCGGCCGTCGCTTTCCCACAGCAGCTGGGCGCGCCGGTTGTGGCCGATCACGCGGCCCTGCGCGTCGATGGCCAGCAGGTAGTCGGGGTTGACGTCGAGGAACTGCGGCGCCGGCGCCAGCCGCAGGATCCACTCGCTGCGGAAGCGGTGCAGGAAGTCGGCGTTCTCGATCTGGTGCGCGAACAACTTGACCATCTGCAGCGCCAGGTGCTGGCTGGCCTTGGCCTGCGGCGCGCTCATCGCCGAGATGTCGAGCACCGCATTCAGCCGGCCGGTGGCATCGAACACCGGCGCGGTGGTGCAGGTGAGCGGGATGTGCGTGGCGTCGAAGTGGTCGTCCAGGTGCACCGTCAGCGCCTGGCCGGTGGAGATGCAGGTGCCCACGCCGCAGGTGCCGGCGCGCGGCTCGCTCCAGTCGGCGCCCAGCGTCAGGCCCGCGCGGTGCAGGTGGTCGGCGGGCTGCAGGTCGCCCAGGAAGTCCACCGTGATGCCGCGGGCGTCGGTCAGCAGCACCACGTAGCCCATGCCAGCCACCTGCTGGTAGAGCGATTCCAGCCCGTGGCGGGCGATGTGCAGGAAGGCTTCGAGCTGGTCCTGGTGTTCGCGCAGCCGCGCCGAGGGCAGGATCACCGCCTCCTGCATGCGCGTGGGGTCCAGCGCATGCTGCTGCACGCAGCGCAGCCACGACTGGCGGATCACTTCGTCGTGCGCCTGGGCGGCAGGGGCGTCGGCGCCCTGCGCGGCGAGCTGCACGACGGTGTCGATGTGGGCGCGCTGGAACGGCTGCATGCGCGTGTCTCCTGGTGGCCTCTGGCGGGCGTTGCGCACCATCGCGCCCGCACCGCGGGCTGTCAAGGCGGGCATGCCCTGCGGCTTCACACAGCTTTGCCTTCGGCGTTCACGGCGCTTTCACGCAAGCCGGACAGACTCGGCCGCGACGCAGGAGAACAACGATGAAGAAGCAACCTTTCCGCTTCTGGATGACCGGCTGTGCGGCCGTGCTGCTGGCGTCGATGGGAGCCCAGGCGCGCGACGGCCGCGCCGACGAGCGCAGCGCCGCGCTGCGCCACAGCCGCTATGGCCTGAAGGAAACCGTGCTGCGCCTGGAGGCCAGCGCCCAGCGCCACGGCCTGCAGGTGCTGGCCCACGTGGCCGCGCCGCAGCGCGTGGGCGATGCCGGCGAGTCGCTGCTCATCGTGTTCGCCTCGGCCGAAGGCGGCACGCCGGTGGTGATGGACCGGCCCGGAAGCGCGCCCCAGGCGCCGCTGGCGCTGGTGGTGAGCGCCCGCCGCCCTGCCGGGGAAGCCGACGTGTCAGTGCCCTGGGCCGACTGGGCCGGCCTGCCCGAAGGCGTGGTGCGCGAGCTGACGGCCCTGCCGCGGCTGGTGGACGAGGCGCTGGGCTGACGGCCGCCGGCACCGCGATCAGCGGCGCCGTCTGACGCTGGGCGCCGCCGGGCGGCGATATGCTGCTGGCGCCCATCGACCACCCGGGGCCTGCCGCCTCGCTTACATGAACACACCCGCGTTGCACCGCAAGGCGTTCCTGCTGCTGCTTTTCATCGTCACGGTGGCCTTCGGCTGGATCCTCTGGCCGTTCTATGGCGCCGTGTTCTGGGGTGCGGTGCTGGCGCTGCTGTTCTCGCCGCTGTACCGGCGGCTGCTGCGCCGCATGCCCCGCCACAACAACCTGGCCGCGCTGGCCACGCTGGGCATCTGCCTGGTCATCGTCATCCTGCCGATCGCGCTCATCACCGCCTCGCTGGTGCAGGAGGCGGCGCTGGTGTACGAGCGCATCCGCTCCGGCCAATGGAACCTGGGCAACTACGCAAGGCAGATCTTCGATGCGCTGCCCGGCTGGCTGGTGCAGCTGCTGGACCGCTTCGGCCTGGGCAACTTCGCCGCGCTGCAGGAGCGGCTCACCTCCGCCGCCGGCGAGGTGAGCCAGTACGCGGCCACGCAGGCGGTGAGCATCGGCAGCAACACGCTGCAGTTCGTGGTGGCCTTCGGCGTGATGCTGTACCTGCTGTTCTTCCTGCTGCGTGACGGCGCACGGCTGTCCATGCGCATCCGCCAGGCCATTCCGCTGGACGAGGCGCACAAGCGCAACCTCATCGGCAAGTTCGCCACCGTGGTGCGGGCCACCGTCAAGGGCAACGTGGTGGTCGCCATCACGCAGGGCGTGCTGGGTGGCCTCGCCTTCTGGGTGCTGGGCATCCAGGGCGCCATGCTGTGGGGCGCGCTGATGGCCTTCCTCTCGCTGCTGCCGGCCGTGGGTGCGGCGCTGGTGTGGGGCCCGGTGGCGGCGTATTTCCTGGCCACGGGTGCGCTGCTGCAGGGCTTCGGGCTGATCGCCTACGGCGTCTTTGTCATCGGCCTGGTGGACAACGTGCTGCGCCCCATCCTGGTGGGCAAGGACACCAAGATGCCGGACTGGGTGGTGCTCATCAGCACCCTGGGCGGCATGGCGATCTTCGGCATCAACGGCTTCGTGCTGGGGCCGGCGGTGGCGGCGCTGTTCATCGCCACCTGGGATATCTTCGCCCACTCGGACGAAGCCCAGACCGAGCCTGAAAGAAACTAGGCCGGCGCCACCAGCCCGCGCCGCGGGATGGGCGTGGAGAACACGATGGACGTGCGTGTCTCGCCGTAGCCGTTGATGGTGCCGAGGAAGCGCTCCAGGTCGGGCAGGTCGCGCGCCACCACCGTCATCAGGTAGGAGTCGGCGCCGGCCACGTGGTGGCACTCCAGCACCTGCGGCGTCTGCGCCAGCTTGGCCAGCAGCCGCTGCTTGCCGGGCTGCGCCGCCGTGATGCCGACGATGGCCTTCACCCCATAACCGACACGCGCCGGATCCAGCTCCGCGCCGATGGAACGCACCACGCCCGCGGCCTGCAGGCGCTGCAGCCGCTCCACCGTGGCAGGGATCGACAGGCCTGCCGCGGCGGCCAGCGTCTTCAGCGGGGCGCGGCCGTCAGCCTGCAGCGCCTGCAGCAGGCGCCAGGCCTTGTCGTCCAGGCGCACGGGCGGGTCGGTTTCTGTCATGCGAGCCTTGTGGCTGAAAAAGCGCGGGTGCTGCGCTGTTCGGCCTTCATTCTGCGCTGGCTGAAGCGGGTCGTGCCTTCGCACAATCACGCCATGTCGCCCTCCGCCATGCTGTTTGCCCAGTCCATGCTCATCGGCTTGTCCATCGCGGCGCCGGTGGGGCAGATCGGGGTGCTGGCCATCCAGCGCACGCTGCAGCACGGCACCGCTGCCGGGCTGGCCACCGGCCTGGGCGCCGCGCTGGCCGATGCGGTCTATGGCGCCATCGGGGCCTTCGGCGTGGTGGCGATCACCCAATGGCTGCTGGGCGCACGCGGTTGGCTGCACGGCGGCGGCGCGCTGGTCCTGGCGGTGATCGCCTGGCGCACCTGGCACCAGCCGCCCGCGCAGCAACGCACGGCGGCGGTCGGCGGGGGCGCGCTGCTGCGCCTGCTGGCGGGCACCTTCGTGCTCACGCTCGCCAATCCCTCCACCATCCTGTCGTTCGTGGCGGTGTTCGGCATGCTGGCCGGCCGCACCGCGGCACCGGCCTCGCCGTGGCTGATGGTGGGCGGGGTGCTACTGGGCTCGGCCCTGTGGTGGCTGCTGCTCGCCGCCGCGGTGGGGCGGCTGCGCACACGCTTCGATGCGCGCTGGCAGCGCCGGGTGAACCAGGCCTCGGCACTGCTGCTGGGCGGCTTCGCGTGCTTTCAGCTGTTGGCGCTGGCCCGCTGAAGCTTACTTCTTGCTGGCCGCGGCCATGCGAGCGGCGGTGTCGGCCTTGCGGTCGGCGTCCACCCGCTGCACCGCCGGGCGCTCGGCCAGCAGCTTGGCATAGGCTTTCCAGTCGATGCCGTGCTTGAGCAGCAGGTCTTCGCCGTAGATGGCCTTGGTGGCCATGCCCACCAGCGGCAGGTTGGTGTAGGCCGCGCAGTCGGCCATCGTGAAGTGCTCGCCGGCCACGTAGGGCTTGAACGAGGCCAGCCGCTGGAAGCCGGGAATGTGCTTGTCCAGCTTCTGGCGCACGCGCTGCTTGGTCTCGTCGCTCACGGTGCCGCCGAAGAAGGCCTCGCCATACAGCTCGCGCGCCACCAGCTCCAGGTGCAGGTCGAGGAAGGTGATCAGCTCATGCTGCTTGGCGCGGCCCCAGGCGTCGGCCGGCAGCAGCGCGGGCGTGGGGTATTCGGTCTCCAGCCAGTCGACGATGGCCTGGCTTTCGCACAGCGTGCCCTTGTCGGTGCGGATGAAGGGCACCTTGCCCAGCGGCGAGGCCGACAGCACGGCCTCGTCCTTGGAGCCGGTGTTGACGTATTCCTCGGTGAACTCGATGCCCTTTTCCAGCAGCGCGAGCTTGACCTTGTTGTAGTAGTTCGAAACCGGAAAACCGCAGAGCGTGATCATGGTCGTCTCCTTCTTGATGGTTTGACTATCGCCGGTTGACCAGCACCAGCCCCAGCACCACCGTGGCCAGGGCCAGCAGCAGCCGGGGCGTGATGGGCTCGTTCAACACCAGCGCCCCGGCCACCAGGCCCGAGATGGGCGTGAGCAGCGTGAACGAGGCGATGCGCGTGGCCGCGTAGTGCCGCACCAGCCAGAACCACACCAGGTAGCTGGCGAAGGTGACGATCACCGTCTGGAACAGCAACGCACCCCACGATACCGCCGCCACCGCCTGCGGCCACGTCTCGTGCGCGACAGGCGCGGCCACGCCCAGCAGCAGTGCCGACACGCCCAGCTGGTACAGCAGCGTCTTCTCCGGCGCGGCGCCCGCCAGCCGGGTGGAGCGGATGGACAGCGTGGTGGCACCCCAGATCAGCGCCGCCAGCACGCCGCAGGCATCGCCCAGCCATTGCCGGGGCCCGGCGCTGGGCTGGGCGAAGCCTTCGGCAAAGGCCGCGGCCACGCCGCCGAAGGCCACGACCAGCCCGGCGAACTGCACCGGCCGCAAGCGCTCCGATCGCGCGATGAACGGCATGCCCAGCGCCACCACGAACGGCGCCAGGTAGATGAACACCACCATGCGCGAGGCGGTGGTGAACTGCAGCCCGAAGAAGATCAGCCCGAACTCCACCGCGAACAGTGCGCCCGCCAGCAGGCCGCCGGCCAGGGTGCCGTCCCGCGTGAACAGCGGGATGCCCCGCAACCGCGACCAGGCCAGCACCAGCAGCGCCGCGCCGGCCGAGCGCAGCGCCGCCTGGGTGAAGGGCGGAAAGTCCGCCAGCGCGATCTTGGTGGCCACCTGGTTCAAGCCCCACAGCACGCAGCACATCAACAGCAGGGACAGCGCAGCGCCGTCCAGCGTGCTTCTTCGTTCGGTCATCCGGATCGTTCCTTGGTGAAGGCGCGCGCCAGGGCCAGGGCGGCCGCGGCGCACAACAGGGCGGCGAGCGTGCCGGTGGCATGGGCGATGGGCGCGATGGGAATGTCCCAGCCCGCCACATGCTGCACCGGGCCGCGCCAGGGCGCCTCGCGGTACAGCTTGACGCCCAGGCCCAGCAGCACGCCCCAGCCGATGATGGGTTCATGCCCCTGGCCGCGCAGGGCCACGTACAGCGCGGCCGCCGCGGTGCCGCCATGCAGCACGCCCGACAGGCCGGCATAGTGCTGCAGCGCCGGCTGCAGCCACAGCAGCGCATGGCCCAGCGGCCAGGCCAGCAGCCAGGCCAGCGTGATCCACCACGGCACGCGGGCGATGAGGCCGAAGGCCGTCACCACCACGCAGCCCAGCAGGTTGGCCAGCAGGTGGCGGGTGCTCAGGTGCACGAAGGCGGCGCTGAAGGCACGCCACGGCTCGGCCATAACCAGCGCCGGCTGCCAGTCCAGCAGCGTGCGCGGGTACAGCGTGCCGGCCAGCGCGCCGCCCGCCAGCACCAGGCCCAGCAGCAGCCAGGCCACGCCCGGCCGTGCGAGCAGCATCTAGCCGAACACCGCGCGCCACACGGCCAGCACGGCGTCGTGCTCCTTGGCCAGCGTGTCGGGCGGGAACTGCGTGGGCTGCTCGTCCAGGCGTGCGCGGTGCTGCGCGCGGCGCAGCTCCCGGTAGGCATCGGCGGCGGCCATGCCGGTGCCGGCGGGCAGCAGCCCGGCGGCCTCGGCACGCTGCAGCAGCGCGATGTTGCCCACGTTCGGGCGCAGCTCCGGGTGCTCGGCCGAATGGCGCAGCACCAGGTACTGCACCACGAACTCGGCGTCCATCATGCCGCCGGCGCTGTGCTTCACGTCGAAGCGCCCGGGCTTGACCGGATGCGCGGCACGCACCTTCTCGCGCATGGCGTGGATCTCGTCGCGCAGCGCCGCGGGCTCGCGCGGGGCGGTGAGCACCGCGCAGCGGATGGCCTCGAAGCGCTCGAACAGCTCGGGCGCGCCGGCGCAGCAGCGGGCGCGTGTGATGGCCTGGTGCTCCCAGGTCCAGGCCGCATTGCTGCCGCGGCCCACCTGGTACTTCTCGAACGAATTGAGCGAGGTGACCAGCATGCCGGAGTTGCCGTTGGGCCGCAGCGCGGTGTCGATCTCGAACAGCTCGCCCGCGGCGGTGCGCAGCGTCAGCCAGGTGATGAGCTTGCGCACGAAGGCGCCATACACCTCGCTGGCGGCATCGGGGTCGGCCTCGCCCTCGGCGTCGTAGAGGAACACCACGTCCAGGTCGCTGCCGTAGCCCAGTTCCTTGCCGCCCAGCTTGCCGTAGGCCACGACGGCGAAACGCGGCTCCTCGCGGTGGCGCTGCTTGAGGTGGCGCCAGGCCCAGCGCAGCGCGCAGTCCAGCGTGGCATCGGCCAGCGCGGAGAGGTCGTCGGCCACCTGCTCCACGGTGATGTGGCCCTCCACGTCGCGTACCAGGGTGCGGAACACCTCGGCATGGTGGGCGCGGCGCAGGGTGTCCAGCAGCGCTTCCTCCGAAGCCTCGCCCGAGCGCTCCCAGGCCGTGTAGCGCTCGTCCAGCTCCAGCGTGAAGGCGGCGCGGTCGAAGCGGCTGTGCAGCAGGCGGTCGTCGGCCAGCTCGTCGATCACGCCGGGATGGCGCATCAGGTAGCGCATCGGCCACTTGGCCAGGCCCAGCAGGTGCAGCAGCCGGGTCTGCACCTCGGGGCGCTCGACCAGCAGGGCCAGATAGCTCTCGCGGCGCAGCAGCGGCTCCACCCAGTCGACGAAGCGCAGCACCGCGTCGCCGGTGCAGTCGCTTTCGGTCATGCGCTTGGCCGCGCGCTGCACCAGGCGGCCCAGGCGCAGCTTGCTTTCGTCGCGCAGGGCCTGCACCCGCGGGCTGTGCGACCAGCGCTGCACCCGCTCGCGCAGCGCCGCGGGCAGCAGCTCGTGCAGCGTCTCGCTGTCGATGGGCAGCGGGCCGGTGCCGCAGGTGCGGCAGCCGTTGCGGCCCGGCGCGCTGGGCGTGGGCGCCTGGCCGTCGTGCAGCAGCGCATCGAATTCGGTGGCGACGAACTCGCGCGTCTCGCCCAGGTGATGCAGCAGCGCGCAGGGGTTGTCGGGCGTGCCCAGGCCCAGGCTGCCGGCGATCCAGCCCAGGTCGTGGTCGGCGGTGGGCAGCAGGTGGGTCTGCTGGTCGTCCAGGAACTGGATGCGGTGCTCCACCCGGCGCAGGAAGGTGTAGGCCTCGGCCAGCCGCTCGGCGGTGGCGGCCTTCATCAACCCACGCGCCACCAGGCGCTGCAGACCGCGCAGCGTGGAGCGGGTGCGGATCTCGGGGAACTGCCCGCCGCGCACCACCAGCAGCAGCTGCACGATGAACTCGATCTCGCGGATGCCGCCGCGCGACAGCTTCACGTCGTTGGCGCGCTCGGGCCGGCCGGCGGCGCGGCGCTGCGCCTCCTCGCGGATCTTGCGGTGCAGCTGCCGCAGGCCTTCGAACACGCCGTAGTCCAGGTAGCGGCGGTAGACGAAGGGCGTGACCAGGTCGCGCAGCTGCAGCGCGCGGCCGCTGTCCACCGCGGCGCGCGGGGCCACCACGCGGCTCTTGAGCCAGGCGAAGCGTTCCCATTCGCGGCCCTGCACCTGGAAGTACTCCTCCAGCATGGCCAGGCTGACGGCCGGCGGGCCGGAGTTGCCGTTGGGCCGCAGCATCAGGTCGACGCGGAAGACAAAGCCGTCGTCGGTGGTGTCGCCGATCAGCGTGTGGATGCGGCGCACCACCTTGGCGAAGTACTCATGCGCGCTGATGGGCTCGGGCCCGGTGGTCTGGCCGTCTTCCTCGTAGACGTAGATCAGGTCGATGTCCGACGACACGTTCAGCTCGCGTGCCCCCAGCTTGCCCATGCCCACGATCCACAGCTCCACCGGCCGGCCGTCGGCCGTCAGCGGCGGGCCGTGGCGCACGTCCTCGTCCGCGCGGGCCTGGGCGAGGGCGCGTTCCAGCGTCACCTCGGCCAGCGTGGTCATGGTGTGCGTCACGTCGTCCAGCGACGCGGCCTGCTCCACGTCCATCACCGCCAGCCGCTCGAGCACCACCTGGCGGGCCACGCGCAGTGCCGAGGGCAGCGGCCGGCCATCGGCCAGCAGGCGGTCGATCAGCGCCTGGATGGCGTCGGCATGCGGAATGCCAACAGGCAGCAGGGCCGTCTCGGCGGCATAGCGGCGGCGGATTCGCTGGACGAAGCGGCTGTGGTCGGCCGTGGGCAGAGGCATGTTGAAGGACGAGGTCTGCAAGCGTGGATGTAACGGCCCGGATGAGGCGCTTCGAGGGCGGCGGTGTGCGCCGGGCGGGCCGCCGGGCCCGGAAATGCCTGTGCTAGATTGCCGAGCACCCGAGGCAACTGCCCACGGCCCAGGGGCGTCGTCTGTCCCGGCCATGTCCGATGGCCGCTGCCTGGCGTGATTTCATTCGATGCCTCCGTCCCCTCTGGCTTCTGCCGATGCCGCCCTGGTACCGCCCCGCTGGCGATGGGCCAGGAACCTGCTGCGTGTGCTGGCCGCCGTCGTCGTCGCGGGCTGGAGCTTATTGCTCATCGCTTGGCTGACTCTGTACTGGGGAATTCTGCCCCACGTCGATGAATGGCGCGGCCCGATAGAAACCCGCGCCAGCCGGGTGCTGGGCGTGCCGGTCACCATCGGCGGCATCCAGGTGGAATCGAGCGGCTGGGTGCCTTCGCTGCGCCTGACCGACGTGGTGCTGCACGATGCCCAGCGGCGCGAGGCGCTGCGCCTGCCGCGGGTGGCGGCGGCCGTGTCGGCGCGCTCGCTGCTGGCGCTGGAGCTGCGCTTCGAGCAGCTGCTGATCGAAGGCGCACAGCTGGACGTGCGGCGTGACCGGCAGGGCCGCATCTTCGTGGCCGGCATCGAGGTGCCGCGCAGCCAGGGCAGTGGCGAGAACCCGGCGGCGGACTGGTTCTTCGAGCAGCACGAATTCGCCATCCGCGGCGGCGCGCTGCGCTGGACGGATGAACTGCGCGACCTGCCCGCACTGGAACTCACCGACGTGGACTTCGTCGTGCGCAACCGGCTGCGCCGGCATGCGCTGCGGCTGGACGCCACGCCGCCCGCGGGCTGGGGCGAGCGCTTCTCGCTGCGCGGCGATTTCACCGAGCGGCTGCTGAGCCGCAGCGGCGACTGGCGGCGCTGGGTGGGCACCGTGTATGCCGACCTGCCGCGCACCGACGTCTCTCAGCTGCGCCGCCACGTGGACCTGCCCTTCGAGCTGGATGCCGGCGATGGCGCGCTGCGCCTGTGGGCCGAGGTGGCCAACGGCACCGTGCGCGCGGCCACCGCCGACCTGGCGCTGCGCGAGGTGGCGCTGCGGCTGGGGCCGCAGGCCGAGCCGCTGGCCTTCGAGCAACTGCAGGGCCGGCTGCAGGGCCAGCACGACGACCGCGGCTGGCGGCTGTCGGCCCAGCAGCTGGGCTTCACCACGCCCGACGGCCTGCGCTGGCCGCAAGGCAACCTCACGCTGGCGGTGCGCGAATCGGGCACCGGCGCGCAGCGGGTGGTGCAGGGCGGCGAGCTGAGCGCCGACCGGCTGGACCTGGCGCTGCTGTCGCGCATCGCGGCCGGCCTGCCGATGCTGGATGCGGCGCAGCGCGAGTCGCTCGCCCGGCTGGCGGCCACCGGCCGCGTGGACAACCTGGCCGCCCGCTGGGACGGCCCGGCCGAGGACCCGCTGCGCTACAGCGCCAGCGCGCGGCTGGTGGGCGTCTCGGTGGCGCCGGAGCCTGCGGCCGTGGCCGACGAGCCCGGCCGGCCCGGCTGGCGCAATGCCACCATCGAGCTCAGCGCCAGCGAGCGCGGCGGCAGCGCCCAGGTGACGCTGGACCAGGGCGCGCTGCTGCTGCCCGGCGTGTTCGAGCAGCCCGAGGTGCCGTTCGACCGGCTGCAGGCCGACGTGAGCTGGCGCATCGACCCGGCGCGGCGCGAGGGCGAGGCCAGCCCGCTCAGCGTGAAGGTGCAGAACCTGAGCTTCGACAACGCCGATGCACGCGGCGAGCTGCAGGCCCAGTGGCGCACCGGCCCTGGCGAGGGCCACGGCGCGGGCAAGCGCTTTCCCGGCGTGCTGGAGCTGAGCGGCAAGCTGCAGGAGGGCCGGGCCACCGCCGTGGCGCGCTACCTGCCGCTGGCGCTGCCCGCCGACACCCGCAGCTACGTGGCCGAGGCGGTGCAGGCCGGCCGCATCACCGGCGCCAGCTTCAAGGTGCGGGGCGACCTCTGGCAGTTCCCGTTCTCCGATCCGCAGCAGGGCGACTTCCGCATCGCAGGCAAGGTGGCCGGCGTCACCCTGGCCTATGTGCCGCTGAGCCTGCAGGCCAGCAGCACCGACCCCGCCAAGGCCGCCTGGCCGGCCTTCGAGCAGGTGGCCGGCGAGCTGGTGTTCGACCGCGCTTCCATGGCCATCCGCCAGGCCAGCGGCCGGGTGTATGGCGCCGCGCTCAGCCGCATCGAAGGCGGCATCCCCGACCTGGACAAGCCGGTGCTCGCCATGGACGGCCTGGTGCGCGGGCCGGGCAACGAGCTGCTGCGCTTCGTGCGCAATTCGCCGGTGGACGAATGGACCGACCGCAGCCTGACCACCGCCACCGCCAGCGGCAATGCCGACCTGCGGCTGGCGCTGCAGATCCCGCTGGACGACCCCGAGCAGACGCAGGTCAAGGGCAGCGTCACCCTGGCCGGCAATGAGCTGCGCCTGCGGCCCGACGTGCCGGTACTTTCCGCCGCCCGTGGCCGCATCGACTTCACCCAGGACGGCCTGAAGCTGGTGGGCACCACCGCCCGCGCGCTGGGCGGCGAGCTGGCAGTGGAAGGCGGCAGCCAGCCCGATGGATCGCTGCGCTTCAGCGGCCAGGGCACCGCGACGGTGGACGGCCTGCGCCGCGCCACCGAGCTGGGCGGCGCCACCCGCCTGGCGGGCGTGCTCAGCGGCCAGCTCGCCTACCGGCTGGCGCTGGCCTTCGTCGATGGTCACACCGAGATGACGCTGACCAGCCCGCTCACCGGCCTGGGCATCGACCTGCCGGCGCCACTGCGCAAGCAGGCCGATGCGCCGATGCCGCTGCGGCTGGAGCTGCGGCCGGTGCCTGGCGCAGCCGCCGCGCGCGATGTGCTGCGGCTGGACCTGGGCGGCGTGCTGCAGGCCCAGTACCTGCGCGAATGGCCGGCCGAGGGCGCGCCGCGCGTGCTCAGCGGCGGCATCGGCGTGCGCGCACCGGCGCCCACGCCCACGGCCGGCGTGCAGGCCCAGGTGCTGCTGGCCAGCGTGGACGTGGACGAGTGGCAACGCGCGCTGGAACGCCTGGCCACCAGCACGCCGGCCGGCGCGGCCTCGCCCGCCGCCGGCAGCGACATCGACGCCGCCCATGCCTACCTGCCGCGCGCGCTGGCGCTGCAGGTGCAGCAGCTGGCCGCCAGCAGCCGCACGCTCACCCGCGTGGTGGCCGGCGTCAGCCAGACCGACGACGGCACCTGGCGCGCCAGCGTCGATGCCGAGCAGCTCGGCGGCTACATCGAATGGCGGCCCGCGCGCGCCTCGGCCGCGGCAGGGCGGCTGTATGCGCGGCTGGCGCGCCTGTCGCTGCCGCCCAGCGAGGCGCAGACGGTGGAGACCTACCTCGCGCAGTCGCCGGCCAGCGTGCCCGCACTGGACATCGTGGTGGACGACTTCGAGCTGTCCGGCAAGCGCTTCGGCCGGGTGGAGATCGAGGCGGTCAACCGGGGCGCCGCCGGCACGCGCGACTGGCGGCTGAACAAGCTGGAGGTGACGGTGCCCGAGGCGCGGCTGTCCGGCAGCGGTCAGTGGTCGGGCGCGGCGCGCAACCGCAGCCGCATGGTGCTGGACTTCCGGCTGGACCTGGCCGACAGCGGCGCCTTCGCCGAACGGCTGGGCCTGGGCAAGGTGCTGCGCGGCGGCAAGGGCCGCATGCAGGGCCAGATCGCGTGGGACGGCTCGCCGCTGGCCTTCCACGTGCCTTCACTGGGCGGGCAGATCAACCTGGCGCTGGATGCCGGGCAGTTCCTCAAGGTGGCGCCGGGCATGGGCCGGCTGCTGGGCGTGGTGAGCCTGCAGGCGCTGCCGCGCCGGCTGACGCTGGACTTCCGCGACCTCTTCGGCGAGGGCTTCGCGTTCGACAACGTGAACGGCGACGTCAGCGTGCGCGACGGCGTGGCGCAGACCAACAACCTGCGCATGCGCGGCGTGCAGGCGGCGGTGCTGATGGAAGGCCGCGCCGACATCGAGGCCGAGAACCAGGACCTGCGCGTGATCGTGGTGCCCGAGCTGAACGCCGGCACCGCCTCGCTGGCCTATGCGGTGATCAATCCGGCGGTGGGCCTGGGCAGCTTCGTCGCGCAGATGTTCCTGCGCCGGCCGCTGATGGCCGCCAGCACGCGCGAGTTCCGCATCACCGGCACCTGGGCCGAGCCCAAGGTGGAGAAGGTGGAGCGTGCCATCGGGGCGCCGCTGCCCGAGATCGACCCGCCCGCCGCGGCCGCCAGCCCCGCCGCGCCCCGCAACGCCAACTGATGCCGACCCCCCGGAGAAGCGCATGAAGATCGCCGCCCTGCAGATGGTGTCCACGCCGGATGTGGACCGCAACCTGGAAGCCGCCGCCCGGCTGATGGCGCAGGCCGCGCGGCAGGGCGCAGCGCTGGTGGCGCTGCCGGAATACTTCTGCCTGATGGGCCGGCGCGACACCGACAAGCTGGCCCATGCGGAGCCGCTTGGTGAGGGGCCGATACAGCGCTTCCTGGCCGGCGCGGCGCGCGAGCACCAGCTGCTGGTGATCGGCGGCACGCTGCCCCTGGCCACGCCCGATCCCGCCCGCGTGCGCAACAGCTGCTGCGTCTACGGCCCGCAGGGCGAACTGCTGGCGCGCTACGACAAGCTGCACCTCTTCCGCTATGACAACGGCAGCGAGCGCTACGACGAAGCCGCGGTGCTGGAGCCCGGCGACGCACCGGTGGTGGCCGATCTGCCCGCGCCCGGCGGCGGCCTGCTGCGCGCCGGCCTGTCCATCTGCTACGACCTGCGCTTCCCTGAGCTGTACCGGACGATGAGCTTCCAGCCCGGCGCCGCGCCCTGCGACCTGATGAGCGTGCCCTCGGCCTTCACCTACACCACCGGCCGCGCGCACTGGGAGCTGCTGCTGCGCGCCCGCGCCATCGAGAACCAGTGCTACGTCATCGCGCCGGCGCAGGGCGGCGTGCACGAGAACGGCCGCCGCACCTGGGGCCACAGCATGGTGGTCGACCCCTGGGGCGAGGTGCTCGCCGTGCAGCCCGAAGGCGAGGGCGTGGTGATGGCCGAGCTGGACCCGGCGCGGCTGGCGGCAGTGCGGCAGCAGCTGCCGGCGTTGGGGCATCGGCGGCTGTAGCCACCAGGCCCGGGCGTCGCGCCGCTGGCGGCCTACCGGCTGCCGAACATCATCTGCCGCGCCAGCGCTTTCTTCGCCGGGCCCAGCTTGTCCAGCACGGCCAGCCCCAGGCCGCGGGCGGCGGCCATGCCGGGCCAGGTCCAGGTGAAGCTGCGGGCCAGGAAGTCGGTGGCGGCGATCATCGTCCAGCGGTCCAGGCCGCGCTGCCATTCCACCTTGCGCAGCGCGCCGTCGATGTCGACATGGCTGTGCGCCAGCCGCGCGGCCTCGCAGGCATGGCGCAGGGCCTGCGCCAGCGCATAGGCATCGCGCAGGCCCAGGTTCAGGCCCTGGCCGGCCACGGGGTGCAGCGTCTGCGCGGCATTGCCGATGCGGATCTGCCGGCCGCGCACCAGCGTGCGCTCGGCGGCCAGGCCCAGCGCGAAGTGCTTCAGCGGCGACACCGCCACCAGCCGGCCCACGTCGGGCGGGAAGATGGTGTTGAGCACCGCCAGCCGCTGGGTGTCGTCCAGGTCCTTCACCGGGTCGTCGTCGGCCGGCACGCACCACACCAGCGCCGCGCGGGCCTGGCCGTCCCCGCCTGTCGGCAGCGGCAGCAGGGCCGCGGGGCCATGGCGCGTGAAGCGCTCCACTGCCATGCCGGGCCGGCCGCCCTGCAGCGTGACGGTGCCGACCCAGGCGGTCTGCCGGTAGTCGTGCGACAGCCGCTGTCCGCGTTCCGCCGGCAGCGCCATGCGCTCGGCGAACACGCCGCCTTCGGCCACGATGGCCAGGTCGAAGGTGTCGGCCACGCCGGCGTCGATCTCCACGCCGCCGGGCACGTCCTTGATGGCGGCCACCGGCATGCCGAAGCGGGTGTGCAGCCGCTGCGGCGCCAGCGCCACCTCGGCTTCCCAGCGGCGCTGCAGCGGGGCCACCAGCGCGCCGTACGGCAGCACCGCACCCAGCATCGGCACGCCCTGCTCGGCGGCGGTCAGGCGCACCTGCGGCAGCAGCTTCCGCGAAGGCAGCGTGGGCGGCTGCTGCGACACATGCACCTCGGTGATCGGCTGCGCGCGGCCGCCTTCCCACGCGCCCAGCCGCTGCAGCAGGTGCACGCTGCCCAGCGACAGCGCCAGCGTGCGTGGGTCGGCCGAAACGTCGCGGTCGGTCGGCCGCGCATCGAACAGCGAGACCTGCGCGCCAGGCAGGTTGCGGGCGGCCAGCAGGGCCAGCGCCAGCCCGGCAGGGCCCGCGCCGACGATGGCCAGGTGGAGGGAAGGTGGGGTGGTCACGCCGCGTATTATTCGCCGCGACCCGGGCAGCCGCCCCGGGCAACCAGGAGCGTCACCATGGCCTTGATGGACTTCATCAAGAAGCAGTTCATCGACATCATCGAATGGACCGAGCAGCGCGATGGGGTGCTGGCCTGGCGTTACCCGATGGCCGACCGCGAGATCCAGAACGGCGCCTCGCTCACGGTGCGCGAATCGCAGCTGGCGATGTTCGTCGACCAGGGCCAGGTGGCCGACGTGTTCGGCCCCGGCATGCACCGGCTGACCACGCAGACGCTGCCGGTGCTCACCTACCTGAAGAACTGGGACAAGCTGTTCCAGAGCCCGTTCAAGAGCGACGTGTACTTCTTCGCCACGCGGCAGCAGATCGATCGGCGCTGGGGCACCAGCCAGCCGGTGACCATCCGCGACAAGGACTTCGGCGCCGTGCGCCTGCGTGCCTTCGGCAACTACGCCTACCGCATCGTCGATCCGAAGCTGTTCCATACGCAGGTCTCGGGCACGCGGGAGACCTACACGGTGGACGACCTGGACGGCCAGCTGCGGGGCCTGATGCTGCAGCACATCAGCGACGCTGTGGCTGGCAGCGGCATTCCCTTCCTCGACCTGGCGGCCAACCAGGTGGAGTTCGCGGCCCAGCTGCGCGAAGCCACCGGGCCGGCCTTCGCGGCCCTGGGCCTGGCGCTGGAAAGCGTGACGGTGCAGAACGTGTCGCTGCCCGAAGAGCTGCAGAAGATCCTCGACCAGAAGATCGGCATGGGCATGGTCGGCAACGACATGGGCAGGTTCATGCAGTACCAGACGGCGCAGTCGCTGCCCAAGTTCGCCGAGGGCGCGGCTGCCGGCGGCGGCGTGGTGGGCGACGCGATGGGCCTGGGCGCCGGCGTGGCGCTGGGCCAGGTGATGGCGCAGCAGCTCAACCAGGGCCTGAAGCCCGAGGCGCCCGCCGCCGCGGCGGGGGCGGCCGCGCCCGCCGGCATCGCGCCCGACGAGGTGATGGCCACGCTGGAGAAGCTGGCCGACCTCCACGCCAAGGGCGTGCTCACCGACGACGAGTTCAGCGCCAAGAAGTCGGAGCTGCTGAAGAAGCTGGTGTGACCGCAGGGCGCTGAACCCCGGTGACACCCCCTTCGCAACGCGCCTGGCGCGCGGCCTGCCCGAACTGCGGTGCGCCGGTCGATTTCCAGTCGGCGGCCTCGGCCAGCGCGGTCTGCAGCTACTGCCGCAGCACCTTGGTGCGCGAAGGCGATGCGCTGCGCCGCATCGGCCAGAGCGCCGAGCTGTTCGACGACCATTCGCCGCTGCAGCTGGGCGTGGCCGGCCGGCTGCAGGGCGAGCCCTTCACGCTCGTGGGCCGGCTGCAGATGGCCTATGCCGGCGGCAGCTGGAACGAGTGGCATGCGCTGTTCGACAACGGCCGTTCGGGCTGGTTGAGCGAGGACAACGGCGGCTACGTCGTCGCCTTCGATGCACCGCCGCCGGCCGACGCGCCGGCGCCTGCGCAGCTGCGGCCCGGCGAGCGCCGCAGCATCGGCGGCCAGGCCTGGGAAGTGGCGTCGGTGCAGCAGGCCACGCTGCAGGCCGCCGAGGGCGAGCTGCCGCAGCCGCCGGCGCTGGGCGCCGCGTTCACCGTGGCCGACCTGCGCAACGCGCGCGACGAGGTGGCCACGCTGGACGACATCGCCGCGCCGCGGCGGGGCTGGTCGATCGGCCGGCCGGTGCGGCTGGCCGAGCTGTCCCTCACCGGCTTGTCGGAAGCCAGCGAGAAGACGCTGCGTGGCCGCAGCTTCGAGTGCCCAAACTGCGGCGCGCCGCTGCAGCCGCGGCTGGACAGCACGAAAAGCATCGTGTGCGGCCAGTGCCGCGCGGTGGTCGACCTGTCGCAGGGCGTGGGCGCCGACCTGGCGCACTACACGCAGGACAGCCCGGCCGGCCATGCGGCGCCGCAGATTCCGCTGGGCAGCACCGGCACCATCGCGCTGGGCGGCGAGCCGCTGCCCTGGCAGGTGGTGGGCTACGTGGAGCGTGCCGAGCTGCCCGACGACCCGGAGGACGAGCAGGTCTTCTGGCGCGAATACCTGCTGTACCACCGCACCGCCGGCTTCGCCTTCCTGGTGGATGCGGAAGACGGTTGGAGCTGGGCCCGGCCGATCACCGGCGTGCCTGAGCGCGCGGGCCAGCACGTGAAGTGGCAGGGCGTGCAGTACAAGCCGCTGTACACCTACACCGGCACCGTCACCTGGGTGCTGGGCGAGTTCTACTGGCGGCTGCAGCGCGACGAGCGCACCCGCAACACCGACTACCAGGGCCTGGGTGCCGATGCCCGCAAGCGGCTGAACCGCGAAGCCGCCGGCAACGAGGTCACCTGGTCCGCGGGCCAGGCGCTGGAGGCCGCGACGGTGGCACGCAGCTTCGGCCTGCCCGACGACCGGCTGCCCGGCCTGCAGCGCGACGGTGCGCCGCTGCAGGGCAGCTCCACCGGTGGGCTGCTCAAGCCGCTGCTGATCTTCGGCCTGTTGCTGCTGCTGATCCTGCTGCTGTCGCGCTGCGGCAGCGATGATTGCGACGGGCTGCGCGACACCTTCGGCAGCAACAGCAATGAATACCGCCAGTGCGTGCAGTCGGGCGGCGGCGGCGCGGGCTACGGCCGCGTGGGCGGCGGCTCCTACGGCGGCTTCAGCACCGGCGGCGGCGGGCACAAGTGACCAAGAGGAGAACACGATGATGGGTTTCGAATGGCTGCGGCCGGCGGCGGTGTTCGGTTCGCTGCTGTATGCCTTGATCGGCGTGCTGGTGTTCTGGATCTGCTTCGTCGTCATCGACAAGCTCACGCCCTACGACCTGTGGGCCGAGATCGTCGAGAAGCGCAACACCGCGCTGGCCATCGTGGTGGGTGCCATGTGCATCGCCATCGGGCTGATCGTCTCGGCCGCGGTGCACGGGTAGCGGCGACGTGACCGCATCCGCGGCGCCGGTGGGCGCGGCCCGCATCGCGCCGGCCGAGGTGGCGCTGCTGGCCTCGGTGTTCGTGGTGGCGGCCTGCGGGCTGGTGTATGAGTTGGCCGCCGGCGCGCTGGCCAGCTACCTGCTGGGCGATTCGGTGCTGCAGTTCTCCACCATCATCGGCAGCTACCTGTTCGCCATGGGCATCGGCTCCTGGCTCTCGCGCTTCGTGGAGCGGCAGCTGGTGGCGCAGTTCCTGCGCATCGAGCTGCTGGTGGGCCTGGTAGGCGGGCTGATGCCGGCGGCCCTGTTCATCGCGCACAGCCTGCTGCCGGCCTCGGCGCTGCTGCCGTTCCGCATGCTGCTGTACGGCCTGGTGCTGCTGGTGGGCACGCTGGTGGGGCTGGAGATCCCGCTGGTCATGCGCATCCTCAAGCGGCAGTTCGGCGAGCGTTATGCACTGCGCGAGCTGGTGTCGCAGGTGCTCACCTTCGACTACCTGGGCGCGCTGGTGGTGGCGCTGGCGTTTCCGCTGCTGTTCGTGCCGCAGCTGGGGCTGGTGCGCACGGGCCTCTTCTTCGGGCTGCTGAATGCGGCGGTGGCGGTGTGGGCGCTGTGGCTGTTCCGCGGCGAGCTGCGCCGGCTGCGCGCACATGCGCTGGCCTGTGCCGCGGTGGCCGGCGTGCTGCTGCTGGCCTGGGCGCAGGCCGACCGCATCACCACCTGGGCCGAGGACCGCTTCTACGGCGAAGGCGTGGTGCTGCGCTCCAGCAGCGACTACCAGCGCATCGTCGTCACCTCGGGCGCGGCCGGCGTGCGGCTGTTCCTCAACGGCAACCTGCAGTTCCACTCGCGCGACGAATACCGCTACCACGAGGCCCTGGTGCACCCGGCCATGGCCGCGCACGGCGCGCCGCGGCGGGTGCTGGTGGTGGGCGGCGGCGACGGCATGGCCGTGCGCGAGGTGCTGAAGTACCCCACCGTGCAGCAGGTGACGCTGGTGGAGCTGGACCCGCAGGTCACGCGGCTGTTCGCGCAGCAGCCGCTGCTGCGCCAGCTGAACGCCGACGCACTGCATTCACCGCGGCTGCGCATCGTCAACACCGATGCCTTCGCCTGGCTGGACCGGAGCACCGAGGTGTTCGACGTCATCGTGGTCGACTTTCCCGACCCCACCAACTTCGCGCTCGGCAAGCTCTATACCACCAGCTTCTACCAGCGGGTGGACCAGCACCTGGCCGCCGACGGTTATGCGGTGGTGCAGACCACCAGCCCGCTGGTGGCGCGCCGCAGCTTCTGGACGGTGGCCGCCACCATCGAGGCCACCGGCCTGGCCACCACGCCGTACCACGCGCACGTGCCCAGCTTCGGCGAATGGGGCTTCATCATCGCCAGCCGGCGGCCCTGGCGGCAGCCCGCGGCGCTGCCGGCCGGGCTGCGCTTCCTCACGCTGGAAGGGCTGCCGGCGCTGATGCAGTTTCCGCCCGACATGGCGCGGCTGCCGGCGCAGCCCAACCGGCTTTCCAACCAGCTGCTGGTGCACACCTTCGAGGAAGAATGGGGCCGGGTGCACCAGCCCTGAACCGCCGCGGCTGGCTGCGCGGCGCGGCCTCGGCGGTGGCGATGCCCTGGCTGGCCGGCTGCGGCCGCGGTGCGCAGCCGCAGGCACCGGCCCTGGCCGGCGGCTGGGTGGGCGCCGACCTCCAGCGCGGCCATCGCCTGCGCGACGGCACCATGGCCACCGGCGGACCGCTGCGCCGCACCCAGGTGCTGGTGCTGGGCGGCGGCATCGCCGGACTGGCCACCGCGCGCGCGCTGCTGCAGCGCGGCCTGGCCGACGTGCACCTGCTGGAGCTGGAAGATGACGCCGGCGGCAACAGCCGCGGCCATGTGATGGGCGGCATGGCCTGCCCGCTGGGCGCGCACTACCTGCCGGTGCCCGGGCCCGCGGCGCCGGAGCTGCGCCAGTGGCTGGAAGAACTCGGCCTGGCCCGCCAGCAGGCCGGCCGCACGGTGTACGACGAACGCCACCTGTGCCACAGCCCGCAGGAGCGCCTGTTCATCGACGGCGCCTGGGTGGAGGGCCTGCTGCCGCCGGCCGCGCCCGGCTCGGCCACGCTGGCGCAGTACCGCCATTTCGCCCAGGCGGTGCGACAGGCGCAGCAGGAGGTCGGCTTCGCCATGCCCACGGTGGGCAGCCGGTGGACGTCCGCCCATGCAGCCCTCGATGCACGCAGTTTTGCAGCCTGGCTGGACGAACGCGGCCTGCATGACGAGCGCCTGCGCAGCCACCTGGACTACTGCTGTCGCGACGACTACGGCGCCGGCATCCGCACCGTGTCGGCCTGGGCGGGCCTGCACTACTTCGCCAGCCGCCACGGCTTCCATGCACCGGGCGAGGAATCGGAAGCCGAACCCGTGCTCACCTGGCCCGAAGGCAATGCCTGGCTGGCCCGCCGCCTGGCGCAGCCGCTGGGCGCCGACCGGCTGCACACCGGCTGCCTGGCGCTGCGGGTGGAGGCCGGCCGGCACGAGGTGGCGGTGCAGGCGTGGAACGTCGGGCTCGACCGCCCCGAGCGCTGGGTGGCCCGGCAGGTGGTGATGGCCATGCCGCTGTTCATCGCGCAGCGGCTGCTGGCCACGCCGCCGCCCGCGCTGGCCGAGGCGGCCGCGGCGCTGCGCCATGCCCCGTGGCTGGTGGCCAACCTGCAGCTGCGCGAGCCGCTGCTCGACCGCCTGGGCGCCGCACCGGCCTGGGACAACGTGCTGTACGGCAGCCGTATGCTGGGTTACGTGGATGCGATGCACCAGCAGCTGCGCCCGCATGCCGGCCCCACCGTGCTCACCGCCTACTGGGCCTTGCCGGAGGCGGATCGCGCGGCGCTGCTGTCACGGCCCTGGCAGGCCTGGGCGCAGCAGGTGGTGGACGAACTGGCCACCGTGCACCCCGACCTGCCGGCCAAGCTGCTGCGCGCGGACCTGGTGCGCCACGGCCATGCCATGGCCATTCCAGCGCCGGGCGTGCGCGGCCATCCGGCGCTGCAGGCCCTGGGCGGCCCGCAGCCTGCGGGCGCACGGCTGCACTTCGTGCATGCCGACCTGTCGGGCTATTCGGTGTTCGAGGAGGCCTTCACCCGCGGAACCCGGCTGGGCCGCGCACTGGCCGTCAGCTGAGCTTGGAAAAGCCGCTGCGCCGGTCGAGCTGCCGGTTGGCATAGAACGCGCGCTTGGACTCGTACATCTTCTGGTCGGCCTCGTGGATCAACGCCTCCAGCCGCGCGCCGCTGTGGCCGGTGGCCGCGCCGAGCGAGAGGTGCAGCGGCGCGCTGGCGTGGTACTGGTTGTTCAGCGCCAGCAGGTCGCGCAGCTGCTCCACCACGCGCTGGCCGCCGCGCTCGTCCATGCCCGGCAGCAGCAGCGCGAACTCGTCGCCGCCGATGCGCGAGGCGCTCATCTGGCCTTCCAGCAGCTTGCCCAGCACCTCGCCGGTTCGGCGCAGCAGCGCATCGCCAGCGGCATGGCCGCCGCGGTCGTTGGCGGCCTTCAGGCCGTTCAGGTCCAGCATCACCACGGTGATCGGCCAGGGGCCGCGGCGCTCCAGGCGCTGCAGTTCCTCGATGAAGTAGGAGCGGTTGGACAGGCCTGTGAGCACGTCGTGGCGGCCCAGGTATTCCAGGTAGGCCTCGGCCTTCTTGCGGGCGGTGATGTCGGTCAGCGAGACCAGCACCTGGTCCCAGCGTGCCTCATGGCCGGGCAGCACCGAAAACTGCAGGTACACATGCAGCTTGTCGCCGTTGAGGGCGTAGTTCACCACCTCGCGCTGGTGCGTCAGCCGGCCTTCCCACAGGTCGATCAGCTGCTCGGTGAAGTTGGCGCGCATCTCGCCGCGGAAGACTGAATCCAGCTGCGCGAGCAGCGCCGCCTTGTCGGGCGCCTGGAACATCAGCAGCGTCTGGCGGTTGACGTCCAGCACGCGGATCTCGCGCATGCAGCGGTCGACGAACTCGGGGTGCACGTCGAGGAACACGCGGAAGTCGACGATGCCCTTGGCCCGCACCTCGTCCAGCAGGCGGCGGATGCTGCTGAAGTCTTCCACCCACAGCGACACCGGCGAATGCTCGAACAGCCCGCGGGCGTACTGCTCGCTGGCGCGCAGGGCACGTTCGGCGCGCGCGCGGTCGGTCACGTCGTCGATGGCGATCAGCACGCGGCTCCAGTCGTGCTCATGGCCGGGCAGCACCGTGGCTTCCAGCGTGATGGCCAGGCGGCGGCCGTCCAGGCTGTAGTTCACCGTCTGGCTGCTGAAGTGCAGCCGGCCTTCCCACAGCTGGGCCAGCTCCTCCACATGCTGGTCGAGCATGTCGTCGCGGAACACCTGGTCCAGGTTCTCCACCAGGTGCTCCAGGCTGCGCGCGCCGAACAGCGACAACGTGCGGCGGTTGACCCGCAGCAGCTGGATGCGGCGGGCACATTCGGCCACGCGCTGCGGGTCGGCGCGCAGCCAGCCGCGCAGGTCGGTCACGCCCTCGGCGCGCCAGCCT
Organism: Aquincola tertiaricarbonis; assembly: GCF_000969605.1. Taxonomy (GTDB): domain Bacteria; phylum Pseudomonadota; class Gammaproteobacteria; order Burkholderiales; family Burkholderiaceae_C; genus Aquincola; species Aquincola tertiaricarbonis. The sequence continues at coordinate 171,880 of NZ_JZUE01000007.1, read as the reverse complement.
TCGAACAGCGGCTTCAGGCCCGAGTAATCCTCCAGCCACAAGGACACCGGGGCCAGTTCGAACATCTCCGCATACACGTCGGCCAAGACTGAAGACTCCTGAAGCGCTGGGGCTGAAGCGGCCGATTCTGCAACGGCCGGCGGCCTCCCCGCCCGGGCTCAGCCCAGCGAGGCCAGGCGCTCCGGCGTGCCCACGTCGGTCCAGGGGCCGTGGTACAGCTCGGCCTGCAGGCGCTGGCGGCGGATGGCGTCTTCCAGCAGCGGCCGCAGCGGCAGTCGCCGGCCCACCGGCACGTTGACGAACATCGCCGCGCGGTACAGGCCGATGGACGACCAGGTGTAGCGCGGCTCGCCATCGGCCAGGGCCAGGCCCTGGGGCGACAGCGCGAAGTCGCCTTGCGGATGGTGCGGCGCATTCGGCACCAGCCACAGGTGGGCCAGCGCGGGGCCGGCGGCAAAGCGGGCGGCCGCGTCGGCGCTGAACACGAAGCCCGGCGTGAACACGTCGCCCGACACCACCCAGAACACGTCGTCCGGGCCATCGGCCAGCGTCGGCAGCACCTTGGCGATGCCGCCGGCGGTTTCCAGTGCGCCGCCGTGGTCGCGGCCTTCGAAGCTGTAGCGGATGCGCAGGCCCCAGCGGCTGCCGTCGCCCAGTGCGGCCGGGAACTGCTCCTCCAGCCAGGCGGTGTTGATGACCACGTCCCGCACGCCGTCGCGGGCCAGTGCTTCCAGGTGCCATTCGATGAGCGGCTTGCCACGCACCGGCAGCAGCGGCTTGGGCGTGTGGTCGGTCAGCGGGCGCATGCGCTCGCCGCGGCCGGCAGCCAGGATCAGGGCCTTGGGGGCAGGTGGGTTCATGTGGGCTCGGTCGGCATGCCCCGCAGCAGCTGCTGACGCAGCACCTGCGTGGGCTGGAAGGCATCGAGCAGGCTGTCCAGCAGCCGCTGCGCGCGGGCGGAGTTGTCGCTGCCCAGGTTGCACACGTACACGTCCAGCGTCACCGCGCCCAGCTCGGGCCAGGTGTGCACCGCCACGTGGGATTCGGCCAGCAGCACCATGCCGGTCACGCCCTGCGGCGCAAAGCCGTGGAACAGCTCGCCCACCGCATGCAGCCCGGCGGCCTGCACGGCGCCCAGGCACAGCATGCGCAGGGCCTGGCGGTCGGTCATCGCCGGGGCTGCCGCGGGGCAGCCTTGCAAGTCGGCGGTGAGGTGCAGTCCGTGCATGGCCGGCGATTATGGTGGGGCCCCTGGCCTAAAATCCCGCGCTCAGCACCCCTCCCGCGCCGCGCCCCGGCACACAGCATGAGTTCCACTCCCCCAAGCAATCCCCAGCCCGCCGAAGCCACCATCATGGCCAACGCGGTACGCGCACTGGCCATGGATGCCGTGCAGCAGGCCAATTCCGGGCATCCCGGTGCGCCGATGGGCATGGCAGACATCGCGGTCGCGCTGTGGGGCCGGCACCTGAAGCACAACCCGGCCGATCCGCTGTGGGCCGACCGCGACCGCTTCGTGCTGAGCAACGGCCACGGCTCCATGCTGATCTACGCGCTGCTGCACCTGACCGGCTATGCGCTGCCGCTCGACGAGCTGCGCAAGTTCCGCCAGCTGCACAGCAAGACGCCCGGCCACCCTGAGGTGGACATCACCCCCGGCGTGGAAACCACCACCGGCCCGCTGGGCCAGGGCATCACCAACGCGGTGGGCATGGCGCTGGCTGAGAAGCTGTTGGCGCACGAGTTCAACCGCCCCGGCCATGCGGTGGTCGATCACCACACCTACGTGTTCCTGGGTGACGGCTGCCTGATGGAAGGCATCAGCCACGAGGCCTGCGCGCTGGCCGGCGCCTGGAAGCTGGACAAGCTGATCGCCATCTACGACGACAACGGCATCAGCATCGACGGCCAGGTCACGCCCTGGTTCATCGACGACACCGCCAAGCGCTTCGAGGCTTATGGCTGGTCGGTCATCGGCCCGGTGGACGGCCATGACGCCGACGCCGTGGACGCCGCCATCGCCAAGGCCAGGCAGGGCAGCGGCAAGCCGGTGCTCATCATCGCCAAGACCACCATCGGCAAGGGCTCGCCCAACCGCGCCGGCACCGCGAAGGCGCATGGCGAGGCGCTGGGCGGCGAGGAGATCGCGCTGACGCGCGAAGCGCTGGGCTGGTCGCACGAACCCTTCGTGCTGCCCGACGAGGTGTACACCGCCTGGGACGCGAAGGAAGCCGGCGCCGCCGCGCAGGCTGAATGGACCCAGCGCTTCGAAGCCTACCGCGCCGAGTTCCCCGAGCAGGCCGCCGAGCTGCTGCGCCGCATGCGCGGCGAGCTGCCCGCCACCTTCGCCCAGCATGCAGTGGACGCGATGGTGGCCGCGCACGAGAAGGCCGAGACCGTCGCCTCGCGCAAGGCCAGCCAGCTGGCGCTGGAAGCCTTCACCCGCGCGCTGCCCGAGCTGCTGGGCGGCTCGGCCGACCTCACCGGCTCCAATCTCACCAACACCAGCAGCACGCCGGCGCTGCGCTTCGACGAGCAGGGCACGCCCAACGGCGGGCGCCACATCAACTACGGCGTGCGCGAGTTCGGCATGGCCGCCATCATGAACGGCGTGGCGCTGCACGGCGGCTTCATCCCCTACGGCGGCACCTTCCTCACCTTCAGCGACTACAGCCGCAACGCCATCCGCATGGCCGCGCTGATGAAGCGCCGGGTGATCCACGTGTTCACCCACGACTCCATCGGCCTGGGCGAAGACGGCCCCACCCACCAGAGCGTGGAGCATGCGGCGTCGCTGCGGCTGATCCCGGGCCTGGACGTCTGGCGCCCGGCCGACACCACCGAGACCATCGCCGCCTGGACCATGGCCATCGGCAATGCCAGCCGTCCCAGCGCGTTGCTGCTCAGCCGCCAGAACCTGCCGTACCTGCCCAAGGCGCAGCTCGACGAGATCAGCAAGGGCGCCTACGTGCTGGCCGAGCCCAGCGAGGTGGGCCTGAAGAAGAAGCCGCAGGCCGTGATCCTGGCCACCGGCAGCGAGGTGGGCCTGGCGCTGCATGCGCAGCAGATTCTCGCGGTGCAGGGCATCGCGGTGCGCGTGGTGTCGGTGCCCAGCACCACCGTGTTCGATCGCCAGAGCGTCGCCTACAAGACGCAGGTGCTGCCGAAGAACCTGCCGCGCATCGCGGTGGAGGCCGGCGTCACCGACTTCTGGTGGAAGTACGGCTGCGCCGCCGTGATCGGCCTCGACCGCTACGGCGAAAGCGCCCCGGCCAACGTGCTGTTCAAGGAGTTCGGGTTCACCGCGGACAACGTGGCCGCCACCGTGCGCAAGGTGCTGCGCGGTTGAAGACGTTGCAGTACGAAGTCTTGTTTTTCACCTACCGAGGAGATTGATCCCATGGCTATCAAGATCGGCATCAACGGCTTCGGCCGCATCGGCCGCATGGTGTTCCGCGCCGCAGTGCAGAACTTTGCGGACGACATCGAAGTGGTCGGCATCAACGACCTGCTGGAGCCCGACTACCTGGCCTACATGCTGAAGTACGACAGCGTGCACGGCCGCTTCGAGGGCGATGTCTCGGTCGACGGCAACACGCTGATCGTCAACGGCAAGAAGATCCGCCTGACCGCGGTGAAGGACCCTGCCGAGCTGAAGTGGGACGAGATCGGCGCCGACATCGTGGTCGAGGCCACCGGCCTGTTCCTGACCAAGGAAACCGGCCAGAAGCACATCACTGCCGGTGCCAAGAAGGTGGTGATGTCGGCTCCGTCGAAGGACGACACGCCGATGTTCGTCTACGGCGTGAACGACAAGAGCTACAAGGGCGAGACCATCATCTCGAACGCCTCCTGCACCACCAACTGCCTGGCCCCGGTGGCCAAGGTCCTGAACGACACCTTCGGCATCAAGCGCGGCCTGATGACCACGGTGCATGCCACCACCGCCACGCAGAAGACCGTGGACGGCCCGAGCAACAAGGACTGGCGCGGCGGCCGCGGCATCCTGGAGAACATCATCCCCAGCAGCACCGGCGCGGCCAAGGCGGTGGGCGTGGTGATCCCCGAGCTGAACAAGAAGCTCACCGGCATGTCGTTCCGCGTGCCCACCTCCGACGTGTCGGTGGTGGACCTGACGGTGGAGCTGGAGAAGGAAGCCAGCTATGCCGACATCTGCGCCGCCATGAAGGCCGCCGCAGAGGGCCCGATGAAGGGCGTGCTGGGCTACACCGAGGACAAGGTGGTCTCCACCGACTTCCGCGGCGAGGCGCGCACCTCGGTGTTCGATGCCGAAGCCGGCATCGCGCTGGACAAGACCTTCGTCAAGGTGGTGTCCTGGTACGACAACGAGTGGGGCTACTCGAACAAGGTGCTCGAGATGGTCCGCGTGATCGCCAAGTAGGCGCCTGGCGTTCTCTCAAAAAAGGCCCGCCTTGGCGGGCCTTTTTCGTGGGCGCTCCGCCATACGTCCGGCAACATCGGGTCACCTCCATTTGCCTACACTCGGCCCATGAAAACGCTCCTGCTGCCCATGGTGTTGGCTTTTGGCGCACTCACCGCCCACGCGGAACGGGCTCCCCGCCTCCCCACGCTGTCCAACGCCGCCATCGCCAGCGAAGCGCGCGTGATCGTCAAATTCAAGGCAGATTCCAGCACGCTGCGGGCGCGGGCGTTGTCGGCGACAGCCGGTCGAGATTCGGTCGCCTTGATGCTGAACGAACGGGCTGGGCTGCTGGGAAGCCGCGCGGGCGTCTCGCTGTCGAGCGGGAGTCCTGCGGGAGAACGGGCGCAGGTGGTGATGGCGAGTGGCATCACCAGCGAGCAGTTGGCTGCACGGCTGTCAGCGGATGCGGAAGTGGAATACGCAGAGCCCGACCGGCGCATGACCCGACTGGCGGTGCCGAACGACCCGTACTTCTCCTCGCGTGACGCCGCGGTCACTCCGGACGTCGGGCAGTGGTTCTTGCGGGCACCTTCCAGCGACTTTGCGTCTTCGATCAACGCGGTTGGTGCCTGGAACCAAAGCAGGGGTGGGGAGGGAAACGAGCGCGTGATCGTGGCTGTCCTCGACACTGGTGTGCGGCGCGACCACCCAGATCTGGCGAGCAAGTTGGTCCGCGGTGCCGACATGGTGGCCGATATCGACATCGCCAACGATGGCGGCGGCCGGGACGACGACCCCAGCGACCCGGGCGACTGGGTCAGTGGCACCGAAGCCAACACAGGGAAGTTCACGGGCTGCTCCGAGGCGCCCAGTTCCTGGCATGGCACGCAGGTAGCTGGGATCGTGGGTGCCGAGACAGACAACGGCATAGGCGTCGCTGGAACGGGTTGGAACGTTCGCGTGCTGCCCGTTCGTGTTTTGGGCAAGTGCTACGGCAACGAGTCGGACATCGCCGCCGGCATTCTCTGGGCTGCGGGTGTGCCGGTCGCCGGAATGGAGGCCAATGCCACTCCTGCAAGGGTCATCAACCTCAGTCTTGGTGGTACGGGCAGTTGTGGCCGGACCTATCAGGAAGCAATCAATACCGCCGTAGCGCGGGGCGTCACAGTGGTAGTGGCAGCAGGCAACAGTGCCGGCCACGCAGTGGGGGCGCCGGGCAACTGCGCCAACGTCATCACGGTCGGCGCATTGCGCCATGTAGGCACCAAGGTGGGTTACTCCGACGTGGGGCCACAGGTGACGTTGAGTGCGCCCGGTGGCAATTGCGTGAACCTGGACAGTGGCCCGTGCCTGTACCCCATCGTGACGACCTTCAACACCGGCGCCACCGTGCCTGGAGCTTCCGGGTACACCGACTATGTGGCGAACTCGAGCGTCGGGACGAGCTTTGCATCACCGCAGGTGGCCGCGGTGGCCGGACTGATGCTAAGCAGTCAGCCCACGCTCACACCGTTGGGCGTCAAGGTGTTCCTCCAGCGAGGCGCTCGCGCGTTTCCGACGACCGCTCCTGCCGAGCCGGGATTGAGCGCCACGGCGCAGTGCCGTGCGCCCAATGGAATCGACCAGCTGGAATGCTTTTGCACAACGTCCACGTGCGGCGCCGGCATGCTCGATGCAGAAGCCGCGGTGCGTCTGGCATCTACCGCCGCAGCGGTGGTGGTGCCTGTGGTCAGCGCACCTCCCACGGCGTCGGCCGGCGAGGCGTTCAGTGCTTCCGTCAACGGCACCGTGGAGCCGTCCGGGCGTGAGATCGCTTCCGTGCGGTGGCAGGTCATCAGCGGCCCCGCTGCGCTCGGCACCACAGCCACCGAGCGGACAGTGACGGTGCTGCCGAGCGGTAGCGGCGATGTCGTCGTGCAAGTCTCCGTGACGGACGTGCTCGGGTTTCAGAGCACTGGCACTGCCACCGTGGCCGTGTCGAGCGCGGGCACGGGCGGCAGCGGTGGCGGTGGCGGAGCGGTCTCCCTCGCTTGGCTGCTCGGCCTGGCGGCTGCTTGCACGGGGCTGCTGCGCCGACGACTCCATCCCTAGTTCGCCCTCCTCAGGACACGCGGAGGGCTGCCGATAATCCGGCATGAGCCGGGTAACAGTGTGCAGTCTGCTGGTCTTGAGCCTGGCATGGGGTGTGGCGCCGCCTGCGGGGGCCGCCGTGGATGGTCTGATCGTGCAGCTTCGCGGTGCGCCTGCGCATTCGGACCGCTCGCGGGCACAGGCACTGGCTGCGCCGGCGTCCGGCCAGCGGCTGGACGGCGAGGCCCGCCGCTGGCAGCAGGTGCTGGCCGCTGCACCGCAGCCCGCCGGCGCGCCGGGCCTGCAGCCCCAGGCCGTGGGCAGCGCGGCCTACCTGCTGCGCACCGGCCAGGCGCTCACCGCCGCCCAGGCCGACGAATGGGCGGCGCGGCTGCGGGCCCAGCCCGATGTGGCCTGGGTGGCCGCCAATGTGCGCGAGCCGCGCCTGCAGGCCACCACACCCGACGATCCGATGTTTGCCAGCGGCGGCCACAACCAGTGGTGGCTGAAGCCCGCCTCGGGCGGCGACCAGATGCCCTTGGCCGCCCGTCTGCGCGGCGTGGCCAGCTTTGCCCAGGCCTGGCAGCGCAGCACCGGCGCCCCGGCACTGGCCGCCGCCCGCGTCGCGGTGCTGGACACCGGCATCACCCCGCACCCGGAGCTGGCCGGCCACCTGCTGCCGGGCCACGACTTCGTCACCGACGTCTCGGCCGCCAATGATGGCGACGGACGCGATGCCGATCCCAGCGACCCTGGCGACTGGATCGACGAAGCCGACCGTGCCCGCAGCGCGTTCCGCGATTGCGAGGTGGCCCGCAGCTCCTGGCACGGCACCATGACGGCCGGCATGCTGGCCGCCGGCACGCACAACGCCACCGGCGTGGCCGCCATCCACTGGGATGGGCGCGTGCTGCCGGTGCGGGTGGCCGGCAAATGTGGCGCGGCGGTGGCCGACATCATCGACGGCATGCGCTGGGCGGCCGGCTTGCCGGTGCCCGGCGTGCCGGCCAATCCCCATCCGGCGCGCATCATCAGCCTGAGCTTCGGCGGCCCGGGCGCCTGCAACCCGGCCTACCAGCAGGCGGTGGACGAGCTGCGGGCTGTCGGCGCGCTGCTGGTGGCTGCCGGCGGCAATGGCCATGGCGCCCTCACGCGGCCGGCCAACTGCCCGGGGGTACTGGGCGTGGTGGCCCTCAACCGCGACGGCTTCAAGACCACCTATTCCAACTTCGGCCCGCAAGCCGCCATCGCCACCGTGGGCGGCGACCCCACCGATGGCGCCTGGGGACCGGTGCTGTCCGACGGTGGGCTGCTGTCCATCTACAACGACGGCGCGGCCGGACCGGGCCAGGGCGGCTACGCCTACCTGTTCGGCAGCAGCTTTGCCGCGCCCGGTGTGGCCGGCACGTTGAGCCTGATGCTCAGCGTGCATCCGTCCATGACGGTGGCCCAGCTGGAGGCGGGCCTGCGTGCCAGCGCCCGGCCCCATGTGCAGTCGGCGCTGATCGGTGCCTGCAGCGATGCCAATCCCGGCCGCTGCGTGTGCAGCACCGCCACCTGCGGCGCCGGCATCCTGGACGCCGACGGCGCGCTCGCCCATGCGCAGGCCCTGGCCGCCGGGCGCGAGCCCCCACGCACCAGCGCGGTGGCGGCCCAGCTGGACAGCGCCGAGCTGCGCCAGGCGGTGGCCCTGGGCGCGGACCGTGCGGCCAACGTGGTGGCGCCGCCCGCGGCCCCGGTCGAGCCGGTGGCCGACGGCGGCGGCAACCAGGACGGAGGAAGCGGCGGCAGCGGCGGCGGTGGCGGCGCAATCAGCGCTGCGCCGTTGGCCGCATTGGCGTGGGCGGTGTCGCTGTTGGCGGCCGCCCGGCGGCGGCGCCGCCGTCACTTGGGGTGAGTCCCGACGCCGCGGCCGATCAGCGCGGCTTGCAGGCTTCGAAGCCGCCGGCCAGCGCGGTGGGCGGCAGGGCCACCAGCTGGGCAGCCACGGCGGCGGTGGCGCGTTCCACCCGCAGCCGGTGCTGCGCACGCGGCGGCGCCAGCACCACCACGCGGGCCGAACGCACCCCGCGCGAAGCGGCGACCGCCAGGGCGGCATCGGCTTCCTCGCGCGTGTGGAAGTGGCCCAGCGACAGGCCGTTGTCCAGCTCGGGCGGCGCCTTCACTTCCTCGAAGCCCACCTTCAGGCGGCGCAGCTCCTCGGTCTTCTTCTGCAGCGCCTCGCGGGTGGGGTAGCGACCCATGTACACCAGGTAGCTGCCCGGCAGGTCGACCGAGATGCGGTGCCAGCTGCCGGTGGGCAGCTCGGCCACGGCCAGCTCGGCAGCGCCCACGTCGGCGTCGGAGAACGGGCCGGCTTCCATGCAGGCGCCCTGGGCGGCCTGCGCGGCGGCCGAGGCGGCCTCCGCCAGCGCGGCACTGGCCGCCTCGGGCGGCAGCAGCTTCACCGAATCGGGCTGCACCTGCCGCGCCACGCGCTCCGGCTCGCGTTCCCGGTGGCTGGGGCCCAGCAGCGGGTCCAGCCAATGTTCGGTCCAGGCGAAGAACAGCGCATTGGCCACCAGCAACAACAGGACGAGGGTTCTGAGCATTCAGGGTCCGGGGATAAAGATGCACGCCCGCGGGCGCGTGGGTCAGCGCAGGCGCACGCTCACGTCGCCGCTGGACACCAGGTGCACCTCGGCCTCGGGGCCGCTGCCCTGGCGCACGCGCAGCGCACCATCGGTGCCCACGCCGTCGGCGATGCCTTCCGGCAGGTGCTGCAGCGTGGTGGTGACGGCCTGGCCGCGCAGCAGGTCGCGCTGCGCAAAACGGTCGGCGAAGGCGGCGAAACCATCGCGCTCGAAGGCCAGCAGCGCTTCGGCCAGCGGCCGGGCCACCTGGTGCAGCGCCATCGGCGCGGTGATGCCGGGCTGGCGCTCCTGCAGGCAGGCGTAGCCGGTGCTCAGCTCGCGGGTGGCCTGCGGCAGCACGTTCAGCCCCACGCCCACGATGGCCATGCGGCGCGTGCCCACCATCACAGTCTCGATCAGCACGCCGCCCAGCTTGCGGCCCCGGCCCGGGCCGTCCATCAGCCACAGGTCGTTCGGCCACTTCAGGCCGATGGCCGGCCCGCTGCCGCCGGCGGCTTCGAGCGCCTCGGCCAGTGCCACGCCCACGGCCAGCGACAGCCCCGACCAGTCGCGCGGCGCCAGGGCCAGCGACAGCGAAAAGGTGAGCGAGGCGCCGGCGCTGCTCTGCCAGTGGCGGCCGTGGCGGCCGCGGCCACGAGTCTGCTGCTCGGCCACCAGCAGGCAGGGATGGGTGTCGCCGGTGCGGCGGCCGTGCGGTGAGCGCTCGTCTTCGTCGTGCAGGTCGAGCACGCCGGGCACCGTCACCGGCTGGTCACGGCGGCCGCTGAACATGCGGGCGCGGTCGATCAGCTGCGAATTGGTGGAATCGGCGCGCGCCACCACTTCCACGGACACGCCGGGCATCAGGGGCTGCAGCTGTTCCCACAGGCGCTCGGCGCCCCAGGAAAGGTGGTTGGGCTCGTCGGGCATCACGGGCTGCGAGGGATGGGGCGGGCGGGGCTCAGCGCTTGGGCGCGAGCATGGTGCCACGGCAGCTCTTGGCGCCGCAGTGGCAGGCGAACTGCTTCTTGACCTTGGCGGTATGCCGGCCATCGAGGACCAGGCCGTAGTCGAAGTACAGCTCCTCGCCGGCTTTCACCCGCCGCAGCGTCCTGATGAAGACGCGCCCGTCCACCTCGTCGGCCTCGCAGTTGGGGTCGCAGGAGTGGTTGATGAAGCGGGAGGAGTTGCCGCCGTGGGCGCCATCGATGACGTGCTGGTCGTCGATGTGGAAATAGAAGGTATGGTCCGGCTGTGACGGGTCGTGCGGATGCCGGCGCAGCGCCTCGGCCCAGGTGATGACCTCGCCGGCGTACTCGAACAGGGTTTCGCCGGCGGCCAGGGGCTGCAGCGCGAACACGCCCTTGCCGTGCACGCCGGAGCGTCGGACCTGGGTCCGGCGGCCGCCGGTCTTGGCCTGCGCGCCAGTGGCGGCAGGGCCTTCGGAGGGTGCGGCTTGCGTGTCGGTTTTCATTCGGTACATTGAAATCACGGATGCGCGCGCGTATGTGTGCGTGCGCGTGAGGAACGGAATTGTAGGCAGACGCGGGCGCCGCTTCGGCGCCTTCGCAGGCCAATTGAAGGCACAACAAGGCTCATGGGCAAGTCACTGATCATTGCGGAAAAGCCGAGCGTGGCGCAGGACATCGTGCGGGCGCTGACCCCGGTGGCCGGCAAGTTCGACAAGCAGGCGGACCACTTCGAGAACGACCAGTACGTGGTCACCTCGGCGGTCGGCCACCTGGTGGAGATCAAGGCGCCGGAGGAATTCGACGTCAAGCGCGGCAAGTGGAGCTTCGCCAACCTGCCGGTGGTGCCGCCGCACTTCGACCTGGCGCCGATCGACAAGGCCAAGTCGCGCCTGAGCGCGGTGGTCAAGCTGGTCAAGCGCAAGGACGTCACCGAGCTCATCAACGCCTGCGACGCGGGCCGCGAGGGCGAACTCATCTTCCGCCTCATCGTGCAGTACGCCGATGGCGGCAAGGGCAAGCTCGACAAGCCGGTGCGCCGGCTGTGGCTGCAGAGCATGACGCCGCAGGCCATCCGCGATGGCTTCGCGCAGCTGCGCAGCGACCAGCAGATGCAGGGCCTGGCCGACGCGGCGCGTAGCCGCTCCGAGGCCGACTGGCTGGTGGGCATCAACGGCACGCGGGCGATGACCGCCTTCAACTCGCGCGACGGCGGCTTCTTCCTGACCACCGTCGGCCGCGTGCAGACGCCCACGCTGTCCATCGTGGTGGAGCGGGAGGAGAAGATCCGCAAGCACGTGGCGCGCGACTATTGGGAGATCAAGGGCCAGTTCGCCGCCAAGGCGGGTGAATACGAAGGCAAGTGGTTCGACCCCGGCTTCAGGAAGAACGACGACCTGGAGCGCCGTGCCGACCGCCTGTGGACCGCCGCCGAGGCCAACGCCATCGCCGAGGCCTGCCGCAACCAGCCGGCCACCGTCACAGAGGAAGCCAAGCCCAGCACCCAGGCCAGCCCGCTGCTGTACGACCTGACCACGCTGCAGCGCGAGGCCAACTCGCGTTTCGGCTTCTCGGCCAAGACCACGCTGAGCCTGGCGCAGGCGCTGTACGAGAAGCACAAGGTGCTGACCTACCCGCGGACCGATTCGCGTGCGCTGCCCGAGGACTACGTGGGCGTGGTCAAGCAGACGATGGAGATGATCGCCAGCGAAGACCTGCCCGGCCCGCTGCGCGAGCTGGCCGGCCATGCCCGCAAGGCGCTGAACGACGGCTACGTGAAGCCCACCAAGCGCGTGTTCGACAACAGCAAGGTGTCGGACCACTTCGCCATCATCCCCACGCTGCAGGCGCCGCGCAGCCTGACCGACATCGAGGCCAAGCTCTACGACATGGTGGTCAAGCGCTTCCTGGCGGTGTTCTATCCGTCGGCGGAGTTCATGGTCACCACCCGCATCTCCACCATCAGCAACCAGGGCAAGGACTACAAGTTCCAGACCAACGGCAAGGTGCTGGTGCGTCCGGGCTGGCTGGCGGTGTACGGGCGCGAGGCGCAAGAGGACGATGCCAACCTGGTGCCGGTGGACAAGGGCGAGGTGGTGCGCACCGAGAGCGTGGACGTCAACCAGCTCAAGACCAAGCCGCCCGCCCGCTATACCGAGGCCACGCTGCTGAGCGCGATGGAAGGCGCGGGCAAGCTGATCGACGACGACGAGTTGCGCGAGGCCATGGCCGAGAAGGGCCTGGGCACGCCGGCCACGCGTGCGCAGACCATCGAAGGCCTGATCCTCGAGAAGTACATGCTGCGCGAGGGCCGCGAGCTGGTGCCCACCGCCAAGGCCTTCCAGCTCATGACGCTGCTGCGCGGCCTGGACATCCCCGACCTCACCAAGCCCGAGCTCACCGGCCAGTGGGAATACCAGCTGGCCGAGATGGAGCATGGCCGGCTGAATCGCGACAAGTTCATGGCCGAGATCGCGAAGATGGCCGAGCGCATCGTCAAGAAGGCCAAGGAGTACGACCGCGACACCATCCCCGGCGACTACGCGACGCTCAGCACGCCCTGCCCCAAGTGCGGCGGCAAGGTGAAGGAGAACTACCGCCGCTTCGCCTGCGTGGGCAACGAGACGCCAGCCAACCCCGGCTGCGGCTTCTCCATCAGCAAGATCCCCGGCGGTCGCGCCTTCGAGATCGCCGAGGCCGACGCGCTGCTGCGCGACAAGAAGATCGGGCCGCTGGAAGGCTTCCGCTCCAAGGCGGGCTGGCCCTTCACTGCCGAGCTGAAGCTGGCCTTCGACGACGAGACCGACAACTGGAAGCTGGAGTTCGACTTCGGCGAGGACGCCAAGAAGGCCGAGGGCGACGGCGAGCCGGTGGACTTCGGCGACCAGGCCAGCCTGGGCAGCTGCCCCAAGTGCAAGGGCAAGGTGTTCGAGCACGGCAGCAACTACGTCTGCGAGCACGCGGTGGGCGCCAACACCACCTGCGACTTCAAGACCGGCAAGATCATCCTGCAGCAGCCGGTGCCGCGCGAGCAGGTGCACAAGCTGCTGACCGAGGGCAAGACCGACCTGCTGGAGAACTTCGTGTCCAACAAGACCCGCCGCAAGTTCAAGGCGCGGCTGGTCTACGACACCAAGGGAGGCAAGGTGAGCTTCGAATTCGAGCCGCGCGCGGCCAAGACGCCGGCCAAGAAGGCGGCCCGAAAGGCGGCATGACGAGGTGAATCTGCACCATCGCCGTAACAGGCGGTGAAGCGAGGTCGAATAGACCCATTCCAATCACCTGAGGGATGGGTCATGAAGAACGTGATCATTGCGGCGGCCTGCGGGGCCGCCGTCTTGTTGATGGCCGGCTGCGCCACCGAGGCTTCGCGCTCGGTGGAAGTGAGCAAGGTCGAGGCGGCGGCCACGCCGTACCGCGGCGCGCGGGTGCCGGTGGTGGTCGGCAAGTTCGACAACCGCTCCAGCTTCATGCGGGGCATCTTCTCCGATGGCGTCGACCGCCTGGGCAGCCAGGCCAAGACCATCGTCATCTCGCACCTGCAGCAGACCCAGCGCTTCAACGTGCTGGACCGCGACAACCTGGCCGAGGCCCAACAGGAAGCCAAGTTCAAGGCCCAGGCTCAGGCCGTCAAGGGCGCGGACTTCATCGTCACCGGCGACGTGTCCGAGTTCGGCCGCAAGGAGGTGGGCGACCAGCAGCTGTTCGGCATCCTGGGCCGCGGCAAGTCGCAGATCGCCTATGCCAAGGTCACGCTGAACATCGTCAACGGTGCCACGTCGGAAGTGGTGTATTCGGTGCAGGGCGCGGGCGAGTACAGCCTGAGCAATCGCGAGGTGATCGGCTTCGGTGGCACGGCCAGCTACGACGCCACGCTCAATGGCAAGGTGCTGGACCTGGCGGTGCGCGAGGCGGTGAACAAGCTGGTGTCGGGCTACGACGCCTCGCAGTGGGGCGTGGTCGCGAAGGTGGCGCCATGAGGCGCGTCGCTTGGACGGGCCTGGCCGCTGCTGCGCTGCTGGTGGGCTGCGCGCAAGCGCCCAAGCCGCTGTACCACTGGGGCGGCTACCAGGACACCGTGTACGAGCACCTCAAGGGCGATGGCAAGTCGCCTGAGCAGCAGCTGCAGGCGCTGGCCGAGGCGCAGCAGAAGGCGGCCGCCACCGGCGCCGCGCTTCCGCCGGGCTTCCGGGCCCATGTCGGGCTGCTGCAGTTGCGGCTGGGCCGCGATGCCGAAGCCCGCAGCCAGTTCGAGGCCGAGAAGGCGCAGTTCCCTGAATCCGCGCCTTACATCGATTCCCTGCTCAAGCGCATGGACGCGCGCAAGAGCTGACGCCGGAGCCCGCATGAACCCGATCCATCTCTCCTGGCGCCGCGCCGGGGTTGCTTCCGCGCTGGCCGCGGCCGTGCTGCTCGGCGGCTGCGCCACGCAGCGCCAGCCCTACGACTACACCGCCTTCCGGCAGGCCAAGCCGGCCTCATTGCTGGTGCTGCCGCCGGTCAACGAGTCGCCCGAGGTCAAGGGCGGTATCGGCGTGCTGTCGCAGGTGACGCTGCCGCTGGCCGAGGCCGGCTACTACGTGCTGCCGGTGTCGCTGGTGGAAGAAACCTTCCGCGAGAACGGCCTGCACACCACCGACGACATCCATGCGCTGGACCGCGCCAAGCTGCGGGAGGTGTTCGGTGCCGATGCGGCGGTGTACCTCACCGTCAAGCAGTACGGCACCAGCTATGCGGTGATCAGCAGCAACACCGTGGTGGCGGTGGAAGGCCGCATCGTCGACCTGCGCAGCGGCGAGCTGCTGTGGCAGGGCAAGGCGATGGCTTCGTCGGCCGAGCAGCAGCAGAGCAACCAGGCCGGCCTGGTGGGCCTGCTGGTGCAGGCGGTGGTTTCGCAGATCATCGCCACGAGCACCGACGCGGGCTACCGCTATGCCGGCCTGGCTTCGCAGCGGCTGCTGTCGGGCGGCATGGTCAACGGCGTGCTGTACGGGCCGCGCTCGCCGAAGTACGGTCAACCGTGAGCCTGAAGGCAGGGTGAACCCGGGGCCGCGATACTCGCGGCTGCATGACCCTCGCAGTTTTCTACAAGCTCCTCGCCATCTTCCTCACCGCCGGCCTCGGCTGGATCGTCGGGCGCATGCGCTGGCTGGGCGACGAGCGCAAGGGCGCCGACCCGGCGCGCACGCTGTCCAACGCGGCGTTCTACATCTTCGTGCCGGCGTTGCTGTTCCGCACCACCTCGCGGCTCGATTTCGCGCACATGCCCTGGGGCCTGATCGTGGCCTTCTTCGTGCCGGTGGTGGGGCTGGCGGTCATCGTCTATGCCATCGGCCGGCACCACAACCGCGGCGGCGGGCTGGGCGTCGCCGGGCCGTCGGTGCGAGCGGTGTCGGCCAGCTTCGGCAACACGCTGCAGATCGGCGTGCCGATGGCCGCGGCGCTGTTCGGCGAGGCTGGCCTCGGGCTGCATATCACCATCGTCAGCCTGCATTCGCTCACGCTGCTGACGGTGCTCACCACGCTGGCCGAGCTGGACCTGGCGCGCGCTCGGGCTCGGCATGAGGAGGCGGGTGGCGGCACGCTGCTGGCCACGCTCAAGCTCACGGTACGCAACACCATCATCCACCCGGTGGTGCTGCCGGTGCTGGCTGGCATGGCCTGGAACCTCACTGGCTGGGGCCTGCCGCCGGTGGTGGACGAGGTGCTGCAGCAGCTGGGCTCGGCCGTGGTGCCGCTGTGCCTGACGCTGATCGGCATGTCGCTGGCGTATTACGGCCTGCGTGGCAGCCTGCGCGGCGCCATCGCGCTCAGCGCCACCAAGCTGCTGGTGCTGCCGGCGGTGGTGCTGGTGGTGGCGCACTGGGGCTTCGGCCTGCAGGGGCTGCCGCTGCAGGTGGCGGTGATGATGGCCGCGCTGCCCGCGGGCAGCAACACGCTGATGTTCTCGCAGCGCTACGAGACGCTGGAGGGCGAGACCACCTCCACCATCGTGCTGTCGACGCTGGCCTTCGCGGCCACGGCGCCGTTGTGGCTGGCGGTGCTGGCCTGGCTGGACTGATCCGGCTCGCGCGACAATCGCCGCATCATGCCGACCGACACCGCCGCCACTTCCATCCAAGACATTCCGGCCTACATGGCCCGCGTGGGCGCTGCCGCGCGCGGTGCCGCCACGGTGATGGCCGCCTCTTCCACCCAGGCCCGCAACGTGGCGCTCACCACGTTGGCGCAACTGCTGCGTGACAGCGTGGCCGCGCTGGACGTGGACAACGCGCGTGACCTGGAAGCGGCCCGCGCCAACGGCCTGGCCGGCCCGATGCTGGACCGGCTGAAGCTCGGCGCGAAGGTGATCGACACCGTGGCCGAAGGCTGCGAGCAGCTGGCCGCGATGCCCGACCCCATCGGCGAGGTCACCGGCGTGAAGCGCCGGCCCAGCGGCATCGCCGTGGGCCAGATGCGGGTGCCGCTGGGCGTGTTCGGCATGATCTACGAGAGCCGCCCGAACGTGACCATCGAGGCGGCGTCGCTGGCCATCAAGAGCGGCAACGCCGCCATCCTGCGCGGCGGCTCCGAGGCCATCCATTCCAACCTGGCGCTGTGGCGGCTGGTGCAGCAGGCGCTGCAGTCGGCCGGCCTGCCGCCCGAGGCGGTGCAGCTGGTGGAAACCACCGACCGCGCCGCGGTGGGCCGGCTGATCGCGATGCCGGAGTTCGTGGACGTGATCATTCCGCGCGGCGGCAAGTCGCTGATCGAGCGCATCAGCGCCGAGGCCAAGGTGCCGGTGATCAAGCACCTGGACGGCAACTGCCATGTGTACGTCGATGCCGATGTGGACCTGGACCTGGCGGTGAAGGTGACCGACAACGCCAAGACGCAGAAGTACAGCCCCTGCAATGCAGCGGAGTCGCTGCTGGTGCATGCGCAGCAGGCCGCGCCGTTCCTGGCGCGCATCGGCGCCATCTTCGCGGCCAAGGGCGTGGAATGCCGCGCCGACGACCGCGCCGCCGCCATCCTGCGCGACGTGCCGGGCCTGCCGGTGAAGCCCGCCACCGAGGCCGACTGGGCGGAGGAGTACCTGGCGCCGGTGATCAGCGTGAAGATCGTTGATTCGGTCAACGAAGCCATCGCCCACATCAACCGCTACGGATCGCACCACACCGACGCCATCCTGACGACGAACCACCCGAACGCCATGCGCTTCCTGCGTGAGGTGGATTCGGCCAGCGTGATGGTCAACGCCAGCACCCGCTTCGCCGACGGCTTCGAGTACGGCCTGGGCGCCGAGATCGGCATCTCCACCGACAAGTTCCACGCCCGCGGCCCGGTGGGCCTGGAGGGGCTGACGTCGATGAAGTGGGTGGTGCTGGGGAACGGCGAAGTGCGGGGCTGAACGCAGCATTGGCATGAAAAAAACCGCCGGCAGCGCAGGCTGCGGCGGTTGATTCGACCCTCGGCGCCAGCCGTGCGTGGCGCGGCGATGTAGCCGGGTCAGTGCTGGCGCTGGCGAGCGGAATAGATCCCCATGGCAGCCAGGCCGAGGAACATCATCGCGTAGGTGCTGGGTTCGGGCACCGGCTGGAACATCACGTCATCCATCGCGAAATAGCCGTGATAGCCCTCGATCACGAAGCTGTCCACCGCGCCGGTATAGCCCGTGGACAGGAAGGCGGGGGCGTCGCCGTAGTTCATCACCAGGTAGTCCGAGGCATGCACCTCGGCGCCCTGGTACGACAGCTTGAAGCGCACGCTGATCTGGTCGTCGAACGACTGGAACCAGGCGCCCTGCAGCACCACCGGCGTGCTCAGCGTGACGGGCAGCGAGTCGCCATAGACGCTGATGGGATTCCCGGCATCGTTGAAGGCCGATTCGGTGCTTACGCTGGTGAGCGGGGAGCGGTAGAAGCTCAGTCCGGCGTCGGGCACGTCCGAGTGGAACCACGAGCCGCCGGGTCCCTGTGCGGCGACGCCAAAGGTGAAGCCTTGGTAGGGCGCCTGGAAGAAGTTCCTGCCCGTGAGGTCGTCGAACCCAAGCACATCGGCGGTGGCGGCCAGTGGCATCAGGCAGGTCAGGGCAACGGCTGCAGCCGTCTTGTTCAGTGCACGAAGCATTCTCTCTCCTTGGATTTGCGAGCCAACGCGCCGTGTAAACGGCACGATCTGATTTTCTTTGCGCGGTTGTGTGATGTCGTCACTATATTTGCCACATATCAGGTGGTTGTTCGTGACATCTCGCCTGTGCTTGTGCCCTGCGGCTCATCCGACTCGAACCGCAGCCCATGCAGCGCCGCCAGCTTGTTGATGGCAGCCTGCTGCGGCGCGGCGCTGGCGGCGAACAACGCGGTTGCCCAGGACTGCATGCCCGGCGTGGCATCCGCCCAGCCCCGCAGGGCCACATCCAGCAGCATGGGCTGCACATGGCCTTCGTTCGGGCCCAGTGCCAACGATCTCGCCCATGCGGCGTGGGCGGCCGCCAGGTCGCCAGTGGCTTGCAGCGCGGCGGCCAGGCCGGCCCAGGTCTGCGGGTCGGACGGGCGGCGAGCGAGCGCGGCCTGGTAGTGCGCCACGGCAGCGG
This sequence comes from Aquincola tertiaricarbonis, assembly GCF_000969605.1. Taxonomy (GTDB): domain Bacteria; phylum Pseudomonadota; class Gammaproteobacteria; order Burkholderiales; family Burkholderiaceae_C; genus Aquincola; species Aquincola tertiaricarbonis. Next base: position 153,274 of record NZ_JZUE01000007.1, on the reverse strand, counting down.
CCTGGCCCGCATCGCGCGCGACGTCGTCCTGCGCCGCATCCGCCACGCGGGCCGCCACCATGCGCAGGTCGCCCAGCAATTCATGCAGCTCGGCATTGGCGGGCGTGATGTCGACTGCGCGGCGCAGCGCGGCTTCGGCTTGGGCGATCTCCCCGGCCGAAGGCAGCGAGCTTGCACGGGAGGCCCAGTGGGTGACCAGCCGGCGCGCGCCCTGCGATGCCATGTCGGCGCGCAGCAGCGCCTGGCTGAGTCCCAGCACCAGCAGGGCGATGGCGAGCACCGCCACCAGCACCGGCAACCGGTGCCAGGCGATGCGGCTACCAGACGGCGGCCTGGCACTCATGCAGCTGCCCGCTGCGCCACCGGCGCCGGCGGCGACAGGCCGCACAAGGCCGCGGGGCCGGTGACGGTGAGCCGGTGCGCCACCTCCGGGCCGTAGTGCTGCTGCAGCCAGGCGGCCGCCTCGCGCATGCGCGGGCGGCGGCCGGCCAGATTGTGGGCATCGCTGGCAATGGCGTGCACCCAGCCGGCTTCCAGCATGGTTTCCGCGGCCTGTTGGGCGCGGCTGCCGAAGCCGCCCACCAGCGATCCGGCGGTGAGCTGCACCGCGCAGCCCTGTGCCACGAAGGGCGCCAGCCGCTGCGGCTGGTCCATCAGCGCCCGGTTGCGCTCCGGGTGCGCCAGCACCGGCCGCACGCCGCGCTGCAGCAGCAGTTCGACGAATCGTTGGGAACCCAGGGGCACCTGGCCGTCGGGCATCTCCAGCAGCAGCGTGCGCTGGCCGGTGGTGCTGCGGCCGAGGAACGGCAACTCGTCACGGTCCAGCAGATCCAGCACCTCGGGCGTCAGGCGCACTTCTCCGGCCCAGCCCAGCTGCAGCGGCAGGCCTGCCGATGACACCGCCGCCTGGAAGGCGGCGAAGGCTTCCTCGATGCTGGAGGCACGGTTCTCGAAGCGGCCCGGGAATACATGCGGCGTGGCGACCGCATGGGTGATGCCGTCGTCCACGCAGGCCTGCCCCAGCGCCAGTGCAGCCTGCAGCGTGGGCGGCCCGTCGTCGATGCCGGGCAGCAGGTGGCAGTGCAGGTCGATCATGCGGGCTTGCTGGTCGGGGCATCGGCCGGCGCCGGGTCGTGGCCCAGTTGGCCGCCGTAGCCATAGCCGCCATAGCTGTAGCTGGAGGCGGTGTATTCGCCGTAGTAGGCACGCGCCCGCTCGAAGTCGAGCTGGTTGACGATGACGCCCAGCAGGCTGGCGCCGGCGCGCTGCAGCCGCGCCAGGCTCTTGCGCACCAACGGCGCCGGCGTGGACATGGCCTTGATGACGAACACGGTGCTGGTGGACAGCGGCGCCAGCACCAGCGCTTCGCTCACCAGTTCCACCGGCGGGGAGTCGAGGATCACCACGTCGAACTGCCGCGACAGCTCGGCCAGCGCGTCCTTGAACCGCTGGGACAGCAGCAGTTCCAGCGGGTTGGGCGGCAGGTCGCCCACGGTCATCACCAGCAGGTCCGAGCCGGGCACGGGCGTCACGCAGGCGTCGGCGGGGTCGGTGCCGGCGACCAGGTTGGTCAGGCCCTTGGTGCCCGGGGCCAGGCCCAGGCTGCAGGCCACCTGCGGCCGGCGCATGTCGCAATCGATCAGCAGCGTGCGCTTGGTCTGTGCATGTGCCAGCGCCAGGTTGATCGCCACCGTGGTCTTGCCCTCGCCCGGCAGGGTGGAAGTGACCAGCAGCACCTTGTGCGCCACGTCCAGCTTGGACAGCAGAACGCCGGTGCGAGCAGTGCGGATGGCCTCGGCATAGTGCGAGTGCGCGTCGTCCAGGAACAGCCGCGACATCGCATCGCGCGCCAGCGCCGGCATCTCGGGCAGGGCGGTGAGCACCGGCTGCTTCAGCCGGCTTTCGATGTCCTCGGTGCCCTTGAAGGTGTTGTCCAGCCGGTCCATCAGGATGGAAGCCAGCGCGCCGGCCATGAGCGCCAGCAGCGTGGCCAGGGCCACGATCTGCGACTTGGCCGGCTTGTACGGCAGCGTGGGCGGCACCGCGCCATCGACCACGCGGGCGATGGAGGCCTGCACGTCGCCCGCCAGGTCGGTTTCCTTGGCGCGGCTCATGAACATGTCGTACAGCTGGCGGTTGGTCTGAACCTCCCGCTCCAGCACGGCCAGCTGGAACTCCTCCCGGTTGACGCTTTGCACCTCCTCGCGGGCGGTGTCCAGGGATCGCTGCAGCGCCTTCTCGGTGTCGCGCGCAGCCTCGTATTCCCGGGTCAGGCTGGCCACGGCGGCCTCCCGCTGACGCTGCACGTTGGCGCGCAGGGAGGCCAGTTCGGATTCCAGCTGCTGGATGCGCGGGTGGCTGGCGCCCAGCGTCTGGCGCGCCTCGGCGAGCCGGCGTTCGCCTTCGTTGAAGCCGCGTAGCGCCTCGATCACGCTCCAGTCGCGGGTGACGACAGGCACTTGCGCATAGTCGCCGCCGCGCACTGCCTTGGCCTGCTGGTAGCTGCCCTCCAGCTCCAGCCGACGGGCCTGGGCGCGCAGCAGGTTGTCGGCCGCGCCGCCCACCTGCTGGCCCGCCACTGTTTGGGGTGAGCCGGCCAGGTTGACGATGCCTTTGCGCTCCCGGTAGGCCTGCAGCGCCTGCTCCGACTCGGCCAGCGTGTCGCGCAGCGAGGAGAGCCGGTCCTGCAGGAAGCTGCTCACCTCCTGCGAGATGCGGAAGCGTGCGTCCCGGTCGGCGCGGATGTATTCCTGCGCCACGGTATTGGCGATGCGCGCGGCCAGCGCCGCGTCCTCGCTGGAGAAGCTGACCCGCACCAGCTGGCTGAGCCGCACCGGCTCGATGCTCAGTGCCTCCATCACCGGTCCCACCACGGCTTCGGCCAGCTCGGCCTCCATCCATTCGAGCTTGGCGCTGCCGATTCCCAGCGCCTGCGCGAGGGTGGCGCGCAGCGAAGGGTCCTGCCGCCGTGGGTCGAAGAGCGGATGCTCCCAGAGCCTGAGCGCGCGCACCGCACGCAGTGCAACCTCGCGCGACTTCAGTACCTCCACCTGCGTCTGGTAGTGCTCGCGCTGCTGGTTGCTGCTGTAGATGTCCTCGATGGACAGGATCTTGCCCTTGCCCGCCTCGATGAGCACCGTGGCGGTTGCGCGGTACACCGGCGTGATGGACAGCGCCACCACCGCTGCCAGCAGGGCGGCCACCGCGGCCAGTCCCAGGATGAGCCAGCGGCGCTTGACCACGCTGCGCCAGTACTCCAGCAGCTCGAGCTTCTGTTCGGGCGACACGCTGACCAGCGGTGGCATGGGCGGCACCACCAGCGCCGGCGGAGTGGCCGGCGCGGCGGAAATCACGGGCAGGGAAGGAGGCGTCATGAGGCGAAGGAAGTCGGCCGGGCGGCCTGCATGCGGCGCTGTGCGGCCGTGGCCCAGGGCAGGGCGCATAGCAGCACCAGCGTCAATGCGTTGGCAGGAATTTGCAGGTTGAAATCGACCATGCTGTGCAGCGCCATGCAGCACAGGGCGGTGAGGGTGGCCACGCCCACGCCCTTGTCCAGCGGGGGATGCCGGTCGTCGATCAGCCGTGCCGCGCGCCAGGCGCTGGCCGAGGCCATGCCCAGCAACAGTGCCAGCCCCACCAGGCCGGTATCGACGGCGATCTCGACGTAATCGTTGTGGGCATGGTCCCAGTGGTGCGGGAAACCCGCCGGCTTGATGGGCGGCAGTGCCAGCACGTAGGTGCCGCCGCCGTGGCCGAACCAGGGCTGCTGCACCACCAGCGGCACCGACAGCCGCGGGATGCGCAGGCGATCCTGGATGGACTCTTCCGCCTTGGCCGGTGCCACGAGGCCGCCGGTGGCCGGCATTGCCGGCATGGCGGCGGCCTGCTGCGCTGGCTGTGCATCGAGCGAGGTGGACTCCGCGGTGTCCTGGAGTCGCTCGATCACGCGGCCCAGTCCCACCCACTGGCCCACGATCACCACGTCCACCAGCGCCATGCTCAGCACCAGCCACAGCGCCGGCCGCCGCCACTGCGCCGACAGCGCCGCCACCAGGCCGCCCATCAGCAGCAGCGACAGGAAGAAGGCCCCGTTGCCCATGCGGGAGTGCGTCATCACCAGCGCCACCACCATCACGACCAGCATGAGGCGCAGCCGCATCTTGGCGGACATGAGGAAGCGCAGGGCCGTGGCCGCCCGCTGCTGCCACGCCGGAGCCGCGGCAACATGGCCGGCCGCGAACTGCGCGAGCAGCAGCCCCAGCCCGGCCGACAGCGTCAGCTCCATGTAGCCGGCCAGGTGATCGGGATTCGGAAACGTTCCCATCGCGCGGTGGCCCTGCACGAACTCGGTGAACAGGTACTGGTAGCGGGCGCGCGAGGAGTGCAGCACCACCGCCAGCACGGCCTGCAGCACGCCGCCGGCCACGACGGCACCCAGCAGGCCGGCCACCCGCTGCGGCGTGTTGACGCACAGCATCACCAGCGCGAAGGCGGCCAGGTAGGCCAGCGCACGCAGGAGGTAGCCGGCGGTGAGGTGAACGTCTGGCGTGTGCAGCACGCCGGGCAGGACGCTTGCCCATTGCGCCAACACCAGCAGGCAGAACGCGGACAGGGCTGCCAGCGGCCAGCGTGCGCACTGCAGCGCGCTCCAGGCCGGCCTACCACGCAGCCAGGGACGTGCAGCCAGGCAACGCAGTGCCAGCGTGGCCCACAGGGCGGTGGCCAACAGCCCGACCGCCCAATCCCGGTTGCTGCCCAGTGGCAAAGGAGCCCAGACGGTGAGGGCCAGCAGCGTGGCGAAGGACCCGCGGTCCCATATCGGGGCGCGCCGGGGCCCGTGCGCAGCAGTGGCGCCAGGGCGGTGCCGTGCGGGCGAAGTGGCCGCCTGGATGGGCGTCGCAGTCAACATCTCAAGCTGGTGTGGGGCGCACGCCCCCTGCCGGCGGCAGGCAGAAAAAAACGGCGCCTGGTGAGGCGCCGATCCATGAGGTGGGCGGGCCGGCGATCAGCGCCGGCTGGGCGGCGTGCGGGGCGGACGGGTGGGCGGCACACGCGGCGGCCGGGTGGGTGTGACGTTGGGCGGGGCGCTGGGCGAGACGACCGAGGTGGCCACCGGCGCCAGCGGCACCACGCGCACTGGCGTAGCGGCGTGGGCGGCGACGGACGCCCCGAACAGGGCCGCGGCGATCACGAACAGGGATGTGCTTGCTTTCATGGATGCGCTCCTGCGGCAGCAAATGACCCGAGCAAGGTAACACCGCGAAGTGATAGTGGTCAATTATGCGGATTTGACTGCGATGCCTTACCACCGAACCTTGCCATTCTTCACGATCACTTCAATCGACAGTGTGAAATTGTTACCATTGCAATCGATTGGTGGCATTCTCTATCACATCGCACGGCGCCGTGTCGTGCGAATGGCCTGGACGAGGCCAAACCCCCCTGGTTAGAGGGCTCGGAGCACTTTTGAAGATCCTGATCTACGGCATCAACTACGCACCGGAGCCCACGGGCATCGGCAAGTACACCGGCGAGATGGCCACGTGGCTGGCCACGCAGGGTCACGAGGTGCGGGTGGTGGCGGCTCCGCCGTATTACCCCGCTTGGCGGGTGGCCGACAGCCACGCCGGCCGCGGCCGCAGCGTGGAGACGATGGATGGCGTGCAGGTGTGGCGCTGCCCGCTATGGGTGCCGGCGCGGCCCAATGGCTCCAAGCGGGTGCTGCATCTGCTGAGCTTCGCGCTCAGCTCTCTGCCCACCATGCTGCGGCAGGCATGCTGGAAGCCGGACGTGGTGTGGGTGGCCGCGCCAGCTTTTGCCTGCACGCCGGCGGCGCTGCTCACCGCGCGGTTGGCGGGTGCGCGCGCATGGCTGCACATCCAGGACTATGAGGTGGACGTGGCCTTCGATATGGGCCTGCTGCGCGGGCGGCTGGTGCGTAGCCTGGTGCTTTCGGCCGAACGCTGGCTGATGCGCCGGTTCGACGTGGTGTCTTCCATCTCGCGTCGCATGGTCGGGCGCGCGGTGGAAAAAGGCGTGGCGCCCGACCGGGCCGTGCTGTTCCCCAACTGGGTGGACGTGGACAGCGTCAAGCCGCTGGGCGGGGCCAGCCCATACCGGGCGGAGCTGCAGCTGCCGCCCGACGCGGTGGTGGCGCTGTTCTCCGGCACCCTGGGCGCCAAGCAGGGGCTGCACCTGATTCCCCTGGCGGCCCGCCTGCTGCGCCAGCGCTGCCCGAACCTGGTGTTCGTGGTGTGTGGCGACGGCCAGATGAAGCCCGACATGGAAGCCGCGGCGCGTGAGCTGCCCAACATGCGACTGCTGCCGCTGCAACCGAAGGAGCGCCTGCCCGACCTGCTGGGCATGGCCGACATCCACCTGCTGCCGCAGGACCCCGGTGTGGCCGACCTGGTGATGCCGTCGAAGCTCACCGCCATGCTGTCCAGCGGCCGGCCGGTGGTGACGAACGCGCGCCCCGGCAGCGAAGTGGCCGAGGTGGTGGCGGGGTGCGGGGTGGTGGTGTCGCCGGACGATGCGCCGGCGTTCGCGGGGGCGGTGGAGGGGCTGGCCGCCGATGCGGCGCGGCGTGCGCGGCTCGGCGCAGCCGCCCGGCTGCATGCTGAGCAGCACTTGGGCGCTCGCGCCGCGCTGGGCCGGTTCAGGCAGCGCTTGGAGCATCTGACGGGTGTTTCACCTCTGCCCGCTCACGCCTTGATCGAGGAAGACGCCGACGCCAGGACACAGACGCCCGGCTGAGCGACCCTGCCTGCGTCGTGAGCCCTAACGCGACTCGCGCACCTTCAGCACGATCATGTATTCGTAGATCGACTGCAGCGCGGCGTACGTGAGCCCTGCGCGGCCGTCCAGGAAACCGCGCTTGACCAGATACAGCAGCAGGAACTTCACCAGCGGGCGCAGCGGCAGCCGGTAGAACAGCTCCTTCTGGTGGTAGCGGCGCTCATGGAAGTCGCGGCACCACAATGCCTTGCGCACCGAGAACGCCGCGCCCACGTGCCGGTTGTCCAGGATCTGGCGCGCCTCGAAGGTGCTGTAGGCGTTGTGCCGCTCGAGCCAATGCGTCACGCCCTTGCTGAAGGGATGGTGATCGAGGTAGCCGCCGATCGTGGCCACGGGTCCGTCGGGAATGGACACGGGATTGACCAGCCTTTCATAACGCATGCGGGCCGGCCGGAAGAGTCGCAGATAGAAGGCGGACGCCTGCACATGGCGCAGCCATGTCTGCATGAAGAAGTCACGGCGCTGCACGCGGAAGGCCACATGCTCGCCCGGCGCCTGCACCGCCTGCAGCACGGCCTCGCGCAGCTCGTCGGTCATGCGCTCGTCCGCGTCGATGTAGAACACCCAGTCATGCTTGAAGGCGATGTGTTGCAGGCCCCAGTTCTGATGCGCAGCCCAGTTGTCGAACGGCCGTTGGGTGACGGTCGCGCCGAAGGCGCGGGCGATCTCCAGCGTGCGGTCGGTGCTCATGGAGTCGTACACGTGCACGTCGTCGCTCCAGGCGACCGAGGCCAGGCAGCCCGGCAGATCCTGCTGTTCGTTCTTGGTGAGGATGAGGATGGAAACGGACATGGTTCAGCGCGAGTGCGAAGGCGTTGGCGTTGGAACGGAGGAAGCGAGCCGCGAGGCCCGCGGGTCGCGCCGACCGACCACGCGTGCCGGCACGCCGGCCAGCACCGTCCACGGCTCGGCCACGGTGCGGGTGACCACGCTGCGGGCGGCCACCACGCAGCCGGCCGGCACGGTCACGCCGGCGGACACGAAGGCTTCGGCGCACACCCACACCTCGGCCTGCAGCTCGATGGGCGCGGCCACGAGCTGGAAGCTGGGCTGCTGGTAGTCGTGCGAGCCGCCGCACAGGTGCGCGCCCTGCGAGACCACGCAGCGCGGCCCGATGCGGATGCCGCCCATGTTGTAGAGCGTCACGCCATCGGCGATGCCGCTGTGCTCACCCACCTGCAGCAGCCACGGCGCCCAGATGCGCACCGATGGGTACACGTGGACATGACGCCCCAGCCGCGCGCCGAACAGCCGCAACAGCAACGCACGCCACGCATGCAGCGGCCTTGGCGAGGGCCGGAACAGCAGCAACCACGCCATGTTCCATACCGCCCGAGCGCAGCGGTTGCGCAGCGTGAACGAGGGCTGCGTAGTGGGGTCCACGCCCTGCAGGATGCGCTCGTCAGCCATGCTGCAGCACCGACAGCAGGCTGTCGGCCATCGCCTCCACGGTGAAGCGCTGCGCGAAGCAGCCGCGGGCGCGGTCCCGCATCGCCGCGCGCTCGGCCGACGACAACGCAAGCCAGCGCTGCAGCAGCTGCGCCGTGCCCTCGGCGGTGTCGGGCGCGACCAGGCCGGCGCCATCGGCCTCGATCTCGCGCCAGATGTTCACTTTGTCGGAGATCAGCACCGGCACGCCACAGCCCAGTGCCTCAGCCACGGCGATCCCGAAGTTCTCCTGGTGCGAAGGCAGCACGAACGCCTCGGCTGCGTGGAAGGCGCCCCACTTCAGGTCGCCCTGCAGCATGCCCGGCCACACGATGCGGTCGGCGATGCCCAGCGCCGCAGCCCGCTGCTGCAGCGCGGCGCGCCAGGCGGCCTGGTCGGGGCCGGCCATCACCAGCCGCAGGTCGGCGTTGGTGCGCGCCACCTGTGCGAAGGCGTCGATCAGCAGGTCGCAACCCTTCTTCTGCTGGATGCGGCTGAGGAACAGCATCACCCGCTTGCCGCGCAGGCCAGGGTGCGCCTCCAGGAAGGCGGCCTGGCCCGGCGACTCGTCCCAGCGCGGCGGCGTGCGCGTGCCGTAGGCCACCACACGCTCGCGCGCGCGGTACAGCCAGAACGACTGCCGCGCACGCAGCCGTTCTTCTTCGCTGGTGAACAGCACCGCGCGAGCATCGCGCAGCACGCGGTAGTCGCCCCAGGGCCAGTACAGCCACTTCTTGAGGTGCTTGCGCGGATAGGCCTGCTTGAACCAGGGGTCCAGCATGCCGTGGGTGAAGACGAAGTACTCGCGCCCCAGCGCCCGCAGCGCAGCGCGCGCCGCGACCGAGTGGTGCTGCCACAGGCCGCTGATGACGAAGGCGTCGTAGTCCTGCGCATGGGCGCGCAGCCACGTGCCGATGGCCGGGTTGTGCGCATAGCCCACCGGCATGCGCCGCCCCACCGCGTGGATGCGCACCGGCTGCCCCGCCAACCACGGCGCAGAGGGATCGTCACTGGTCAGGCACTCGCTCGTGTGGCCCATCCGTGCCAACGCCTGCGAGACCTGCCGGATGCCCTCCGACGGCCCGCCGCCGCGCGGGTTCATGGTGGAGATGATGCGGAGGATCTTCATGGATGAGCGGTTGCCGAGGGCGGCTGGATGTACACGCTTCGGCCATCGGCACGCACGAGGCGCAGCACACCGTCCGCAAGGGTCACGGGATCCGACAGCAAGGGTGCCTGCGGCGGCGGGGGCGCGGACTTGCCGTCCACTTCCACCCGCGGGATCGAGGCCACCCGTCCATCGGGCAAGGACTGCAAGTCGAACTGCACCGCGACCCGACGTCCCTCCAGCGTGGTGTGCACCACCCGGGTCGTGGCTGGGTCGAACTTCGGCATGCGCTGCCGCGCCCAGGCCTGGAAGGCGCGGAAGCTGTCGCCGCGCGCCGTCTTGCGCACCAGGAACACCAGGGCGGCGCTGCGGGCCTGCACCCTGGCCACGTGGTGCCACGGCGGGTCGGCCGACGCGTCGATCTCGAAGCGCCCGACCGGCAAGCCGATGGCCACATCCACCTCGCCCTGCCGAACGAAAATCCAATGCGGTTCGATCTGGACCCGGGCGAAGCTGCGCGGCACGCGGCACTGGAAGCCGGCGACCAGCGCTCCGGCGTGCCGGCTGCGCGGCGCAAAGAAGCGGCTGGCCGGGTCGCCTGGCCAGGGGTCGGCCCGTGGGATGCGGAACAGCATCACCCCGGTGCGGCCGTCGATGCGGTGCGTCTGCTGGAACGGCGACCAGCGATCGGTGCCCCAGACGCCATCACCTGCATCGCTGCGGAAGAACGGGTGGCGGCACTCGATGGCGTTGTGCCGGGAGCTCGACTTCAGCAGCAGCGCAAAGCTCTGCAGATGGTCGGCATAGGTGTTGGGCCGGAACACGACGTTGCCGGTGCCCAGGGCATAGGCCTCGTCGATGTAGCCGTCGCCCAGCAGTTCGGTGGTGGTCGCGTCGTCCCAGCGGGAGAAGGCCGGCGTGCGCATCCGTACCGCATGGCCGCCGCGGCCGGCCGGATCGAACAGTGCCGCAGGCGGGCGCCAGCGCGACAGTGCTGCGATGGTGACGAAGGCCGGTTCGTTGCGGTTGGCCAGGTCCGCCGAGCCGCTGGCCGGCTCGCCGAAGTACAGCCACAGCAGCGCCTGCGTCGCGGCGGGCGTGTCGGTGCCGTCGCCGGGCGCGTTGCGCTGGTCGTGGTTCAGCCGGTTGAGCGGCGGCAGCAGCGTGCCGTGGAACGAGGCGGCGCGCAGCACGGCCACCAGAAGCGCTGCCTGCGCCTGGGCATTGGCGCGCACCTGCGCATCGTCGGCGAAGTCGATCAGGTTCAGCAGCGGCAGCAGGTTCACCACCGCATAGGTGGGCGACAACCACTCGGTGTGGCCGGCCGCGAAGAACTGCGCCGTGCGCCTTTGCAGCAGCTGTTGGATGGCGGCCATCAGCTCTTGCGAGCTGCGACGCTCCCCCCGCGCGTCCGGCCACGTGGCCTGCGGAAAGCGCTGCGCGATCAGGTACCAGGAGGCCACCCGCATGATGGCGTGGTTGAGGGTGCCGTGCGCCAAGCGGTCCTGTGGCGCAGCGAGGGCGCGCTGCATCGCCTGCGCCATCGGCTCGTCGATGCACTGCGGGAACTGCAAGAGCAGCCGCACGAGCGCAGGCAAGGCAAGAAGTTCGGTGCCCGCGGATTCCGCTGGGTCGTCGGGGTGGCGGGCGGTCGGCTTGGCCAGCGACACCGCGTCGGCCGCGGCCGCGCAGCCGGACACCGCCGTGCGCCGCAGGACTTCGAAGGCGCGGAATTTTGGATGCACGCGCTCGGGCTGGGCGGGCTCGGCCGCCAACGCCTGTGCGGCCCGGTCGTTGATCGGATCGGCGACCTGCCCAGCCGGGGCGGGGGCCACGCCCAGGCAGGCCAGCAGCCCGACGCAAAGCGCTGCAGCCGCAGGCCGCCAGCGGGTGGGGCGACTCGCCGGCTTCATGCGGCGGCCTGCTTCAACACTTGGCTATACACCTGCAGGTAGCCTTCGATGGCGCGCGCGGCCTCGAACCGCATGCACCAGGCGGCGGCGTCGTCGCGCCAAGCATCAAGGGCAGGCCCCTGCAGCGCCAGCACCCGTTCGAGCACGGGTGCCGCGGCGGCGGCCCAGGCGCCCAGCCCGGCACCGGCGGGCAGCCGCGGGATGTAGAACGCGGCCGATCCGCCCACCTCGTTCATCGGCGGCGCGTCGGTGGTGATCACCGGGCAACCGCAGGCCAGCGCCTCGACGATCGGCCAGCCGAAGCCTTCCTCCAGGCTGGGAAACAGGAACGCGCTGGCGGCCGAATAGCAGGCGCGCATCGTCTCGTTGTCGATGTCGTGCAGCCGCACCACGCGCGCCGAGGCTGGCAGCGCGGCGATCGCCGACTGCACCGCGGGCTGGCGGTGATGGCCGACGAGCACCAGCGGCAGCGGACGGGCCGCCGACCGCGCATGCTCGGCATACAGCGCGATGACGCCGGGCACGTTCTTGTAGAACTGGCCGGCGCTCACGTGCAGCAGGAAGCCTCGTTCGTCGACCACTGCGCCCGCCTGCCGCAGCAGCGTGGCGGCGGATGCTGCGGCCATGCGACGGTACGGGTGGTTCATGCCGTTGTGCACCACCGCCGAGGTGACGGCGTGTGCCACGGCGTGGGCATGGAGGTCGACGCGGGTCTTGTGCGAGATGCTGATGAAGTGCTGCGCCTGCCTGAAGCCGCGCCGGATGAAGCGCTGGTAGACGCGGCCGGTCAGGCCCACCGGGTTCTCGGGCATCAGTCCCAGGGCCGAGCGCAGCGCCAGCAGGTCATGCACGTGCACCACGTGCGGCCGATGCGCCACCAGCGGCACCCACGGGCCCAGGGCCTGGTCGCAGAACACGAACAGCGTGTCCGCCGGCTGGCGCTCCACCGCTCGGCGCACCCATCGCGGAAACAGCAGGTACTGGTCAAAGTAGCCGGCCCACTTGGCCGCCGCAGACCCCAGCCCTCGAGCCCGGGCCTGCAGCCGGGCCGCGGGCCGCCAGAGGCTGACCTCATGGCCGCGCGCCGACAGCTCCGAGTGCAGCAGCGCCGCGAAGCGCGGCATGCTGCGCGACGGCATGAACTCGGGGTGCGCGAAAAGCACGATCTTCATGTGGGCGCCTTCCTGCCCAGCCCGCCGACCATCACCAGCGCGGCGGACAGCCAGAACACCGTGGCGTAGACGAGCGCGTCCTGCACCCAGCCGCGCACCAGGTAGGCCAGCAGTTCCGACATCGATTCGGCACCGGTGGCGGCGCTGGTGAAGTAGTAGCACCAGGTGAAGAGCGACACCACCAGCATCGGGCTGAAGACGGGGCTCCATCCGCCTGGCGCCGCGGGGTCGGCGACCCGGCGCGTCAAGGCGTCCACCAGGGTGAAGGTGAACAGCGCCAGCAGCATCAGCAGCGGCACGTAGAACCAGCCGAACTGCCCATAGCCGCTGGCGAAGATCGACCCCGTGCGAAAGCCGCCCATCGCCCGAGGTGCATTGGTGGCCACGAACAAGAGAAGGTCGCCGCCCGAGCCCGAGTTGACGAAGTCCTTGTCCGTCTCGGGCGACACCTGCTCCAGGATCGGCCGCGGCAGCAGCCCGACCACGCGCTGCCATTCCAGCGACCGCAGCGAGGCGGATTGCGCCGCATCCAACTCGTGCGCCAGCACCAGCGTCGCATCCGCGAAGCGCAGGTTGCACAGCCGGCTGGCGAACACGTTGTCGACGTAGCGTTCGTCCCAGAATTCGTTGCTGGAGCCGCCCTCGGCGGCACGGAAGCTGCGGATGCGTTCCTTGTCGAGAAATACCGACGTGGTCGTCTGGATCACCTGCAAGGCACTGACCTCAGCGCGTTCTTCCCGCGCGATCACCATGCTCGTGGCCAAATCGGCCAGCGGGCCGCCGGCCACCCACACCACCACCGCCGCCAGCACGAGGCGCCGAGTCGAGAAGGCGCTGGCCCTGCGTTGCGGATCGATCAGTGCCAGGTAGGCCCAAGCGATGCCGATGGAAACGAAGCCGATCAGCACGGCCGACCGACTGTTGCGGCCCAGACCTACCAGGGCCACCGCCAGCGCGTACAGCAGCAGCACAGGCCACTGGCCAGGCGGCATGGGTCGGCGGTCGACGAGTGGCTGCACCATCAGCGCCAGCGGCACCCAGGCGAGCGGGTACAGGCCCTGCATCAGCTTGGTGACGATGCCGGACTCCGCCTCGTGGAGCTGGGCTGCACCGAGGGTGAAGGTCAGCCACGCGGCGGCCAGCAGCCCCATTGCACCCATGGCGAAGAGGTGTGCCGGCGGCGGCATGCGGAACAGGCCTAGCGGTCCATACAGGCGCCCGCACAGGGTCTGCCGGGCTGCCTGCAGCAGGCCGCTGCCCAGATAGACGCGGTGCGACACGATCAGCGCCAGCAGGCACACCAGTGCATGCAGCAGCACGTCGGTCGGCCGTTCCAGGTGCGTGGTGAGCGGCTGCCCTTCCATCGCCGTCACCAGCGGCGGCAGGACGAAGTGGAAGGTGCTGTAGCCCGCCAGGCTCAGGCTGGACACCGGCGCCAGCCGCAGCAACCGTGGCGACAGCGCGTGCCGAAGGCCGATGCCTGCGCCGGCCGCGGCCATCAGCGCACAGGCCGCGGCTTCCCACGTCCAGGTGGCCAAGGCCTGCCCGACGACCAGCATGAGCCAGGCCAGCGGCAGGACGGGTGCGTGGCGTCCGCTGCTTGTCATGTGTCCGCCAACGCCGGCGCGGCCGGCAGGCCCACCGCATCGAGGATGCGCAGCAGCACCGTCTCGTTGAAGTGGCCGTTGGCCTTGGCGCGCCGTCGGCCGGCGGCGGCGATGCGTGCGGCCCAGGCCTCGTCCTGCAGCGCCTGGCGGCAATGCCGGGCGCACTCTGCGGCATCCGACCACAGCAAGGCCTCGACACCGTCGCGGTATAGCGCCGCATGCTCGGGCGTGCGCTGGGCACAGAGCAGTCCGCCGAGAGCGGGCACTTCGACGGAACGGGTCGTGTGTTCATCCCGGTTGCCCACCGACAACAGGCCGAGGTTTACCCGCGCGCATTGCAGCGCGAGCGCGTAGTCGTCGCCCACGATCGGCCCGCCCCGCCAATGCGGTTGAAGCAGCGGCCATTCCGGCGCCTTCTGCCAGTGGGCACCCCGGATCGATAGCGGCACGCCTTGCGCCAGCAGCCCGGCGAGGAAGGGCCCGCGTTCCGGCATCCAGGTGCCGACGAACAGCACGTCGCTGCGCCATGTCTGCTGCTGGGCGGGTGTCGGCTGCCGCGGTGCATGGCTCACCTCGTCCGCGGACATGAACACCCGCAGCACACGCCGCGCGCCGTGCGCCTGCGCCTCGGCCACGTTGGCCGTTCGCATCACCACCGCCAGGTCATAGAACGGCAGCCCGTGCAGATAGGCAGCAAAGCGGCGCCCGTCGCGGCCGCCGAACGGGTCGTCGATGTTGTAGTTCACGAGCACGTCGGCATGGCTGCGCAGCAGCCGCAGCACCTGTGGCCCGGCGAGCGCACCGCCGTCGACGTGGCACAGCGCATAGCGCTGCCCTGCGAGCCGGTGCGCCAACGCACTGCAGAGAAGGCGGCCCAGCCAACGGCCGCCGAAGCGCCAGGCGGCACGGTCGAGCCAAGGCGAAGCGGGCAGCAGGGACCGTAGGTCGAGGTGCTGCACTTCGTGACCCAGACGTTCGTAGGCGCGCGCCCGGTCCAGGCAGGTGCCGCTGCGCGGGCCGAGGTACAGGATCTTCACGCGGCCGGCTCCCGCAGCAGGCGATCAGCGCCGCGGAGTGCGGCGGCGCCCGTGAGCGCATCGGCCAAGGCCATGGCCAGGGCGGCACCGAGCAGGCCTGACCATGACGTCAGCTGGCTGGCCACCAGCAGGCCCGCCACCGCGCTGGCGATGCCCGCCCACACCAGCCCCTCGTGCCGGCTGGTGGACAGCAGCAGCACGCGCGGCACGTGCGTGGCGCTGGCCACGGTGGCGTAGGCCAGCATCGCGCCCATCGGCGCCAGCAAGAACTCGATCTTGCCGTGCGTCCACAGTGCCAGCAGCCACGGGCTGCCGAGCCCGACGGCCGCCACGGCGACGGCTGCGATCCACAGGCCGGTGCGGCGGGCGCGGTGGTACAGCGGTGCCACGCCCCGCGCACCCTCGGCCCCGTAGGCCCGTGCGAACTCAGGCCACAGCGCGAAGCTGAAGGCGGAGGTGGCCTGCACCACCACGCGGGCCAGCGTGCGGTAGGTGTTGAACACGGCCACCGCTGCCGGGCCGAGCAGGTGACCGACCAGCAGCGTCATGCCCTGGAGGCTCAAGGCGTTGGCCGCGGGAATCAGCATGAAGCCGGCCGCGGGCCGCCACAGGCCACGCAGCACGGCCGCGTCGGCCCGGGCGAAGCCCCAGTCGATGCTGCCGCTGCCGCGCCGCGCCAGGCGCGCCGCAATGGCGGTACCCACCACCCGCATCAACAGTCCGCCCAGTGCCGTCGACAGCAGCGAGCCGAAGGTGAACAGGCCGCCGAGCTGCCCCAGCCATTCGGCCAGCCGCACGAGATGCGTGGCCATCTCGCCCTGCGCGTTGCGGCCTGTGGCTCGGACCAGCTGATGCGCAAGCCCGCCCCAGAAGGCCACCAGCACCCCGGCACCGAGGCAACCGACGGCCAGGGCCGCGCCGGGCGGCTGCAACAGGCCAGGCAGCGGCAGCCAGGCCAGGCCCGCCGCCAACAGCGCACCTGCTGCTACGCACACGCCGGTGACGAACACCGTTGCGCTGTGGAACACCGTGCGCGCCTGCGCCACGTCGCCACGGCCGACGGCCATGGTCATCCGGTTGCCGGCTGCGGTCACCATGCCGGCATCGGCCATCGAGAGATAGCCGGGCAGTGCAGACAGCATCAGCCAGATGCCGTAGGTCGGCAGATCCCAACGGCCGAGGAACAGCGGCAGGGAGGCGAGCTGGATGGCAATGGACAGCGCCTGCCCGAAGGCATTGGCACCGATGCCACGCGCCAGCCGCGCGCGGACTGCGGTCGTCACCGGACCGCGGCGAAGCGGCGATTGGACGAGAGCGTGAAGGTTGCCACAGCCATGTCGAACGTCAATGTGATGAATTTACTCGCATTATCATCACTTCGACGGTGGAGGCGTTGCATTGTGAGAGCGCAGGCGCCTGAATCTGCGATTTACCCAGGCTTGGAACGGTCCCTCGGCCCACGCTGCCAGTCCAAGCGCGGTCAGTACATAGGCCACGCCTGCTAGCCATGGCGCGCTCACCCCGTCCAGCCAGGTGGCCGACACCGCCACGGGGTAATGGAAGACATAAAGCCCATACGACAGCGGTGCCAAGGCCGTAAAGGGGCCGAGCGTCTGGTCGAAGAAGCGCCAGCGGTACTTCGACCAGACGATCGCTGCGGCCACGATGACCAGCGCAGCCAGAAAGTGACGCAGTTCCAGCACCGGGTGCTCGCCAAAGGACAAGGACTCACCTCGGAGTCGCTGCGCAGCGCAGGGCACGGCAAGCAGCAGCGCAAAGCCTGCAAGGTACAGCAGCAGCCCTCGTTGCGAAGCCAGCGTAATGCGCCCGTCCGTTGCATAGGTCTTCGCCAGTTCGACTCCGGCCCACCAGACGACGAAGTAGGTCGCGAACAGGGAAGCCTGATTGGGCATCCATTGGTACGAGGCGAATCCGAGCAACGACAGCAGCGCGACGCCGTGCAGTTGCAGGCGGCTGGGCAGGAGCGTGGCGACCGGAAAGAACAGTACATAGAACCACCACTCGTACGACAAGGACCACAGCGATGCATTGCCGCCGAGCGGGGACACCCACACGCCCGGCTTGCCGGAGGCGAAGTCCTGGAGCATCAGCAGGTTGCCCGCCCACTGCCATGCTGCGTCTGCAGCGCGCCCTGTCGGCGGCTCGCCCAAGGCGAACGACACAGCCAGCGCCAGCAGGTAGATGGGATAGATGCGCCGCGCCCGACGTGCCAGGTAGGAAAGGAAGCTTGTCGGCGGCCGCTGTGCAAACGAATGCTGGATGACGAAGCCTGAGATAAGAAAGAAGGCAATGACGGCCTCCTGCCCGAAGCGGAACGGCAGGGCGAGCGGCCCGGACTTGGTCAGCACGCGGTGAAGGAGATAGTGCCCCGCAAACACGTAGAGTGCCGCAAAGCCGCGAATCGATTCCAGTCGAGTGAGTTTGGTCTGCATGGTCGTTGCCCAGGGCGGTCGCCAATCTGGGAACGAGCATCGGCCGTCGCGGCATGTCGAGGTTGTCTTGCCGCGGGGCCGCATCCTCGCAGCGCTGCGTCTGCAGGCCAAGTCTTCGTCGTCGAGTCAGCCGTTGGCCGTGTCATGCGGCCAACAGCGAGCGGCTGCAACTACGGCAATACCCAACTCCCCGCTGCCTGCCGCACCTGCGGCGCCGCCGCCCGAAGTAGCTGCAGCCGCTGCGCCACCAGCCCGTCCGCGGCGGCGCTGACCGCAGCCAACCAGCCGGCTTGAGTGATGGCGTAGAGCGCTTCCAGCGAAGGCCGGGTGTCGCCGGCGGCGAGGTGGGGAGTGTCGGTCGTGTAGGCGCCAGTCAGGTGCCTTCCCTGGCGACAGGCTGGCGCGGCAGGTGCGAGCGGGCTTGCAGGACGGCCATCCCGGCGTTCAGCTTCGGGTGTCCGACGTGCTGTCCAAGCCCTGCATCGAGCGCGTGCGCCACGGCGAGGCCGACTTCGCGCTGGCCGCCACGCAAGCCTACCCGCCCGAGCTGGTGGCCTAGCCCCTCTGCAGCGAGCACTTCTACATTGCATCGTCTGCGGACGACGCTACTACCGTGGCGTGGCTGCCTCCAGGTACTGCCGCACGCCGAAACGTGCGCGACACGTGGTGATGGAGGTGGACCAGCTCGCCACGGTGATGGGGATGGTGCGCGCCGGCATCGGCATCAGCGTGGTGCCGTAGCTCACGCTGTTCCACTTCCAGGCGCCGGGTGTGCTCACGCGGCGGCTGGCGTGGCTCGGGCTGCAGCGCCACATCTGCCTGGTGCGGCCGCGCGACCGCAGCGTGTTGGTGTCGGCGCAGGCGTTATAGAAGTAGGTGAATGGCCCGCCGGCCGCAAGGCACGCGGCAGGCGGACGGTCAGCGGCGCGCGGTTGCGCCGCGCGGCATCAGCGCGCCGCGTCCGGCAGCTCAATCTTGACTTCCAGCACCTCCAGGTCATCCTGCTTCTCCAGATGCACCTTGATGTCGTCCGGCGAGATGGCCACGTACTTGGAGATCACAGCCACCAGTTCGCGCTGCAGGGCGGGCAGGTAGTCGGCCCGCGGCGGGCCGTCGCCGCTGCGCTCGTGGGCCAGGATGATCTGCAGCCGCTCCTTGGCGACGCTGGCGGTCTTCTTCTTTTCCCCGAGCAGGAAGGAAAGGAAAGACATCGGCTTACCTCCCACCGAACAGCCGCTTGAAGAAGCCGGGCTTCTCGGCGTCGATGAAGCGCATCGGCCGGTCCTCGCCCAGGAAGCGGGCCACCACGTCCTGGTAGGCCTCGGACACGTCGCTGCCCTTCAGGTGGATCGCCGGCACGCCCTGGTTGGACGCATCGAGCACCGACTCCGATTCCGGGATCACGCCGATCAGCTTGATGCGCAGGATCTCCTGGATGTCGTTCAGCGACAGCATCTGCCCGCCTTCCACCCGCGAGGGGTTGTAGCGGGTGATCAGCAGGTGCTCCTTCACCGGCTCCTGGCCGTCGATGGCGCGCTTGGTCTTGCTGCTGAGCATGCCCAGGATGCGGTCGGAGTCGCGCACCGAGGACACCTCGGGGTTGGTCACCACCACGGCCTCGTCGGCGTAGTGCATGGCCATCATGGCGCCCGTCTCGATGCCGGCCGGGCTGTCGCACACGATGTACTCGAAGCCCATCTCCGACAGGTCCTTCAGCACCTTCTCGACGCCTTCCTGCGTCAGCGCTTCCTTGTCGCGCGTCTGCGAGGCAGCCAGCACGAACAGGTTGTCGCACTGCTTGTCCTTGATCAGCGCCTGGTTCAGGTTGGCTTCGCCCTGGATGACGTTGATCAGGTCGTACACCACGCGCCGCTCGCAGCCCATGATGAGGTCGAGGTTGCGCAGGCCGACGTCGAAGTCGATGACGGCCGTCTTGTGGCCCGCCAGGGCCAGGCCGGAGGAAAAGCTGGCGCTGGTGGTGGTCTTGCCCACACCTCCCTTGCCGGAGGTGACGACGATGATTCTGGCCATCGGTGGCTTGTCCTTTCTTGTGCAGACTTGCTTGCGTACGGTGGCGTCAGCGGCGCGGGCGCATCAGGCGCCCAGGCGTTCGATGACGAGCTTTTCGCCCTCGAGCCGCACCTGGGCCGGCTGGCCGACGATGTCCGCCGGCAGCGGCACGTCGGTGGTGCGGTAGATGCCTGCCACGGAGACCAGTTGCGCCTCCATGCAGGTGGTGAAGATGCGGGCTTCGGTGTTGCCGCGCGCGCCGGCCAGGGCCCGGCCGCGCAACGGCGCATAGACATGGATGTGGCCGTCGGCGATGACCTCGGCGCCGAAGTTCACCGCGGCCAGCACGATGAGGTCGCAGCCGCGGGCGTACACCTGCTGGCCCGATCGCAACGGCTTGTCGATCACCATGGTGGCGGGCGCCTCGCCGGGCACGCGCACTTCGCGCACCACTTCCACTTCATGGATGACCTCGCGGATCACCTCGCGCACTTCGGGCTCGGGGGCCGGTGCGGCGGCTGCGGGTTCGGGCACAGGCGCGGGGACCGGCACGGGCGCGGCGCGCGGCGCACGGGCGGGCGGCGCGAAGTCGGGCGCTTCCACCAGGCCGGCGGCCAGCGCGGCGGCCATCTGCTCGGGCGTGCCGCCCTTGGCGGCCACCGGCATCATGCGGTGCTGCCGCAGCAGGGCCACCAGCAGCGCGAAGTCGATCGGCTCGTGCTCGTCGCGCACGGCGCTCAGGTCCACCGCCACGGGGTCGTTGTCGAACAGGCCGGGGTTGTCGGCGCTGCGGGCGTCCAGCTCCCGGGCCAGCACGGTGAGGTCGGCGGTCTTCAGCACGACCGCCACCAGCGTCAATGCGGCGCTGCGCAGGTCGAAGATGTCGGGAGAGTTCGGCGGGGCAGCGACGGCCATGGGTGGGGTGTCGGGAAAGACCCGGAGTTTACCGGCGCGGCCCGCCCGCTCCCGCGCGCGGAATGTGTTCAGACGTAGGGGGCCGCAGGCCGCCGCTATGCTTTGCGCATCATGCAAGCTCACTCATCAGCCCTGGTGCTCTTTTCGGGCGGGCAGGATTCCACCGCCTGCCTGGCCTGGGCGCTGCAGCGGTATGCCCGGGTGGAGACCATCGGCTTCGACTACGGCCAGCGCCATGCGGTGGAGCTGCAATGCCGGCTGCAGGTGCTGCAGCAGCTGCGCAGCCAGTTCCCGGCCTGGGGCGCGCGCCTGGGCGAAGACCACCTGCTGGACCTGCGTCTGCTGGGCCAGATCTCCGACACCGCATTGACCGACGCGCGGCAGATCGAGATGGCCGCCAGCGGCCTGCCCAACACCTTCGTGCCCGGCCGCAACCTGCTGTTCCTCACCTTCGCGGCCGCGCTGGCCTACCGGCGCGGCGCCAGCGTGCTGGTGGGCGGCATGTGCGAGACGGACTATTCCGGCTACCCCGATTGCCGAGACAACACCCTCAAGGCGCTGCAGGTGGCGCTGTCGCTGGGCATGGATGCGCCGATGACGGTGGAGACGCCGCTGATGTTCCTCACCAAGGCCCAGACCTGGGCGCTGAGCCACCAGCTGGGCGGCGATGCGCTCGAAGCGCTGATCGTCGAGCACACCCATACCTGCTACCTCGGCGACCGCACCCGGCGCCATGCCTGGGGCTACGGCTGTGGCCACTGCCCGGCGTGCGAGCTGCGCGCCCGCGGCCATGCGGAGTACCTGGCAGCCGCCGGATGCTGACCACGCGCGAGCTGACGCTGCTGGCCACGGCAGCCATCCTCATCTTCTGGATGGTGGGGGCCTACAACCGCATCGTGGCGCTGCGCAACAAGGTGGTGCAGTCGTGGCTGCAGGTGGACGAGCCGCTGCGCCGGCGCAAGGAGGTGCTGGCGCTGCTGATGCCGGTGCTGGCCGAAGCCTGGCCCGGCGAGCAGGGCGCCATCGAGGCGGTGAATGCCGCGCAGCTGCAGGTGAGCCTGGCGGCCGACGCGATGCGGGCCAAGCCGGTGCTGGCCACTGCGGCGGAGCGGCTGGTGCAGGCCGACCGTCAGTTGGCGGCGGCGCTGGTGCGCGTGCGCGCCCTGGCCGACCACGACACCGCGCTCAAGGCACGCGACGACGTGCCGCTGTGGCTGGCCGACCTGCGCGAGGCCGAGCAGCGCCTGGCCTTCGGCCGCCAGCTGTTCAACGATGCGGTGCTGGCCTGCAACCTGGCCGCGCACCAGTGGCCAACGCGGCTGCTGGTCAAGCTCTACGGCTTCGAGGACGTCGGGCCGTTGTAGCTCAGCCGCGCTCGCCCATGATGGAAGCGGTGGCCACCAGCTCTTCGAACAATGCCATCGACACCTGCCCCGACACCGAATACGGATCGAGCGTGGGCGTCTCCGAATACTTCAGCAGGATGGCCGGATTGAGCCGCTGCAGGTTCACCTGGCCCATCGCCCAGCCGGCGAAGCGGCGCTCGCGGATCTCGGCGTAGTCGAGCAGCACCACGTCGGTGTGGCGGCTGTCGGCCGCGATGCGGTTGTAGAGCTGGTTGACGGCCATGCGCCCGCCCTCCAGCACCTGCATGAAGATGCCCTGCGACAGGCACAGCACGCCGGTGATGCCGTGCTTGGGGTTCTCGGCCTTGCATTGGCGCAGCAGCGTGTGCAGCTCTTCCTGGTCGAGCGACGCCGACGCGCGGCTTGCATACATGAGGCGTACCAGCATCGTGTTCTCCGGGGGTAGGGTGCGGTCAGCCGAGGTTCTTCTTCGACAGCAGCGACAGGAACTCGCGGCGCAGCGTCGAGTCCTTGAGGAAGGCACCGCGCATCACCGAGTTGGTCATCATCGACTCGTCGTCCTTTACCCCGCGCCAGTGCATGCAGAAGTGGTCGGCCTCCATCACGATGGCCAGGCCGTCGGGCTTCACGCGGTCCTGCAATTCGTCGGCCAGCATCGTCACCGCCTCTTCCTGGATCTGCGGCCGGCTCATGATCCAGTCGCAGATGCGGGCGTACTTGCTCAGGCCGATCAGGTTGGAATGTTCGTTGGGCAGGATGCCGATCCACACCTTGCCCAGGATGGGGCACAGGTGGTGCGAGCAGGCGCTGCGCACCTTCACCGGGCCCACGATCATCAGCTCGTTCAGGCGCGAGAAGTTGGGGAACTCGGTCACCGGCGGAATCGGCACGTAGCGGCCGCGGAACACCTCGTCGATGAACATCTTGGCCACGCGGCGGGCGGTCTCGTTGGTGTTGTGGTCGCTCTCGGTGTCGATCACCAGCGACGACAGCACCTCCTGCATCTTGGCCGTCACCTCCGCCTTCAGTTCCTCGATCTCGCCCGGGCGCACATGGGCCGAGATGTTGTCGTTGGCGTGGTAGCGGCAGTCGGCGCCGATCAGCCGGTAGCGGATGCGCTCGGAGGCCGGCAGGCGCGCGAGGTCGTCCTCGCTGGGAAGGATCTTGGGGATGCTGCGTGACATGCTCATTCGGTGCTCCGGCCCTCGTCGGGTTCGAGGCATTGTCTGTTACAGCCTCGGCCCCTGGGTAGACTGCCCCGATGACCCCGCACGCCCTGCCGCTATCCCGCCTGCTCGATCACACGGCCGATGCCGTGATGGCCGTGCGCAGCGGCAAGTCCCTCACCGACGTGATCGCCCGCGTGCCAGCCGATGCCCGCGCCGGCACGCAGGCCCTGAGCTTCCATGCGTTGCGCTGGCTGGGCGGCGCGGTGAAGGTGCGCGAGGCGGTGGCGCCGAAGACGCCGCCGCCCAAGGTGGATGCGCTGCTGGTCACCGCGCTGGCGCTGCTGTGGCCCAGCGATGCGCCGCCCTACAACGACCACACGCTGGTCGACCAGGCGGTGGCCGCGGCCCACCACCGCACGCCCGCCGCGGCAGGCTTCATCAACGCCGTGCTGCGCCGCTTCCTGCGCGAGCGCGCCGCGCTGGTGGCCGCCGCCACGCACGACCCGGTGGGCGCCTTCAACCATCCGCTGTGGTGGATCGACCGCATCAAGCAGGACTGGCCGTCGCAGTGGCAGCCCATCCTGCAGGCCGCCAACCGCCGCCCGCCGATGACGCTGCGGGTCAACGCCCGCCGCGGCAGCGCCGAGGCCTATGCCCATCGGCTGGCCGCGCAGGGCCGCGCCGCCACCGTGCTGGGGCCGCAGACGCTGGTGCTGGCCGAGCCCAGCCCGGTACAGCAGCTGCCCGGCTTCGCCGAGGGCGAGGTCTCGGTGCAGGACGCCGCCGCCCAGCGCGCCGCGCCGCTGCTGGTGCATGGCGACGGCACGCTGCCGCCGCTGCCTGCCGGCGCACGGGTGCTCGACGCCTGTGCCGCCCCGGGCGGCAAGACGGCCCACCTGCTGGAGCTGGCCGACCTCGACCTGCTGGCCATCGACAGCGACCCCACCCGCCTGGGCCGCGTGCAGGAAACGCTGAACCGCCTGCAGCTCAAGGCGCAGGTGGCCGCCGCCGACGCCCGCGACCCGCGCGCCTGGTGGGACGGCCGTCCGTTCGATGCCATCCTGCTCGATGCGCCCTGCAGTGCCTCGGGCATCGTGCGCCGCCACCCCGACATCCGCTGGCTGCGCCGGGCCGAGGACATCATGGCGCTGGCCAAGGTGCAGGCGCAGATGCTGGATGCGCTGTGGCCGCTGCTGGCGCCGGGCGGTCGGTTGCTGTTTGCAACGTGTTCGGTGTTCCGGGCCGAGGGCAGCCAGCAGACCGATGCGTTTTTGCAACGGCAGGGCACCGCCGCGGTGCAGCTGGCGCCGGCATCGCCGGGCCACCTGCTGCCGGTGCCCGACAATCCCGGCGAGGCCGTGGTGTCCGACGGCTTCTACTACGCCCTCTTGCACAAGCCCTGATTGATCCGAACCGTCGTGACCCGCTGCTGGAAGGTCCGCTCCCTGCTGACGGCATGGCTGTTTGCTGCCACCTGCATCGCCTCCTGGGCGCAGGGCGTCGACCTGCTGGAACTGGAAGTGCGCAAGGCCGACAGCGGCCTGGTGCTGGACTACGCCGTGCGCCTGCAGCTGCCCCGCGTGGTGGACGAAGCGCTGCAGCGCGGCGTGCCCATCTACTTCGAGGCCCAGGCCACCACCTACCGTCCCCGCTGGTACTGGCGTGACGAGCGGGTCGGCCGCGCCACGCGCTCATGGCGGCTGTCGTACCAGCCGCTGACGGCCAGCTGGCGCGTCACCCAGGGCGGGCTGCACCAGTCGTACACCTCCTTGTCCGATGCGCTGGCTGCGATCTCGCGCGCGGGCACCTGGCCGATTGCCGATGCGGCGCGGCTCGAAGCCGACCAGCCGGCGTACGTCGATTTCAGTTTCCGCCTGGACACCGGGCAGCTGCCCCGCCCGATGCAGATCGGCATCGGCAGCCTGGCCGAGTGGACGCTGCAGGTGGAGCGCACGGTGCGGATCGAGCCGCAGTGAGGCACCGATGAGCAAGTCTGTCCGCTGGGCCTGGCTGGTGTCGCTGGTCGCCTTCGTCGGCGTGGCGCTGGTGCTCAGCTTCGTGCTGGCCCTCACCACCGACAGCCGCATCTTCTACGAGCGCAACTTCGTCTGGCTGTTCTGGGTGAACGTCACGGTGGCGGCGATGCTGGCGCTGGTGGTGCTGCTGGCGGCGCTGCGGCTGGTGGTGCGGCTGCGGCGCGGCAAGTTCGGCAGCCGGCTGCTGTTCAAGCTGGCCGGCATCTTCGCCCTGGTGGGCGTGGTGCCGGGGGTGCTGATCTACACGGTCAGCTACCAGTTCGTCTCGCGCAGCATCGAGGCCTGGTTCGACGCCAAGGTGGAAGGCGCGCTGGACGCCGGCCTCAACCTGGGCCGCAGCACGCTGGATGCGCTGGTGGTGGACCTGGGCAACCGCACCCGCGCCGCCGCCGATCGCATGGCCGAGACGCGGCTGCAGCCCGACACCCTGCAGCTGGAACGCCTGCGGGAGCAGCTGGGCGCGGAGCAGGTGGCGCTGCTCAATGGCAGCGGCCAGAGCCTGGTGGCTGCCGGTGGCACCGCCGGTGCCTCCATCGCGCCGGAGCGACCCACCGCCCAGCAGATACGCCAGGCGCGCCTGCTGCGCGCGGCCAGCCAGCTGGAGGGGCTGGACGACGAACCCACGCCCGGCGCCGCGCCCCGGGCCCGCGTGCGGGCGCTGGCCCTGGTGCCCAACAACGACATCACCCTGGCCGGCGAAGACCGTTTCCTGCTGGTGGTGCAGGCGGTGCCCACCTCGCTGGCCACCAATGCGCTGGCGGTGCAGAGCGCCTACCGCGAGTACCAGCAGCGCGCGCTGTCACGCGACGGCCTGCGCAAGATGTACATCGGCACGCTGACGCTGGCGCTCATCCTGGCCGTGTTCGGTGCGGTGCTGCTGGCCGGCCTGCTGGGCACCCAGCTGGCGCGGCCGCTGCTGCTGCTGGCCGAGGGCGTGAAGCAGGTGGCGCAGGGCGACCTCACGGCCAAGCCGGTGTCCAGCGCCAGCGACGAGCTGGGCGGGCTCACCCGCAGCTTCGCCGACATGACCGAGCAGCTCGGCCAGGCGCGTGAGCAGGTGCAGCGCGGCGTGGCGCAGCTGGAAAGCGCACGCACCCACCTGCAGACCATCCTGGACAGCCTGACCGCCGGCGTCGTGGTGTTCGACCGTGAACGCCGCATCGAGAGCGTGAACCCTGGCGCCACCCGCATCATGAAGCTGCCGCTGTCGGCCCACGTGGGCCAGCGGCTGGAGCAGGTGCCGGGGCTGGAGGCCTTCGCGATGAGCGTGTGGCAGCGCTTCGAGCTGCACCGCTCCAGCCCCGAAGCCGGCGAGCGCGACCATTGGCAGGATTCGTTCGACCTGGTGCCCACGGTGCCCGAGCGCGACACGCTGACGTTGCTGGTGCGCGGCGCCGTGCTGCCCAACGACGCCCGGCTGATGGTGTTCGACGACATCACCGACGTGGTCTCGGCCCAGCGCTCGGCCGCCTGGGCCGAGGTGGCGCGCCGGCTGGCGCACGAGATCAAGAACCCGCTCACGCCCATCCAGCTGTCGGCCGAGCGGCTGCAGCACAAGCTGGAAAGCAAGCTCGAGGGCACCGACCAGGCGATGCTGGTGCGCTCGGTAGGCACCATCGTGGCCCAGGTGCAGGCGATGAAGCAGCTGGTCAATGAGTTCCGCGACTACGCCCGCCTGCCGGCCGCCAAGCTCGGTCCGCTCAACATCAACGAACTGGTCGGCGAGGTGCTGGCGTTGTATGGTGCGCAGGCCGAGCAGGGCCGCCTGACGGCGCATTGCGCCAGCGGACTGCCAGCCATCATCGGCGACGCTTCGCAGTTGCGGCAGGTGGTGCACAACCTGGTGCAGAACGCGCTGGACGCGGTCGACGAGGCGGCCGACGGGCACGTGGACGTGGTCACCGAGGCCGTGCGTAACGACAACGGCGACGTGCGTGCGGTGCGGTTGAAGGTGCTGGACAACGGGCCGGGGTTCGCCGACAAGGTGCTCAAGCGCGCCTTCGAGCCCTACGTCACCACCAAGAGCAAGGGCACGGGCCTGGGCCTTGCGGTGGTGAAGAAGATTGCCGACGAGCATGGGGCACGTGTGCGCATCGGCAATAGAACGGATGCAGTAGCCGGCTTGAGCGAATTGGCTCAATCGGCAGGCGCGCAAGTTTCGTTATCATTTTCGAACCTCGCCGCCGTACCCGCTGCCGCCGCCACCGTGGTGGTGGCCGGTTCTCCTCCCCTGGCGCACTGAGGATCATGGCCACAATACTTGTTGTTGACGACGAACTCGGCATCCGTGCCCTGTTGTCTGAGATCCTGACCGACGAAGGTCATACCGTAGAGCTCGCCGAGAACGCTGCCCAGGCGCGCGCCGCCCGGGAGCGCCGGCGTCCCGACCTGGTGCTGCTCGACATCTGGATGCCCGATGTCGACGGCATCACGCTGCTGAAGGAGTGGGGCAGCACGTCGCAGCTCACCATGCCCGTCATCATGATGAGCGGACACGGCACCATCGACACTGCGGTGGAAGCCACCAAGTACGGCGCGATGGCCTTCCTGGAAAAGCCCATCACGCTGCAGAAGCTGTTGCGGGCGGTCGAAGCCGGCCTGGCCAAGCCCGCGCCGCGCGGCCTGGAAGGCACCGGCCATGGCGGCCTGCCGATGCGCGGCGATGGTGGGTTGACGGTGGAGTCGGCGATGACCGGCGGCCTCGGCCTGCCTCCTGCGCAGCCGCTGCAGCTGGGACCGCAGAGCGAGCAGTCCTTCGACCTCGACCGGCCGCTGCGCGAGGCGCGCGACGCCTTCGAGAAGAGCTACTTCGAGTTCCACCTGGCCAAGGAAAACGGCAGCATGACCCGCGTGGCCGAGAAGACGGGGCTGGAGCGCACGCACCTGTACCGCAAGCTCAAACAGCTGGGCGTGGACCTCAGCCGCAACAAGCGCAATGCGCTTTGAACGAGCACAAGAGTTGCGCGATTCTTTTTCCACGCTATACTCGTCAGTCTTGGCCAAGTAGCTCAGTTGGTAGAGCAGCGGATTGAAAATCCGCGTGTCGGTGGTTCGATTCCGCCCTTGGCCACCAAGACATGAAAGCCCCGGAAGGTGCAAACACTCCGGGGTTTTTTATGAGGGGCTGCTTGTCTAGACAAGTTGCGCACACGGTCCCCGAATGCGCAGTTTGTCGTGCTACAGTCGCGGCCCTGAAATGCCCAGGTGGCGGAATTGGTAGACGCACTAGTTTCAGGTACTAGCGGGTAACTCCGTGGAGGTTCGAGTCCTCTCCTGGGCACCAAATCGAAAAGAGGGCCGATGCGAAAGCATCGGCCCTTTTGCGTTGTGAGCCGCGTTCAGCGGCGACGCGGCACCAGCACCATCGCGCCCACCGCCAGCACGGCCACGCCGACCAGCGCACCGGCCTTCACATACAGCAGGCTCGACACCAGCAGGTAGCCGCTGCAGCCGCAGAACAGCAGCGGCAGCCACGGATACAGCGGCACCTTGAAGGGCCGGGGCGCCTGCGGCAGCCGGCGCCGCAGCACCAGCACGCTGGCTGCGCTCAGCGTGAGAAAGCCCCAGTACACCGGCGACAGGTAGTCCACCATCGTGGAGAAGCCGCCGCGGGTCACGGTGCCCAGCCCCACCAGCGCCACGGCCACGGTGCCGATGGCCGCGATGGCGGCGGGCGGAATGCCGCGCGACAGGTCCCAGCGAGCCAGCCGCGCGCCCAGGCCACCGCCCAGCCACTGCGCCTGCTGCAGGTCCCGTGCAGCGGCCCAGGTCGTGCGGGCGCCGGCGATCAGCGTCGCGTTCATCACCGTGATGGAGGTGAGGGCCACCGCGGCCACGATCAGCAGTTCGCCAGGGGCGCCGAAGGCCAGCCGCATCAGCTCCGCAGCCGGGGCCTGGCTGTGGGCCAGGCCTTCCAGGCCCAGGCCGCGCAGGTAGGCGAAGTTGGCCAGCAGGTACAGCAGCGTCACGGTGGCCAGGCCCAGCATCAGCGCATGCACGATGCCGCGGCGGCCGTCTCGCATCTCGGCCGAGAGCGTGGCGGCATCGCTCCAGCCGCCATAGGCCAGGAACACGAACACGAAGGCGGTGCCGATCTCGACCTGGCCAGCACGTTCCGGCGCGGCCATCGGCGTGGCCGGCGGCAGGCCCTGCAGCATCAACCAGGCAGCGGCCACGCCCAGGGCCAGCAGTCCACCGATCACCAGCAGCATCAGGCCCACCTGCGTGCCCAGGCCCACATGCACCCCGCGCAGGTTGAGCAGCGTGAGCGCCACGATCACCGCGGCGGCGAACAGCGCCGGCGCATACGCACCCAGCGCCGGGCCCAGCCAGGGGTCCAGCCGGACGACCTGGCTGAGGTAGTCGCCGAAGACGAAGGCCAGCAGCGCCATCGAGCCGGTGTGGATGACCGCGAAGCGCGACCACGCGAACAGGAAGCCGGTGCGTTGCCCGAAGGCCAGCCGCAGGAAGTGGTAGTCGCCGCCCGCATGCGGAAAGGCGGCGGCCAGTTCCGCGAAGCACAGTGCGCCGATGAAGGACAGCAGGCCGCCCAGCGCCCAGGCCAGGTACAGCGCCTGGTCGCTGGCCAGGCTGCTGGCCACCATCGGGGAGGTCTTGAAGATGCCGGCGCCGATCACCATGCCGACGCACACCGAAACTGCATGGCGCACTTGGAGATGTCGTTCGGGCGCCGACGCGGCAGGGTTCGGCGGCGGTGTCATGGGCGCGCAGGTTAGCCGCGAACCCCGCTTCGGCATGCATCGAGCCGCCGCATTTGCATATGCGCGACGCTCAGTGGCCGAGGCGGCGCGCCGCGGCTACGCTCGCGGCCTTTCGCCGACTGCCCACCGGCCCACCGTCCCGGGGCTGATCCTTCCCGCATCCTTCCATGACGACGCTGCCGCCCACCCAACCCCCGTTCCACCGCTTGCTGCTAAGCCTGGCCGTGGCCGCCGCGGCCGCCCCCGCGGGGGCCCAGACCACCACGACCGAAGCCACCGGGCCCGACGCCGTCATCGTGACCGGCACCCGCACGCGCGATCGCACCGTGCTCACCGCCACCTCGCCCATCGACGTGCTGCATGCCGATGACCTGCGCCGTGCCGCCGGGCCGGAGGGCTCGCTCGCGGCCGCGCTGCAGGTGCTGCTGCCTTCGTTCAATTTCCCGCGCCAGTCCAACTCCGGCGCCGCCGACCATGTGCGCGCGGCGCAGCTGCGCGGCATGAGCCCGGACCAGGTGCTGGTGCTGGTCAACGGCAAGCGCCGCCACACCAGCGCAGTGGTGAACCTGGAGTCCAAGACCGGCAAGGGCACCAACCCGGTGGACTTCAGCGCCTTGCCGCTGGGCGCGATCAAGCGCGTGGAAGTGTTGCGCGACGGCGCGGGCGCGCAATACGGCTCCGATGCCGTCGCCGGTGTCATCAACGTCATCCTGGACGATGCGGCGCAAGGCGGCGAGGCGGTGGCCACCGGCGGCGCCTACCGCACCCGCTTTGCGCCCACCGGCCAGCGCCTCACCGACGGCCAGGCCACCGAGCTGCAGCTGGAGCACGGCTGGCGCCTGGCGGAAGGCTTCTTGCGCGCGGGCGTAGAGCTGGGCCACCGCAATGGCACCAACCGCGCCGGCCTGGACGGGCTGCCGTTCTTCGAAGCGCACACCGAAGCGAACCTGGCCACGCAGGGCCGCCGCAACTACGTGGCCGGCGATCCGGAGACCGACAAAAAGGCGCTGTGGCTGAACGGCGCGCTGGCGCTGGATGGTGGCCACCAGGCCTATGCCTTCGGCACCTGGAGCCGGCGTGACAGCGTCGGCGCTGCCTACTTCCGCTATCCCGACAGCGAAGCCAACCCGGGGCGGCGATATCCGCAGGGCTACCGGCCGGAGACCATCGGCCGCAGCGACGACCTCTCGCTGGTGGCCGGCGTGCGCGGCCCGCTGGTCGGCTGGGAGCTGGACACCAGCCTGGCCTATGGCCGCAACGACTTCCGCTTCGGCGTGCGACGTTCACTCAATGCCTCGCTGGGCGACGCCAGTCCCACGCGCTTCGATTTGGGCCGCCACGCGTTCAGCCAGCTGGGCGCAAACCTGGACCTGAGCCGGCCGCTGGCCATCGGGCTGGCGCGCCCTGCCACGCTGGCGGTGGGCGCCGACCTGCGCCGCGAGGCCTTCCGCAGCCAGGCCGGCGACGAAGCGTCCTGGATCGCCGGTCCGCTGCAGGCGCCGCCCGGCGCGCAGGCCGGCCCGGGCCTGGCGCCGGCGGACGAGGCGGACCGCTCGCGCCGCGTGGCCGGTGTCTATGCCGACCTCTCGGCCGATCTGGGCGAGCGCTGGTTCGCCCAGGCGGCCACCCGATACGACCATTACAGCGACGCCGGCGGCGCCGGCACCGGCAAGCTGTCCGCACGCTGGCAGCCGGCACCGCAATGGGCGCTGCGCGGCGCCCTGTCCAGCAGCTTCCGCGCGCCGTCGCTGGCGCAGTCCGCCTTCAGCTACAGCGTGGCCAACTATGGCGATGGCGGCGTGCTGTCCCAGGTGCGCACGCTGCCGGTGGACAGCGAGGCGGCACGGGCGCTGGGCGCTCGGCCGCTGAAGCCAGAGCGTTCACGCCAAGTCGGGCTGGGCCTGACCGCGCAGCCGCTGCGCGGCATGTCGGTCACGCTGGACGTGTACCGCATCGACGTGAAGGACCGCATCACGCTGTCCGAACGCTTCAGCAGCCCCGCGCTGAGCGCGCTGCTGCCCGGCGTGGAGGGCGTCAACTTCTTCACCAATGCGGTGGACACCCGCACCCGCGGCGCCGACCTGGTCGCGCAGTGGCAGGGCAAGGCCGCGCAGGGTGACCTGCAGCTGAGCGCCGCGGCCTCCGCCTCGCACACCCGCATCCGCCGCACCGAGCCGCTGCCGGCCGCCTTGGCCGGCCTGGGGGTCAGCGGCCTGCCGGTGGGCCTGGAAGAGGCCAACACGCTCACCACCGCCGCACCGCGGCAGCGGCAGGTGTTCAGCGCACAGTGGACGGGCGCGGCCTGGGGCGGCCTGCTGCGCGCCACCCGGCATGGCAAGACCACCCGGGTGTTCGACTTCGGCGACGGCTTCACGCCGACGCAGACCTATGGCGCCACCTGGCAGCTGGATGCCGAGCTGGAATGGCGCCCCACGCGGCAATGGGCGCTGGCGGTGGGTGGCCTGAACATCACCAACCGCTACCCCGACCGGTCCAGCGACGACATCGCCTACTTCGGCAACCTGCCGTACGACGTGCTGTCGCCCATCGGCTTCAACGGGGCTTACTGGTACGCCCGCGCCCGCTACAGCTTCTAGGCTCAGCCGGCCTTGATGCGCTGGTCCAGGTGGGCCAGCGCTTCCTCCACCTGGTCCACCAGCACCAGGCACAGGTCGCCGGGCTGCAGTCGGTCCAGCGCATGGTCGATGGCGATGAACTCGCCGCGGATCTCTTCCACGTGCCGCGTGCGGCGGGCCTGCGCCAGGCCTTCGCGCAGCAGCGCCATCACCTCGCCGTCGGCGCGGCCACGCTGGGCCGCGTCCTGGTACAGGATGACCTCGTCGAAGGCGTCGCCCAGGATCACCGTCTGGTCGCGGATGTCCTGGTCGCGGCGGTCGCCGGCGCCGCTGATCACCACGCTGCGGCGCTTGGCCGGCATGGCGTCCACCGCCTGCACCAGCGCGCGCATCGCGTCGGGGTTGTGGCCGTAGTCGGCGATCACGGTGGCGCCGCGGAAGTCCATCACGTTGAAGCGGCCGGGCGCGTTGTGCGCATCGTTGACGAAGCTGGCCAGGCCGCTGCGGATGGCCGCCAGGTCCAGGCCCAGGCCCCAGGCCGCGGCCACCGACGCCAGCACGTTCTCCACCTGGAAGCCGATGGTGCCGGCGCGCGTCAACGGCACGTCGCGCAGCGAGATGCTTTCGCGCCAGCTGCCTTCGGCCACCACCACCGAGCCGTCGTCCACGTACACGGTGCGGCCGCCCTGCGCGCGGTGCGTGGCCATCACCGGATGGTGGCGGTCGGCCGCGAAGAAGATCACCTTGCCCGGCGAGGTGGCGGCCATCTGCGCCACGATGGGGTCGGCGGCGTTGAGCACCGCATAACCGGTGGGGGCCACGTTCTGCACGATCACGCGCTTGAGCACCGCCAGGTCTTCCACCGTGGTGATGTAGTTCAGCCCCAGGTGGTCGCCGGCGCCGATGTTGGTGACCACCGCCACCTGGCAGCGGTCGAAGCCCAGGCCCTCGCGCAGCACGCCGCCGCGGGCGGTCTCGAACACGGCGGCGTCCACGTCGGGATGGGCCAGCACGTTGCGCGCGCTCTTCGGGCCGCTGCAGTCGCCGCTGTCGATCTGCCGGCCTTCCACGTACACGCCGTCGGTGTTGGTCATGCCCACGCGGTAGCCATCGCTGGCCAGCAGGTGGCCGATCAGGCGCGCGGTGGTGGTCTTGCCGTTGGTGCCGGTGACGGCCACCACCGGGATGCGGCCGTCTTCACCGGGCGGGAACAGGTGGTTGATGATGGCCTCGCCCACCGGCCGGCCCTTGCCGTACGAGGGCGACAGGTGCATGCGCAGGCCGGGTGCGGCATTCACTTCCACCACGCCGCCGTGCTGGTCCTCCAGCGGCTCCAGCACGCCTTCGCACACCACGTCCACGCCACAGATGTCCAGGCCGATCATGCGGGCCGCAGCCACCGCGCGCGCGGCCACCTCGGGGTGCACGTCGTCGGTCACGTCGGTGGCGGTGCCGCCGGTGGACAGGTTGGCGTTGTTGCGCAGGATCACGCGCTGGCCGATGGCCGGCACCGACTGCTCCGTCAAACCCTGCTCGGCCAGCCGCGCCACCGCGATCTCGTCGAAGCGGATCTTGGTGAGCGAGGTGGCATGGCCTTCGCCCCGGCGCGGGTCGGAGTTCACGCGGTCCACCAGCTCGCGCACGGTGTGCTCGCCGTCGCCGATGACGTGTGGCGGGTCGCGCCGGGCGGCGGCCACCAGCTGGTCGCCCACCACCAGCATGCGGTAGTCGCAGCCGGGCAGGTACTTCTCGACCATCACGGTGCCGTATTCCTCGGCGGCGCGGTAGGCCACCTCCAGGTGCTCGCGGCTGACGATGTTCACCGTCACGCCCTTGCCCTGGTTGCCGTCCTGCGGCTTCACCACCACCGGCAATCCCACTTCCTGGGCCACGGCCCAGGCGTCGTCGGCGCTGGTCACCGGGCGGCCGATGGGCACCGGCACGCCGGCCGCGCGCAGGAGCTTCTTGGTCAGGTCCTTGTCCTGGGCGATGGCCTCGGACACGGCGCTGGTGGAATCCACCTCCGCGGCCCAGATGCGGCGCTGCTTGGCGCCCCAGCCGAACTGCACCAGGCTGCCTTCGGTCAGCCGGCGGTACGGAATGCCACGCGCCAGGCCGGCGTTGACGATGGAGCCGGTGCTGGGGCCCAGGCGCACGTCCTCGTCCTTCTCACGCAGGCGGTGGATGGCGGCATCGATGTCGAAGTCGGTGCCTTCCAGCGCGGCGGTGACCAGCAGGTGCGCCTCTTCCAGCGCCATGCGGCCGACGGCTTCCTCGCTGTACTCCACCACCACCTGGTAGACGCCTTCGTCCACCGTGGCCGAGGTGCGGCTGAAGGTGACGGGGCAGCCGGCCTCCTTCTGCAGCGCCAGCGCGGCGGCTTCCAGCACATGGGCCAGCGACGCCGCGCCGGTGCTGGGCCGCAGCGCGCCGATGGCCGGGAAGCGCTGGCGCACGCGGTCCTCGAAGTCGTCGCGCTGCGAGAGCGTCAGCGCCTTATCCGAGCATTTGACGATCGCCTCGATGGCCGTGTTGCGGGTCCAGAGGTTGGGGCCGCGCAGCGCGCGAATGCGGGAGACTTGCATGGGCTTGGTGCGGAAGGTCAGGCGGCGGTGGGCACGTCGGCGGCGAAGGTCTCGATGCCGGCGATCATCAGGTCGGGCGGAACATCCTGGGCCCAGGCCGCGGCGATGGCCGCCAGCAGGGCTTCGGTGTCGATCGGGTCGTGCGCGGCGCCGCGACCCAGCGCCATGCGCTGCACCGGCGCCAGCCGCGTCTCGGCGCTGCCGGTGGCCAGCACCACGCGGCCGTCGCGCACGAACACCGCGCGGCCGCCACGGGCGCCGGTGCCGCGGTGCTTGTCGATGGCGATGAGCTGCGGGTCCTTGCCGTAGAGGATGGTGTCGCCATCACACAGCTCGGCCAGCGCGGCCACGCGCTCGTCGGCGGCGTTCAGCACCGCGGTGCCGTGCGACAGCACCACGTCCACCTGCGTGCGCAGCACCTTCACCAGCTGCTCGGCCTCGAAGAAGTCGTGCTGCGCCAGCGGCTCGCGCAGCGCCTCGGGCAGGTCGAGGTCGGTGACGATGCCCACGTCGCAGCGGTCGTAGGCCAGGCCGTCGTTCAGGATCTCGACCGGGCCGTTCTCGATCACCGCGGTGTCCACGCTGCGGCTCATCAGCAGGCGCTGGGCGCTGTCCCAGCGGGTGGCGTCGCCGCCTTCCACCCGACGCCGCTCGAGGAACAGGCCCTCGCGACAGGCCAGGCCCACGTGCCGGCCGCTGAGCTGCAGCAGCCAGGCCACCAGCCGCGCCACCAGCGCGGTGTTGCGGGTGCCGGCCACGCCGACGATGGGAATGCGGCCGTCCTCGCCCTCGCGGAACAGGTGGTCGACCACCGCGCGGCCCACCGGCCGCGGCATGCCCACCGCGGGCTTCAGGTGCATCAGCAGGCCGGGGCCGGCGTTCACCTCGACGATCGCGCCACCCTGCACATGCAGCGGGCGGCGGATGTCCTCGGCCACCAGGTCGATGCCGGCGATGTCCAGGCCCACCACCCGTGCGGCCAGCGCGGCCACGCGCGCCACCTCGGGATGCACGTCGTCGGTGCAGTCGATGGCCACGTTGCCGTTGCGCTGGATCAGCACGCGGCGGCCGGCCTCGGGCACCGACTCGGGCGCCAGCCCCTGGCGCTGCAGCAGCAGCCGGGTGACGGCGTCCTTGTCCAGGTTGATGAACTCCAGCGGGAACTCCTCCGCCTCGCCGCGGCGGGGGTCGGTGTTGAGTTGGCTGTCCACCAGCGCGCGCACGGTGGCCTCGCCGTCCGCGGTGATCCACAGGCTCTCGCCGCGGGCTGCGGCCACCACCTCGTTGCCGACGACCAGCAGCCGGTGCTCGTCGCCGCGGATGTAGCGCTCGACGATCACGCCGCTGCCTTCGGCATCGGCCACCGTCCAGGCGGCCTCGACTTCCTCGCGGGTGTTCAGGTCCAGGCTCACGCCGCGGCCGTGGTTGCCGTCCAGCGGCTTCACGACCACCGGCAGGCCGATGTCCTCGGCCGCTTCCCAGGCCTCTGCCGGGCTGTCGGCGGTGCTACCTTCGGGCACCGGCACGCCGCAGCCGGCGATCAGGCGCTTGGTCAGGTCCTTGTCGCCGGCGATGTTCTCGGCAATGGCGCCGGTCTTGTCGGTCTCGGCCGTCCAGATGCGACGCTGGCGCATGCCGTAGCCCAGCTGCACCAGGTTGCCGCCGTTCAGGCGGATGTGCGGGATGCGGCGGTCGGTGGCGGCCGACACGATGGACGCGGTGCTGGGGCCGAAGTAGGTGTCGTCCAGCTGGTCGCGGATCTGCGCCACCGCGGCAGGCACGTCGAACGGCTCGTCGTTGATCGCGGCCATCAGCAGCCGATGACCGCAGGCCAGCGCGGTGCGCGAGACATGCTCGTCCCGTGCGCGGAACACCATGCGGTAGACGCCCGACTGCGAGGTGCTGCGCGTCTGGCCGAAGCCAGTGGCCATGCCGGCCAGGTTCAGCAGCTCGATCACCACATGCTCCAGCACATGGCCCATCCAGGTGCCTTCGTGCAGCCGCTGCAGGAAGCCGCCGCGCTCGCCCACGCCGCAGTGGTGCTCGACCAGCGCCGGCAGCAGCGCCGACAGCCGGTCGTTGAAGCCGGGCAGCAGGTTGGAGGGATGGTTCTCCAGCTCGCCGAGATCGAGCCAGGTTTCGAGCACGGGGCGGTAGGTCCAGATGCTGGGCCCCCGCAGGTAGTTGATGCGCAGCAGCCGGATGTCTTGGAATTTGCTCATGGGTCCGCAGGGGGTTGTGCCGCGAGGCCGGGTGGTCTGAGGGGATTGTGCGTCGTGCGACGGCCGCCTTGTCGGCCGGCGGCCGCGTTGGTGCGTTGCGGGCATGGTTCAGAATCCGTCTGCCTGGCCATCGCCTGGGCCGGCCTGCCGATGCAACCCCTCCAAGAACAATCACTCACCGTCGGCGCGCCTGGCGCGTCTTCCCTGATCACCGCCCTGCCTTCGCTGCTGGCGAGCGACGAGAACGTGCTGGCCACGCTGGAGGTTGACCTCGATGCCCGCCAGCGCTTCGCGCCCGGCCTGCTGGTGCTCACCGACCGTCGGCTGATGGCGGGCAGCGCGGACGGCTGGGCCGAGTGGCCGCTGGCAGCCGACCTGCACCTGCGGCATACCGACCATGCCGGCGTGGGCACCCTCGAGCTGCACGACCACCAGCGCCGGGTGGCCCAATGGCGCTTCACGCTGGCGGTGAACGTCCAGGCCCTGCAGTGGATGGCGCAGGTGGAGCGGCAACTGGCGCGGCTGCACCGTGGCGAGCCCGACGACGCGGACGCCGATGCCTTCGAGCCCGAAGATTTCAGCCGCGAGGCGGTGGAGGTGCCTTCCACCTGGGTGCTGCTGCGGCTGGGCCGCTTCGCGCGGCCTTACCGCAAGCAATTGATCGGCGGCTTCCTGCTCACGCTGGCCAGCACCGCGGCCACGCTGGTGCCGCCCTACCTCACCATCCCGCTGATGGACGATGTGCTGATCCCGTTCCAGAACGGACAGCAGATCGATTCCTGGCTGGTGTTCTCGCTGCTGGCCGGGCTGCTGGGCTCGGCGGTGCTGGCCTGGGGGCTGGGCTGGGCACGCACCTGGCTGTTGGCGCTGGTGTCCGAACGCATCGCGGCCGACCTGCGCACCGCGGCCTTCGAGCACCTGCTGCGCCTGTCGCTCGACTATTTCAGCGCCAAGCGCACGGGCGACCTGATCGCGCGCATCGGCTCGGAAACCGATCGCATCAGCGTTTTCCTGTCGTTGCATGCGCTGGACTTTGCCACCGACGTGCTGATGATCGGCATGACCTCGGCCATCCTGTTCTCGATCAATCCGTGGCTGGCGCTGGTCACGCTGATACCGCTGCCTTTCATCGCCTGGATGATCCACCTGGTGCGCGACCGGCTGCGCACCGGCTTCGAGAAGATCGACCGCGTGTGGGGCGACGTCACCAACGTGCTGGCCGACACCATCCCCGGCATCCGCGTGGTCAAGGCCTTCGCGCAGGAGCGCCGCGAGGCCGATCGCTTCAAGGCCGCCAACCGCCTGAACCTCGCGGTCAACGACCGGCTCAACAAGACCTGGTCGCTGTTCTCGCCCACCGTCTCGCTGCTCACCGACGTCGGCCTGCTGGTGGTGTGGGCCTTTGGCATCTGGCTGGTGTCCGACGGCAAGATCACCGTGGGCGTGCTCACGGCCTTCATCGCGTACATCGGCCGCTTCTACACGCGGCTGGATTCGATGAGCCGCATCGTCTCCGTCACGCAGAAGGCCGCCGCCGGTGCCAAGCGCATCTTCGACATCCTGGACCATGTGTCCAACGTGCCCGACCCCGAGCAGCCGGTGCCGATCACGAACCCGCGCGGCGGCATCCGCATGCGCGGGCTGGGCTTCCGCTATGGCAGCCGCTCGGTCATCCGCGGGCTGGACCTGGACATCCGCCCCGGCGAGATGATCGGCCTGGTGGGCCACAGCGGCTCGGGCAAGAGCACGCTGGTGAACCTGATCTGCCGCTTCTACGACGTGACCGACGGCGCCATCGAGGTGGACGGCACCGACATCCGCCGCTTCGGCGTGGCCGACTACCGGCGCCACATCGGCCTGGTGCTGCAGGAGCCGTTCCTGTTCTTCGGCACCATCGCCGAGAACATCGCCTACGGCCGGCCCGAGGCCAGCCGCGAGGAGATCATCGCCGCCGCCCGCGCGGCCCATGCGCACGAGTTCATCCTGCGGCTGCCGCACGGCTACGACTCTCTGGTGGGCGAGCGCGGCCAGGGCCTGTCCGGCGGCGAGCGCCAGCGGATCTCCATCGCCCGCGCGCTGCTGATCGACCCGCGCATCCTCATCCTGGATGAAGCCACCTCGTCGGTGGACACCGAGACCGAAGGCGAGATCCAGAAGGCGCTGGACAACCTGGTGCAGGGCCGCACCACCATTGCCATCGCGCACCGGCTGTCCACGCTGCGCAAGGCCGACCGGCTGGTGGTGATGGACCGCGGCCGCGTGGTGGAAGTCGGCCCGCATGATGAGCTGATCGACAAGCAAGGCCACTACTGGCGGCTGTATGAGGCGCAGGCGCGGCGGGTGGACGCCGACGACGTGCCGCCCGAGCGCGAGCCCGCCCATGCAGCCCATCCTGCAGGAGCCTGAGCATGGCCACGCTTGAAGACTTCCAGTTGCAGCGCGACGGCTTCGGCCGGCTGGTGCTGACCACTGCCGACGGCATGCGCCACGAGGGCGTGCTGCCGGTGCGGGCGTTCCCGCTGGCCGCGCCCGACGAAGGCATCTCGTTGGTGAATGCGGAGGGCCGCGAGGCGGTGTGGATCGACCGCCTGGCCGCGCTGCCGGCGCCGGTGCGCGCACTGATCGCCGAGGAGCTGGCGCAGCGCGACTTCTCGCCGAAGATCCAGCGCATCCGCACCGTGTCCACCTTTTCCACGCCCAGCCTGTGGGAGGTGGACACCGACCGCGGCCCCACGCGCTTCGAGCTGAAGGGCGAGGAGGACATCCGCCGCGTGGGCAATGACGGCATGCTGATGATCGCCAGCAGCCACGGCATCTTCTTCACCGTGCCCGACTGGCGGGCGCTCGACCGCGGCTCCCGCCGACTGCTCGAACGCTTCCTGTAGAGCGCAGCAAGCCTGGTGGCCCGTCAGGTCTTGAAGCCGGCCACCACCTCCGCCAGCCGGTCGGCCTGCTGCTTCAGGCTCTGCGTGGCGGCGGCCGATTGCTCCACCAGCGCGGCGTTCTGCTGCGTCATGCGGTCCAGCTCGGCCATGGCGGTGCCCACCTCGCCGATGCCGTGGCTCTGGTCGGTGGTGGCCGCGGTGATCTCGCCGATGATGTCGCTCACGCGGCGCACGCTGTGCACGATGTCCTGCATGGTGCTGCCGGCGTCCTGCACCAGGCGGGCGCCGTCCTCCACCTTGCCCACGCTGTCGCCGATCAGCACCTTGATCTCCTGCGCGGCCGAGGCCGAGCGCTTGGCCAGCGAACGCACCTCGGCCGCCACCACCGCGAAGCCGCGGCCCTGCTCGCCGGCGCGCGCGGCTTCCACCGCGGCATTGAGCGCGAGGATGTTGGTCTGGAAGGCGATGCCGTCGATGGTGCCGATGATGTCGACGATCTTGCGCGAGCTGTCCGAAATGGCCTCCATCGTCGTCACCACCTGGCCCACCACGTTGCCGCCGCGCAAGGCCGCATCGGCCGCGCTGGAGGCCAGGCCATTGGCCACGGTGGCCGACTCGGCGGTCTGGCGCACGGTGCCGGTCAGCCGGTCCATGGAGCTGGCGGTGAGCTGCAGGTTGGCGGCCGTCTGCTCGGCCCGGCCCGAGAGGTCCGCGTTGCCGGCGGCGATCTCCGACGCCGCGGTGTTCACCAGCGCGGTGGCGCCCCGCACGCCCTGCAGGATGGCGGCGATCTTGTCCGCGAAGGCATTGAAGTGCCGGCCCACGTCGGCCAGCTCGTCGTTGCCGTTCGTGCTCAGGCGGCGCGTCAGGTCGGCCTGGCCGCTGGCGATGTCGCGCAGCGCGGCACGCAGGCGGCGCAATCGACGCAGCAGCAGCTGGGTCAACACGCCCAGCGCCACCGCCGTCATGGCCAGCACCACCAGGCCCAGCACGCCCAGGGTGGTGCCCACGGCGGCAAAGCCCTCCAGCGCGTCGGCCTGATCCACGGCCACCAGCAGCGTCCAGTCGGTGCCGGGAATGCTGCGGGCGGTCATCCAGTACTCGCGCTCGCCGATCTGCATCGCCACAAAGGCATCGGCCGAGCGCAGCGACGCCAGCTTGTCCGGCCGCAGGTCGGGCGACAGGGCCGTGGCCGGCTGCAGCGCACGGTCGGCGTCGGCATGCGAGACGATGAGGCCCGACTGGTCGACCACGAA
This sequence comes from Aquincola tertiaricarbonis, assembly GCF_000969605.1. Taxonomy (GTDB): domain Bacteria; phylum Pseudomonadota; class Gammaproteobacteria; order Burkholderiales; family Burkholderiaceae_C; genus Aquincola; species Aquincola tertiaricarbonis. Next base: position 112,016 of record NZ_JZUE01000007.1, on the reverse strand, counting down.
CCCGAAGCTGTTGGGCGACGGCCGGATGGCCTTGACTGCGTCATTCACCTCGCGCAGCGGAATGTCGCCGGCCACCACCGCCGCCAGCTCGGTGCCCCGGATGGCGGGCGCAGCGAAGGTCACCACCAGCTGGCCGGTTTGCGCGTCGCGGTAGGGCGCGGTGAGCACGGCCTTGCCCGCGGCTGCCGCGGCCTGGTACCAGGGCCGGGAGGTGGGGTCGTAGTTGGCGACCGTGTTCTGCGGCTTGGAGAACACCGCCCGCTTGTCCGGATAGCCGGCATAGGCGGTGTCGAAGGCGCCCGACTGCCGCAGCAGTTCAAGCGCCGGAGCGGGATCACCGGTCAGCGCGGTGGGGACCATGGCGCGCAGCACGCCGGTCTTGTCGGCCACCCAGGTGGCGATGCCGCTGGCATAGCTGTCGGCCAGGGCGCCTGTGCTTTTTTCCAGCACGCCATACAGGGCGTTGCGGGTGGTCCAGAAGCCGCTGGCGGTCAGGATGGCCATCGAGATGGCCACGGTTGCCACGGAGGCGGCGATGAGCTTGCCAGGGATCGACAGGCGTTGGAGAAGGTTCATGCGCGGTTTGCAGGAGTGCTAGCCAAGAGGGACCCGGAGGGTCGCGGAACGGCTAGCGAGCAAACCGGGAGGTCAGGCACGGTATCGGCGGCGCCGCTGCGTCACTTGAGCGCAGCGCGGCGCCCCGGTTGAAACCCGGCGCGCTGACCCAAAATCGCGATCACCTGTTCCACCCCTTGTCGGCAACACTCGAACGATCATGGAAAAACAAACACTTGCCTTCCAGGCCGAAGTCCAGCAGATCCTGCATCTGGTGACCCACTCGCTGTACTCGAACAAGGAGATCTTCCTGCGCGAGCTGGTCTCCAACGCATCGGACGCCTGCGACAAGCTGCGCTTCGAGGCGCTGGACAACAACGCGCTGTACGAGGACGCGCCCAACCTCGAGGTGCGCGTGTGGTTCGACGCCGAGGCCAAGACCCTCACCATCCGCGACAACGGCATCGGCATGAGCGCCGACGAGGCCGTGGCCCACCTCGGCACCATCGCCAAGAGCGGCACGCGCGAGTTCATGAGCAAGCTGCAGGGCGACCAGAAGAAGGACGCCAACCTGATCGGCCAGTTCGGCGTGGGCTTCTATTCCGGCTTCATCGTGGCCGACCGCATCACCGTGGAAAGCCGCCGCGCCGGCCTGCCCGCCGACCAGGGCGTGCGCTGGAGCAGCGACGGCTCCGGCCAGTTCGAGGTGGAGACGATCAACCGCCCTGAGCGCGGCACCGACGTCATCCTGCACCTGCGCGACGAGGAGAGCGAATTCCTCAGCACCTGGCGCCTGAAGTCGATCATCGGCAAGTACTCCGACCACATCTCGCTGCCCATCCTGATGAAGAAGGAGGAGTGGGACGCCGAGGAGAAGAAGCAGGTCGTCAAGGACGAATGGGAGACGGTCAACAAGGCCGCCGCGCTGTGGGCCCGCAGCAAGAGCGACGTGACCGACGCCGAGTACCAGGAGTTCTACAAGCAGATCAGCTACGACACCGAAGCGCCGCTGGCCTACACGCACAACCGCGTGGAAGGCCGCAGCGAGTACACCCAGCTGCTGTACGTGCCGGCCAAGGCGCCGTTCGACCTGTGGAACCGCGACAAGCGCGGCGGCGTGAAGCTGTACGTCAAGCGCGTCTTCATCATGGACGATGCCGAGGCGCTGATGCCGGTGTACCTGCGCTTCGTCAAGGGCGTGATCGACTCGGCCGACCTGCCGCTGAATGTCAGCCGGGAGCTGCTGCAGGAAAGCCGCGACGTGAAGGCCATCCGCGAAGGCAGCACCAAGCGCGTGCTGAGCATGCTGGAGGACGTGGCCGAGAACCAGAAGGACAAGTACGCCTCGTTCTGGAACGAGTTCGGCGCGGTGCTGAAGGAAGGCGTGGGCGAGGACCATGCCAACCAGGAGCGCCTGGTCAAGCTGCTGCGCTTCGCTTCCACGCAGGCCGACGAGGGCGTGTCCTTCGCCGACTACATCGGCCGCATGAAGGAAGGCCAGGAGTCCATCTACTACATCACCGCCGACAGTCTGGCCGGCGCCAAGAGCAGCCCGCAGCTCGAGATCTTCCGCAAGAAGGGCATCGAGGTGCTGCTGCTGACCGACCGCGTCGACGAGTGGATGCTCTCGCACCTGTACGAGGTGGAAGGCAAGCCGCTGCAGAGCGTGGCCAAGGGCGCGGTCGACCTGGGCAAGCTGCAGGACGACGAGGAGAAGAAGCAGGCCGAGGAAGCCGCCGAGGCCTTCAAGCCGGTGCTGGAAAAGCTCAAGACCGCGCTGAAGGACCGCGCGAAGGACGTGCGTTCCACCAGCCGCCTGGTCGATTCGCCGGCCTGCATCGTGGTGGAGGAAGGCGACATGAGCGCCCACCTGGCCCGCATGCTGAAGCAGGCCGGCCAGCAGGCGCCCAAGACCCAGCCCATCCTGGAAGTGAACCCGTCGCATGCGCTGGTCAAGCGGCTGGAGGCGGACGAGTCCCATTTCGACGACCTGGCCAACCTGCTGTTCGACCAGGCCTGGCTGGCCGAGGGCGGCCAGCTGGAAAGCCCGGCCGACCATGTGCAGCGCGTGACGCGGCTGCTGACGGCCTGATGGCGCGGGCCACTCCCCGTTCCGCCGGGCCGCCCCAAGGAACGGGGCTCCCCCTCGGGGGGCGCGAGCGAAGCGAGCTCGGGGGCGCTATTCCCCCATGGCCTCGATCTGCTCGCGCAGCTGCTGCGTCTGCTGCTGCCAGTAGGCCGCGGTGCCGAACCACGGGAAGGCCGCCGGGAAGGCGGGGTCTTCCCAGCGCTCTGCGATCCAGGCGCTGTGGTGGATCATGCGCAGCGTGCGCAGCGGCTCGATCAACGTGAGCTCGCGGCGGTCGAAGCGCATGAAGCTTTCGTAGCCTTCCAGCAGCGACTCCAGCTGCATCGACATCGTCGGCCGGTCGCCCGACAGCAGCATCCACAGGTCCTGCACCGCAGGCCCGTTGCAGGCGTCGTCCAGGTCGACCACGTGCGGGCCTTCGTCGCGCCACAGGATGTTGCCGGGGTGGCAGTCGCCATGCAGCCGCAGCTGGCGCGCGCCAGGCAGGCGGTCGAAGGCCTGCTGCGCCAGCACGAGGGCCTGCTCGCTGGCGGCGGCCCACAGCACGTCCTGCGGCTCGGGCACGAAGCGCCCGTCCAGCAGCCGCTGGCGCGCGGCGGTGCCGAAGGTGGCCACGTCCATCGTGCGGCGATGCTGGAACGGCGCGGTGGCGCCCACCGCATGCAGCCGGCCCAGGAAGCGGCCCAGCCACTCCATCACCAGCGGGTCTTCGAGCTCCGGCGCGCGCCCGGCGCTGCGGTCGCTCACCGCAAAGCGGTGTGGCGCGGCTGCAGTGCCCAGCGTGGCCAGCGTCGGCGGGTCGCCAGCCAGCGCCACCGGCACCGGCGTGTCGGGCGCAGGCTGCAGCCCACGCGGCGCGATCACCGGCACCTCGGCCTGCGCCAGTTCCAGCGCGAAGGCGTGCTCCTCCAGGATCTGCGCGTCGGTCCAGCGGCCGGGGCGGTAGAACTTGGCGACCACCACGTCGCCGTCCTCCAGGAAGACCTGGAACACGCGGTTCTCGTACGAGTTGAGCTGCAGCAGGCGGCCGTCGCCGCGCAGGCCGACGGCGTCCAGCGCCTCCAGCACCGCGCCGGGGTCGAGTTCGGAATAACCGGGCATGTTCAGCGTCCTGTGGTGCCGTTGCGGGAAGGCGGCCCGTTCTGGTCGGGGGGCGGATTGGAGCGCCGGTAGCCGGTCAAGAAGGAGTCGATGAAACCGTTGGACTCGGGCCAGCCGCTGCTGCGCTGTTCCGGCCACGGGGTGGGCGTGGAAGGGGCCGGGGCCGCGGCGCCAGCGGGCGGCACCAGCGAACGCAGCTCGGGAATCGTCGGCAGCGCATCGGCCTTGCAGCGCAGGTAGCGCACCTCGCAGGCCGCCAGCACCGATTGCTTGATGCGCTGCCCGCGTCGCGAGCGCAGGCTGGGCGATTCGATGTCGATGGCCGCCAGCACGCGGCCGCTGCCGGTGCAGATGGCGAACGAGACGTTCAGCGCACCGATCAGCTCATACCAGTAGCGGATGCGGCCAGGGTCGTGCGGATGGCAGAAGCGCACCAGCGGCAGCTTGGACAGCACCACATGCTGCGGCGAGGCTTCCCGCAGCTGGCGGTACACCTGCCGCTCCTCGGCGCTGAACACCGGGCGCGGCGCCAGCGGCCATTCGTCGGGCAGCATCGGCTGGCGGGCCGTCAGGCGCCTACGCCGCCACGCGACCACGGCGATCAGCACGGTGCCCAACAGCAGGATGGCGCCAGCGACGAACCACGGTGACGACTGCAGCATCGGTCAAACGGCAGAGGTGCGGTGCCCCACGGCAGCACGGAAATGCGGAGCGGGCATGTTAAGGCCCGCGGCCGCGCCGGCGCCCATCACTCGCTGGCGCCGCGGCCGGTCACGCCGAAGTACGACTTCACCGACGAGATGCCCTCGAGCAAGGCGTTCACCTGGCGTGCATGCACCTTCAGCCGGTAGTCGATCTCGGCGGCCTGGTCGCCCAGCAGCTGCTCCACGTTGGACACCAGGTCCTCCGGCGGCAGCTTCAGCCGCGCTTCCGCTTCGGAGCCCGAGCGCTCCACCACCGCGCCTGCGTTGCGTGCGATCTTCAGCATCGCGGTGTTCTCGCTCAGCGCATGGATCACCAGCGTGGTGATGCCACGGTTGCGGGCATGCAGCACCGCATGCTCGAAGAGGCGCGCCCCAAAGCCGCGGCCGCGGGCGCCGCCCACCACCGACACGCCAAACTCCGCCGCCGGCGGCTGGCCTGGCACCGGGCTCAGGTAGGCCAGGTGCGCCAGCGCCACCAGTTCCAGCCGGCGGTTGAACACCCCGAACACTTCGTCGTGCACGAAGTCGATGCCGTCCACGTAGCGGCCCACCTGGCTGTCCGACGCGGCATAGCCGAAGCGCAGGTAACGGTCGGCCGGATCCAGGCTGAGCAGATGCGACAGGATGCGCGGGCGGTGCCGCTGCGCCAGGGAACGCACCGGCAGCCAGCGGTAGCTCGCCGCCTTGCCGGGAGCGGCGGTGGGAGTGGCAGTGCGAGTGTTCATGGAGGCTCCGTGGCGCGGTGTCGCGTCAGTATTTACCCTAGTATTGTAGGCGGTCGCGGGACGCGGCGTTGCTGGGTGAGTCACTCAGCGCCCCGGAACCGTGGCACTGCCTTGTCAAAACCGCATATACTCGCGGGCTTCCCTCCGACGGACGGGACGTTTGCTTGCGCGCCGTGCCTGCCACGGCAGCGACTGAGAGGCCACCTCGTGAGAGTGGCACCGAAGAAGCCGACACGCAAACGAAAGTCCGTTTCCGGGTGTGCCATGCCGGCGCGCCCACATTGAAAGACCTCTCATGAAGACCTTCAGCGCCAAGCCGGCCGAAGTGAAGCACGAGTGGCTTGTGCTCGACGCCACCGACAAGGTGCTCGGACGTGTTGCCAGCGAAGTGGCACTCCGTTTGCGCGGCAAGCACAAGGCCATCTACACGCCTCACGTCGATACCGGTGATTTCATCATCGTCATCAACGTCGACAAGCTCCGTGTCACCGGCAACAAGGCCAACGACAAGGTGTACTACCGGCACTCGGGCTTCCCGGGCGGCATCTACGCGACCAAGTTTAAGGACATGCAGGCCAAGCACCCCGGCCGTGCCCTGGAAAAGGCCGTGAAGGGCATGCTCCCCAAGGGTCCGCTGGGCTACGCGATGGTGAAGAAGCTGAAGGTCTATGCCGGTGACACCCACCCGCACACCGCTCAGCAGCCCAAGACGCTGGAAATCTAAGGAGCTGAGATGATCGGCAATTGGAACTACGGAACGGGCCGTCGCAAGTCGTCTGTCGCACGTGTCTTCATGAAGAAGGGCACGGGCCAGATCACGGTGAACGGCAAGCCGGTGGAGGAGTACTTCGGCCGCCAGACCTCGATCATGATCGTCAAGCAGCCGTTGTTCCTGACGAACAACGTCGAGGCTTTCGACATCAAGGTCAACGTGCAGGGCGGCGGCGAAAGCGGCCAGGCCGGTGCGGTGCGCCACGGCGTCACCCGCGCGCTGATCGACTACGACGCGGCGCTGAAGCCCGAGCTGAGCAACGCCGGCTTCGTGACGCGTGATGCGCGTGAAGTCGAGCGTAAGAAGGTCGGCCTGCACGGCGCCCGCCGTCGCAAGCAGTTCAGCAAGCGCTGATCGCGCCTGCTGCGCATCGAAAGCCGCCTCCGGGCGGCTTTTTTTCGCCCCGTACCGTGGCGATCCTGCGCGCACAAGCCCGAATTTGCGTGGGGTCAGGCCCCAGCGCCGATAATCCGGCTTGAACGCAAGCGGTTTGACCGCATGTCCTCTTGGAAGGAGCTCCCATGAACGCTGTAGCCGAACCGATTGCCACGCCCGTCGCCGATGAAATGCCGGCACCGATCATCTTCACCGACAGTGCCGCCGGCAAGGTGAAGGAGCTGGTCGACGAGGAGGGCAACCCTGAGCTGAAGCTGCGCGTGTTCGTGCAGGGCGGCGGCTGCTCGGGCTTCCAGTACGGTTTCACCTTCGACGAGATCGTGAACGAAGACGACACGCAGATGAGCAAGAACGGCGTGACGCTGCTGATCGACGCGATGAGCCTGCAATACCTGATGGGCGCCGAGATCGACTACAAGGACGACCTGCAGGGCGCCCAGTTCGTGATCAAGAACCCCAACGCCACCACCACCTGCGGCTGCGGCTCCAGCTTCTCGGCCTGATCGGCGCGGCCAGCGCCCGGCGCCTTCTCAGGCGCCCGGGTGCCAGGCGCCCAGCACACGCGGCCCCAGCGCCCCGGTGACCTCCTTGCGGTTGCCGGGGCGTTGCTCCTTGAAGGCCTGCGCCAGCCAGGCGAAGGCGGCCGCTTCCACATGCATCACGTCGATGCCGGCCTCGTCGGTGGCGGCTACGCCCACGCCGGGCAGCAGGTCGGCCAGCCGGCCCATCAGGTGCCGGTTGTAGGCGCCGCCGCCGCACACCCACAGCTGCCGGGTATCCGGCGCATGCCGCGCCAGGTCCGCGGCGATGGGGCGCACCGTCAGTTCCGCCAGCGTGGCCTGGATGTCCTCGGGCCGGTGGCCGGCGGGCACCTCGCGGACCAGCCAGCCGGGGTCGAACAGGTCACGGCCGGTGCTCTTGGGTGCAGTGCGGCTGAAGAAGGGCTCGGCGAGCCACTGGGCTAGCAGATCCTCCAGCACGCGGCCGGTGGCGGCCCAGGCGCCCTCGGCGTCGTAGGGCTGGCCGGTGTGGCGCTCGCACCAGGCGTCCATCAGCGCATTGGCCGGGCCGCAGTCGAAGCCGGTGATGCTGCCGCTGGCGCCCAGCAGCGTCAGGTTGGCGATGCCACCGAGGTTGAGCACGGCCGTGGCCTGACCGCTGCGCGCGAACAAGGCGGCATGGAAGGCAGGCACCAGCGGCGCGCCCTGGCCGCCGGCCGCCACGTCACGGGAGCGGAAGTCGCACACGACGTCGATGCCGCAGCGCTCGGCCAGCAGTGCGCCGTTGAGCAACTGCAGCGTGTAGCCGCTGCCATCGAATTCACCGGGGCGGTGGCGCACCGTCTGCCCATGGGCGCCGATGGCCTGCACCGGCGCGTCGCCGGCATGCGGCAGCAGTGCCTCCACCCGCTGCGCATAGGCCTCGGCCAATGCGTTGGCGGCCAGCGCCGCGCGGTGCAGCTCGTTGTCGCCGGGCTGGTTGAGTGCCAGCAGCTCCTGCCGCAGGGCGGCACTGAAGGGCGCATGCACGTGGTGCAGCACCTGCAGGGCGCGGCCGCCGCCCTCGACATGGACGAGCACGCCGTCCACGCCGTCCAGCGAGGTGCCGGACATCAGGCCGATGTACAGGCCTGGCGCGCAGGCGTTGACGGGCCGCGGCATGCGGGCGGCCGGCGGCTCAGTCGCCGTCGCCGTGGTTGCCTGCGATGGTCTGGGCCAGCGCCAGCTGCGCCTTGTAGTTCAGCGCGCGGGCGGTGAAGTCGGCCCGCTGGGCGGACGACACGGTCACCGCTTCGGCGTTCTTGGCGATCTTCAGCGGGTCCTGCTGCTGGCCGTCCACCTTGAACTCGAAGTGCAGGTGCGGGCCGGTGGCCCAGCCGGTGGCGCCGACGGCGCCGATCGTCTCGCCCTGGCTGACACGGTCGCCCTTGCGCACACCGATGCGTGACAGGTGGGCGTACAGCGTGCTGCGCTCGTTGCTGTGCCGCACTTCGATCACGTTGCCGTAGCCGTTCTGCACGCCGGCAAAGGTGACCACGCCATCGGCCACGGTGCGCACCGGGGTGCCGGTGGGTGCGCCGTAGTCCACGCCGCGGTGGGCGCGCCAGGTCTGCATGATGGGATGGAAGCGCATCGCGAAACCGGAGGTGACGCGCGAGAACTCCATCGGGCTGGCCAGGAAGGTGCGGCGCTTGCTCTGGCCATCGAAGCCGAAGTAGGCGCCGCGGCCGGAGGCGTCGCGGTACCACAGCGACTGGTACGCCTTGCCGCCATTGACGAACTCGGCGGCCAGCACTCGGCCGGTGCCCTGGTTCCAGGTGATCGGCTCGCCGTCGGCGGTGAGCGCTTCGTAGACGATGCTGAAGGTGTCGCCCTTGCGCAGTTCGCGGTGGAAGTCGATGTCGGCGGCAAACATCTCCGCCATCTGGGCAGCGATCGCGTCGGGGATCTGCGCTTCGTCGCTGGCGGCGAAGAACGAGCTCTGGATCGTGCCGCTGGCCAGCCGCACCTGCGATTGCAGCGGCGCCACGGCCACGCTGCTGCGCAGGCCGCTGCCGTCACGCTGGATGCTCAGGCGGGTGAAGTGGCTAGCGGTGTTGTCCGTGGTTTCGGCCGGATAACGGGCCACCAGGCTCACCAGCTGGCCATCGGCGTCGGCCACCACCTGCACCATCTTGCCCGGCCGGCCTTCTAGCAGGCGGCGGGCCACCGGGTCGCGGCGCAGGAAGCCGGCCGCGGACGCATCGCTCACGCCCAGCCGCTTGAGCAGGCTGTCGGCGGTGTCGCTGCCGCGTGTGAGGTCGCTGCGGCTGAGCTCCAGTCCTTGCGCGGCGAGGGCTTCCAGCTGGCTGTCCAGCGGCTCGTGCAGCACCTGTTCGCTGACGATGCGCTGCGGCAGGTCCGACGCGTCGGGCGCCATCGGGGCGATGCCGAATGCGGTGGCCGAGACCCCGGCCAGGAAAGTGACGACGGCGGCAGTGATGCCGCGGGGATGTCGTCTTGTGAAATTTTCAACGGCGGTACCGACACGCGCCAGCGTTCCCAATTGTTCCAATTTGAGTTGGCGGGACGACGGGCCCCGAGATTCGTGTAGCGCCGGCACGATCAGCCGGGCCACGGGGTCGGAAAAAAGCGTCCGAAGGGCCTCGCTAGAATTGAAGCGAGATCAAGAGTCGGACGCCGTCGATAGGGACGTGTTCTCGTTGTCCTACAAGTATATCGGCCCACCCCCCCGTTCGAGTAGGCCGGACCACCGGATTTACAAGCCCTCCATGTCAAGAAATGTGAATGACGCCGTGACTTCCGACCGCGTTCTGGAGGCGCTCGCCGTCAGCAAGCGCGGTTGCGACGAATTGCTGCCCGAGGCCGAGTGGCTCAAGAAGCTGCAACGGTCGGAGGCCACCGGCACGCCGCTGCGCATCAAGCTGGGGCTGGACCCCACGGCGCCGGACATCCACATCGGCCACACCGTGGTGCTGAACAAGATGCGCCAGCTGCAGGACCTGGGGCATCAGGTGATCTTCCTGATCGGCGACTTCACCTCGATGATCGGCGACCCCTCTGGCCGCAACGCCACCCGGCCGCCGCTGACCAAGGAGCAAATCGAGTCGAACGCGCAGACCTACTACCAGCAGGCCAGCCTGGTGCTGGACCCGGCGCGCACCGAGATCCGCTACAACTCCGAATGGAGCGACGCGCTGGGCGCGCGCGGCATGATCCAGCTGGCCGCACGCTACACGGTGGCCCGCATGATGGAGCGCGACGACTTCCAGAAGCGGTACAGCGCCAACACGCCGATCAGCGTGCACGAGTTCCTGTACCCGCTGATGCAGGGCTACGACTCGGTGGCGCTGAAGAGCGACCTCGAACTGGGTGGCACCGACCAGAAGTTCAACCTGCTGGTGGGCCGCCATCTGCAGCAGGAATACGGCCAGGAGCCGCAGTGCGTGCTCACCATGCCCTTGCTGGAAGGCCTCGACGGGGTCGAGAAGATGAGCAAGAGCAAGAACAACTACATCGGCATCACCGAGCCGGCGAACAGCATGTTCGCCAAGTTGCTGTCGATCAGCGACACGCTGATGTGGAAGTACTTCACCCTGCTGAGTTTCCGCTCCGAGGCCGAGATCGCGAAGCTGAAGGCCGAGGTGGAAGGCGGGCGCAACCCGAAGGGCGCCAAGGTGCTGCTGGCCAAGGAGATCACCACGCGCTTCCACAGTGCGGCGGCGGCCGAGGCGGCGGAGCAGGACTTCCAGAACCGCGCCCGTGGCGGCGTGCCGGACGAGATTCCGGAGGTGTCGCTGTCCGGCGGGCCGCTGGGCATCGGCGCGCTGCTCAAGCAGGCCGGCCTGGTGCCTTCCACCAGCGAAGCCCTGCGCATGGTGGAGCAGGGCGGCGTGCGCATCGACGGCACGGTGCTGTCCGACAAGGGCCTGCGGGTGGAGCCCGGCATCTACGTGCTGCAGGTGGGCAAGCGCAAATTCGCCCGCGTGACGCTGGGCTGACGCACAGGTGCTGTCCGTCATCCAGCGGGTGGCCGAAGCCTCCGTCACGGTCGATGGCCGGGTGGTCGGGCACATTGGGCCCGGCCTGCTGGTGCTGGTGTGCGCCGAGCCGGCCGACACGCCCTCGGTGGCCGACAAGCTGGTGGCCAAGCTGCTGAAACTGCGCATCTTCAGCGACGATGCCGGCAAGATGAACCGCAGCGTGCAGGACATTGGCGGCGGATTGCTGATCGTCTCGCAGTTCACGCTGGCGGCCGACACCCGCGGCGGCAACCGCCCGAGCTTCACCAACGCGGCGCCGCCGGCGCTGGGTCGCCAGCTCTATGAGGCGGTGCTGGCCAGCGCCCGGGCGCAGCATGCGCTGGTGCAGGCGGGCGAGTTCGGCGCCGACATGCAGGTGCGGCTGCTGAACGATGGCCCCGTCACCATCCCGCTGAACATCAGCGGCTGACGACGCCGGCAGGGCCGGCTACGGCAGGCGCACGTCGGCACCGTCGGCCACCAGCGTGCGGTCGTGCAGCAGGCGGTCGAGGTTGTCGGCCGCGAAGTCGTCGGGCGAGGTGCCTTCCGGCAGCCGGCGCGCCAGCTCGGCCAGCAGCGGCGTGACCGTCATCCAGCGCAACAAGTCGGCCCGCGGCCGGCGGCGGTGCTCCAGCAGGTTGAACATCACCAGCGCCCGCAGTGCATAGCGCAGATGCGCCAGCGGCTGCCCGGCGAACAGCGCCAGGCGCTCGCGGCTCGCGGCCAGCGCATCGGCCACGCCGGTGAACGGCGCGCCGTGACCGGGGATGACGATGCGCGGCGCCAGCTGCTCGATGCGGTCCAGCGCCTGGCGCGCCGGGCCGATGCCGTCCTCGCCCACCAGTTCGGGAAAGACGATGGCCACCCGCCGCTCCCACAGCGCATCGCCGGAGATGAGCACCCGCTGCGTGGGCTCGAACAGCATCACCGCGTCCGGGTCGTGGCCGGGCGCGGCATGCACCTGCCAGTCCGCGCCGCCCAGGCGCAGCCGCTGGCCGTCGGCCAGGCCGTGGTGCGCGGTGAAGCGGGTGCAGCGCTGATCGATGGCGTCGAAGCTCAGCGCGCCGCCGGTGTCCCACTGGTTGACGGCCTGCAGCAGCGGCTCGGGCACCCAGCACGCTTCGGCCCCGCCGGCCAGCAGCGCCGCGTTGCCGCCGCAGTGGTCGGCATGCAGGTGGGTGTTGATGATTCGCGCCGGCCCGCCGGGCAACAGCGTGTCGACGAGCGCCAGCGTCTGGTCGGCATGGCTGACGTAGCCGGTATCGACCACCGCCGACGGCGAACCGGGCCGCGCCTCGAACACGATGTTGTTGGCCGACAGCCAGCCGCGCTCCAGCACCTGCAGCCCGAGTGCGGCGAACGCCGCCGGCACCGGCGCCGCCTGCTCAGGCCGCACGTCGCAGTTCGCGGCGCAGGATCTTGCCGACGTTGGTCTTGGGCAGCTCGTCGCGGAACTCGATGTATTTCGGCCGCTTGTAGCCGGTGAAGTTGTCGCGGCAGTAGCGCATGAGGTCTTCCTCGTCCACCGCCACGCCGTCCTTGCGCACCACGAACAGCTTCACCGCCTCGCCGGACTTGTCGTCCGGCACGCCCACTGCGGCGCATTCGAGCACCGCGTTGTGCAGGCCCACCACCTGCTCGATCTCGGTGGGGTACACGTTGAAGCCGCTGACCAGGATCATGTCCTTCTTGCGGTCGACGATGCGCACCTCGCCGTTGGCGTCCATCACGCCGATGTCGCCGGAGCGGAAGAAGCCGTCGGGCGTCATCACCTTGGCGGTCTCGTCGGGGCGGCGCCAGTAGCCGGGCATCACCTGCGGGCCGCGGATGCAGATCTCGCCCGCGGCGCCCAGCGGCACGTCGTTGCCGTCGTCGTCGCGGATGGCGATGTCGGTGGACGGCATCGGCAGGCCGATGCTGCCGGTGAAGCCCTGGATGTCGATGCGGTTGGCCGTGGCCACCGGCGAGGTTTCCGACAGGCCGTAGCCCTCCACGATCCAGCAGCCGGTGATGGCATGCCACTGCTGGGCCGTGGCCTGCTGCACCGCCATGCCGCCGCCGTTGCAGATCTGCAGCTCGGAGAAGTCGAGCCGGCCGAAGTCCGGGTGGTTGATCAGCGCATTGAACAGCGTGTTGACCGCCGGGAACATGTGCACCTTGTGCTTCTGCAGCGTGGCGATGAAGCCGGGGATGTCGCGCGGGTTGGGCACCAGCAGGTTGGTCATGCCCAGCCGCAGGCCCAGGAAGTTGCAGGCCGTCAGCGCATAGATGTGATACAGCGGCAGCGCGCAGACGATGGTCAGCGGCTTGTCGCCGAGGAAGGTGAGCGCCGGCGCGAACCAGGCCTCGCTCTGCAGGATGTTGGCCACCACGTTGCGGTGCAGCAGCATCGCGCCCTTGGACACGCCGGTGGTGCCGCCGGTGTACTGCAGGAAGGCGATGTCGTCGGGCTGCAGGCTGGGGCGCTTGAGCGGCAGGCGCTGGCCGGCGGCCACCGCGTCGTTGAAGCGGGTGACGGTGTGGCCTTCGTCGGCGGGCAGCCGGAACTCCGGCACCATGCGCTTGGCATGCCGCACGGCAAAGTTCACCAGCCGGCCCTTCCAGAAGCCCAGCATGTCGCCCATGGCGGCCAGCAGCACATGGCGCACCTCGGTGCGCTGGATCACTTCTTCCAGGGTGGCGGCGAAGTTCTCCAGCACCACGATGGCCTGCGCGCCGGAGTCCTTGAGCTGGTGCTCCAGTTCGCGCGCGGTGTAGAGCGGATTCACGTTCACCACCACATAACCGGCGCGCAGCACTGCGGCGATGGCCACCATGTACTGCGGCAGGTTGGGCATCATCAGCGCCACCCGGGTGCCGCGCTCCAGCCCCAGGGACTGCAGCCAGCCGGCCAGCGCCTGGGAGGTCTCGTCCAGGTCGCGGTAGGTCATGCGCGCATCCATGCAGATCGATGCATCGCGCGTGGCATGGCGTCGGAAGCAGTCTTCCAGCAGATCGACCAGCGACGAGTAGCCGCTGGCATCGATCTCGGCCGGTACGCCCGGCGGATAGTGGGCCAGCCAGGGGCGGTCGATCGGAGGTACCGTGGTGGCAGTCACGCGTGAACGTCCTTGAGGTGCAGTTGAACCATTGCAGACGATCTTCGGCCTTGCGCGCCAGGCCTGCCACGGTAGTTATCCGCTGTCGAACCCCATGACAGTCGCCCGGCTGCAGCAGGCGCTGGTGCTGGCCATCCTGGCCGCGCTGGTGCTGTGGAATGCCTGGTGGTGGCCGCGCGGCCAGCCGGTGGTGGCGCTGCTGGGCAGCCTGCTGCTGGCGCTGCCGCATGCGCCGGTGCTGGCGCTGGAGTTCTGGCTGATGCGCCGCCTGCACCGCGACCAAGCGGTGCCGCGCGCGCGGCCAGGCGCGCTGTTACGCGCCTGGTGGCACGAGGTGGCCTGCGGCGTGGCGGTGTTCGGCTGGCGCCAGCCTTTCCGCAGCCGGGCCGAGCCCGACCACCTGGAGGCCGGGGCACAGGGCCGCACGGCGGTGGTGCTGGTGCACGGCTTCATGTGCAACCGCGCGATGTGGAACCCGTGGATGCGCCGCCTGCGTGCCGCCGGCCATCCATTTGTGGCGGTGACGCTGGGCCCGCCGTGGGCGCCCGTCGAGCACCATGCGCCGGCGCTGCAGCAGGCGGTGCAGCGGGCCCGGCAGGCCACCGGCCGGCCGCCGCTGGTGGTGGCGCACAGCATGGGCGGGCTGGTCGTGCGGGCCTGGCTGCGCTCGATCGCCGCGCTGCATGCCGACCCGGTGGCCGAGTGCACGGCCGGCATCGTCACCATCGCGACGCCGCACGGTGGCACCTGGCTGGCGCGCTTCGGCCGGGCGGCCAATGCGCGGCAGATGCGGCTGGGCAGCGCCTGGCTGGCTGAGCTGCAGGCCGCCGAACGACCGGCCTGGGCAGCCGGCTTCACCTGCTTCCATAGCAACTGCGACAACGTGGTGTTCCCCGTCAGCGCGGCCGTGCTGCCGGGTGCGGACAACCGGCTGGTGCCTGGCATGGCGCATGTGCAGCTGCTGGGCCACCCCGCCGTGTTGGGCGAGGTGCTGCGCCGGCTTACACCGCCGCCTTGTCGGTCTTGAGCACGCCGCGGCGCATCTGGTCGAGCTCGATGCTCTCGAACAGCGCCTTGAAGTTGCCTTCGCCGAAGCCCTGGTCGCCCTTGCGCTGGATGAATTCGAAGAAGATGGGGCCGAGCTGGTTCTCGCTGAAGATCTGCAGCAGCAGCTCGCCTGGCTTGCCGTCCACCAGGATCTTGCGCTTCTTCAGCTCGGCCACGTCCTCGCCGTGGCCCGGGATGCGCTTGTCGATCAGCTCGTAGTAGGTGTCGATCGTGTCCAGCAGCTTCACGCCGCTGGCGCGCAGGGCATCCACCGTCTGGTACAGGTCGCGCGCGCCCATGGCAATGTGCTGGATGCCCTCGCCGTGGTAGTGGTCCAGGTACTCCTGGATCTGGCCCGGGGTGTCGTTGCCCTCCTCGTTGATGGGGATGCGGATCTTTCCGCAGGGGCTGGTCAGCGCCTTGCTCTTGACGCCCGTCACCTGGCCTTCGATGTCGAAGTAGCGGATCTCGCGGAAGTTGAACAGCCGCTCGTAGAACTCGGCCCATTCGTTCATGCGGCCGCGGTGCACGTTGTGCGTGAGGTGGTCGATGTACTGCAGGCCGTGGCCCGCCGGGTTCAGCTCGGCGCCGGGCAGCGGCTCGAAGTCGACGTCGAAGAAGCCGATGTTGCCGATGTCGCCCTCCTTCGCACCGTTCTTGCCGCGCCAGCGGTCCACCAGGTAGATCAGCGAATCGCCGATGCCCTTGATGGCCGGGATGTTGAGCTGGCCCGGGCCGGCCTGGTCGGCAAAGCCCCAGGCGCCCAGCGAGGTGGCGCGCTCGTAGGCGGCCTTGGCGTCCTGCACGCGGAAGGCGATGGCGCACACGCTGGGGCCGTGCAGGCGCGCGAAGCGCTGGGCGAAGGAATCGGGCTCCGCGTTCAGGATGAAGTTGATCTCGCCCTGGCGGTACAGCGTCACCTTCTTGTAGCGGTGTTTGGCGATCGGCTTGAAGCCCATGCGCTCGAACACCTGGCCCATCGCGGCCGGGTCGGGCGCGGCGTATTCGATGAACTCGAAGCCGTCGGTGCCCATCGGGTTGTCCCAGGGAGTGAACTGCATGGCGTGTCTCCGTTGCGGTGTGGCTGCTTCCACTGTAGGAGGCGGTGCACGCAAGCTTCCTGCAAAGTACCGCAGGGCGGCTTATGCTTTTGCAGGAAACCTGCGTGGAGAGGACCATGAAGACCGAAGACGCGCTCGACAGCCTGGATCGGCGCATTCTTCGCGCGCTGCAAGCCCAGGGCCGCATGACCTATGACGAACTCGCGGCCGAGGTGGGGCTGTCGGCCTCGGCGGCGCTGCGGCGGGTCAAGCGGCTGGAGGAAGCGGGCGTGATCGCCGGCTACGTGGCGCTGGTGCGCGCCGAAGCGGTGGGCCTGGGCCTGACGGCCTACGTGAACGTGCGGCTGGAAAAGCAGTCCGAGAGCTCCAAGCGCAACCCGATGGACCTGTTCCGCGCCGCGGTGCAGGCCTGGCCCGAGGTGGTGGAGTGCGTGTCGCTCACCGGCGAGATGGACTACCTGCTGCGCGTGCTGGTGGCCGACATGGCGCACTACGCCCGCTTCATCGCCGACACGCTGCTCAAGCACCCGAGCGTGCAGGACTGCAAGACCAGCTTCGTGCTCGACCGAGTGAAGGCCACGACCGCCGTGCCGCTCTAGCGCCCGGGCGGTCAGTCGTCGATCTCGTGCAGCAGGGCCAGGGTCGATTCGTTGTTCAACCGCAGCAGCTGCGCGATGTCGCTCAGGTCGTCGGGCAGCGCGGCATTCGCCCAGCCCTGCGCCGAGTGACGCGCCACCCGCACCGCCAGCCGCACGTTGCGCACGGAAGGCGTGTCGGCGCCGTGCTCCGCATCGAGCTGCAGCAGCAGGTCGGGCAGGCTCCAGGCCTTCATCAGCGCCTGCTGTACCTCGCACAGCGCCACGCCCAGCACCTGCTGCTGCGCCATGGCCGAACGCAGCGTGCCGTCGGCCTGCTGGCGGCGAGCGATCTCCAGTGCCAGGCGCGGCGCATGGCACCAAAGCAGCATCTCGGCCAGGTCGTGCAGCAGCGCGGCCTCGCGGATGACCATGGCGTCGTGGTCCAGGCGCTGCACCGCGAAGCCGAGCGCGAAGCGCGCGGCGCGGTGGGCGCGCGAGAGCACCCGGCGCAGGCCTTCCAGCGCACCGGGCACGGCCTGCAGCCGGTCTTCCACCGTCGGCAGCTGGCCGAAGGTGCGGAAGAACGGCGGCACGCCCATCAGCACCAGGGCGGCGGTCAGCGTCTCGATGCCGGTGTCGCGCCGGTGGTGGCGGCCCACGTGGGCCAGCACCCGCACGGTGAGAAAGGGGTCGTCGCCGAGTGCTTCGGCCAGGGTGTGGGCATCCACCGCGTCTTCATTGGCGGCAAAGGCCTCGATCTGGTCGGCGCTGTCGGCCAGCACCGGCACCGGGGCATCGCGGAAATGCGCCACCCAGGCATCCAGGGTGGGCAGGGGGTTGTCCAGCAGGGGCGGCATGGGCGACGAGGCTACGGCAAACGCCCCCCGGGCGATCAAGGGAGCTGACCGGGGAATCGGCATTTGCCGTCGGCATCACACCCGGGCTTACCCGCTGCGGCGGACACCGCCGGACAGGCCGCGGACGGCCCGCCGGCGTCCGCCGCCATCACGGTGGCGGCCAGCAGCGATGCGGCCATCACCGCGGCCGTGACCCACACGGCGCGTTGGTTGGAGCTGCCGCGCATCACAGCCTCGTCACGCCGGGCAGGTGCCCGACCAGGTGGCCGTCGAGGTACAGCGCGCCTTCCGGCGCCCCGGCTTCGGCGTAGAACTCCAGGCGGGCATCCGCCATCGGTCGCGGGCGCTGCGGCCGCGGCAGGGTCAGGGCGCGTGCGGCGCGGGCCAGCTGGCGGCTGGCCTGCAGCATCGCGGCCGCCAGCAGGCGGCAGGGCAGGCTGGGTCGGTACAGGGATGGGCTGGCCTCCAGGGCCGGCCAGTGCAGGCTGGGCTGCGACATGGTGAATCTCCTTGGCGGCGCCGGCCTGCCGCAGCCTGCGGCGGTGCCGGTCGCCCTGTCAGTTCATGGGCTGGGCGGTTTCATGCGGTCGAGGTCGCGGCGCAGGTCGCGGCGGCCTTGCTGGCGCATCGCCCCGGCGCCGGGGCGGTGGGCGCCGGCCCGACGGGCGCGGGCGGCCAGGGCCAGCGGATTGCGGGGGCGTGGGACATGGAGGGTGATCTTCATGGGGTGGCTCCTGAAGTGGCCGGACGGACAAGTGCCGGACTGGAAAGGCAAACGGCCCGGATGCGGGATGCAGCCGGGCCGTGGCAGGTGAGGAACGCCGACGTTTCAGCGTCGGCGGCACACCGGCCGCGCCCGGGCAGGGCGGCGAGGGAACGCAGGGGCGGACTGCTCGGGCAGCAAGGCGCTGGACATGTCGCTCCTGTCGTTCAAGGTGGGGAATGAGGTTTCGCCGGCTGCGCGATGCGCTGCAGCCGGCTTGCTGCGCATGATAAACAAACGATTATCTTGCGCAAGAGTCTTCATCCCTAAGCTTAGGGGTGCGTTGCGCACCGGCATCGTCGGCCGCGGCTCAGCGCTTCTTCGGCTTGAGCGGCGCCACGCCGGTCTGGGTCTTCAGCCACAGCGCATGGGCATCGTCGGGCGCTGCGCGCTTGACGGCGGGCGGCGGTGGGGCGGCCGGCGAAGGCACCAGCACTTCACCCAGGAGATCAAGCAATCTTGCCCTGGCGCGCTGCGGATGGCGCCGGTAATAGGTGAGCACCAGGCCGACGATGAAGCGTTCGTCGTCGTCGCGCGGCAGGCGGGTGTCGTCCGGCGCAGAGGCGGCCGGGGCGGCAGCATGGACTGCCAGGCTGGGTGCGGGCGCGTCGCTCGGCGCGTCGCGCGGCTGGTCCATCCACAGCGGCGGCTTGTGGCAGAGCTGCTCGAACTGCCGCGCCAGGCGGTCGCCGATCTGGCGTGAACGGCTCTTGATCTGGCTCCAGTAGCTGGGCTGGATCTGCAGGCGCTCGGCGAAACGGCGCTCCAGGCCGCGCAGGGTGGCGGCATCGGCGTGCTTGACGGTGGCTCGCACGAACTCGTCGAACAGCACCAGGGCGTTGTCGAGCCGGATCTGCGCGACATCGCGGGGACGGTTGGACATGCGGGGATGATAAAGGCGGCTTCACCTGCACCTGCGGCCTACACTGGCCTGCTTCAACCCCGTACGGATGGATCGCGATGCGTGAAGTGACGCTGCCGGCCGGCGACAAGCTGCCCGCCCTCGGGCTGGGCACCTGGAAGATGGGCGAACAGGCGCGCCAGCAGCCGGCCGAGGTGGCCGCCGTGCGACGCGCCCTGGAGATCGGATACCGCCTGATCGACACCGCCGAGATGTATGGCGAAGGCGGTGCCGAGACCGTGGTGGGCCAGGCGCTGGCCGAGGCGCTGCGCGCCGGCACCGTGACGCGGCAGGACGTCTTCCTCGTCAGCAAGGTGTACCCGCACAACGCCAGCCGCGCCGGGGTGCAGGCGGCGTGTGAGCGCAGCCTGAAGCGCATGGGCATCGACACCATCGACCTCTACCTGCTGCACTGGCGCGGCGGCGTGCCGCTGGCCGAGACGCTGGCGGGTTTCCAGGCGCTGCAGCAGCGCGGCTGGATCCGCCGCTGGGGCGTGAGCAATTTCGACCGTGACGACCTGCTGGAGCTGGCCGCGCTGCCGGGCGGCGACGAGTGCGCGGCCAACCAGGTGTATTACTCGCTCAGCCAGCGCGGCATCGAATTCGACGTGGCGCCCTGGCAGCGCCAGCGCGGCATGCCGGTGATGGCGTATTCGCCGATCGACCAGGGCGCGCTGGCCGAGCAGCCCGGGCTGGACGAGATCGCCGCCCGCCATGCCGCCACGCCGGCCCAGGTGGCGCTGGCCTGGCTGATGGCCCAGCCGGGCACCATCGCCATTCCGAAGGCGGTGCGTGAAGCGCACCTGCATGAGAACCTGGCGGCCGCCGGCATCACGCTCAGCGCCGACGACCTGGCCCAGCTCGACCTGCTGTTTCCCCCGCCGCGGCGCAAGCAGCCGCTGGCGATGCTGTAACCCAACCACGCTTTTCCCGACATGACCGTCACCCTCGGCACGCCGCTGTCTCCCCACGCCACCAAAGTGATGCTGCTCGGCTCCGGCGAGCTGGGCAAGGAGGTGCTCATCGCGCTGCAGCGCCTGGGCGTGGAGACCATCGCCGTCGACCGCTACGACAACGCGCCCGGCCAGCAGGTGGCCCACCATGCCCGCACGATCGCGATGAGCGACCCGGCGCAGCTGCGTGCGCTGATCGAGGCCGAGCAGCCGCAGCTGGTGGTGCCCGAGATCGAGGCCATCGCCACCCCGGTGCTGGAAGCGCTGGAGGCCGAAGGCCGCGTGCGTGTGATTCCCACCGCCCGCGCCGCCCGCCTGACGATGGACCGCGAAGGCATCCGCCGCCTGGCCGCCGAGACGCTGGGCTTGCCCACCAGCGCGTACAAGTTCTGTGATTCGCAGGAGGAACTGCAGGCCGCCATCGACGGGGGCATTGGCTATCCCTGCGTCGTCAAGCCGGTGATGAGCAGCTCGGGCAAGGGCCAGAGCAAGCTCGAAGGCCCGGCCGACGTCGCCGCCGCCTGGCAGGTGGCGATGGCCGGCGGCCGCGTGAGCCATGGGCGGGTGATCGTCGAAGGCTTCATCCGCTTTGATTACGAGATCACGCTGCTGACGGTGCGTGCGCTGGGCGCCGACGGCCAGGTGCACACGCATTTCTGCGACCCCATCGGCCACATCCAGGTCAGCGGCGACTACGTGGAAAGCTGGCAGCCGCACCCGATGAGCTCCGCTGCGCTGGCCGAAGCACGCCGCATCGCCGAGGCGGTGACGGCCAACCTGGGCGGCCAGGGGTTGTTCGGCGTGGAGCTGTTCGTCCAGGGCGACCAGGTGTGGTTCAGCGAGGTGAGCCCGCGCCCGCACGACACGGGCATGGTGACCATGATCACGCAGCAGCAGAACGAATTCGAGCTGCATGCCCGCGCCATCCTCGGCCTGCCGGTGGACACCACGCTGCGCACGCCGGGCGCCAGTGCGGTGGTCTACGGCGGCGTGGAAGCCGCCGGCATCGTGTTCGACGGCGTGGACGAGGCGCTTCGCGTGCCGCAGACCGAGCTGCGCCTGTTCGGCAAGCCCGAGAGCTTCGCCAAGCGCCGCATGGGCGTGGCGCTGGCCTACGACGCCGACGTGGAGCAGGCGCGCCACCGCGCCAAGCAGGCCGCCGCGCTCGTCAAGCCGCGCACTCCCTGACCGCGCCCCGATGAACGTTCTGGCCTTCCTGCGCGAGAACGCGCGCTGGTTGGCCCTCGGCTTCCTGCTGCTGTTCTTCGGCGCCGTCGGCCAGACCTACTTCCTCGCCATGTCGGTGGGCGACTTGCGGCGCGAGCTCGGCCTGTCGCACAGCGCCTTCTCGGGCTTGTACATGGCGGCCACGCTGATCAGCGCCTTCACCCTGCCGCACCTGGGCGGCCTGCTGGACCGCCATGCGCCGCACCGGGTGGTGGCCTGCGTGGTGCCGATGCTGGCGCTGGCCGCAGCGGCGCTGGCGCTGTCCACCCACTGGGCGGCGGTGTTCCTGGCGCTGATCGGCCTGCGGCTGTTTGGCCAGGGCCTCATGCCGCAGACCGCCTTCAACGTGCTGGGCCGCTGGTTCGCCGCCGAGCGCGGGCGGGCGGTGTCGATCGCCACGCTGGGCTTCAACGGCGGGCAGGCGCTGCTGCCGGCGGCCTTCGTCGCGCTGGCGGCGGTGGTGGGCTGGCGCAGCGCCTGGGCCGCCGTGGTGGCGCTGCTGCTGCTGGCGGTGTGGCCGCTGGCGACGTGGCTGGCCGCCCGCGAGCGCCAGCCCCGCGCGGCCGACGTGGCCGCCGCCCGCCGCGCCGCGCCCGACCGCACGCGGGCCGAGGCGCTGCGCACGCCGCTGTTCTGGTTGGCGCTGCTGGGCGTGGTGCCGCCGGCCTTCATCGCCGGGCTGGTGTTCTTCCACCAGACGCACCTGGCCGAGGTGCGCGGCTGGTCGCTGCAGGCGATGGCGGCTTCGCTGTCGCTGCTGGCGGTGGTGACGGTGACGTCGTCGCTGATCACCGGCCCGCGCATCGACCGCGGCACCGCGGCGCAGTGGCTGCCGGTCTACCTGCTGCCGCT
Organism: Aquincola tertiaricarbonis; assembly: GCF_000969605.1. Taxonomy (GTDB): domain Bacteria; phylum Pseudomonadota; class Gammaproteobacteria; order Burkholderiales; family Burkholderiaceae_C; genus Aquincola; species Aquincola tertiaricarbonis. Next base: position 89,815 of record NZ_JZUE01000007.1, on the reverse strand, counting down.
GGGCGCCGGCTGCCTGGTGCTGGGCCTGGTGCCGGCGGCCTGGGCGGTGCCGGTGTTCATGGTGCTGTTCGGCATCACGGACGGCATCGCGCTGACGCTGATGGGCGCGTTGTGGCCGGAGCTGTTCGGCGTGCGCCACGTGGGCGCCATCCGGGCGGTGGTGGTGTCGGTGCTGGTCACCGCATCGGCCGCGGGGCCGGGGCTGGGCGGCGTGCTGATCGACGCGGGCGTGCCGTTTCCGGCGGTGGTGGCCTCGCTCAGCGGGCTGTGCTTCGGCATCTCCGCGCTGATGCCGCTGGCGGTGCGCCATGCGCGCGCGCACAGGGCGCGGGCGGTGCCGCCGGTCAGTCCTCTTCCCTCGCCTTGAACTGGCCGGTGAGCTGCGCCTGCGCGTTGGGCGGCACGGCCTCGTAGTGGCTCAGCGCCAGGGTGTAGCGGCCCTGGCCGCTGGTCATGGCGTTCAGGCGTGACTGGTAGGCGCTCAGCTCCGACAGCGGCGCCTGGCCGGTGACCACCGACTGCCCGGCCGCGCCCGGGTGGGTGCCGCTGATCAGCCCGCGGCGGGCCGACAGGTCGCCGGTGATGTCGCCCAGCGCCGCCTCGGGCGCGGTGATCTCCAGGTCGACGATGGGCTCGAGCACGATGGGCCGGGCCTCGCGCACCGCGGCCATGAAGGCCTTGCGGCCAGCGGTGGCGAAGGCGATTTCCTTGCTGTCCACGCTGTGGGCCTTGCCGTCGAACACCGTCACCTTCACGTCCACCACCGGGTAGCCGGCGATCACGCCCTGGGCCAGCACCTCGCGCACGCCTTTTTCCACCGCGGGGATGAACTGGCCGGGTATGGCGCCGCCCTTGACCTCGTCCGCGAATTCGAAGCCCGCGCCGCGCGGCAGCGGCTCCACCCGCAGGAACACCTCGCCGAACTGGCCCGCGCCGCCGCTCTGCTTCTTGTGGCGGTGGTGGCCTTCGGCCGCAGCGGTGACGGTCTCGCGGTAGGCGATGCGCGGCGGGCGCGTCACGGCCTCGAACTTGTAGACCTCGCGCAGCCGGTCCAGCAGCACCCGCAGGTGCAACTCGCCCAGGCCGTACACCACCGTCTCGTTGGTGTGGGCCACGTGCTCCACCTTCAGGCACGGGTCCTCGTCCACCAGCTTGGCGAGGATCTCCCACATGCGCTGCTCGTCGCCCGGGCGCCTGGGCTCGATGGCCAGGCCGTGCACCGGCACCGGGAAGGGCAGCGGCTTGAGGTGGATGTGGTCGTCTTCCGCGGCGTCGTGCAGCACGGCGTCGAAGTGGATCTCGTCCACCTTGGCCACCGCCACGATGTCGCCGGGCACTGCCTGCGGCACCTCCACGTGTTCCTTGCCCTGCAGCATGAACAGGTGGTTCACCCGGAAAGGCTTGCGGCCGTCGCCCACGTACAGCAGGCTGTCCTTGGTGATGGTGCCCTGGTGCACGCGCAGCACGCCCAGCTTGCCGACGAAGGGGTCCACCGCCACCTTGAACACATGGGCCAGCACATGCAGCGCCGGGTCCGGCCGGGCCTGCAGCGGCTGCGCCGCCTCGCCCTCGCCGCGCAGGAAGGCGGGCGGGTTGCCCTCGGTGGGGTTGGGCAGCAGCTTGACGATCACGTCCAGCAGCTCGGCCACGCCCGCGCCGCTGCGGGCCGAGACGAAGCACACCGGCACCAGGTGGCCCTCGCGCAGCGCCTGTTCCAGCGGGGCGTGCAGCTCCGCGGGATCGACGTCGCCGTCGTTCAGGTAGCGCTCGACGAAGTCGCCGTCCACCTCCACCACCTGCTCCACCAGCGCGCGGTGGGCGGCTTCCACGCTGGAGAAGTCGCAGCCGCCTTCCTCGCGGTTGTAGAAGCAGTCGACCACCCGGCTGCCGCCGTCGGCGGGCAGGTTCAGCGGCAGGCATTCGGTGCCGAAGGCCTCGCGGATCTGCGCCAGCAGCGCCTGCAGGTCGGTGCCGGCGTCGATGCGGTTGACGATCACCAGCCGGTCGAGCTGCCGCTCGGCGGCGTAGGCCATCATGCGCACCGCCATCGGCTCGATGCCCACGGCGGCATTGATCACCACCGCCGCGGTTTCCACCGCCTCCAGCGCGGGCAGCGCCTGGCCGATCAGGTCGGGCGAGCCAGGCGTGTCCAGCAGGTGGATGCGCACGCCGGCATGGTCCAGGTGCAGCGCCGACGAGTTCAGCGAATGCTGCATCCGCCGCTCCAGCGGATCGTGGTCGCTGACGGTGCTGCCACGCTCCAGCGAGCCCGGCGTGGTGAGCATGCCGGCGCGGTGCAGCAGGGCCTCGGCCAGGCTGGTCTTGCCGCAGGCCTGCGGGCCGACGAAGGCGATGGTGCGCAAGGCGGCAGGATCGACGGTCGCGGAGGGCAGGCCGGGGGTGCCGTTGGATGGGCGTGGCATGGGCAGTCTCCTTGCGGTCGGGCCGCGATGCCAGCCTACGGGAAGGCCGTGCACCGCACAAGCAGGGCAAATGGCAGGCGCCGGACAGCCGCTGCCTGCCGCGGTGACCGGGTCCACGGTGCTTGTCCTACAAGATTTGCCCCGTGGCGCCGACATCCGTCGGAAGTGGGATGTCAGACGATCTGCACAGGGCGTCCGAGGGTGGACGCAGGTCTAGAGTCAAGGGCGTCGAGGTGCACATGCCGACCCGCATTGCCAACCGGAGGGAAGCTGTCCGTTCGCCGTGGGGCCGCCCGCTGGCGTCGCCAGCTGCGTGGTTCACCCTGGCCGCGCTGACGGCATTGCCGGCCGCCAGCCGGGCAGCGGACGACGTGGGCGCCAGCGGCGCCTCGTCGGTGGCCATGGCTTCGCTGCTGGGCCGGGTGACCGCGGCCACGCCGGCGCTGCGCGAAGGCGGGCCGCCGGCCCTCGACGCCGCGCTGGGCACCGTGTCGCCCGCCGATCCGGTGGCCGATGCCCAGGGCCATGTGATGGACGCGCTGTCCCGCGTCACCGTCAGCCGCTGGATGGGCCGCGGCCAGGCCCGCCTGGGGCTCGGCGTGGGCGCGGTGGGACAGCGCGCCGCCGACGGCGTGGTGCTGGCCAATCCGTCGCCGGCCGTCACCGTGGGCGTGCAGCTGGACCTGGCGCCACGCGCGACGATGTACGCGGATGCCTCCAGCGCGGCGGTGTGGCGCACGGCGGGCAGCGAGGCGGGCGCGCCGGCGGCGTTCTACAACACCCGTGTGGGCATGGAATTCAAGAGTGCGAGCAATGCACGGGGGCTGGGTTTCGATCGCGGAGCGATCGGCATGCAGCTCGATTCAGGCTATCGCCTGCAAATGAAGCCACGCCGCGGCGGGTTGGCGGTTTACCTTCGAGGACAGTTCTGATGGACAGCAGCACGCACCCGCGCGACCAACCCAAGGCCGAGCGCGACGACAACGACCAGACCCGCCGCACGCTGGAGCGCTCCGGCGGCCCCGACCCGAAGCAACCCAACGAGCGGGACGAATCGGCCGACACCGCCGCCGAGCCGCAACCCCGCATCGAGCAGGCGCACAGGGACCTGGAGCGCGGCCTGCAGGACACCGACCGCGGCAAGCCGATGGACGACACCTACCGCAAGCAGAAGTAGGCCAGCCGGCAGCCTTACTGGAACGCCACTTCGGCAAAGCTGCGCAGCTTGCGGCTGTGCAGCTCGTCCAGCCGCAGCTGGCGCAGCAGCTCGATGGCGCGCATGCCGATGCGCAGGTGCTGGTCCACCCGCTCCCGGTAGAAGTGGTTGGCCATGCCGGGCAGCTTGATCTCGCCGTGCAGCGGCTTGTCGCTCACGCACAGCAGCGTGCCGTAGGGCACCCGGAAGCGGAAGCCGTTGGCCGCGATGGTGGCCGATTCCATGTCCAGCGCGATGGCGCGGCTCTGGCTGAAGCGCCGCTCCGGCGTGGTGAGCTGGTGGTGGAAGGGCAGCAGCTCCCAGTTGCGGTTGTCGGTGGTGGCCACCGTGCCGGTGCGCATCACGCCCTTCAACTCGTAGCCCGAGAGCTGCGTGATGTCGGCCACCGCGGCCTCCAGCGCCACCTGCACCTCCGCCAGCGGCGGAATGGGCACCCACAGCGGCAGTTCCTCGTCCAGCACGTGGTCTTCCCGCACGTAGCCGTGGGCCAGCACGTAGTCGCCCAGCTGCTGCGTGGTGCGCAGGCCGGCGCAGTGGCCGAGCATCACCCAGGCATGCGGGCGCAGAACCGCGATGTGGTCGGTGATGGTCTTGGCGTTGGAGGGACCCACGCCGATGTTCACCATCGTGATGCCGCTGCGGTCCGGCCGCACCAGGTGGTAGGCCGGCATCTGCGGCAGCCGCGGCGGCACGGCGCCCAGCTCGTCGCCGGGCTGGTGGGCGGTGCCGCTGCGGCGGGTGATGACGTTGCCCGGCTCGACGAACATCGTGTAGCCGTCGCCGGCGGCCGGGTCGGCATGACCCGCCTGGCCGTCCAGCAGGTCGCCCTGGCCCATCTCGCTGGCCATCACCTCGTGGCCCAGCCGCACGAACTCGTCGATGTAGAACTGGTAGTTGGTGAAGAGCACGAAGTTCTGGAAGTGCTCGGGCGCGGTGCCGGTGTAGTGGCGCAGCCGGTGCAGCGAATAGTCCACCCGCGGCGCGGTGAAGAGGGCCAGCGGCTGCGCCTCGCCGAAGGCCGCCTCGTAGGTGCCGTTGGCGATGCCGTCGTCCATCGAGGTGAGGTTCGGCAGGTCGAACAGGTCGCGCATCAGCAGCCGGCGTGCGGGCGACAACGTGCCTTCCACATGGTCGTGCTCGGCGAACGAGAAGTGCACCGGGATCGGCTGCGTGCTGACGCCCACCTCCAGCGGCACGCCGTGGTTGCGGACCAGCAGGTGAAACTGCTCGCGGTAGTACTCGGCAAACAGCTCAGGCCGGGTGAGCGTGGTCTCGAACACGCCGGGCCCCGAGACGAAGCCGTAGGACAGCCGCGAATCCGCCCGGCGCACCGTGTCCACCTGCACCCGCACGAAGGGATAACACGCGCGGATGCGGGAGGCCGGCACCTCGCCGGCCAGGAACGCATTCAGATGCTGCCGCAGGTGCGCGATGGCGGCGTCGTACAACGCCTTCGCATGCTGGAAGGCGGCTTCTGCATCGGTGAACTGCGCGGGAGACGGGAGGGCGGGCTCGATCATCGGGCCATTGTGGCGCGTGTGGATGACGCTTCCGCCGCCGCGCTCAGAGCGGCAGGTCGCCCGCGGGGCGGCCGAGCCAGCGCTTGGCCATGGCGTCCAGGTCACCGGCGGCCTTGGCCCCGGCGATGATCTCGTTGACCTTGGCGCGCAGCTTGTCCTCGCCCTTGGCAATGCCGATGAAGTTGGGCGAGTCCTTCAGCACGAACTTGTATTCGGCGCCCAGGTTGGGGTTGCGCGCCATCATGTTGCCGGCCACCGAGGCGCCGGTGGCAATGGCCTGCACCTGGCCCGAGACGAAGGCCGCCACGGTGGCGTTGTTGTCCTCGAAGCGCTTGATGTCGGCCGAGGCGGGGGCGATCTTGCTCAGCTCCATGTCTTCCATCGCGCCGCGGGTCACGCCCACGCTCTTGCCGGCCAGGTCGCCGGCGGCCTTGATCACGCTGGCCTTGGGCGCGAACACCGCCTGGAAGAAGGGCGAGTAGGCGGCGCTGAAGTCGATCACCTTCTCGCGCTCCGGGTTCTTGCCCAGCGTGGAGATGACGAGGTCGGCCTTGCGCGTCTGCAGGTACGGAATGCGGTTGGCGCTGGTCACCGGCACCAGCTCCAGCTTCACGCCCAGCTTGTTGGCGATGTAGCCGGCCATCTCCACGTCCAGGCCCTGCGGCTTCAGGTCGTTGCCCACGAAGCCGTAGGGCGGAAAGTCGGTGGGAATCGCGATCGTGATGAGCTTCTTGGCCATCACGTCGTCGAGCGCGCTCTGCGCGGCAGCAGGCAGGGCGACGGCCAGCAGCAGCGTGCCGGCGGCGGTGATGAGTGAGCGGCGGTCCATCGTCAGGGTCTCCAGGTTTGGTGACCCTGCCATCGCAAGCGCCGTGCCTTGCGCACCGCGCACCGCCTTGGCGCGTGCCAGACACGCGCCGGTTCAGATGCTCAGCGGTCGAGCAGTTGTATGCGTTCGCGGGCCTCGGCCGCGTCGGCGTACAAGGCCTGCAGTCCGGGCAGCGCAGCTTCGTAGCCCACGTCCAGGTCGGACACCGGCACGTCGTCTGCCACGACGGGGGCGGGAGAGAAATCCCAACGCCGCCCGCTTGCTTCGATCCAATCCTGTTCGCTTGACATGGCCTACTCCTGGCAACCGGTGTGATAGTGCTTGCTGACGGCATGGCTTGCCATCCGTCGAATGGGGGAACTGATGTAGTCGGTTTCCTACAAGCCCCACTTGAAGGGAAAACTTGAAATGACCCCTCGCATACGGGTAGGAATCGGCGGCTGGAACTTCGCGCCCTGGCGCGACAACTTCTACCCCGCCGGCTGGCCGCAGGCACGCGAGCTGGAATACGCCGCGCAGCACGTCACCGCCATCGAGGTGAACAGCACCTACTACAGCGCACAGAAGCCGGCCACCTATGCCAAGTGGCGTGACAGCGCGCCCGAAGGCTTCGTGTTCTCGCTCAAGGCGTCGCGCTATGCCACGCAGAAGCGGGTGCTGGCCGAGGCGGGCGAATCGGTGCAGCGCTTCCTGGGCAGCGGCATCGCCGAGCTCGGCGACAAGCTCGGGCCCATCGTCTGGCAGCTGGCACCCACCAAGGTGTTCGACGCGCAGGACCTGGAAGCCTTCCTGGCGCTGCTGCCTTCGCAGGTGGCGGGGGTGCCGCTGCGCCATGTGCTGGAGGTTCGCAACCCGAGCTTCGCGGTGCCGGAATACGTGGCCCTGGCCCGCCGCTTCAAGGTGGCCACGGTGTTCACCGATGCCATCGACCGCTTTCCGGTGATCGCCGATCCGACCGGCGACTTCGTCTATGCGCGGCTGCTGAGCGCGGATGCGGAGATCGACACCGGCTACAGCCCCGCGGTGCTGGACCGCTGGGCCGACTGTGCGCGGCACTGGTCGGAAGGCCGCATCGATGCCGACCTGCCGCGGGTGGAGCCCACTTTGCAGCCCGCCGGCACGCCGCAGGACGTGTTCATCTTCTTCATCAATGGCGCGAAGGAGCGTGCGCCGGCGGCGGCCATGGCGCTGCTGTCCCGCCTGCAGGCCGGCGGCGGCTGAGCCTCAGCCGCCCACCAGGCTGCTGCCCTGGTGGGCGCTGCGTTCGTCGAGGTGGGCGGTGCAGTTCACCAGCTCCACCTTGTGCGGCGGCAATGCGGTGCACACCGTCAGCGCGGTGTTGCCCAGCGGGCCGCTGAACGCCAGCGCCTCGGGCAGCTGCAGCACGCCGTCCAGCCACACGCGCAGCACCAGCCCATGGGTGACCACGACCAGCGGCCCGTCCAGGCGGGCCTGCTGCGCGGCCAGCTCGGCCAGCGCCGCCGTCACGCGGGCGCTGAACTCGGCGGCCGATTCACCGCCGGGCGGGGCCTCGTCCATGCGCAGCGCGTCGAAGCCCAGGCCGTCGTAGCTGCGGCCGCGCAGGTCACCGAAGTTGCGCTCCTGCAGCGCGTCCATCCGTTCAATGGGCAGGCCGGTGGCCGCGGCGATGGCCTCGGCCGTCTGCAGCGCACGCGGCAGGGGGCTGCTGACGATGCCCGCCGGCCGCAGCGCGGCGACGCGGGCGGCCAGCAGCGCAGCCTGGCGCCGGCCGGTTTCGCTCAGCGGGGTGTCGGCGGGCTGCAGCACGCGCGCCACGTTCAGCGCGGTCTCGCCATGGCGCACCATCAACAGGCTCATCGACGCTCCTTTCGCGGGGGTCGGGCATTATTGGTGCCCGCTCCTGCTGTCCGAAGAAACCATGTTCGATGCGCTGAACCGCCTGGCCGCCGATCCCGAGGGCCGGCCGCCCCGCCCCTCCGCCACGCTGGTGGTGCTGCGCGAATCCCCGGCCGGGCCGGAGGTGCTGCTGCTGCGCCGGGCCGAGCGCGGCGACCTGAACAGCGGCGCCTGGGTCTTTCCCGGCGGCCTGGTGGACGAGGCCGACCATGCCAGTGCAGGCTGCTGCACCGGCGTGGACGAGGCCGCCGCCAATGCCACGCTGGGCCTGGCGTCCGGTGGCCTGGCCTTCTACGTGGCCGCGGTTCGCGAGTGCTTCGAGGAGTGCGGCCTGCTGTTTGCGCGCGAGGCCGGCGGGCTGCCCGTGGCGCCGCAGCGCCTGTCGCAGCTGGACGCCTGGCGCGGCCCGCTGCACCGCGGCGAGGCCGGCCTGCCGGCGCTGTGTGCGGAGCACGGCCTGTCGCTGGCGCTGGACGAGCTGGTGTATTGCGCGCACTGGCTCACGCCGGTGGGCATCCCCAAGCGCTACGACACCCGGTTCTTCGTCGCGGCCGCGCCGGCGCTGCAGACCGCGGTGCCGGACGCGGCCGAGACGGTAGAGCACCGCTGGCTGCGGCCGGCCGACGTGCTGGCCGACCGCGCGGCCTACAAGATGCTCACGCCCACGTTGAAGACGCTGGAGATGATCGCCCCGCATGCCAGCGCCGCCGCCTTCCTGGCCTGGGCGCGGCAGCCGCGCCAGGTGCCGATGATCCAGCCACGCCTGGGCAGCGGCCGCCAGGGCAAGCGGCCGGTGACGCCGGACGAACCCGCCTGGGCGGAGCTCGGCCGGCTGGACCCGCAGGGTACCGGCCAGGCCTGCTACGAGATCCAGGTGGACGTGCCGGTGCGGCTGTCGCCGCGGGTGATCCGCGTCACCGCCGACAACGGCAGCGTGATGACCGGCCCCGGCACCAACACCTACCTGGTGGGCGGCGGCCCGCGCAATGAATGGGCGGTGATCGATCCCGGCCCGCTGTCGCCCGCCCATGTGCAGGCGGTGCTGGCCGCCGCGCCGGGCCCCATCCGGCACATCCTGGTGACCCACACCCACACCGACCATTCACCCGCCTGCGTAGCGCTCCAGCAGGCCACCCAGGCGCCGGTGTCAGGCCGGGTGGCCAGCCATCCGATGTGGCAGGACACCACCTTCGCGCCCGACCGCCTGTTGCAGGGCGGCGAGCGCCTGCAGATCGACGACGGCGTCACGCTGCAGGTGGTGCACACGCCCGGCCATGCCAGCAATCACCTGTGCTACCTGCTGGAGGAAGAGAAGACGCTCTTCACCGGCGACCATGTGATGCAGCTGTCCACCGTGGTGATCAACCCGCCCGATGGCGACATGCGGGCCTACATCGCCTCCCTGCGCGAACTGGCCGCCGGGCTGGAGCTGGACTGGCTGGCACCGGGCCACGGCTTCCTGATGGCGCAGCCGCGGCAGGCGATGGAGGCCATCGTCGCCCACCGGCTCAAGCGCGAGGCCAAGGTGGTGGAAGCGCTGCGCCGCCTGGGCCCGGCCAGTGCCGATGAACTGCTCAAGGCGGTGTACGACGACGTGCCGCCGCGGTTGCATCCGGTGGCCATGCGCTCGCTCAACGCGCACCTGCTGAAGCTGCGAGACGACGCGGCCGCGGTGGAGCGGGATGCGCTGTGGGCGCTGGCCTGAAGGTCGCGCCCGGCGCCGCGGGTGCTCAGCGCCGCGGCAGCACCCGGCGCACGTCCACCACCACGTCCATGCCCAGGTAGGCCTCCGGGTCGCCGTACCAGCTGCCGGTGACCGGCGCGGCCTGTCCCGGGTCGCGCGCCACGCCCACACGGATGAGCTGGTTGCCGCCCAGCAGGTTGTTGGTGGGGTCGAAGGGCAGCCAGCCGGCGCCGGGCAGGTAGGCCTGCAGCCAGGCATGCGTGCTGCCGGCGCCCACGGTCGGCTGCGCCTCGGCGGCGGTGGCCGGGCTCCCTTCCGCGGCCAGGGCGGGCGCCTCCGCCGCGGCGGCCGTGTCCAGCGCGGGGTCGTAGAGGTAGCCCGAGACGAAACGCGTGGCAATGCCCAGCCGGCGGGCGGCTTCCATCATCAGCAGCGCGAAATCGCGGCAGGTGCCGCCGCCCAGCGCCAGCGTCTGCAGCGGGGTCTGCGTGCCTTCCTCGTCGCGCGTGCTGTAGTCGAAGTTGTCGCGGATGTGCTGGTTCATGTGCACCAGCAGCTCCCGGGTGTGCGTCGGCCCGTCGGTGCGCAGGAACTGGCGCGCCCAGCGCGTCAGCTCGCCCTGCGGATCGTCGTAGTGGGGGCGCAGGTAGTGCTCCAGGTCGAAGCGCTCCTCCACGCCATAGGCGAAGGGAAAGATTTCCGCGCTGGGCGACAGCGGCAGCTCCAGGTTGTGGCTCTGCGCATGCTCGATGCGGAACTTGCAGACGATCTTCAGCTCGGTGGCCGGCTCCAGCGGCTGCACCAGCGCCACCGAGTTGGAGTGCGGGTCCTGGATCAGGCGCACCGCGGCCTCGGGGCTCACTTCCAGGTCGGTGGCCAGCACCCGCAGGTCGTGGCTGTCACGCGGGCGGAACATCACCCGGTGCTCGCCGAAGGTCACGGGCGCGCTGTAGCGGTAGCGCGTGGTGTGGGTGATGTCGTAGCGGGTGAACATCGATCGGGCGGCACCGGGAAGGGGAACGCCACGATCATGCCGCGATTCAGCCGCGGCGGCGCCGCGTGGCCACGCCCACCCCGGCCAGCCCGGCCAGCAGCATGGCCACGGTGGAGGCCTCGGGCACCGGCGACAGCACCACGTCGTCGATGAAGAACCGGCCCACCACCTTGCCACCGGCCGGGTTGCCCACGTCGCCGTCGAACACCAGGCTCTGCGCCACGCCCTGGAAGCTCAGCGTGTAGGTTTCCCACTTGTTGTAGCTGCCGCTTTCCTCGTCCTTGAACTTGCCCTTGAACGGGGCGGGATCGGAGTCGAGCGACAGCAGCGGGTCGGCGTTGCTGCCCGATTGCGCCAGCACCTGGTTGTTGGCGTCCAGCACCGTGACGCGGGCGGTGCTCTCGAAGGTGGAGTAGGAGAAGGTGACGCTGCCCTGGAAGCCCTTCGCCACTTCGATGCGCACGCCGTCGGTGGCGCTGGCGTCACGGTAGAGCGTGAGCGCGCCGAAGCGGCTGGGGGCGCGGCCGAAGTTGCCCGTGCCCGAGCGGCCCGGGGCGGTGCTGTCGGCATCGATGAAGATGAAGCCGTTGGAGATGCTGAAGCCGGGTGGCTGGTAGATGTCGGAGTCGGCGGGGCCTTCCTGCTGCACCTCGAAATCGAGCGTGACGGCGGAAGCCAGCAACGGTGCGCACGCCAACAAGGCGGCGGCCGTCCATCGGTTCATCGACAAAGGCAGCATGCGGCTCTCCTGATCCTGGGGTTTGTGTTTTTTCGTGAGGAACGCAAGCACGAACCTTGCCGTTCATCGACCCCAGCAATGTACTCAACGATGTGCCGCGGTACTTTGACACGGCCCCCCCTCCGTTCAAGGGATCAGCAGCCGGGCCGGACTGTGAGTGGGGTTTGCGAGCACGGCGCCATTTTTCCCAGACCTACACTCCCAGCCGTGGAAACAAAGTGGCTGGAAGACTTCATCACGCTCGCGGAAACGCGCAGCTTTTCCCGTTCCGCGCAATTGCGGCATGTCACCCAGCCGGCCTTCTCGCGGCGCATCCAGGCGCTGGAGGCCTGGGCCGGCATCGACCTGGTGGACCGCTCGTCCTACCCCACGCGGTTGACGCCGGCCGGCGAGACCTTCCATGCCCAGTCGCTGGAGATCATGGGTGCGCTGCAGGCTACGCGCAACATGATGCGCAGCCATCACGTCAGCGGGCAGGACATGATCGAGTTCGCGGTGCCGCACACGCTGGCCTTCAATTTCTTCCCGCACTGGCTGATGGACCTGCGCCGGCGCTTCGGCGCGCTGAAGAGCCGGCTCATCGCCCTGAACGTGCATGACGCGGTGCTGCGCCTGACCGAAGGCACCTGCGACCTGCTCATCGCCTACCACCATGCCTCGCAGCCGCTGCAGCTGCCGCCCGAGCGCTACGAGATGCTGAGCCTGGGCCAGGAGACGCTGGCGCCCTATGCCAAGGCCGATGCGGACGGATTTCCGATGTTCCGGCTGCCGCCGCTGTCGGCCGACCGTGTGCCGTTCCTCAGCTATGCCTCCGGCGCGTACATGGCGCGCATGGTCGAGCAGATCGTCAAGCACGCGCCCGAGCCGCCGCCGCTGGAGCCCATCTACGAGACGGACATGGCCGAGGGCCTGAAGGCGATGGCGCTGGAGGGGCACGGCCTGGCCTTCCTGCCCGCCAGCTCGGTGCGCAAGGAACTCAAGTCGCGAAGGCTGGTCAGTGCGGCGGGTGGGCCCGGCTACGAGCTGACGATGGAAGTGCGCATCTATCGCGAGCGGCCGGAGAGCGCGCGGCATGTCAAGCCGGTGGCCCGTGCAGTCTGGGACTTCCTCAGCCGGCCCGCCTAGCCGCAAACCCGCCGCAGCGGTATGCGGCTGGTGCATGGAAGTTCACCGAATCGGAATTAGCGCGGGCAGGTGTTGCGAACGTACATTCGCGCCCGGCCCGGCAACGGGATTGGCCCGAAAGCTGCATCAAGCCAGCGCTTCGGGTTGGCGCGGGACCCTGCTGTACGGGTCCTCGCCAAGGGTGGAGCCTACGGGCTTTTACTTAGATGGTGCCTTCCTAGAATGGCGCCGCGCTTGAAACGTGCGTTGTTTTTACTTTCCATTTCCCAAGGAGCCTGTGGCATGAAGAAATCGATGATCGCTGTGGCCATTGCTGTCGCGGCGAGTGCTGCCACCGCACAAACCACCGATACGCTGAAGAAGATCAAGGACAGCGGCACCATCACCCTGGGCACGCGTGAGTCGTCGGGCGCACTGGCATACACCTTGGGCGACGGCAAGTACGTCGGCTTCCATACCGAGATGGCCGAGCGCATCGTGGCCGACCTGTCCAAGCAGCTGGGCACCAAGCTGGCCATCAAGTACCAGCCGGTCACCTCGCAGAACCGTCTGCCGCTGGTGCAGAACGGCACCGTGGACCTGGAGTGCGGCTCCACCACCAACAACGCCGCTCGCCAGAAGGACGTGGCCTTTGCCGTGACCACCTACGTGGAAGAAGTGCGCATCGCGGTCAAGGCCGCCTCGGGCATCAACTCCATCGAGCAGCTGGCGGGCAAGAAGGTGGCCACCACCACCGGCACCACTTCGGTGCAGACGCTGCGCAAGCATGAGCGTGCCGCCAACGTGAACTTCGAGGAAGTGTTCGGCAAGGACCACGCCGACGCCTTCCTGCTGCTCGACTCGGGCCGTGCCGACGCCTTCGTGATGGACGGCCAGATCCTGGCCGGCAACATCAGCAAGGCCAAGAGCCCGGCCGACTTCAAGATCGTGGGTGAAGTGCTGTCGGTCGAGCCGATCGCCTGCATGCTGCGCAAGGGTGACACCGCCTTCCAGACGGCCGTCAACGACAGTATCAAGGGCATGATCAAGAGCGGCGACCTGGCCAAGCTGTACGACAAGTGGTTCATGCAGCCGATCCCGCCGAGCAACACGCGCGTGGGCCTGCCGCTGTCGGAAGCCACCAAGGCCGCCTGGGCCAATCCGAACGACAAGCCGATGGAAGAGTACGCCAAGAAGTAAGGCGCTGCCGGCACGGTCCCGGGCCCGACGAAGGCCCGGGCCTTGCAACAAGCCGGCTGCCTGCATGCGTGCAGGCACAGACGACACACCTTGAGGAGGCGGCCTTTGAGCGGCACGTGGGATTGGCAGTTGTTTCTGCAGGACACCGGCGGTGGGGAAACCTATCTCGACTGGATGCTGTCCGCATGGGGGTGGACGCTGAGCGTCGCGGTACTGGCCTTGGTGCTGGCGCTGGGCATCGGTTCACTGATGGGCATTTTCCGCACGACGCCGAGCAAGCTGCTCGTGGCGATCGGCAACAGCTGGACGGAGCTGTTTCGCAATATTCCGCTGCTGGTCCAGATCTTCCTCTGGTACCACGTGCTGCCTTCCATCTTCCTGGTGCTGCGCGAGGTGCCCAGCTTCATGCTGGTGGTGTTCGCGCTCGGTTGCTTCACCTCGGCGCGTATTTCCGAGCAGGTGAAGGCCGGCATCCAGAGCCTGCCGCGCGGCCAGCGTTATGCCGGCCTGGCCGTGGGCCTGACGCTGCCGCAGACCTACCGCTACGTGCTGCTGCCGATGGCCTTCCGCATCGTCATCCCGCCGCTCACGTCGGAATCGATGAACATCGTCAAGAACTCGTCGGTCGCGTTCGCGGTCTCGATCGCCGAGCTGACCATGTTCGCGATGCAGGCGTCGGAGGAAACCTCGCGCTTTGAAGAGATCTTCATTCCCGTGACCGCCCTGTACTTCATTTCCGCGTTTGCCATCAACCGCGTCGCACAGCAGATCGAGAAGCGCCTGCGCATTCCCGGCCAGATCGGGGGCAAGTGATGGGAGCGCTCGATTTCTCATTCCTCAGCTGGGGCGTGCTGTCGAGCTTCGTGCTCAAGGGCCTGCTGTTCTCGCTGCAGCTCACCATCATCGCCATGGTGGGCGGCATCGTGCTGGGCACGGTGCTGGCGCTGATGCGCCTGTCCGGCAAGCCCTGGCTCGAAATCCCGGCCGCCGCGTACGTCAACACCATGCGGTCGATTCCGCTGGTGATGGTGATCCTGTGGTTCTTCCTGCTGATCCCGAAGCTGCTCGGCCAGCCGCTGGGCGCCGAGGTGTCGGCGATGATCACCTTCACGCTGTTCGAGGCGGCGTATTACTCGGAGATCATGCGCGCGGGTATCCAGAGCGTGCCGAAGGGCCAGGTGTATGCCGGTTATGCGGTGGGCATGACCTACTCGCAGACCATGCAGCTCATCGTGCTGCCGCAGGCCTTCCGCAACATGCTGCCCGTGCTGCTCACGCAGACCATCATCCTGTTCCAGGACACGTCGCTGGTGTATGCCATCGGTGCCTACGACCTGCTCAAGGGTTTCGAGGTGGCGGGCAAGAACTTCAATCGCCCGGTGGAAACCTACCTGGTCGCCGCCGTCGTCTACTTCATCATTTGCTTCAGCTTGTCGATGCTCGTGCGCCGCCTGCAGAAGAAGATCGCCATCATTCGTTGAGACAGGAAGCTCCCCATGATCGATATCAAGAACGTCAGCAAGTGGTATGGCAGCTTCCAGGTGCTCACGGATTGCACGACCACCATCAAGAAGGGTGAAGTGGTGGTGGTCTGCGGCCCATCGGGCTCCGGCAAGAGCACGCTGATCAAGACGGTGAATGCGCTGGAGCCGATCCAGAAGGGCGACATCGTGGTCGACGGCACCTCCATCAGCGACCCCAAGACCGACCTGCCCAAGCTGCGCAGCCGCGTGGGCATGGTGTTCCAGCACTTCGAGCTGTTCCCGCACCTGACGGTGACCGAGAACCTCACGCTGGCGCAGATCAAGGTGCTCGGCCGTAACAAGGACGAGAGCCTGAAGCGTGGCCTGAAGATGCTGGACCGCGTGGGCCTGTCGGCGCACAAGGACAAGTTCCCGGGCCAGCTGTCCGGCGGCCAGCAGCAGCGCGTGGCCATCGCCCGGGCGCTGTCGATGGACCCGATCGTGATGCTGTTCGACGAGCCCACCTCGGCGCTCGACCCCGAGATGGTGGGCGAGGTGCTGGACGTGATGGTGCAGCTGGCCCACGAAGGCATGACCATGATGTGCGTGACGCACGAGATGGGCTTCGCCAAGAAAGTGAGCCACCGCGTCATCTTCATGGATGCCGGCAAGATCATCGAGGACTGCCCGAGCAACGAGTTCTTCATCAACCCCGACGCACGCTCGCCGCGGGCGAAGGACTTCCTGTCGAAGATCCTGCAGCACTGACCTGCCGTTGACCGGCAGCCGGCAGCGGCCGGGCAGAATCGCCGCATGAGCTCTTCCGCCCCCGCTGCCTCCTCCGCCGACCACGTCACGCTGGTCCGGCCCGACGATTTCCACCTGCATGTGCGCGACGGCGCCGCCCTGGCGGCCGTGCTGCCGCACAGCGCGGCGCAGTTCCAGCGCGCGGTGATCATGCCCAACCTGCGGCCGCCGATCACCACCGCTGCACAGGCCGTGGCCTACCGCGAGCGCATCCTCGCGGCCCGCCCCGCCGGCTCCACCTTCGAGCCGTTGATGACGCTGTACCTCACCGACCTGCTGCCGCCCGACGAGATCCGTCGCGCGAAGGAGGCCGGCGTCGTGGCGGTCAAGCTCTACCCGGCCGGTGCCACCACCAACAGCGATGCCGGCGTGACCGACCTGCGCAAGACCTACAAGACGCTGGAGGCCCTTCAGCGCGAGGGCATGCCGCTGCTGATCCACGGCGAGGTGACCGATCCGGACATCGACCTGTTCGACCGCGAGGCCGTGTTCATCGACCGCGTGATGCGCCCGCTGCGTGCCGACCTGCCGGAGCTGAAGGTGGTGTTCGAGCACCTCACCACGCGCGAAGGCGCGCAGTACGTGGCCGCGGCCGACCGGTACACCGGCGCCACCATCACGCCGCAGCACCTGCTGTTCAACCGCAATGCCATCTTCATGGGCGGGCTGCGGCCGCACTACTACTGCCTGCCGGTGCTCAAGAGCGAGGAGCACCGCCAGGCCCTGGTGCAGGTGGCCACCTCCGGCAGCGACCGCTTCTTCCTGGGCACCGACAGCGCGCCGCATGCGGCCCACCTGAAGGAACACTCGGGCGGCCATGCGGGCTGCTACACCGCGCTGACTGCGCTGGAGCTGTATGCCGAGGTGTTCGAGGCCGCCGGTGCGCTGGACAAGCTGGAAGCCTTCACCAGCTTCAATGGCGCCGACTTCTACGGTCTGCCGCGCAACACCGGCACCGTCACGCTGCAGCGGCAGGCGTGGACCGTGCCCGAGTCGGTGCCGTTCGGTGATGCGGTGCTGAAGCCGCTGCGCGGCGGCGAGACGCTGCGCTGGCGGCTGGCCGACTGAGCCCCGGCGCGGTCAGCGGCTGAAGGGCGCCACGGCGCCTACGTTCAGCCGCCGGGCCCGCCCAGGTTCAGCGTGGCGTCCTTCCAGGCCGACCAGGCCAGGGCGCCGAGCACCACCAGCAGCACCAGCATCGCCAGCACCGCGGCCACCATGCGGCCGCGCGTCCAGCCTCCCGCCCGGGCGGGTGCCGGGCTGGCTGCGTCGGCCGGCGGCTCGGCCACCGACAGGGCGCTGAAATCGGGCAGCTCGATGCGCTGCGGCGCCTGCCCGGCCGGGCCCTCCGCCTGCATGGCGCCTTCAGGCGCACGCCGCGGCGGCGCCGGCGGCAGCGAGCCGATGGCCGCGGCGATGGCGGCCCGCACCGCGTCGTCGATGGGCTCCTCGTCGGCTTCCACCGCCGGCTTGCCGCTCCCAGCCTGCGGGGCGGGCCAGTCGATGGGCTGCAGCCGCATCGGAGCCGGTGTCGGTGCGTCGGGCACCGGTGCGGGCCAAGCCACGGGTGCGGGCGCCGACGTGACCTCGGGCGGCGGAGCGGGCACCGGTGCGGGGGCGGCCGTGGGCGCATGCAGTGGCGGCTCACGCAGCTCCTGCGCGGCGGCGGTGGCCATGAACTGCGGGATGGGATCGTGCACCGGCTCGTCGGGCGCGAGCGGCGGTAGCTCGGGTGCATCGAACGCCGGCTCGCGCGGGCCGGCGGTGAGCGAGGCTTGCAGCGGTTGGCCGGGTTCGAGCGACGGCTCCGGCGGCGATGCGATCGACGACGTCGGTGCCGGCTCGGCGGCTTCGGGCACCGACTCGTTCGCGGGCAGCGGCAGGGGCACCGGCTCAGGCACGGGCTGAGGCGGCGCCTGCCGAGCCTCCGACGGTGCCACCGGCGCAGGCTCCGCGGTCCGTTCGGGTTGGTGCTCGGTCGCCACAGGCACCGCGGGCATCGGTTCGGGCAGCGGCAGGCGGGCCGCAACCGGGGTGGCCTCATCGGCTTCCAGCAGCGTTTCCTCGAAGGGCCGCGCGGCCGGGCGCGTGGGGGCCGCAGGCGGCGCAGGCGTCCGGTCCTCCCAGGCGCGGGCGGCGAGGTCGGGCAGGGGCTCCAAAGCAGCCTCGTGGGACGAGGCGCGCACCGGCAAGGGCATCGGCGTGGGCAGGGGCGCCGCATGGGGCGCCGGTGACGTTGCCGGCGCCGGCGCGCGCGGCTTGCGCACCGGGGCGGTGGCGGTCTGCTCGGCCACCGCGCTGCGCAGGCTGGACGAGCGCAGCACCGCGCCGATGGACGGCTGCGGCCACGGCCGGGTGGCGGTGGCGTCGAAGGGCTCGCCGCCCGGCAGCGTCACATCCACCATGCCGGCGGCCAGGCCGCCGCTGGGCCGCAGTCCCATGGCCTGGCGCAACGCAGCGACGGACTGCGGCCGGTCGCCGGGCAGCGGCGCCAGCGCCCGCTCCAGCGCATGCGACAGGGCATGGCCCATCGGCGCACGCGTACGCAGCGCATGCGCGGTGGGTGGGTCGGCCGAGACGGCCACCGGCTGGGCCGACATCGCGAACCGCGCCAGCGCGGCCAGCGCATACACGTCGCTCCACGCGCCGCGCGGTAGGTGACCGCCGGAAGGCAGCTGCTCCACCGGCGTGTAGGCCGCATCCATCGTGCCCTGCAGCGAACGGCGCACGGTGCCGAAGCCCAGCAGCAGCGCAGGCCGGCCCTCGGCCAGGATGACCTGCTCGGGCAGCACGTAGCCATGCACCAGGTTGGCCGCATGCAGCGCCTCCAGCGGGCCCATCAGGTCCGCCAGCAGGTGGCGCAGGCCGCCTTCGTCCATGGTGTCGGAGTACATCGCCCGCCAGGCGGCCAGCGTGCGGCCGGGGGCGTAGGGCATCAGCCGGAAGACGGTGCCGTGGTCCTCGAAGAGGCCGCTCACCGGCAGCAGCCCGGGAATGTCCAGGTGCGCCAGCAGCCGCGCTTCCTCGATGAACGCCTGGCGGCCGGTGGCGAAGCGGGCCGCGTCGGCCGGGGTGCGCGGGCTCACCTGTCCATCGTCGTCGCGCTGGCAGAAGCCCGGCGCGAAGTACTCCTTCACCGCCACCGCGCGGCGCAGCATCGGATCCACCGCGTGGTAGACGATGCCGTATTCGCCGACCGACAGCACCGAGTCGATGACCACGCCGCCCACCCGGGTGCCGGGCGGCAGCGCATGTTCGTTTCCGGGGGGCGGTGCGCCCGCCAACTTCAAGGGCGTTGCCACGTTGCGCTTCACTCGGCGGGCAGGAAGCCTTCGACCGACAGGTAGCGCTCGCCGGTGTCGTAGTTGAAGCCCAGCACGCGGGCACCGGCGCCCAGCTCGGGCAGCTTCTGCGCGATGGCCTGCAGCGTGGCGCCGCTGGAGATGCCCACCAGCAGGCCTTCCTCGCGGGCGCTGCGGCGGGCCATCTCGCGGGCGGCCTCGGCGTCCACCTGGACCACGCCGTCCAGCAGCGCGGTGTGCAGGTTCTTCGGCACGAAGCCGGCGCCGATGCCCTGGATCGGGTGCGGCGACGGCTGGCCGCCGCTGATCACCGGCGAGGCGGTGGGCTCCACCGCGAACACCTTCAGCTGCGGCCATTGCGCCTTCAGCACCTGGGCGCAGCCGGTGATGTGGCCGCCGGTGCCCACGCCGGTGATCAGCGCGTCCAGGCCGTCGGGAAAGTCGGCCAGGATCTCCTGCGCGGTGGTGCGCACATGCACGTCGATGTTGGCGGTGTTCTCGAACTGCTGCGGCATCCAGGCGCCGGGCGTCTCGGCCACGATGGCCTGCGCCTTGGCGATGGCGCCCTTCATGCCCTCGGCCCGCGGCGTCAGCACGAAGCGCGCGCCGTAGGCCAGCATCAGCCGGCGGCGCTCCACGCTCATGCTGTCGGGCATCACCAGCACCAGGGTGTAGCCCTTGACGGCCGCCACCATCGCCAGGCCCACGCCGGTGTTGCCCGAGGTGGGCTCGACGATGGTGCCGCCGGCCTTCAGCAGGCCGCGCGCCTCGGCGTCCTCCACCATCGACAACGCGATGCGGTCCTTGATGGAGCCGCCGGGGTTGGCCCGCTCCGACTTGATCCACACGTTGGCGCCCGCGCCGTACAGGCGGTTGATGCGGATGTGCGGCGTGTTGCCGATGGTGGCGAGGACGTTGTCAGCGCGCATGGACGGTCTCCTTCTGCGGGAAAAATCACGGGATCGCGGTAGCCGCGATAATCGCACGGTGAAGCAAGCCAGACCGCCGCTGGTGCGATCGTGGAAACACGGCACTGGAGGAAGGTCCGGACTGCACAGGGCAGCGCAGGAGTTAACGGCTCTCCACCGCGAGGTGAGGATCAGAGCAACAGAGACGAGTCGCCGCGGTTTGCGCCGTGGCGGGTGAAACGGGCAATCTCTGCGCGCAGCAACACCAAATAGGCACACGTTGATTCGGCCCGAGGAGTGTGCGGGTAGGTGGCACCGAGCCGTGTGGGCGACCCACGGCCCAGAGGAATGGCGGTCACGCGGCGGCGCCTGCAAGGGCGACGCCGCGCACAGAATCCGGCCTATCGGCTTGCTTCACACTTTTACTTCGGAAGCTGCTGTTTGAATCCCCACGCATCCACCTTGTGGCGCGGCCCCCGCTGGACCCTGGCCGTGCTGCTGGCCTGCCTGGGCACCGTCGGTCCGTTCTCGATCGACACCTACCTGCCGGCGTTCTCCGGCATCCAGGCCTCGCTGGGCGCCACGCCGGCGGCCATGCAGCAGACGCTGTCGGCCTTCCTGTTCGGCTTTGCGCTGATGAACCTGTTCCACGGCGCGCTGGCCGACAGCTTCGGCCGCCGGCCGGTGGTGCTGTGGGGCATGGGGCTGTTCACGCTGGCGTCGCTGGGCTGCGCGCTGTCGCAGAGCGTGGGCTGGCTGGTGGTGTTCCGCGCGCTGCAGGGCATCTCCTGCGGGGCGGGCGTGGTGGTGTCGCGCGCCATCATCCGCGACATGTTCCCGCCGGCCGAGGCGCAGCGGGTGATGTCGCAGGTGACGATCTACTTCGGCGTGGCGCCTGCGGTGGCGCCGATGGTGGGCGGCCTCCTGTTCGTGCACCTGGGCTGGCATGCCATCTTCTGGTTCCTGGTGCTGGTGGGCGCGGCGCTGTGGCTGATCAACTGGCGGCTGCTGCCCGAGACGCTGGACCCTTCGCAGCGACAGAGCTTCCATCCGCGCCACCTGATGGCCGGCTACCTGCAGCTGGGCGCCAGCCCGCGCTTCATGGCGCTGGCGCTGGCCAGCGGCATCCCGTTCAACGGCATGTTCCTGTACGTGCTGTCGGCGCCGGTGTTCCTGGGCGAGCTGCTGCACCTGCAGCCCACGCAGTTCTTCTGGTTCTTCTGCATCAGCATCGGCGGGATCATGGCCGGCGCCTGGCTGTCGGGCCGGCTGGCCGGGCGCATCAAGCCCAAGCACCAGATCCGCAACGGCTTCGTCATCATGCTGGCGGTGTCGGTGGTCAACGTGGTGCTGAACCTGCTGCTGCCGCCGCACCCGGCCTGGGCGCTGCTGCCCATCGGCATCTTCGCCTTCGGGTGGGCGCTGATGGTGCCGGTGGTCACGCTGCTGGTGCTGGACCAGGCGCCCGACCGGCGCGGCATGGCGTCATCGCTGCAGGCCTGCGTGGGCAGCCTGGCCAACGGCCTGGTGGCGGGCGTCATCGCGCCGCTGGTGATGCATTCGGCCATCGGCCTGGCGCTCACGTCGATGGGCATGATGCTGATCGGCGTGGTGGCCTGGGTGTGGGTGAAGCCGCGCGTGACTTGAAGCACGCCGACCCGAGGGGCCGCCCGCGGCCGGAACCGGCCGGTGCGGGCGCTATGCTTGGTCAACCATCGCAGTCAGCATGAAGCAGCCGCCCTCCGCGCCCTCGAACCGTCCCGCTTGGCACCAGTGGTGGCGGCATTTCCGGGCCCGGCCGCCAGCCGCCTCCACCACGCCGGACGCCGCTGCGCCCGACCATCCGGCGGCACCGCGCGTGGCGGTGCAGCCCGCGGAGCCGGAAGCAGTCGCGTTGCGTGCCGCACTGGCCGCGAGCGAGGCGGCAGGTCGCGCCAAGTCCGAATTCCTGTCCCACCTGGGCCACGAGATCCGCACGCCGATGAGCGGCATCACCGGCATGGCCGACCTGTTGGCGGCCACCCAGCTGGACGCCACCCAGCGCGGCTACGTGGAGATGATGCAGCGCTCGGCCGGCAGCCTGCTCACCCTGGTGGACCGCCTGCTCGACTTCACCCGCCTGGAGGCCGAGCCGCCGCAGCTGCGTGCCGAGCCGGTGGCCCTGCGCGGCCTGCTCGACGCCGCCGTGGCCGAGGTATGGCCCCGCGCACAGGCCAAGCGCCTGCTGCTGGAATGCCTGCTCGACCCCGCGCTGCCCGCCTGGGTGCAGGCCGATCCTTCCCGGGTGCGGCAGGTGGTCAGCCACCTGCTGGAGAACGCCCTGGAGTTCACGCCGGTGGGCCAGGTGCTGCTGGCCGCGCGGCCGGCGCCCGAAGGCGGTGTGCTGATCGAGGTGAGCGACACGGGCATCGGCATCGCACCGGCGCTGCATGCCAGCGTGTTCACGCCCTTCGTGCAGGCGGACGCCAGCCTGGCGCGCCGCCAGGGCGGCATCGGCCTGGGGCTGGCGGTGGTGCACCTGTTGGTGCAGGCCATGGGCGGCCAGGTGGTGCTGCACAGCGAGGAAGGCCACGGCGCGCTGTTCCGCGTGCATCTGCCGCTGCAGCCGCTGGAAGCACCCACCGCGCCCGGGCCGCTGCGGGACGCCGCATCGGCGCGCCGCGTGGGTGTGGTCAGCGACGCGCTGGCCAGCCAGCAGGCCTGGCAGGCCCGGCTGCGCCACCTGGGGCACGAGGTGGTGTCCACCCTGACGTGGCGGGAGCTGGCCTTCGAGCCGGAGACCCTGGCCGCGCAAGCCCCGCATGTGGTGCTGTACGACGAGCCGCCCGGCGGCTGGCCGCCCAACGGGCTGGACGATCCGCAGCCCGTGCCGTGGGAACGGCTGATGATTCTGCGCAGCGAAGCTGCCGCCGGCGGCACCAGCTTCGGCGCCTTCCCGGGCACGCGGCTGCAGCGTCCGGTGGACGATGCCGGCCTGGCCCGTGCGCTGGACGCCACCCACCGCGGCGGCGGCGGGGCAGCGGGCGGCCTGGCGCCGCAGGCCGCCCCGCCGGCCGGCCGCGGCCGCGTGCTGCTGGTGGAAGACCACGAGATCAACCAGGTGGTGGCCCGCAGCTTCCTGGAACACCTGGGCTTCGAGGTGGACGTGGCCTCCGATGCCACCGGCGCCATGAGCGCGCTGGACGCCCGCGATTTCGCCGTGGTGGTGATGGACTGCCAGATGCCCGGCATGGACGGCTACGAGCTCACCCAGCGCATCCGCGCCGGCGAGGCGGGTTCGCGTGCCCAGCGCACGCCCATCATCGCGTTGACCGCGCATGCCACGCCCGCCGACCGCGAGCGCTGCCTGGACGCCGGCATGAACGACTACCTGGCCAAGCCGGTGAACGTGCAGCTGCTGGGCAGCACGCTGGAGCGTTGGCTGGCGCCCACGCGGGACTGACGACCCCCGCGCCGGCATGCAGCCGGGCGCGGCGCTACCATGCGGGCGACATGGAACTCGTGACCCAGGTGCTGGCCGGTGCGGTACTGGCCGTGTGCATTGCGCTGCTGCTGCGCATGGTGATCGGTGCGCGCCTGCGCTACCGCATCGACGCGGCGGCGCAGGCTGCCTGGCAGCGGCTTCGGCGCGGCCGCGCCGGCACCCGGCCGACGCCGCCGGTGCGTGGCGCCGACGCGAAGGAAGCCGCCCGCGTGGCCGAGGAGGCGATACGCCGCGCCGCGCGCCGCGGCCGCTGGGAGGGCAACGTCTACAAGCCCGACGCCTTCCGCCCGCCCGCCGACGACAAGACCGACCGCCGCAAACCCCACTGACACCGCATGCTGCCGCCATCAAGCCGTACCACGCCCGAACGCTGGGTGGCCGAAACCCGCGGTCGCGGGCTCCTCAAGCTCGACATCCCGCCCGACGCCGCCCGCACCCGCACCTTCGAGATCAGCTGCAGCCTGCAGGTGCAGGCCCGCGACGGCGGCCAGGCCTGGCACGGCATGAAGGTGCTGGTCGACGGCGCGCAGCAATGGGCGCGCCGCGTGCCCACCCATGAAGGCGGGCGTGATTCGCTGGACGTGCGCTTCCGCAAGACGGTGGAGCCGGGCCGTCCGCTGAGGCTGTCGGTGCAGACCGAGCTGCACCAGTCGGCACCGCTGGCGCTGCAGGTGGTGGCGGAGGAAGAGGCCTGACGGCGGCCTGAGCCAGGCCGGTCAGGCCGGCGCGGCCGCCTGCAGCTCGGCCAGTTCCTTCTCGCACCAGGGCCGTTCGTCGACCGCCAGCTGCGCATGGCAGGCCAGCGCGGCATCACGCGCCTGCGCGAAGCAGGCTTCGTCACCCAGCGCGCGATGTGCGAAGGCCTGTACCGCGTGGGCGAAGAAGCGCTCGAAGGCTGGCGCGTCGTTGGCGGTGCAGACGGCCAGGCAGCGCCGGGCGCTTTCGAGAGCGGCCTCGGCCTCGCCGGCCGCCAGCCGGCAGCAGCTCAGGCGGTGCTCGGCGCGTTCCACCTGCAGCCAGCCGCCGGCGCGTGTCCAGTAGGCCAGGCCGGTCTCGGCGGCGCGCAGCATCAGCGCGGTCTCGGCTGCGCTGCGTTGCGGGCGGTCCTGCAGGTCGGCGGCAATGTTGTTGCCGGCCACGGCCAGCGCACGCAGCGCGGGCGAGCCGTCGGGCAGCCCTTCGGCGGCCACGGCCAGCGCGGCATCCAGCGAGCTGGCGGCCGCTTCCGCGTCGCCGCGGCCCACCTGCATGGCGGCGGCGCCCGCGAGCACCGCGGCGCGTTCGCCGGCCATCAGGTCGTCCAGCGCTTCGCCGTCGCCGCTGGCGCAGCGCAGCGTGCGTTCGGCCCGCTGCACGGCGGCCAGCGCCACCGCATCTTCCGCGGCCACGCCGCGCAACCGGCCCAGCAGCACCAGCGCGTCGTGCCAGCGGCCCAGGTGCTCGCCGTACACATGCGCCAGCAGCGAGGCGAAGGCCGGCACCTCGGCAGGTGACTGCACTTCGGGCAGCTTCTCGGCCAGCTGCTGGGCGATGGTGTCGGCGTCGTCGCCGTGGGCGTCCCAGGCGTCGTTGATGAAGGTGGAGAGGTCCATGGCGCTGCGCGTCGTCGGTGGCGGAGCGCCATTTCTATCACTTGCCGGGGGACAGCCCCTGCACCGCCTGCCGAGCCGCCTCCACGCCTTGCTCGACGATGCGCTGCTTCCATTCCGGCGTCTCGGTATAGAAGGCCGCGCGCATGCGCTGCTCGATCTCGCGACGCAGCGGCGTGTCGCCCAGTTCGGGCCGGTTCTCCAGCCATTGGGCGCCGCGCAGGGCTTCCAGCATCTCGCCCAGGGGCACGGTGCCGTATTCCAGCGCGATGCCGGTGTACTCGGCCTGCGCGCATTCGGTGTCGGCGGCGCTCCACATCAGGCCGACCAGCGGCGCGGAGCTGCTGCTGCCGTCGTAGATGGAGGTGACGCTGTCGCCCCACCAGGCGCGGGCGCGGGCCAGCGCGGCGGCGTCGTTGCGGCAGGCGAAGATGCGCTCGCCGTGGCCCGAAGGGCCCAGGCCGGTGTGCAGGTCGATCCAGCCCAGCCGCGTGCAGCGCGTGGCCTGCTCCTGCAGCACGTGGCGCAGCGTCTGCTGGCTCCAGGTGGGGTTGCGGCCACCGTAGAAGATGCCCTGCGGCTGCGTGTACTGGCCGCCGGAGATGGCGGCCTGCAGGGCACGCTCGCCATGCCGCGCGGCATAGGCCGTGAGCGCCGCCTGCGCCTCGGCCGAAGGCGGCCAGGTGTCGGGCACGATCCAGTGCGCCAGCTCGTCGTAGCCGGGGTTGTCGGGCAGCGGCTTGCTGAAGTCGTGCCAGTTGCGGTTGAGGTCGACGTTCTCGTGCGTGGTGCGCCGGTTCCACGAGAAGCCCCAGGGGTTCAGCGCATGGATGTACAGCACGGCCACGCCGGCCTCGGCAGCCTGGCGCTGGAAGGCGGTGTCGGCCAGCAGCGCGTTCTGCACGCCCGAGCCGCAATAGCCTTCGATGCCGTGGCAGGCGCTGCTGACGATCAGCAGCGACGCCGCATCGGCCGGGCCCGCGCGGGCCACGTCCATCGCCAGCGCCTCGCCGTCGCGGCCCACCAGCGGATGCGGATGGCTCTGCACGTCGAGCCCCGCGGCTTCCGCCGAGGCCAGGAACTTCTGCCGCGCCTCGGCATAGGTGGTGGCGAAGAAGCCGTCGATCTCGGGGGCGGTGGACGTCATGGGTGCCGGGTACTCAGGCAGTGGAGGAAGCTTGTTTTCAGCGCGGCGCCAGCCAGCGCTCGGCCATCCGCACCCAGGCGGTGGCGCCCAGCGGGATCAGGTCGTCGTTGAAGTCGTAGCTGGGGTTGTGCAGCATGCAGGGGCCCAGGCCATGGCCGCCTTCGCGGTGCGCGCCTTCGCCGTTGCCCACCATCAGGTAGCAGCCCGGCACCTTCTGCAGGAAGAAGCTGAAGTCCTCGGCGCCCATCGTGGGCTCGAAGGGCACGACGTTGTCGGCACCCACCACCTCGGCCAGCACGCCCTTGGCGAACTCGGTCTCGGCGTCGTGGTTGATGGTGGGCGGATAGTTGCGCACGAACTCGAAGTCGACGGTGCATTCGAAGGCCGCGGCCGTGTGCTCGGCCACTTCCTTCATGCGGCGCTCGATCATGTCCAGCACCTCGGTGGTGAAGGTGCGCACGGTGCCCTCCATCACGCAGTGCTCGGGGATCACGTTGGTGGCCTCGCCGGTGTGGATCATGGTCACCGAGATCACGCCGGTGTCGATCGGCCGCTTGTTGCGGCTGATGATGGTCTGGAAGGCCTGCACCATCTGGCAGGCCGCCGGCACGGGGTCGGTGCCCAGGTGCGGCATGGCGCCGTGCGCGCCCTTGCCGTGCACGGTGATCTTGAACTCGTTGCTCGACGCGTAGATGGGCCCGCTGCTCACCGCGAACTGCCCCACCTTCAGGCCCGGCCAGTTGTGGGCGCCGAACATGGCTTCCATCGGGAACAGGTCGAACAGGCCGTCCTTGATCATCTCGCGCGCACCGCCGCCGCCTTCTTCGGCCGGCTGGAACACCAGGTACACCGTGCCGTCGAAGTGGCGGTGCTTGCTCAGGTGCTTGGCCGCGGCCAGCAGCATGGCGGTGTGGCCGTCGTGGCCGCAGGCATGCATCTTCCCGGGGTGCTTGCTGGCATGCGGGAAGTGGTTGTGCTCGGTGATGGGCAGGGCGTCGATGTCCGCCCGGATGCCCACGGCGCGCTTCGAGCTGCCGTTGCGCACGATGCCGACCACGCCCGTGGTGCCCAGGCCGCGGTGCACCTCGATGCCCCAGTCGGTGAGCGCCTTGGCGATGAGGTCGGAGGTGCGCACCTCTTCGAAACACAGCTCGGGATGGGCGTGGATGTCGCGCCGCAGCGTGGCGATGCTGGCAGCGTCTGCCAGGATGGATTCGATCAACCGCATGATGAAAGGCTTCCAAGCAGGGAGCGGGCCAGTTTACGCCGCAGGCATCACCCGGTGGCCGGCTGTGCCATAGTGACCCGATGAGCTCGACCGCCATCGCTGAACGGGTCGTGCGCGCTGCCTGCCCGCACGACTGCCCCGACACCTGCGCCATGCGGGTGACCGTCGCCGAGGACCGCGTGATCCGCATCCAGGGCGACCCGGACCACCCGCCCACCCACGGCGCGCTGTGCACCAAGGTGTCCCGCTATGCCGAGCGGGTGGAACACCCGGAGCGCGTGCTGTACCCGATGAAGCGCAGCGGCCCCAAGGGCAGCGGCCAGTTCGAGCGCGTGAGCTGGGACGAGGCGCTGGGAGACATCGCGCGGCGGCTGCAGGCCATCGCGGCACGCAACCCGCAGGCGGTGCTGCCCTACAGCTATGCCGGCACCATGGGCCTGCTGCAGGGTGAAGCAATGGCGGCACGCTTCTTCCACAAGCTGGGCGCCTCGCTGCTGGACCGCACCATTTGCGCCAGTGCCGGCGCAGCCGGGCTGCAGGCCACCTATGGCGGCAAGCTGGGCATGCACCTGGAGCAGTTCGCGGGCAGCAAGCTCATCGTCATCTGGGGCAGCAATTCGATCGCTTCGAACCTGCATTTCTGGACCTTCGCCCAGCAGGCCAAGCGGGCCGGCGCCAAGCTGTGGTGCATCGACCCGCGCCGCAGCGAAACCGCCGACAAGTGCCATCGCCACCTGGCGCTGAAGCCGGGCACCGACGGCGCGCTGGCGCTGTCGCTGATGCACGAGCTGATCACCCGCGGCTGGCTGGACGCCGACTACATCGAGCGCCATGTCGAGGGCTGGCCCGAGCTGCGCGAGCGTGCGCTGCAATGGCCGCCCGAGCGCGCGGCCCAGGTGTGCGGCGTGCCGGCCGACGACATCCGCGAGCTGGCGCGCGATTACGGCACCACGCAGCCCGCGGCCATCCGCCTGAACTACGGCATGCAGCGCGTGCGCGGCGGCGGCAATGCGGTGCGGCTGGTGGCGCTGCTGCCCTGCCTGACCGGCGCCTGGCGGCATCCGTCGGGCGGCATGCTGCTCAGCGCCTCCAGCTGGTTCCTGCGCGCGATCGACCATGCGGCGCTGCAGCGGCCCGACCTGCTGGCCGGCCGGCGGCCGCGCACCATCAACATGAGCACCATTGGCGACGACCTGCTGCGCGAGGGCAGCGAAGCCTTCGGGCCGAAGATCGAGGCGGTGGTGGTCTACAACAGCAACCCGGTGGCGGTGGCGCCGGAGTCGCGCAAGGTGGTGCAGGGCTTTGCGCGGGAAGACCTGTTCACCGTGGTGCTCGAGCACTTCATGACCGACACCGCCGACCATGCCGACTACGTGCTGCCCGCCACCACGCAGCTGGAACACCTGGACCTGCACACCAGCTACGGCCACACCTACGTGCTGCTGAACCAGCCGGCACTCAGCCCGCGCGGCGAGGCCAAGCCCAACACGCAGATCTTCCGCGAGCTGGCCGCGCGCATGGGCTACGACGACGCCTGCTTCTTCGATACCGACGAGGCCCTGGCCCGCCAGGCCCTGAAGCCCGGCATCGCCTACGAGGCGCTGCAGGCCCACGGCTGGCAGAAGCTGCCGCTGCCCGACGCGCCGTTCGCCGAAGGCGGCTTCCTCACGCCCAGCGGCAAGGCCGATGCGCGCGGCGCCGACCACCTGCCCAACCATGAATGCGCGGAGAGCACGCCGGCCCTGGCCGCGCAATACCCGCTGGCCATGATCTCGCCGCCAGCGCGGCATTTCCTCAATTCCACCTTCGTCAACGTGAAGAGCCTGCGCAGCATCGAGGGCGAGCCGCTGGTCGAGATCCACCCCGACGATGCCGCACCGCGCGGCATTGCCACCGGCATGCTGGTGCGGGTGTTCAACGACCGCGGCAGCTACCGCTGCAAGGCCGAGGTGAGCACCCGGGCGCGGCCCGGCGTGGTCAACGGCCTGGGCATCTGGTGGCGCAAGTTCGGCGTGGACGGCACCAACGTCAACGAGCTGACCCACCAGCAGCTCACCGACCTGGGCCGCGCGCCCAGCTTCTACGACTGCCTGGTGCAGGTGGCGGCCGATGCGCCGGCCACCTCGGTGGCACCCGCGGTGGCGTGAGGCGCGGGCTGCGCATGGCGTTCTGGGGCGGGGCCGGCGTGGCTGCGCTGTGCGTGGCGGCCCTCGGCCTGGGCGGCTGCAGCACGGCCGGTTATTACGCGCAGGCCGCACGCGGCCACCTGGACCTGCTGGCACGTGCGCGGCCGGTGCCGGAGCTGCTGGCCGATGGCAGCACGCCCGAGGCCTTGCGCCGCCAGCTGGCGCTGTCGCAGCGCATCCGCGACTTCGCGGTGGCCGAGCTGCACCTGCCCGACAACCGCAGCTACCGCAGCTACACCGACCTGGGCCGCACGGCGGCGGTGTGGAACGTGGTGGCCACGCCCGAGCTGTCGCTCAAGCTGAAGACCTGGTGCTTCCCGGTGGTGGGCTGCATCGGCTACCGGGGCTACTACGACCGCGCCGCCGCCGATGCGCTGGCAGCGCAGCTGCAGGCCGAAGGCTGGGAGGCCACGGTGTACGGCGTGCCCGCCTATTCCACGCTGGGCTGGAGCGAGTGGCTGGGCGGCGACCCGCTGCTCAATACCTTCATCGGCTGGCCCGAGGGCGAGCTGGCGCGCATGGTGTTCCATGAACTGGCGCACCAGGTGGCCTATGCCGACGACGACACCGCCTTCAACGAGAGCTTCGCCACCGCGGTGGAACGCATCGGCAGCGAGCGCTGGCTGAACGAGCATGCCGCCCCCGGCGCCCGCGAGGCCTATGCCGCCCAAGGCCAGCGCCGGACCGACTTCCGTGCGCTGACGCAGGCCGCGCGCGCAGACCTGCAGGCGCTGTATGCCAGCACCGCCTCCGATGCCGACAAGCGCGCGGCCAAGGCCGAACGCCTGGCCCGCCTGCGGGCCGACTACGAGGTGATCAAGCGCGAGCGCTGGGGTGGGTTCACCGGCTACGACGCCTGGTTTGCACGCGCCGGCAATCCGTCGCTGGCGGTGCAGGGCGCCTACAACGACCTCGTGCCGCAGTTCCTGCGCCTGTATGAGCGGCAGGGCCGCAGCTTCCCGCGCTTCTACGACGAGGTGCGTCGCCTGGCCGCGCTTCCGATGGCCGAGCGCCGTGCCGCGCTGCAGGCCGAGCCCTGACCTTCTTCCGCACCGACGACCGACCCCAAGGAGAGCCGAATGGCCCGTCAGCCCGACATCCACATCCAACGCCCGCATGCACTGGGCCTGCCCAAGGCGCGCCGGCTGGCGCAGCAATGGATGGCGCAGGCCACGGAGAAGTACGGCCTGCAGTTCAGCACCGAGGAAGGGGACGAGGGCGACACCGTGCGCTTCGAGCGCAGCGGCATTCAGGGCACGCTGGCGGTGCGGGCCGACAAGCTCGACCTGCAGGCCGAGCTGGGCTTCCTGTTCAAGGCGATGGGCGCCACGGTGGAGACCGAGATCGCCCGCAAGATCGATGCGCTGCTGGCCAAGGCCAGCACCGCATGAGGTGACGGGGCCGAGCCGCGCCGCCTACTTCAGCGACTCGATCAGCTCGATGTAGTCGCCCATCGCCTGCTCCGGCGAGGTGCCGGACAGCGATTGCCAGGCGTCGTACTTGGCGCGGTTGACGAAGTCGGACAGGCCGGGGCGGTCGCCCTGCACGTCGCCGCTGCTGGCCTGCTTGAACAGCGCATAGATGCGCAGCAGCGTCATGTTGTCGGGCTTCTCGGGCAACTGCTTGCTTTCGGCAACGGCTTGCTCGAATCGGGTCTTCAGGTCGTCGGACATCTTGGGCGGTCTGGAGGAGAAAAGGCGGCTCAGGGCGTGGCCACCGGCACGTTGAACACCTGGCGCAGGTAGGCCAGGAAGGTGTGGTCGTCGCAGATGGTCTTGCCGGGGCTGTCGGACAGCTTGGCCACCGGCTGGCCATTGCAGTGGGTGAGCTTCATGACGATGTGCAGCGTCTTCAGGCCCACGTCGTTGGTGAGGTTGGTGCCGATGCCGAAGCCCAGCTGCGTGCGGTCGGCGAAGTGGCGGTACAGCGCCAGCGCGCGCGGGATGTCCAGCCCGTCGGAGAAGGTCAGCCGCTTGGTGTGCGCGTTGATGCGCAGCTTCTCGTAGTGCGCCAGCGCCTTCTCGCCCCACACGATGGGGTCGCCGGAATCGTGGCGCAGGCCGTCGAACAGCTTGGCGAAGTACAGGTCGAAGTCGGCCAGGAAGGCGTCCATGCCCACCACGTCGGTCAGCGCCACGCCCAGGTCGCCGCGGTATTCCTGCACCCAGCTCTCGAGCGCGGCCTTCTGGAAGTCGCGCAGCCGCACGCCCAGGGCCTGGTAGGTCTGCAGGTACTCGTGCGCCATCGTGCCGATGGGGATGAGGTCGAGGTCGCGTGCCAGCAGCACGTTTGAGGTGCCCTTGAAGTAGCGCGAGGCCTCGCGCTTGAGCGTGCCCACCACCTCGCGCTGCCAGGCGCCGCTGTAGCGCCGGCGCACGCCGAAGTCGAAGAACTCGAACGGATGGGTGCGCGGCGCCTCGTGGTCGAAGCGGTCCAGCAGCTCCAGCTTGTCCTGCAGCCGCTGGCGGCCGCAGGCCAGGGCCTTGTCGGCATCGAAGCGGCGGAAGTACAGCTCGTTGACCATCGCCAGCACGTAGATCTCGAAGGCCATCACGTGCACTTGCGGGCCGTTGGCGATGATCTCCAGCGTGTCGCCAGAGATGCGCACGTGGATGAACTCCCGCTGGAACTGGAAGATGCGCAGGAAGTCGACGAAGTCGGTCTTGATGTAGCGCAGGCCGCGCAGGTACTTCAGCTCGTCGGGGCGGAAGCGCAGGCTGCACAGGTGGTCCAGCTGCTCGCCGATCTCCTGCTCCAGCTCGGACAGCGGATACCCCGGCTCGTGGCGGCAGACGAAGCGGTACTCGGCCTGGGTCTGCGGATGGCGATGCAGCATCGCCTGCCACATGGTGAACTTGTAGAGGTCGTTGTCCAGCAGGCTGTGGATGATCGGTTGCACTCGGGTCTCTCCGGCGGCTCACCCGGCCGCGCGTGGCCCATTGTCGTCGCAAGCCGCCGGGCCCTCAGCGGTCGGCGGCCAGCTCCCGCAGGCGGCGCCGCAGTGCCCGTTCACGGCGGTCTTCCTCGTGCCAGTCGAGGCGCACGCCGCGCCACAGCGCCAGCGCCATCAGCAGGATGACGATGGTGAACGGCAGCGCGAAGACGATGGTGGCCGTCTGCACCGCCTTCAGCCCGCCGCTGAGCAGCAGGCTGACTGCGATGCCGGCAATCAGCAGGCCCCACAGGATCTTGCTGCGGGCGGAGGGGTTCGGGTCGCCGCGGTGGCTCATCATGCCCAGCACCAGCGTGGCCGAATCGCCCGAGGTGACGAAGAAGACCGCCACCAGCACCGTGGCCACCAGCGACATCACGCCGCCCAGCGGCAGCAGTTCGAACATCGCGAACAGCGCGGTGGACACATCGGCCTTGACGGCCGCGGCGATGGGCGCGCCGTGCATCACCTCCAGGTTGAGCGCGGTGCCGCCGAAGATGCTGAACCACAGCATGGCGGCCAGCGTGGGGGCCAGCACCGTGCCCATCACGAACTCGCGGATGGTGCGCCCGCGGGACACGCGCGCGATGAACAGGCCCACGAACGGCGCCCACGACACCCACCAGGCCCAATAGAAGATGGTCCAGCCGGCCACCCAGCTGCTGTCGCGAAAGGGCGTCATGCGCAGGCTCATGCGCACGAACTCGCTCAGGTAGCCGCCCAGCGTGTTGGTCAGCGTGTCGATGATGGCCACCGTGGGCCCCAGCACGAAGACGGCCAGCGCCAGCAGCGCCGCCACCATCAGGTTGGCGTTGGACAGCCACTTGAGCCCCCGCGCCACGCCGCTGACGGCCGACGTGATGAAGATGGCCGTGGTGACCACGATGATGGCGACCTGCGCGGTGGTGGACACCGGCAGCCCGAACACCTTGGCCAGCCCGCTGTTGATCTGCAGCGCGCCGATGCCCAGCGACGCCGCCACGCCGAATGCAGTGGCGATGACGGCCAGGCTGTCGAACAGCGGTGCCAGCTTCTTCACCAGCGGGTAGGGCAGCGACGAAGTCACCGCACTCACCAGCGCCGGCTGCTGCCGGCGGAACTGGAAGAAGGCGATGGCCAGCGCCACGACGCTGTACACCGCCCACGGGTGCAGCCCCCAGTGGAAGAAGCTGTAGCGCATGGCCGCGTTGGCCGCCTCGGGCGTGTTGGCGGGGATGCCCGGCGGCGGCGCGCCGTAGTGCGAGATGGGCTCGGCCACGCCCCAGAACACCAGGCCGATGCCCATGCCCGCGGCGAACAGCATCGAGAACCAGGAGCCCAGCGAGAACTCGGGTTCGTCGTCCTCCGCCCCCAGCTTCAGCGAGCCGTAGCGGCTGAAGGCCAGCAGGGCGCACATCACCACCAGCGCCAGCACCACCCACAGGTAGAACGAGCCGAAGTTGCGTGTGATGAAGGCGAGCGCTTGCTCGAAGGTGGTGCCCAGGGATGCCGGGTACAGCAAGCCCCACAGCACGACGGCGCCGATCAGGCCAGCGGAAACGAACGTTGGCATCGGAAGCCCTCCTGTACGGAAGGCGACCGATGTTAAGCGCGGTGGCTCAGCGGCGGCGACGCGCCGCCGGCACCAGCGCCGCTGCGCCGAGTGCCATCAACAGCCAGGTGGAGGGCTCGGGCACCGCGCTGACGTTCTGCACGCCGCTGAACTGGACGCGCCAGAAGCTGCCCTTCTGGTCGTTGGCGTTCGGGTCGTAGGTGGGCTGGTTCCACTGGCCGATGGCGATGGGCGCCTCGGCGTCGTAGGTGAAGCCCTGCGACAGCAGCTCGCCGTTGGCGTCGTTCGAGCTGGCCACCAGCGTGAGCATGTAGCGGCCTGCGGCCGGCTGCGGCAGCGCCAGGCCGGCGTCGAAGTAGCCGCTGTTGCCGATGGCGGGGTCGGCATCGTCGTTCTCAGTCACCCGGGTCCAGTCGTTGCCGGTCTTCGACCACAGCACGACGGCCGGGTCGAAGTTGAGGCCGCCCTGCCACGAGTCGGTGAACAGCGTGACATCGCTGCCGCCGGCGGCCACGTCGAAGGTGATGCGCACCACGTCGTTGTGGTTCGTGATGTTGCCGCTGAGGGTGAAGTCGGCGGCATGCGCGGTCAGGCCGGCGGCGGCCAGCAGCACGCCGACGGCGGCGCGCAGGGCGAAAGGAAGGGCGGTGGTCATGGGGTGTCCTGCAAGAGAGGTGTTCACGGGGCCAGCAGCGGCGGGTTGGCGCGCGGCGTGGTCTGGGCCGAAGGCACCAGGTGGTTGGTGCCGGCCTGCACCTCGAAGGCGGTGCCGAAGACCTGCACGTTGCTGATGCTGGCCACCGTGTCCACGTACCACCATTCGCCCACCACGCGCTGCGGCGTGGCGTCGATCAGCATGTAGCCGCGGCGCATGAGGTCGATGTACTTGAAGTGCGGGTTCTGGCTGCGCAGGAAGGCGGCCGTGCTGCCCTGCGGATCGTTGACGCCCGGCGAGGTGACCGAGGTGCCGACGAACTCCACCGCGCGCGAGCCTTCGCCGGTGGCCGGGTTGTAGCCGCCGCTGGCCAGGTCCGGGTTGTTCGGGTCCTGCGTCAGGTCGGCCGCCCAGGAGCTGTGGATGTCGCCGGTGAGCACCACCACGTTGCCCACGCCCGGCGTGGCGGCATTGCCCTTCAGGATGTCGTAGATGCGGTTGCGGGCGGGCTGGTAGCCGTCCCACTGGTCGGCATTGAGGAAGGCGCCGCCGCCGGCCGCGTTGGCTGCACCCACGCCCTTGAGCTGCGCGAACATCACGCCCTGGCCCAGGAAGCGCCACTGCGTGGTGGAGCGGCGCAGCGTGTCGGCCACCCAGGCTTCCTGCTCGCTGCCCAGCAGGCTGCGGCTGGCATCGGTGAAGGCACCGGTCTGCGTGAACTGGCCGCCGGCAGGCAGCTGCTGCGCCCGGCCGGCCAGGCGCTCTTCCAGCATCACCACGTCGGCCAGGTTGCCGAAGCGGAAGCTGCGCCAGTTCTTGCGCAGGTCGGTGGTGTCCACCGCGCGCGTGGGCATCCACTCGAAGTAGGCCTTCAGTGCGCGGTTCACGCGCTCGTTCCACACGCCCTCGGCGCCTTCGGTGTGGTTCTGGGCGCCGTCCTTCCAGGCGTCGTTGGTGATCTCGTGGTCGTCCCAGATGGCGATCATCGGATGCTGGCGGTGCAGCGCCTGCAGGTCGGCATCGCGCTTGTACTGCGCATGGCGCATGCGGTAGTCGGCCAGGCTGGTGATCTCGGTAGCCGGCTCGGTGGGGCGGGCGGTGCCGTACTGGTTGGTGCCGTATTCGTACAGGTAGTCGCCCAGGTGCAGCACCAGGTCCAGGTCGGCGCGGGCTGCGATCTGGCGGTAGGCGTTGAAGTAGCCGTAGGCGTGGTTGCTGCAGCTCACCACGGCCATGCGCAGGCGGTCCACCGCACCCACCGGCAGCGTGCGCGTGCGGCCGATGGGCGAGTCGGTGCCCTCGGCCTTGAAGCGGTAGTAGTAGGTGGTGCCCGGCTGCAGGCCGATGGCGTCCACCTTCACGGTGTAGTCGCGGTCGGGGTTGGTCTTGGCGGTGCCGCGCAGCACCACCTGCGTAAGGCCGGGATCACGGGCCACCACCCACTGCACCGGCACCGCACCGCGCGGGCCGTTGGGCGTCACGCGGGTCCACAGGATCACGCGGTCGGACAGCGGATCACCGCTGGCCACGCCGTGCTGGAACGCGGGCACCGCATCGGCGGCCAGGGCGCTGCCCATCGGCAGCAGCGTGGCGGCGGCCAGGGCGGCGGTGCTGCCGCCGGACTGCTTGAAGAAGTCGCGGCGGTTGGGACCCTTGCGGGCCGGCGGCTTGGTGTGGGGACGTCCCATGTACTGCTCCTGGCGATGTGCTTGGCGCCTGGCTGCGCAGGCGTTGAGCGTCGCAGTGTGGGCAGCGTGTATGTCAGGCGTGCGACGGCCCCCGGGTGCCGCTAGCGGCAGGTGAAGTTGGCGGCGTCCTCGATGCTGCCGCTGCCGTTGTAGACCGCCTCCTTGGGGTAGGCGCACAGCGGGCGGGTGCGGCCCGGCCAGGCCACGCCGGCCGCGGCGCGGGCGGTGGACACCATCACGTCGGGCGCGCTGCCGTTCTCCACCCAGCGCACCATGGCACCGAAGGCATCGAACTGGTCGGTGCCGTAGGCGCCGCCGCTGCAGTGGCCCATGCCGGGCACCAGGAACACGCGCGCGAAGCCGGCCGCATCGGCCTCGCCGTAGCGGGCCTGCACCTGCGTGTAGTAGCGCGCCAGGTCGTGGTTGGAGAAGGCCAGGTCGGCCGAGCCGTTGAACATCAGGATCTTGCCGCCGCGGGCTTTGAAGCGGTCCATGTCCGGCGATTCGGCATTGGTGAAGGCATTGCCCGAGCGGGTGAAGGGCGCGGCCACCGTCGAGAGCTTGGCGTACTCCGCGTCCATGTCGGCCTGCAGGCCGTAGCCCAGCAGGTCGGCCGTGAGCGTGGGCGGCGTGGTGTAGATGTGCGAGGCCTCGCCCGCGAAGATCGTGTAGAACGGATTGCCGAACTGCGCGGCCATGCCGGGCTCGAACGGCCAGGGCGCGTAGATCTGCTCGCCGCTGCGCGTGTAGGCGCCGGCGAACATCTTCGCCACGTAGGCGGCCTTGGCGGCAGGCAGGCAGTTGGCGGTTTCGCCCGCGGCACAGGCCCAGGTGGCGGGGTCGGGCCGGCAGGCGCTCAGCCTGCTGACCATGCCGTCCACCACGCCGTCCTGCGCATCGCAGGCATCGAGGATGCGCTGGCGCACGGTGGCCTTCTCGTCGTTGCTCAGGCCCTGCGTGATGTCGGGCCGGCCATGGGCACCCAGCGGCGCCACGGCGGCGGTGATCTGCGCCTGGTAGATCGATCCCTGGATCGACGCCTGCGTGAGCCGGAAGCCGGGCGACGCGGCCACGATGCCGTCGAACAGATCGGGGTGGCGCTGCGCCGCCACCATCGCCTGCCGGCCGCCGTTGGAGCAGCCGACGAAGTACGAGCGCGCCGGCGCCGCGCCGTAGAAGCGCTGGATCACCGTCTTGGCGGCGGCCGTGACCAGCGGCAGCTGCGCATCGCCGTACTCGTCGCGCGCCTGCGGATCGGCACCGAACAGGAAGGCGCCGTTGGCCACGCCCGTCTCGGCGATGTGGCCCGAATCGGTGGTGACCACCGCATAGCCGTCGAGCAGTGCATTGCGGGTGTTGCCGCCGGCCGGGTAGCTGCCGGTGGCGGTGAACAGCGTGCCGTCCACGCCGCTGCCGCCCTGGTAGTACAGCCGCGAGTTCCACAGCATCGGCAGGCGCACTTCGAACTGCAGCGCATAGGGCTTACCGTCGATGCCGGTGCGGCGGTTCATCGCGCCGCGCACCAGGCAGTGGTCGGGCACCGAGGCGGCGGTGATGGCGCCGGTGCTGGCGGGCGTGAACACCGCGGACTCGACCGCGCCGCTGCCGACGCTGCCTCCAGCCAGCGCGGCGCAGGCCTCGGCGAAGGTGGCGGCTGTCGGCCCTTCGTCGTTGCTGCCGCCGTCGCCGCCACAAGCGGCGACGAGCAGGGCGCTGGCGGCGACGGTGGCCGTGGCGGCCAGGCTGGTTGCGGGGCGGCGGGCGTTGTGCTTGGAACGATCGATCACTTCGAACTCCTCAAGGACCGTGTGACACCAATGGCCGCAGCTGCCGATGCCGGCTGCGCCGTGCATGTCGATGTAGCAGGCACCGAACCAAAATGTGGCGGGCACTACATCGGCTGAAGGCGTCGATGCAAGAGCGGTGCCGTGCCGCGGTGGTGCGCCGGCCGGCGCATGCGGTGTCAGTGCGCCGGCTGCTGGCGCAGTCGGGCC
The DNA here is from genome assembly GCF_000969605.1 of Aquincola tertiaricarbonis. GTDB lineage: Bacteria > Pseudomonadota > Gammaproteobacteria > Burkholderiales > Burkholderiaceae_C > Aquincola > Aquincola tertiaricarbonis. The sequence goes on along the minus strand of NZ_JZUE01000007.1, from coordinate 51,293 downwards.
ACGTCGGAGGCCAGGTCTGGCCAGGCCGGCTTGTCGGGCGCGTGGCGCTGGCGCAGGTAGGCGGCGATGTCGGCGATCTGCCGGTCGTCCAGCGCGTGGCGAAAGGCGGGCATGTAGCCCACGTCGCGCGTGGGCGGGTGCTGCAGGCCGTCGAGGATGGTGCGCAGCAGGTTGTCGGGTCGGGCGCTGTGCAGGTTGCTGTTCAGCGCCAGCGGCAGGTCCAGGCCGAACTGGCCGGGCACCGGCGTGTCGTGGTGGCAGGCACCGCAGGCGCCTTCAAACAGGCGGGCGCGGGCGTCGGGCAGCGGCACCGCCAGTGCGGCTGCGGCCGCGGGCGGCGTGGCTTGCGCCTTGTTGAACGAGGCCAGGTACACCGCCATCGCGCGGATGTCGGCATCCGGCAGCGCCTGCAGTTGCTGCACCACCGGCGCCATCGGGCCGCCGGCCACGCCGTGGCGGGGGCTGTAGCCGCGGCGCAGGTAGCCGTAGAGGTCGCCTTCGGTCCAGGGCAGCGGCGCGGTGGACAGGGCGGTGAGCGCCGGCGCTTCCCAGCCATCGACCATGGCACCTGACAGCGTGGCGGCGCCGATGCGCTCGGCCCCGAAGGCATTGCGCGGCGTGTGGCAGGCGCCGCAGTGGCCGGCGCCGTTGACCAGGTAGGCGCCGCGGTTCCATTCGGCGCTGCGGGCGGGCTCGGGCTGTGCCGGGCCCGGCACCAGGTACAGCGCGTTCCACAGCGCCATCAGCGGCCGCAGGCTGAAGGGGAAGGCCAGCCTGGTGGCCGGCGGCTGGTGCGCCACGGCCGGCTGCGCCATCAGGTAGGCATACAGCGCGGTCAGGTCGTCGTCGGTCATCTTGGTGAACGACGTGTACGGGAAGGCCGGGTACAGGTGGCGGCCATCGCGCGAGATGCCTTCGCGCATCGCACGCTGGAAGGCGCTGAACGACCATTGGCCGATGCCGGTGGCCGCATCGGGCGTGAGGTTGGTGCTGTAGACGGTGCCGAAGGGCGTCTGCATCGCGCGCCCGCCGGCATTGGGCGTGCCGCCGGGCGCGGTGTGGCACACGACGCAGTCGCCGGCGGCGGCCAGCAGCCGGCCGCGCTCGATCGTCTGGCTTGTATAGACAAGTGCGCTGCTGCCGGCCGCCACCGGCGCGATGGCCGGGCGCCAGCCGAAGGCGGCCGCGCCCAGGCCCACCAGCCCCGCCAGCAGCGCACCCGCGGTGGCCCACAGGCCGCGGCGGCGGCGCGGCAGCGGTGCATCGGGCGGCAGCGCGGGGCGGGGCAGGGCGGGCGCTTCGGCGGCGGGCGGCAGCGCGGCAGCCGCACCAGCGTCCTCCTGCGGCCCGGGCAGCGGATTCAGGGCCGCGCGCACCACCTCGGGTGTGAACGGCGGGTTGCGGAATCGCACGCCGGTGGCGTCGAAGATCGCGTTGGCGATGGCCGCCGTGCCCGGCACCGAAGCCGATTCGCCCGAGCCCAGCGGCGCCTCGCCGGGCCGCGGCATCAGCATCACCTCCACCACCGGCACCTCGCGGAAGCTGAGGATCGGGTAACTGCCCCATTCGCGCGTGGCCACCGCGCCGATGTTCGGGCCCGAAGGCTCGGTGCGCACCTGCTCCTTCAGCGCACGGCTGGTGGTCTGCAGCACGTTGCCGTGCACCTGGTGCTGCACGCCGGCGGGGTTGACCATCAGGCCCGCGTCGTGGCCCACCACCACGCGCCTGACATGCACCTCGCCGGTCACGCGGTTGACTTCCACGTCGGCCACCCAGGCGGCCCAGGCGGCGCCGAAGCCGGGGAACTTGCTGTGCACGTAGCGCGCATACGCGAAGCCCTGGCCCCGGAGCACGTCGCCCACCGCCGGCTGGCCCTGCGGTGCGGTGTGCGGCCGCCAGCCGGCCTTGGCGGCGGTGGCACGCACGAGCTCGGCCGCGCGCTCGTCCTTCAGCCAGCGCAGCCGGTAATCCACCGGGTCGACGCCGGCCGCGGTGGCCAGTTCGTCGATGTACGACTCATGCGCGAAGCTGTTGGGCAGCGCCGAGACGCCGCGCAGCCACGAGGCGCGCAGGATCGGCGCCATGTCGTTGGCGGCCACGCGCAGGTTCGCGTAGTCGTAGGGCGGCACCGCGGTGCGGTCGCCCATCTCGTAGGCGGTGGCCGTGGCGGGCACGGTGCCGGTAAGCAGCAGCGCCAGCGTGGGCGCGCCGTTGCTGGGGTAGCTGGTCTGGAAGTCGTAGGCCGCGGGCGAGCCGTCGGCCTGCAGCCCGCCGTCGATCTGCATGAGCTGCGCGGCGCCCTTGGGCTCCCAGGCATGCTCCTGCTCGCGCGTGAGCTGCACCCGCACCGGCTGGCCCACCGCACGCGAGAGCAGGGCCGCATCGGCCGCCACGTCGTCCGCGCCGTTGCGGCCATAGCAGCCGGCGGCTTCCATGCGCACCACGTCCACCTGCACATCGGCCAGGCCGGTGAGCCTGGCAAGGTCGGCGCGCAGCACGTGCGGGTTCTGGGTGCCGGCCCACACGGTGAGCTTGCCGTCCTGCCAGTCGGCCACCGCGCACGAAGGCCCGATGGACGCATGCAGCTGGTAGGGCCAGAGGTAGCTGCGCGGCATCGGTTGGGCGGCGCCGGCGATGGCCGTCTGCACGTCGCCCTTCTCCAGCAGCAGCCGGCGGGTGGCGGGGTTGCTGCGCACCGCGTTTTCCACGTCGTGCAGCGCCTGCAGGCCGGGCCAGGGCTTCCACTGCACCTGCAGCGCCTGCATCGCGGCTTCGGCCTGGTCTTCACGCTCGGCCACGATGCCGATGAAGTCGCCGATGACCACCAGGTCGACGATGCCGGGCAGGTGGCCGATGGAATCGCGGTCCACCGACTGCAGCGTGCGGCCGACGAAGTCGCCGGCATCCACGCCGGCATAGGGCGGGCGCACCACGCGGCCGTGCAGCATGCCGGGCAGGCGCATGTCGTGCACGAAGATCAGCTCGCCCGTGGCCTTGGCCGGGATGTCCACCCGGGGCACCGGCTGGCCGATCACGCGGTGCTGCTCGTGCGGCTTGAGCGTGGCCGCCGCCGGGTCGAGCAGCAGCCGCACCTGGCGGCCCTGCAGATCGGCCGGCGTGGCGCCCTGCTCCCGCAACCAGGCCCGGGCCTGGGCCGCGGCCTGGCGCAGCGGCAGGCCGTGCACCTGGATGCTGGCGCTGGCGATCGTGGCGCCCTGGTTGGGCACGCTGCAGGTGTGGCCCATCACCATCGTCACCTCCGCCAGCGGCAGGTCCAGTTCCTCGGCCACCAGCTGCGAGAGCGCGGTGCGCAGGCCGGTGCCCAAGTCCACATGGCCATGCAGGCCGGTGGCGCTGCCGTCCTCCCACAGCGCCAGCAGGATCTCCGGGCCCTCGGCCGGGTTGGCCGATACCGCGGGCGGCTGGCCGGGGCTGGGCGGCGGCGCGGGTGGCGCTTCGCGCAGCACCAGCAGCACGCCGCTGGCGGCCAGGAAGCCGGCGCGGTCCAGGTGCTGGGAGCGGTGGGCCAGCGTCATGCGGCGTGGGGCGGCTTCGCCGCAGCCTGGTCGCGCAGCACCACCGCGCGGCGCACCGCCGACAGGATCTCGATGTGCGTGCCGCAGCGGCACAGGTGGTGCGCCAGCGCCTCGCGGATCTGCGCCTCGGTGGGCTGCGCGCAGTGCGTCAACAGCGCCAGCGTGGCCATCACCATGCCGTTGAGGCAGTAGCCGCACTGCGCGGCCTGGGTGTCGATGAAGGCCTGCTGCACCCAGTGGGGCGCTGCGCGCGTACCCAGGCCTTCCAGCGTGGTGACCGAGCGGCCCTGCATGCCACCGGCCGGAATGCAGCACGAGCGCGCCACCTGGCCATCGACCAGCACCGCGCAGGCGCCGCACTGGCCGAGTCCGCAGCCGTACTTGGGGCCGTTGAGCCGCAGGTCATTGCGCAGCACCTGCAGCAGCGGCGCCTCGGGCGGCACCTGCAGCACCCGCAGCTGGCCGTTCACCTGCAACTCGATCGGCGGCGCGGGTACTGCAGCGGTCACGGTGGAGGAGAGGGCGTCAGGCCGCCGCGATGTCCGACGACTGGATGCGCTTGACGCCCTTGGCCGCCATCTGCTTCCAGGCCGCTTCCAGCGAGCCGTTCAAGTCGATGGCGCGTGTGGCGTCCTCGATCACGTAGACGTTGAAGCCGGCCTTGCGTGCGTCCATCGCCGTCCAGGCCACGCAGAAGTCCGTCGCCAGGCCGGTGACGTACACCGTCTTGATGCCGCGGGCCTTCAGGTAGCCGGCGAGGCCGGTGACGGTCTTGCGGTCGGCCTCCTCGAAGGCGGAATAACTGTCCACGCCCTTGTTGAAGCCCTTGCGGATGATGAGCTGCGCGGTGGGCAGCTTCAGGTCCTTGTGCAGCGCCGCGTCCTCAGTGCCCTGCACGCAGTGGTCGGGCCACAGCACCTGGTTGCCGTACTTCAGCACCGTGGTCTCGAACGGCTTCTTGCCGCCATGGCTGCTGGCGAACGAGGCATGGCCCGGCGTGTGCCAGTCCTGCGTCACCACGATGTTGGCGAAGGCCGGGGCGATGCGGTTGATCACCGGCACCACCTCGTCCCCGCCCTTCACGGGCAGCGTGCCGCCGGGCACGAAGCAGTTCTGAACGTCCACCACGATCAGCGCCGACTTGTCGTCGGGCTTGAGCGCGTCCGCCGCCAGCGCCCAGGGCGCGGTGCCGGCGGCCAGCAGGGCGGCGGAGGATTGCAGCAGGAAGCTGCGGCGTTGAAGGGCGGAAGGTCGGCTCATGGTTGCGCTCCGTTGGTCACACACTCAGGTAGGCCCGCCGCACTTCCTCGTTCGCGGCCAGGTCGGCCATGCTGCCGGTGTACCGCATCTGGCCCTTCTCGAGCACATAGGCGCGGTCGGACACCAGTTCGGCGAAGTGCATGTTTTGTTCCGACAACAGGATGCTCACGCCCTGCGCCTTCAGCGCCAGGATCATGTGCGCCATCTGCTCGACGATCACCGGCGCCACGCCTTCCGAGGGCTCGTCCAGCAGCACCAGGAAGGGGTTGCCCATGAGCGTGCGCGCCACGGTCAGCATCTGCTGCTCGCCGCCGCTCATGCGGCCGCCGGGGCGGTCGGGCATCTCGCCCAGGTTGGGAAACAGCTGGAACAGCCGCTCGGCCGTCCACAGCGGTGCGTCGCTGCCATCGGGCCAGCGGCGCGGCGGCTGGCGGCCCACCTCGAAGTTCTCCAGCACCGTGAGGTCGCTGAACACGCGCCGGTCTTCGGGCACGAAGCCCAGGCCCGCGCGGGCGATCTCATGCGGCTGCGCGCGGCTGATGTCGAGGCCCATGAACTGCACGTTGCCGCGCCGCTTGACCAGCAGGCCCATCAGGGTCTTGAGCGTGGTGGACTTGCCGGCGCCGTTGCGGCCCATCAGCGCCACCACCTCCCCGCGTCGCACCTGCAGGCCCACGTCGAACAGGATCTGCGCGGCGCCGTACCAGGCGTTGAGGCCGCTGGCGTCCAGCAGCAGGTCGGCGGGATTGGCGGAAGTCGCGGCAGTCATGCGGGCACCTGCGGAGTCTTCTTCTCAAACGTTTTTCCGGTGCCGAAATAGACCTCCTGCACCTTGGGATGGTCGCGGATCTCGGCCGGCTTGCCTTCGGCGATCAGCCGGCCGCGGGCCAGCACGATCATGCGGTCGGCGTAGGCGAACACCACGTCCATGCTGTGCTCGGTGAACAGCACCGCGATGCCGCGCTCGATCACCAGCTGCTTGGTCAGCGCCATCAGCTCGTTGCGCTCCTTCGGCGCCATGCCGGCGGTGGGCTCGTCCATCAGCAGCAGCTTGGGCGTGTTGGCCATCGCGATGGCCAGCTCCACCCGCTTCACGTCGCCGTAGGCCAGCACGCTGCACGGCCGGTCGGCCTGCGCAGCCATGCCCACCTGGGCCAGCAGGGCCATCGCCTCGTCGCGCTTGTGGTCGGCGGCCCGGCGGAACATCGAGAACAGCCGGCCGTCGCTGGACAGCAGCGCCATCTGCACGTTCTCCACCACCGTCAGCGAGCCGAAGGTCTCGGCGATCTGGAAGGTGCGGCCCACGCCCATCTTCCAGATGTCGCGCGGCCGGCGGCCGATCAGCTCCTGGCCTTCGAGCTGGATGCTGCCGGTGTCGGCCTTCAACTGGCCGTTGACCATGTTGAAGGTGGTCGACTTGCCGGCGCCGTTGGGGCCGATCAGCGCCAGCAGCTCGCCCTTGGCGACCGAGAAGCTCACGCCATCGACGGCCCGGTTGCCGCCGAAGGACTTGCCCAGGTTGGTGACGTTCAACAGGCTCATCACGCAGCCTCCTTGCGGTTGGCGAACAGCTGCCGCACGAAGCCGGCGATGCCCTGCGGAAAGGCCAGCACCAGCAGCAGGATGATGCCGCCCAGCAGGGCGCGCCAGTAGTCGGTGCTGCGGGCCACGGTGTCCTGCAGCCAGGTGAAGGTGACCGCGCCCACCAGCGGGCCCGACAGCGTCTGCAGCCCGCCCAGCAGCACCATCACCAGGCCGTCCACCGAGCGGCCAACGCCCAGCACGTCGGGCGAGATGCTGCCCTTGCTGAAGGCGTACAGCGCGCCCGCCAGCCCGGCGAACAAGCCCGCCACCACGAAGGCCACCCACTGCATGCGCTTGACGTCGATGCCGATGGCATCGGCCCGCAGCGGTGAATCGCGGCCCGCGCGCATCGCATAGCCGAAGGGCGAGAACAGGATGCGCCGCAGCGCCAGCACCGCCAGCGCGACCAGCGCCAGCGTGAGGAAGTAGTAGTGCGTCTTGTCGGACAGCCATTCGGCCGGCCACACGCCGGTGATGCCGTTGCTGCCGCCGGTGAACTCGTCCCACTGGAAGGTGACCGACCAGACGATCTGCGCGAAGGCCAGCGTGAGCATCGCCAGGTACACGCCCGACAGCCGCACGCAGAACCAGCCGAACACCAGCGCGCCCACGGCGGCGGCCACCGGCGCCAGCAGCAGCGACAGCTCCATCGGCAGCCCCGCGTTGCGCACCAGCAGCGCGGCCGCATAGGCGCCCAGGCCGAAGTACGCCGCATGGCCGAACGAATGCATGCCGGCCGGGCCCATGATGAAGTGCAGGCTGGCGGCGAACAGCGCGGCCGTCAGCAGGTCGATGGCCAGCACGGTGAGGTAGGGCGCATCGGCGGTGGCCGCGGGCATGGCCACCAGGGCCAGCAGCAGCACGGCGCCGGCGATCTTCAGGCCGTTGCCGGCCGGGCGCAGCGGCTCTTCCGGCGGTGCGCTGTTGCGGCTGGTGCCCTGCGGCCGGCCGAACAGGCCCCAGGGCCGCACCACCAGCACCGCGGCCATCACCAGGAACTCGGCCACCAGCGTGAGCTTGGAGAACGAGAAGGCGATGCCGAACAGCTCCACGTTGCCGATGCCGATGCACAGCGCCTTGATCTCCGCGATGATCAGCGCGGCCACGTAGGCGCCGGGAATGGAGCCCATGCCGCCCACCACCACCACCACGAACGCATCGCCGATGGTCAGCAGGTCCAGGCCCAGGTTGGCCGGCTCGCGTGGCATCTGCAGTGCGCCGCCCAGGCCGGCCAGCATCGCGCCCAGCGCGAACACGGCGGTGAACAGCCAGGCCTGGTTGACGCCGAGTGCACCCACCATCTCGCGGTCCTGCGTGGCGGCGCGAACCAGCGTGCCGAAGCGGGTGCGGGTGAGCAGCAGCCACAGCAGGCCCAGCACGATGGGGCCGATGAAGATCAGGAAGATGTCGTAGGTGGGGAAGCGCCGGCCCAGGATGTCGATGGAGCCGGTGAGGCCCGGGGCGCGCGGGCCCAGCAGGTCTTCAGGGCCCCAGAGCCACAGTGCCGCGTCCTTGATCACCAGCACCAGCGCAAAGGTGGCCAGCAGCTGGAACAGCTCCGGCGCGCGGTAGATGCGGCGCAGCAGCGTCATCTCCACCAGCGCGCCGACCAGGCCCACCGCCAGCGAGGCCAGCAGCAGCGCCGGCCAGAACCAGGCGCTGCCCAGCCGGTCGGTCAGGCTGTAGGCGATGTAGATGCCGAGCATGAAGAACGAGCCATGCGCGAAGTTCACGATGCGCGTGACGCCGAAGATCAGCGACAGGCCGGCCCCGACGAGGAACAGCGACGATGCGCCGGCCAGGCCGTTGAGCAGTTGGACGATGAAGCCGGAGAGATCCATGGCGGATGGCGGTGTGCTCGGCGATCAGACAGGCAGCCCCGCCACCGCTGCAGGCATCGCGCAGCGGCAGGGCATCTCGGACGGGTGGGCGGCCGGTGCGGGCGCGGCCCGCACCGTGCACGGCATTCAGTCGGCGGCGCGCAGCTTCTTTACTTCGGCGTCGCTGGGCTGGAACTTGGCGCCGTCGAGGTAGGTGTAGTCGACCATCACGCCCTTGCCGTTGTCGTTCTTGGTGCGGCCCACGTAGGCGCCCAGCGTGGACTGCTGGTCGATGGCGCGGTAGTGGAACTTGCCGAACGGGCCGGTGACTTCCAGGCCGCGGAAGGCGGTGATCAGCTTCTCGGTCTCGGTGCTCTTGGCCTTCTTGATGCCTTCGGCCAGCGACTTGATCATGCTGTAGCCCACCACCGAGCCCAGGCGCGGGTAGTCCTTGTACTTGCCGTGGTAGGCCAGGAAGAAGGCCTTGTGCTCGGGCGTCTGGATGCCGTACCAGGGGTAGCCGGTGACGATCCAGCCGTTGGGCGTCTCGTCCTTCAGCGGGTCGAGGTACTCCGGCTCGCCGGTCAGCAGGCTCACCACCTCGCGGCCCTGGAACAGGCCGCGGGTGTTGCCCTCGCGCACGAACTTGGTCAGGTCGGCGCCGAACAGCACGTTGAAGATGGCGTCGGGCTTGGCATCGGCCAGCGCCTGCACCACGCTGCCCGCGTCCAGCTTGCCCAGCGGCGGCGCCTGCTCGGCCACGAACTCCACGTCGGGCTGCGCAGCCTTCAGCAGCGTCTTGAAGGTGGCGATGGCCGACTGGCCGTATTCGTAGTTGGGGTAGACGATGGCCCAGCGCTTCTTCTTGAGCTTGGCGGCTTCCGGCACCAGCATGGCCGACTGCATGTAGGTGGAGGCGCGCAGGCGGAAGGTATAGCGGTTGCCGTTCTGCCAGACGATCTTGTCGGTCAGCGGCTCGCCGGCCAGGTAGAAGAACTTCTTCTGCTTGGCGAAGTCGGTCAGCGCCAGGCCGGTGTTGGACAGGAAGGAGCCCGCCAGCACGTCCACCTTCTCGCGCGAGATCAGCTCCTCCGCCGCACGCACCGCATCGCCGGGGCTGGCGTTGTCGTCGCGGGTGATCAGCTCCACCTTCTTGCCCAGCAGGCCGCCGGCGGCGTTGATCTCCTCCACCGCCAGCTCCATGCCCTTCTTGTAGGGCTCCAGGAAGGCGGGCTGGGCCTTGTAGCTGTTGACCTCACCGATCTTGATCACGGCCTGGGCCTGTGCCGCCGCGCCCCATGCCAGGGTGGTGAAGGCCAGGCCGGCCAGTGCAAGGCGGCGGCGGGTGAAGGTGACGAGTGCCATCGGAATTGCTCCAGGGATGAATGCGGTAGAGGTTCAGCGCAGGCCGTCGGTGCCCTGCACCTCGGCATGCTGCAGGCCGCCGATGCGCGGCAGCGGGCGCCCGCTGTCGGTGACAACGACGCACACGACGATCTCGTTGGCACGCGGCGCATCGCCGATGCGGGCCTCCATCGCGTCGAAATGGCTGCGAACGTAGGCGGCGTCCTTGTGGCCCAGCGGCACGTCGATCGCGGTGCCCAGGCCGCCGCGCTTCTTGCTGGAAGGCACCAGCGCCGCGCCCTTTTCCACGGCCGCACGCAGCGGCGCGCCCAGCTTCGGGTGCAGGATGGCCGCGGCATGTTCCAGCTCGCCGGCCTCGCCCACGATGGCGGCCTTGCCGTAGCTCTGGGCCTGGCCGGGCGCGATGCCCAGGGCCTGCACGCACTTGCCGCCCAGCAGGCCGCCCAGCTCCTCGCCGATGGCGATCAGCTCGTCCAGCGACTCGGCATAGCGGCCGGCATACGGGTTCTCGATCACGGCCATGGCCAGGGCCTTGCGCACCGGCGGCTGCACCGGGCGGCCCATCTCCATGCGGGTCTCGTCCACCTGGACGACGATCTTGCGGATCTTGGCAGTCATGTGTCGGGTCCTTCGTCGGTTTCGTGCTTCAGCGCAGGCCGTTCCATTGCGCGATGTCGGCTGCCTTCAGGCCGCCCACCCGGGCATGCACGCGCGGGCCGGTGCTCATCGCCAGGATGTACACCAGCTCGTCGGGCAGCGGCGCGCCGGGCACCCGCACTTCCAGCGCGTCGAAATGGCTGCGCACGTAGCTGGCGTTGATGTGGGTCAGCGGCACGTCCAGCGTGGCGCCGGGCGGGCCCACCTTCTTGGTGGAAGGCACGATGGACAGCGCGTTGCCGGGCTGGCCGGACTTGTCCTCTCCCTTGCCGGCGGCATAGGCCGCGCGGTCGCCCTTCCAGCCCAGCAGCTCGCGCATGGCATAGCCGCCCGGCACGTGCCACAGCGCGCCGTGCTCCAGCTCGCCGGCGGCGCCCACGATGGCGCCCTTGCCATAACCCTCGATGCGCTCGGCCGGCACGTCCATCGCGGCACGCAGCTGCTCGGCCATCTGGATGCCCAGCGGCTGCAGCGCGTCCATCATCGGCAGGATGTCGGCCACGTAGCGGCCGGCGAACGGGTTGGTGAGCACCACGCCGATGGCGCCCCGCCGCAGTGGCTGCGCGGCCACCGGCCCGAACTCGTGGTGGATGTCTTCCACCTGCGTGAAGACGCGTCGGATCTCAATCATCGCAGCTTCCATCACCGTTTCATTAAGCAAGTACTGAACCAATGGACGGTGCTTCCAGCAGCCGGCCGGCTACGGGATTGTCCACGCATGCAAAACGCCCCTGGCAGGCCAGCACGGCGGCCTGTACCAGCCCCTGCGCCTGCAGCGCACGGGCCCGTTCGACACCTGCCTGCAGCGCCTGTTCCACCAGGGCCGGCGGCAGTGGCGGCACGTCCACGGTGACGGCGATGCCGCCCAGGTCGCTGTCGTCCTTCAGCTCGCAGGCTGGGCGGCGCAGGATGCCCGGATGCACCACGTCCACGGCATTGGCGATGACGGTCGCAGCCGCATCGGCCTGGGCCGCGGTGCGGGCCAGCACCGTCACGCTGTCGGCGATGCCCAGCGAGAAGCTGCGGCCGCGCCAGCCGCTGGTGGCCACGCCGCGCACCGGCATCTCGGCGCGCACGGTGAACTGCGCGTCGGTGTCCAGCAGGCCGCCGGCCTGGTGCGGATCGAAGCCGGCGATGTCGGCCAGCAGGCCCACGCGCACGCTGGTGCCGGGCGCCAGGTGCAGCGCGATGTCGCCACCGTTGTTGATCCAGGCGCGGCGGATGCCGGGCCGTTGGTAGAAGCCGATGAGCTCCTGCGCCACCGAGCCGGCCACGGCGGCCATGGGGGTGATGAAGGCGGTGCCGAGCGGAGCGCAGGCCCGCCACATGCGCTGGGCGATCGGCCCGCTCATGGGGCAGGGCTCGGCGCGCACCAGCCGGCGCAGCAGCGGCAGCTCGGCCACCAGCTCGGCCAGCACGCCACTGAAGCGGCGCCACGCGGCCTCGTGTGCCGCGTTGACGGCGGGGGCATCGCCTTCCGCACTGATCAGCAGGTCGATGGGCCCATGCTGGAAATGCCGTCGGCCGTCGTGCAGGGCATGGCGCTGTGCTTCCATCATGCGTGCTCAGCCCAGCAGCGGCGGCGTGCCCAGCGGCCAGCCGTTGGCCTGCAGCGCCGGTACGTCGGCACGCCGGGTGGGTGCGCCGTCATGGTGCCAGGCACCTTGCCGCAGCGCCTGGCCGAGGCTGCGCACCGGCTCCATGTGGCCGCCCAGCCGCTGGTAGTCGTCCATCGTCATGCTGAACTCGATGGGCGCGACGATGGCCGGCGTGGGCACGGTGCCGAAGCTGTTGTCCGGCATGCGCATCACGTCCACCATCACCGTGATGCCGCCGCCCGCCCACACATAGGCCGGCGCGCCGCCGCAGGTCACGTTGACCAGCGCGTTCTTGATGGCGCGGGTGAGCAGCACCGGGTTCTCCGTCACGCCGGCACGCAGGCTGCCGCCGGCACCGCCGAGGAACATCACCGAGGTCATCGAGGGTTCGCAGTTCTCGCCGATGCGCTCGACCACGCGCTGCACCTCGGCGGGCATGGGCGCGGGCTGCGGCACCAGCTGCTCGTCCAGCACGAACCAGGCAGCATGCTCGCCGGTGGTTGACGTCATCAACAAGCGCAGGCCCGGCCAGGCGACGGCCGCGTCCCAGCCCTCGATGATGGACAGCGGCTCGGCGATGTCGGTGCCGCCCCAGCCGGTGCCAGGATTGGCCACCTGGAAGTAGCGCCCCGGCGTGGACTTGCGGCCGCGGATCTTCAGGCCCGAGGGCTTCATGTCCAGGCACTTGCCGGCCTGGTGCTCGGTGAGCACGCCGGTGATGTGGTCGTCCACCACCACCACTTCGTCGCACTGCCCCCAGAACTGCTTGGCAAAGATGCCGATGGTGGCCGAGCCGCAGCCCACGCGCATGCGCTGCTCCTCCACGCCGTTGACGATGGGCGCCCGGCCGGCCTGGATGGTGATCTGCGAGCCGCCGTCGATGCTCAGGTCCACCGGCTGCTTGTTGCCCAGCGCCTGCATCACCTCCACCGTGACGCGGCCCTCCTTCTTGCTGCCGCCGGTGAGGTGGTGCACGCCGCCCAGCGACAGCATCTGCGAGCCGTATTCGGCCGTGGTGACGTGGCCCACCACCTCGCCCTTGCAGCGGATGTTGGCCTGCTCGGGGCCCAGCCAGCGGTCGGTGTCGATCTTCACCTTGAAGCTGCAGTAGCTGAAGATGCCCTCGGTGACCACCGTCACCATGTCCACGCCGCGCGCCTGGCTGGCCACGATGAAGGGCGCGGGCTTGTAGTCGGGGTAGGTGGTGGACGAACCCACGCCGGTGACGAAGAAGTCGTCGCCGCTGGCCGCTTGCTCGGCCGGCGCGCTGCCGTCCAGCGGCAGCAGCGGCAGCGGTTCGCCGGCGGCGCGCGCTTCCACCGCGCCGCGTCGCAGGAACAGCACCGGGTCAACCCGCACCAGCACGCCCTCGGTGTTGGCATAGCGGTCGCACGCGCCCGTCTTGCCGGGCGAGATCTGGCACAGCACCGGGCAGGCGTTGCATTCGATCTTGCCGCTAGCCATGCGCTCGTTGCGCGGCCGCGCACGCTCCAGCACCTGCGGCACCGCAGGCAGGTCGAGGCCGGGCAGGCCGTCGGTCTTGGTGTGTTCGTTCATCGGACGCTCACGTGGGAAGTGCGCAGGTTCATCGTGGTGTGGCGGCAGCCCCGGGTGCAAGACGCGCGCCAGCATGTTCTTCTTGCGGCGCACCATCCGTGTATGTAGCATTCACTTAACAAGGATGTAGCGCAGGCTACATCGGGAGCCGAGTTGGTGCAATCGGGCGAAGCACGCACCGCCGCAGGGCAAAATCCCGGTCAGCCGCCGCCTTTCTTCCATCCAACCGAATCCACTTCGCAGCAGGAACTCTTCATGAGCGCTTTCCACGAAGAAAAGGTGCTGAGCGTCCACCACTGGACCGATCGCCTCTTCACCTTCACCACCACCCGCGACGCGGGCCTGCGGTTCTCCAACGGCCACTTCACGATGATCGGCCTGCGCGTCAACGGCAAGCCGCTGCTGCGTGCCTACAGCATCGTCAGCCCGAACTACGAGGAGCACCTCGAGTTCCTGAGCATCAAGGTGCCCGACGGCCCGCTGACCAGCAAGCTGCAGCACATCCAGGTGGGCGACACCGTGATCGTGGGCAAGAAGCCCACCGGCACGCTGCTGATCGACTACCTGCTGCCCGGCAAGCGCCTGTACCTGGTGGGCACCGGCACCGGCCTGGCGCCGTTCATGAGCATCATCCGCGACCCCGCCACCTACGAGAAGTTCGAGCAGGTGGTGCTGATCCACGGCGTGCGCCAGAAGGACGAGCTGGCCTACCACGACCTGGTGGCCGACCACCTGCCCAAGCACGAGTTCCTGGGCGAGATGATCAGCCAGCAGCTGCTGTACTACCCCACCGTCACCCGCGAGAGCTACAGGAACATGGGCCGCGTGACCGACCTGATGGTCAGCGGCAAGCTGTTCCAGGACCTGGGCGTGCCCAACATCGACCCCGCGGAAGACCGCGTGATGATCTGCGGCAGCCCGGCCATGCTGCGCGACCTGAAGCACCTGCTGGAGGAGCGCAAGTTCAAGGAAGGCAACACCACCACGCCGGGCGACTTCGTGATCGAGCGGGCCTTCGCCGAGCAGTGATCCGCTGACAGCCCAGCCGAGCCTTCCCGCGTGCCCACCAAGACCCTGCGCCGCCCCGCTGCCACACCCGCCCGCCGCACCGCGTCGGGCGCCGAGCGGCCGCCCGGCGTGCGCGAGCTGTCGGCCCGCGCCACGCGCGACAGCATCCTGAAGGCGGCCACCAAGGTGTTCGCCAAGCAGGGCTACGACGGCGGCAAGGTGGACCAGATCTCCAAGGCCGCGAAGTCCTACGACCGGATGATCTACTACTACTTCGGCAGCAAGGAAGGCCTGTTCGTGGCCGTGCTGGAGGAGTGCTATCGCCGCTTCAACGACGCCGAGGCCGAGTTGTCGATCGACGTGGCCAAGCCGGTGGAGGCGCTCACGGCGGTGATCCGCTTCATGTGGACCTACTACCTGAAGAACCCGGACTTCATCACGCTGCTCAACACCGAGAACCTGCACCGCGGCAAGCACATCGGCAAGAGCCTGCGGGCGCGCGAGTACTCGTCGCCTGCGGTGGACCTGATCGCCGGCATCCTGGCCAGCGGTGCGCAGCAGGGCCGGTTCCGCAGCGACACCGCCGCGCGCGACGTGTACCTGATGATCGCCGGCATGTCGTACTTCTACCTGTCCAACCGCTACACGCTGTCGGCCTTCCTCGGCGAGCCGCTGGACAACGCCGACGCGCTGGCGCACTGGGAACGGTTCGTCATCGACGCGGTGCTGCGCACCGTGGCCGCCGCGCCCGCATAGCGCCTTCATCCGCCCACCCGCCAACCGCGCAAAGGAGTACGTCGCATGGCCGAAGCCGCCGCATCCGCCCAGTCGGGCAAGGTCGTCATCCGCAACATCGGCCTGCTGTTGTCGGGCGACCTGGACCGACCCATCCTCGACGCCGACACCATCGTCATCGACGACGGCCTGATCACCGCGGTGGGCCAGGCCGCCGACTGCAACACCGAGGGCGCGACCACCGTGATCGACGCCCGCGGCACCTGCGTGGCGCCGGGCCTGATCGACAGCCACGTGCATCCGGTGTTCGGCGACTGGACGCCGCGCCAGGGCCAGCTGGGCTGGATCGATTCGTCGATGCACGGCGGCGTCACCACCATGATCTCCGCCGGCGAGGTGCACCTGCCCGGGCGGCCGAAGGACATCGTGGGCCTGAAGGCGCTGGCCATCACCGCGCAGCGAGCCTTCGACAACTTCCGCCCCGGCGGCGTGAAGGTGCTGGCCGGCGCGCCGGTGATCGAAAAGGGCATGACCGAGCAGGACTTCAAGGACCTGGCCGACGCCGGCGTGAAGCTGCTGGGCGAGGTGGGCCTGGGCTCGGTGAAAGCCGGCTACGAGGCGCAGCAGATGGTGGCCTGGGCGCGCAAGCACGGCATCCAGAGCACCATCCACACAGGCGGGCCGTCGATTCCCGGCTCGGGCCTGATCGACAAGGACGTGGTGCTGGAGGCCGACGCCGACATCATCGGCCACATCAACGGCGGCCACACCGCGCTGCCGGAGGCCCATGTGTGCGAGCTGTGCGAGAAAAGCAGCCGCGGCATCGAGATCGTGCACAACGGCAACGAGAGGGTGGCCATCGCCGCCGCGCAGGCCGCGATGCAGCTCAAGTGCCCGCATCGGGTGATCCTGGGCACCGACGGCCCGGCCGGTTCGGGCGTGCAGCCGCTGGGCATCCTGCGCATGGTGTCGATGCTGTCCAGCCTGGCGAACATCCCTGCCGAGCTGGTGTTCTGCTTCGCCACCGGCAACACCGCCCGCATGCGCCAGCTCAACTGCGGCCTGGTGGAGCCCGGCCGCGCGGCCGACTTCGTCTTCATGGACCGTGCGCAGCACACCGCCGGCCGCACGCTGCTGGAAAGCGTGCAGCTGGGTGACATCCCCGGCATCGGCATGGTGATGATCGACGGCCTGGTGCGCTGCGGCCGCAGCCGCAACACGCCGCCGGCCACGGAAATCCCCGTGGTGGTCTGATTCAGTCGTTCAGCTCGGCCCGCGCCCGGTCCACATGCAGCCGCTCGGCTGCGTCGGCCGGCGTGCAGGCCACGGCCTCGGCGCACAGCCGGTCGGCCTCCGGCAGGCGCTTCTCGCCTTCCAGCATCACCAGGCCCTTGGCGAATTCCAGCCGCGCCAGCGCGCTGTCGGGCATCAGCTTCAGCGCCTGGCGGAAGTGGCGCAGGCCGGCTTCCACGCTGGCGCCCTGGGTGCGGCCCAGCAGCGAGCCCACCTTGTCGATCACCTCGGCATGGAAGGCGCCCAGCACGATGTGCGCCTCGCCATGCGCCGGCTGCAGGCGCACCGCGGTGTCCAGGCTGGCGCGCACCTTGCTGCCCATGCCCATGGCCAGTGCCTTGGCCACGCTGATGCTCTGGCTGTAGCGGCCCAGGGCCGAGGCCAGCAGGTAGTGCGCATTGGCATTGGCCGGCTGCAGTGCGGTCAGGGCCTCGGCCCGTTCGGCCGCCTGCAGAAACAGCGCGATGCGCGCCGTCTCGCTGGGCTCCAGGTAGCTGGCGTAGGCGATCTGCGCCTTGGTGGCCGCGGTGATGCCGGCCCCTCCCGCGGCCATGCCCAGGTCGCGCGCGCGCTCGAAGTCACCGGCGTGGTAGCAGACCCAGGCCTGCAGCACCGCCTCGTCGGCGGGCAGCGGCTCCTGGTCGCCCTGGTGCAGGCGCAGCCACTGCGCGCGCAGCGTGTCCAGGTCGAATGCAAACAGGGGATGGGGATAGCCGGTCCACTGGCCCATGGCGTACTTCTCTCGTCAATGCAGGTCCGCTGTGGGCCGGACGGTGGCCCGGGCCAGCAGCTGCTGGCGCGCCGCCGCGCCCAGGTAGGGATGCAGCAGGCTCAGCACATGGTAGACCGCCCGCGCCAGCGTGGCCTCGGCCTGCTCCGGCTCCAGCGCACGGCGCGGGTCGCGCGCGTATTCGTGGTTCAGCCAGTAGCTCACCATGACCACCAGGCATTGGGCCAGCGGCGCCGCCTCCTCGCGGCCGATGGTCATGCACTGGTTGTGCACCAGGCCTTCCAGTGCGGTTTCCACCGCGCGGGCCTTGCGCTCCAGCACCGCCTGGAAGCGGGCCTCGACCATGCGGTTCTTCGACAGCAGGTCGTTCAGGTCGCGGTACAGGAAGCGGTACTCCCACGCCACGCCGAACAGCGCGTGGAAGAACTGCCAGGCGGTGTCCAACGAATGCACGCTGCCAGCCTCCGCCAGGCGTTCGGCCATCGCCAGCTCGTAGCGCTCGTACAAAGCGTTGATCAGCGTTTCCTTGGCGGGGTAGTGGTAGTACAGGTTGCCCGGGCTGATGCCCAGTTCCGCCGCGATCAGCGTGGTGCTGACGTTGGGCTCGCCGAAGCGGTTGAGCAGTTCGAGTGCCGCATCCAGGATGCGCTCGGCAGTGCGCCTCGGTTTCTTGGTGTGGGACTGCATGGCGGGCTTCGGGCTGTTGCGCCCACGCTAGCACCGCCTCGCGCGCTTGTTGATCGGGACAAAACCAGCCCATCCCCAGAATCACAAGGGCCGGGCCGCCTCCCTACAATCGCCGGCCCATGCCCGCCGTATCGTTCCAGCAAGTCGCCAAAACCTACCGGGGAGCCAGCGGCAGCTTCCAAGCCCTCGACGATGTCTCCTTCGACATCCAGGAGGGCGAATTCTTCGGATTGCTCGGCCCCAACGGTGCCGGCAAGACCACCCTCATCAGCATCCTGGCCGGCCTGAACCGCGCCACCTCCGGCCGCGTGACCGTGATGGGCCATGATGTCGTGGCCGATTACGCCGCGGCCCGCAAGGCGCTGGGCATCGTGCCGCAGGAGCTGGTGTTCGACCCGTTCTTCAGCGTGCGCGAGACCCTGCGCATCCAGAGTGGCTACTTCGGCGTGCGCAACAACGGCGCCTGGATCGACGAGCTGCTGGCCAGCCTGGGCCTGGCGGACAAGGCCGGCGCCAACATGCGCCAGCTGTCTGGCGGCATGAAGCGCCGGGTGCTGGTGGCGCAGGCGCTGGTGCACCGGCCGCCGGTCATCGTGCTGGACGAACCCACCGCCGGCGTGGACGTGGAACTGCGGCAGACGCTGTGGCAGTTCGTCGCACGCCTGAACCGCGAAGGCCACACCGTGCTGCTGACCACCCACTACCTGGAAGAGGCCGAGGCGCTGTGCAACCGCATCGCGATGCTCAAGCGCGGCAAGGTGGTGGCGCTGGACCGCACCGCCAACCTGCTGGCGGGCACCGCCAGCACCATGCTGCGCTTCAAGACCGACGATGCGCTGCCGCCGGCGATGGCCGCGCATGCGCGCGTCACCGGCCGCATCGCCCAGGTGACGGCGCACGACGCGGCCGAGGTGGAGCAACTGCTGGCGCAGCTGCGCGGGGCGGGCGTGCGCATCGAGGACCTGGAAATCGGCCGCGCCGACCTGGAGGACGTCTTCCTCGAGATCATGCAGGGCGCGCCCCAGGCTGCGGGCACGGGTGCGAAGGTGGCGGCATGAGTGCGAGCCTGTTCGCCGGCGCCCGCACGCTGCTCTACAAGGAAGTGCTGCGCTTCTGGAAGGTGAGCTTCCAGACCGTGGCCGCGCCGGTGCTCACCGCGGTGCTGTACCTGCTGATCTTCGGCCACGTGCTGGAGGACCATGTGCAGGTCTACCCCGGCGTGGGCTACACCAGCTTCCTGATCCCCGGGTTGGTGATGATGAGCGTGCTGCAGAACGCCTTCGCCAACAGCAGCTCCTCGCTCATCCAGAGCAAGATCACCGGCAACCTGGTGTTCCTGCTGGTCACGCCGCTGTCGCACTGGGCCTGGTTCGCGGCCTATGTGGGTGCTTCCGTCATCCGCGGCCTGGCGGTGGGCCTGGGCGTGCTGCTGGTCACCGTGTGGTTCGCGCCGCCGGCTTTCGTGGCACCGTGGTGGATCGTGGTGTTCGCCGCGCTGGGCGCCGGGCTGATGGGCTGCCTGGGGCTCATCGCCGGGCTGTGGGCCGAGAAGTTCGACCAGCTGGCCGCCTTCCAGAACTTCATCATCATGCCCATGACCTTCCTGTCAGGCGTGTTCTATTCGGTGCACTCGCTGCCCGCGGCCTGGCAGGCGGTCAGCCACCTGAATCCGTTTTTCTACATGATCGACGGCTTCAGGCATGGTTTCTTCGGCGTGGGCGACGTGTCGCCCTGGCTCAGCCTGGGCGTGGTGTCGGTGAGCTTCCTGGTGGTCAGCGCCGTGGCGTTGCGGCTGCTGGCCACCGGCTACAAACTCCGGTCATGAACCACACCGCCCCGCGCCCGCTGCCCTATGAACACATCGCGCTCGTGCTGCAGGGCGGCGGGGCCCTGGGTTCCTACCAGGCAGGGGTGTTCGAGGGCCTGTCCGAGGCCGGCATCCGGCCCAACTGGGTGGCGGGCATCTCGATCGGAGCGCTCAACAGTGCGGTGATCGCCGGCAATGCGCCCGAGCACCGCGTGGACCGCCTGCGCGAGTTCTGGCAGACCATCTGCCAGCCCGCCTTCGGCGCGCCCAGTGCCGACTGGCTCCAGGCCACCGCCGAGCAGGTGGGCGGCCCGCTGCGGGCGGCCTTCAACTCGATGGAAGCCACGCGCGCGATGCTGGAAGGCCAGCACGGCTTCTTCGTGCCGCGCCTGACGCCGCCGTGGTGGCCGCACCGCGCCTTCAGCGAGCTGAGCTGGTACGACGTCTCGCCGCTGAAGTCCACGCTGGAACGCCTGTGCGACTTCGACCGCATCAATGCCGGCGAGATGCGCGTCACCGTCTCCGCCGTCAATGTGCGCAGCGGCAACTTCGAGCGCTTCGACAACTCGCGCGGGCCGTGGAAGGGCCGGCTGCGGCCGGAGCACTTCATGGCCTCGGGCGCGCTGCCGCCGGGGTTTGCCGCCGTGGAGATCGACGGGGAAAGCTACTGGGACGGCGGGCTGGTGTCCAACACGCCGCTGGCCGAGGTGGTGGCCGAGACGCCGCGGCGCGACACGCTGGCCTTCCAGGTCGACCTGTGGAGCGCCGTCGGCCCGCTGCCGGCCAATCTCTACGACATCGAGGAGCGGCAGAAGGACATCCGCTTCTCCAGCCGCACCCGCGCCATCACCGACATGCTGGCGCGCGAACAGAAGCTGCGCGCGCTGCTGCGCGGCGTGCTGGCCAAGGTGCCGCCCGAGGCGCGTGCCGATTGCGAATGGTGCGCCGAGGCCGCGGTGGAAGCCTGCGACCGCAAGCTCAACATCGTGCAGCTGATCTACCGCGACAAGGAGTGGGACGGCCTGAGCAAGGACTACGAGTTCGGCCCGCTGACCATGCGCGAACACTGGGCCAGCGGCCTGGACGACATGCGCCGCACGCTGGCCCATGCCGACTGGCTGGCGCCGCCCACCAGCAAGGCGGCGGTGGTCACCCACGACGTGCACCGGGACAACGGCGCCGGCAGGATGCCGCGCCGCAGGCGATAATCCGCGGGCCATGGCCGAACCCACACCCCAGCAAGTCCGCGAATTCATCGCCGCCGGCCTGCCCTGCGAACACCTGGCCGTCGAAGGCGACGGTCGCCATTTCTTCGCGACCATCGTCTCGCCCGAATTCGAAGGCAAGAGCCGCGTGCAGCGGCACCAGCGCGTGTACGCCGCCCTGGGCGAGCGCATGCGCGAGGAAATCCACGCGCTGTCGATGAAGACCCTGACGCCCGCCGAATGGCAGGCCCAGCCGTCCGCCAGCCCCGCCGCCGAGCCCCACCGCCACTGATCGACCCCGCGGCATGCCGCGGGCGGCGGGCTGCCTCACCGTGCGTGTGATGGCCCGGCTGCCGGCGGCGGCGCCGCACAGCCAGCCACACTACACATGGACAAACTCCTCATCCGCGGCGGCCGCAGCCTCCAGGGCGAAGTGCGCATCTCCGGCGCCAAGAACGCGGCGCTGCCACAGCTGTTCGCTGCACTGCTCACGGCCGATCCGGTGCAGCTGGGCAACGTGCCGCGCCTGCAGGACACCAAGACCGCGCTGAAGCTGCTGCGCAGCATGGGCGTGCAGGCCGAGCAAAGCGAGAGCCGGCCCGACGAGGTGCGGCTGGACGCCAGCGACGTGGCCAACCCGGTGGCGCCCTACGACCTGGTCAAGACGATGCGCGCCTCCATCCTGGCGCTGGGCCCGCTGCTGGCGCGCTTCGGCACCGCCACCGTGTCCTTGCCCGGCGGCTGCGCCATCGGCTCGCGCCCGGTCGACCAGCACATCAAGGGCCTGCAGGCGATGGGCGCGCACATCGTGGTGGAGCACGGCAACATCGTGGCGAACGCACCCGGCGGCCGGCTGCGCGGCGCGCGCATCACCACCGACATGGTCACCGTCACCGGCACCGAGAACCTGCTGATGGCCGCCACGCTGGCCGAAGGCGAGACGCTGCTGGAGAACGCCGCCCAGGAGCCCGAGGTCACCGACCTGGCCGAGATGCTGGTGAAGATGGGCGCCAGGATCGAAGGCATCGGCACCGGCCGGCTGCGCATCACCGGCGTCGAGCGCCTGCATGCGCCCACCGGCGGCCACCGCACCATCCCCGACCGCATCGAGACCGGCACCTTCCTGTGCGCGGTGCTGGCCACCGGCGGCGACGTGACGCTGCGCGACACCTGCATCCACCACCTGGACGCCGTGGTCGACAAGCTGCGCGAGGCCGGCGCCGACATCACCTCCGGCGACGACTGGATCCGCGTGCAGGCCCGCGGCCGGCCGAAGGCGGTGGGCTTCCGCACCAGCGAGTACCCGGCCTTTCCCACCGACATGCAGGCGCAGTTCATGGCCGTGAATGCGGTGGCCGAAGGCGCGGCGCGCATCACCGAGACCATCTTCGAGAACCGCTTCATGCACGTGGACGAGATGAAGCGCCTGGGCGCCAACATCGAGGCCGACGGCCACACTGCGGTGGTGCAGGGCGTGGAAAGCCTGTCGGGCGCCAGCGTGATGGCCACCGACCTGCGCGCCTCCGCCAGCCTGGTGATCGCCGGCCTGGTGGCGCAGGGCGAGACGGTGGTCGACCGCATCTACCACCTGGACCGCGGCTACGACCGCATGGAAGTGAAGCTGCGCGCGCTGGGCGCCGACATCGAGCGCATTTCCGGCACGCCCGAGAAGGCCGCTGTATGACCGTGACGCTCGCACTGTCCAAGGGCCGCATCTTCGACGAGACGCTGCCGCTGCTGAAGGCCGCCGGCATCGAGGTGACCGAGGATCCCGAGACCTCGCGCAAGCTGATCCTGACCACCAACCGGCCCGACGTGCGCGTGGTGCTGGTGCGCGCCACCGACGTGCCCACCTACGTGCAGTACGGCGGCGCCGACATGGGCGTGGCCGGCAAGGACGTGCTGCTGGAGCACGACGGCAACGGCCTGTACCAGCCGCTGGACCTGAACATCGCCCGCTGCCGCATGAGCGTGGCTACCCGGGCCGACTTCGACTACGCCGCGGCCGTCAAGCAGGGCTCGCGCATCCGCGTGGCCACCAAGTACACCACCGTGGCCCGCCAGCACTTTGCCGACAAGGGCGTGCACGTCGACCTGATCAAGCTCTACGGCAGCATGGAGCTGGCACCGCTGACCGGCCTGGCCGACGCCATCGTCGACCTGGTGTCCACCGGCAGCACGCTGCGCGCCAACCACCTGGTCGAGGTCGAGCAGATCATGCCGATCTCGTCCCGCCTGGTGGTGAACCAGGCCGCGCTGAAGCTCAAGCGCGACATCCTCCGGCCCCTCATCGACGCCTTCGAATCCGCCATCCAGCCATGACACTCGCCCTCCGCCAGCTCGCCACCACCGCAGCCGATTTCGAAGCCGAGTTCCAGCGCGTGCTGCACTGGTCGGCCGAAACCGACCATGCGATCGAGCAGCGGGTGGCCGAGATCCTGGCGGACGTGCAGGCCCGTGGCGATGCCGCGGTGCTGGAATACACCGCGCGTTTCGATGGCCTGCAGGCGGCCACGGTCGCCGAGCTGGAGATCACGCGCGAAGAACTGAAGGCCGCCTTCGACGGCCTGCCGACGAAGCAACGCGAAGCCATCGAGTTCGCCGCCCGCCGCGTGCGCAGCTACCACGAGCGGCAGCTGCAGGCGTGTGGCCTGAGCTGGCAGTATCGCGATGAAGACGGCACGTTGCTGGGCCAGAAGGTCACGCCACTCGACCGCGTGGGCATCTACGTGCCCGGCGGCAAGGCGGCCTATCCGTCCAGCGTGCTGATGAACGCCATCCCGGCCCAGGTGGCCGGCGTGGGCGAGATCGTGATGGTCGTGCCCACGCCCAGGGGCGAGCGCAATGCGCTGGTGCTGGCCGCCGCCTACGTGGCCGGCGTGCACCGCGCCTTCACCCTGGGCGGCGCGCAGGCGGTGGGCGCGCTGGCCTATGGCACGGCCACGGTGCCGGCGGTGCACAAGATCACCGGACCGGGCAACGCCTATGTGGCCAGCGCCAAGCGCCGGGTGTTCGGCACCGTGGGCATCGACATGATTGCCGGGCCCAGCGAAATCCTGGTGCTGGCCGACGGCAGCACGCCGCCCGACTGGGTGGCGATGGACCTGTTCAGCCAGGCCGAGCACGACGAGCTGGCGCAAAGCATCCTGCTGTGCCCCGACGCGGCGTACATCGAGCGCGTGCGCGCCGAGATCGAGCGCCTGCTGCCCGGCATGCCGCGCCGCGACACCATCCGCGCCTCGCTGGAAGGCCGGGGCGCGCTGATCCACACCCGCTCGATGGAAGAGGCGTGCGAGATCAGCAACCGCATTGCGCCCGAGCACCTGGAAGTCAGCTCCAGCGATCCGCACCGCTGGGAGCCGCTGCTCAAGCATGCGGGCGCCATCTTCCTCGGCGCGTTCACGAGTGAAAGCCTGGGCGACTACTGCGCCGGGCCCAACCATGTGCTGCCCACCTCGGGCACTGCGCGGTTCTCGTCGCCGCTGGGCGTGTACGACTTCCAGAAGCGCAGCAGCCTGATCGAGGTGAGCGAAGCCGGCGCCCAGGTGCTGGGCCAGGTGGCCGCGGAACTGGCCTACGGCGAAGGCCTGCAGGCCCATGCACAGGCCGCCGAGATGCGCCTGAAGCGCTGAAGCCCGATGCCAAGCTCAATTCAAATGCCTGCCGCCGCATGAACACCTTGCCCGACCGAATCGCCCGAGTGCTCCGCCAGGACGTGCAGTCGATGCACGCCTACGCCGTGCAGCCCAGCGCCGGCTTCATCAAGCTGGACACGATGGAGAACCCGTTCAGCCTGCCCGAGCCGCTGCAGCAGGCGCTGGGCGAGCGCCTGGGCCGCGTTGCGCTGCACCGTTACCCCGCCGAGCGCGGCGATGACCTGAAGGCTGCACTGGCCCGGCATGCCGCGCTGCCCGAGGGCTGCGCGCTGATGCTGGGCAATGGCTCCGACGAGTTGATTTCGCTGCTGGCCATGGCCTGCGACGTGCCCGGCGCCACGATCCTGGCGCCGCTGCCCGGCTTCGTGATGTATGCGATGTCGGCCCAGCTGCAGGGGCTGCGCTTCGTCGGCGTGCCGCTGACCGCCGACTTCGAGCTGGACGAAGCCGCCATGCTGGCGGCCATCGCGCAGCACCAGCCGGCCATCGTCTACCTCGCCTACCCGAACAACCCGACCGCCAACCTGTGGAGCGACGAGGCCATCGAACGCATCATCCAGGCCGCACCCGGCCTGGTGGTGATGGACGAGGCCTACCAGCCATTTGCCGCGCGGGATTCGATGGCGCGGCTGGCCCGCTGGCCCCACGTGCTGGTGATGCGCACCATGAGCAAGTTCGGCCTGGCCGGGGTGCGCATCGGCTACCTGATGGGGCGCACCGAGCTGATCGAACAGGTCGACAAGCTGCGCCCGCCCTTCAACATCAGCGTGCTGAACGCCGAGGCCGCGCTGTTTGCGCTGGAGCATGCCGACGAGTACGCCCGCCAGGCCGCCGTCATCCGCGCCGAGCGCCAGCGGCTGATGGCCGCGCTGGCCGACATGCCCGGCGTGCGGCCTTTCCCCAGCGAGGCCAACATGATCCTGGTGCGGGTGCCCGATGCCAGCGCGTGGTTTGCCGGCCTGAAGCGCCACGGCGTGCTGGTGAAGAATGTGTCGGCCATGCACCCGCTGCTCGACAACTGCCTGCGGCTGACCGTCGGCACGCCCGACGAGAACACGCAGATGCTGCAAGCCCTGAAAGCCAACCTGTGATGGAAGCCAACCAAGCCCGCATTGCGGAAGTCAGCCGCAACACCAAGGAAACGCGCATCCGCGTGCGCGTCAACCTCGACGGCACCGGCGAGGCCAGGCTGAACACCGGCATCGGCTTCTTCGACCACATGCTCGACCAGGTGGCCCGCCACGGGCTGATCGACCTCGACGTGGAATGCGAAGGCGACCTGCACATCGACGGCCACCACACGGTGGAAGACGTGGGCATCACGCTGGGCATGGCGGTGGCGCAGGCCGTGGGCGACAAGAAGGGCCTGGTGCGCTACGGCCACAGCTATGTGCCGCTGGACGAGGCGCTGTCGCGCGTGGTGGTCGATTTCTCCGGCCGCCCGGGGCTGCACCTGCACATCCCGTTCACTGCCGGTGCGATCGGCGGCTTCGACACCCAGCTCACCTACGAGTTCTTCCAGGGCTTCGTGAACCATGCGCTGGTGTCGCTGCACATCGACAACCTGAAGGGCATCAACGCGCATCACCAGTGCGAGACGGTGTTCAAGGCCTTCGGCCGCGCGCTGCGCATGGCCATGGCCATCGACCCGCGCGCCGCGGGCGTCATCCCGTCGACCAAAGGGAGCCTCTGACCGTGGCCAGGACCGTCGCCGTCGTCGACTACGGCATGGGCAACCTGCGTTCGGTGTCGCAGGCGGTGATGCACGTCGCCGCCGGTACCGATGCGCAGGTGATCGTCACCTCGCACCCCGAGGAAGTGCGTGGCGCCGAACGCATCGTGCTGCCCGGCCAGGGCGCCATGCGCGACTGCATGCACGAGCTGCGCGCCTCCGGCCTGCAGGAAGCGGTGCTCGAGGCCGCCGCCAGCAAGCCGCTGATGGGCGTGTGCGTGGGCATGCAGATGCTGCTGGAGCACAGCGAGGAGCAGGACACGCCCGGCCTGGGCCTGTTTGCCGGCAATTGCCTGCGCTTCCGGCTTGAAGGCCAGAAGCAGCCCGACGGCAGCCGCTTCAAGGTGCCGCAGATGGGTTGGAACGAGGTGTTCCAGAAACCGCATGCGCTGTGGGCCGGCGTACCCGACGGCACCTACTTCTACTTCGTGCACAGCTTCTTCGCCCGCCCGGCCGACCCGGCGCACAGCGTGGGGGAAACGGAGTACGGCGCACGCTTTACCTCGGCGATAGCGCGCGATAACATTTTTGCCACGCAGTTTCACCCCGAGAAGAGCGCGGCCCATGGCCTGGCCCTCTATCGCAACTTCCTCTCCTGGAAGCCCTGACGTCTTCTCGCGCCGCAGCGCCTCGCGGCGTCCTCCCTCTTTTTCCTCCTCCAGTTGAACCCGTCATGCTGCTCATCCCGGCCATCGACCTGAAAGACGGCAAGTGCGTCCGCCTCAAGCAAGGCGACATGAACGACAGCACCACCTTCGGGGACAACCCCGCCGCCATGGCCCGGCGCTGGCTGGACGCGGGCGCGCGCCGCCTTCACCTGGTGGACCTGAACGGCGCCTTCGCCGGCAAGCCGGTGAACGAGCCGGCCATCCGCGCCATCCTGGCCGAAGTGGGCGACGAGATCCCGGTGCAGCTGGGCGGCGGCATCCGCGACCTGGACACCATCGAGCGCTACCTGGACGACGGCCTGTCGTACGTGATCATCGGCACCGCCGCGGTCAAGAACCCCGGCTTCCTGAAGGACGCCTGCAGCGCCTTCGGCGGCCACATCATCGTGGGCCTGGACGCCAAGGACGGCAAGGTGGCCACCGATGGCTGGAGCAAGCTCACCGGCCACGAGGTGATCGACCTCGGCAAGAAGTTCGAGGACTACGGCGTCGAAGGCATCGTCTACACCGACATCGGCCGCGACGGCATGTTGAGCGGGGTGAACATCGAGGCCACCGTCAAGCTGGCGCAGGCCCTCACCATCCCGGTGATCGCTTCCGGCGGCTTGAGCGACCTGGCCGACATCGAACGCCTGTGCGCGGTGGAAAGCGAAGGCGTGGAAGGCGTCATCTGCGGCCGCTCGATCTACACCGGCTCGCTCGATTTCGCCGAGGCCCAGCGCCGCGCCGACGAACTGGCGGCCTGACGTGCTGGCCAAACGCATCATTCCCTGCCTGGACGTCACCGGCGGGCGCGTCGTCAAGGGCGTCAACTTCCTCGAGCTGCGCGACGCGGGCGATCCGGTGGAAATCGCCGCCCGCTACAACGAGCAGGGCGCCGACGAGCTCACCTTCCTCGACATCACCGCCACCTCCGACGGCCGCGACCTCATCCTGCACATGATCGAGGCGGTGGCCTCGCAGGTCTTCATCCCGCTGACGGTGGGTGGCGGCGTGCGCACGGTGGAAGACGTGCGCCGGCTGCTCAACGCCGGGGCCGACAAGGTCAGCTTCAACTCCGCCGCCATCGCCAATCCGCAGGTGATTCGCGACGCGGCCGACAAGTACGGCTCGCAGGCCATCGTGGTCGCCATCGACGCCAAGGCGCGTGAGAACGGCGCCGGCTGGGACGTCTACAGCCATGGCGGCCGCAAGAACACCGGGCTCGATGCGGTGGACTGGGCCTTCCGCATGGCCTCCCTGGGCGCGGGCGAAATCCTGCTCACCAGCATGGACCGGGACGGCACCAAGGCCGGCTTCAACATCCCGCTCACCCGCGCGGTGAGCGACGCGGTGGACGTCCCCGTGATCGCCTCCGGCGGCGTCGGCACGCTGGAGCACCTGTGCGAAGGCATCCAGCAGGGCGGTGCCGATGCGGTGCTGGCGGCCAGCATCTTCCACTACGGACAGCACACCGTGGCCGAAGCCAAGGCGCTGATGCGCCAACGGGGCATTCCCGTGCGCGCATGACGGCGGGCAAGGCGCCGGCGCGCCGCCAGCCGCCGCACGAGGTGCGCATCGTCGGCGGGCAATGGAAGCGCAGCAAGCTGCCGGTGCTGGACAAACCCGGCCTGCGGCCCACGCCCGACCGGGTTCGAGAAACCCTCTTCAACTGGCTGGGCGGTGACCTCACGGGCTGGCGCGTGCTGGACGCCTTCGCCGGCAGCGGTGCGCTCGGCTTCGAGGCCGCCTCCCGCGGCGCCACCGAGGTCACGCTGCTGGAGCGCGACCGCGATTTGCTGCGGCTGCTGCGGCAGGCGCAGCAGCGACTGTCCGCCACCGCGCTGTGCATCCAGCAGGCCGACGCGATGGCCTGGATGGCGCGCGGTGCGCCGGGTGCCTTCGAGCTGGTGCTGCTTGACCCGCCCTTCGATGCCGGCCTGGCGGCGTCGGCCATTGCGGTGGCCGCGCCGCTGGTGGCGCCGGCCGGGTGGCTGTACCTCGAAAGCGGCGAGCCCCTGGCGGAGGTGCCCGCCGGCTTCCGCCTGCACCGCCAGCTGCGCGCCGGGGCGGTGCATGCCCAGTTGCTGCAGCGCGACAGCTAAACTGCCCGGCCGACGACCGGGATCGACCCCAAGGAGAGTGCCGCGTGACCACCGCGAAGCGACTGACCGCCGTCTACCCCGGCACCTTCGATCCGATGACGCTGGGCCATGAAGACCTGATGCGTCGCGCCAGCCGCCTGTTCGAGCGGCTGATCCTGGCGGTGGCGGCCGGCCATCACAAGCGCACGATGTTCAGCGTGGACGAGCGGCTGGAGATCGCCAAGGAACTGGCCGCGCCGTACCCGAACGTGGAAGTGATTGCCTTCCGCGGCCTGCTGCGCGACTTCGTGGTGGACCACGGCGGCAGCGTGGTGGTGCGCGGCCTGCGCGCGGTCAGCGACTTCGAATACGAGTTCCAGATGGCCGGCATGAATCGCCAGCTGATGCCCGACGTGGAAACGCTGTTCCTCACGCCGAGCGATCAGTTCCAGTTCGTCAGCGGCACCTTCGTGCGCGAGATTGCCACCCTCGGCGGTGATGTCTCCAAGTTCGTGGCACCCTCCGTGCTCCGACGACTCCAGACCCGCGTGGCCCAGCCCCGCGAATAGAACGCAGGTTTCCCATGGCCCTGATGATCACCGACGAGTGCATCAACTGCGATGTGTGCGAGCCCGAGTGCCCCAACCAGGCCATCTCGATGGGCGAGGCGTTCTATGTGATCGATGCCGGCCGCTGCACTGAATGCGTGGGCCATTTCGACGAGCCGCAGTGCGTGCAGGTCTGTCCGGTGGAATGCATTCCGGTCAATCCGGAGCATGTCGAGGCCAAGGAGTCGCTGTGGGCGAAATACCGGCGGCTGCAGGCGGAGGCCGCAGCGCCGGCCACACCGGGCTGAGGCGCTGACGGTCGGCGCTTGCTTGCGCCGCGCCGCCTACCTGCTGCTCAACTTGCGCCGGACGCCTGCCTGGCCGGCTTCTGCTTCTTCTGCGTGCGCTTGCTTGCCTTGGGGCCGGGCTCGCGCTGCCACTGGTGCAGCGTGGATGGCGACGGCTGCTGCTGCGGCACACCGCGGATGGCCGCCGGCACGCGAGGCAGGGCCGCCCACTCCGCCTCCTGCTCACGGCGCTCGCGGCGCAGCCGGTCCGCCAACGCCTGGTCGCGTTCAATGCTCTGCCGGGCGGCGCGCTGCTGCGCGTCGCTGCGGCTGTCGTCCAGCCTCAGCGGCGTGCCCTCTGCGCAGGGCTGCTGCGAGTACACGCGCCCCTGCGGCCCGCAGCGGTACACGGTGGTCTCGGCCGCCGCGGTGGTCGGCATCAGGTTCAAGGCGCACAGCGCGGGGATGAACAGCAACGACGACGACAGCGGCAGGCGGTTTTTCATGGCGTGTCCGTGGGCGGTGGTGCGGGGGAGGTTCCGGCCGCGGCCACCGGGCGCGGAGGCTTCGGTGGCTTGGGCCGGGGCGGCTTGGCATGCACCTTCATCATGGCGCGCTCCATCTCGCCGGCCAGCAGCAGATCCAGCGCCTCGGTGGACTTGGTCACGCAGTCGTCGATCGCCGCGCGGTCGGTGGGCGACGGCTTCTTGAGCACGTAGTTCACCACCTCCGCCTTGTGCCCCGGGTGGCCGATGCCCAGCCGCAGCCGCCAGAAGGCGGCACTGCCCAGCTGCGCGATCATGTCGCGCAGCCCGTTGTGGCCGGCGTGGCTGCCGCCCTGCTTGAGCTTCATCTGGCCGGGCAGCAGGTCCAGTTCATCGTGGGCCACCAGGATTTCTTCCGGCGCGACCTTGTAGAAGCGCGCCAGCGCCGCCACCGACTTGCCCGACAGGTTCATGTAGGTCTGCGGCTCCAGCAGCCAGACCGGCCCTTCGATGCCGGGCAGCGGCCGGTTCACCCGCGCCACCAGCCCGTGGTAGCCCCGGTCGTAGCTCAGCGTGCTGCCGAGCTTGCGGGCCACATGGTCGATCCACCAGAAGCCGGCGTTGTGGCGGGTGTCGTCGTATTCCGGGCCCGGGTTGCCCAGGCCGACAAGCAATCTGATCATCGTCGTTCCACAAAGCAGAAGCCCCGCACGGGGCGGGGCTTCGAGAGAGCCGGAACTCGGCTGAAGCGGCCCGTGGGCCGCCGCAGCTTACTTCTTGTTCTGCTTCTCGTTCTTCTTGGCGGCCTTGCCCTTGGCAGCCGGGGCCACGGCCACCGGCGTGATTTCCTCTTCCACCACCGGTGCGGCGACCGAGGCGATGGCCGGGTTCTTCTTGCCGCGCAGCACCACCTTGACGTTCTTGTCGAGCTTCAGGTCGTTGACGTGCAGCGACTGGCCCTTTTCCAGGGTGCCCAGGTCGACGGTGATGAACTCGGGCAGCTGCGAAGCCAGGCACTCGATCTCGAGTTCGGTGGCCACGTGGTTGATCAGCAGCTTGTCGGTCTTGACGGCCGGCGAGTTCTCTTCGTTGATGAAGTGCAGCGGCACCTTCTTCTTGATGCGGGTGCGCTCGTCCACGCGCTGGAAGTCCACGTGCAGCACGATCTGCTTCCACGGGTGCATCTGGAAGTCGCGCAGCAGCACCTTGTCGGTCTTGCCGGCCAGTTCCATTTCCAGGATGGACGAGTGGAACGCTTCCTTCTTCAGCGCGAAGTACAGGGCGTTGTGGTCCAGCTCGATCTGGGCCGGCTCGCCGGCGCCGTAGACGATGCCCGGCACCTTGCCGGCGATACGCAGGCGGCGGCTCGCTCCGGTCCCCTGCAGCGTGCGCTCGTAAGCGACGAATTTCATGGTTTCACTCCAAAAAAGTGAGGCACCCGCGACCAGGTGCCTGGATGGGCAGGCCATGGGGCCTGCAACGAAAAAGGCACGCGCCGGTGAGGGCCCGTGCCTGGATGGGGTCAGAAGTTGCTGTTTTGCTCGGCGAACAACGAGGTGACCGATTCGCCGTCCGAGATGCGGCGGATGGTCTCGGCGAACAGGAAGGCCACCGACAGCTGGCGAATCTTCTTGCAGGCCTGGCCGGCTTCCGACAGCGGGATCGTGTTGGTGATCACCACTTCGTCGAGCTGGGACTTCTGGATGCGGTCGATCGCCGGGCCCGAGAACACGGCGTGGGTGCAGTAGGCGTACACGCTCTTGGCGCCACGCTCCTTCAGCACCTCGGCCGCCTTCACCAGCGTGCCGGCGGTGTCGATCATGTCGTCCATGATCACGCAGTTGCGGCCGTCGATCTCACCGATGACGTGCATCACCTCGGACACGTTGGCCTTCGGGCGGCGCTTGTCGATGATGGCCAGGTCGCAGCCCAGCTGCTTGGCCAGCGCCCGTGCACGCACCACGCCGCCGACGTCGGGCGACACCACCACGAGGTCAGGGTAGCGCTTGGCCTGCACATCGGCCAGCAGCACCGGCGAGGCGTAGATGTTGTCGACCGGGATGTCGAAGAAGCCCTGGATCTGGTCGGCGTGCAGATCCATCGTGAGCACACGCTCGACGCCGACGGTTTCCAGCAGGTTGGCGACCACCTTGGCGCTGATCGGCACGCGCGTCGAGCGCGGGCGGCGATCCTGACGGGCATAGCCGAAGTAGGGAATCACGGCGGTGATGCGGCGCGCGCTGGCGCGCTTCAACGCATCCGTCATGATCAGCAGTTCCATCAGGTTCTCGTTCGTCGGTGCGCAGGTGGACTGCACGACGAAGACGTCGCGGGCGCGAACGTTCTGCTGGATCTCGACCGTGACCTCGCCATCCGAGAAGCGGCCCACGCTGGCCTTGCCGAGCTCGATGCCGAGGTGGGTGGCGATTTCCTTGGCCAGCACGGGGTTGGCGTTCCCCGTGAAGAGCATGGTGTTGAAGAGCACGGCGAACCCTGGCGGCGGCAGATGAACGAGACGGCGATCAGCGGAAGAAAGATATTTGGCAGGGGAGGAAGGACTCGAACCCTCGCATGTCGGAATCAAAATCCGATGCCTTGACCAACTTGGCGACTCCCCTACACAGGTTGCGGCTTGCGCCACAACCTTCAACTCAATCTGCCCAGGCCCGCAAAGGGTGGCTGGCCAGACTTCGGCATTCCCGTCCCACCCAACCTGCCGGAAGATCCGTCAGGTCTATCGCCGAAGGCGAGGCGTTGGTGCCTGTGTCCATTCTTGCAAAGACCGCGCTGCCTGAGCCCGTCATCCGGCTGTTGCCGAAGCGGTCTGCCAGCCACCGAGCCGCTTGGGCTACCTCGGGGCAGCGGTCTTCAGCGGGTGGCTGGAGATCATTGCGACCGAAGGCGGTATCTGCAAGTGAGCCTCGGAGTATAGACAGCTTTGTGTCCCGTGTCAGCAAGGGATGCGCAAAGATTTCTGCGGTGGCCAGGGAAGCCTGTGGCTTGACCACAACAAAGCGCTGCACAGGCACCTCGATGGGGCTCAGCTGCTCGCCAATGCCTTCGACGAAGGCGTTGTCGCCGCCCACGAAGAAGGGCACGTCGGCACCCAGCTGTGGTGCCAGCGCGAGCAGCTGCGCCCGCGACCAGCCCAGGCCCCACAGCCGATTGAGCGCCAGCAGCGTGGTGGCCGCATCGGAACTGCCGCCACCCATGCCGGCGCCCCAGGGCACCTGCTTGTCGACCGAGATGTCGACGCCCAGGCTGCAGCCGCTGCGCTGCTGGAGCAGGCGCGCGGCGCGCAGGCTCAGGTCGTCGGCGGGCAGGGCGGGGCCCAGGTCGTGGCGTTGCAGCCGGCCGTCGGCCCGGCGCTCGAAATGCAGGGTGTCGGCCCAGTCGATGAGGACGAACACCGACTGCAGCAGGTGATAGCCATCGGCGCGCCGGCCGGTGATGTGCAGGAACAGGTTGAGCTTGGCTGGCGCCGGGACGTCCAGCAACGAGACCAGGCTCACGGTGCCGACGGCTTGTCCAGCCGCACCCGCACGGTGGTGGCCGGGGCCCCGGAGCGCTCGGCCACCAGCGCACCGTCCGCATAGCGGCGCAGGTCGATCTGCCAGCCCAGCTGCTGGAAGCCCGCGTCGTTGGCATAGCTCGGCGCCGCCGGCCAAGGACGGCCACGCAGCCAGTCGATCAGCGCGGCCAGCGGCAGCGGCTCGCCCAGCATCTGCTGCGACATCGCATCCAGGCTGGGGAATTTGCGCGTGCCCTCGGTGGTGAGGAGCTCGGCCTCGCCGTCGTGCCAGCGGGCCTGGGCCAGGGTGTTGCCCAACGGGCCGCTCAGGCTCAGCTCGCCCAGGCGGGCATCGCCGCGCAGCTCGAAGGCGGCGCTCATGCTGCGCGGTTCGGCATCGCTGTCCACCGGCTGGGCCACCTGCACCGCCAGCCGGCCGCTGATGGAGGCGGCGCTGGGATCGGCCGGCGGCAGGCTGGCACAGCCGGCCAGCACGGCGGCGGACATCCAGGCAAGAAACAGTCGCTTCACAGGTTCACCTTCAGGCGGGCCAGGGTTTCGCGCAGCACCTCGTTGGTGGCGTCGCGCTGCTGGGCGTCGCGCCACAGGCGCAGGGCTTCGTCACGCTGGCCCTGGGACCACAGCACCTCGCCCAGGTGCGCGGCGATCTCGGGATCGGGGCGCGAGCTGTAGGCGCTGCGCAGCAGGCGCAGCGCCTCGGCATGGTTGCCCAGGCGGAATTCCACCCAGCCCAGGCTGTCGGTGATGAACGGATCGCCCGGCGACAGCGCCAGCGCCTTGGCGATCAGTTCACGTGCCTCGGGCAGCCGCTGGTTGCGATCGGCCAGCGCATAGCCCAGCGCGTTGTAGGCATGTGCGTGATCGGGCTTGAGCTGGATCACGCGGCGCAGCAGCTGTTCCATCTCCGCGGGGCGGTCGATCTTCTCGGCCATCATGGCCTGTTCGTACAGCAGGGTGGCGTCCTCGGGCTGGCGCGCAGTGGCCGTGGCCAGCACGTCGTGCGCCTCGCGCCAAAGCTTGACCTCGCGCAGCATCTGCGATTCGGCCAGCACCTTGGCGCGCGCATCGTCGGGCTCGCGCTCGGGGATGGCGCGGATCAGCGCGCGGGCTTCGGTCACGCGGCCCTGCCGAGCCACCAGCACCGCGCGGCGGGCCTGCACTTCCACCACACGCTGCGGGCTGTCGATCCTTGCAAGCCACGCATCGGCGGCCTTCAGGTCGCCGCGCTGCTCGGCGGCCTGGGCCAGCAGCAGCCAGGCCTGCATCAGGTCGCCATCGTCGGGCGCGGCCTCGCCTTCCGCCTCGGCCGGCGGGGCGCCGGCGGCCTGCCGCAGCGTGATGAAGCGTTCCAGCGACGCCTGGGCCTGCTGCGGCTGGCGCAGTTCCAGCTGCAGCGCGCCCAGGGTGAGCCAGGGCGCGGGCAGGTCGGGCTGCGCGCGGGTGACCACCTCCAGCTGCTTGATGGCGTCGGCATAGCGCTGGGCGCCGCTCAGCACCCGCACATAGGCCAGGCGCACGGCGGGCTCGGCCTTGGGCTGGTCCAGGTAGTTCTCGACGATGCGCTGGGCCTCGGGCTGGCCGGGCAGCAGTTCCAGCGCCAGCAGCGCCGGGCCTGGGAAGCTGGGGTCGTCCACCTGGGCGCGGCGCGCCAGGGTGAGCGCACGCGGCGTGTCGCCGGCCGCCTGCCAGGCGCGGGCCAGCGCCACGCGCGAGGCAGCGCGGGTGCCGGTGGCCTCCAGGTACGGCGCCAGCACCTGCTCGAAGAGCTCCACCACCTGCTTGCGGTCGGTGCTGCGCTGGAAGAAGCGCGGCAGCGACGAGATGAGCCCCGGCTGCTCGACCACCGGCGTCTGGGCCAGCAGCTCGCGCAGCGGCTCGGCCACCTCGGGCACGCGGTTCAGCGCCATCAGCAGCTGGACCTGGTAGCGCAGGGACTCGGCCGAGTCGGGCAGGGCGATGCGCCAGGCGCGGGCGGCGCTCAGGGCCTGGTCGCCGGCGCGGGCCTGCAGCGCGATTTCCACGGCGCGCTTGAACAGCTGCTCATCGCGTGAGCGGCGGGCAGCGTCCAGCAGCACCTGGTAGGCGGTGCCGGCCTCGCCGTTGCGCAGCTCCATCTCGCCCACCAGCAGCTGGTAGAAAAGCGGCGCATCGAGCGGTGAGTTCTGCGGGGTGGAAGCGGCGGCGGTGGCAGGCGTGGCCGCTTCGGCGGGCACCTGTGCATGGACGACGCCCGCGGCCAGCAGTGCAGCAGCGAGGGCGTGACGGGTTGCGGCACGCCACCGCGGAGAGAGGGCAAGCATCGCGACTCCTTGAGTCGAAGGATTCTAGACATGGCCGTGTCAAGGGCCGGTGAAGCACGG
Source organism: Aquincola tertiaricarbonis (assembly GCF_000969605.1). Lineage (GTDB taxonomy): Bacteria > Pseudomonadota > Gammaproteobacteria > Burkholderiales > Burkholderiaceae_C > Aquincola > Aquincola tertiaricarbonis. Next base: position 15,120 of record NZ_JZUE01000007.1, on the reverse strand, counting down.
GCGCTCCACAATCGTTGGATGTTCACGGCCAGCAGCCTCCATGCCTGAGATGCCCGAAGTGGAAACCACGCGCCGCAGCTTTGCCGGGCGCATCGCCGGCGCGCAGGTGCGGCAGCTGGTGCTGGGCGCGCCGCTGCGCTGGCCGCTGGGGCGCGATCCGGCCGAACTGGTGGGCGCGACGGTGGGCCACACGGTGCGGCGCGGCAAGTACCTCTGGCTGCCGCTGCAGCTGCCCAGCGAGCCGGCCGGCGGCCTGCTGATGCACCTGGGCATGTCGGGATCGCTGGCCTTCCTGCCGGCGCCGGCGCGGCAGGCGGGCAAGCATGACCACTTCGAGCTGCATACCTCGCTGGGCGTGCTGCGGCTGACCGACCCGCGGCGCTTCGGCGCGGTGGTGTGGTCGCCGTCCATCGATGCCGGCATGGCGGGCAAGCTGCTGGCGACGCTGGGCCACGAGCCGTTCGACGAGGCGCTGACGCCGGCGCTGTTCCATGCCGCGCTGCAGCGGCGGCGCACGCCGATCAAGGCCGCGCTGCTGGCCGGCGACATCATCGTGGGCGCCGGCAACATCTATGCATGCGAGGCGTTGTTCGAGGCCCGCATCGACCCCCGGCTGCCGGCTGAACGCATCAGCCGCCCGCGTGCCGCGCGCCTGCTGGGCGCGGTGCGGGAGACGCTGACGCGCGCGCTGGCGCTGGGCGGCTCCACGCTTCGGGATTTTCGCGACGCCCACGGCATGGACGGGCAGTTCCAATTGCAAGCGCGTGTGTATGGCCGCGAAGGCCTGCCTTGCCCGAACTGCGGTGCGGCGGTGCGGCGCATCGTGCAGGCGCAGCGTTCCACCTTCTTCTGCGCGGTGTGCCAGAAGCGCTGAGCCCGGCGGCCTTGGGCGGTAGCAAGCGGTAGCGAAGCTGCCGCTTCGCCCATCACCCCTGCGCTAGCATCGTTCGCGAACCTGCACACCGAGCCGCCCGACATGGAGTTCACCTTCGCCCATCACCTCGATGCCCTGGCCTCCTGGCGCGAGGAGGCCGGGCGCCAGGTGCATGCCTTCGGGCAGACGCTGGGCGCCGACGACCTGCTGGACGAGGGCCTGGCCCAGGTGCTGGCCACGCTGCAGGCGCGCCTGGCCAGCGACCAGCTGGTGGTGGCCTTCGTGGCCGAGTTCTCGCGCGGGAAGTCGGAGCTGATCAACGCCATCTTCTTCGCCGACACCGGCCGCCGCATGCTGCCGGCCACGCCCGGCCGCACGACGATGTGCCCGGTGGAGCTGGGCCATGACGATGCGCTGCCGCCGCTGCTGGCGCTGCTGCCGATCGAGACCCGGCTGGAAGCCGCGCCGCTGGCGGTGCTGCGCACCCAGTCCGCCCGCTGGAAGCGGCTGCGCCTGGACACCAGCCAGCCCGAGCAGGTGGCGCAGGCCCTGCAGGAGCTCACCCGCACGAAGGCGGTGTCGCTGGAAGAAGCGCGGGCCCTGGGCCTGGCGCCCCAGGCACCGGACGCCGCCGACGGTGGCAGCGGGCCCCGCCTGCGGCCCGACGGCCTGGTGGACATCCCCGCCTGGCGGCATGCGGTCGTCAACTATCCGCATCCGCTGCTGCGCCGCGGCCTGGTGGTGCTGGACACGCCGGGCCTGAATGCCGTGGGCGCGGAACCGGAGCTGACGCTCTCTCTGCTGCCCACCGCGCATGCCATCGTCTTCGTGGTGGCGGCCGACACCGGGGTCACGCAGTCGGAGCTGGCGGTGTGGCATGAGCACCTGGGCGGCCACGGCCCGGCCCGCTACGTGGTGCTGAACAAGGTGGACACCCTGGCCGATCCGCTGCTGCCCGAGGCCGAGGTGCAGGCGCAGATCACGCGCCAATGCGCCGGCGTGGCCAGCACGCTGGGCGTGCCGGAGGCGGCGGTCTATCCGATCTCTGCCCGCCAGGCGCTGGTGGCCCGGGTGCGCCAGGGCGCGCTCGCGGATGCGGCCAGCAGCCATGCCGGCGGCCTGGCGGCGCTGGAGGATGCGCTGGTGTCGCAGCTGCTGCCACGCCGCCGCCAGGTGCTGTCGGAACTGCTGCTGGGCGGCACCGCCACGGTGGAGGCGCAGGCCACGCGCCGGGTGGCGGACCAGCGCCGGCAGATCCACGAGCAGCTCTCCGAACTGCGCGAGGTGCGCGGCAAGAGCGCGGCCAAGGTGCAGTGGACGCTGGAGCGGCTGGACACCGAAGCGCAGGAATTCGAGCGCTGCACCTCGCGGCTGGCCGCCCTGCGCTCGGTGCAGTCGCGCCTGGTGGGCGATGCCCTGCAGCTGCTGTCGGCCGAGCAATTGCGCACCGAGGTCCAGCAGATGCAGCGCGAATCCACCGGCCGCATGCTGAACCTGCGGGCGCGCAAGGCGTTCTCCGCGTTGTGCGGGCGGCTGCGTGCGCTGCTGCAGCGCGCCGGCGGGCTGGGCACCGAGGTGCAGGCCATGCTGACGGCCAGCTACCAGCAGCTGAACACCGACTTCGGCTTCGCGCTGGCACCGGGCGCGGCGCCGGCGCCGGCCCGTGCGCTGTCGGAGATCGACCTGATCGAGCGCAACTACGGCCGCTACCTGGGCCTGCCGTATGCGCTGCGGCTGGGCGACGAGCGGCAGATGGAGCAGTTCCTGCGCATGCTGTTGTCCAAGCTGGAGGTGATCTTCGAGCACCAGGCGCATGAGCTGGAGCGGTGGAGCCAGATCGTCACCGTGCAGGTGGACGTGCAGCTGCGTGACCGCCGCCGGGCCTTCGAGCGCCGCCGCGACACGCTCACCCGCGCCCACAGCGCCGCCGGCGAGCTGGCCGGCCGCATTGCCGAGCTGGAGGCGCAGCACCGCCACTGGGAGCGGCTGGGCGAGCAGGTGCATGCGCAGGCGATGGCGCTGCGTTCGCTGGCGCTGCGCAGCGCGGCCACGGTGGACATTCCGCTGAGCTTTCCCGCGCCGGAGCGGCAGGAGCCCGCGCCACTGACACTGGTGCATTCCGCGGCCGCCGGCCGCAGCCGCCAGGGCGCCGGCTGAGAACCTGTGAACGAACCACTCACGCCCGCTTAACGCGCCCTGACGACCCGGCTCGTCGTTGCAAATGCTCGCCATAGCCCGAGCTATGGCTGCGCTTTGCGCCTGGATCCAGGCCGCCCTGTCGCGCCGCTCGGTCGCGACCGGTTCGCTCACAGGTTCTGAGCGGTGCCACCGTGCCAGCGGCCTGCGTGTCGGATGATGCGCGGATGAATGCCGACGCCGTTTCCTCCGCTGAACCCGTTGCCGCCGCCTGCATGCCGCCCGCCCCGCCCACCGAAGCCGCCACGCCCGGCGTGGCCGAGCGGGTCGTCGGCTGGCAGCTCACCCACGGCCGGCACGGGCTGCCCTGGCAGGGCACGCGCGACGCCTACCGCGTGTGGCTGTCGGAAATCATGCTGCAGCAGACGCAGGTGTCCACGGTGCTGGCTTACTACCCGCGCTTCCTGCAGCGCTTTCCCGACGTCGCCGCGCTGGCCGCCGCGCCGCTCGATGATGTGCTGGCACTGTGGAGCGGCCTGGGCTACTACCGCCGCGCCCGCAACCTGCACCGCTGCGCGCAGGCCGTGATGGCCGAGCACGGCGGCGCCTTCCCGCGCAGCAGCGCGGTGCTGGCCACGCTGCCGGGCATCGGCCGTTCGACCGCGGCGGCCATCGCCGCCTTCTGCTTCGGTGAGCGGGCCGCCATCCTGGACGGCAACGTCAAGCGGGTGCTGACGCGCGCGCTGGGCTTCGGCGGCGACCTGGCCGTGGCCGCACAGGAACGCCAGCTGTGGCAGCAGGCCGAGGCGCTGCTGCCCGCCCAGGGCATCGAGGCCTACACCCAGGGCCTGATGGACCTGGGCGCCACCGTATGCACCGTGCGACGGCCACAGTGCCTGCTGTGCCCGCTGCAGCCCGTGTGCGTGGCCCGGCGCGAAGGCCAGCCGGAGCGCTATCCGGTGAAGACCCGCAAGCTCAAGCGCGGCGCCCGCAGCAATGCGCTGCTGTGGCTGCAGCAGGCCGACCGCGTGTGGCTGGTGCAGCGGCCGGACACCGGTGTGTGGGCCGGCCTGTGGAGCCTGCCGCCCTTCGACGACCTGGCCGAGCCGAGGCGCCTGAGCGCCAGCTGGCCGGGCGTGGCCACCACGCTGCCGCCCTTCGAGCATGTGCTGACGCATTTCGACTGGGCGCTGCAGCCGCTGCACCACCGGCTGCCCGACGCCCTGCAGGGCCCGGCGCTGCAGGCGGTGGAAGCGACGCTGCCCGCCGGCCGCTGGTTCACGCTGGACGAGGCGATGGCGCTGGGCCTGCCGGCGCCGATCCGCAAGCTGCTGGGGAGTGCCTAGCCGCCGATCACGCCCTGGTCGCGCAGGAATTCGTCCACCAGCTTCAGGCGCGCCAGCGGGTCGTCCAGCGCCATCAGCTTCTGCTTGGCAGCCAGGCTGATGGGCAGGATCTCGCACCAACGGTTGGCCACCCAGCCGGCGTCCGAAAAACGATAGGGCGGGATGAAGGGCTCGGCGCCTTCGCGCCGCATGGCCTCGATGGCTTCGCGCAGCGACTGCACCGTGTCGTCCATCTCGTCCGGCGGCAAGGCCAGCTCGTCGGCCGGCAGCAGCGCCACGTCCGCCAGCCAGAGGCCGTCGGGCTGGCGGCGCGGGTTCTGCAGCGCAAAGCGCTCGCGGCCGCTGCAGCGGATGTGCAGGATGCCGGCCTGCTCGGCGTCCACCTCGTCGATGTGCGCCTGCACGCCGATGTCGTGGAAGCGCACCGGGGCCGGGTTGCCGTCCTGGTCCTTGCGCTGCATCTCGCCGCCGGCCTGCAGGCACACCACGCCGAAGGGGCGCTGCTGGCGCAGGCAGTCGCCCACCATGTCCAGGTAGCGTGCCTCGAACACCTTGAGGTTCAGCCGGCCGCCGGGAAACAGCACCGTCTGCAGCGGGAACAGCGGCAGCTCGGTGCTCATGTCATCACTCCCGTGCGTCCAGTTCGCGGTGGCGCAGCAACGTGGCGCTGCGCTGGCGGAAGCGGCGCGCCAGCTGCTCGGCCAGGTAGACGGAGCGGTGCTGGCCGCCAGTGCAGCCGATGGCCACGGTGAGGTAGCTGCGCTGGTCGTCCTCGAAGGAGGGCAGCCAGCGGCTGATGAAGTCGCCGATCTGCGTCAGCATCTCCGGCACCTCGGGCTGCGCCTCGAGGTAGGCAGCCACGCCGGCGTCGCGGCCGGTGAAGGGCCGCAGCTCGCGGATGTAGAACGGATTGGGCAGTACCCGCACGTCGAACACGAAGTCGGCGTCCAGGGGCACGCCGTGCTTGAAGGCGAAGCTCTCGAACACCAGCGTCAGCCCGCCGTGCGGCGCGCCCACCAGGTCGCGCAGCCACAGCCGCAATTGCGCCGGGCGCAGCTGGCTGGTGTCGATCACGGTGGACACCTCGCGCAGCTCGGCCAGCAGCTCGCGCTCCAGCTCGATGGCATCGACCAGCGCCCGGCGGCCATCGCCGGCGGGGTCTTCCTGTGCGCCTTCGGCCGCGCGCACCGGCGCCGGCCTGGTGGACAGCGGATGCGGCCGCCGGCTTTCGGAGAAGCGGCGCACCAGCGCATCGGTGCTGGCATCGAGGAACAGCGAGCGGATCGCCACGCCTTCGCCCCGCAGCCGGTCGATCAGCGGCAGCAGGTGCGGCAGCGAGCCGGCGCTGCGCACGTCCACCGCGATGGCCACGCGGCGGTCGGAGCGGTCGCGCTCGATGCGCAGGAAGTCCGGCAGCAGCTCGGGCGGCAGGTTGTCGATGCAGAAGTAGCCGGCGTCCTCCAGTGCATGCAGCGCCACCGACTTGCCGGAGCCGGAAATGCCGGTGACCAGCACCACCTCGCGCATGGCGTCGGACGGCGTGGGCAGGTCAGTACGGGTGGGGGTGATGTCAGGCACGGGAGCGCTTGCGAGAGGGCTTGCCGGAAGCGGCTGTTACATCATCGGCGACAACGGCCGGCTTTGCTGCCTCCGCCAGCAATTGCTCGGCATGCGCCAGGCTGGTGGCCAGCCTCTCGCCGCCCAGCATGCGGGCGACCTCGCTGACCCGTGCCTCGCCGGCCACCGGCTGCACGTCGCTGGTGGTGATGCCGCGCTGCGCCGCCTTGGAGACGACGAAGTGATGGTCGGCGCAGGCGGCCACCTGGGCCAGGTGCGTCACCGCCATCACCTGGCGGCGCTGGCCGAGCTGCTTCATCAGCCGGCCCACGGTGTCGGCCACGGCACCGCCGACGCCGGCATCGATCTCGTCGAAGATCAGCGTGCCGGCCCCTTCCTCGTCGCGCGCGGCGGTGGTGACGGCAATGGCCAGCGCCAGCCGCGACAGCTCCCCGCCCGAGGCCACCTTGGCCAGCGCCCGCGGCGTGCTGCCGGCATGGCCCGCCACGCGGAACTCCACGGTTTCAAGGCCGTAGGACTGCGGTGCTTCCTGCGGCAGCAGCGCCACCTCGAAGCGGCCACCGCCCATGCCCAGCTGCTGCATCGCCCGCGTGACGGCCTCGCCCAGCGGGCCGGCGGCAGCGGTGCGCGCCTGCGTCACACGCCTGGCTTCCTGCTGGTAGCGGCGCTGGGCGTCGGCATGGGCCTTCTGCAGCGCATCCAGGTCGGCAGCGGCGTCCAGCGCGGTCAGCTCTGCGCGCCATTGCGCCAGCACCGCCGGCAGCTCGGCCGGCGTGCGGCGGTAGCGGCGGGCCAGGCTCATCCAGGCGCCCAGGCGGGCGTCAAGTTCTTCCAGCCGCTGCGGATCAACCTCGGTGTGGCCGAGGTAGCCGTGCAGCGTGTGCGCGGCGTCCTCCAGCTGGGCCTGCGCACTGCGCAGCACCTCCATCACCTCGGCCAGGCGGGCGTCGTGGTGCACCACGTCGCCCAGCGCATCCAGCGCGCGGGAGGTGAGGGTGTCGGCATTGGTGTCGGCCTCGGCCACGGCATCCAGCGCCAGGCGGGCGGCGTCGAGCAGTGCCTGCGCATGAGAGGCGCGCTGGTGCTCGGCGTTCAGCTCCTCCCATTCGTCGTCGGCGGGTGCCAGCTTGTCCAGCTCGCCAATCTGCCAGGCCAGGCGTTCACGCTCGCGCTCGATGCTGTCGCGCTGGGCGCTGGCGGCTTCCAGCGCTTCGGCGGCGCCGCGCATGTCGCCCCAGGCGGCGGTCAGCGGCTGCAGGTCGATGCCGGCCTGCGCGTCTAGCAGCGCGCGCACGGCGGCCGGCCGCGTCAGGCTCTGCCAGGCATGCTGCCCGTGGATGTCGAGCAGGTGCTCGGCCGCCTCGCGCAGCTGGGCCAGCGTCGCGGCATTGCCGTTGACCCACGCGCGGCTCTTGCCCTGGGCGTCGATCACGCGGCGCAGCAGCAGCACGCCGTCGTCGGCGCCTGCGTCGAAGCCGGCCTCGGCCAGCCAGCCGGCCAGCGTGGGCGGCATGTCGAATTCGGCGGTGATGTCGGCGCGGGCGGCGCCTTCGCGCACCACGCCGGCGTCGCCGCGGCTGCCCAGCGCCAGCTGCAGCGCGTCGATCAGGATGGACTTGCCGGCGCCGGTTTCCCCGGTGAGCACGGAAAAGCCCGGCTGGAGGTCGATCTCCAGCACGGGAACGATGACGAAATCGCGCAGGGCCAGGCGGCGCAGCATCGGTGTCAAACCCCTTCGTACCAGCGCAGCTTGCGCCGCAGCGTGGCGTAGTAACTCCATCCGCGCGGGTGCAGGAACCGCACCTTGTGCGCCGAACGCTGCACGCGTACCTCGTCGCCGTGCAGCAGGCTGGTCAGGCTGTGCATGTCGAAGTTGGCCGAGGCGTCGCGGCCGGCAACGATCTCCACCGTGATCTCGGCCGCATCGGGCAGCACGATCGGCCGGTTCGACAGCGTGTGCGAGGCGATGGGCACCAGCACCCAGCCCGCGATACCCGGGTGCAGGATCGGCCCGCCGGCCGACAGCGCATAGGCGGTGGAGCCGGTGGGCGAGGCGATGATCAACCCGTCGGCCCGCATGTTGGCCACGAACTCGTCGCCGATGTGGATGCGCAGCTCCACCATGCTGGCGGTGGCGCCGCGGCTGACCACCACGTCGTTGAGCGACATGCTCTCGAAGATCGGCCGGCCGTCGCGCCACACGCCGCCGCCCAGCATGCTGCGGTGCTCTTCCTCGTAGTCGCCATCCAGCATCGGCGCCAGCGCCTCGCGGAACTGGCCCACGGTGATGTCGGTGATGAAGCCCAGCCGCCCCTGGTTGATGCCCACCAGCGGGATGTTGTGGCGCGCCAGCTCGCGGGCGATGCCCAGCATCGTGCCGTCGCCGCCCACGACCACGGCCAGGTCGCACTTCTGGCCCATCTCGGCGGGCGTGAGCGCGCCGTACTCGGCGGCCATGCCGGTGTTGTTGGCGGTGGCGCGCTCCATCGAGACCTCGAGCCCGCGGCTCATCAGGAACTGCGCGATCTCCTCCAGCAGCGCACGCATGCCCTGGGCCTGGAATTTGCCCACGATGGCGGCGTGTCGGAAGCGGTTGCCCATGGCGAAGGATTACACCATCACCGCATGGCAGCCTCGGGGCGAAGGCCTCTTCCGTACAATGAAAAACCATGCTCGACGAGCGCGCCAAAACCCTGCTGAAGACCCTGGTCGAACGCTACATCGCCGACGGCCAGCCGGTGGGTTCCCGCACGTTGTCGAAAGCCTCGGGCCTGGACCTGTCGCCTGCCACCATCCGCAACGTGATGGCCGACCTGGAAGAGCTGGGCCTGATCGCCAGCCCGCACACCAGCGCAGGCCGCATCCCCACCGCACGCGGCTACCGGCTGTTTGTCGACACCATGCTTACCGCGCGGCCTTTCGGCGCGGCCGACATGCCGGCCGACATGGCTGCCGCCGGCGGCCACCTGCAGCCTGACCAGCCGCAGCGCGTGATCGCGACGGCGGCGCACATGCTGTCCAACCTGTCGAATTTCGTGGGCGTGGTCACGGCGCCGCGCAAGACCAGCGTCTTCCACCACATCGAGTTTCTTCGGCTGGGCGAGCGGCGCGTGCTGCTGATCCTGGTGGCCCCCGACGGCGACGTGCAGAACCGGGTGATCTTCACCGCGCGTGACTACACGCAGAGCGAGCTGGTGGAGGCCACCAACTTCCTCAACGCCCACTACGCCGGGTTGACGATCGACGGCGTGCGTGAGCGCCTGAAGCGCGAGATCGAGGCGCTGCGCGGCGACATTGCCACGCTGATGCAGGCTGCGGTGCAGGCCGGCGGCGAGGCGCTGGAAGAGAGCGAAGACCAGGTGGTCGTCAGCGGCGAGCGCAACCTGCTGGCGGTGCAGGACTTCAACGACATGGGCTCGTTGCGCAAGATGTTCGACCTGTTCGAGCAGAAGACGCAGCTGATGCGCCTGCTGGACGTCAGCAGCCGCGCCGAGGGCGTGCGCATCTACATCGGTGGCGAAAGCCGCGTGGTGCCGTTCGAGGAGCTGTCGGTGGTGAGCGCGCCCTACGAGGTGGACGGCCAGGTGGTGGGCACCCTCGGCGTCATCGGCCCCACCCGCATGGCCTACGACCGCATGATCCAGATCGTCGACATCACCTCGCGGCTGGTGACCAACGCGCTGTCGCAGCCGCGCTGAGCCCCGCATGGCGGGCGACGCGCCTGCCTACAATGCGCCGCTTCCCCCGGGGGCCGTTAGCTCAGTTGGTTAGAGCAGAGGACTCATAATCCTTTGGTCGTTGGTTCAAGTCCAACACGGCCTACCACCGCGCTAGCTGCGCACCGCCAGCAGCGCCGCCAGCAGTTGATCCGGCGCACTCACCATCGGATCGTGGCCGGTGGGTATCTCCACCACCTTCCAGCCCGCCGCTTTGCGCACACGCTGGCGCATCAGGTCGATCGTCGGCAGCGCGGGCGATGTGCAATCGATGAAGGTGCGCGGCAGCGCCGCGATGCGTTGCGCGTCGAAGTGCAGCGGGTCGTCGTAGACGCCGCCCGGCTGCGGCGTCTGCCGCCGGGCCACCCAGGCCGCGTCGCCGCCAGTCAATCCGAAGGCTGCCGGGTCCGCCGGCGCGATGGCGCCGGTGGCCGCGATGGCCGCCCGGCGCGCAGCCTGGGTCTCTGCACTGTGTCCGCTGGACCAGCTCTCGCCGGGCTCGGGCACCACCGCGTCCAGATAGACCAGGTGCGACATCCGATGCGCCAGCCGGTCGGCCACCGCGGTGATCACGATGCCGCCATAGCTGTGGCCCACGAGCACCGCGCCCTGCAGTTCCTCGGCTTCGATCACCGTGCACACGTCGTCCGCATGCGTCTTCAGGTCGATGTCGCGGCGGAACTGGTGGGCCCGCTCGCCCACGCCTGTCAGCGACACCGCGAAGGCCCGATGCCCGGCAGCCCATAGCCCCGGAAGCACCCGCTTCCAGCACCAAGCGCCGTGCCAGGCGCCATGCACCAGCACGTAGTCCATCAGATCGCTCCCGATTCGCGCAGCGCCGCGCACTCTTCCGCTGACAGGCCAAACTCCGCCAGAACGTGCTGCGTGTGCTCACCCAGCAGCGGCGGTGCCCGGCGCAGCGTGGGCGGCGTGGCCGACATCTTCATCGGGCTGGCCACCAGCCGCAGCGCATCGGTGTGCGGATGCGCCACCTGCGTCACCATGCCCCGGGCCAGCACGTGCGGGTCGGCGAACACCTCGGCCAGGTCGTTAATCGCGCCGCACGGTACCTTGGCCGCCTCCAGCGCGCTCAGCCAGTCCTGCTTGGCGCGCGTGCGCAGCACCTCGGCCAGCATCGGCACCAGCGACTCGCGGTAACGCACGCGGTCCGCGTTCTTGATGAACCGTGGGTCGGCGGCCAGCTCGGGCAGGCCGGCCACCTGGCAGAACTTGGCGAACTGGCTGTCGTTGCCCACCGCCAGGATCAGGTGCCCGTCGGCCGCCTCGAACACCTGGTACGGCACGATGTTCTGGTGGGCATTGCCGGCCCGCTTCGGTGCCACGCCGCTGGCCAGGTAGTTGGCGCCCATGTTGGCCAGCATCGCCACCTGGGTGTCGAGCAGCGCCATGTCGATCGCCTGGCCTTCGCCCGTGGCGTCGCGGTGGCGCAGCGCCGCCAGGATCGCCACCGTGGCGTACATCCCGGTGAACAGGTCGGCCACCGCAACGCCCACTTTCTGCGGGCCGCCGCCGGGCAGGTCGTCGCGCTCGCCGGTAATGCTCATCAGGCCGCCCAGGCCCTGGATGGCGTAGTCGTAGCCAGCGCGCTCGCTGTATGGGCCGGTCTGGCCGAAGCCGGTGACGGAGCAGTACACCAGCCGCGGGTTCAGCTGCAGCAGCGTGGCCGAATCCAGCCCGTAGCGGGCCATGTCGCCCACCTTGTAGTTCTCGACGAAAACGTCGCAATCGGCCACCAGCCGCCGCACCAGCGCCTGCCCGGCGGCCGAGGCGATGTCGATGGTGATCGAGCGCTTGTTGCGGTTGGCGCCCAGGTAGTAGGCGGCTTCGGCGGTGTCCTGGCCTTCGCGGTCCTTCAGGAAGGGCGGACCCCAACCGCGGGTGTCGTCGCCGCCCGGGTGGCGATCGCCGGGCGGGCGCTCCACCTTGATCACGTCGGCGCCCAGGTCGGCCAGCGTCTGAGTGCACCAGGGGCCGGCCAGCACGCGGGACAGATCGAGCACGCGCACGCCGTTGAGCGCGCCGGCCGGGGCAGGAGAAGGAACAGCTTGGGTCATGGCCTGATGCTAAGCGGCCACCCGGGATAATGTGCCGTGACCTTCCTCCGTTCCTCCCTGCGCCTGGCGGCCGCGCCGCTGGCTGCCGCCGTGGTGCTGGCGGCTTGTTCCCCCTCGCTGAACTGGCGGCAGTGGCGCCCGGAGGGCGCGCCCTTGCTCACCCTGTTTCCCTGCAAGCCCAGCGGGCCGACCCGCAACGTGCCGCTGGCGGGCGCGCCGTCTGCGGTCACCGTGGTGTCGTGTGATGCGCAGGGCATGACCTTCGGCCTCACCTTCGCCGACGTCGGTGATCCGGCTCGGGTGGGCCCTGCGCTGGAGGCGTTGGCGTCCGTCGCGGCAGGCAACGTCGGTGCGCCGGTGCCTGCCGCGCCGGCGTCGGCTGCCTTGCCAGGCGCCACGCCGAATCCTCGCGCCGGCCGTCTGAGCCTGGCCGGCCGCCGACCGGATGGCGGAACCATCCAGGTGCAGCTGGTGCTTTTTGCGCATGGCACGCAGGTATTCCAAGCGACGGTGCTGGGCAGCCGGCTGGATGCGGAAGCGGTGGATACCTTCTTCGGCGCGCTGCAGCTCGGCGGCTGAAGGCGGCCTGGCGAATGTCGGCGATGCGCAGGCCGCCAGCGTTTCCAAAGATCCTGTGCCGCCCCCACGTGGCTAAGCCGCCTCGGTCCCCCTTGTCTTGACGGGTTTGCACCTAGCCTGATGGTGCTCAGTGCAATCCCGAGTACGCTCCACCCCCCATGATTCCCGGTCTCGTCATCCTCGCCCACGCGCCGCTGGCCTCCGCGCTGCGCGCCGTGGCGCAGCACACTTTCCCGGAGTGCGCCGCCCGCATCGAGGTCGTCGACGTGACTCCCGACATGTCACCGGATGAGGCGGAAGGCCTCGCACGGGCGGCACTGGCCCGGGCGCGCACGCCGCAGGCCCTGATCTTCACCGACGTCTTCGGGGCAACGCCTTGCAACGTGGCCCAGAAGCTGTCCGACGGCGTCCAGGTCCGGGTGGTTACCGGCGTCAACGTCCCCATGCTGTGGCGCACGCTCTGCTACGGGGAAGAGCCGCTGGAGAACCTCGTCACGCGCGCCCTGGCAGGCGCGACGCAGGGTGTGATGCCGGTGGGAAACACCCGTCCGCAGAACCAGGCTCATCCAACCCACTCAGATGCTCAAGACCAAGCTCATCATCAGCAATAAGCTGGGCCTTCACGCCCGTGCTTCGGCCAAGCTCACCAAGCTGGCCGGCAGCTTTGCCAGCGAAGTCTTTCTTTCCCGCAACGGCCGACGCGTCAACGCCAAGAGCATCATGGGCGTGATGATGCTGGCCGCCGGCATGGGCGCCGAACTGGAGCTGGATGTGGAAGGCCCCGACGAACAGCAGGCCGTCGACGCCATCACGGCGCTGGTCGACGACAAGTTCGGCGAGGGTCAGTAAGCGCTTCCCGTGCGCCTACGGCGCGGCATTGGCCGCGACTTCGCCCCCCGGGCTGATACCAGCTTCGCCTGGCATGGCCGCTGCTACATTCGTTGAATGAGCATCCAGGTGTTCGGTTTGCCGGTATCCCGAGGCGTTGCCATCGGGCGCGCGGTGTTGGTGGCGTCGAGTCGCATCGACGTCGCCCACTACTTCATCGAAGCTTCGCAGGCCGATGCGGAGGTCGAGCGCCTGCGCGTCGCGCGCGACCAGGTCGCCGCCGAACTCACCGCGTTGCAGCGCGATCTGCCGCCGGATGCGCCGGCCGAGCTTTCCGCCCTGCTCGACGTGCACCTCATGTTGCTGCACGACGACATGCTGGCGTCCGCCACCAAGCACTGGGTGCGCGAGCGGCACTACAACGCTGAATGGGCGGTTTCCGCCCAGCTCGAGGTACTGGCCCGCCAGTTCGATGAGATGGAGGACGACTACCTCCGTGAGCGCAAGGCGGACATGGAGCAGGTCACGGAGCGCGTGCTTCGTGCGCTGGCCCGCAAGAGTGCGTCCGGCGTCGTCGCGCCGCCACAGGGCGTGCGTGATTTCGGCGGCGAGGATCCGCTTGTGCTGGTGGCCAGCGACATCGCGCCTGCGGACATGCTGCAGTTCCGCCGCAGTGTCTTCACCGGCTTCGTCACCGATGTCGGTGGCAAGACCTCGCACACCGCCATCGTTGCCCGCAGCATGGACATTCCGGCCGTCGTCGGCGCCCGGGAGGCCAGCCGTCTCATCCGTCAGGACGACTGGGTGGTGATCGACGGCGACAACGGTGTCGTCATCGTCGACCCGTCTCCGATCGTTCTGGAGGAGTACCGCTTCCGGCAGCGCCAGAGCGAGCTGGAGCGTGCCCGGCTGCACCGGCTGCGTCACACGCCGGCGGTCACGCTGGACGGCCAGGCCATCGACCTTCTCGCCAACATCGAGCTGCCGAGCGACGCTGCGGCCGCCGTCGAGGCGGGTGCCGTCGGCGTCGGCCTGTTCCGCAGCGAGTTCCTGTTCATGAATCGCGCTCCGAACGACCTGCCCGGCGAGGACGAGCAGTACGAGGCCTACCGCGATGCCGTGCTCGGCATGAACGGGCTGCCCGTGACCATCCGCACCGTCGACATTGGCGCCGACAAGCCCATCGAGCGCATGAGCGTCAACGAACTGCGGCATGAGCACGTGCTGAACCCCGCCCTCGGCCTGCGCGCCATCCGCTGGAGCCTTGCGGAGCCCGCCATGTTCCGCCAGCAGTTGCGCGCCATCCTGCGCGCAAGTGCACACGGCAAGGTGAGGCTCCTCATTCCCATGGTCGCCCACCTGTCTGAAATCCGGCAGACGTTCGAGTCCATTGCACGCGCAAAGCAACAGCTCACCGATGCCGGCAAGCCGTTCGTTGATGTCGAAGTCGGCGCGATGATTGAAGTGCCCGCGGCGGCGCTGATGCTCAAGCGCTTCCTGAAGTACTTTGACTTCGTGTCGATCGGCACCAACGACCTCATCCAGTACACCCTGGCCATCGACCGAGCCGACGAGCACGTGTCTCACTTGTACGACCCTTGGCATCCCGCGGTGCTGAAGCTGGTGGCGGACAGCATTGCCATCGCCAACGCGGCCGGCAAGGATGTGAGCGTCTGCGGCGAAATGGCCGGTGACGTCGCCTTCACGGAGCTGTTGCTGGGCATGGGTCTGCGCAGCCTGTCGATGCACCCTGCGCAGATCGCCTCCGTGAAGCACAGGGTTCTCCGCGCAGACACACGCCGCTTGGCAGCTGGGCTGGACGCGGTGCTCCATGCTGACGATCCCATGCAGGCGGCACAGGAGGCGTTCAAGCGCGTCGAGGTCGCTGCCGTGCCGCCTACCGTGTCGCTGCCGCTGCAGTAGGTTTCTGAAAGCTCAACGCAAAAAGTTGACCGCTTCAAAAATCCCATGCTATAGTGCAAGGCTTC
>NZ_JZUE01000006.1 GCF_000969605.1 Aquincola tertiaricarbonis | reverse complement strand
CCAACCCGCCGCGCGCCACGCCCGACACCCGCCGGATGCCGCCGCCTGCCGCGGCACGGCAGCCCGCGCCCGCTGCGCCGCCCGTTGCAGCGCGCCAACCGACGCCCGCCGCGGCACCCGCCCCGCGCCAGAGCGCTGCGTCACCCGCGCCCAGCCGGCCGTTCGACCTGGAGAAGTCGCTTCGGCACGTGGAAGCCAGCTTGCGCAAGACCGCCAACAAGCCGACTCGCCGGGCGCGGCTGATGGCCACCATCCGTTCACTGCTCGGCCAGTGGGCCGACGACGCCACCACGCAGGCCGTGCTGCAGCGGCTGCTGTCCAGCGGCCGGGTGTCGATCGACGGGCAGGGTGCGGTGGCCTACGCGCTGTAACCGCCTTCGCCGGCGATGGAGGACGACTGGAAGCGCCTGGCCGCATTTGCCGAGGTGGTGCGTGCCGGCTCGCTGAGTGCCGCCGGCCGACGCCTGGGCATCAGCACCTCGGCGGTCAGCCAGCAGCTGCGCGCGCTGGAGCAGGCGCACGGCGTCACGCTGCTGCACCGGTCCACCCGCAAGCTGGCGCTCACCGAGGCCGGCGCCCGGCTGGCCCAGCATTGCCAGGCGATGGTGGATGCCGCCGCGCGGGCACGCCAGCAGCTCACCGCTGCGCGGGATGCGCCGGAAGGCGAGTTGCGCCTGGCCGCGCCGGTGGGCTTTGCGCGCCACCTGGCGCCGGCATTGGCGCCGCTGCTGGCCGCCCATCCCGGGCTCAGCCTGCGGCTGTTCGTCGACGACGCGATGATCGACCTGATCGACGCCCGCATCGACCTGGCGGTGCGGGCCGGCCGGCTGGCCGATTCCAGCTGGGCCGCGCGCCGGCTCTGCCGCTTCGAGCTGGTGCTGTGCGCTGCGCCGGCCTACCTGGCCCGTGCCGGCATGCCCGCCACGCCGGCCGAGCTGCCATCGCATGAATGGATCGGCGGCGCACGGGATGGCAGCGGCTTGCTGCTCACGCTGGAAGGACCTGCCGGCGCGCAGGAGAGCTTCCGGGTCGCGCCGCGGGTGCTGGGCAACAACCAGCTGTCGCTGCAGCAGCTGTGCGTGGCCGGCCTCGGCCTGATGCTGGCGGTGCGTGCCGACATCGACGACGAGCTGCGCACCGGCCGCCTGCTGCCGGTGATGCCCGAGTGGCGCGGCACGCCGCTGCCGGTGTGGGCGGTGACGCCGCAGCGCGATGGCCAGCCGGCCAAGGTGCGCCATGCGGCCGAAGCCATCGGCCGTTACCTGCGCGAGGTGCCCGGGGCGTTGAGCGACTGATTGTTGCGCTGCAACAACGGGGTGTGCGGTGTTGGGGGTATCGACCTCTAGGGAAATCCCTTAGTCTCCCCACCTAGGGTTTGTACCAAGCCCTCTCGACCGCAGGAAGTCCCGTCATGAAGTTCTCGCTCACCACCGCCTTCGTTCTCGTCCTGGCCGCCGCCGCGGTGCAGCCCGCCGCCGCCGCCGACCGCGCGGCCCCGGTGTTGTCCAAGCCGCAAGCTGGCATCGACGCCTCCACCTTCATCGTCGGCCACCCGGCCAGCCCGCGCTGGAAGGCCGCTCCGTCGGCCAATGGCCAGCATCCCGCAGTGCTGGTGGCGCGCCAGGCCGTCCACATCGATGGCAACACCTTCCTGGTGCAGCCGCCGGCGTCCACCACCTGGACCGCCGGCCCCACCGCCGACGTGGCCGTGATGGCCGGCAGCCCGGCCGTCAGCGCCCGCTGAAAAACCGCGCCGCGCGCCGGGCAGACGCCAGCCGTTAGGCTGCGCCGATGCTCAAGACCTTGAAGGACCTGTTCGACGCGCTGCGCATGCCCGCGGCCACAGAGGCCGAGGCCAGCCACACGCTGCAACTGGCCACTGCCGTGATGCTGGTGGAGGTGATGCGCGCCGATGCCGAGATGACCGACGCCGAGCGTGAGGCGGTGGTGGCCGGCCTGCGCGACAAGTTCACGCTGGCCGACGACGAGCTGGACACCTTGGTGGCCCAGGCGCAGCAGGCGTCCCGCCAGGCCAGCGACTACTTCGGCTTCACCTCCCAGATCAACCAGCACTGCGACATGCCGCAGAAGCTGCTGATGCTGGAGCACATGTGGCGCGTGGCCTATGCCGACGGCACCCTCAGCGCGCATGAGAACCATGTGATGTGGCGGCTGGCCGACCTGCTGCACATTCCGCACGGCGCCTACGTGAACGCCAAGATGCGCGCACAGCAGGCCGCCGCCGCGGCTTGAGCGCCGGGCGCGGGTGGCGCCGGCTGGCAGGGTGGCTGGCGCTGCTGGCGGCCGCTGCGCTGCTGGCCGCCGGCCACGGCCGCTGGTGGCGCCTGCCCGACCGGCACAACCCTTTCGCACCCCTGTCGCTGGCAGAAGCGCCCGGCTGGCTCACCCGCTACAAGCTGGCGCGGCTGAGCGCGGAGCCGGCGGCCTGCCAGGCCTTCATCGACACCACGCCGCTGCAGGCGCAGCCGCAGCCCGACCGCGTGACCGGCCCGGGCTGCCAGCTCAGCCACACGCTGCTGGTGCGGCGCACCCAGGTGCAGGTGGGCGAGCCCTTCACGCTCACCTGCCGTGCCGCGGCCTCGCTGGCGCTGTGGGAGCGGCATGTGCTGCAGCCGGCGGCGCAGGCGCACTTCGGCCAGCCGGTGGTGCGGCTGGTGCACTTCGGCAGCTATGCCTGCCGCAACGTGTATGGCCGGGCCGAGGGCGCCCGCAGCCAGCATGCCACCGCCGATGCGCTGGACGTGGCGGGTTTCGTGCTGCAGGGCGGCCGCCGCATCAGCGTGGCGGCCGATTGGCCGGGCGACGATGCGGCCTCGCTGTTCCTGCGCCAGGTGCATGACGGCGCCTGCGGGCTGTTCGACGGCGTGCTGGGCCCGGACTACAACGCGGCGCATGCCGACCACTTCCACCTGGACCGCGGGCCGTACCGGCTGTGCCGGTAGCCAGGCGGCTTCAGCGCTGGCTGCGTGCCTTCTTCGAATCCACCTCGGCCAGCTGCTGCTTGAGCAGCAGGAACAGCACGCGGGCGTTCTCCACCGTCAGGCTCAGCACGCTGCCGGGCTCGCCGCCGTCGTCTTCGCCGCGGGCGGGGGCGGACTGCACCGCGGCGTCGATCCGCGCCCGCACCAGGCCGTGGCTGTTGTTCATCGCCTTGATGCGCTGCACTTCGATCTGATAGGTCTTCATGGCCCGGAGCGTAGCCCAACCCCGGGCGAATCCCGGTCGCCGCGGCGCATGCGATGGCCTAGGCTGCGGCGCATGAAGTCGATTCCCGTGCTGACCGCGACCGCTGCGCTCCTGGTGTGCGCCGCCTCCCACGCCGCGGCGCCTGCCGCCACCTGGCCGGTGGCCGGGCGGCAGGGCGTCATCCAGGTGGTGATCGTGCCGGAGGCGGCCGCGCGCGACCGCGCGGCCTATGCCCAGCAGATCGAGCAGCTGTGCCCGCCGCAGTCCACCTGCTTCCTCAACTTCCACACCAACAGCAGCGGCGCGCCACTGGCGGTGCCGTTGCCCGATGCCATCGCGCAGGAAAGCACCGCGGTGTTCCGCCGCTCGGTCAAGCAGGGTGGCGAATACTTCCGCTGGAGCTGCCGCATGGGCATCGACGCGGCCAACTGCTTCTAGCCCGCCTTGGGGCGGCTCCCCCTCGGGGGGACGGTGGGCCGCAGGCCCGCCCAGGGGGCAGGACATCCTCACTTCCAGGCGAACGCGGGCTGCTCGAAGTGCGACACCCGGGTGGGCAGGCCGCGCAGGCACACCTCGCGGAACTGGTACAGCACCGCCGCGGTGGGCGCCGCGATCCAGGTGCTGCCCACCGGCATGCGCAGCACCGGATGCACGCTGGAGGCCACGTTCTCCAGCCGCGGTGCGTCGCTGCGGAGGAACTCGCTGACCGGGATGCGGTGGATGCTGTCCACCTCGCCGGGGTTGGCCACCAGCAGCGGCGCCGGCCCGCCCCACACCACCACCGGCGTGATGACGAATCCCGAGCGGGTGCTGAAGTCGTCCAGCCGGCCGAGCACCGCCTCCGGGCCCAGCACCAGGCCCACTTCCTCTTCCAGCTCGCGCAGCGCGGCGCTCTCGGGCGTTTCGCCTTCGTCCACCCGGCCGCCGGGCAGGGCCCACTGGCCGGGATGGTTGCGCAGGTGCAGCGCGCGGCGGGTGAGCACCAGCGCGGCTTCCTCCGACCATTCGGCATGCGCAGGCAGGCCGCCCACGGCCGCGCCATGGCCTTCGTCGACGATGGCCACGGCCACCGCCGCATGGCCGGGCGGGGTGTCGCCGGGCCGGGCGGCCGGCCGCAGGGACTGCACCGCGAAGGCCTGCAGGTGCGCCTGCACCTGGGTACGCAGCGCCTCGGTGCGCCGCACCGTCATCAGTCCTCGATCCTCACGCCCTTCCAGAAGGCCACCCGGTCCTTGATCTCGGCCGCGGCCTCCTTCGGGTCGGGGTAGTACCAGACGGCGTCCGGGTTGGCGTCGCCGTCCACGAACAGCGTGTAGTAGCTGGCCTGGCCCTTCCAGCTGCACATCGTCTTGGTGTTGCTGGGCAGGATGTATTCCTTCTTCAGCGAATCGCCGGGGAAATAGTGGTTGCCCTCGACGACCACGGTGTCGTCGCTCTCGGCCACCACGGTGCCGTTCCAGATTGCTTTCATGTGCCGGTCTCCTGGGCTGCGGTCTCGTCGTCGGGCACGCGGGCCCAGTCGGCCAGCCAGGTGGTGGCATGGGCGTCGCTGGGGGCGCGCCAGTCGCCACGCGGCGACAGCGAACCACCCGAGCCTACCTTGGGCGCGTTGGGCACGCACGAGCGCTTGAACTGGCTGGTCTGGAAGAAGCGGAACACGAAGGTGCGCAGGTGCTTCTTGATCTGCGCCAGCGTGTACTGGTTGCGCGCCACCAGCGGGCTGTGCGGCCAGGGGCCGTGCTCCGCGTCGCGCCAGGCCTGCCAGGCCAGGAAGGCCACCTTGGTGGGCGGAAAGCCGAAGCGCACGGTGTGGTACAGCGCGAAGTCGTGGAGCTCGTAGGGGCCCAGCGTGTCCTCGGTGCTCTGGCCGGGCTGGCCGCCGTCGGCCTCGCCGGGCACCAGCTCGGGGCTGATCTCGGTGTCCAGCACCTGGTTGAGCACCACGCGTTCGCGCTCGCTGGCGGTGTCGGCCACCCAGCGCACCAGGTGCTTGATCAGCGTCTTGGGCACGCTGGCATTCACGTTGTAGTGCGACATGTGGTCGCCCACGCCGTAGGTGCACCAGCCCAGCGCCAGCTCGCTCAGGTCGCCGGTGCCCAGCACCAGCGCGTGGTGGTGGTTGGCCAGGCGGAACAGGTGGCTGGTGCGCTCGCCGGCCTGCACGTTCTCGAAGGTGACGTCGTATTGCTTCTGCCCTTCGGCATAGGGGTGGCCGAGGTCCTTCAGCATCTGCTCGCAGCTGGGGCGGATGTCGATCTCGGCCGCGCTGCAGCCCACCGCTTCCATCAGCTCGCGTGCCTGCGCCAGCGTGCGCGGGCTGGTGGCGAAGCCGGGCATGGTGTAGCCCAGCACGTTGGTGCGCGGCAGGCCCAGCAGGTCCATGGCCCGCACCGCCACCAACAGGGCATGGGTGGAGTCCAGCCCGCCCGAGACGCCGATCACCAGCTTGTGGATGCCGCTGGATTCCAGCCGCTGCACCAGCGCCCGCACCTGGATGGAATACACCTCCTCGCAGCGGATGTCGCGCGTGGCCGGGTCGGCGGGCACGTAGGGAAAGCGCGGCACGGTGCGCCGCAGCGTGGCCAGCTCGGGCGTGAGCGCGGGCAGCGGCAGCTCGAAGCGCACCGCCTGCATGCGTGCCACCTGCTCGGCATGCAGGCCGGCCGACTGGCCGAAGCTGGTCTGGCGCATGCGCTCGCGCGACAGCCGCTCCAGGTCCACGTCGGCCAGCGTCAGGTGGCCATCGCCGGCAAAGCGCTGGGATTCGGCCAGCAGGTCGCCCGATTCATAGATGAGCGCCTGGCCGTCCCAGGCCAGGTCGGTGGTGGATTCGCCGACGCCGGCCGAGGTGTAGAGGTAGGCCGCGATGCAGCGCGCGGAATGCAGGCTGGCCAGCTGGTGGCGGTAGCCCGACTTGCCGATGGTGATGTTGGAGGCCGAGAGGTTCACCAGCACCGTGGCGCCGGCCAGCGCGGCATAGGAGCTGGGCGGGATGGGCACCCACACGTCCTCGCAGATCTCCACGTGGAAGCGCAGCAGCGGCTGGTTGGCCGCCTCGAACACCAGCTGCGTGCCGAACGGCACCGCCTGCCCGCCGATGCGCACCTCGTCCACCAGCGCGTGGGCTGCGGGATTGAACTGCCGGGCCTCGTAGAACTCGGCGTAGTTGGGCAGGTAGGTCTTGGGCACGATGCCGAGGATCTGGCCGTCGAACACCACCGCCGCGCAGTTGAACAGGCTGTGGCGCACCCGCAGCGGCAGGCCGACGATGGCCACCGCCGGCACGCCGCGGCTGCCTTCGGCCACGGCCAGCAAGGCGGCCTCGCAGGCGTCCAGCACCGCGCGCTGGTGGAACAGGTCGTCGCAGGTGTAGGCCGACAGGCCCAGCTCGGGAAAGGCCACCAGCGAGGCACCCTGCTCGGCGGCCTCGCGCAGCATGCGCAGGGTTTCGCCGGCATTCCAGGCCGGGTCGGCGATGCGCACGCGGGGCACGGCCACGGCCATGCGCATGAAGCCGTGGGCGGCGGGGTGGAAGAAGTCGGTGGGCTCGGTCATCGGGTTGGGGCCTCGGTCAGGCGGAGGGTTCAGGGGGCTGCGGCCGCAGCTGCAGGCCAGGCGAGGCGGCGGTGTCCACGCCCAGCACCTCGGAGAAGTGGCGGATCGCCGCGGCATTGCGCTCATCGCCCTGGGTGCCGATGCAGTCCTGCGGCACCAGCGCGTCGATGTTGCGCATGCGCGCGTCGGACACGGTGGACAGCACGCACTGGTCGCTGGAGACGCCGGTGACGATGATCTGGCGGATGCCGAGGTCGGCCAGCAGCAGCTCCAGCGGCGTGGCGAAGAAGGCGGAGTGTTTGGGCTTCAACAGGAAGTAGTCGTCGGTGTGGGGCGCCAGTTGCTCCACGATGTGGGCGCCCGGGCCGCCGGCCTGCCGCGCCTTGTCCACCAGCTCGCGGAAGTCGGAGCGCCAGCGGCCGCGATTGTCGTTGGCATAGATCACCGGCACGCCGGCCTCGTGGCAGCGCCGGCGCAGCGCGGCCAGCCGCGGCGCGATGGCCGCCGCCGCGGGCAGCAGCTTGTCGGCATCGGGGAAGTCCCAGAGGCTGATCATGTCGGTGATCAGCAGGGCAAGGCCGCCGGGGCAGCGGTCGGCGGCTTCGTGCGTGGATTCAGGCTGGGTCATGGTGTGTCCGTTGGCAACCACCGCAGCGGGCAACGCTTGTGCCGCCCCCGAGCCGCCCCCAGGTTTGTAAGCGTGTCGGGGAAACCCCTACAAGCGCTTTGTAATGCGGCCGACTGCACGCCGCCGAAGCGGCTTCCTACAGTGCCCGCTGCCTTGGCATGTTGCCTCGGCAGGTGCGCCGTGTTCCGGCTGTTCCAGGATTCCATGTCCACCACCTCCTCCCCCGCCGCCATCGTTCCCGCCTCCCTGGGCGAGTTGTACAGGCATATCTGGCTGCATGCCCGTGGTGCCCGCGGCAAGTTCGCGCTGGCGCTGAGCATGCTGGGCGGCTCCCAGCTGATGAAGCTGGGCATTCCCTGGATGGCCGCGCAGGCCATCAACGGCATCCAGTCCGGCGGCCGCGCGGCCCTCGGCCCGGCAGCGCTGTGGATCGGCGCCATCCTGGCGGCCTACGTGGGCTGCTGGGCGCTGCACGGCCCGGCCCGGGTGATGGAGCGCACCGTGGCACTGCGGGTGCGGCGCAGCGTCGCCGATGCGCTGTACGCCCGGCTGCTGCAGGCGCCGCTGGGCTGGCACGAGCAGCACCATTCCGGCGACCTGCAGCACCGCGTGGGCCAGGCCTCGGGTGCGCTGTTCGGCTTCACCCAAAGCCAGTTCATCTACCTGCAGAACGCCATCAACCTGTGCGGGCCGGTGGTGGCGCTGTGGCTGCTGTCGCCCGGCACCGGCCTGGTGGCGGTGGTGGGCCTGGTGGCCATCTCCAGCGTGATCGTGGCCTTCGACGGTGCGCTGATGAAGCTGGCGGTGTCGGAGAACCATGCTGAGCGGCGCTATGCAGCCCGGCTGCTGGACTTCGTGGGCAACGTGTCCTCGGTGCTCAGCCTGCGGCTGCAGGAAGGCACGCGCCGCCTGCTGGACAGCCGGCTGATGGCGGTGTTCGAGCCGCTGCGCCGCAGCATCGTGCTCAACGAGTGGAAGTGGTGCTCGGTCGACCTGTCGGGCGTGATGCTGTCGTGGGGCCTGGTGGCGGTGTACGTGCTGCTGGCCAGCACCGGGCAGACGACCGCGGCCACCGGCACCGTGATGCTGGGCAGCCTGTTCATGGTGTACCAGTACGCGCAGCAGGCCGCCGGCGTGCTGGGCACCATTGCCTCCCAGTACCAGGCCATCTCCCGCACCCGCACCGACTTCGCCAGCGCCGCCATCGTGATGCAGGCGCCCGAGCGCAAGCAGGCGGCCACGCTGGCCGAGCCCGGCTGGCACCGCATCGACATCCAGGGCCTGCGCTTTTCCCGCGCCGGCGCCGAGTCCGGCCAGCCTGCTGATGAGCGCGGCGGCCTGCACGACGTGGCATTGAGCCTGCACCGCGGCGAGCGCCTGGCGCTGGTGGGTCCCAGCGGCGCCGGCAAGAGCACGCTGCTGCGCGCGCTGGCCGGCCTGTACGAGGCCAGGGCCGCCCACATCGCGGTGGACGGGCAGTTCGTGCCCGACGCCCGCGACCTGGGGCCGGTGGCCACGCTGATTCCGCAGGAAGCCGAGATCTTCGAAGCCTCGGTGCGCGAGAACATCACCTTCGACGAGCCGGTGCCCGAGCACGAGCTGATGCGCGCCATCCATGCCGCCGCCTTCGATCCCGTGCTGGAGACGATGCCGGGCGGCCTCGAGGCCATGCTGGCCGAGCGCGGCACCAACCTCTCGGGCGGCCAGCGGCAGCGCCTGGCGCTGGCCCGCGGCCTGCTGGCGGCACGCCACAGCAGCGTGCTGCTGCTGGACGAGCCCACCAGCGCGCTGGATTCGCTGACCGAGATCCATGTGCACTCGCGCATCCTGGAAGCCTTCCCCGATGCCTGCATCGTGGCCTCGGTGCACCGCCTGGGGCTGCTGGCCCACTTCGACAAGGTGGTGTTCATGGTGGCCGGCCGGGTGGAGGACGTGGGCACGGTGGAGGAGCTGGTCAAGCGCCAGCCTGCCTTCGCGGTGATGATGGCCACGATGGGGCCGGGCGCGCATGGCGCTGCCGCGGCCACCACCGCCGCCGGCTCGCCGGCGCCGGCCGCGGCGCCTCACGCCGGCTGAGTGCCGGTGGCCTGGGCCGCCGGCAGCCGCGGCCCCGGCTTGGGGCTGGGCGGCGTGGGCGGCGATTCGGGCTCGTGCGGCTCGATGGCGGCCGGGGCCACCTGGTCGGCGCGGGCGCCGAACACCATCTCGTTGACCCAGCCCACCAGCACCGAGGTGTAGGCCCGCTGGTCGTGCTCCTTGGTCAGGCCGTGGTCGGCGCCGCGCAGGCAGCGGTAGGTCAGCGAGCGGGCGCTCTTGCCCGCCTCCCGGTAGCTGTGCAGCACCGCCCGCGGCACGATGGTGTCCAGCTCCGACTCCACCAGCAGCAGGTCGCCGTCGAAGTCGTGCGTGGCCTGCAGCGCGCGGTTGTCGGCGAACGGCACCAGGCTGCGGCGGTAGGCCTTCAGGTCCTGGTCCTTGTGCAGCTGCAGCTTGGGCACTTCCCAGCCCGAGTCCATGTACAGCGCCGGCGCGCGCAGCGCCAGCCAGCGCACCGGCCGCATCGTGGTCAGGATGGTGGCCAGGTAGCCGCCGTAGCTGCTGCCCACCACCGCGATGGACGAGCGGTCCACATGGCGGTGGTCGGCCAGCAGGTCGTAGGCGGCCAGCACGTCCTGCAGGTTGCTGGCCCGCGAGACGGTCTCGAACTGTGGCTTGGTCTGCGCATGGCCGCGCAGGTCGAAGGCCAGGCAGATGCAGCCCAGGGCCGCGATCTGCCGCGCCCGCGCCACGTACTGCGACTGGCTGCCGCCCCAGCCATGGATGAACAGCACCCCGGGCAGCTGCGTGCCGGGCGTGACGAAGGTGCCGGCAATGCTGCCGTCGTCGACGGGAATGGCTACGTTGTGCTCAAAGGTCGGCATGCGCCTCCACCTGCGCGTACTTGGTCACCCGGCCCACGTCGGCATCGTCGTCGTCGTAATGCACGCGCGCGCCGGCCGGGACGCTCACCTTGTCGGCATACACCTCGTGGGTGGATGCACGCACCACGCGGCATGCGGGATCGGCCTGGAAGGCCTGCAGCGCCGCCACCTCGGCGCCGCTGGCGCCCCCGATGCGCCAGCTCTGCTCCAGCACGCCGGAACGCCACTGGCCGCGGTCGTCCACGCCCTGGGCCACATCGTAGTTGGCGCGGGTGGCCATCCAGCCGGGATAGTGCTCGGCCGCGGCCCGGTGGTACACCAGCGCCTGCTCCACCGCGGTGGCCAGCTCCGGCGCCAGCGGCAGCTCGCGCAGCGCCTCGAAGTCGCCGCGCACCACGGTGAGGGTGCTGCCGCCGTAGACCTCGTGGCCGCGGTGGTTGCGGGTGAGCTGCTGCGTGCCCACGTAGCTGGCGGTCAGCGGGCCGGCCTGCACCTGGCCGACGCTCAGCGTCTCCACCTGGCGCAGGTTGCGCTCCAGCACCACGCCGTGCTGGCGCAGCTGCTCGGGATCGGTCTCGGCCAGCCAGGCTTCCAGCTCGGCGGCGCTGTGCATCACCTGCTGGCCCAGGCCGCCCACGCCGTCGGGGTTCTTCAGCCGCATGCTGCCGTGGGCCAGCAGCCGCTCGGCGGCCACGCGGGCATCGGCCGGCGTGAAGCAGGAGTAGCCGGGCAGCACCACCTCCTGGATGGCCTGGCCATGGGCGGCCGACCAGCCCGCCGGTGCGGGCGCATCAGGGTGCACCAGGCCGTGCGACACCAGCTTGGTGGCCACGAAGGGATGCGGCACCACGCCGCCGAAGAGCTGGTCGCCGGACTCGATGCCCAGGTGGCGCGCGGCGTCCACGCTGGTGAGGGTGTCGCTGGGCACGAAGAAGAGCGGCCCCTCGGGCCGGGCGTCGGCGCGGTAGATGCCGCCGAAGTTCAATCCCAGCAGGTCGGCCAGCGCATGCGCGACCGAAGCCTTGGTGCGGTGGTCATGGTTGTCGCCACGGGCCTGCGGCTGGGTGCAGTGGAACACCACCGTGGGCCGGCGGCCGGCCACTTCCAGGGTGCGGGCCAGGGCGGCGGTGCTCGGGTCTTGCGCAGTGATCATGGTGGGCTCCCGGAAGGGCGTGGCCGGTGGTCGATGGCCCACTGTGCATGTGGCGCTGCAGCGTGGCTGACGGGAGGCACGCGCATCGGTTGTAGGAGAGGGCCGCATGTCGGGCGGGCTGCGCGCACCGCCGCGGCGCCTTCAGTCCCGCGGGCCCATGTGCAGCCGGCGGTGGATGCGCCGGGTGGCCTGCCATACCGCCCACAGCACCAGCGGGATGGCGGCGCCGGCGGCCATCTCGGGGTGGATGGGCAGGCCGGCCGCCTTGGCCGCCTTGCCGCCGTACAGCAGCAGGCTCACCACGTAGTACGAGATGGCCGCGATGGACAGGCCTTCCACCGTGGACTGCAGCCGCAGCTGCAGTTCCTGCCCGCGCGTGAGCTTGGCCAGCAGCTGCTGGTTCTGCGTCTCGGTGGCGATGTCCACCCGGGTGCGCAGCAGGGCGCTGCTGCGTTCGATGCGCTGCGACAGCGAGCCCAGCCGCTGCGCCGCCGCCGCCACCGTGGCGATGGCCGGCGAGAGCCGCCGCTGCATGAATTCACCGATGGTCTGGGTGCCGGGAATCGGCATCTCGCGCAACTCCGCCAGCCGCTGGCGCACCAGTGCGTCGTAGGCCTCGGTGGCGGAGAAGCGGTACTGGTGCTCGGCGGTGGCGCGCTCCACTCGCGCGGCGACGTGGATCAGCGTGTCCAGCAGCTGCGCCTCGGAGCTTTCGCGGGCTTCCAGCCGCGCCGTCACCGCGGCCAGCGCGGCTTCGGACTCGGCCAGCACCGGCGCCAGCGCCTTGGCCACCGGCAGGCCGCGCAGCGCCATCAGCCGGTAGATCTCGATCTCCAGCAGCCGCTGCGAGATGCGGCCCGCGCGGGTTTCACTGGTGCCCGGCGGCGCCAGCACCAGCAGGCGCTCGAAGCCGTCGGGCCGCAGCCGGAAGTTGGTGACGGCCATCGAATGGCCCTTGCCCATCAGCGAAGCCACCACCGTGCGGCCGCCGAACCAGCGCTGCGCCGCTTCCAGGGCGGCGGCGGGGTCGTCCAGCGGATGTTCCAGCATCACCAGCTGCAGCGCGGCCACGGTGCGGCCGGGCACCGCGCGCAGCCAGGCCTTGTCCAGCACCAGCGCGTCGATCAGCGGCGGGTTGTCCGCCTGCAGGCCGGCGGATTCGGGCAGCGGCTGCACCACCGCATAGCGGGTGAACTCGGTGTGGCGCTCCCATTTCAGCGTGTGGTCGGCAAAGCGCAGCCGCAGGAAGTTGGCCTCCAGGTCCTGCGGCCGCAGCCCGGCCTGGCCGGGCAGGCGCTGCAGGTGGGCACATTCGTCCTCCCGGCTCACGCCGTGGTTGAGCACGGCCACCGTGAACACCAGCGCCGGCAGACGGATGCGGGCCGAGGGGCGGGCATGCACCTCGTTGTGCAGTTCGTCGCGAAGGCTGTCGTCCGGCGGCAAGGCGCCGGCCGGCTGCGCGATTTCGTCGGTAAGAGCTGAAAGAAGTGATGACATGGCGGCCGGCTGCAGCAGATGCGACGGCCGCAGTGTGCCCCGGCGGCGCCTGCGGTGGCCGCCGGCGCGGGAAAGGCGCCTGCGGCGGTGCTGTTCGGCGGATCGGGGCTTTTCGGGGCGCGATACGCTTGCGGCATGCAAGTCGTTGGCATCTCCCTGCGCAAGCCCGCCTTCAATGAAGTGACGGCCTCCACCATCATGGCAAGCGGCCTCTGGGTCGCCCTCGTCGGCCTCATGCAGGCCGGCGGCCATCCGCTCGAACGCCCCGAGGCGGCCACGCTGCTGCTGGTGATGCTCTGGGGTTGCCTGTCGGTGCGGCTGGGCATCGACATGGCCGCCGGCTGGCGACACCGCTTCGTGCACCTGGCCGTGTGCGGCGTGCTGCTGGGCATGCTGCAGGTCGGCCGCAACCTGCTGGCCTGAGTTTCCTGCGCCGGAAACGACAACGCGCCCCGGAGGGCGCGTTGCAGTTGGAGCCGTGCGCTGTTTAACGCACGCTGCCGCGACGCACCAGGTTCACGATCGCCAGCAGGATGATCGCGCCGCCCAGGGACAGCAGCAGGCCCATCACGCTGAAGTCGCCCTGGTTGACGGTGCCGGCGCCCAGCAGCGGCGACAGCAGCCAGCCGCCCAGCATGGCGCCGATGATGCCGACCACCACGTTGAGGATGACGCCTTGTTGCGCATCGGTGCGCATGATCATGCTCGCGACCCATCCGATGAGCCCGCCGACAACCAGCCAGATGATGAGGTTCATAGGTTCACTCCAAAGTTTGATTTGATGAAGGCCGGCTGCATGTGCGCCGGCTTGTTGCGCCTGTGGCTCTAGGGCGGGCCACCGGTGCAGTTAGGTTAGGGACACGGCGGGCCCGGGGGAGTCGGCTGCAACCGGCAACTGCCGTCAGCGTTGGCCTACGCGGGGCGGATAGGGCACCCGCGCACCTGTAACACCCTGGCTGCCCAGCACGCTGCGCAGGCCGTCGCGGCCGCTGGCGGCGCGCGCCAGCAGGGCCAGCCCGGCGGTGGTGGCCAGCAGGGAATGGCGTCGCGCACCCCACAGCAGCATCAGCGCACCGGCGCCCAGCGCCAGCCAGTGTTCCCCCGGGAGGCTGGGGCGCTGGTCGTCGTAGGCCTTGATCTGCCTGAGCACGTCGGGCACTTGCATGGTTCGCTCCTTCACGCGTTGGATGAGGGGGAGGCCGGCGCCATGACCTTGTCGGGCGTCATCGGCAGGCTGAGGATGCGGCGGCCGGTGGCATGGTGGATGGCGTTGCAGATGGCCGCGGCCACGCCCACCAGGCCGATCTCGCCCACGCCCTTGGCCCCCAGCCGGCTGGCGATGCGGTCGTTCTCGTCGACGAAGATGACGTCGATGTCGTGGATGTCCGCATTCACCGGCACGTGGTACTGGGCGAAGTCGTGGTTCATGAAGCGGCCCAGCTGCTGGTCGGCCTGGGTTTCCTCATGCAGGGCCTGGCTGATGCCCCACACCACGCCGCCGATGATCTGGCTGCGCGCGGTCTGCGCATTCATGATGCGGCCGGCCGCGATGGCGCTCACCACCCGGGTGACACGCACGGTGCCCAGTTCCTCGTCCACCTTGACTTCGCAGAACACCGCCGAATGCACGGCGCGGGTGTACTTCTTCTGCTTCAGCACCGCGGGCAGCATCAGGTACTTCTCTTCCAGCTCCTTCAGCCCGGCGGCGGCCAGGATGTCGGTCAGCCGCACCGTCACGTCGCGCTCGAAGCGCAGGTACATGGTGCCCTGGGCAAAGCCCACGTCGTGGAAGCGGCAGGTGGCGAATGGCGAGTTCGGCTGCTTGCGCGCCAGCTCCCACAGCTTGTGCTGCAGGCGCTCGCACACGCCCTGCACCGCCGAGCCGATGGTCGTCACATGCGAGGAGCCGCCTTCGATCGGCGCCACCGGCAGGTTGGAGTCGCCCAGCTCGAAGCGCACGTCCTCCATGGCCATGCCCATGGAAGCCGCGCCGATCTGCGTCATCACCGTCAGCGTGCCGGTGCCGATGTCGCTGGCCGCGCTGCGCAGCACCAGCTGGCCATCGGCCTGCAGCACCGCATGGACGCGGGCGAACATCTGCAGCGCATCCCAGGTGCCGGTGGCCATGCCCCAGCCCACCAGCTCGCGCCCTTCGCGCATCGATCGCGGGGCCTGCGGCCGCGCGTCCCAGCCGAAGCGCTGCGCGCCTTCGTGGTAGCAGGCCCGCAGTTCCTTGCTGGAAAACGGCAGGTCCTCGTTGTAGTCGTGGTCTGCGTAGTTCTTCAGCCGCAGCGCCAGCGGGTCCATGTGCAGGCGGTGGGCCAGCTCGTCCATCGCCACCTCGATAGCATGCACGCCATGGGCGGCGCCGGGGGCGCGCATGTCCATCGGGCTGTAGTGGTCCAGCGCGGCGAGCTTGTAGCCCTGGCGCACGTTGTCGCAGCGGTAGAGCTGGCTGGACCAGTTGACCACCACCTCGACGTAGTCCTCCTTGCGCGAGGTGGCGCCCACCGCGTCGTGCATCAGCGCGGTGAGCTGGCCGTCGGCCTGCGCGCCCAGCTTCACCCGCTGCCAGGTCTCGGGCCGGTGGCCGAAGAAGAACATCTGCTGCCGCGTGAGCACCACGCGCACCGAGCGTTCCAGCTTCAGCGCGGCCATGGTGGCCAGCAGCACCGGATGCTGCGGCCGCAACCCGGCGCCGAAGGCACCGCCGACGAACTGGTTCTTCACCGTCACCCGGCTCTTGGGCAGGCCGAACACCCGCGAGACCACCCAGCGCACGTTCTGCGAGCCCTGGGTCTTGTCGTGGATGGTGAGGTGGCGGTTGCGGCCGTACACCACGGTGGCCGCATGCATCTCCATCGGGTTGTGGTGCTCGGCGCCGTGGTGGAACTCCGCCTCCACCTGCACCGCGGCGGCCGCATAGGCCGCCTCGGCATCGCCGCGCGGCTCGGGCGGCGGCTTGAAGCCGGCGCGCAGTGCGCTGGGGTCGTGTGCCTCGGGCAAGGCGGCCATCAGGTCGGTGTGGTGCGGCTCGGTGGCCACCTCCACCTGCACCAGCGTGGCCGCATGGCGCGCCGCCTCGAAGCTGGTGGCCACCACCAGCGCCACCGGCTGGCCGCTGTAGTGCACCTCGGCATCGTGCAGCGGCTTGAAGGGCGAGCCGGTCACCGGCGCGGTCATGTCCTTGTAGAACATGTCCAGCGAGCGCATGCGCGGCCGGTTCTCGTGGGTGAGGATGTCCACCACGCCCGGCACCGCGGCGGCGCGGCCGGTGTCGATGCGCTGGATGCGGCCGCGCGCGGCGGCGGTGTCCACGATCACGCCGTACAGCAGGTCGCCCGCGGGATGCTCGGCGGCATAGCGGGCGCGGCCGGTCACCTTGTCGGGGCCGTCCAGCCGCGGCAGCGGCATGCCCAGCGCCACCGGGGGTCGCATGGCCAGCAGTTCGGCGAAAGGCCTGGCCAGCTCGGGTACGCGGTCGTTCATGAAGGCTCCCTGCGCACGCTGTCGACCGGCAGGCCGGCCAGCGGCCCGGTGTTGGTGAGTTCACCCGCCACGGCCAGCTCCAGCGCGCGGACCACCGCACGCTCAGCCAGCGGGATCTTGAAGGCGTTGTCGGTTCCCGGCGCGCCATGCGCCTGCGCACCCTGCAGCAGCCGGCGGGCGGCCTCGCCGAAGGCGGCGGGCGTGGCCTCGCGGCCCTGCAGCAGCGCCTCGGCCTCGGGCAGCCGCCAGGGCTTGTGGGCCACGCCGCCCAGCGCGATGCGCGCTTCGGTGATGCGGCCGCGCTCGTCGAGCTGTAGCGCCGCGGCCACCGACACCAGCGCGAAGGCGTACGAGGCCCGCTCGCGCAGCTTCAGGTAGGTGGTGTGGCGGGTGAAGGGCGCGGGCGGCAGGGTGATGTGGGTGATGAGCTCGTCCGGCGCCAGTTCGGTGTCCAGCTCCGGCCGGTCGCCGGGCAGGCGGTGGAACTGCAGCATCGGGATGCGCCGGCTGCCGCGCTGCGAGCGCACGTGCACCGTGGCGTCCAGCGCGGCCAGGCCGACGCAGAAGTCCGACGGATGGGTGGCGATGCACTGCTCGCTGCTGCCCAGGATGGCCAGCTGCTTGGCCAGGCCGTTGCGCGCCGGGCAGCCGCTGCCGGGCTCGCGCTTGTTGCACGGCACCTTGGCGTCGTAGAAATAGCTGCAGCGGGTGCGCTGCAGCAGGTTGCCGCCGTTGGTGGCCATGTTGCGGATCTGCGGCGAGGCGCCAGCCAGGATGGCGGCCGCCAGCAGCGGATGGCGGCTGCGCACCAGCGGATGGGCGGCGGTCTCGGCATTGGTGGCCATGGCCCCCAGCGACAGGCCGCCGTCGGCCGTGGGCTCGATGGCCTTCAGCGGCAGGCGGTGCACGTCCACCAGCCGCGTGGGCCGGGTCAGGTCGGCCTTCATCAGGTCGAGCAGGTTGGTGCCGCCGGCCAGGAAGCGGGCACTGTCGGGCGTGGGCAGCGGCGCGCGGCCGATGTCGGCCAGGGCGGACTCCACCGCATCGGGCATCACATGGTCGAACGGCGTCACGGCTGCACCTCGGGGGCGCCGGCGTCGGCCACCGGGCCGGGCGCGGGATGCAGCGCCAGCGTGGCCACCGCCTGCGCGATCTGCGGATAGGCGCCGCAGCGGCAGAGGTTGCCGCTCATCAGCTCGCGCAGCTGCGGCAGGCTGCTGGCGCCGCCCTCGTTGATCAGGCCCATGGCCGAGCACAGCTGGCCCGGCGTGCAGTAGCCGCACTGGAAGGCGTCGTGGTCGATGAAGGCTTGCTGCAAAGGATGCAGCGCACCGTCCTCGCCGGCCAGGCCCTCCACGGTGGTGACGCTGGCGCCGTCGTGGGAGACGGCCAGGGTCAGGCAGGCGTTGATGCGCTTGCCGTCCAGCAGCACGGTGCAGGCGCCGCACTGGCCGTGGTCGCAGCCCTTCTTGGTACCAGTGAGGCCGGCATGTTCTCGCAGCAGGTCCAGCAGCGTGACCCACGGCGCCGCCAGCAGCGGCGTGGTGGTGCCGTTGATGTGCAGGCGGATGGGGCGCTGCGCGATACCGGCGGGCGAGGGAGGCGGTGCGGTGGGTCGGGTGGCGGTGGCGGCGGGGGGCATGGGCGTCCCTTGATGTGTTTTCGCGTGTAAGCGCGGGTGCGTTTTGCATCGGAAGGGGCAACCGCCGTTCCCGCCGCCCGGGGTGAGTCGATCCGCGACGCGGCACGCGGCTTGCCCCCACGCGCCCATGACCGCGCCCAGACCTTCTGCTTCCCAGCCCTACCAGGCCGCCCAGCCCAGCCGGGCCGAGGTCGATGCGATGCCCGGCCCCACGCTGCTGGAGTTCGGCACCGACTGGTGCGGCTTCTGCATGGCCGCGCAACCCGCGGTTGCGCAGGCGCTGCAGGCCTACCCCGGGGTGCGGCACATCAAGGCCGAGGACGGCCCGGGCCGCCCGCTGGGCCGCAGCTTCCGGGTGAAGCTGTGGCCCACGCTGGTGCTGATGCACGACGGCCGTGAACTGGAACGGCTGGTGCGCCCCAGCCAGCCCGGCCCCATTGCCGAGGCCCTGGCCCGCCAGGCCGCCGCCGCCCACACCGCGCCCGGCAGCTCATGACGCATGCACCCGCCACCGACGAGCGGATGAGTCATCGTCCTACGAAGAGCCCCCGGAGCCCCCCGGACACTTTCTGCAACAGGCGCGTGTAAGGAATGCGAATGCAACAAAGAAAACCCTCGGTCCTCGCCTTCGTCATGGCGGGCGGGGAAGGTTCACGGCTGTTCCCGTTGACCCAGCACCGGTGCAAGCCCTCGGTGCCCTTCAACGGCAAGCACCGGGTCGTCGACTTCGTGCTGAGCAACCTCGTGAACTCCGAGATCTGCTCCGTCTACCTGCTGGTGCAGTACAAGTCGCAGGCGCTCATCGAGCATGTGCGGCAGTCGTGGACGATGGCCCGCTTCATCCCCGACCACTTCATCACCGTGGTGCCGCCGCAGATGCGCGACGGCCCCGAGTGGTTCCGCGGCACGGCCGACTCCGTCTGGCAGAACCTGCACCTGATCGAGACCCACCGGCCCGACTACGTGGCCGTCTTCGGCGCCGACCATGTGTACCGCATGGACGTGCGGCAGATGCTGGATGCGCACATCGCCGCCGATGCGGACGTGAGCGTGGCCACGCTGCCGGTGTCGCTGGAGAAGTGCTCGCAGTTCGGCATCGTAGAGACCGATGCCGAGCTGATGGTGCGCGAGTTCCGCGAGAAGCCCAAGATGGCCGTGCCCATGCCGGGCCGGCCGACGCATGCGCTGGCGTCGATGGGCAACTACATCTTCTCCACCGACGTGCTGCTGGACGAGCTGCGTCGCGCCCACCGCAACGGCGAGCGCGACTTCGGCGGCGACATCCTGCCGCGCATGGCCAAGAGCCATCGCGTGCTGGCCTACGACTTCACCACCAACCACATTCCCGGCCTGGCCGAGTTCGAGGACCCGCACTACTGGCGCGACGTGGGCACCATCGAGGCCTACTTCGAGGCCCACTTCGACACCCTGGGCGCCAAGCCGCGCTTCCGCATGACCAACCCGGCCTGGCCGGTGTACGCCAGCCAGGATCCGTCGGAGTCGGCGCAGATCGAAAGCGGCGTGCTCAACCGATCCGTCGTCGGCTCGGGCTGCGTGGTGAACAACGCGCGGCTGGACCACGCGATGCTGCGCAGCTCCGTCACCGTGTGCGAGGACGCGCAGCTCTCGCACTGCATCGTGATGGAGCGCACCACCATCGGCCGCGGCACGCGCATCACGCGGGCCATCATCGACCAGGACAACGACATCCCGGCCGGCGAGGTGATCGGTGGCGACCGCGAGCGCGACAGCCAGCGCTTCCACGTCAGCGACAGCGGCATCGTGGTGGTGCCCCGCGGCTACTTCCGCCGTGCTGCGGCCGGCCGCACGCCGGTGCTGGCCAGCTCCAACCTCAAGCTGGGCCTGCCCACCGCCGCCGAACCGGCACGCAGCCTGGCCACCACCCCCGCACGCATCGCGCAGGCCAAGGCCGCGGCATGATCCCGCTGCAGGCGGTGTGGCCGGGCCGGCCGTATCCGCGCGGCGCCACCTGGGACGGCCAGGGCGTGAACTTCGCGCTCTTCTCGCAATACGCGGAGCGGGTGCAGCTGGCGCTCTTCGACGAGCGCGGCCGCGAGCGCCAGCGCATCGAGCTGCGCGAGCGCACCGACCATGTCTGGCACTGCTACCTGCCCGAGGCGCGGCCCGGCCAGCTCTACGGCTACTACGTGCACGGGCCCTACAAGCCCGAGGAAGGTCACCGCTTCAATCCGCACAAGCTGGTGCTCGACCCCTATGCCAAGGACTATTCCGGCGAGCTGCGCTGGCATGACGCGCTCTACGGCTACACCATCGGCCACCGCAAGGCCGACCTCTCGTTCGACCGCCGCGAGAGCGCGCAGTACATGCCCAAGTGCCGGGTGCTGGAGCCCGCCTTCAGCTGGGGCGACGACCGCCGGCCCGACATCGCCTGGCACGAGATGGTGGTCTACGAGATGCACGTCAAGGGCTTCACCATGCAGCATCCCGAGGTGCCTGCGCCGCTGCGCGGCACCTACGAGGGCCTGGCCAGCAAGCCCGCCATCGAGCACCTGAAGCGCCTGGGGGTCACCACGGTGGAGCTGATGCCGGTGCACTCCTTCCTCAACGACCGCTACCTGGCCGAGAAGGGGCTGCAGAACTACTGGGGCTACAACACGCTGGGCTTCTTCGCGCCGGAGATGCGCTACTCCGCATCGCAGAAGGTCAAGGAATTCAAGACCATGGTGCGCACGCTGCATGCGGCGGGCATCGAGGTGATCCTGGACGTGGTCTACAACCACACCTGCGAAGGCAACCAGCTCGGCCCCACGCTGTCGATGCGCGGCATCGACAACGCCTCCTACTACGTGCTGGCCGAAGACCGCCGCTACTACAACGACTTCACCGGTTGCGGCAACACCGTCAACATCGAGCAGCCGCGGGTGCTGCAGCTGGTGATGGACAGCCTGCGCTACTGGGTGGAGGAGATGCATGTCGACGGCTTCCGCTTCGACCTGGCCTCCGCCCTGGCGCGCGAGGGAGGCCGGGTGGACCACCTGGGCGGCTTCTTCGACTCGGTGCGGCAGGACCCCACGCTCAACACCGTCAAGCTCATCGCCGAGCCCTGGGACCTGGGCGAGGGCGGCTACCAGACCGGCCGCTTCCCGCTGGGCTGGGCCGAGTGGAACGACCGCTACCGCGACGGCATGCGCGCCTACTGGAAGGGCGACGAAGGCCAGCTGGGCGAGCTGGCGCGCCGGCTCACCGGCTCGTCCGACCTGTACGGCCGCAGCGGCAAGCGGCCCAACGCCAGCATCAACTTCGTGACCGCGCACGACGGCTTCACGCTGCACGACCTGGTCAGCTACAACGACAAGCACAACGAGGCCAACGGCGAGGACAACCGCGACGGCCACAACCACAACCTGTCGTGGAACTGCGGCGCCGAAGGCGAGACCGACGATGCCGAGGTGCTGAAGCTGCGCGAGCGCCAGAAGCGCAACCTGCTGGCCACGCTGCTGCTGAGCCAGGGCGTGCCGATGCTGCTGGCCGGCGACGAGATGGGCCGCACCCAGCGCGGCAACAACAACGCCTATGCGCAGGACAACGCCATCAGCTGGCTCGACTGGCAGGCCACGCCGGCGCGTGAATCGCTCACCCGCTTCGTGGCGGAGCTGATCGCGCTGCGCCGCCAGCATCCCACCTTCCGCCGCCGCGACTTCTTCGCCGGCCCGGCCGGCGAGCGCGGCCACGATGTGCGCTGGCTGCGCCCCGATGGCGTGGAGATGGGCGAGGCCGAATGGAGCGAGGCCTTCGCCCGCTGCCTGGGCATGTACGTGGCCGGCGACGGCCTGGCCGACACCGACCGCTACGGCGTGCTGCTGGTCGACGACGACTTCCTGCTGTTGTTCAACGCGCACCACGAGGACGTGGACTTCGTGGTGCCCCCCTTCGAAGGCGAGGACTGGACGGTGCGCATCGACACCGCCCGGCCCGACGCCGAGCTTCCGACCACCGTGGTCGCCCCCGGCGACCGCTATGCGCTGTGCTGCCGCTCGCTGGCGGTGCTGTCCCGACCTCTTCCCGCGCCCCGCGAATCCGCCGCCCCATGAATCCCTCTCCCGACACCTTCCGCTTCGGCCCGCAGATCGACGGCGACGCCACCCGCTTCAGCCTCTGGGCGCCCAGCCTCCACGGCGTCACCCTGGAGATCGTCAACGGCGACGGCCAGGTGCTGCGCACCGAGCCGCTGCAGCGCGATGCCGACGGCTGGCACCAGGCCCGCGTCGGCGATGCCGGCCACGGCACGCTGTACCGCTTCCGCGTGCGCGAGGACCTGGCCGTGCCCGACCCCGCCTCGCGCAGCAATCCGCAGGGCGTGCACGGCCCCAGCCAGGTGATCGACCCGGACCACTACCCCTGGCGCCATGCCGCCTGGGCCGGACGGCCCTGGCACGAGGCGGTGCTCTACGAGCTGCACGTGGGCACCTTCACGCCCGAAGGCACGCTGGCCGCGGCCGCCGCGCGGCTGCCCACGCTGCAGGCCGCCGGCATCACCGCGGTGGAACTGCTGCCGCTGGCAGCCTTTCCCGGCGATCGCGGCTGGGGCTACGACGGCGTGCTGCCGTTCGCGGTGCATCCGGCCTACGGCACGCCCGACGACCTGCGCGCCTTCGCCGAGGCCGCGCACGAGCTGGGCCTGATGGTGCTGCTGGACGTGGTCTACAACCACTTCGGCCCCGACGGCAACTACATGGCCGCCTACTGCCCCGAGCTGGTCAACCCCGAGCACCACACGCCCTGGGGCTCGGCCATCAACTTCGATGGCGAGCACAACGAGGCGGTGCGCCGCTTCTTCATCGAGAACGCGCTGTACTGGGTGGACACCTGCCGCCTGGACGGCCTGCGGCTGGACGCGGTGCATGCGCTGGTGGACACCTCGGCGCTGCACATCGTGCAGGAGATCGACCAGGCGCTGCTGCAGGGCCCGGGCCGCCAGCGCCAGGTGCACCTGGTGCTGGAGAACGAGCGCAACTCCGCCCGGCTGCTCACCCGCAGCGGCGGCCCCGCCGGCTCCGGCCTGGCCCAGTGGGACGACGACTGGCACCATGCCGCCCATGTGGTGGCCACCGGCGAGACCGACGGCTACTACAGCGACTATGCCGACCAGCCCGTGCGGCAGCTGGCGCTGGCGCTGGCCGAAGGCTTCATCTACCAGGGCCAGCCCAGCGCCTTCGCGCATGGCGAAGTGCGTGGCGAGTCCAGTGCCGGCCTGTCGCCCACTGCCTTCATCACCTTCCTGCAGAACCACGACCAGATCGGCAACCGTGCGCTGGGCGAGCGCATGGATGCGCTGGCACCCACCGCGCGGCTGGAGGCGCTGCTCACGCTGCTGCTGCTGTCGCCGCAGGTGCCGATGCTGTTCATGGGCGAGGAATTCGCCGCCACCACGCCGTTCCTGTACTTCTGCGACCACGCGGGCGAGTTGGCCCAGGCGGTGACCGAGGGCCGGCGCAACGAGTTCGCGCGTTTTGCCGCCTTTTCCCATCCCGAGGCGCGCGAGCGCATCCCCGACCCCAACGCGGCCTCCACCTTCGAGGCCAGCACGCTGCGCTGGGCGGAGGCGCAGCGGGACGCCGGCCAGCAGCGGCTGCAGCTGGTGACGCAGCTGCTGTCGATGCGGCGCGAGCACCTGTGGCCGCTGGTGCCCGGCCTGCAGGGCACCGGCCGGTACGAGGTGCAGGGCGATGCCCTGCATGTGCACTGGCAGGCCGCGGACGGCACACGCTGGCACCTGCGCGCCCACCTGGGCGAAGGCAGCGCCCGCCTGCCCATCGGTGCCTCGGAGCAGCCGCTGCACCTGCAGGCCGCCGCGGTGATGGACGGGGAATGCCGCTTCGACGGCCCTGGTGCCATTGCCTCCCTCGAACCCGCCGTGCGTGCCGCCGGCCAATGAGCACGTACCCACCGATGCCTTCCAACGCCCCTCCCGCGCGCATCCCGCGCGCCACCTACCGCCTGCAGCTGCACAAGGACTTCGGCTTCGAGGCGGCCACCGCGGTGCTGCCCTACCTGCAGCGGCTGGGCGTCAGTCATGTGTACTGCTCGCCCATCTGGCGTGCGCGTCCTGGCAGCCTACATGGCTACGACGTGGTGGCCCACGACGAGATCAATCCCGAGCTGGGCGGCGACGAGGGCTTCGAGCGCTTCTCGCAAGCCGTGAAGGCGCACGGCCTGGGCCTGCTGCTGGACATGGTGCCCAACCACATGGGCGTGTTCGGCGCCGACAACCCCTGGTGGCTGGACCTGCTGGAGAACGGCCAGGCCTCGCGCTACGCCACCTACTTCGACGTGGACTGGTCGCCACCCAACCGCACGCTGCGCGGCAAGGTGCTGGTGCCGGTGCTGGGCGCCGCCTATGGCGACGTGCTGGAACGTGGCGAGCTGCAGCTGGCCTATGCCGACGGCCGGCTGGCCATCCGCTACCACCAGCACCTGTTCCCGCTCGATCCGCGCAGCTATGCCAAGGTGCTGCAGCGGGTGGTGGAGGAGCTGCCCTCCGGCGAGCCGGCACGGCTGGCCATGCAGCGGCTGAGCAAGGAGAGCGCGGCGCTGCCTGCGCATGACGACCCCGACGCCGCCCACCGCGCCGACCGCCAGGCCGCGGTGCCGCGGCTGCAGGCCGCGCTGGCCGAGGCCGCCGCGGAGGAAGAGGTGCGCGAGGCCATCGACACCGTGCTGAAGGCGCTGAACGAAGACCCGGGCCGCGATGCGCTGGATGCGCTGCACGACCGCCAGGCTTACCGGCTGGCCTGGTGGAGGGTGGCCGCCGACGAGATCAACTACCGCCGCTTCTTCGAGGTGAACGAGCTGGCCGCAATGCGGGTGGAGGACGAAGGCGTGTTCGAGGCCACCCATGCCCGCGCGCTGGACATGGCCGCCGCCGGCACGGTGGACGGCCTGCGCATCGACCACCCCGACGGCCTGCTCGACCCCAGGCAGTACTTCGACCGGCTGCAGCAGGGCTACCTGAAGCGCACCCGGCCCGAGGCGGTGGACACGCTGATGGCCGAGGCCGCCGAGTCGCGCCAGTGGCCGCTGTACGTGGCCGCGGAGAAGATCGCCGCCGCCCACGAGGACGTCCCGCACACCTGGGCGCTGCACGGCACCACCGGCTACCGCTTCGCCAACGTCATCAACGGCCTCTACGTGGAGCGCAAGCATGCGCAGCGGCTGGAGCGGCTGTGGCGCGAGTACGCCGACGTGGGCCAGGACTACGAGGAGATCGTGCGCGAGGCCAAGCTGGCGGTGGCGCGCGGCTCGCTGGCCAGCGACCTCACGCTGCTGGCGCAGGCCCTGCACCGCGTGGGCCAGGCCCACCGCAGCACCCGCGACCACGGCTTCAACACGCTGCGCGAGGCCCTGGCCGAGGTGGCCGCCAGCATGCCGGTGTACCGCACCTACGTGATCGACGAACCCAGCGCGCAGGACAAGCGCTTCATCGAATGGGCGGTGGCCGATGCCAAGCGCCACACCGACATCGCCGACGACAGCGTGTTCGAGTTCGTGCGCCGCTGCCTGCTGCTGGACCCGCCGCCCGGCCTGGGCGGCGCCACCACCGAGGCGCTGCTGCGGCGCTTCGTGCACCGCTTCCAGCAGTTCTGCGCGCCGGTGGCGGCCAAGGGCGTGGAGGACACCGCCTTCTACCGCTACCACCGGCTGATCTCGCTCAACGAGGTGGGCGGGGAGCCGGCGGTGTTCGGCCTGTCGGCCGCGGCCTTCCACGGCGCCAGCGTGGACCGTGCGCGCCACTGGCCGCACACCATGCTGGCCAGCTCCACCCACGACAACAAGCGCGCGGAAGATGTGCGCCAGCGCATCAACGTGCTGTCGGAGCAGCCGGCCGCCTGGCGGCTGGGCCTGCGCCGCTGGCGCCAGGGCACCCGCGGCCTGCGCACCGAGGTGCATGGCAAGCCGGCGCCTTCGGCCAGCGACGACTACCTGCTGTACCAGACGCTGCTGGGCAGCCTGCCGCCCGATCCGCTGGACGATGCGCAGCTGGCCGCCTACCGCGAGCGCATCGAGGCCTACATGGTCAAGGCCACCCGCGAAGGCAAGCAGCACACCAGCTGGACCCGGCCCAACGAGGCCTACGAGGCCGCGCTCAAGCGCTTCATCGGCGGCGTGCTGGGCCGGCTGCAGCCCAACCCGGTGCTGACCGAGCTGCGCCAGCGCGCGGCCGAGCTGGCCTGGTTCGGCGCGCTCAACAGCCTGAGCGCCACCGTGGTGAAGATGGTGTCGCCCGGCGTGCCCGACCTGTACCAGGGCTCGGAGTTGATGCCGCTGACGCTGGTGGACCCGGACAACCGCACGCCGGTGGACTATGGCCACCGCGACCGGCTGCTGGCCACCTTCGAAGCCGCGCAGCAGGCCGGCACGCCGGCGCAGGACACCATCGCCGAGCTGAGCGCCGAGCCCGCCGACGGCCGGCTGAAGCTGTGGTGCCTGTGGCGGCTGCTGCAGCTGCGCAGCGAGCTGCCGTCGCTGTTCTTCGAGGGCGACTACCTGCCCGTGCGGGTGCAGGGCGACAAGCGTGCGCATGCCATCGCCTTCGTGCGCAGCACCCGGGAGGCGACGCTGGTCGTCATCGCCGGGCGCAAGTTCGCGCAGGGCTTCGCCCAGGCGGAATGGCCGGTGGGCGAGGCGGCCTGGGCCGGCACGCGCCTGGCCTGGCCGGCAGCGCTGGTGCGCCGGCTGCAGGGCGCGCAGGCCACCGAGGTGCTCGGCGGCCAGGCCGTGCAGCTGCCCGACGGTCCGCTGCCGCTGGGCAGCGTGCTGCAGCAGCTGCCGGCTGCGGTGCTGCTGGTGCGGCATGCCCCGCGTGGCGCTTGATGCAGCGCAAGGCCGCGCGGGCCGTGGTTTCTAGACTTGCCTGCATGCGAACCGCTGCTGCGTTCGAGATGGAGGCGACATGAATGCCCTGACCCGCGTGGATACCTTCAACGACCTGCTGCCCGACATGCTGCGCCGCTTCTCGCGGCCCTTCGGCCTGGCCGAGCACCTGCCGCCCGAGATCAAGCTCGACGTGACCGAGCACGACGCCGACTATGCGGTGCGGGCGGAGATTCCGGGCGCGCGAAAGGAAGACATCAGCGTCACCATCGACGGCAGCTTCGTGTCCATCGTGGCCGAGCTGCGCAGCGAGAGCGAGCAGGCCCGACACGGCCGGGTGATGCTCAAGGAAAGCAGCCTGGGCCGCGTGTCGCGCGGCTTCTCGCTGGCCCACGAGATCGACGCCGGCGGCGTGGTGGCCAGGCTGGAGGATGGCGTGCTCAGGCTCACCCTGCCCAAGCGCGAAAGCAGCCGCAGCCGCACGATCCAGGTGCAGTGAGGCGGGCGGGCCCGGGCGCCCGGCGGGGCCTTGCGGCACCGCCGGCGCACGGCCTTACTTGGCGGCCAGGCCCAGCTTCTCGATCAGCTGCTTGTCTTTGGCAAAGGTCTCGGTGGCCCAGGCGCGGTATTCGTCGCCGGTGCGGTACCACACCTCCTGGTTCAGCTGGGCCATCACCTCGGCATGGCGCGGGTCGTCCATGGCCTTCTTGAAGGCGTCGTGGATGGTCTTGACCACCGCCGGGTCCATGCCCTTGGGGCCCACCAGGCCGTAGGGCGAGGTGGACACCACGCCGTAGCCCAGGTCCTTGGCGGTGGGAACGTCGGGCCAGCGCTTGGTGCGCTTGTCGCCGAAGGTCAGCAGCAGCCGCATCTGGCCGGCGTCGACGAACTTGTCCCAGCCGGTGGCATCGCTGGCGGCCATCACGTGGCCGCCGATCAGCGCCTGCATCTGGTCGGCGTTGCCCTTGAACGGCACGTGGTTCAGCTGGATCTTGGCAGCCTCGGCCACCTCCTCCATCAGCAGGTGCGGGCTGGTGCCGATGCCGGTGGAGCCGTAGTCGATCTTGCCCGGCTCCTTGCGGGCCGCGGCCACGTAGTCCTGGAAGGTCTTGTAGGGCGAATCGCTGCGCACCACGAAGCCGAAGGTGTAGCCCGACACGCCCATGATGAAGGTGAAGTCGTTCAGCGGATGCCACTGCGTCTTCTGCATGTGCGGGATGCGCAGCATGCCCATCGGGAACTGGGCGATGGTGTAGCCGTCGGGCTTGGCGGTGAGCGCCATGCCGCCGGGGCCCAGGGTGCCGCCGGCGCCGGGGCGGTTCTCCACGATCACGTTCTGGCCCAGGTGCTTGCTGGCCAGCTCGGCCAGCAGGCGGTGGTGGCGGTCGGTGGAGCCGCCGGCGGGCCAGGGCACGATCAGCGTGATCGGCCGGCTGGGATAGGCCTGCGCCTGCGCGGCGCCGAACGGCGCCAGGGTGGCGGCCGCGGCCGTGGCGGCCAGCAGGGTGCGGCGGCGGATCGAGCCCGGCGCGGTGCCGTTGGCGGATGTCGGGTGGCGGGTGGGCTTCAAGGTCGCGCTCCTTCAGGTCGGCAAAAACGGGAAAGCCGGCGGCTGCCGGCGGGCCCCCGCCACGCGGGCAGGGGCTTCAGGTGAAGCGGAGGCAGGCTGCGTGGGCTTACCTCTCGCG
Organism: Aquincola tertiaricarbonis; assembly: GCF_000969605.1. Lineage (GTDB taxonomy): Bacteria > Pseudomonadota > Gammaproteobacteria > Burkholderiales > Burkholderiaceae_C > Aquincola > Aquincola tertiaricarbonis. Next base: position 257,818 of record NZ_JZUE01000006.1, on the reverse strand, counting down.
GGACACGGGCTCGGCCGGCAGCGGCTGGCCGCCGGGGCCGGCGGCAAAGCTCAGCCAGCCGACGGCGGCCTGCTGGCCCACGCCGGGCTTGCTCCAGTCGCACACGCCGGTGGTGAACACCGCCTGCAGGCGGGTCAGCTGCGCGGCGTCGAGCTTGCCCTGGTAGTCGGCGGCATTCACCGGCTTGAGCTGGCACTTCAGCACGTCCTCGGTCAGCGGGCCGCCGGCCACCTGGCGCGGCGACGCGGCCTTGCGCAGGTACGGGTCGGCATCGCAGGCGGCGGCGTCGGTGACCTTCACGCTTTGCGTGGCGTCGGTGCTCAGGAAGCAGTGGTCCGCGGCGCCGGCGGGCTTGGCGGCCACCACCTTCTGCTCGATCGGGTTGGTGCTGGTGTCGGCCTTCAGCTTGGTCAGCCACTCGTCCATGGTCAGGAAGGCGCTGGTGTTCATCGTGGCCGAGGGCGTGAAGCCGTTGCGGCCGAAGCGCCAGATGACCTGGTTGTCGTGATTGCCGTTGGCCTTGTCCAGCCGGTCGCGGATGGAGAAGCTGCGCCATTGGTGGTGGATGCCGACCAGCGCCTGCGGGAAGGCAGTCAAGCCCGGCGGCACGTCGATCAGCGAATCGTCGTAGCCGCGCATGTCGATCACCGGGGTCTTGGCCAGCTGCTTGCCGCTCATGACGATGCCGGTCTTGTAGGCGATGTCCAGCGCGGTGGTGTCGGCCTGCGAGCGGGCGGCCATCAGCTGCGAATCCTTGTCCACGCCGCCGATGGTCTCGTTCAGCGTCACGAATTCCTCGCCGGTGATGGCGCCGTCCAGCAGCGCCTTCAGGCCGTACTGCACACCGGTGTTGTCACGCGTCTCGCGGGCGCGGATGCCGTCGTCCGACTTGCCCCAGATGGAGGCCGCCCAGTCCCAGGCGCTGCAGCGGGCGCCGGTGGGATTGGTGGTCTTGTCGAACACTTGGCTGGTGGGCAGCTGGCAGTTGTTGGTCAGCGCGGTGGCCTGCGCGATGGCGCCGGTGGTGTTGTCCACGACCGTGCGCGCCAGGTAGTTGCCCACCTGCGCATTGGTGCCGAAGCGGTTGAACCAGGCATGGCAGCCGGTCTGGTCGCGGTGGCCGTTGATGGCGGCCTTCTTGGCATTGGCCTGCGCGGGCGTCAGGCCGGCGGTGGCATTCAGCCAGGCGGGCTTCTGGTAGGCCTCCACCAGCAGCACGCAGTCGTTCACCTCCAGCAGCGTCGATTCGGAGTCGGGGTAGGCGCAGGAGATGGTGATGCCGTCCAGCAGCCCGGGGGCGATGGAGGCGTTCATGTTGCTGTTGATCGAGCCGCCCGAGCAGCCGCTGCCCATCGTGTACTTGATGGCGCCGTAGCTGTCGCCGATGTGCTCCTTCATCATCATGACCGTCTCGGACATCATGACGCGGTTGGAGTTCTGCAGCGAGTCGGTCAGGCTGTTGGCCACCACCATGAAGCCGCGCGAGAGCGACTTGTCGTCCGTCCAGGCGGTGGCGGGGCGGAACTGCCGGCGCGGCTGGCCGGTGCTGGCGCCGAACTGGTAAAGGATCTTGCCGTTCCACTGCGCCTGCGGCGCCACCGGCGTCCACGGCTTGGTGGGGTCGAACAGCACCGCGATGTCGTAGATGCCGCGGTTCATCGTGCCGCGCTCCACGCGCACGATGTAGGGCACGGTGGCGCCGGCATCGGTGGTGGTGGTGGCCAGGTCGGCCGGCGTGCTGCCCACGGTGTAGGGCTTGAAGCAGGGATTGGCCGGCGGGTTGGCCGTGGTGGGCGGGGTGGTGCTGTCGAAGGGCACCGACGGGCTGGGGTCGGGCAGCGCAAAGCTGCAGCCCGCCGTGGTGGTCTTGTAGTACAGCTTGAATTCGGTGGCGATGTTGCACTGCGCATCGGTGGCGGCGGTGCCCAGGCCGCTGGCATGCGTGGCCGGCGTGGTGCCGGTGGCCGGCTGCGGCGTGGGCGTGGCGCACACGTAGGGCGTGGTCTGCGGGCCCGAAAGCACCGGGCCGCCGCGCGGCGCATTGGTGATCTTCAGTTCGGCCGCGCTGGTGGTGCCGGTGCGGGCCACCAGCGTGTTCTCGCCACTGGCCAGGCCGGTCACCAGGCCCGTGATGCGGCCGTTGCGCAGTGCGAAGGCGCTGGTCACGTCACGGCCGCCCACCTCCACCTTCAGGCCGTCGGCCTGGCCGCCGGCGGGCAGCACGATCTCCACCATCGCATCGCCACCGCTCACCAGGTCGGCGCGGGTGGACAGAGTCTTGATCTGCACTGCAGGGTCATCGTCGTTGCTGCCGCAGCCTGCCAGCAGCATGATCGCGAGCGCGATCGGCGTGGCGCGCAGCGCCGGCCCGGGGAGGTACTTCATGCCTGTCGTCTCCGTGTGTGCGCCGTGCGGCGCTGTTGTGTGGCACCGGGTGCCCGTCGTATTCCGCACTGCAGAATGGCGCGAAGGTGCCCGAAGACCATCGTAGTTCGGCAGGCTCGCCTGTGTAAACGCGGCACAAACCCGCAGCCTCTGTCACCCGCGGGACAGCAGGCCGAGAGCGTCCCGGCATGCCTTATTCCGCAATGCGGACTAATATGCCGGCATGAGCCGACGCCGCATCACCCCTGAGGACACACCCGCCGAGGAAGACCGCCGCTATGTCACTGCGCTGGCCCGCGGCCTGGAGGTGCTGCGCTGCTTCCGCCCGCAGGACCGCTGGCTGTCACACCAGGAGATCGCCCGCCGCACCGGCCTGCCGCAGGCCACCGTGTCGCGCCTGACCTTCACGCTCACGCACCTGGGCTACCTGCGCCACCAGGCCGATGCCGGCCAATACGCGCTGGCGGGCGGCGTGCTGGCGCTGGGCTTCAGCATGCTGTCCAACTTCGACATCGCCCGCATCGCACGGCCGGTGATGCAGGCCATCGCCGACCGGGTGGAGGCCGCCGTGTCGATGGGCCTGCGGCATGAGCTGCAGATGGTGTACGTGGCCCACTGCCGCGGCGCCGGCCGGCTGACGCTAGGGCTGGACGTGGGCGCCCGCCTGCCGCTGCCCGACACGGCCATGGGCCGGGCCCTGTTGTGCGCGCTGCCCGCCACCGAGCGCGACGCCGTGTGCGCACTGCTGCAGCAGGCCGATGCCGGGCAATGGCCGCGCCAGCGCGTGGCCATCGACACCGCGCTGGCGCAGCATGCGCGGTGGGGCTACGTGCTGTCCGAGCAGGACTGGCAGCGCGAGATCAGCGCGGTGGGCGTGCCGGTGCAGGTGGGCGACGGCCGCCCGCCGCTGGCGCTGACCATCGGCGGGCCCTCCAGCTACCTGACGCACGAGGTGCTGATGCGCATGGGTCCGATGCTGGTGGAGGCGGCCGCGCAGATCAGCATGCAGATTCATGCGGGAGGGGCGTAGCGGCGGCCGTCACCGGCGCTGCGTGGCCTGCCTGTTGCAACGCCTGCTGCAGCCGTGCGCGGTCAGGGAAGCGCCGCGCCCGCCACCGCGGCGGCACATGGCAGGTGGCCTCCAGCAGGTCACCGAAGTGCGCCCGCACCGTCGCCCACGGCAGCACGGCGGTGCACTGCTCGCCTGCCACCAGGTAGGCCATCACCACGTTGTCGCACTGGGGCAGCAGCGCGTCCGAATCTTCGGGCCAGACGGCGTAGTTGATCAGCGTGCCATCCTGCGCCTGGGCTGCAGTGAAGGCGGCGACGAACACCGACTCGCCATGCAGCGCCACCAGGGCATCACGCTGGCTGGCATAGGCCGCCATGCGGTGGCGCATTGACAGCAGCGCCTGCAGCGCCGCGGCGCGTCCCGACAGCGCGTGCGCTGCCCAGCCGTGCCCCTGCAGCGCCAGCGGCTGTTGCGACAATCAGCGACCCGTGCCGTCCAGACCGCCCACGGCCCATGCCAGCATCGCGTCGAGCCCCTGCTCGTCGGCCGCCGACGTCACCAGCAGCGCATCCCGGAACGGCACCATCGCCACCGGCTGGCCGGCCGGCGCGCGCTGGATGAGCTCGGGCAGCAGCAGGCGCGAGCTGTCGTAGCTGTCGCCATACTCGGCGCGCCACAGGCCTGGTGCCAGCGCCACCCAGCGCACCTGCGCCGGCAGGCCGCGCAGGTTGTCCATCGCGTCCTTCAGTGCGTCGTCCCAGCCTTCGCCCCAGCCGTCCAGCTGGCTTTGCTGCACCGGCAGCATCGATTCGGGCGTGTCCACCACCAGCGCGATCACCAGGTCGCCGACCCAGCTGCGGTAGGCCATCGCAAAGTCGGCGCCGTCCGCCAGCCTGGCCACCGACAGCCGTGCAGCCTCGACGTCTTCCAGCGTGCGCACCACCGGCAGCAGGTGTGGCCGCACCGCTGCATAGCCTCGAGGGGCCGTCAGCGCAGGCGACATGAGTTCGCCCAGGAAGCGTTCGAGCCGGCTGTCGCGCTCGCGCCGCGGTGCCACGCGCCATTCGCCCCACAGCCGCGTGAGGTTGGTGGAGATGCGCGTGCCATCGGGGCGTTGCCCTCGCACTTCCATGCGGGTTTCGTCGGCCTCTATCTGCGTCAGGCCATGTCGCTGCAGCCAGCGCGTGGCGTCGCTGACGAGGCGTTGTGGGGTGGCGCGGCGAAGGAGTTGGTCAATGAGTTTCATATTTGCAATTTCGGAATTGCGAGGTCTCAATTCGAATTGCAATTCGTTGACTATTGCTCGGCCTTTGCTGCCATCTCTATTCGCAACGCCACGATCCAGCCCATCACCGGCCGCCGCTGTTCCTCGCGCAGCACCCGCCGCACCAGGTTGACCACCGCAAAGCCGTGCGCCGCGGCCAGCCGGCGCAGGTAGGGCTCGCTGTGGGCATAACGCATGTGGCTGTCCAGCCGGTAGTCGGGCGGTTCGGCGCCGTCCTCCGGGGCCGCGGCGATCTCGGCCGAAAACGCCAGCACGCCGCCCGGCCGAAGCGCATGCCTAACGCCGGCAAACACCGGGCCGAGGTCGCCCAGGTAGATGAAGGTGTCGGCCGCCACCGCGATGTCGAAGTGCCGGGCGCCGGCCTGCAGGTGTTCGGTGATGTCGGCCTGCGCCAGGGTGTCGTACACGCCGCGGCGGCGCGCCGCCTCGACCATGGTGTGCGACAGGTCCACGCCTTCCAGGTGCTGTGCCGGCGGCTTGAGCCGGGCGCCGCACAGGCCGGTGCCGCAGCCCAGGTCGATCACCCAGCCCGGCGCCGCGCCCGCGGGCTGGCCGGCCTGCCAGGCCGCCAGCGCGTCGGCCGCCACGTCCTCGTGCGCGCGGTAGCGCAGCACCTGCACCAGGTGCGGCTCGAAGTCGTCGGCATAACCATCGAACAGCGCCTGCACATAGGCCCTGGGCGCCACCGACGGCGCGGCCTCGACGCCCAGCGCGGCCAGGAAGTAGCGGTTGGTGTCGGCGTCGTCGCCTTCGTCGATGGCGCGGCGCAGCGCGGCGGCGGCCTCGTCGCGCCGGCCCAGGTCCTTCAGCAGCTGGCCCAGGTGGCTCCAGGCCGCGCCCAGCGTGGGGTCGACGGCCACGGCCCGGCGGTAGGAGGGCAGGGCTTCCGCATGGCGCTGCAGCTGCTGCAGTGTCTGGCCGTGCAGCATCCAGGCCGGCGCGCGCTGCGGCTGGTGCTGCAGCAGGCGCTCCAGCGCGGCCAGTGCCTCGGCATGCCGCTGCAGGTGGCCCAGGCACAGCGCCCGGTAGAACTGCGCGACACCGCTGCCGGGGTCCAGGGCCAGGGCCCGCTCGAAGTTGCCCAGTGCCTCGGCATGCCGGCCCAGCTCGCCGGCCGCCAGTCCGCGGTGGGTCCAGCCATCGGCATGCTGCGGCTCGGCGGCCAGGGCCGTGTCCAGCGCCTGAAGGGCGGCTTCGCGCTGGCCCAGCTTCAGCCGTGCCGCGCCCAGGTTGATGAGCACCGACACCCGGCCCGGCGCCAGGGCCAGCGCCGCCTCGAAGCGTTCGGCGGCCTCCGCCGCATGGCCGGCCTCGAACCGGGCCACGCCCTCCAGGAACAGGCCGCGCGCGGCCTCCAGCGCGGCGGGCGTGCCTGCGGCCGGCGTGTTCAACGCAGCCGCAGGTTCAGCTGGTCCACCATCGGCGCCCAGTCGGCGTCCTCGCGCCACTCCTCCTTGAGGAACTGGGATTGCGCCGGCGACCAGAACGGCGCATCGCCCAGCAGCATGTCCGGCGGCAGCGGCCGGTGGGTGGCGATGAACTGCTCGATCTCCTGCGTGCTGCTGGGCAGGCCCAGCTGGCTGAAGAGTTCACCGAGGTCGTGGTTGGGTAGTTCCATGCGTACTCCTTTGGCCGGAACGCTAACAGCGGGCGGGCGTGCCGGCTGTAGGACAAGCGCGGCTGCGCGCCGATGCGGCCCTGCGTGTGCAGCAGGTGCAGGCCGTTGTGCGCCCGCGAGGCGGACAATAGCCTGCAAAGCACAAACATCGCGGGAGCGCCAATGCGGAAGTTCGAGCGTGGCTGAGTGGACGGGTGCTGGGGGCGACGCCGCCGCGACGGCGGGCCCGCGGGCCTGGTCGGTGCGGGCCATGCTGGCCGCCCTGGTGGCTGCCTGCGTGCTGCCCGCGGCCATCGCCGCGGGCGCCCTCCTGTTCGAGGACTACCGGCTGCAGCGCGAGAAGCTGTACCGGGAGGAACTGCTGCTGGCCCAGGGCGCGGCCGGCGAGATCGACCGTGAGCTGGCGCGCATCGGCGCCACGCTGGAGGCCCTGGCCACCTCCAGCGAACTGGCCAGCGGCCACCTGGCCGACTTCCACCAGCGGGCCAGCCAGGCGCTGGCGGTGGGCTTGGTGGACAACTTCGTGCTGGTCGGCCGCGACGGCCGCCAGTTGCTGAACACCCTGCATGCCTTCGGCACGCCACTGCCGGGGGCCGGCCCGCGGCCCGAACTGGCCCGGGTGTTCGACCGCGGCGAGATGACCGTCACCGGCCTGCTGGGCAACGGCCTGTTCAAGGAAAGCACCATCAGCGTGGCGGTGCCCGTCTGGCGCGACGGCAAGGTGGCCCAGGCGCTGGCGGTGGGCCTGTCGCCGGCGCGGGTGGCGGGGCTGCTGCGCCGCCATGCACTGCCGGAGAACTGGGTGGCCGCGGTGGTCGACGGCCAGGGCACCATCATTGCCCGCTCGCTGGACAACGCGCGCTTCGTCGGCACGCCGGCCCAGCCCGCGCTGGTGGAGGCCATCGGCAGCCGCCGCGAAGGTGTGTTCGACACCCGCACCCGCGAAGGCTTCGACGTGGTCACGGCCTTTACCCGCTCCAGCGTGTCCGACTGGAGCGTGGCCGTGGGCGCGCCGCAGTCGGAAGTGATGCGGCAGCTGCACCGCTCGCTGGCCATTGCCGCGCTGGGCGTGGCCGGCGCCATGGCGGTGGGCATGGGCGTGGCGCTGCGCTGGGCGCGGCGGCTGACGCAGTCGGTGCAGGGCCTGATCGGCCCGGCGATGGCGCTGGGCCGAGGCGAGCTGGTGGCCGCGCCGCGCACCGGCCTGAAGGAGGCGGACGCGGTCGGCCAGGTGCTGGAACAGGCGTCGCGCATGCTGGCCCATGCCCAGCATCTGGCCCACACCGATGCCCTGACCGGCCTGAGCAACCGGCTGCTGTTCGAGGCCCTGGCCCACCGCCAGCTGATCGACGACCAGCGCAACGGCCACCGCCGCGTGCTGATGGCACTGGACCTGGACGGCTTCAAGGCGGTGAACGACCACCACGGCCATGCGGTGGGCGACCAGGTGCTGAAGATGGCGGCCCAGCGCATCGTCGCCAGCCTGCGCTCGGCCGACGTGCCGGCCCGCCTGGGCGGCGACGAGTTCGTGGTGCTGCTGAGCGACAGCACGCCCGACGGCGCCGCCATCGTGGCCGAAAAGCTGGTGCGGGCGCTGTCCGACCCCTATCCCGGTGTGCGCCAGCCGGTATCGGCCAGCGTGGGCATCGCGGTGGCGCCGGCCGCGGGCGCCACCGTGGCCGACCTGATGCGGCGGGCCGACGAGGCGCTGTACGAGGCCAAGCGTGCAGGCAAGCGGCGCTGGGCCGCGCGGGCTTGAAATTTGGGCAGGCACGGCGGGTGCTCTTGCCGCGCGTCCTGCCAGTTGCATCGCACGACTCTTGCTTCGCTGCAGCGAGGTGTAACTTGATGCCAGTTACACACCGTTCGCAGCGGTAGACGACCCGCTGCGCAAAGAACCGCCCCCCGCTGTTACCACCCTCGAGATGTTTCCGTGTGCGTTTCGTCACACGAATGGTGATTATTTGCCTTAACGTAGGCACATATTGCCGCAAAACATTCTGACAAGAGGGATTTCCTTTGCTGAACTTCGAACAGCACCTGCCATCCGGCGCCGCCTGCACGGCTGCGCGCGATGGCCGCTTGATGTCGATGGATGGCCTCAGTTCCGCATTGATCGCGCGGAACACCTCCTGGGTGCGCCAGGAAGCCAGCCTGCTGGCCCGCAAGCTGCCTTCCAACGTGGAGCGCGCCGACCTGATCCAGGTGGGCCTGATCGCCGTGGCCCAGTCCGCCCTGGCATTCCGCTATGAAGGCGACCATGACAGCGAGGAGGCCCGCCAGGCCTTCGTGCGCTATGCCCGCGCCCGGGTGCGCGGCGCGATGCTGGACGAGTTGCGTGGCATGGACGTGCTGCCGCGCGCCGAGCGCCGCCGCATCAAGGTGCTGGAGATCGCGCGCGAGCGCTGGTGCACCCTGCACGGCCGCAGCCCCAGCCTGGCCGACCTGAGCCAGGCCTGCGGCATCAGCATCGACGAGGTGGCCGCGCTGGAGCATGCGGCCCACCGCGCGCGCCCCGAGCAGCTGCCCGCGCGCACCGACGACGACGAGGCCGGCCACCTGGCCGCGCGCGAGCCCGCCACGCCGCAGGACGAGGTGGAGGCGCGGGTGGACACCGGCCTGCTGCTGCGCCGGCTGGAGCGCTTCTTCGCCAAGCTGCCCGAGACCGACCGCCAGGTGATCGACGCCTACCTGGGCGTGGGCATGACGCCGGTGCAGCTGGCCGATTCGCTCAGCCTGAGCGTGTCGCGCATTGCGCAGCGCTATGCAGCCGTGTGCCGGCGCATCGCCATGCACATGGGCAACAGCCCGGTGCGGGCGGTGGACCGCGTGGGCGCCGACACCGGCGAGCGCTTCGACCACCTGGTGCAGCAGCGCGAGGCGGCGCTGCGGCGCCAGGCCTGCGGCCAGGCCCATTGGGGCCGGATGCTGGAGGACGTCCTCACCGCACCCGACCGCCGCTTCCACGGCCCGGGCGAGGACGAGCGCATCGTCGTGCGTACCGGCACCCGCTGGGGCTGAAGCCGACCGGGGCTTTGCGACGGCTGTCACGGGCGGTGTAGTCGGTGACCGCTAACATGGTGCGCAAAGGGGGTGGCCGCCCCCATGGGATGGAGCCGTACCCATGCACGACCTGCGCATTCTTCACCTGGAAGACGACCCCTTCGATGCGGACCTGGTGCACCGCGAGGTGACGCGCCTGGGCCGCCATCCCATGTGGTGCCAGGTGGGCAATGCCGAGGAATTCCATGCCGCCATCGACCAGCACCGGTTCGACGCAGTGGTGTCGGACAACTCGGTGCCCGGCATCACCGGCCTGCAGGCGATGGAACTGGCGCGCCAGCGCCAGCCCGGCATTCCGTTCATCTTCGTCAGCGGCCGCACCGATCCTTATTGGAGCGAGCACTGCCTGGCCGCCGGCGCCACCGACTACGTGCCCAAGAACGAGCTGTGGCGCCTGCCCAGCGCGCTGCAGCGGCTGAACGCCGCCCGCGAGACCCAGCGACTGGCCACGCTGACCGAGGCCCGCGCGCTGCTGGTGGACCTGGTCAAGCAGCTGTCGATGGCGCGCAGCGTGGAGGCGGTGGTGCAGGTGGTGCGCCGCGGCGCGCGGCAGCTCACCGGCGCCGACGGCGCCACCTTCGTGCTGCGCGAGGGCGAGCTGTGCCACTACGTGGACGAGGACGCCATCGGCCCGCTGTGGAAGGGCCGGCGCTTCGGCATGGACAGCTGCATCAGCGGCTGGGTCATGCGCCAGGGCCGGGCCGCGGTGGTGCCCGACGTGCGGCTGGACGAGCGCATCCCGCAGGACGCCTACGCACCCACCTTCGTGCGCAGCCTGGTGATGGTGCCCATCCGGGCCGAGGCGCCGATCGGTGCCATCGGCAACTACTGGTCGGTCGAGCATGCAGCCACCGACGACCAGGTGGCGCTGCTGCAGGCGCTGGCCGACAGCACCTCGCTGGCGCTGGAGAACGTGGCGCTGCTGCAGGGCCTGGAGCAGCGGGTGCAGCAGCGCACCGGCGAGCTGCGCGAGGCCAACCGCGAGCTGGAGGCCTTCAGCTATTCGCTCTCGCACGACCTGCGCGCGCCGCTGCGCGCGGTGCAGGGGTATGCCGACCTGCTGCTGATGGACCATGAGCCGCCGCTGCACGGCCAGACCGAGCAGTTCGTGCGCCACATCGCGCTGGCCGCGCGCCGCATGGACACGCTGATCGACGACATGCTGACGCTGGCCAAGGTACAGCGCAGCGACCTGCGGCTGCAGCCGGTGCGCATCGGCGCGCTGGTGCGCGAGATGCTGGCCACGCTGCAGCAGCGCGAGCCACAGCGCCAGGTGCGGCTGGAGATCGACGACACGCTGGTGGCGCAGGCCGATCTGCCGCTGCTGCGGCTGGCGCTGGACAACCTGGTGGCCAATGCCTGGAAGTTCAGCAGCCGCCAGCCCGACGCGGTGATCGGCTTCTCGGCCGCGCCGGCCGCAAACGGCGGCACCGAGTTCTGCCTGTGGGACAACGGTGCCGGCTTCGACATGGCGCAGGCCGGCCAGCTGTTCGAGCCCTTCCGGCGGCTGCACAAGGCCTCGGACTTCCCCGGCACCGGCATCGGCCTGGCCATCGTGCACCGGGTGGTGCAGCGGCACGGTGGCCGCATCCATGCGCAGGCGGCGCCCGGGCAGGGCGCGCGCTTTCACTTCACGCTGGCACCGCAGCTCGTCAGTCCAGCCTGAACACCGTGTCGCCCGGGGCCGCCTGGCAGCCCGGGCCCATCGGCTGCCAGCCGCGGCGCAGCACCGCCTGCGCGCCGTCGTGGCACAGCTCCAGCCGCTGCGCGCCCGGCACCTGCTGGCGCACGAAGGCCTCCAGCGTGGTGGGCAGGCTCACCTTCAGCTGCAGCGACAGCACGTCGTCCTGCGGATGGTCGTCGAAGTGCACCCACGGGATGAAGGGGCCGGCGAACATCAGCGCATGCGAGCCCACGTCCACCGGCTGCGGCGCATAGCCCTGCGCCTGCAGCCAGTGCTGGGCCCGTGCCCGCAGGCCCGCCGAGCGCTCGCCCGCCAGCGGCGCCCAGGCCAACGCCATCAGCTCGGCCACCCACTGGTTGCAGTTCTGGTAGCGCTGGCTGAAGGGATAGGCATTGGCGCTGTAGGTGGCGGCCAGCAGGCTCAGCGCTCGCGGGTTGTCCAGCGCGGCGGCCTGCAGTTGCGCCCCGGCGGCCGCGGGCAGCAGCACCATCGACACATGGCCGGTGTCGGGCCGGTCGTTGCCCATCACGAAGCCGGCGATGCCCTGGTCGTACAGCCGCGGCCGGCTCTCGTCGCAGGCGTAGTAGAGCTGGCGCACCGACCACGGGCCGTTGGCGCTGGCCTTCAGGCTGATGCCGGCATGCGAATAGCGCAGGCCGAAGCGGTCCAGGTCGAGTCCGCTGCGGGCGATCAGGGCCACCTCGTGGCCCGAGGCATCCAGCTGCTGCTTGATGAGGGCCGCGAACTGCAGCAGCTGGTCCTGCTGCGCGGCGCTGAGCTGCGGGCCGCGGCCGCAGAAGGCGGGCGATCCGGCCTGGGCCGCGCCGGCGGCAGCCAGCAGCAGCAGGAGCGCGGCGGCCCGCCGGGCCGCGCGGCGCAGGCTCAAAGCGGGACGGGGCGCGAGGCCAGCTCGCCGTGCCAGGTGTCGGCCAGCACCAGGAAGAAGGGCTGGCGGTTGTCCACCCGCGCGAACTGCACGCCGTAGGGCCGGTGGCGCGCGTGTACCAGGTCGCCTTGAACGAGGCCGGCCGGTTGCACGGCCTGCTGCGGCAGCTCCAGCTGGAAGCGGCCCTGCGGGCCGGGCGTGGCCTCGGCCTGCAGCGTCAGGCGCAGGCGGCCAGGGCGCTCGGCCGCAGCCACCGCCACGATGCGGTAGTCGCCCTCGGCCACGCGGTCGTCGCCGCCCGAGCTGCGGCTGGAACCCTGGATCGAATCGGACACGCTGCCCGAGGAGGCCGAGCCCGCGCTGGAGGCGGAGGAGACCACGCTGTCGGCGCGGGCGGTGGATGCCATCACGGCGATGCTGGCCACCAGGGCGGCGGCCAACGGCTTGCAGGAAACGCTCATCTCAACTCCGTCAGGGAGCCGGCAGGATAACCGTCAGGCCTCTTCTGCTGCGCCCAGCCAGTGGCCCATGCGCAAGGCCTTGGTGAGCAGGTAGCCGCTGTTGTGCGGGTTCTCGCCGGCGCGCAGCGGCAGCCGTTCCTCCACCGCCACGCCCAGCGCACGCAGCGCCTCCACCTTGGCGGGGTTGTTGGTCAGCAGCCGAACCGAGCACACGCCCAGCGTGTGCAGCATCTGCGATGCGACGCGGTAGTCGCGGGCATCGTCGGGCAGGCCGAGGCGGCGGTTGGCTTCCACGGTGTCGGCGCCGGCGTCCTGCAGCGCATAGGCGCGGATCTTGTCCACCAGGCCGATGCCGCGGCCTTCCTGGCGCAGGTACAGCAGCACGCCGCGGCCTTCGGTGGCGATGGCCTGCTGCGCGGCCTGCAGCTGCGGGCCGCAGTCGCACTTGAGGCTGAACAGGGTGTCGCCGGTGAGGCATTCGGAGTGCAGCCGGGTGAGCACCGGCAGGCCGTCGTTGACGGCGCCGATGGTCAGTGCCGCATGCTCGCGGCCGGCGGCATCGCGGAAGCCGTGCAGCGTGAACTCGCCCATCTCGGTCGGCAGCCGGCAACTGCCGCCATAGAACAGGGCCGGTACGTCGGTGGTGGTGTCGGCGGATAGGCCGACGGAAGGCCCGGCCACGTCGGCCGGCCGCAGGGGCGCGTTCATCGAATGGTTTGAGATCTTGGTCTGCCAGCTCAGCTGCGCTCATTGTGGCGCGGAACCCGAGCCCGTCGTTACAGCAGGGGTGGTGCGGCCGCCGGCATGTATGCATGTACAGTGGCCGGGCCGTTCCTGCAGTCCGCGCCCATGTCCGCCGTCGTCACCCGCCCTGATTCCTTTGCGCAGCTCAACCCGCAGCAGCGGGACGCCGTCGAGCATGGCGTGGCCGAGCCCGATGGACGGCCGCTGCTGGTGATCGCCGGGGCGGGCAGCGGCAAGACGATGACGCTGGCGCACCGCGTGGCCCGCCTGGTGATGGCCGGGGCCGATCCGCAGCGGGTGCTGCTGCTCACCTTCTCGCGCCGCGCGGCGCAGGAGATGGTGCGCCGCGTGGGCCGCACGCTGCACCAGGCCCTGGGCCTGCCCGGCGCCACCCGTGCCCCCACGCTGCCCTGGGCAGGCACCTTCCACGGCATCGGCGCGCGGCTGCTGCGCGAATACGCCGCCGCCATCGGCCTGCCCGAGCGCTTCACCATCCTCGACCGCGCCGATGCCGAGGACCTGATGAACCTGGCGCGCCAGGAAGGCGGCTGGGCCGCGGCCCGCAGCCGCTTCCCGCAGAAGGGCACCTGCCTGGCCATCTACTCCCGCGTGGTGAACAGCCAGCGCAGCCTGCCCGAGGTGCTGCGCGATGCCTTCCCCTGGTGCGAAGGCTGGGCTGCGGAGCTGAACACGCTGTTCGCGGCCTACACCGCGGCCAAGCAGCAGCAGCACAGCCTCGACTACGACGACCTGCTGCAGTACTGGGCCGCGATGATGGAGGAGCCTGCGTTGGCTGCGCACATCGCCGCGCGCTTCGACCATGTGCTGGTGGACGAGTACCAGGACACCAACCGGCTGCAGGCGGCGGTGCTTCATGCGCTCAAGCCCGATGGCCGCGGCCTCACGGTGGTGGGCGACGATGCGCAGTCCATCTACGGCTTCCGCGCGGCGGAGGTGCGCAACATCCTCGACTTCCCGCACCAGTTCGGCCAGCCTGCGCGGGTGGTGCCGCTGGAGCGCAACTACCGCAGCACGCAGCCGCTGCTGGATGCGTCGAACGCGGTGATCGCGCTGGCGCCGGAGCGCCATGCCAAGCAGCTGTGGACCGATCGCACCGCCGCCGCGCGGCCGCGGCTGGTGGCCGTGGCCGACGAGGGCGAGCAGGCCCGCTGCGTGGCCGACCGGGTGCTGGCGCTGCGCGAGGAAGGCTTCAAGCTGCGATCGCAGGCGGTGCTGTTCCGCACCTCGCACCACAGCGCCGCGCTGGAGCTGGAACTCACGCGGCGGCAGATCCCGTTCGTGAAGTTCGGTGGCCTCAAGTTCCTGGAATCGGCCCATGTGAAGGACGTGCTGTGCGTGCTGCGCTGGGCCGAGAACCCGCGCAGCCGCATCGCCGGCTTCCGCGTGGCGCAGCTGGTGGCCGGCGTGGGTCCGGCCCATGCCCGCAAGCTGCTGGATGCACTGGAACAGGCCGCCGACCCGGCCGCTGCGCTGCTGGCCTGGCCTATGCCGCCGGCCGCGCAGGAGGATTGGTCGGGCTTCGTCGCGCTGTATGCGCAGCTGCAGCAGGCCGGCAGCTGGCCGGGCGACCTGGACTGGGTGATGCGCTGGTACGAGCCGGTGCTGCAGCGCCTGCACGACGACGCCCCGGCCCGCCAGGCCGACCTGCAGCAACTGGCCCGCATCGCCGCCGGCCATGCCAGCCGCGAGCGCTTCATCACCGAGCTGACGCTGGACCCGCCCGACGCCAGCAGCGACGAGGCCGGCCCGCCGCACCTGGACGAGGACTACCTGGTGCTGTCCACGCTGCATTCGGCCAAGGGCCAGGAATGGGCCGCGGTGCAGATCCTGAACGTGGTGGACGGCTGCATCCCTTCGGAGATGAGCACGCGCGACAGCGCGCAGATCGACGAGGAACGGCGGCTGCTGTACGTGGGCATGACCCGCGCAAAGCAGCACCTGGACCTGCTGGTGCCGCAGCGCTTCTACGTCACCGACCAGGTGAAGCACGGCGACCGACATGTCTATGCAAGCTTGTCGCGCTTCATTCCCGAGGTCCTGGCGCAGAGGTACTTCGAGCGGGTGACGCCGCTGGCCGATGCGGCCGCGCCAGCGGCGCCGCTGGCGCTGGGTCAGCGCTTCGACATCGGCATGCGGCTGAAAGGGCGCTGGGCCTGACGGCGCCGCTACCATCCCCGCCCATGGACAAGCAGGAACCGTTCGCATGGGGTTGGCGGCAGGCCATCGAAGCGGGCGAGCTGTGCGTGTGGGATCTTCGTCCGAACCTGGAGATGGTGGCCCACTCGCCGCAATGGAAGCAGAAGCTGGGTTTTCCGAAGCCGCATGCCGCCGATCGCACGCACTTCTGGCGCTGCCGGGTGCACCCGGAGGACCTGGACGGCATGCTGGGCGCGATGCGCGCGCACATGCGCGGCGACGAGGCCACCTACGAATCCACCTTCCGGCTGCGCAGCAACGGCTCCGGCTACCGCGTGGTGCATTCGCGCGGGCGTGTCGTGGAGCGTTGCGTGCAGCGCGGTGTGCTGCGCATGGTCGGCACCATGATCGACGTGACCCCGCGCCCTTCCACGCCGGGCGGCGGCCTGCCCGGCGACGGCCCGCGCACTTCACCGGATGCGCCGGCCTTCGAGCGGCCGTTCCACCGGCTGCTGACCGCACGCCCGCCGGACGACGGCGGCCCGCCCGGGGCGGCGTGGACCGCACTGGTGGAGGAGCGCGACCGCTTGCTGGGCCAGGTGGAAGACCTGCTGCACAGGGCAGCGGCGGAACTGCAGGCGCGCGGCCTCAACCCGCCGGCTGGGGCTGGATGAGGGCGAGGATGTTGCCCTCGCTGTCCTTGAACCAGGCCGCCTTGGCACCGCCGGCGGTCACCGCCCCGGCCGCGCTGCGCTCGCCGGGCATGTCGGGGTAGTCCTCGAACACCACGCCGCGCGCCTGCAGCGCGACGATTTCGGCATCCACGTCCGCCACCTGCCAGAAGGCCTGGCTGGCCTGCGAGGTGCCGGCGTTGGGCGTGGGATAGAGGAAGCAGGCCGTGCCGCCCGCGAAGCGGTAGACCACACCGCCGCCGGTCTCCTCATCCGGCTTGAAGCCCAGCTGGCCTTCATAGAACGCACGCGCCCGCGGCAGGTCGGCGGCGGGGATGTAGGCGAAGAATGGATGGTCTTGCAGCATGGTGGGCTCCTGGGGGGTGTCTGCCTATGACGAACCGGGCCCTCCGGAATCGACAGGCGGAAGGCGACTGGGCGTGTCGGCATCGCTTGCGGCTGCCACGGTCAGCAGGATCGTCTCGCCCGTGGCCACCAGCTTCTCGTTCCCGCCGGATTCCGCGAACAGCTCGCAGGCGGTGAAGACCTGATGCCTGCCCGGCTTGACGACCCTGGCCCGGGCGATGAAGCGCTCGCCGACCGCCGGCCGAAGGCAGTTGACCGCGTAGTGCGAGGCCAGCACCTTGCCCACCACGGTGGCCGCCGCGAAGCCGCAGGCCGTGTCGATCAAGGCACCCACCAGGCCCGCATGGAGGAAGCCCGCGTACTGCCCCGCCTCCGGGCGCCAGGGCATGGCAATCGTGGCAGTGCCTGGGCCGGCGTCGATGACCTCGATGCCGCACCACCGGTTGAAGGCTGCTGTGGCATTGACGGCCCGCAGCAGGGCAAGCAGGTCGGTCGACTGCGACATGGCACCACCTCGGAGTGACGGATGCGCCCAATCTAGGCGCAAGCTGGCGATGCGCCTGTCCGCCAAGTGACAAGCGGTCACGCCTGCGTGGCGCGGCGCGCGCCTTGTCAACAAAGCTTCACGCCCGCTCCTTAGCCTGCGCAGGCCCTTCACCACCACCGTGGAAAGCCATCGCGCATGCAGTCCAACGACCACCCCGCTTCCACCCGTCGCCGCCTCCTTCAGGGCGGCCTGGCCCTGGCCGGTGCCACGCTGCTGCAGCGCCATGCGGTGGCCGCCGCGGCCATCGTGACCGCCGAGGGCGACCGGCCGCTGATGGCGCAGGGCATCCAGTTCGGCGACATGACGCTGGGCAACACCCTGCTGTGGAGCCGGGCCGACCGGCCAGCGCGGCTGCATGCCGAGTATTCGTTCGACGAGTCCTTCAGCCGCCCGGTGCGCCTGGTCGGCCCGCATGCGCTGGAGACCACCGACTTCACCGCGCGCATGGACCTGGCCGGCCTGCCCGCCGACCGCACGGTGTTCGTGCGCGCGTGGTTCGAGAGCCTGACCAACGCCGGCGCCTCCAGCGAGCCGGTGCTGGGCCGCTTCCGCACGCCCGCGCTGGCGCGCAACATCCGCTTCGTGTGGGGTGGCGACACCGCCGGCCAGGGCTGGGGCATCAACCCGGCCTTCGGCGGCATGCGCATCTATGAGCAGATGCGGCGCGTGCAGCCCGACTTCTTCCTGCACAGCGGCGACACCATCTATGCCGACGGCCCCATCGCCGAGACGGTGACCGCCGAGAACGGCCAGACCTGGAGCAACCTCGTCACGCCCGAGGTGGCCAAGGTGGCCGAGACGCTGGACGAATACCGCGGCCGCTACCGCTACAACCTGCTGGACGAGAACGTGCGCCGCTTCAATGCGGAGGTGCCGCAGATCTGGCAGTGGGACGACCACGAGGTGACCAACAACTGGAGCGCCAGCAAGAGCCTGGCCGCCGACCCGCGCTACACCGTGAAGGACGTGCCCCTGCTCATCGCCCGCGGCAGCCGTGCCTTCATGGAATATGCGCCGATGCGCCCCTACGGCGCGGCCGAGCTGGAGCGGGTGTACCGCCACATCCCCTACGGCCCGCTGCTGGACGTGTTCGTGATCGACATGCGCAGTTACCGCGGCCCCAACGGCACCAACCTGGAAAGCGCCGAAGGCGAGGCCAGCCGGCTGCTGGGCGGCGCGCAGCTGGCCTGGCTGAAGGACGGGCTGCGCCGCTCGCGCGCCACCTGGAAGGTGATCGCCTCCGACATGCCGATCGGCCTGAACGTGGGCGATGGCCGCGATGCCGGAAGCACCGCCCGCTGGGAGGCCGTTGCCAATGGCAACGATGGCCCGGCCCGCGGCCGCGAGCTGGAGATCGCGGGCCTGCTGCGGTCCATCCGCCAGATGGCACTGCGCAACGTGGTGTGGCTGACCGCCGACGTGCACTACTGCGCCGCCCACCACTACGACCCGTCGCGCGCCGCCTTCACCGACTTCGACCCCTTCTGGGAATTCGTCGCCGGCCCGCTGAATGCCGGCACCTTCGGCCCCAACACGCTGGACGCCACTTTCGGCCCGCGCGTGGACTTCCAGAAGACGCCGCCGGCCGGCCGCAGCAACTTCTCGCCCTTCGCCGGCCTGCAGTTCTTCGGCGAGGTGAACATCGATGCCGCCAGCCGCACCTTCAGCGTCGCCTTCAAGGACCTGGACGGCCGGCAGGTCTACAGCCGCACGCTGGTGCCGGCATGAGCGCCGCCGTCCGGCCGCCCGAAGGCGGCGCTCTTCCCGCCCGGCGGGATCCCGCGCAGCGGGAGGGTTCACCAGTGAGCGCGTCGGAGCTGACCATGAACAAGCGAGACCTCCCGGTACATGCCGCCCGCCTGCTGCTGGCCACCGGCCTGCTGGCCGCCGGGCCGGCGGCCCATGCCCTGACGCTGGTGTCCACGCAGCCGGGCGGCAACGACCTGGCGGTGGTGCTGGACGGCTCGCGCATCGGCATCGACCTGTCGCTGCGCACCGCTGGCAGCGCCAGCTTCCAGCTGTCGCTCGAGGCGGCCGACGTGGGCCAGTGGCTGCCCTTCAACGCGGTGATCGCCGTGGCGCCCGGGCAGGCGCTGCAGGCATTGCGCGTGTCGCTGCAGGGCGCCGCCTTCGCCCATGTCGGCACCGTCACGCCGGCCTTCGGCGCGCTGGCGGGCATCGATGGCGACGACACCCGGCAGACGCTTCGCTTCCAGCCGGCCGAAGCCTTCGGCGTGGACCTGGGTGCACCGTTCGCGCAGGCCGGCACGCAGGACTGGCTGCTGGCCCCGGCCAGCGGCCTGCAGGCCGGCGACCGCTTCACCGTCACCATCAGCGCGGTGCCCGAGCCCGCCACCGCGGCCCTGATGCTGGCCGGCCTGGGCGTGGCGGCCTGGGCGGCGCGGCGCCGCTGAACGCGGCGGGTCCCGTCAGGCCATCTCCATCTGCCGCACCTGCTGCGCCACCAGTGCCGCGATGCCGTCGGCCACGGCGCTGCGTATCTGCGGGCTCAGCAATGCGGCGCGGTCGTTGTCGTTGGCGATGAAGCCCAGCTCCAGCAGCACGGCGGGGCCGTCGAACTTGAGCACCGCCAGGTCGTTGCGCTGCTTGATGCCGCGGTCGCGCAGGCCGGTGGCCTGCACCAGCACCTGCTGCATGCGGCGGGCCAGGGCCTCGTCGTCGCGGTAGAGCACCTCGGTGCCATGCGCAGCGTCCGATTCGGCGTCGTTGAGGTGGATCGAGATGAAGGCATCGCAGCCGGCGGCCCGCGCCATGGCCGCCCGGCGCACCACCGGCGCATGGTCCTGCTCGTCGTCGCGCGTCATGAAGACGTCGATCTGGCGGGCCCGCAGCGCGTCCTTCACTGCCAGGGCGTAGCGCAGCGCCATCGCCGACTCATGGAAGCGGAAGCCGTTCTCCATGTGCGTGGCACCAGGGTCGAAGATGCCGGGCTGGCGGTTGCTCATGCCGTGGCCGGGGTCGATGCAGATCTTCATGACACTTTCTCCTGCGGCCTGGATCGGCCTGAACACAGCCTAGGCGCGACCCCGTGATTTGCCTTCCGCCTGATGGGGGAGGCAGCCCGTGTCACCCGCCGGGGCGTGTCGCACCTCGACGCGGCAGCCCGCACCGGCTGCATCTTCCGTGGCTTGCCGGCATCCGTGCCGCGCCCATGAAGCTGATGTGCATCGCCACCTCATGCAGTGGCGTGTTGCGTCCGGTGCTGCAGCCAGGCGGCCAGCCCCGCCGCGGCGGCGACGACTGCTCCGGCCCAGGCCAGGTCCTGCACCGGCGGCACCGCGAAATGCAGCAGCCGGCGCAGCCCCGGCACCGCCAGGGCCAGGCCGATGGCCACCGTGGCTGCGGCCGCCACGCCCCAGAAGGCACGGGCACTGCGGCCGGCCAGCATGCGCCAGCCGATGCCGGCCGACAGGTTCACCGCCACCAGCAGCAGGTTGCCCGCGGTGAGCCCCGCCACCGCCAGCGTGCGGGCCACGTCGGTGCCGCGGCCGGCGCCCAGCGCCATCAAATAGATGCCCAGCGTGGCCACCAGCAGGCACGCGCCCTGGGCCAGGCCCTGGCGCAGCATCGGCCAGCCCACGATGCCGTCGTCGCCGCGGCGCGGCGGACGCTGCATCAGGCGCGGGTCTTCCGGCGCGCCTTCGAAGGCCAGCGAGCACACCGGGTCGATCACCATCTCCGTCAGCACCACATGCGCAGGCAGCATCAGCGGGGGCAGGCCGAACAGCAGCGGCAGCAGCGCCAGGCCCGCGATGGGCACGTGGATGGCGGTGATGTAGACCATCACCTTGCGCAGGTTGTCGAAGATGCGGCGGCCCATGCGCACGCCGCCCACGATGCGGCCGAAGTCCTCGTCCAGCAGCACCAGCCCGGCGGCTTCGCGGGCCACGTCGGTGCCGCGCACGCCCATCGCGATGCCGATGTGCGCGGCCTTCAGCGCCGGTGCGTCGTTCACGCCGTCGCCGGTCATGGCCACCGTCTCGCCATTGCGCCTGAAGGCCTGCACCAGCCGCAGCTTCTGCTGCGGCATCACGCGCGCGAACACACGAACCCGGCGCACGACGTCGGCCAGCGCGTCGTCGTCCAGCTGCTCGATGCGGTCGCCGGCCACCGCACCGGCGGCGGTGTCGATGCCGGCCTGCCGCGCGATGGCCAGTGCCGTCGCTTCATGGTCGCCGGTGATCATCGCCACCGCGATGCCGGCGGTGCGTGCCTGGGCCACCGCGGCTGGCACGCTGGGGCGCAGCGGGTCCTCGAAGCCGACCAGGCCCAGCAGCGTGAAGTGGTGGTCGTGCTGCAGGGCGGGCGCGGGGCCCGGCTGCGCGCGGGCCTCGGCCACCGCCAGCACGCGCAGGCCTTCATCGGCCAGCCGCCGCACCTGCGCCAGCCAGGGTTCGGCGGCGGCGGGCGCCAGGCGGCATAAGCCGAACACCGCCTCGGGCGCGCCCTTGGCCGCGATGCAGCGATGGCCCTCGGTATCCGTCCATTCGTGCGACATCGCCAGCAGCTCGGCGCTCAACGGGTATTCGTGCGTCAGCTGCCAGTCGGGATGCAGATGTTCGCTGCGCGCCAGCGCGCCGTCGCCGTGCTGCAGCAGCGCGCGGTCCATCGGGTCGATGCCGCCGCGGCGCGAGGCCAGCATGGCGTACTCCAGCAGCCGGTGCACCGCCTCCGGCAGCGGCGCGCCGGGCTGCACGCGCACCTCGATGCCAGCAGCCACCAGCCGCCGCAGCTGCATGCGGTTCTCGGTCAGCGTGCCGGTCTTGTCCACGCACAGCACGGTGGCCGCGCCCAGTGCCTCGACCACCGCCGGCCGGCGCGCCAGCACCTGGACGCGGGCCAGCCGCCAGGCACCCAGCGCCAGGAACACGGCCAACGCCATCGGGAACTCCTCCGGCAGCATCGCCATGCCCAGCGCGATGGCCGACAGCAGCCCCTGCATCCAGTCGCCGCGCCACAGGCCATGCACCAGCGCCAGCGCGGCGCTGCACAGCAGGGCCGCGATGCCGAACATGCGGACCAGCCGCCGCAGGTGGCGCTGCAGCGGCGTGGGCGCGGTCTCGATGCCGGCCAGCGAAGCGCCGATGCGGCCCACCTGCGTCAGCCGGCCGGTGCCCGTCACCTGCACCAGGCCGTGGCCGGCCACCGCCAGCGTGCCGGCGAACACCCACGGCGTGTCGTCGCCGCCCGGCGCGCGGGCTTCGGGCGATGCGGCATCGGCCGTGGCACCAGCGGCCTGCTTGCGCACCGGCATCGATTCACCGGTGAGCAGCGATTCGTCCACCGACAGCCCGGCCGCCTCGCGCAGCACGCCATCGGCGGCCAGGCGTTCGCCTTCGCTCACCAGGAACAGGTCGCCCGGCACCAGCTCGCGGGCGGCCATGCGCCGCACCCGGCCGCCGCGCCGCACCCGCACCTGCGGCGCGGCCAGCTCGCGCAGCGCATCGAGCGCATGTTCGCTGCGCCGCTGCTGCAGCACGACCAGCCCCACGGTGAGCACCGCGAAGCCGGCCAGCAGCAGGCCTTCGCCCAGATCGCCCAGCACCAGGTAGATGGCGGCGGCGGCCAGCAGCAGCAGGAACATCGGCTCGGTGGCCACGCTGCGCAGGGTGGCCGGCAGGCCGTGCCGTTCGCGGTCCTGCAGCTCGTTGGCGCCGTGCACCGCCAGCCGGCGCGCCGCTTCGTCTTCGCTGAGGCCGGTGGCCGGCGCAGGCAGGTCCATGGACGGCGAGTGTGCAGCGCCGCTTCATGCAGCGCCGTCGTGCCCGGCGCCAGGATTGATGCACGTCAACCGGCGGCGGATGCGCGCCGTGGGCTGCCCTAGAACATCGCGCCCCGCGCCGACACCGGCCACACCTGCTCCACCACGCCGGCGCGCACGGCCACCATCCAGTCGTGCAGGTTCACCGTCGGGTCGCAGTGGCCGGGCACCAGGCGCAGCTTGTCGCCCACGGCCAGCGGCGCGGCGCCGGGGCTGCCGACGATCACCGTGTGCTCGTCGGAGATGCCGTCCACCCTCCAGCCCTCGTGCAGCACCTGGGGCAGGCCATGGTCGGTGGCGAAGGCCTTGAGGCCGCCGTCCAGCACCGCCTGGCCCGGCCGCAGGCTGATCACGCTGCACCAGCCGTACAGCGCATGGCTCAGCGCCGGCGTGCCTTCATCGGGCGTGTTGGCCGCATAGTCGGTGTCCATCAGCACATAGGAGCCGGGCTGCACCTCGGTGTACACGCCGGAGGTGGCCTCGATGGCATAGGTGCCGGTGCCGCCGCCGGTGAGGGTGGCGCAGGGCAGGCCGGCCGCGGCCAGCGCCTGCGCCGCCTCGCGGGCCCTGGCCACCGCGCCGCCGATGGCGGCCTGCCGCTCGGCCGGGCTGCGCAGGTGCTGGGCGCTGCCATGGTAGGCATGCAGGCCGGCAAAACGCAGGCCGGGCGCCTGTCCGGCGATGGCCTGGGCCAGCGCCACCGCACCGGCCGCGCTGGTCACGCCGCAGCGGCCCTGGCCCACGTCCAGTTCCACCAACACGTCTAGACAAGTGCCGGCCGCCGCGGTGGCCTCGGCCAGCTGCTGCACCTGCAGCGGATGGTCGGCGCACACCGCCAGCCGGATGCGGCCGGCCAGTGCCGCGGCCCGCCGCGCCTTGCCCGCGCCGATGAGCTGGTTGGTCACCAGGATGTCGTCGATGCCCGCGGCCGCGAAGGCCTCGGCCTCGCCCAGCTTCTGGCAGCACAGGCCCTGCGCGCCGGCCGCGATCTGGCGCAGCGCCAGCGCCGGGGTCTTGTGCGCCTTGCCATGCGGCCGCACCCGCACGCCGGCCTGGCGCGCGCGCTGGTGCACCAGGGCCATGTTGGCCTCCATCGCATCCAGGTCGATCAGCAAGGCCGGGGTGTCGATGTGTGCCAGCACATCGCCCACGGCGGCCGGCGGCGGCGTTACAGGTGTGAACGGGACTTCGCGTGTCATGCGGGCATTGTGGGCCTGGAAGTTGCACGCGGGCTGCACAGCGGCCACGCTATGCTGTGCCAGGCCGTTGCCGAGGCCGCCTGCCGTGAACACCCGATTCCTTGAAACGCTTGTCGTGCTGGCCCGCGTGCGCAGCTTCCGCGAAACCGCGCAGGTGCTCAACGCCACGCAGGCCGCGATCTCGCAGCGCATCGCCAGCCTGGAAGACGAACTGGGCACCGAGCTGGTGGACCGCAGCTCGCGCCGGCTGGTGCTCACCCAGGCGGGCGAGCAGGTGGCGCGGCAGGCCCAGCGCATCCTGCAGCTGGAGCGCGAGCTGGTGCTCAGCACCCGGCCCGAGGCACCGCCGGCCGGGCGCGTGCGCATCGGCACCATCGAGTCGGTGGTGCACACCTGGCTCTCGCCGCTGATCCGGCTGCTGGCCGAGCGCCATCCGCAGGTGAACCCCGACATCACCGTGGACACCGCCCGCCACCTGCAGGACCAGTTCCGCCAGCGCAAGCTGGACCTGATGATCCAGAACGACCCTTATGCCGAGGCCGTGGGCACGCTGGACTACACCGTGACGCCGCTGTGCGAGTTCCCGCTGCGCTGGGTGGGCCGGCCCGACCTGGTCCCGGCCTCGGGCATCGTCACCATCGAGGACCTGGAGCGCGTGCCGGTGCTCACCTTCAGCAAGACCTCCAGCCCGCAGGCGCATGTGCGCGCGCTGTTCATCGACCGCGACGTGGAGCCGCGGGTGTGCAGCTTTCCGTCGGTGGAATCCATCATCCAGCTCGCCGGCGATGGCTACGGCATCGCCGCCATCCCGCCGGTGTTCGTGCGCGAGCAGCTGCAGCGGCGCGAGCTGTTCCAGTGCGACGGGCCGCGCCTGCCGCCGATGGTCATCACCGCCATCAGCGAGCGCGGCGCCTGCTCCGCCGTGCGCGCGACGCAGGACGTCGCCTGCGAGGTGGTGACCCGGTTCTGCGCCCGGGTAGGGCCGGAGTGGGCGCGGCGGCTGGGGCCCGCCGACGCCAGCTGACGCCGGCGGCGCGCGCCGCGCATGCCCCATCCCGGATGTGAGCCGCAGCGGCTGGTGATGTTCGGCCGCTGCGCCAAGCTCTACCGACGAAGGCCGCGTGGGGCACCAGGCCCGCGGCGCAGCCCGGCGCCGGCTACTCCGGTTCCTTGATGGAGCAGTTGGCGTCCGAATAGGGCCCCGACACCTTGACCCAGTTGGCGTCGATGGCCTCGGGGTTGCACATCGTCTTGCCGGTGGCCTTGTGCTTCCACACGTAGTAGAGGCTGGGCTGGGCGGTGGCGGTGCCGGCGATGCCGGCCAGGGCCAGCGCGGTGGCCGCGAGGGCGAGCTTGAACGTCATGGGGACTCCTTGCGTTGGGCAACAGTGGTCACTTGTAGATCAGCGAGTTGCCGATCACCGTCAGCAGGGCCTTGCCCTGGGCCACGATGGCGGTGCGGTAGGCCTCGAAGCGGGCGTCGGTCATCGCGTTGTCGTCCCGCACGCCGCCGCCGGTGTCCGGCGTGCCGCGGAAGAAGTTGGTCATCACCGGCACGTGGATGTGGCCCGCCGGGATGTCCAGCCCGAAGGTGTCGCGCAGCAGGGTGTTGCGGTAGGCACTCTCGTTGGACAGGTAGTCGCCGCCGCCGCCCGATCGCGAGCAGGTGGCCAGGTTGGGCGCCACCACGGTGCTCAGGTCGGGCATCAGGTTCATCACGCCGTTGGAAGGCACGCTGACGGTGGCCACGTCGTTGCAGTCCGGGAAGTAGGCGTAGTTGGTGTGCCAGGTGACGTTGAAGCCCTCGGTGCCCTCGCTGGTGGCGCCGGGCGGGCGGGCCACGCCGGCCTGGGTGCGGCCCGTGACCATCGCCGGGATGGGCATGGAGGCGGTGGTGAACTGCGGCGGATAGTCCTTCATCCAGGCCGTGGTGGCGTCGTAGCCCAGCCAGCGCTGCGGCGGGTTGATGTTGCAGCCCGAGCCGGCCAGGGTGATGGGCGCCGCGCCCGCGGTGGTGATGGTGCCGATGGGCAGCACGTAGGCCGGCAGCCGGGTGGCGCCGGGCGGGCAGTAGACGATGCCGTCGTTGCCGGCCGAGCTGCCGTGGAAGCGGCCGTTCCACTGCTCCAGGTTGAACACGTTGGCACTGCCCTGGCTCATGGTGATCGATGCGTCCACGCGCTTGGGGCCGGGCTGGAAGTAGGGCGCCAGCGTGTCTTCCTGCATGCCCTTGTTGAAGGGGTCGTAGCTCACCGGCAGGATGTAGCTCTCCACATGCATCACGCTGCCATCGGCCAGCGTCACCTGCTTGCCGTCCATCTCCAGCGCGGTGGCGCCGGAAGGATTGCCGTTGCGCAGGCCGGTGTTGGGCGTGCCCGGCACGCCGAGGGTGAAGGTGTCGAAGCCGCTGATGATCATGCGGCGGTACTTCTTGCCCGAAGGGGCGTTGCCTTCGGGCAGGTTGATGTCGTACTGCCCGCGCGAGGCGCGCTCCAGCTGCCACTGCAGGTCGTCGATCTCGGCAGCCGTCATCGCGAAGGAGGGCTTCCACTGGCGCAGCGCCTTGGTCATCTGCACGCGCGCCCAGTACAGCATGCGGTCGTCGCTGTTGGGCAGCACGCTGCCGGCGGGCGAGGCGCGGCGGCCCTGCACGCGGTCCACCGCGGCCTTCCACAGGGCCAGGCCCTCGGCCTTGACCAGGTCCACCGCCTGCGCATAGGTGGTGACGGGGGTGGTGCCATCGGCCGCGCACAGCTTGGTGGCGAAGGCGGGCGCGAAGGTGTCGAAGCCGGTGTCCTTCAGGATGCGGTCGGCCAGCGGCGTGGCATCGGTGCCCACCACGTTGGCGCCACTGAAGGGCAGCGGGGTCTGCAGGCGCTGTTCCTCGTAGGCCAGGGCCACGGCGGTGTCCACGCTGCAGGCCACGGTGGGCGCGGGCGGCGTGGGCGCGGGGGCCGGGGCTTCATCGTCGTCGTCGCTGCCACCGCAGGCGGCCAGCAGCACGGCGGCGGCCAGGGCGGTGAGGTGCGCATGCAGGTGGACGCGCTTCGGTTCGGATCGGGATTGCAACATCGTGACTCCTACTGACACTTGCTTTTGGACTGCCGGGCAACGGTGCATGGGGTGGTCATTCGATACGCAGGCCCTCCGTGTTGGCCCGCGGGCCGGCGGGCCGCGGCGCGCGCAGCAGCACGCC
Organism: Aquincola tertiaricarbonis; assembly: GCF_000969605.1. Classification (GTDB taxonomy): domain Bacteria; phylum Pseudomonadota; class Gammaproteobacteria; order Burkholderiales; family Burkholderiaceae_C; genus Aquincola; species Aquincola tertiaricarbonis. The sequence continues at coordinate 230,762 of NZ_JZUE01000006.1, read as the reverse complement.
ATCGGCCTGCAGGGCGGTGCGCAGCGTCTGCGCGAATTCCAGGGCGCCGGGCTGGTCGCCGTGGATGCACAAGGTGTCGGCGCGCAGCGGCACCGTCTTGCCGCTGAGGGCGCGCACCGAGCCGCCCAGCATCTGCCGCACCTGGGCCAGCGCCTGGCCGGCGTCCTCGATCATGGCGCCGGGCGTGCCGCGCGGCGACAGGCTGCCGTCGTCCTGGTAGCTGCGGTCGGCAAACACCTCCGCGGCAGCCTGCAGGCCGGCGGCCTCGGCGGCGCGGATCATCTCGCTGCCGGCCAGGCCGAAGAACACCAGCGTAGGATCCACGTCGCGCACCGCCTGCGCCAGCGCATCGGCCAGCTTGCGGTCCTTCACCGCCATGTTGTAGAGCGCGCCGTGCGGCTTGACGTGGTTCAGGCGGCCGCCCGCGGCCTGCGCGAAGCCCATCAGCGCGCCCACCTGGTAGACCACCATCGCATAGGCATCGGCGGGAGAGACCTGCATCACCCGGCGGCCGAAGCCCTGCAGGTCCGGCAGGCCGGGATGCGCGCCCACCTTCACGCCCTTGGCCAGCGCGGTGGTGACCACGCGGCGCATGGTGGGCGGGTCGCCCGCATGGAAGCCGCAGGCGATGTTGGCCGAGGTCACGTGGTCGAGCAGGTCGACGTCGTTGCCCATGGTGTAGGCGCCGAAGCCTTCGCCCATGTCGCAGTTCAGGTCGAGGGTGGTGGTGCTCATGTCGGGGCTCCTGGTGGGCCGAGCAGCAGCGGCCGCAGGGCCTGCAGCTGCCGCTCGCGTTCAAGGTGCAGCGCCTGCGCCTGCGCCAGCGTGACGGGCACGAAGCGCAACGCCTGCCGCGGCGCCATCTGGGCCAGCAGCGGCAGGTCCACGCTGGCCACGTGGGCGATCTTGGGATAGCCGCCTGCGCTCTGTCGCTCGGCCATCAGCACGATGGGCTGGCCGTCGGGCGGCACCTGCACGGTGCCGAAGCTCACGCCTTCGGAGATCAGCTCGCCGCCGGGCAGCCGCGGCAGCGCCGGGCCTTCCAGCCGGTAGCCCATGCGGTCGGACTGCGGGCTGAGCTGGTAGGTGGCCTGCGCCATCAGTGCATGCACCTCGGGCGCGAACAGCGCCGCATGTTCGCCCGGCACCATGCGCACCGGCGTCACCGCCTGCGCGGCGGCCAGCGGCACCGGCACGCTGATGTCCTCGGGCAGCACCGCCGGAGGCAGCTCGGCGGGCTGGCCGGCGCCGATGGGCAGGACGTCGCCCTTGCGCAGCGCACGGCCCTGGAAGCCGCCGAAGCCGCCGCGCACGAAGGTGCTGCGGCTGCCCATCACCGGCGGCACCGCGAAGCCGCCGCGCACCGCCAGGTAGCAGCGCAGGCCGTTCACGCGCCTGCCGAAGTCCAGCTGCGCGCCGGCCGGCAGCTGGATGCGTTCGTACATGGGCAGCGGCTCGTCGCCCACCTGGGCGGACAGGTCGGCACCGCACAGCGCGATGCAGGCCGCCGCCTCGAAGCGCAGGCTGGGGCCGGTCAGCAGGATCTCCAGCGTTGCCTCGTCGGCCGCATTGCCGGCCAGCAGGTTGGCCACGCGGTGCGACCACAGGTCCATCGCGCCGCCCACCGGCACGCCGAAGCGCTGCCAGCCGTAGCGGCCCTCGTCCTGCAGCTGCGTCTGCGCGCCGGGCTTGAGCACGGTGATGCTGTTCATGCGGCGTGGGCAGGCGCGGCCGCCGCCAGGGCCTGGTAGGCCGCCTGGTCGATCGGCAGGAAGCGGATGGCATCGCCCGGGCCCAGCAGGCAGGGCGGCTCGGCGGTGGCGTCGAACAGCTTCAGCGGCGTGCGGCCGATGATGTTCCAGCCGCCCGGCGTGGCCAGCGGATAGATGCAGGTCTGGTCGCGGGCGATGGCCACCGAGCCCGGCGGCACCGAGGTGCGCGGCGTGGTGCGGCGCGGCATCTGCAGTGCCGGGTCCAGCCCGCCGATGAACGGGAAGCCCGGCGCGAAGCCCAGCATGTACACCACATGCGGCGATGCGCCGTGGCGGCGGATCACCTCGTCGCGCGGCAGGCCGCGCTGGCGGGCCACGTCGTCCAGGTCGGGGCCGGCCTCGCCGCCGTACCACACGGGCACCTCGAACAGCCGCGGCTCGGCGGCCTGCGCATCGAGGTCGATCTCCAGCCGCTGCTGCACCTGCAGCCGCAGCCGCTCGTAGGGCGTGCCGCCGCTGCCGGGCACCTGCTCGGGCCGGTAATGCAGCGTCACGGTGCTGAAGGCGGGCACCACGTCGCGCACCGAGCGCAGCGGATGCGCCAGCAGGTGCGCCACGAAGGCATGCACCCGGTGGCTGATGCGCAGGTCCACGCGGTCGCCGAAGCCGATCAGCAAGGCGCTGTCGCCCACGGGGCGGATGGGCTCGCTTGGCATGCGGCCTCAGCCCATCGCGCCGGGCAGCACCATCACGATCTGCGGAAAGACCGTGATCAGCACCGTGGCCAGCACCAGCAGCAGGAAGAAGGGGAAGGCCATGCGCGCCAGCCGGAACAGCTGCAGCCCGGTGATGCCCTGGATGACGAACAGGTTGAAGCCCACCGGCGGCGTGATCTGCGCCATCTCCACCACCAGGATCAGGTAGATGCCGAACCACAGCGGGTCGATGCCGGCGGCCAGCACCGCGGGCATCAGCACCGCGCTGGTCAGCACCACGATGGAGATGCCGTCCAGGAAGCAGCCCAGCAGCACGAAGAACACCGTGAGCACCGCCAGCAGCCCGTAGGCCGACAGGCCCAGCGACGAGATCCAGGCCGCGACGTTGGCCGGCAGGCCGGTGAAGCTCATCGCGCTGGTGAGGTAGGCCGCGCCGATGAGGATGAAGGTGATCATGCAGCTGGTGCGTGCCGCGCCCATCAGGCTGGCCACGAACGACGCCCTGGTCAGCGAGCCGCCCAGCCCCGCGATCAGCAGCGAGCCGATGACGCCGATGGCCGCGGCCTCGGTGGCCGTGGCCACGCCGGCGTAGATGGAGCCGATCACGCCCGCGATCAGCAGCCCCACCGGCGCCAGCAGCCGCAGCCGCTTGAAGCGCTCGGGCCAGGACACCTGCTGTTCGTCCTTCGGCACCTTGCCCGGATGGCGCAGCGACCACAGCGCGATGTAGCCCGAGAACAGCACCATCATCATGATGCCGGGCAGGATGCCCGCGGTGAACAGCTTGACGATGGACACCTGCGCGGCTACGCCGTAGACGATCATCACGATGGACGGCGGGATCAGCAGGCCCAGCGTGCCCGCACCGGCCAGCGAACCGACGGCGATGCTTTCGTCATAGCCGCGCGCCTTGAGCTCGGGCAGCGAGATCTTGCCGATGGTGGCCGCGGTGGCCGCCGACGAGCCGCTGACCGCGGCGAAGATGCCGCAGCCCAGCACGTTGACATGCAGCAGCCGGCCCGGCAGGTTCTGCACCCAGGGGCCGAGGCCGGAGAACATGTCCTCCGCCAGCCGCGTGCGGTAGAGGATCTCGCCCATCCAGATGAACAGCGGCAGCGCGGTCAGCGCCCAGCTGGCGGTGGAGCCCCAGCCGGTGGTGGCGAACAGCACCCCCGGCGGCGCCGAGGTGAACAGCATCAGCCCGGCCAGGCCGCAGGCGATGAGGGCCAGCGCCACCCACACGCCCAGGCCCAACAGCAGGAACAGCACCGCCATCAGCACGGCGGCTTGCGCAAGATCGCTCACGGCGTGGGCTTTCGCGAGAAGGGAGGGAAGGCGGCGGTCATTCGGTGCGCGCCACGTCGGCGCCGGCATCGGGCAGCGGCCTGCCGCCCAGGCAGCGCAGCAGGCGGTCGGCCAGCATCAGCGCCAGCAGCGCCATGCCGATGGCCATGGCCAGCTGCGGTATCCACAGCGGCACCTTCAACATGCCTTGCGCCACCTCGTCGTACTGCCACGAGTCGAAGACAAACACCGCGGTGTGCCAGGCGGCCCAGGCCGCCAGCGCGAAGCCGATGGCCGAGGCCAGCAGCTCGAAGCCGCGGTGCCAGCCCCGGGGCAGGAACTGCAGCACCAGCGTCACGCGGATGTGGTCGCCGTGGCGCATCGCGTAGGGCAGGGCGAGGAAGGCGGAGGCGGCCATCGCCCAGGCCGCGAAGTCGTCGGCCGCGGGTATCTGCTGGCCGGCCAGGCGGGCGATGATCTGCGCGGTGATCACCAGGCCGATGGCGGCCAGCGCCACGGCGGCCGCGGCCCCGGAGGCCCGCGCCAGGCGGTCGAGCACGGACATGTCTTGCTCCTTGGCGGTGGATGCCGGGCGGCAGGTTCAGCGGCGGTACGCTTCCAGCACCTTGGCGCCGTCGGGGCCGGCCTTCTTCAGCCATTCTTCGGCCATGGTCTGGCCGATCCTGTTCAGCTCGGGCGCCATCGCCGGCGGCACCGGATGCACCGCGATGCCCTTGCCGGCCAGCGTCTGCGTGAGCTTGGCGGTGAGCTCGCGGCCCATCTGCCAGCCGCGGGCCTCGGCCTTCCTGCCGGCGTCCATCACGGCCTGGCGCTGCTCGGCGGGCAGGGCCATCAGGGCGCGCTTGTTGGCGATGACGATGGCCTGCGGGATGAAGGCCTGCACGTCGTAGTAGTGCTTGACGTAGTCCCAGGCCTGGGTGTCCACGCCGGTGGCGGGCGAGGTGATCATCATGTCGATCACGCCGGTGGAAAAGGCCTGCGGCACCTCGGCCGTCTGGATGGTGGTGGGCACCGCGCCCATCAGCGTGACCATGCGGCTGGTGGAGGCGCTGTAGGCGCGGAAGCGTGCGCCCTTGAAGTCGGCCACGGTGGCCACCGGTGTCTTGGTGTAGATGCCCTGCGGCGGCCACGGCGCGCCGTACACCAGCACGATGCCCTGCTTGTCCAGCCGCTGCGCGATCTGCTCGCGGGCGGCCTTCCACAGCTTCTCGGTGGCGTCGAAGGAGTTGGCCAGGAAGGGCACGCTGTCGATCTCGAACATCGGGTCTTCATTGCCCAGCGCCGACATCAGGAACTCGCCGATCGGGACGATGCCCTGCTGCACCCCGCGCTTCACCTCGGGCCGCTTGAGCAGCACGCTGTTGCTCTGCACCTTGAACTCCAGCTCGCCCTTGGTGGCGGCCTTCACCTCGTCGGCGAACTGCCGCACGTTCTGCGTCAGGTAGTTGGCATCCGGCTGCTCGGCCGACAGGTTCCAGCTGGTGGCGGACTGCGCCGCCAGGGAGCACAGCGCGGCGGCGCCGGCGACGATCAGGCGTTTCATCGGTGTCGTCCTCGTCAAGAAAGGGGTCTGGCGAGTGACTGTCGGTGAACGCTCCCGCAGCGTCCAACGAGAAAAGTTTTAGTGCGATGACAAGTTTTGGTGATGCTGGCGCCAACCGAAGACGGCCACTGTTCCAGCTCCTGTAACGGTGACTTGGTCCGCATGAGGCTTCTGTCTGCGGCCACCCGGCGCCACAGTCCGTCCACGCCGCCGCCACTTGCAAGGCGACACACATGGAGCCCGACATGACCCCCACCCGTCCCGCACCCGCCGCCCCCGTCACCCTCTACCGCCACGCCCTGTCCGGCCACTGCCACCGCGTGGAGCTTGCGCTGTCGTTGCTGGGCCTGCCATGCAGGCTGGTGGACGTCGACCTGGTGCAGGGCGAGCACAAGCGCCCCGCCTTCCTGCGCCTGAATCCGTTCGGCCAGGTGCCGGTGATCGACGACGGCGGCACCGTGGTGCACGACTCCAACGCCATCCTGGTGTACCTGGCCACCCGGTACGACCCCGCTCGCCGCTGGTTGCCGGCCACGCCCGAGGGGCAGGCCGCGGTGCAGGTGTGGCTGTCGGCCGCGGCCGGGCCCATTGCGTTCGGCCCGGCGGCGGCGCGGCTGGTCACGGTGTTCGGCGCCACGCTGGATGCACCCGGCGCCATCGGCCGCGCGCACCAGCTGCTGGGCGTGATGGAGCCGGTGCTGGCCGGCCGTGCCTTCCTCACCGGCGACGAGGCCACGCTGGCCGACATCGCGGGCTACAGCTACATCGCCGCCGCGCCCGAAGGCAACGTGGACCTGGCGCCCTATGCCGCGGTGCGGGCCTGGCTGCGGCGCATCGAATCGCTGCCCGGCTTCGTGCCGATGCCGCGCACGGCCGTCGGCCTGTCGGTGAACGCATCATGATCGCCGCACCCTTCCACGAAGGCGAGCAGGCCGTGCAGCGCCTGGTCGGCATGCAGGCGCGCATGGCCGAGATCGGCCCGCGCGTGATCCGCGACCACATGCCCGAGCAGCACCAGCGCTTCTTCGAGCAGCTGCCGATGCTGCTGGCCGGCATGGCCGATGCGCAGGGCCGGCCCTGGGCTTCGGTGCTGGTGGGTCCGCCGGGCTTCATCCAGGCGCCGGATGCGCAGCAGCTGCTTGTGGGCGCGCTGCCGCTGCCCGGCGACCCGATGGCCGGGCACCTGCAGCCGGGCGCCGAGATCGGGCTGCTGGGCATCGAGCCGCAGACCCGCCGGCGCAACCGTGCCAACGGGCAGGTGACCGCGGTGGAGGCCGGCGGCTTCGGCGTGGCCATCACGCAGTCGGTCGGCAACTGCCCGCAGTACATCCAGCGGCGCGAGCCGATGATGAAGGCCGCCGACGGGCCTGCCGCTGCGCCGGCGCAATCCCTGTCGATGCTGGATGCCGCGGCCCAGGCGCTGGTGTCGCGGGCCGACACGCTGTTCATCGCCAGCCGCGCACCGGCCACGGCCGATCGGCCGGCCGGCGGCGCGGACGTGTCGCACCGCGGCGGCCCGCCCGGCTTTGTCAAGATCGAGGACGCGCACACGCTGCTGCTGCCCGACTACTCGGGCAACCAGATGTTCATGACGCTGGGCAACCTGATGGTGGACCCGCGGGCGGGCCTGCTGTTCATCGACTTCGACAGCGGCGACCTGCTCACGCTCACCGGCCGCGCCGAGCTGGTATGGGACGGCCCCGACGTGGCCGCGCTCGACCGTGCGCAGCGCGCGGTGCGCTTCCAGCTGCAGGCCGGGTGGTGGCTGCCGCGGGCCCTGCCGCTGCAGTGGCGGCGGATCAGTTGAGGAACGGATCGGCCCGCAGGCTGGCCACGGCCATGTCGATGAAGCCGCGCACCTTGCCGGTGGCGCGCCGGCCTTCCAGGTGCACCACATGGATGGGCAGCGGCGCGGTCTCGAAGGCTTCCAGCACCGGCACCAGCGTGCCGTCTCGCAGGTGCGGCGCGGCCTGGTAGCTCAGCAGGCGCGCAATGCCCAGGTGCGCCAGCGCGGCGGTGATGACCGAGCCGTTGCTGGTGGTGCGCAGCCGCACCGGCAACGGCAGCACCAGCGACCGTCCACCTTCGTTGAAGCGCCAGTCGGCCACCGGCGTGTTCACCCCGGCGGACAGCAGCGTGTGGCCCGCAGCCAGGTCGGCCGGATGCCGCGGCACGCCGGCCGCGGCCAGGTAGGAAGGTGATGCCACCAGCATGCGGCGCACCCGGCCCACCCGCACCGCCTGCAGCGATGAGTCGGGCAGCTCGCCGATACGCACCGCCACGTCGATGCCTTCTTCCACGATGTTGACCATGCGGTCGAGGAACAGGCATTGCGCCTCCACCTGCGGATGCTGCTGCAGGTAGCGCGCCAGCACCGGCACCACGTAGAGCTGGCCGAACAGCACCGGCGCGGTGATGGTGAGCGTGCCGCGCGGCGCGGCATGGGTGCCGGCGGCCGCCACCTCGGCCTCCTCGATCTCGGCCAGGATGCGCCGGCAGTCCTCGGCATAGCGGGCGCCGGCATCGGTCACCCGCACCACCCGCGTGGTGCGGGTGAGCAGCCGCAGGCCCAGCCGTTCTTCCAGCTCCGCCACCGCCCGCGTGACCACCGGCGGCGACAGATCCAGCTTGCGCGCCGCCGCGGCAAAGCCGCCGGTATCGACGACGGCGACGAAGACGGTCATGGCATGCAGGCGGTCCATCGGGCTGCATTGTGGCGGCTGGCTGCGCGGTCAAAAGTCACCGCTTTGGGGCCCTCGGCCGCGCTTATCGTGGTGCCCCGCCTGCGCAGTCTGGCCAGGCGCGGGGGATCAAGAACAAGCACGGAGGACATTCCTTGAAGATTCTCGAGGCAAGCGCCTGGCGCATCGGCGCGCTGGCGGGGCTGGGCCTGCTGGCCGGCTGTGGCGGCGGCGGTGGTGGCGAGGGCGATGCGGGCACGCCGGCCAGCGCCGCCTTTTCCGCGGAGGGGGTGTATGGCGGCGCGCTCAATGGCAGCAGCGCGCTGTCGCTGCAGATGCTGGTGCTGGACAACGGCCAGCTGTGGGCGCTGTATGGGCAGCAGTCCAACGGGCGCTTGCTGGTGTCGGGCTTCTTCCAGGGCGGCAGCAGTGCGTCGACCAGCGGCATCCGCGCCACCGACCTGCGCGACTTCGGCACCGCGCCGCCCATGGTGCTCAACTTGAGCGCCAGCACCGGCACGGCCGCCGGGACCTTGGCCGGCACGCTGGCCACGTCGCAGGGCTCGGCCAGCTTCAGCGTCGGCCCCGACCCCAGCAGTACCTACCGCTACGAGGCCCGTGCGCTGCCGGCCATGGTGCAAGGCAGCTGGACGCTCACCACGCTGCAAGGAGAAGTGCAGTCGGTGACGGTGGCGGCCAACGGCAACCTCACCGCCAGCGGCTTGAGCGGCTGCAACTTCAGCGGCACGGTGCTGCCGCGCGCCTCCGGCAAGAACGTCTTCGACGTCACCCTGCGCTTCGGCCCCGCCCCCTGCGCCCTGCCCAACCAGACCGCCACCGGCATCGCGCTGGCCTATCCGCTGGACAACGGCAGCACCCAGCTGGTGGTGGCAGTGCATGACGCCGGGCGGACGGCGGGGACGGCGGCGTTTGGGGTGAGGTGAGGGGGGTGGAATGAGTTAGGGGCGGTGCAATTGGCGCATTGCACGGAAGGGAGTAGGGGGTTCGATGGTGCGGACCGGCTCCCCCGATGACCGCTCCGTTCTCCTGACCGGTCAACCGCGCGACGCCGCGGCGTCTATCGCCGCTGAATGACGCTGTGACCGGCCGCGAACTGGCACTACCGACCCTGAACGGACATCCGCTGTCCTAATCTCGCCGCCGCCGGTCGGAGCCGCACACAGGCCCCGTTGATCCCTGAAGGAGCTGGAGCGCTATCAGTCCACCAAGCTAGCGCTTGCCGGTATATGGCTCAACGAGCACCGCCTTCATCCGATAGCCGCTGGCGCCATGCTCGCTGCTCGTGCGTGCAACCCGCAAGACCCCGCTGATCCAGACGGTGCTCATCGCAGTGAACCCCTTGACAGGGCGCTCAGAACGCACGTGCACGATCTGGTTGGCTGCGGGCGGGGGCGAGTGAATGCAAGCCCCGAAGTACGGCACCAGCAAAAACTCGAGCAATCCCTCGCGGCTGGTTTCCAGCGGCACAACGAAGCCAGACATCCTTATAGATCGACCATCCAATGAGGCGATGACCGGTGCGGTATCCAGTACCTGGCGCAGCCGCTCATTCAGCTTTTTGACCCTGGGGTCGGAATCGTCCAGCCCGGCCATCTCATCAAGGTTTTTGAACGATCGCAGCGGGTCCCAGCCTGGCGGGGTGAGGGCATTCCAGCCCACCACCTCATAAGGCGTTGGGCTGTTGGCAAGTGCCACGTCGGCATATGCGGTGATCGCGCAAAGCTGAAGCACTCGGCGGCGAGAAAGGAGTGTCACAGGCAGCACCACCATGTAAGCGCCGGGACGCAACAAGCTTGATTGCGTCCCGGCATGCTGCGAGCCCCGGCCTACTTGACCAGAGTCGCAGCAGAAGAAGCGGGCAGGATCGTGGCGCCCGCGATCGCGGTACCAGAGAATGAGGCGACGATTTCCTCTCCCACCGTCAGCTTGATGCTTGCGTCCCGCGCACAGCGGGCAACGCCGACGTCATTGGTAGTGGCCGTGCAGCTCGCCTTGCTCGAGGTACCGGTGAAGATGATGGCCTGACCGGCCACCGGACCCCAACCGGTGGTCAGCCGCGCCGACACGTCTTTGGCAGTAGGCCCATCGGTGGGCTGCTCCAGCTTGGCAACCTGCCAGACCGGAAGCGGCGTGGCCGGATCGACCTTTGCAGCGTTGGCGGCTGAGCACTGCCGCAAGATCGCAAGGCCTTGCAGGATGCGCTCCTGGCCAATGACCAACGGGCTGGGCTTGGAGAGGCCATTCTGGTTGATCTGTTCCATCAGGCGCAGCGTGCCGTCGAAGACCGGGTGGTTCTGCATGGAGGCGGTCACGTTCTCCGTCCTGGCCAGGTCGTAGGTGCGCTCGACCGAGTACAGGTAGTTGTCAGCCGCAGCCTTGTTGCCAGGCATCGCCGATCCACCGACCAGAACAGCCTTCACCGGCTTGCCGTTGTCCTTGACGGTGACGATGCTGCTCAGCGAGCCGGGCGTGTGGCCAGGCGTGGAGAACAGGATGACATCGCGTCCGCCCAGCGTCAGGCGAACCGGCTCCACCTTCGATGAGTCGATCGTCTCAGGTGCGTACGTTTTGCGCGCCGCATCCGCTGAGCCGGTGAGGATTCGAGGGCTGTACAGGTTCTTGAGCTCTTGTGCGCCGCCGTCGTGGTCGCCGTGACCATGCGTCACGATCAGGTCCTTGAAAGGGAGCGCCGTGCTGACCCCGAGGACCGACAACGCAGGCACCGTGTAGGTTTGGGCTTCCTGGGCGTTGTTGAGGGAGTCGATCACCAAGAACCCCTCGCCGGAGCGAAAGATGTACTGCCCAACGTGGTGGCTGCCGATGTACCAAACATCATCGAAGAGTTGGGTCAGGGGCACCCGGTTGATGGCCCCGTTGCGAACCTCGTTGCGAAGCTCCACGTTCTCTTCGGGGTACATGCAGTAGTAGTTCCGATAGGTGTTCAGCATGAACTCGTCGTTCAGCGTGTTCCTATGCGAAGCCGCAATGTGGCGGTCGTACTCACTGGCGAACGCGGGGTCAGCGGTGTAGGCCGGCAAGGCTGAAAACCGATCGACCACGGGCGTGTCATCGTCGCCATCGCCGTTGCCGCAGCCGCTGAGTGCCGCGATGAGCACCGCCACGCCTGCAGCGATTCCGGTCAAAGTCCTGTTCATCGTCTCCGTCCTTCTTTGGTGGGTGTCTTGTTGACGTAAAACGAGCGCCGGCAGGCGCTCGCGTTCAGGGGAGTCAGTCGGCTTTGGCGCCGGTCTCCTTGATCACGCGCGCCCAGCGGTCACCCTCTTGGCGCATGTAGTCGACGTACTGCTTCTGGGTGCCGCCCAAAAGGATCGAGCCCTGGCTCTCCAGCCGGTCGGTCAGCTCCTTGTTCTGCAGCGTCTTGGTCAGCGTGGTGGCCACCTTGGTGACGATGTCGGCCGGCGTGCCCTTGGGCAGCATCAGCCCTTGCCAAGCACCCATGTCCATGGTGTTTTTGCCGGTCACTTCACGCAGCGTCGGTACCTGAGGCAGCAGCGCAACGCGCTTGTCATGCGTGACCGCCAGCGCCCGCAGCCCGCCGCCCTTGATGTGCGGCATGGCTTCGTTGATGGGCAGGAACATGAACTGCGTGGCACCGGCCAACAGATCGGTGACTGCAGGAGCGCTGCCCTTGTAGGCGATGTGCGTGCCCTCGATCCCCGTCTCCTTGGCGAACAAGGCGCCCCCCAGGTGGAGCAGTGCACCCGTGCCCGATGAGCCGTAGTTCAGCTTGCCCTTCTGGCCCCTGGCCCAGGTGATGAAGTCCGTCGCGTTTTGGGCCGGCACATCCTTGTTGACCACCAGCACCAAGGGAATGGTGGCGGTCAACGAGACGGGCACGAAGTCGCTGTACGGGTCAAAGCCCGGCGAGGAATACAGCGATGGCGCCAGCACGACGGCCGAGGTCGCGTAGAACATCGTGTAGCCATCCGGTGCCGCGCGCTTGGCCTCCTGCGCGCCCAGGTTGCCACCGGCACCACCTTTGTTCTCGACCACGATGGTGGCGCCCAGGTCCTTGCCCAACTGTTGGCTGACCGCTCGTGCGTTGATGTCGGCCGAACCGCCGGGTGCGAAGCCCACCATCATCCGAATAGGCTTGGAGGGGTAGTTCTCCGCGGCGGCCGTGGCCACGGCCGTGGACGCCAACATGGCCGTCACCGTGAGCATCGCGAAAGGTTTGAAAAGCGTGAACATGGACGTCTCCGGTATGCGTAAAGGAATCAGACCAAGCCGAAGCGCTTGAGCGTGTCGGTCAGGTTCAGCAGCTCGGCCGTGGTGGCGCCTTGGTCGATCGCGGCGCGCTGCTTGGCCTCTTTCTCTTCACGAGCAAGGCTGTTGCTGATGGCGAACTCAACTTCGTTGCGAGCGACCACCACCAGCCCGTCGCGGTCGCCAACGATGATGTCGCCCGGGTGGATCTGGACGTCACCCATGACGATGGGCACGTTGACCTTGCCGGGCTGGTTCTTGCCGGTCCCCTTGATCGACAGCCCGCGGCAGAACACGGGGAAGCCCAACTCGATGATGAGGTTGGCGTCACGTACACAGCCACTGATGACCAGGCCAGCGATACCCAGCTTCATCGCCTGCAGCGTCAGCACGTCACCCCAAGGCCCAGCTTCCATGAACCCCTTGGCGTCCACGACCAGCACATCGCCCGGCTTTGCCTTCTGGACGGCGTAATGCAGGATGAGGTTGTCCGCCGGCCGGGCGTCCACAGTCAGCGCCGGACCGGCTAAGCGCACGGTCGGATCGATGGGTTTCATGGCGCTGTCCAGGGCGCCCTTGGCGCCCTGTGCTTCGTAGATGGTGGCGGCGCCGAGGTCGCGCAGTTGTTTCAGTTGCTCAGTGGTGGACATGGAGTTCTCTGACGGGTAGGGGGAGGAAGCGAAGGAGCTGCGATGCCGCAGCGCCGAGGGAATCAGGCGGCTGAAGCTGCGGCTGGGCGATTGGCGAGAAGCCAGTCGAGGGCCTGGTCCACCGAAGGCGCGTCACTGGGCAGCGGCTGAACCTCTAAGGCAGCAGCGGTGTCCAAGAAGCGCTGCTCCACGCCACGGAGCACCACAGAGGGCAGTCCTTGGGCGACAAGCTCAGCTTGTGCGTCATGCACCTCGTGCGCTCGCCGCTTGGCGTGGATCACATGGGTCCGCACCAGCATGTCGATGAACGAGCGGAGCGGGGTGTTGTCGATGTCGCTCAGCTGCTCGTACAGCTTGCCCCGCACCCCTTGCTTTTCAGCGCTCATCAGGAGCTCAACGCACAGCGCTTCCATGCCCTTGGTAAAGACGCTGCGCAGGATCTTGAGGGACATCGCATCCCCCGCACTGCCGCCCTCAATGACCTGAACCTTCCCGCCAGCGTGTTCCAGCGCATCCTTGAGCTTGGAAGTTCCGGTGCCAGCCACGAGCAACGGTGTTCGCACCAAGTTGAGGGAAATGGCACCCATGATGGCGGTGTCCACAAACTCAACGCCTGCAGCTTTCGCCAGTGCGGCGCCTTGCCGTTTGACTGCCGGGCTTGCGGTAGTGAAGTCCGCCACCGTAGCGCCCTTTCTCAGGAAGGGCAGGATCTGTTGCAGCACGGGCAAGGCGGTCGTGCCAGTGACGCACGACAGCACGAGGTCCGCATCAGACAGCCAATCGCCCGCGCGTTCCCGGATCGTCAGGCCCAGCGATTCTGCAAGCCGGCGTGCTGCATCCGAGACGTGTGCTTCGCACAGCAGAAGACGGTGGCCAGCCGCATCAAGCGGGGCGGCGTAACACCTGCCGACCTCACCAAGCCCAACGATTGCAATGTTCATCTCGCGACCTCTCAAGAGCCCATAGAGTACAAACGAAGTACAAAGAGTACAAGGTGAGCCGGGTTTATACCTATCCAATAAGGCCGCGCGCCGTTACGGGAGACATTTCGAGTACAAACATCAGGGGTGAGCGGCTGAGCGGGGGCTGCCGCTGGAGCGCCGCTCTAAAATCGCTGGAAGCGAACACACACCCCATCCATGAGAGTTCAGAACGGGCGAGACAAGGCTTACGAGGTGCTCAGGCAGCGGCTGGTGGGCGGTCAATACGAGCCGGGAGAGCAGCTCAAGGAAGAGCCGCTTGCACGCGAGCTGGGCTTGAGCCGCACCCCAGTCCGCACGGCATTGAAGCGTCTGGTCGAAGACGGCTTGGCCACTGACGCCGCGGGTCAAGGCATCCGTGTCGCCGAGTGGAGCGAGTGGGACGTGGAAGAGACGTTCCAGCTACGAATGCTGTTGGAGCCCTATGCCTCGTTCCTGGCAGCAAGCCGTGGCGGAGCCGACTTGTGCGAACGGCTTGAGGGGAGCAATCGGGCGATGGCGGCGGGCATCGCGGCAGGCACCGGTGGGATTGAACAGGTGCAGCTCGCCAACCGAGACTTCCACCATGCCTTGCTGGAGGCTTCAGGCTCGCCTCGCCTGCGCGCCATCTTGATGACGATGATCGACATGCCCATCATCAAGCGGTCGTTCTATATCTACACCGAGCAGGAGCTTGAGCAAAGCCTGCACCACCACCGTGACCTGACGCTGGCGGTGGCAGCGCAGGACGGCGAGCTGGCGCGTCAAGTGATGCAGCTGCATTTGCGCATGTCCTACCACCGGTTCATGCGGCATCGAGATCACTACCGACGTGAAGGAACAGAAGCGAAGGGCGCTTAAACAGGCTGTTGGCGCTGGCCGATCACCGGACGACAGAGGCACAGCCCACAAAGTGTCGTTCGCTTCGCAGGAGATCCTGCTGCAGCGGCAACTTCGGCGATGGCGGCGAGGTGCCATCCGGCCCCGCGTCATAGTCATCGACGTGAGGCAGCACCAAGCCGCCCGTGGCCTCTTCGACCATGCCCCGCAGCCACATGTCGACAGCCGTGGGGTGCAGGGGCGGCCTGGTAGGTGACCCTCCTGAATCTGCATCAGGTCAGGAGGCGCAACAGGACGCCCTCCTGCGCGAAGTGCTCCACAGCGATCGGGTGAACCTGCCCAAGCGGCTGGGCATCGCCATCAAGCCGGCGCTGGAAAGCGTGGTGCTGGTCAGCAAGAACGCAAGGATCACGCGGCCGCGCACGAAGATCGACGGGCTCGACCGGCTCATCAAGACCGACCAGCTGCGACACCTGATCGAAAAGACGATCAACGAGGCTTCCGCAGCCACCACGCTGCTGGCCGTCTCCAAGGTGGTCAGCCAAGAGACGATGGAGGACGTCGCGCGGCAGCTGGTGCGGCTGCATCAACCCGCGCAGTTCAACTGGACCGCCAAGTTCGGCCTGGCCGCGGCCGCAGCGCCAGCGCCCGTGCAGATGGCGCACGTGCAGAGGGCGGCTGCTGCGGCCGACCCTTTAGTCGACCCGCATGAAGGCCGGCTGTCCACCTCCAGGCTGGCCAGTGCCCGCGGCCTGCGTTCTTCCAAGGAACTGCTGGACCGGCTGGTGTCGGCGGGCTTGCTGGCGGTCACTCCTGAAGGTGGCCATGTGCTCACGCCAGCGGGCCAGCAGGCCGGCGGCGTGTTCATCGCCAAGAGCCGCTTCGGGCCCTACTTTCTCTGGCCCCGGGACCTGCTGAGCGCCTGCGTTACCCTCCGCGCCCATGAAGATGGACGACGTGGACCGCCAGCTCATCGTGCTGCTGCGCCAGGATGCGCGCATGAGCGTGGCCACGCTGGCGGGCAAGCTGGGTGTCTCCCGCGGCACCGTCACCAACCGGCTGCGCAAGCTGGAGGATGAGCAGCTGATCGTCGGCTACACCGTGCGGCTGCGGCCCGATGCGGAGCCCAACCTGATCCGTGCCTGGACCAGCGTGCTGGTGGAAGGCAACCAGACCCGCGCCGTGATCGCCAGCCTGCTGGGCGAGCCCGGCGTGCAGGCCCTGCACGACACCAACGGCCGCTGGGACCTGCTGGTGGAACTGCGCGCCGAGACGATGACCGACCTGTCGCAGGTGCTGGAGCGGGTGCGGCTGATCAAGGGCATCGCCAACACCGAGACCAGCATCCTGCTGGCCACCTACCGCTGACACGGAGCGCCTCGGCCATGCACGTGCTGGATGCCCAAGCCACCCGCCGCGCGCTGCCCTTCGAGGCGCTGATCCCGGCGCTGCGCCGCATGTTCATCGAAGGCTGCGAGGTGCCGCGCCGCCATGTGCATCAGGTGGGCAGCTTCACCTCGCTGCTGATGCCGGCCTGGAACGCGCAGCACTACGGCCTGAAGACCATCAACATCGCGCCCGGCAATGCGGCGCGGGGCCTGCCCGGGCTGCATGCGGTGTACCAGCTGTTCGATGCCACCACCGGCGTGCCGCTGGCGCTGCTGGACGGCGACGAGATCACCGCCCGCCGCACGGCCGCGGCCTCCGCGCTGGCGGCCAGCTTCATCACGCCGGCCCGCCCACGCCGGCTGCTGGTGGTGGGCGCCGGCCGGGTGGCGCGGCTGCTGCCGCCGGCCTATGCGGCGGTGCGGCCGCTGCAGCAGGTGACGGTATGGGCCCGCTCGGCCAAGCAGGCCGAGGCCCTGGCCGCCGAATGGCGGGCGCAGGGCTTCGCGGCGCAGGCCGTGAACGACCTGGAAGCCGCGGTGCGGGCCGCCGACATCGTCAGCTGCGCCACGCTGGCCACTTCACCGCTGGTGCAGGGCGCCTGGCTGGCCGAAGGCAGTCACCTGGACCTGATCGGCAGCTTCACGCCCCAGATGCGCGAGGCCGACGATGCCTGCCTGGCCGGCGCCAGGCTGTATTTGGACACCGAGGAAGCGCTGGAAAAAAGCGGGGACCTGCTGGGCCCGCTGTCCCGCGGCGTCTTCACCGCGGCCGACGTGCGTGGCACGCTGGCGGCGCTGTGCCGCGGTCAAGTCGCCGCTTCAGGCAGCCAGGGCGATGGCCTGCCGGGCGCCGGCCGGGGCCGCACCGTCTTCAAGTCGGTGGGCACTGCCCTGGAAGACCTGGCCGCCGCCGTGCTGGCCTTCCAGGCCGCGAGCGCCTGAGGCTGCGGGCACTGCGCCGGTGGCCAGGCCGAACAGGTTCTTCGGGTCGGCCTGCTGCGGCACCAGGTCCACGGTGCTGCCGATGCCCAGCTCGGCCGTGGCTTCCTGCAGGAAGCACAGCGCCGAGTAGTCCTCCAGCGCAAAGCCCACCGAATCGAACACCGTCACCTGCTGCGGGCTGCAGCGGCCCGGCTGCCGGCCGGCCAGCACCTGCCAGAACTCGGTGACGGGGAAGTCCGCCGGCATCTGCTGGATCTCGCCTTCGATGCGGCTTTGCGGTTCGAACTCGACGAACACCGCCGCCTGTTCCAGCACGCCGCGGTGCAGCTCCGTCTTGCCGGGGCAGTCGCCGCCCACCGCATTGAGGTGCATGCCCGGCGCCAGCATGTCGGGCGTGAGGATGGTGGCCTGGGTCTTGTCGGCCGTCACCGTGGTCACCACGTCGGCGCCGCGCACGGCCTCTGCGGTGCTGGCGCACACCTGCAGCTGCAGGCCCTGGCCGGCGAGGTTGGCCACCAGCTTGGCGGTGGCAAGCGGGTCGGTGTCGAACAGCCGCAGCGTGGTGATGCCCGCCAGGTCGCGGAAGGCCAGCGCCTGGAACTCGCTCTGCGCCCCGTTGCCGATGAGCGCCATCACCCGGCTGCCGGGCCGGGCCAGCACGCGGGCGGCCAGCGCCGACATGGCGGCAGTGCGGATGGCGGTGGTGATGGTGAGCTCCGACAGCAGCCGCGGCGCACCGGTGGCCACGTCGGCCAGCAGGCCGAAGGCCATCACCGTGGGCAGGCCGCTGCGGGTGTTGAGCGGATGGCCATTGACGTACTTGAAGGCGAACTGGGTCGCATCGGCAATGGGCATCAGCTCGATCACGCCGTGGGCCGAATGGGCGGCCACGCGGGCGGTCTTGTCGAATTCGGGCCAGCGCAGGAAGTCGGCCTCGATGCGCCGGGCGATGCCGGCGATGCAGGCCGGCAGGCCCTTGCGCTGCACCAGCTGCACCATGTCCTGCACCGATAGATAGGTAGTGGAAAGCGCCGAAGCGGTGTCCATGGAAGTCTCCGTCGTTGTGTTCCAGGAAGTGTGCGGCGGGCTGCTGTCAGGCGGAAGCGTCAACTTCATGCACAAAAGCGGACGGCGCTGCCGTTTTGACAGCCTAATCTGCCCAAACGGCAACTTTGCAAGTGGCGCGCCGCTTGCCACCTGGCGGTGCAGCGCGGCCCATCCCGGGCCGCCGCGCTCCCAAGGAGAACTGCCATGAGCCAACCCTGGCTGCCCATCTGGCTGCTCGGCGCGCCTTTCGTGCTGGGCATCATCGAGTGGATCCGCACGCCCAAGGTCCGACGCAGCGACCGCTGAGTCGGCCCGCCGCGGGCCACTGCGCGTGAACAATTCACGCGGGTGGCTTGCGATGCGTCAGTTCTGACGCCGTTGCCAGCGCTGCGGGGCAGCGCTTTGGGATGTGCGCGCCGATAAGAAGGCGGTAGTCACCTTCCGATCGGCAGTCCCCATGAGGTTTTCGTCCCTGACCGTGCGCACCCGCCTGCTTGGCGCCTTCGGCATCCTGGCGGCCGGGCTGATGGTGGTGTCGGCCCTGGCGTTGCAGTCGCTGTCGGCTGCCAACCAGCGCTTTTCGCAGTACATCCATGGCGTGAACCTGCGGGCGCAGACCGCCGACCGCATCCACGAGGCGGTGGACCGCCGCGCCATCGCCGCGCGCAACCTGGTGCTGGTGGCGGGTGCCGCCGACATCGCTGCCGAGAAGGCCGCCGTGCTGGCCGCGCACAAGGACGTGCAGGACAACCTCGCGCTGCTCGCCCGCCAGGTGGCCGCCGCGCCTGACAGCACCGAACGCACCGACCGCCTCACGCAGGAGATCGCCCGCATCGAGCAGGCCTACGGCCCGGTGGCGCTGGGCATCGTGGAGCTGGCGCTGGCCCAGCGGCGCGACGAGGCCATCGACCGCATGAACCGCGAATGCCGTCCGCTGCTGGCCGCGCTGCTGAAGGCCTCGGAAGACTTCGCGCGCTACACCGACGACCGGGCCCATGCCATGACCGCGCAGGCCGAGGCCGACTACCTGCATCGGCGCAACCTGCTGCTGGGCCTGGGCCTGATGGCGCTGGCGGCGGCCACCGCCGCCGGCCTGCTGATCGCCCGCAGCCTGGGCCGCGCCCTGGGCGCGGAGCCGGTGGACCTGTGCCGTGCCGCGCAGCAGGTGGCCGGTGGCGACCTGGGCCCCATCCCTGGTGCCGACGCCGCCCCCAGCGGCAGTGCACTGGCTTCGCCGCGGGCGATGCAGGCCAGCCTGGCCGCGATCGTGAGCCAGGTGCGGGATGCCTCGCATGCGATTGCCACCGGCACCGCGCAGATCGCCACCGGCAATGCCGACCTGAGCGAGCGCACCGAGGAGCAGGCCTCCAACCTGCAGCAGACCGCGGCCTCCATGGAAGAGCTGACGGCCACCGTGCGCCTGAACGCCGACACCGCGCGCCAGGCCACGCAGCTGGCCACCGCGGCCAGCGCGGTGGCGGTGGAGGGCGGCGCCGTGGTGGGCCGCGTGGTGGACACCATGGGCGCCATCACTGCCTCCAGCCGGCGCATCGTGGACATCATCGCCACCATCGACGGCATTGCCTTCCAGACCAACATCCTGGCCTTGAATGCGGCCGTGGAAGCGGCCCGCGCCGGCGAGCAGGGCCGCGGCTTCGCGGTGGTGGCGGGCGAGGTGCGGGTGCTGGCGCAGCGCTCGGCCGAGGCTGCGCGCGAGATCAAGGCCCTGATCACCGACAGCGTGCAGAAGGTGGAAACCGGCAGCACCCAGGTGGGCGACGCCGGTCGCACGATGGACGACATCGTGGCCCAGGTGCGCCGCGTGAGCCAGCTGATCGGCGAAATCGAGCTGGCCACCACCGAGCAGACACAGGGCATCGGGCAGGTGGGCCATGCGGTGGCAGAGCTGGACAAGGTCACGCAGCAGAACGCGGCGCTGGTGGACCAGAACGCCGCCGCCGCCGATGGCGTGAGCCGCCAGGCCGCGCGGCTGGTGGACGTGGTGGGCGCCTTCAAGCTGGCGGCCTGAACCCGGCCGCGCCGGGCCCCCCGCCGCCTTCCTGTGGCGGCCGACACTAGGGCTTCCCCTCATCGGGAAGCCCTTTTTCGTGCTTGATTGCACTCAAGTTTTGTATACAAATATCGCATGCGCTGCCGCCGTCGGCAGGCATCGGACCTCACGCCGTCCTTCCAACCGAGGAGCGATCCATGACGACAGCCACCACCGCCTCCGCCGTACCTTCGGC
Organism: Aquincola tertiaricarbonis; assembly: GCF_000969605.1. Lineage (GTDB taxonomy): Bacteria > Pseudomonadota > Gammaproteobacteria > Burkholderiales > Burkholderiaceae_C > Aquincola > Aquincola tertiaricarbonis. The sequence continues at coordinate 210,485 of NZ_JZUE01000006.1, read as the reverse complement.
GGCCGAGGCGCCCGCCGAATCCAATGCGTTGATCAAGCCCGGCTACCACCCGCGGCTGACCAACGAGGACCTGGCCCCGCTGAAGAAGCAGACCTGGGGCCAGTACAACATCTTCGCGTTCTGGATGAGCGACGTGCACAGCGTGGGCGGCTACATCACCGCCGGCAGCCTGTTCGCACTCGGCCTGTCCAGCTGGCAGGTGCTGGTGGCGCTGCTGGTGGGCATCGTCATCGTGCAGTTCTTCTGCAACCTGGTGGCCAAGCCCAGCCAGGTGACGGGCACGCCGTATCCGGTCGTGTGCCGCGCTTCGTTCGGCGTGCTGGGCGCCAACATCCCGGCCATCATCCGCGGTCTGATCGCGGTGGCCTGGTACGGCATCCAGACCTACCTGGCCTCCAGCGCCTTCATGATCCTGGCGCTGCACTTCTACCCTGGCCTGGCGCCCTATGCCGATGTGGCGCAGCACGGCTTCGTGGGCCTGTCCACGCTGGGCTGGGTGGCGTTCATGGTGATGTGGGTGCTGCAGGCGCTGGTGTTCTGGCACGGCATGGAAGCCATCCGCCGCTTCATCGACTGGGCCGGCCCGGGCGTGTACGTGGTGATGGCCGTGCTGTGCGGCTGGCTGGTGTGGAAGGCGGGCTGGAGCAACATCGACCTGAACCTGGGCGGCGTGAAGTTCCAGGGCTGGGACGCGCTGCCGGTGATGCTGTCGGCCATCGCGCTGGTGGTCAGCTACTTCAGCGGCCCGATGCTCAACTTCGGCGACTTCTCGCGCTACGGCAAGAGCTTCGACGCGGTGAAGAAGGGCAATTTCTGGGGCCTGCCGGTCAACTTCGTGTTCTTCTCGCTGCTGACGGTGGTGACCACCGCGGCCACGCTGCCGGTGTTCGGCGAGCTGATCACCGACCCGGTGCACACCGTCGGCAAGATCGACAGCACCACCGCCGTGGTGCTGGGCGCGCTCACCTTCATGATCGCCACCATCGGCATCAACATCGTGGCCAACTTCGTGTCGCCGGCCTTCGACTTCAGCAACGTGGCGCCGCAGCACATCAGCTGGCGCACGGGCGGCATGATCGCCGCGGTGGGCAGCATCTTCATCACGCCCTGGAACCTGTACAACAACCCCGAGGTGATCCACTACACGCTGGACGTGCTGGGCTCCTTCATCGGCCCGCTGTTCGGCATTTTGATCGCCGACTACTACCTGGTGCAGCGCCAGCAGATCGACGTCGATGCGCTCTACACCATGAGCGAGCGCGGCCGCTACTGGTACAGCCGCGGCTACAACCCCAAGGCGGTGATCGCGATGGTGCCCTCGGCGCTCATCCCCATCCTGTGCGTGATGGTGCCGGCCTGGCGCGGCGCGGCCAACTATGCGTGGTTCATCGGCATGGGCCTGGGCTTCGTGATCTACGCGCTGATCAACCGCAAGCAGTGAACTGAACGAACGCCCCATGCGCATCAAGATCATCAATCCGAACACCACGCAGCGCATGACCGACAAGATCGGCGCCTGCGCCCGCGCAGTGGCACGGCCGGGCACCGAGATCGTGGCGGTCAGCCCGGCGATGGGCCCGGCGTCCATCGAGAGCCACTACGACGAGGCGCTGGCCGTGCCCGGCCTGCTGCAGGAGATCGCGGCCGGCGAGCGGCAGGGCATCGACGGTTACGTCATCGCCTGCTTCGGCGACCCCGGCCTGCTGGCCGCGCGCGAGCTGGCCGCCGGCCCGGTGCTGGGCATCGCCGAAGCCGCGATGCACCTGGCCAGCATGGTGGGCAGCAGCTTCTCGGTGGTGACCACGCTGGGCCGCACCATCGGCCAGGCGCGGCACCTGGCGCAGGCCTACGGCATGGACCGCTTCTGCGCCAACGTGCGGGCCTGCGAGCTGCCGGTGCTGGCGCTGGAAGACCCGCGCAGCGGTGCGCGCGAACGCATCGTGGCCGAGTGCCGCCGTGCGCTGGAGGAAGACGGCTCCGACGTCATCGTGCTGGGCTGCGCCGGCATGGCCGACCTGTGCGAGCACGTGGCCGACGTGCTGGGCGTGCCGGTGATCGACGGCGTGGCCGCGGCCACGCAGCTGGTGGAGTCGCTGGTGAACCTGCGGCTGCGCACCAGCAAGCGTGGCGAGCTGGCCAGGCCGCTGCCCAAGGCCTACACCGGGGCCTTGCAGGGCTTTGCGCTGGACGGCTGAGGCACGGTGCTGCGCCACAATCGTGGCCATGCCCCGTGCCCGCAAGACTGCCGAAACCGCCACCGCTGAGTCGCCCGCCGCCGCCGACGTGGCCGCGCCGCAGGCCACGGTGGACAGCATTGCGCAGGACCTGGCCCAGGCCATCGTGGAAAAGCGCCTGCCGCCCGGCACCTGGCTGCGCGAGGAGGCCCTGGGCCGCGTGTATGCGGTCAGCCGAACCAAGGTGCGCGCGGCGCTGCTCACGCTCAGCAAGGACAAGCTGATCGAGATCATCCCGGACAAGGGCGCCTTCGTGAGCCGCCCCAGCGTGCAGGAAGCGCGCGAGGTGTTCGGCGTGCGCCGCATCCTGGAAGCGGAGGTGGTGCGGCTGTTCGTGGCCACGGCCCGGCGGGCGCACTACCAGGCGCTGGAGCAGCACATCCGCATGGAACGCAACACGCTGCGCGAGCCGGCCACCACCGGCACCGTGCGAGAGAAGCTGCTGGGCGACTTCCATGTGGTGCTGGCCGAGTGCACCGGCCACAAGGTGCTGACCGAGCTGGTGCGCGAGCTGGTGGCCCGCAGCTCGCTGATCGCGATGCTCTACCACTCCGACAACGATGCCCACTGCTCCAGCGACGAGCATGCGGAGTTCCTGCGCATCTGCCGCCAGGGCGATGCGGATGCCGCGGTGGCGCAGATGACCGGCCACCTGCAGCGCATCGAGAACAGCCTGCGCCTGGACGGCGGCGCGCCCGACCGGCAGACCGACCTGGTCAAGGCGCTGCTGGCGTAGGACGCCACCGGTGCCACGCCGCGCTGCCGGCCGGCAGAGCCGGTGACGTTGGCTGCGCACACTGCGGCATGAGCCAGCGCACCGTTCACCTCTACGTCTTCGAAGGCTTCGCCGACTGGGAAGCCGCCCATGCCATTGCGGCCATCAACCAGCCCGCCTTCCAGCAGCCCACCGACGACAGGCAGCCCTGGCGGGTGATGGCCGTGGGCGTGGCGGGCGACATGGTGCGTTCCATGGGCGGGCTGGCCGTGGTGCCCGACACCCATCTGGACAACGTGCTGCCCGACCACAGCGCCATGCTCATCCTGCCCGGCGGCCCGGGCTGGGAAGACCCCGAGCACCATGCCGAGGCCGAGGCGCTGGCGCGCCGCTTCGCGGACGCCGGCACGCCGGTGGCCGCCATCTGCGGCGCCACCGCCGGGCTGGCGCGTGCCGGCCTGCTGGACGACCGGCTGCACACCAGCAATGCACTGGCCTACCTGAAGGGCACCGGCTATGCGGGCACCGACCGCTATGACGACAGCGCCGCCGTCACCGACCGCGGCGTGATCACCGCCGGCGGCATGGCGCCGGTGGACTTCGCCCGCGAGATCCTGGCGCTGCTGGGCATCTACACGCCCGAAGTGCTGGCGGCCTGGCACGACCTGTACAAGACCGGCGAATCCCGGCATTGGATGCGCATGGCCGAAGCGGCCGGCACGGCGGACTGAAGCGCCAGCCACGGCGGCGCCCCCGGCCGGCACAGCGGCCTCAGCGGGCCGCGGCCACGTCCGGATCGCGCAGCATCACCGGCTCGCGCGAGCCCGCTGCCAGCCTGCGGCGCACCGCCTCGTCGATCTGCCGGGCATGGGCCACATAGGCGGCCACCAGGTCGTCACCGGCGCCCTGGGCCTGGAAGTGGTAGCGCAGCGTGGCCCCGCCGATGCTGGCCGCCACCGGCGGCTGGCCTTCCTGCGTGACCCAGAAGCGCACCGTGGCCGAGGCGGGATCGAAGAACGGCGGGTTGGTGTTCATGGGGTTCTCGGTTCATGGCCAAGCCGCACGATGCGCCGCGGCCGCGGCGCCGTCTGTGCGCTGGCGAACACAGAGAGCGTACGCTCGGCCACCAGGGAGGCCCATGGCCCAGATACCCGCCGGCACCATGCCGCGTGACAACCACTTGATCGCCGCGCTGAGCGACGGCGACCTGCAGCGCTGGTCGGCGCAGCTGGAACGGGTGCGGCTGCCGCTGGGCGCGGTGCTGTACGAGCCCGGCCGGCCGCAGACCCATGTGTTCTTTCCCACCACGGCCGTCGTCTCGCTGCTGTACGGCATGGCCAGCGGTGCCTCGGCCGAGATCGCGGTGGTGGGCCGTGAAGGCGTGGTGGGCATTTCCCTGTTCATGGGCGGCGAGTCCACGCCCAGCCGGGCGGTGGTGCAGAGCGCGGGCGAGGGCTTCCGCGCCCCGGCCCGGGGCATCCAGCAGGAGTTCCATCGCGCCGGCCCCACCATGCACCTGCTGCTGCGCTACACCCAGGCGCTGATCACGCAGATGGCGCAGACCGCCGCCTGCAACCGCCACCATGCGCTGGGCCAGCAGCTGTGCCGGCTGCTGCTGCTGCGGCTGGACCGCGTGCAGGGCGACCGCCTGGCGCTGACGCAGGAGCGCATCTCGCAGATGCTGGGGGTGCGCCGAGAAGGCGTGAGCGAGGCCGCGCTGAAATTGCGCCAGGCCGGCCTGCTGCGCTACAGCCGCGGCCACATCGAGGTGCTGGACCGCGCGGGGCTGGAGGCCCGCTCCTGCGAGTGCTATGCGGTGGTGCGCCGGGAGTACGAGCGGCTGCTGCCCGACCGCCAGGCGGTGTAGCCGACGGGCGATCAGGCCGAAGCCGGCGCCGGCTCCTGCGCCGGCTCCTGCGCCTGCTCCTGCGCCGGATGCTGGCTGGCATAACGCTCCAGCAGCACGTAGATCACGATGCCCGAGGCCAGCGGCAGCAGGTAGTACAGCGCGCGGTAGGCCAGCACCGCGCCCATCAGCTTGCCTTGCGGCACGGTGCCGGACAGCAGGGCGAGGTACACCGCTTCCAGCACGCCCAGGCCAGCCGGGATCGGCGTGACCACGCCCACCACCGCGGCGGCCATCAGCACGCCCAGCGTCATGCCATAGCTCACCTGGTCGCCCAGCAACAGGTACATGGCGCCGCCCATCAGCGCCCAGTTGCAGGCCGACATCACCAGCTGCACCAGGGCCAGCGGCCCCGAGGGCAGGCGCACCTTGCGCCCGCGGAACTGCCAGGTGCGGCCCTTGGAGGCGAAGCACCAGGCCACGTAGGCCGCCGCCAGCAGCACCATGCCCACGCCGATGGCGCGGAAGGTGGTGGCCGTCATGTGCGCCTGCTCGGGCGGCGCGATCAGGCCGGAGGCGAACAGGGTGCCGGCCAGCAGCCCGTAGCCCAGCCAGTTGGTGGCCAGGCTCACGCCCACCACCTGCGCCACCGTGGCTTCGTCCAGGCCGGCCTTGGCATACAGCCGGGCCCGCAGCGCCACCCCGCCCACCAGCGAACCCAGGTTCAGGTTGAAGGCATAGCTGGCCAGGGCGATGCCCCAGGTGCGCAGCAGGCCCAGCTTGTGGCGTGTGTGGTGGCGGCCGATGAGGTCGAAGCAGCCGTACAGCGCATGGCTGGCCAGCGCCAGGCCCAGCACGCCGGCCAGCAGCGAGAGCTTGTACTGCTTGAGCGCATGCCAGGCACCGGCCCAGTCGATCTTGTGCGCATGCGACAGCAGCATCGCCAGCACCAGCAGGCCGAAGGCCGGCACCACCCAGCGCTTGTAGCGCGCCCAGAGGCCGGCAATGCCGCGCTTGCCGGCCGCTGCGGAAGCGGCGGCCGCGCTGTCGTGCGCGGGGGAGGGGATGGTCGCCGAGTCGCTGGACATGGTGCACGCATGATCCGGTCCGGCCTGGCGCGGCGCCAGCCGCCGCGGGCTTCTCGCGCTGTAGGCGCTATCCGACGGTCGCGTGCCCGGCAAGCCGGCCATGCTCGGCCAGCAGCCAGCGGCGGAACTCCTGCATCGCCGGCGTGGGCGGGCGCGAGCGCAGCCGCGTGAGCCAGTAGCCGCCGAGGGTCACGCCGGTGTCGAAGGGCTGCACCAGGCGTTCCTGCCGCAGCGCGTCGGCGAACATCGCCGGCGGCAGCAGGGCCACGCCGGCGCCTTGCTCGGCGGCGGCGGCCATGGTCACCGACGAATCGAACACCGGCCCGCGCAGCAGCGGCAGCGGCTGGCGCGCCGCCTCGAACCACCGCGGCCATTCATCCACCCGGTAAGAGCGCAGCAGCAGCTCCCGACCCAGGTCGGCCGGCGACCGCAGCCGCCGAGCGATGGCCGGCGTGCACACCGGCGACAGCGGCGCCGTCATCAGTGCATCGGCCTCGGTGCCATGCCAGCTGCCGTCGCCGAAGCGGATGGCGCAGTGCAGGCCTTCGCCCGACAGGTCGACCCGGTTGTTGTGCGTCAGCAGCCGCAGGTCGATGAAGGGATGGTCGCGCTCGAAGGCCGGCAGCCGCGGCAGCAGCCAGCCCACCGCATAGGTGCCGACCGCGGCCACCGTCAGCACCTCGCGCAGCCGGCCCTCGCGGAACTGGCCCAGCACCGCGCCGATGCGCTCGAAGGTGTCGCTGAGCATCGGCAGCAGGGCCTGGCCTTCGTCGGTGAGCGCCAGGCCGCGCGGCAGGCGGCGGAACAGCGGCACGCCGATGCGGTCCTCCAGGTTCTTCACCTGGGCCGCCACGGCGTTCTGGGTAACCCGCAGCTCCAGCGCGGCGCGGGTGAAGCTGAGGTGGCGCGCCGCCACTTCAAAGGCGCGCAAGGCATTCAACGGCAACTGCATGCCCCAGATTTTCTGCGGTCTCGGCCACCGAATCCGCGTTTGTGGCCCGCGGCGGGGCTGTTTAACGTGGCGGCCATCCATCCCCCACCGCAGGAGATTCCCGATGCACCGACGCAGCTTCACCACCGGCATGGTGCTGGCCCTGGCCACCGGCTGGCAGGCCGCCGCCGCCAGCAAAACTTCAGGCAGCGCGGCCGATGGCCCGCCCGACTGGGCCGCCATCGAGGCCGGCGTCGGCGGCCGGCTGGGCGTGTCGGTGCTCGACACCGGCAGCGGCCAGGTCACCGGCCACCGGCTGGACGAGCGATTTCCGATGTGCAGCACCTTCAAGTGGCTGGCCGCCGCCCACGTGCTGCAGCGGGTGGACGCCGGGCTGGAGCGGCTGGACCGCCGCATCGTCTACGGGCCGGAGGTGCTGATCGCACATTCGCCGGTGACCCAGCGGCATGCCGACGGCAGTGGCATGACGCTGGCCGCGCTGTGCGAAGCCACCGTCACCGTCAGCGACAACGCCGCGGCCAACCTGATCCTGCAGACCCTGGGCGGGCCGGCCGGGCTCACCGCCTTCGTGCGCACGCTGGGCGATGCGCACACCCGGCTGGACCGCACCGAGCCCGAGCTGAACGAAGCCACGCCCGGCGATCCGCGCGACACCACCACGCCGCGGGCGATGGCCGGTGCGCTGCAGCGCGCGGTGCTGGGCGATGCGCTGTCGCCGGCCGGTCGGCAGCAGCTTGCGGCCTGGCTGGAGGCGGCCTCCACCGGCTTCAAGCGGCTGCGCGCGGCGGTGCCGGCGGGCTGGCGCGCCGGCGACAAGACCGGCACCGGCTCCCGCGGCACCGCCAACGACGTGGCGGTGTTCTGGCCGCCGGCCGCGCCGCCGCTGGTGGTGTGTGCCTACCTGACCGACAGCAGCGCCGCGCCGGCGCAGCGGGACGCCGCCCTGGCCGAAGTGGGCCGGCAGGCGGTGCAGCGGCATGCCGCGGCGGCCGGCGCGAAGCGTTCCTGACAGAGTGATCCTGCAGATCCGGCATGCTGAAGAAACAGGCACCGGGTCAGGGGGGAAAGCCCTGCTTGCGGGCACGCAGGCGGGTACGCAGGATCGCGGCTCCTTTCCACCCCGGAGCCCCGTGATGATGAAGAAGTCAGTCCTCTGCGCGGCCTTGTTCGCCGCGCCGTTCATGGCCACCCCCGCGCTGGCGGCCATCGACACGTACACCGCCTTCCTGTATGGCGCCAACGAAACCGGCGTGGGCGACCCCGACGGCTTCGGCGTGGCCACGGTGCTGATCGACAACCAGGCGCTCACCGTGTCCTGGTCCATCATGGCCAACGCCATCGACTTCCCGCTCACCGGCGCGCACATCCATGCCGCGCCGGCCGGCACCAACGGGCCGGTGATCGTGGACTTCGGCGGCAGCCTCACCGGCTCGCAGATGTACGACGCCGACCTGGCCTCGATCACGCCGGTCAATCCCAGCAGCTTCTACGTCAACCTGCACAATGCGATGTATCCGGCCGGCGCCATCCGCGGCCAGCTGCAGTACGTGGGCACCGCCATGGCGCCGGTGCCCGAGCCCGAGACCTATGCGCTGATGCTCGGTGGCCTGGGCTTGGTGGGCTTCCTGGTGCGCCGTCGCCAGGCCGCGCGGGGCTGAAGCCCCGTCGGGCGCCGCGCCTGCGGCGCCCCTCGCGCCGGACTCAACCCGCGACCGCGGCCCGGCGCGCCGCCGCCCGCGGGGCCAGCCACTGCAGCAGCGTGGCCTGCAGGCCGGCCAGCTGGATCGGCTTGGCCAGGTGCGCATCCATGCCGGCGGCCAGCGCCTGGCGCACTTCCTCCGGCATCACGCTGGCGGTCATCGCGATGAGCGGCAGCCCGGCCAGCGCCGGTTGCTGCCGGATGCGGCGGGCCGCCTCGTAGCCGTCCATGCGCGGCATCAGGCAGTCCATCAGCACGCCGTCCACCGCGGTGTGGGCCAGCAGGTCGAGTGCGGCCTGGCCGTCGCTGGCGGTCAGCAGCTCCACGCCGAAGGTGGAAAGCATCTCGGCGGCCACTTCCAGGTTGATGTCGTTGTCGTCCACCACCAGCACCCGCACGCCCCGCAGCGCCGCGGCGGCCTCGGCCGGGCTGGCAGGATCGCGCGCGCTGGCAGGTGACGCGTTGGTGGCGGTGCCGTCCAGCGCCGCGCGGCAGGCATCGCGCAGGGCCCAGGGTGTCACCGGCTTCTCGATCACCAGGCCGGTCAGGCGCTCGTCGGCTTCGTCCGCGGCGGCCAGCGACGGCGTCATGCGCAGCACCGGCGGCGCGGGCTGCAGCCGGCGCAGCGCGGCCCGCAGCAGCTCGCCGCCCTCGGCCAGCAGCAGCCGGTCGTCGGCCAGCAGGAGCTGGTAGGGCCGGTTGTCGGTGGCGGCCTGCACCACCTGCTGCAGGGCGTCCGGCGCGCCGGCCACCGCCTGCGGCTGCGCGCCCAGCGCGTCCAGCATGCGGCACAGCAGCGCGCGGGCGCCCGCATGCGCCTCGATCACCAGGATGCGCACGCCGTCCAGCACCCGGTCGCCGGCCGGCGCGTCCTGCGGCGTGGCCGGTGCGCAGGGCAGGGCCAGCTGGAAGTGGAAGCGGCTGCCGCGGCCGGGCGTGCTGTCCACGCCGATCACGCCGCCCATCAGGCCCACCAGCCGGGCGCAGATCGACAGCCCCAGGCCGGTGCCGCCATGGGTGCGGCTGATGGAGGCATCGGCCTGCTGGAAGGGTGAGAACAGGCGCTCGCGGGTGGCGGCGTCCAGGCCCGGGCCGGTGTCGTGCACCGAGACCTGCAGCGTCACCCGGCCGCCTTCGGCCGGCTGGTGGCGGATCTGCACCGTCACCTCGCCCTGCGCGGTGAACTTCACCGCGTTGTTGCACAGGTTGAGCAGCACCTGGCTCAGCCGCAGCGGGTCGCCCACCAGCTGGGTGGGCAGGTCCGGCGGCAGGTCGAACAGCAGCTCCAGGCCCTTGGCCTGCGCGGCCAGCGCCACCAGGCTGGCCACGTGCGACAGCCCGTCGCGCAGGTCGAAGGGCACCTCCTCCAGCTCCAGCTTGCCGGCCTCGATCTTCGACAGGTCGAGCACGTCGTTGATGATGCCCAGCAGCAGCACCGCGCTGCGGTGCGCCTTCTCCACGTAGTTGCGCTGGCGGGCGTCCAGCGCGGTGCGCAGCGCCATCGCCGACATGCCGATCACCGCATTCATCGGGGTGCGGATCTCGTGGCTCATCGTGGCCAGGAAGTCGGTCTTGGCGCGGCTGGCGGCCTCGGCGGCGCGCTCGGCGCTGCGGCGCACCTCCACCTCGTGGTGCAGCGCCTGGGTGCGGGCCTCCACCAGGTGCTCCAGGTGCGCATTGATGTGCGCGTTCTCGAAGGCCACCGCGAACTGCTGGCCCACCACCTTGAGCGTGTCGAGCTGGTGCTCGGCCAGCTGCGTGGCCACCTGCCGGTTCTCCAGGTAGAGCATGCCGCGGTGCTCCCCGCGGCTGAAGATGGGCAGCGCCAGCAGGCTCTTGACGCCACGCGCCAGCAGGTCGGCGTCGCGGCCGTAGGCCGGGTGGTCGCGCACCGCGGCCACCTGCACCGGCATCGATTGGGCGGCGAGGCTGCGCACCAGCGCAGGCGGCACCGGCGGTGGCGGATCGGCGTCGTCGACCGCGCGCCATTCATGCGCATCGCTGAACCAGGCGGCGGGCTGCCATTGGTCCTCCTCGCGCCACAGCAGCACGCCGCAGTCGGCCGCGGCATAACGCCGGACCAGGCCGAACAGGATGCGCTGCACCTGCTGCGGTTCGCGGCCGCGGGCCAGGGCTTCGGTGGCGGACAGCACCACGTCCACCTCCAGCGAACTCGACGCGGTGGCCGGCGTGGCGGCGGGCGCGGCCGCTGGCGCGCGGCCGGCGGCCTTGGCGGTGGCGCCCCAGGCCGCATAGCCGCTCGCGGCCATGTCCGCATAGGCCTGGGCGGCGCGCGGCAGGCCGGCCTCGGCATGGCAGGCGGCAGCCAGCTCGCAGGCCAGCGCCTGGTGCCAGCAGCGGCTGGCGACGGCCGCGCCGTCGATGGCGGCGTCGAAGTGCCGGGCCGCGGCCAGCCAGTCTCTCGCGGCCCAGGCGAGCAGCGCCTGCAGCAGCGTGTGCAGGTGCCCGAAGTTCATCGGCGCATGGGCGGCGCAGTCGGCCAGCCAGTCCTGCAGCGGTGCCAGCTCCGCCCGCAGTGCGGCGCCGTCGGCGCCGGGGCGGCGCAGCGCCACCGCCAGCGACAGCGCCCACAGCACGCGCTGCACGCCATGGGCGTAGAAGCTGCCGATGAGCCCCATGGACGGGCTGCCGCGGCGGCTGAGTGCCAGCACCTGCGGCCAGTCGTCGTGCAGCGCGGCGGCCAGCGCCCGGTACACGTAGGCGAAGGGCCCGGCCCAGCCCTTGGCGGTCGCGGGCTCCACCGGCATCGGCGGTCCGCCGCTGCAGGTGCGGTCGGTCAGCGCCCACAGCAGGTCGTCGAACACGATGTAGACCTCGCGCGCGGCCTCGTTGCTGGTGCGGGCCGCGCGGGCCAGCGCGTCGGCGATCTCGGCACGCACCAGGTCCAGGTGCGGCGCGCTGTCCACCAAGGCCGGCAGGGAAGCGAGGTAGCCGTAGCCGGCACATTCCAGGTCGCCGTGCACCAGCGCCTCGGCCGAGCTGGCATGCGCCGCATCGGCGCTGCGCTCGATCGGCTCCTGCCAGGGCATCACGCAGCTGGCCGCTGCCAGGCCCACCCGGTGGCGCTGCCAGCCGCCCTGCGAGGCCTGGGCCAGGCGCAGCGCCGCCAGCGAGAGTTGCTCCACGCCGTAGCGGTCGCGGCCGAGCGTCAGGAACACGGTGGACGCCAGCACCAGCACGAAGGGCAGGCGCTCGGTGCGGCCCTCCTCGCAGGCCAGGCGCACCGCCCGCAGCATCGCCCAGGCGAAGGCGGTCTGGTGGCTGCTCATCGAGGCCACGCCCGCGGCCTGCAGCAGCAGGGAGCTGGTGACCACGCGCGGGTCGGTGGTCAGCGGCAGGGCCTGCAGCCGCTCGGCCTGCAGCAGGTCGCGCCACGTCTGCCAGTGCGCCATCTCGGCGCTGGCCGCGGCTTCCCACTGGCCGTCTTCCGGCACCTCGAAGCCCAGCTGCCGCAGCTGCCACCAGATCATCGCCAGGCTCTCGGCCTGCCTTTGGCGCCCGTTGAGCGACATGGCCTGCAGCGACACCATCTGCGCGGCCTGCTCGGGATGCTGCCGCACGTCGGGCATGGTCCGGGCGAACACCGCATCGGCCGCCGCGAACCGGCCCAGGCTGAACAGCGCCGCATGCTGCACCAGGCCCCGCCGCAGATCGAGCGCCGCGTCGGCCGGCAGGCAGCGCTGCAGCCGGGCGGCGGCGTCGCAGAAGTGCAGCGCATGCGCGAAGGCGGCGCGGCCGCAGGTGCTCTCGGCGGCCAGCAGCAGCACCTGCAGCAGCGGGGCGGCCTCGGCCGGCGACTGCACCCGGTCCACCGCCGCGGCCACGTGCTCCGCCACGGCGAACAGCTGCGCCGGCGTCAGCAGGGCAGGCGCCCGCCCGTCCATCAGCACGCGCGCCATCGCCAGGTGCCAGTGCTGGCGCTGGGCCGTGTCCACCAGCGCCAGGGCGGCCTGCTGCACCTGGTCGTGGCAGAAGTGCAGCTGCCGCACGGCGGTGCCGCCCGGCCGGTTCGCATGCAGCGGGCTGGGCCGGGAGGTGAGCAGCAGGTTCTGCTGCAGCAGCGGCAACAGCTGGTCGTCCAGCGTCTGGCGGTCGATGCCCAGCGTGCTGCCGAGCAGCGCCTCGTCGATGGCGCCGCCCATGCAGGCGCACAGGCCCACCAGCGCCTGCGTCCGGGCATCCAGGCGCTTGAGCTGCTGCGCCAGCACCGCCAGACCGTCCTCGCTGGCCGGCAGCGCGGCCAGGGCCGCCACGTCCCAGTGCCAGCGGCCGTCGGTGCGCCGCAGCTGGCCGGCGTCGAACAGCTGCTGCACCTGCTGCAGCACCTGGAACTGGTCTCCGCCGGCGCGCTGGTGCAGCACGCGGGCCAGGTCGGCCACTTCCTCGGGCGCGGTGTCCAGCATGTCCGCCACCACCTTGCACAGGCTGGCCGCGCTCAGGCCACGCAGCGGCACCGACACCTGCTCCAGGCCGCTGGCGGCGATGTCGGCCAGCGCCTGGCGCAGGCCCGGCGACAGGTCGGCCTCGGTGTCGCGGTAGGCGCCCAGCAGCAGCACGCCGCCATGGCTTTCCTCGGTGGCGATGCGGCGCAGCAGCAGCAGCGAGTCGTCGTCGGCCCATTGCAGGTCGTCGAGGAACAGCAGCAGCGGCGGGCCGAGCTGGCGCGCGGCGCGAAACAGCGCCGCCAGCGCCATCGCGGTGCGCTGGGCCACGGCGTTCAGCTCCTGCGCCTCGCCGCCGGCCGCGGGTGCCGGCGCACGCGACTGGCCGTCGACCTGCAGCAGCGGCCCGAACGCCGGCACCAGCTGCACCAGCGAGCCGGCCTGCGGGCCCAGCGCCGCGCGCAGCAGCTGGCGCGTGGCCACCAGCTGCGCATCGGGCCCGGCCCACCAATGCTCGGCCAGCTGCGACAACGCATCCACCAGGCCGGCGCAGGGCTGGTGGCGGCTGTGCTGGTCGTACTTGCCCGAAACCAGCAGCATGCGCCGCGGCGCCAGCATCGGCATGAGCGACTTCACCAGGGTGGACTTGCCGGTGCCCGAGGCGCCATGCACCCACACCACGCGGCGCTGGCCGGCCGGCGCATCGATCGCGGCGAGGATCTGGCCGAGCTGGTCGTCGCGGTCCACCAGCCGCGACGGCGGCGCGGGCTGGGCTCGGTGGTCGTGGCGGCCCGGCACGAAGCCTTCGCCCGGCAGTGCCAGCAGCTGCTGCAGGTCCCGCCGCAGGCCGGCATGCGACTGGTAGCGGTCCTGCGGCCGCTTGGCCAGCAGCTTGTCGATCAATGCGGCGACGCCACGCGGCAGCGCGGGATTCAGCACGTCGGGTGACTCCGGCTGGCGCGCAAGCAGCGCATGCAGCCGCGTCAGGGGATCGGGCTCGGCGAAGGGCGGCCGGCCGGTGGCCAGCCAGTACAGCGTGGCACCCAGGCCGTAGAGGTCGGCGCGGTAGTCGATGCCGGCACCGACGCGGCCGGTCTGCTCCGGCGCGCTGAAAGGCCGCACTTTCACGGCCTGCGCCGCTGCCGACGGCGGCGCGACCGCGAAGCGCCGCTGGGCCACGGCCTCGCCGAAGTCCATCAGGCCGACCGCTTCGGTGGCCGCGTCCAGCATCACGTTGCCCGGCCGCAGGTCGCCGTGCAGCACGCCGGCGGCGTGCACGTCCTCCAGCACCTGCAGCAGCCCGAGCGCGATGCGCAGCAGCCGGTCCGCCGGCACGGGTCCGGCGCTGCAGGCGGCGGGCAGCGGCAGGCCGGGCAGCCGCGTCTCGGCCAGGGCGCGGCGGCCGGGGTCGAAGTCGATGAGCCGCGGCACGCCCGCCACCGATTGCAGGAGGCGAAGCACCTGCGCCTCGGCACGCAGCCGGTCGAGCAGCGCTTCGTTGCCGGGCCCCGCGTCGGCCTCCTTCAGCAGGCAGGGCTCGGCGGTGATGCTCCACCGACCGGGCGTGATGCGCAGCCCGTTGCGCTCGTAGGGCGTGCCCGGGGACAGAAGGCGCGCGCTGCTGGTGGCGGAGGAAGTGGCCATGGCGGTGGACGGCACCGCCGAGTTCTGCGCAAGGCCACCAGATGTGTCAGCAATGCTGGGTTTCTGATCTGGCGAGAAGGTAACCGGGAAGCGCGCCCGCCGCCACTAGGGGCTTCCGACCTGCACCGCGCGGTAGAGCGCGCGCACCAGGTCCGACTGGGTGATGATGCCCACCAGCCGCTGCTCCGCATCGATGATGGGAATGTGGTGGTGGCCGCCCTCGGAAAACAGCGGCACCAGCTCGATCACGTGGCGCTGCGCGCTGGCCACCCGCACCTGCCGCGTCATGATCTGGCCGACGGCCTCGGGCTTGCTGGTGTGGGTCAGGCCGCTGCGACGCACCAGCGCCCGCAGCCGGTCGCCCAGGCCGTGGTGCCGGGCCAGGTCGGCTTCACGCATGAAGTCGGCCACCGTGACGATGCCCACCACCCGGCGCGCGCGGTCGATCACCGGCAGCGCCTTGATGCGGCGCTGCTGCATCAGCGCCCAGGCCTCTTCCAGCGGCGTGCCGAAGGCCACCGTCAGCGGGTCGGTGGACATGATGTCGGCGCAGCGCAGCTCGCCCAGGTTGCGCCGGTAGGCGGCCAGCTCGGCATGGTGCAGCAGGGCCTGCAGGTCGTCTCGACTCACGTCCAGCACCTGGCCGTAGCGGGCCATCGCGGCGTCGAGGTCGGCCTCGGTGAAGCGGCTGCGCGAGGGCGGCGCGGCGGCGGCGGGCGCACCCGGCCCATGCGGATAACGCCGGCCGGTGAGGTGGTTGTAGGCCATGCCGGCGGCTACCAGCAGCAGCGAGTTCACCAGCATCGGGAACAGCGCGAAGCGCACGCTGCCCACCTGCGCCAGCACGACGAACAGTGCCGTGGCCCCGCCCGGCGGATGCAGGCAGCGCAGCAGGAACATCAGCGCGATGGCCAACCCCACGGCCGCCGCGCCGGCAAAGGCGGGATCCGGGATCAGCAGCACGCAGGCCACGCCCACCAGCGCCGACAAGGTGTTGCCACCCACCACCGCCCAGGGCTGGGCCAGCGGACTGGCCGGCACCGCGAACACCAGCACCGCGCTGGCGCCCAGCGGCGCCACCAGCCAGGGCCCGGCGCCGCCGCCCAGCCAGCGGCTGGCCAGCCCGGTCAGCAGGATGCCGAGCGCCGCGCCCACCCAGGCGCGCAACTGCTCGGTGCGGCCCACATGCACCGGCGCCGGGCGCAGGTCGCCGAGCCAGCGACGCAGGCCGGGCAGGCGGGTGGTGGCATCGGGCACCGCTGGCGCGGCTTCGGGCAGAGAGGTGGCACGGCTGGGGCTCGGGGACTGCATGCGCCGATGGTAGGCAAGCCGGCGCGGCGGCCGGCGCCGGGCTCAGCGGCGGCGCGGCAGCAGCTCGAACAGCGCCATGCCGGCCAGCATCGCCAGCACGAAGAGGCCGGCCTGCGGCAGTGCCATGCCCAGGCCCACCAGCGCCGGGCCCGGGCACAGGCCGGCCAGGCCCCAGCCCATGCCGAACAGCAGGCTGCCGCCCGCCAGCCGGCGGTCGATGCCACGGGCGGTGGGCAGCTGCATCGGCCCGCCCAGCAGCGCATGGCGGCGCCGGGCGGCAAGGGCGAATGCCGGCAGGCCCACCGCGATGGCGCCGCCCATCACGAAGGCGAGCGACGGATTCCAGGCGCCGGCCAGATCGAGGAAGCCCAGCACCCGGGCCGGATCGGCCATGCCGGAGACGATGAGCCCGAGCCCGAACACCAGCCCGGCCAGCAGGGCAGCGACGATCTGCAGCATGCCTGTGCCCCTCAGGCCGCCAGCAGGTGGCGGATGACGAACACGGTGGCGAAGCCGGCGCCCATGAACAGCAGGGTGGCCACCAGCGAGCGCGCCGACAGCCGCGACAGGCCGCACACGCCGTGGCCGCTGGTGCAGCCGCTGCCGTAGCGCGTGCCCAGGCCCACCAGCAGCCCGGCGGCCACCAGCAGGTCGGGGCCGGCATCGATGCGCGGCACCGGCAGCGGCGCGAACAGCCCGTAGGCCAGCGGCGCCAGCACCAGCCCGCCGACGAAGGCGGCGCGCCAACCCAGGTCGCCGCGCCGGGGCCTCAGCAGGCCACCCAGCACGCCGCTGATGCCGGCGATGCGGCCGTTGAGCAGCACGAACATCGCCGCCGCCAGGCCGATGAGCAGCCCGCCGGCGGTGGCCGCGAACGGGGTGAAGGCCGTCCAGTCGATCTGCATGGCGCTCATGCCTGCGGGCAGTACAGGGCGGCCAGCACGGCCAGGATCTGCAGCAGCCGCTCGTCGGCCACGCTGTAGAAGATCTGCTTGCCCTGGCGGCGGGTGGCCACCACGCCTTCGTTGCGCAACACGCCCAGCTGCTGCGACAGCGTGGGCTGGCGGATGCCCAGCGCGGCTTCCAGGTCGCCCACGCACTGCTCGCCCTGCGAGAGCTGGCACAGCAGCAGCAGACGCTCCTCGTTGGCCAGCAGCTTGAGCGCGGCGACGGCCTGGCCGGCGGCCTGGCGCAGGGTGTCGGGATCGGGGGCGACGAGCGGGTTCGGCATGGCTTCAATATATCAATGTATATATTGTGAGTCCATGAAGTGTGGCTTCGGCACAATCGTCCGGTGAACCTCCATCGACTCGACCTGGTGTCGCTTTCGCTCTTCGCGCATGTGGTGCACACCGGCAGCATCAGCCAGGGCGCCGAGCGGGCGCGGCTGGCGGTGGGTGCGGCCAGCAAGCGCATCACCGACCTGGAAGCGGCGCTCGGCACGCAGCTGTTCGAGCGGCATTCACGCGGCGTGAAGCTCACCGTCGCCGGCCAGGCGCTGCACCGGCATGCGCAGCGCATCCTCACCGACGTCGACCAGCTGGAAGCCGACCTGTCCGACTACGCCAGCGGCATCGTGGGCGTGGTGCGGCTGTGGGCCAACACTTCGGCCATCACCCAGTTCCTGCCGGCGGGCATCGCGGGCTTCACCGCGGCCAACCCGGGCATCCGCATCGAGCTGGAGGAACGCAACAGCAGCGAGGCGGTGCTGGCGGTACTGGACGGCCGGGCCGACATCGGCATCTTCGCCGAGCGCACGCCGCCGCTGGGCCTGCGCACCGTGGCCTACCGCAGCGACCGGCTGGTGCTGGTGGTGCCCGAGGGCCATCCGCTGGCCGGCCGCAAGCGCCTGCGCTTCACCGAGGCGCTGGACCATGAGTTCGTCAGCCTGCCCAGCGGCACCTCGCTGGCCGAGCGGCTGCGCGAGGAGGCGGAAGCGCTGGGCCGGCGGCTGAAGCTGCGCATCCAGGTGCGCAGCTTCGATGCGATGTGCCAGATGGTGGCCGCCGGCCTGGGCATCGGCGTGCTGCCCGATGCCGCGGTGAAGCCCTATCTGCGCGCGATGGGCCTGCGGCAGATCGACCTCAGCGATCCCTGGGTGCACCGCCAGCTGCTGATCGGCGCACGCGACTTCGATGCGCTGCCGCGGCCGGTGCGGCTGCTGATGGAACACTTGCTGCGCTGACCTCACCCGCGGAACACCAGCGACTGGTGCACGCCGGCGCCGGCCAGCGCGCCGTCGCCCACCGACAGCGCCACATTGCCCGCAGCCCGTGCGGCATCGCCGCAGGCAAACACGCCGGGCACGGTGGTTTCCTTCGTCGGGCCGGTGCGCACGAAGCGGCCCATCGGGCTGTCCTCCAGCTCGCAGCCCAGCTGCCGGGCGAGCGGGCCGGCCGGCTCGGTGACGGGCTGGGTGAACAGGCCGTCCATCTCATGGCGGCGGCCGTCCTCCATCACCACCGTGGCGCTGCCCGTCACCTCCCGCACCGCGCCGCCCACCACCGCCACGCCGCGGGCCTGCAATGCGGCCGCCTGCTCGTCGTCGGGTTGATGGGCGCCGTTGAGGAACAGGGTGACGGTGCCCCAGTCCGGCAGCAGCAGCGCATGGTGCTGCGCCAGCGGGCTGGCGGCGACGACGCCGATGCGGCCCTGGTTCAGCTCGTAGCCATGGCAGTACGGGCAATGGAACACGCTGCGGCCCCAGCGCTCGGCCAGGCCGGGCACGGGCGGCAGCTTGTCGAGTACGCCGGTGGCCAGCAGCAGCCGACGGGCCGCCAGCGGGCTGCCCGCGTCGGTGTGCAGCAAGAAGCCGCCTTCTGGGGCGACCCGGGCCTGCGTGGCGGTGGCCTGCAGCCACTGCACCGTGGGGTAGCGCGCCAGCTGCTCGCGCGCCTGCGCCAGGATCTCCGCCGGCGGCCGGCCGTCCTGCCCCAGGAAGCCGTGCGAATGGGCGGCGAAGCGGTTGCGCGGCAGGCCGGCGTCCACCACCAGCAGGCGGCGCCGCGCGCGGGCCAGCTGCAGCGCGGCCGACAGGCCCGAGAAGCTGCCGCCCACCACGATGGCGTCGAAGAGCGGCTCGGCAGGGGTGTTTGGTGACTTCATGAGTTGCATGATAGGCAGCCGCCGATTTTCATGCAACTTGCCGGGTTACGATAGCTGGATGAGAAACGACAGCCGACTCTCCCGCATGCTGCATGTGCTGATCCACATGGCGCAGACCGACGAACCCGTCACTTCGGATGTCATCGCCACGATGCTGGGCACCCATGCGGTGGTGGTGCGGCGGGTGATGGCCGGCGCGCGCGACTGCGGCTTCGTGGCCGCGGCGCGCGGGCATGGCGGCGGCTGGAAGCTGGGCTGCTCGCTGGAGCGCATCACGCTGCTGGACGTCTACCAGGCGGTGGGCGAGCCGGCGGTGTTCGCCCTGGGCGCCACCGCCGACCATCCCGACTGCCTGGTGGAGCAGGCGGTGAATGCCTCGGTGGGCCAGGCGCTGCAGGCGGCGCAGGCCCTGTTGCTCAAGCGCTTCGGCCAGGTGACGGTGGCCGACATCGCGCGGCAGGCCACCGCCCGCCACGGCGCCGGGCGGCCCTAGGTGTTTGCGAGCAGCCGCTTTCGCCGTCCGCGAAAGCTCGGCTCGTCGATGGATCATTCCACCGCGGGCCGGGCTTTTCCACAATCGGCCCCTGACCTGCCGCTGGAGCGCCCGCCATGACCGACCGAACCGACCTCCCTCCACCGCCGGCCCTCACGCCCAGCGCGCTGCAAGGCGTGCGCGTGGTGGAGATGGGCCAGCTCATCGCCGGCCCCTTCGCCGGCAAGATCCTGGGCGAATTCGGCGCCGACGTGGTGAAGATCGAGACGCCGGGCGCAGGCGACCCGCTGCGCAACTGGCGGCTGATCAAGGAAGGCACCTCGGTGTGGTGGCAGGTGCAGTCGCGCAACAAGCGCTCCATCGCGCTGGACCTGCGCGGCGCCGAAGGCCAGGACATCGCTCGACGTCTGATCGCCGAGGCCGACGTGCTGATCGAGAATTTCCGCCCCGGCACGCTGGAGGCCTGGGGCCTGGGCTACGACGAGCTGGCGAAGATCAACCCCGGCCTGGTGATGCTGCGCATCAGCGGCTACGGCCAGACCGGCCCCTACCGCGACCTGCCGGGCTTCGGCGCCATCGGCGAGGCGATGGGCGGCCTGCGCCACCTGACCGGCGAGCCCGGCCGCGTGCCGGTGCGCTGCGGCATCTCCATCGGCGACACGCTGGCCGCGCTGCACGGCGTCATCGGCGTGATGATGGCGCTGTATCACCGCAAGGTGAACGGTGGCGCCGGCCAGGCCATCGACGTGGCGCTGCACGAGGCGGTGTTCAACGTGATGGAAAGCCTGATCCCCGAGTACAGCGCCTTCGGTGCGGTGCGCGAGGCGGCCGGCAGTGCGCTGCCCGGCATCGCGCCATCGAACGCCTACCGCTGCAACGACGGCTACGTGCTCGTGGCCGGCAACGGCGACAGCATCTTCAAGCGGCTGATGCAGGCCATCGGCCGCGACGACCTGGGCAACGCCCCCGACCTGGGCAGCAATGCCGGCCGCGTGGCCCGCGTGGCCGAGATCGACGCGGCCATCGAGGCCTGGACGCAGCAGCGCAGCGTGGCCGGCGTGCTGGAGGCGCTGGGCGCGGCGCGTGTGCCGGCGGGCAAGGTCTACACCGCCAAGGACATCGCCGAAGACCCGCATTACCGGGCCCGCGACATGATCCTGCAGCAGCGCACCCGCGACGGCTACGACGTGGCGGTGCCGGGCATCGTGCCCAAGCTGCTGGGCACGCCGGGCACGGTGCGCAGCTCGGCGCCGCACCTTGGCGACGACACCGATGCGGTGCTGCGGGAGATCGGCCTGACCGAGCAACAGATCCAGCAACTGCGTGAACGCAAGGTGGTGGCATGAGCAAGCACACGAACAACGACGCATGGACCGGCGCCGGCCGCCGCGTCTTCATGCAGGAGGTGGGCACCCGCGACGGCCTGCAGGTGGAAGAGGCCTTCGTGCCCACCGAGGACAAGATCGCGCTGGTGAATGCCTTGTCGCACGCCGGCATGGCGAAGATCGAGGTCACCGCCTTCGTCTCGCCGCAGGCCATCCCGGCGCTGCGCGATGCCGAGGTGGTGCTGCGCGAGATCGAGCGCCGGCCCGGCGTGGTCTACACCGCGCTGGTGCCCAATGTGCGCGGCGCCGAGCGGGCGATCGACGCGCAGGCCGACGAGCTCAACCTGGTGATGTCCGCCAGCGAGACCCACAACCTGGCCAACCTGCGCATGACGCGCGAGCAGTCGTATGCCGCGCTGCAGGCGGTGAACGCGATGGCGCGGCAGGCCCAGCGGGCGGTCAACGTGTCGCTGTCGTGCAGCTTCGGCTGCCCGATGGAAGGCGACGTGCCCGAGGCCACGGTGCTGGGCTGGTGCGAGCGCTTCGTCACCGAGCTGGGCGCCCGCGGCGTCACGCTGTGCGACACCACCGGCATGGCGTATCCGGGGCAGGTGGCCGCGCTGGTGCGGGCTTTCCGCGCCCGCTGGCCGGGCACCGAGCTGACGCTGCACTTCCACAACACCCGCGGCATGGGGCTGGCCAATGTGCTGGCTTCCATCGATGCCGGGGCCGACCGCTTCGATGCGTCCCTGGGCGGCATCGGCGGCTGCCCGTATGCACCCGGCGCCACCGGCAACGTGTGCAGCGAGGAGATTGTGCATGCGCTGCAGCTGATGGGCTTCGACACCGGCGTGGACCTGCCCGCGCTGATCGACGCCGCGCGGCGGCTGCCGGCGCTGATCGGCCACGACATCCCCAGCCAGATCGTCAAGGCGGGCCGCCGGCTCGACCTGCACCGCCCGCCGGCCGACTTCGACGCCATCCGTCAGCGTGCGCTGGCGCGTGATGCCTGACACCTCTCGTTCGACAAAGCAATGGAGACAACGACGATGAACACGACACGACGCACCACCTTGGCCCTGGCCCTCGGCCTGGGCTTCAGCGGCGCCACGCTGGCGCAGGCGCCTTACCCCAGCAAGCCGGTCACGCTGATCGTGCCCACCGCGCCCGGCGGCACCACCGACCTGGCCGCGCGCATGCTGGCCGACCCGCTGGGCAAGGCGCTGGGCCAGACCATCGTGGTGGACAACCGCGGCGGCGCCAGCGGTGCCATCGCGGCGGTGGCCGTCAAGCGCGCCGAGGCCGATGGCCACACGCTGCTGATGCAGTACTCGGGCTACCACGTCATCACGCCGCACGTGAGCAAGCAGGCCGCGCAATGGGAGCAGAAGGACCTGCAGCCGGTGGCCAACGTGCTGAATGCACCGCAGGTGATCGTGGTGCGCGAGGGCCTGCCGGTGCGCACCATGGCCGAGCTGATCGCCTATGCCAAGAAGAACCCGGGCAAGCTGACCTATGCCTCGTCGGGCAACGGATCGCTGCAGCATGTGACCGGCGCGATGCTGGAACAGCAGGCCGGCATCCAGCTCACCCATGTGCCCTACAAGGGCACCGGCCCGGCGCTGCAGGACCTGCTGGGCGCCCAGGTGGACATGACCTTCGGCACGCCGCCGCCCTACATGCAGCACATCCAGTCGGGCAAGCTGGTGGCGCTGGCCGTCACCGGCAAGCAGCGCCTGGGCTCGCTGCCCAACGTGCCCACGGCGGCCGAGGCCGGCCTGCCCAAGCTGGACGCCACTTCGTGGTTCGCGGTGTTCGCGCCGGCGGCCACGCCCAGGCCGGTGGTCGACAAGCTCAGCGCCGAGATTGCCAAGCTGATGGCCACCCCGGCCTTCCAGCAGAAGGCCGCCGAGCAGGGCGCCTCGGCCGACTACCTCAACCCGCAGCAGCTGGGCGACTACGTGAAGACCGAGTACACCCGCTGGGGCGCGGTGGTGAAGGCTTCGAAGATCGAGGCGGATTGACCGGGGCACTGATGCAAGAAGGCCGGCCACCTTTCGGTGCCGGCCTTCTTTCGCAGGACCTCAGGCGTCCGGACGCGGGGCCCGGCGCTATGCCTGCTTACTTCGCTGCCGCTGCCTCGCGGTCGGCCTGCGCCTTCAGCGCGCGCTTGCCGCGCGAGCGGATGTTCAGGGCTTCCACGGCCAGCGAGAAGGCCATGGCGGCATAGATGTAGCCCTTGGGCACATGCACGTCGAAGGCTTCGGCGGTCAGGGCCATGCCCACCATCACCAGGAAGGCCAGGGCCAGCACCTTGACCGACGGGTGGCTGTCGACGAAGTCGCCGATGGTCTTGGCGGCGAACAGCATCACGCCCACCGCGGCGATCACGGCGGCCACCATCACCGGCAGCTCGTCCACCATGCCCACGGCGGTGATCACCGAGTCGAGCGAGAAGACGATGTCGATGACGCCGATCTGGCCGATGGTGGC
Organism: Aquincola tertiaricarbonis; assembly: GCF_000969605.1. GTDB lineage: Bacteria > Pseudomonadota > Gammaproteobacteria > Burkholderiales > Burkholderiaceae_C > Aquincola > Aquincola tertiaricarbonis. The sequence continues at coordinate 187,177 of NZ_JZUE01000006.1, read as the reverse complement.
CCAGAAGGCGCGGGCGCCTGCGGCCTTGGCCGCCGCCTCGCTCACCGGCTCGCCGGGCGGGCCGTCCATCTCGTGGGCTTCCACCTCCACGAAGATCTCGTGCGACGCCTTCCACAGCAGGAAGATGCCACCCAGCAGCAGCACCAGGTCGCGGCCGCTGATGCCCTGGCCCAGCACGGTGAACAGGTCCTTGGTCAGGCCCATCACCCAGCTCAGCGAGAACAGCAGCGCCAGGCGCGACACCATCGCGAAGCCCAGGCCCAGGCGGCGTGCCCGGTCGCGCAGCTCGGGCGGCAGCCGGCCGACGAGGATCGAGATGAAGATGATGTTGTCCACGCCGAGAACGATCTCCAGCGCGGTAAGCATCGCGAAGGCGATCCAGACATTGGGGTCGAGAAGGATTTCCATGGTGTCAGTGGCGCGACGCTGCCGCAGGGCAGGTGCGCAGAGTGGTTGTGTGGGAAGGGGGCGGACGGCCGCTGGGCGGCCCGCGGGAGGCGGGGCGTGTTACGCCAGGGCGTTGCGGCAGGGCGGGCGCTGCAGGCCGTCCAGGTAGGGCGGCAGCGGGATGGCGGCGGCACGGCCGCGGCACCAGGCCACGGTGGGCCGAGATGGCGGCCAGGCGGCCGGCACGCCGGGCAGCACGCCCAGCGCATCACCCAGGCCGTCGTGCGTGACATGGCTGCGGCCATCGCCGGTGTCGGCACCGGCCGCGGCATCCACCAGCGCCATGCCGCACACCAGCTCCAGCGACTCGGCGCTGCCGGCCAGCAGCAGCGGCTCGGCATGCGCGAACACGCTGGTGCACAGCAGCACCAGCGCAACGATCATGGCAAAGGGCCGCGGATGCATGGGACCGGGATTCTACGGGCCGCCTGCGAGGCGGCGTCGCGGTTCCTACGTACATGCCCTGACGCACGCACGCCGGGCGCGCGAATGGTCGCGGCCCGGCGTGCGGTTGGGTCAGGGCGAAGAGGACTTACTTCTTCTCGTCGGCCGGGGTCACCTCGACCTTGGGCACTTCGATGGTCTTCTCTTCCTTCTTGATGGTCGGGACCTCGATGGTCTTCTGCTCGGTGGTGACGTTGACGTCAGGCGTCTTCACGTCGTACTTCGGCAGCGTCACGTTGCCTTCCTTTTCCTTCTCCACGCTGTACTTCGGCAGGGAGACGTCGCCTTCCTGCGTCTTGTCCACGTCGCACCCGGCCAGGCCGAGCGAACCGATCAGGGCAGCGGAAATGATTGCAATGCGGACCATGTGGATCTCCTCGTGTGTTGATGGGTTGATTTTTGTGTACCGGCCGATGCACCGCTGTGGGACGGTTCCTGCATCGCCGGTAGGACGCGCCCGCGGGCGCGGGTCGGCTGGTCGGTGGGTCAGTCGACGCCGCTGGTGCCGTCCAGCACCTGGCGCACCTTCTTCGTCAGGTCGGCCTGCGAATAGGGCTTGAAGACCATCTCGTAGTGGTTGCCGCCCCAGCGGTCGGGCGTCGAATCGGCGAAGCCGGTCATCAGCACCACCTTGAGGTCGGGCCGCTTGGCCTGGGCCTCGCGTGCCAGCAGCACGCCGTTCATGCCGCCGGGCATGATGAGGTCGGTGAGCAGCAGGTCGAAGGGCGTGTCGCTGTCCAGCAGGGCCAGCGCTTCCTTCGCCGAGCTGCAGTCCACCGCGGTATAGCCGGCCTCGCGCAGCATCATCGCGGCCATCTCGGCGATCTCGGCGCGGTCGTCCACCACCAGCACATGCTCGGTGCCCTGGGCCGCCCGCGAAGCCTGCGGCGAAGGCAGCTTGGAGATGAAATCGGTGGTGGCCGGGAAGTACAGCCGTACCGTGGTGCCCGTGCCCACCTCGGAGTAGATGGTGGCCACGCCGCCGCTCTGCTTGGCGAAGCCCCACACCATCGACAGGCCCAGGCCGGTGCCCTGGCCTTCTTCCTTGGTGGTGAAGAAGGGATCCATCACCCGCGGCAGCGCCTCCGGTGCAATGCCGCTGCCGTTGTCGGTGACCGAGATGCGCACGAACGGTCCCACCGACGGCACGCCGTGCAGCCGCGCCTCGTCGGGGCCGATCTCCAGGTTCTCGGTGCGGATGGTGAGCAGGCCGCCCTCGGGCATCGCATCACGTGCATTGAGCAGCACGTTCAGCAGCGCCACCTCGGCCTGCGTGGGGTCGATGCGGCAGTTCCACAGCTGCGGCTCCAGGTCCGTGTGCAGCTCCACCGATTCGCCCAGCGTGCGCCGTGCGAGGTCGGCGGTGGCCAGCGTGAGGTCGTTGAGGTTGATGACCCGGCCGCGCAGCTGCTGCTTGCGCGCGAAGGCGAGCAGCTGCTGCGTGAGCACGGCCGACTTGCGGGTGGCCTCGCGGGCATTGTTCAGCGCCTTGTTCAGCGCGGGGTCGGCCACGTCCAGGCTGCGGAAGCGGCGGGTCATCACGTCCAGGTTGCCCAGGATGATCTGCAACAGGTTGTTGAAGTCGTGCGCAATGCCGCCGGTGAGCTGGCCCAGCGCTTCCATCTTCTGCGCCTGGCCGAGGGCCGACTCGGCGTCCTTGCGGCGGCTGACGTCCAGCTGCGACGAGAAGAAATAGATCAGCTCGCCGGCCTGGTTGCGCAGCGGCGTGACGAACAGGGCATTCCAGAAGCTGCTGCCGTCCTTGCGGTAGTTCAGCAGCTCGGTGGCATGTTCGCGCTGGGCGGCAATGTTGCGGCGCACCTCGGCCACCGCATGCGGATCGGTGTCCGGGCCCTGCAGGAAGCGGCAGTTGCGGCCCAGGATCTCGTCCTGCGTGTAGCCGGTCATGTCCAGGAACGCGTTGTTCGCGAACACGATCGGGTTGTCCGGCAGCCGCGGGTCGGTGATCACCATCGGCATGCGCGTGGTCTCGACGGCGGCGAAGAAGATGTCCCGCCCTTGTCCTTCCGACTGGAAGTTCTCGGTGTCGAGCGTCACGGGCGCATGCTTGGGTGCAGCGCGGTTGTTCGGGGTGTTCGCCAAGCGGGCTCCTTTGCCATCGAATTTCGCAACGAAATTTATCGAGGGCGGTCGGTACGCGCTGTCGGCGCCCGCCTATAGCGGGAGTCGCAGGATGCCTTCAGTCGGCCATGGGCATCCGCCTGCCTTCAGGGGGGCGAGCCCACCGGCAGCACCGTGCCCTGGGCATCCAGGCGCCACAGCGCGGTGAGCCCGCCGGGGCCGTCGGCGACGAAGAACAGCTGGCCGCCCACCGCGACGTAGTCGTGCGGAAAGCTCCCTGCCGGCCCGGGGTTCAGGTCGGCCAGCAGCCGCGTGCCCGCAGCGGTGCCGTCGCTGGCATGCAGCTCATGGCCGAGGCCCGGCGACAGGGCGGCGAACAGCAGCCGGCCCTGGTGGGCCTGCAGCCGGCTGGGCGCCGAAGGCTGCGGACCGGGCTGCAGGTCGGCCACCAGCCGGGTGCCCTCGCGGCGGCCGTCGGTGGCCCACAGCTCCGCGCCGTGGAGGCCGTCGTTGGCGCTGAAGTACAGCATGCCGCCCACCGCCGTGAGGTGGCTGGGCACCGCATGCGCCGGGCCGGGCGCGATGTCGGCCACCTGGCGCAGCCTGCGGCCGTCGGCATCCGCCGACCACAGCTCCACGCCCTGGCGGCCATCGTCGGCGGCGAAGTACAGCGCATCGCCCATCGCGGTGAGGTAGCGGGGGCCGGCGCCAGCCGGGCCGGGCCGCAGGTCGCCCACCAGCCGGGTGCCGGCCTCGGTGCCGTCGCTGGTCCACAGCTCGGGCCCGTGGCGGCCATCGTCGGCCACGAAGAAGAGCCGGCCGCCCAGGGCCACCAGCTGCTGCGGCTGCGAAGCCGCGGGCCCGGGGCGGATGTCCTTCACCCGCCGGGTGCCCGCAGCGCTGCCGTCGCTGGTCCACAGCTCGGCGCCATGGCGGCCATCGTCGGCGATGAAGAAGAGCCGTTCGCCCACCACGGTGAAGCCGCGGGGCGCGGAGCCGCCGGCGCCGGGATTCAGGTCGGCCAGCAGGCGGGTGCCGGCCTCGTCGCCGGTGCTGCTCCACAGCTCGAAGCCGTGGCGGCCATCGTCGGCCGAGAAGATGAGACGGTTGCCGAAGGCCACCATCGCATTGGGCAGGCTGTCGGCGGTGCCCGCGTTCAGGTCCGCCACGCGGCGGGTGCCGGCCTCGGTGCCGTCGGTTCGCCACAGCTCCAGGCCGCTGCTGCCGTCGTTGGCGGTGAACAGCAGCGCATCGCCCAGCCGGGTGAAGCCGCTGGGGTAGCTGCCCTCGGTGCCCGGCTGGATGTCCTTCAGCCGGCGCGGGCTGCCGCCGGCCGCGTCGGCGCGCCACAGCTCCAGGCCGCCAGCCGCATCGGCCATGGCGAACAACAGGGCATCGCCCAGCGCGGCCGGCGTGGCCGGTGCGGTGCGTCCCGGGGCGGCGGCGGTGGCCGGCCCGCTGGTGGCCGGTGCAGCGGCCGGCACCTGCGCACCGGCGAAGCTGCCGGGCAGCGCTGTCGCGGCGGCGGCCAGCGCCGCCACCGTGGCAGCCCGCAGCGTGGCCAGCCGCCGCTTCATGCCGCGGCCGCCCGCTGGCGCCGGCGGGCGAAGACGCCCACCACCCCCAGGCCGGCCAGCGTCATCAGCACCGTGGCCGGCTCCGGCACGGCCGCCACGGTGTTGATGCCCGCCACCAGCTGCAGCTGCGGCAGCGAGCCGCGGGTGTTGTAGTCCAGCCCGATCTGCACCTGCGACACCGTGGCGCCCTCGGCCACGCCGAAGAAGCTGAGGTCCACCGTCGTCATGTTGACGTTGTAGTCGTCGATGATGGTGGTGGTCTCGGTGGTGAAGTACAGGCGGGTGATGCCGTTGATGGTCACGTTGAAGCTGTCGAAGCCTTCCTGCGAATACTCGTAGGCCTCATGCCCGCGCTCGAACAGCGCCAGGTCGTTCCCCGCGCCGTTGACCAGCACCCGGTCGGTGAAGCCCAGCACCACCTTGGCACCTGCGGTGGTGGACATGGCCCAGGTCGACAGGCTGCCGTCCGTCAGCGCGTCGGCCAACGTGCCGCTGGAGGTGGTGAACACGCCGGTGGACGACACCAGCGTGTCGGCGAAGCCGGCTTCGTCCAGCGACAGCCCGCCGATGTCCAGCGCCTGGGCCGCGGGCGCGGCCAGCAGTGCCGCACAGGCCGCGGCCACCGCGGCCGCACGATGCACCAGGCCCCTCATGCCGCCACCTCCTGCCGCCCGGCGCGGCGCTGCTGGCGCAGCCGCCAGCCACCCAGCACGCCCAGGCCGGCCAGCATCAGCGCCCATTCCGAAGGCTCGGGCACGGCAGTGACGGCGCTGGCGAAGGCATTGCCGTTGAAGCTGTAGTAGCCCATCTGCTGCGGGCCTTCCATGGCAACGGTGAGCGTGAAGCTGCCGTTGCGCATGCCGCTGCCGCCGGCTTCCTGCACCGAGTCGATGCGGTCGGTGAGCTGGTCGATGGCGTTGGTGTCGTAGTTGCCGGCACCGAACACCAGCTCGGCAAAGCCGTAGCTGTACAGCGGCTGGTTCAGCGGCGAGGTGGCATCCAGCGTGTAGTTCACGGTGAAGGTCACGGTGCCGGCCTGCGACAGCGTGAAGGCGCCGCCGCTGAAGGCACTCGCCTCGCCCTGGTGGGGCTGGGCGAATGCATCCACGAACGAAGGCGTGGCAGTCACCCGGCCGGCCAGCAGGCCGGATGCGGTGCCGCTGGCCTGCGCGCTGGCATGCGCCACTTGTGTAGACAAGCTGGCAGCCTCCATCGCGCTGTCCACGTCGTTGCCGCCGAGGCCGCCGGCCTCCTTGGATTCCACCGCCAGCTCGACGAAGCGGCTGTCGTCGACCCAGCTCAGCGTGCCGCCCGACACCACGTGCGAGAACGAGGTGATCTGGAAACCGGCGCCGACCTGCGCCATCGCGCCAGCCGAGCCGAGGGTGAGCGCGCAGGCCGCGCCCAGAAGCTTGATGTTCATGGGGATCCTCCTAAATTAATAGACGACGACCTTGCCCGTGGCCCGGGGGCTGGTGCAGTCGTTGTAGAAGTACTCGCCCTTCTGGTTGAAGGTGTACGAGAACGACTGTCCCGGGGCCAGCGGGCCGGCGTTGAACAGGCCTTCGAAGAACTGCGTCGCGCAGTGGTTCTTGGCGTTGGTGGCCGGGTTGTGGAAGGTCACGGTGGTGCCCTGCGGCACGCGCAGGTGCTGCGGCGCCATCGCATTGACGGTGTCGCGTTCCTCGCTGCCCACCACGCCGTTGGTGTAGGTGCGGTTGAGCACCACGGTGTTGTTGACCACCGAGCCTTCCACCGCCGGGGCGGTGATCTGGCGGCGGGTGGACGGCGGCACCGGGGCTTCGGCCTGCGGCACCTTGCCGCCCACCTTGAAGGCCCACAGGTAGTCGCCGCGCGGCGCGTCGCTGAAAGGCAGGCCCGAGCCGCCGGCGAACACCGCCATGTACTGCTCACCGTCGATCTGGTAGGTGATGGGGCTGGCGTTGATGCTGGCGCCGGTCTGGAAGCGCCACAGCTCGCGGCCGTTCAGCGCATCCAGGCCCAGCAGGTTGCCGTCGGGCTGGCCGATGAACAGCAGGTTGCTGGCCGTCGTCAGGATGCCGTTGCCGTGCGCCACGGACCAGGGCAGGTCCTTCTTCCACACCACCTGGTTGGTGGAGGGATCGACGGCCACGATGCCACCGGACATGCCGGTGCCCAGCGGGCGCAGGCCGTTGCTGGCTTCGGTCAGCGAGTGGGCCGAGCCCACGTAGCCCACGCCGGTGTACATCCACTTGGTGGTGTGGCTGAAGGACTGGTGGTTCCAGTCGGCACCGCCGCCCTGGCCGGGGAAGGACAGGATGGGCTCGTCCCAGTGCGCCGCGTACAGGCAGCCGGTCTTGAAGTTGGGCACGGCGCGGGCCGGGCCTTCGTTGGTGGGGCAGGTGGGGATGAAGCTGCCGCCGCGCGGCCAGGGCTGCGTGGGCCAGCTCTTCTGGCGCGGGTCCACCGGCACCGGCTTCTCGTCGATGCCCAGCAGCGGCTGGCCGTTGCTGCGGTCCAGGATGTAGTACATGCCGGTCTTGCTGCCGTAGACCACGGCCTTCTTCGTCTGGCCGGCCACGCGGATGTCGGCCAGCACCGGCGCCATCACGTTGTCCATGTCCCAGATGTCGTGGTGGATGGACTGGAAGTGCCACTTGTAGGTGCCGGTCTTGGCATCCATCGCCACGATGGAGTTGGCAAACAGGTTCTGGCCGCCGCGGGTGGAGCCGTTCTGCGACGAGCCCGCGCGGGCATTGCCGAAGGTCCAGTACACCGTGTTCAGCTCGGGGTCGATGGCCGGGTGGATCCACGGCGTGGCCCCGCCGGTGAGGTGGCTGTCACCCTCCCAGGTGTCGCCGCCGATCGTGCCGGGCGCGGCTGCGCCGAAGAAGTGCCACACCAGGTCGCCGTTCTTGGCATTGAGGGCCAGGCCGGCGCCGCGCGGGCCGTCGTTGGTGCCCACGTAGATCATGCCGTCGTGGTACACCACGGCCACCTTGGCGATGTTGCCGTAGCCCTCGTGCTGGCGCTCCCACACCACCTGGCCGGTCTTCTGGTCCAGCGCGATGACGTAGTTGCCGGTGGTGAGCGTGTAGACCTTGCCGTCGCCCACGGCCACGCCACGGCGCGTCTGGCCGCCGCGGCCGGGGTTATAGCTCCACTTCACCGCGCCGGTCTTGCCGTCCACCGCATGCACGCGGCCTTGCGCGGTCTCGATGAACAGCACGCCGTCCACCGCCACCGCGGTGCTCTGCGCATTGCCGGCCTTGGCGCCGCCTTCCAGGCTGGTCATCCACGCTGCGCCCAGCTGGCGCACGTTGCCCTTGTGGATCTTGGCCAGCGACGAGTAGTTCTGGTTGCCCAGGTTGCCGCCCACCTTCGGGAAGTCGGTGGTGGTGGGTACGCAGCAGTTGTCGGCGGCCGAAGCCAGCTGGGCCGCGGCCAGCAGGCCGGCGCCCAGCAGCAGCCGCAGGGTGGAATTGAAGTTCATCGGGGTACTCCTGGAGAACAGTTCATGGGGGCGGCTCTGGCGGCCGCTGGGGCGTACGGACGTGGCGGGGCCCAGCGGCTGCGCGAGATGGGGCGCGCGCCCGCTGCCGGGCCTGGCAGGGTCAGGAAAGGGTCAGTCGGGTCGCGGGCGGCGGTCGCGGCGCTGGCGGCGCGAGGCCACCAGGCCCACCGCTCCGAGGCCGGCCACCAGGGTGGCCCAGGTGGCGGGCTCGGGCACCGGCGCGGCCACGTAGTCGAAGGTCAGGCGGCCGCTGTGCCACTTGCCGTCGGCACCGGCCAGGTCGTTGATGTCGTCGTAGAACTGCAGGCCCAGCCTGCCGTCGCTGCCCAGGCGGAAGGACAGGCCCTGGTTCAGCAGGTCGAGGCTGCCCGTCAGCGTGCGGCGGCCCGACTCGGTGACGTCGGGCACCGGGATGAAGTCGAAGCCTTCACCCGACATGCCGCCCACGCGCAGCGTCAGCTCGCTGAGCCAGCTGTTCGTGAAGGCTTCCACGTCCACCTCGTAGCGCATGCCGGTGATGAACGAGTCGGCGCCCAGGTTGAAGCCCAGGGTCGTGTTGTTCTCCGAGTCCACCTCATCGACGCTGTCGATGTTGTCGAAGCTGAAGGTGAAGGAAGCGGCGCTGGCCGGCAGCGCGGCCGCCAGGCCCAGGGCCATGGCGCCCAGCGCGAGGTACTGCTTCATGGCCTGCCTCACTGCGTGCAGAAGGGCGTCAGGCCCATGGTCGACTTCACGCCCTGCACCACCATCTTCTGGAACTGCGCGGCGCCGGGGCCCGAGCCGGTGAAGGAGGTGGCGTTGTGGCCCAGCGTGGTCAGCCAGGCGCGGCCGCCGTCGTAGTACTGGCACCAGGTCACCGGATGGAAGTCGGGGTGGCCGGGGTGCGGCGCGCCGGTGGTGGGGTTGAGCGTGCTCACGTCCACCTTGGCCAGGAACTTCACGTTGGTGGGGAAGGGCGCGAGGTTGTACCACTCGTCCTGGAACTCGAAGCGAGCAGAGATGCCGGCGGTCGACGGGTCGTTGCCGATCAGCTCCACCGTGCCGGCGCGGTTGGGGCCGTGGTTGTAGAAGTTGGCATTGCCCAGCAGGCCTTCGTAGTAGGGCCAGTTGTATTCGGCACCGAAGGCGTTGTGCAGGGCCACGAAGCCGCCGCCGCGGCGCATGTAGTTGCGCAGCGAGGTGCGGGCCGCGTCGTTGCTGGTGGTGGCGGTGGCGTTCCACAGCGTGTCGCGGTTGCTGCTGGCGAAGATCACCGTCTTGTAGTTGTTGATGCGGCCGCTGAGCACGGTCACGTCCTCGGTCCAGTCGGCCTGGATGCCGGCTTCGGTCAGCATGCGCACCAGGCCCGACTGCATCACGTTGGTCTCGGCCAGCGGCGGGTTCAGGCCGGGTGCCAGCGCAGGGCCCAGGTTGGCATGGCGCGGGCCGGCGGTGCGCGAATAGATCAGCACGCGGTTGGGCGTGTTCTCGAACGCCTTCCAGTCGTTGTAGCACTCGGGGCTGGTGCCCCGGCACACGTTGTAGTACGGGTCGATGTTCTTCGAATTGACCTTCTTGGTGGCCTGGGCCTGCGCACCGAAGCAGCTCAGCACGGCGGCCGCGGCCAGGGTCAGTTGAAGGGTCTTGCCTGTCGTCTTCATCACGGGTCTCCTCTCTGGGTGGGGTCTGGAATCAATAGAACCAACGCGCGGGCACCGTCACCAGCTTGGGGAACAGCACCAGCAGCAACAGCAGCCCGAACTGGGCGATGAGGAAGGGCACCACGCCGCGGGTCACCGCGTCCATGCTCATGCGGCCGACGCCGGCCACGGTGTTGAGCACGGCGCCCACGGGCGGCGTGATGAGGCCGATGGAGTTGTTGATCATGAACAGCACGCCGAAGTACACCGGGTCGATGCCGGCGGCGGCCACCACCGGCATCAGCACCGGCGTCAGGATCAGGATGGTGGGCGTCATGTCCATGGCGGTGCCCACGAACAGCACCAGCGCCATCAGCGCCAGCATCAGCAGCGTGGGCTGGTCGATCAACGGCTCCACCAGGCTGACCACCAGCGCGGGCAGGCCCGCCACCGTCACCAGCCAGGCGCTGACCATGGCCGCAGCCACCAGGAACATCACGATGGCGCTGGTCTTGGCGGCATCCACGAACACCGCGTACAGCCGGCCCAGCGGCAGTTCGCGGTACACCAGCGTGGAGATGAGCAGCGCATACACCGCGGCCACCACGGCGGCCTCGGTGGGCGTGAACACGCCGAACTTCAGGCCCACCACCACGATCACCGGCAGCAGCAGCGCCCAGGAGGCCTCGCGCAGGCTCACCAGCACCTCGGCGCGGGTGCGCCGCGGCGGGGGGGTCAGCGCCTCGCGGCGCGCCATCCACCACCAGGTGAGCCACAGCGCGGCGCCCAGCATCAGCCCCGGCATGATGCCGGCCAGGAAGAGCTTGCTGATCGACACGTTGGCCGCCACGCCGAACACCACGAAGCCGATGGACGGCGGGATCACCGGACCGATCACGCCACAGGCCGCGATGAGGCCGCCGGAGCGGGCCTTGTCGTGGCCGGCGGCCACCATCATCGGCAGCAGCAGTGCGCTGAGCGCGGCCGCGTCGGCCACCGCGGAGCCCGACAAGGCGGACATCAGGCAGGCCGCCACGATGGCCACGTAGCCCAGGCCGCCGCGCACGTGGCCCACGATGGCCAGCGCCAGGTTGACGATGCGGCGCGAGAGCCCGCCGGTGTTCATGATCTCGCCGGCCAGCATGAAGAAGGGCACGGCCAGCAGCGGGAAGCTGTCGGCGCCGCTGATCAGGTTCTGCGCGAGGATCTGCGCATCGAACAGGTCCAGGTGCCACATCAGCGCCACGCCGCACAGCAGCAGCGCGAAGGCGATGGGCACGCCCAGGGCCATGGCGCCCAGCAGCGAGCCGAGGAAGACGGTGATGGTCATGCCTGCTCCTCGGCCGTCATGCCGAAGGGCTGGCCGTCCTCGGTCGCACCGGGGCGCATCAGCGCCAGCATGTCCACCACCAGCATCGGGATGGCCGATGCCGCGAACACCACCGCCGCGCCGTAGACCACGGCCATGGGCGCGCCGCTGGAAGGCGCGGACACGCTCCAGTTGATGCGCATCTGCTCCACCGAGCCCTGCAGCAGCAGGCCGCAGGCGCCCAGCATCAGCAGGTGGCCGGCGACCAGGCAGGCGCGCCGCCCGCCCGGGCCCAGCCGGGCCAGCAGCATGTCGGTGCCCAGGTGCCGGTGCTCATGCAGCGCCACCACCGCGCCCAGGAAGGTGAGCCAGATGAAGAGCCAGCGCGACAGCTCTTCCGACACCGTGATGCCGGAATTGAAGGCATAGCGCAGCACCACGTTGCCGAACACCAGCAGCACCATGGTGGCCAGCGCCAGCACCAGCAGGGCTTCCAGGGCGCGGCAGTACAGGCCGAACAGACGGTTCAACACGACCTACCGCCTTCAGGCCGACTGGCCTTCGCGCACCAGGTCCACCAGCGCCTGCAGGCCGAAGGTGTAGGAGCGCCAGCCCAGGCCCTGGATGGTGGCTTTCACCGCGGGGGAGATGATGGAGTGCGCCCGCCAGGCCTCGCGCGCCGCGATGTTGGACATGTGGATCTCCAGCACCGGGAAGGGCATCGCCTTGATGGCGTCGTGCAGCGGCACGCCGTGCTGGGTGAGGCCGGCCGGGTTCACCAGCGCGCCGTGGGCGCTGTCGATGCGCTCGTGCAGCTTGTCGATCAGCGCACCCTCGTGGTTGCTCTGGAAGGTTTCCAGCGTCACGCCCAGTTCGCGGGCGATGGCCCCCAGGCGTTCGTTGATTTCCGCCAGCGTGGTGGTGCCGTAGATGTGCGGCTCGCGGCGGCCGAACAGGTTGAGGTTGGGGCCGTGAAGGACGAGGATGTTCATGGGCATGCGCAAGGAGTCGGCGTGGCTTGGGCGGGGAAGGGCATTACTTGCGGATGCGGGCCAGCTCGTCGTTGTAGAGCTTGACCGTGGCGGGGTCGTAGGAGGCGGCCAGGCGGTCGGTCACCGGCTTGGCGATGGCGCTCATCGCGTTCTGCGCGGCGGGGGTCAGCTCGTTGTATTGCATGCCCTTGGCCTGCAGCTCGGCCACGGCCTTCTGCGCGGCGGCGCGGCTGGTGGTGCGCTGGTAGCTGCGCGCCTCGTTGGCGGCGTCGTTCATCGCCTTCTTCTCGGCCGGTGACAGCTTGTCCCAGAAGCGCTTGCTGACCAGCACGATGTTGGCCGCGTACACGTGGTTGGTGGCGCTGACGTACTTCTGCACCTCGTACATCTTGTTGGACAGGATCACCGCGAAGGGGTTCTCCTGGCCGTCCACCGCCTTGGCTTCCAGTGCGCCATACAGCTCGGCGAAGGGCATCGGCGTCGGGTTGGCCTTCAGCGCCTTGAAGGTCTCGAGGAACACCGGATTGGGGATCACGCGCAGCTTCAGGCCTTCCAGGTCTTCCGGCTTGGTGATGGGCCGCTTGCTGTTGGTGACGTTGCGGAAGCCCAGGTCCCAGTAGCCCAGGGCCACCAGGCCCTTCTCGGGCAGCTTGGCCAGCAGGGCCTGGCCGAAGGGGCCGTCCAGCAGCGCGTCGGCCTGGCCGAAGTCGCTCACCGCGAACGGGAAGTCGATCAGGCCGAACTCCTTGACGATGCCTGCCAGCGAGGTGGTGGCCGGCGCGCTCATCTCCTGCACGCCGCCCTGCAGCGCCGACTGCTGCTGCATCTCGTTGCCCAGCGTGGAGGCCGGGAACTCCTGCACCTTCATCTTGCCGCCCGTCTTGGCGGCCAGCAGTTCGGCGAACTTCTTGACGCCGGCGCTCACCGGGTGGTCGGCATTGTTGAGGTGGCCGAACTTGATGGTGCGCTCCTGGAAGTCCTGCGCGGTGGCGGTCAGGGCGGGCAGGGCCAGCAAGGCCGACAGGCAGGCGAGGACGAGCGGCCGGCGGTGGAGCGTCATGGGGGTTCTCCTGTATTCAGAAAGGTGAATCTTGGCCGTCAGCATAAGAAAAACGGAAAGTGTTTCCACTAGGGAATACGCTTCCCAGCCGTTGATTCATGGGGTCGGGCGTTAGAGTGCGTGGGCAGCCCCACAAGGCCCCCGGCGGCCTGTTACAGATGAGTTCAAAACTTCAAAGAAGCTTCAACGTGCTGGAGACGCTGGCTGCGCATCCCGGAGGGTGTTCGCTGTCCTTCATCGCCACCGAGTTGGGCATACCGCTCAGCGTCACCCACCGGCTGCTGGCCGAGCTGGCCGAGTACGGTTATGTGCGCCAGGAGCGCGACCATGGCGACTACACCCTGACCGTCAAACTGGTGTCGCTGGGCCTGAGCTTCCTCAGCAATTCCGGCGTGGTGGACGTGGCCCAGCCGCTGCTGGACGGCCTGGCGCATGAGTCGGGCGAGTTGGTGCGCATGGGCGTGGTGGACGGCGAGGACCTGGTGTTCGTGGCCAAGGCGCAGGGCGCCACCCGCGGCCTGCGCTACGACCCCGACATGGGCCTGGCGGTCCAGCTGTCGTGCAGCGCGGCCGGCCATGCGCTGCTGTCCACGCTCAGCGACGAAGAGGCGCTGGAGCGCGTGGCGCGCCAGGGCTTTGGCCAGCCCGAGCAGTTCGGCCCCCGCGCACCCACCACCGTCAAGGCGCTGCTGGCCTGCCTGCGCACCGCGCGCCGGCAGGGCTACAGCACCATCGTGGAGATGTTTGCGCCCGGCATGTCCGCCATGGCCGCACCGGTGCGCGCGCCGGGCGGCCCAGCCATCGGCGTCATCACCATCGCCGGCCCGCTGGTGCGCCTGACCGAAGCCCGCATGGAGGCGCTGGCCCCGGCCCTGCTGGCCACCGCGCAGGACGTGATGGCCGCCAGCAAGGCCTCGCCGATGCTGGCGCGTGCGCAGCGCCGCAGCGCCTGAGCAAATTGCCGGTGCAGGACGTCGCTTCGGCAGTATTTGCCGGGGTGGTGTAACCGAAGCAGGGGCTGCAAGCCCCCGGCTGCGCTCGATGCCACAGGGGCGCCCCTGCACCCTCAATACGCTGCGCCGCGGGCCGATAGCAGCGGGCAATGAACGTCCTCGATCGCCACAACGTCCGCCGGCTGAATGCCGGACATCCCCGTGCCATCGTCTTTGCCCATGGCTACGGCTGCGACCAGCAGGTGTGGCGCCAGGTGGCCCCGGCCCTCGAGGCCGACCACGAGGTGCTGCTGTTCGATTACGCCGGCTCCGGCGGCGCTGATCCGGCGGCCTATGACACGCAGCGCCACGGCACGCTGCTGGGCCATGCGCAGGACCTGATCGGGGTGTGCGAAGCCGCCGGCCTGCACCGGCCGGTGCTGGTGGCACATTCGGTCAGCACCATGATCGGCGTGCTGGCGGCGCGGCTGCGGCCGGAGCTGTTCAGCGCGCTGGCGCTGGTGGCGCCCAATCCCTGCTACCTGAATCACCCGGGCTACCAGGGCGGCTTCGAGGCCGACGACATCGACGAGCTGCTGGACACGCTGGACAGCAACTACTTCTCCTGGGCCCGCATGATGGCGCCGGTGATCATGGGCAACGCGGACCGCCCCGAGCTGGGCCACGCGCTGGCCAACAGCTTCTGCGCCGGCAATCCGGCGGTGGCGCGCCACTTCGCGCGGGTCACCTTCCTGGCCGACCACCGCGCCGACCTGGCCCATGTGCAGCCGCCCTGCCTGGTGCTGCAGTGCGCCGACGATGCGCTGGCCCCGCTGGCGGTGGGCGACTACCTGCTTGAGCAGCTGCCGCGCGGCGAGCTGCTGCGGCTGCGTGCCACCGGCCATTGCCCGCACCTGAGCGCGCCCGAGGAAACCACCGCCGCGCTGCGGGGCTTCGTCGACCGCCTGCCCGCCACCACGGCGGCGCGGTGAGCGCGCCCGCGGCCGAAGCGCTGCTGCCGCTGCTGCCCGACAGCGCGCAGTGCGGCCACCTCTACACCGCCGACAACGGCCTCATCCTGCGTGCCAATGCGCTGGTGGCGCAGTGGTGCGGCCGGCCGCTGGCCGAGATCGAGGGCCGGCTGCGGCTGCAGGACGTGCTCTCGCCGGGCAGCCGCATCTTCCACGAGACGCACTACACGCCGCTGCTGCAGCTGCAGGGCTTCGCGCATGAGATCTCGTTCGACTTCCGCGCGCCGGACGGCCGTGGCATGCCGGTGCTGGCCCATGCCCGCGTGCAGCCTGCCAAGCCCGGGCAGGAGTCCGTCACCAGCATCACGCTGTTCAGTGCCGAGGCCACGCGCCGGCACGAGCGCGCGCTGCGTGCCGCGCCGGCAGGCCGAGGACAGCGCCGCCCAGCTGGCCCTGCGCCACGCACAGCTGCAGGCCCAGACCGAGCGGCTGCGGGTGACGCTGCAGTCGCTCAGCGACGCGGTCATCACCACCGACGCCCAGGGCCGCATCGACAGCATGAACCCGCCTGCGCATGCGCTGCTGGGGGTGGCCGCGGGCAGCCTGTGCGGCTGCCCCTTCGCCGACGCGGTGGCGCTGCTGTCCACCGACGACCGGCTGCCGCTGCCTTCGCCGGTGCTGGCCTGCCTGCAGCAGCGCAGCACATCGGCGGCCGGCGGCCCGGTGCTGCTGCTGCGGGCCGATGGCAGCCTGCGCCGGGTGCAGCACAGTGCCTCGCCCATCCTGGATGCCGGCGGCGGCCTGCTGGGCATGGTGTGGGTGGCCCATGACGTCACCGAGCAGCACCGCCAGGCCGAGCGGGTGGAACGCGAGCTGCGGCAGGACGCGCTCACCGGCCTGATGAACCGACGCGAGTTCGAGCGACTGCTGGCCCCGGGCGGGCGGCCGCCGGCGCAGGCGCCGGGCGACCTGCTGTGCCACCTGGACCTGGACCAGTTCAAGGTGATCAACGACACCGTGGGCCATGCGGCGGGCGATGCGCTGCTGGCCGAGATCGGCCGCCTGCTGCAGGCCGGCACCCGCCACAGCGACGTGGTGGCCCGGCTGGGCGCGGACGAGTTCGGCCTCATCCTCGCCCGGTGCGGTCCGGAGGACGGCATCCAGCGCTGCGAGGCGCTGCGCGAGCGCATTGCGGCACACCGCTTCGTGTGGCTGGGGCTGGAGCACCGGCTCACCGCCAGCATCGGCATCGCGCCGCTGCTGCGCAGCGACGGCAATGCGCTGCGGGCCCTCAGCGATGCCGACGTGGCCTGCCACGCGGCCAAGGAGGCGGGCCGCAACCGCGTGCATTTCGCGGCCGAGGCCGATGCCCAGGTGGAGGGCCGCCGCGGCGAGATGCACTGGGTGGCGGTATTGCGCCGCGCACTGGCCGAGGACCGCTTCGAGCTGCATGGCCAGCCCATCGTCGGCACCGGCGCGGCGCTGCCCGGCACCTCGCATTGCGAGGTGCTGCTGCGCCTGCGCGGCGACGACGGCCGCCTCGTGCCGCCGGCGCTGTTCATCCCCGCGGCCGAGCGCTACCAGCTGATGGGCGAGCTGGACCGCTGGGTGTTCCGCCATGCGCTGGCCTGGATGCAGGCCACGCCGCCGGCGCATTGCGCAATCAACGTGTCGGGCCAGTCGCTGGGCGATGCCACCTTCCTCACCGACGTGCTGGCGCTGTTCGAGGCGCATGACGTGGATCCGCGGCGCGTGTGCTTCGAGATCACCGAGACCGCGGCCATCGGCAACCTGGAGGCGGCCCACCGCTTCATCGCCGCCTGGCGCAAGCGGGGCGCGCGCTTCGCGCTGGACGACTTCGGCGTGGGGCTGTCGTCCTTCTCGTACCTGCGGCAGCTGGCGGTCGACGTGGTGAAGATCGACGGCTCCTTCGTCAAGGACATGCACACCGATGCGCAGAACCGCGCCATCGTCGAATCCATCCACCGCGTGGCGATGGTGTGCGGCCTGCAGACGGTGGCCGAATGGGTGGAGAACGCCGACATCCTCAGCGCGCTGCAGGAGATCGGCGTGCACTATGCGCAGGGCTGGCACACCGGCCGGCCGGCGCTGCTCGACTAGACAGGCCGGCGCGCGCGGGCGCATTCCTACGTGGCCTGCCGGAGCCGTCTGGCGGCCCGCGGCGGGTGTGCGGGCGACCATGCGGTTCAAGCTGAACAGGAGACCCGCATGACCAACGACAACACCAACCACGGCCAGGAACCCGCCCGCATCCGCATGGACGACGAGGCCGACGTAGCCCAGTGGGCCAAGAAGCTCGACAGCACCGAGGAACAGCTGAAGGAAGCCGTCGCCGCCGTCGGCGACAAGGCCGCCGATGTGGAGATGCACCTGAAGGGTACGCGCAGCACCACCAATGCGGAGCGGATCGAGGCGGCTGGGCAGGGCTGACTTGGCTCGCGTGTTTGCGCACGGCGCCTGCGCAAATGTCGGAGCGGTGGTGCTGCGCATGAAGGTGCCCTGGCACGGCGCCCGCCGGGCACCGCCCCCCGCGTGGCGGGCGAACAAAAACAGCACCTACGGCAGCGGCACGAACCTGTCTAGACAAGCCGATGCCATCAGCCATCCACCGACAAACACCGCTCAAAGAACCGCTGCGCCAGCGCGATGGCCGGCGTCGTGCCATGGCCGTGCGGCACGCCCGGCATCACCTCCAGCTCTGCAGTGATGCCGGCGTCGGCGTACGACTGCTGCAGCTTGCGCAGCCGGTCGCCGCGGTGCGACTGCCGGCGTTCCTCTTCGCTGCGCCAGTAGCGACTGGGCGGGGCGGGGCCGATTTCGTCGGTGCGGGTGTCTTCGCTGCCCACCACCAGCTGCACCGGTACGCGGCGCAGCGCTGCCAGGTCCAGCGGCCGTCCGAAGCGTTCGCCGATGTCGCGCACGCCGGCCCACCAGTCGGCCTGGTCGTCCAGCAGCGTCACCTGCCCCGGCGCACCGATGGCCACGGCGCGCAGCCGCTGCGGATGCAGCAGGAAGTAGCGCTGCGCAAACTGGCCGCCGCCGGAATAGCCTTGCAGCAGGAAGCGGCTGCCGTCGCAGCCGGTGTCCGCGGCCACCGCCTGCACCATGCCGTCGAGCAGCAGGTCGTAGCGCAGCGGGCCTTCCACCAGGTACTTGTAGCCATCGGCTTCGCCGTCGCCCAGCACGTTGATCGGGAACAGCGGCGCCAGCACCACCAACCGGTGCCGCTGCGCGAAGTCGCTGAACAGGTCCCGGCATTCGATGAAGTTGCGCAGGCTGTGGTGCACCGTCACCAGCAGGCCCGGCGGCGGCTGTTGCCGGTCGTGTGGCGGCACGTACAGGCTGTAGGCGAAGCGCGGGTCGCCGGTGTACGAGAAGACGCCGGCCCGGCCTTGGAGGCACTGGCGCCAGCGCGCGGGGTCCTTGGGATGCGTGGTCATGCGCTGGGCAGGGCAATCGGCCCGCCCGCTGCCGGCGGCGGGGCTTGGCACAGAATGGGCCGATGCAGTTGACCTTCCCATGTCGTTCATCCCGTCGCCGCGGCTCGGCCCGGCTGGCGGCGCCGATGGCCGCGCTGGCTTGCCTGGCCCTGCTGGCCGGCTGCGCCACGCCGCCTGCGGAGCAGCGCGAAGCCGGCCTGCCGCCCACGCAGGCGCGGCAGCTGGTGGTGCAGCTGCTGCCGGCGCAGCTGGCCGGCGCGCAGGGCTGGGCCACCGACGTGGTGGCCGCACTGGCCGCGCTGGAGCTGCCCGCCACGCCGTCGAACCTGTGCGCGGCCCTGGCCGTGACAGAGCAGGAATCCAGCTACCGCGCCGATCCGCCGGTGGCCGGCCTGTCGGGCATCGCCTGGCGGGAGATCGAGCGCCAGGCCGAGCGCGCCGGCGTGCCGATGCTGCTGGTGCGCGCCGCGCTGCAGGTGGATTCGCCCAACGGCAAGAGCTACGCCGAGCGCATCGACAACGCCCGCACCGAGCGTGAGCTGAGCGAGATCTTCGAGGACCTCATCGGCATGGTGCCGCTCGGCAGGCGCTTCCTGGCCGGGCGCAACCCGGTGCGCACCGGCGGCCCGATGCAGGTGAGCATCGCCTTTGCCGAAGCCCATGCCCAGCAGCGGACCTATCCCTATCCCATGGCCGGCAGCGTCCGGCACGAGGTGTTCAGCCGGCGCGGCGGCCTCTACTTCGGCATCGCCCATCTGCTGGACTACCCGGCCAGTTATCCGCAGCCGCTGTACCGCTTCGCGGACTTCAATGCCGGCCGCCATGCCAGCCGCAATGCCGCCTTCCAGAACGCGGTGAGCAAGGCCTCGGGCATTCCGCTGGCGCTGGATGGCGACCTGGTGCGCCATGGTGCCGATGCCGACGAGCGACCCGGCAGCACCGAGCTGGCCACGCGGGTGCTGGCCGGCCGGCTGGACATGAACCATGCCGCCATCCGCCGCGACCTGGAGCGTGGCGATGCGCCCGACTTCGAGCGCAGCCGGCTGTGGGAGCGGGTGTTCGCCCTGGCCGAGAAGCTGGAAGGCCAGCCGCTGCCGCGCGCGGTGCTGCCGCGCATCGACCTGCAAAGCCCCAAGATCACCCGCAAGCTCACCACCGAATGGTTTGCCCGCCGCGTGGATGAGCGCTACCGCCGCTGCCTGCAGCGCGCCAACGCCGCATCACCTGACTAGACAACCATGAAGATCGCCACCTACAACGTCAACGGCATCCACAGCCGGCTGCCGCGGCTGCTGGAATGGCTGGAGGAATCGAAGCCCGACGTGGCCTGCCTGCAGGAGATCAAGACCTCCGACGCCACCTTCCCCGAAGCGGCCATACGCGACGCCGGCTACGGCGTGCTGTGGCATGGGCAGAAGGGCTTCAACGGCGTGGCGCTGCTGGCGCGTGGCAGCGAGCCGGTGGAGATCCGCCGCGGCCTGCCGGGCGACGAGGCCGACACCCACAGCCGCTACCTGGAAGCGCAGGTGCAGGGCGTGGTGGTGGCTTCGCTGTACCTGCCCAACGGCAATCCGCAGCCCGGCCCCAAGTTCGACTACAAGCTGGCCTGGATGGCCCGCCTGAACGCGCATGCGGCCACGCTGCGCGGCGACGGCATGCCGGTGGTGCTGGCCGGCGACTACAACGTGGTGCCTACCGATGCGGTGGCCGACATCTATTCCACGCGCTCGTGGAAGAAGGATGCGCTGCTGCAGCCCGAGAGCCGGGCCGCCTTCCAGGCGATGCAGTCGGCAGGCTGGACGGATGCGCTGAGGCACCTGCATCCGGACGCGCCGCTCTACACCTTCTGGGACTACCTGCGCCAGCGCTGGCAGCGGGATGCGGGTCTGCGCATCGACCACCTGATGCTCAATGCACCGGCCCTGGCCCGGCTGCGCGCGGCCGGCGTGGACAAGGCGGTGCGCGGCCGCGAGAAGGCCAGCGACCATGCACCGGCCTGGATCGAACTGGCGGACGGCTAGGCGACGCGCAGCGGCCGCATGGCGGCTTCAGGTGGTGCTGAGGTGCTTGCCCACCAGGCCGGTCATCTCGAACATCGTGACCTCGTCCTTGCCCATCACGGCCTTCAGCGCGCCATCGCACAGGATGTTGCGCTTGTTGGCCGGGTTCTGCAGGTTGTTGGCCTTGATGTAGTCCCACACCCGCTTGGTGACCTCGGTGCGGGCCAGCGGTTCGTCGCCGACGATCTTGGCGAGTTCGGGGCTGGGCTTCAGGGGCTTCATGAAAGCGCCAGTCTTCTTTGCGGCGGTGGCCATCGTCTCTTTCTGTGCAGTGAACGGCTGCAGAGAATACCCCGGCTCGGCAGGCGCCTGTTTTGCAAGCTGTACGCGGCGTCAGCGGATGCGCAGGATCTGCCGCTCCGAGGCCGTCACCGTGCGCACGCGGCCTTCGGTGTCGCGGTAGGTCACGCGCAGCATCTTCGGCGTCTCTGGCGCGGGGTCGTAGCCGAAGACGTCGTTGCTCACCGGCAGCTCCAGGAAGCGGCCGTTGACCATGGACTGCAGCCGCTGCGTCACGTCGGCCTGGCGGCTGCCGGCGCCGTAGCTGGCGCTGAGGATCTGCAGCTCCCCGGCCTGGTGGCCGCCGCCGCTGCCGCCGCCCCAGCCACCGTTCCAGCCGCCGTTCCAGCCGCCGTTGCCCCAGCCGCCGCCGCTCCAGCCGGAGAACATCGCACCGTCCACCACGCTGCCCTCGCGGTACTCGAAGGTGCGGGTGCCGCCGCGTTCGGAGCGCGCATGGATGCGCAGCGTCTTCACCTGGCCCGGGTCGGGATCGGTGCCGAAGGTCTTGTTGCCCATCTTGAAGCTGCGGTCCTGGCGTGCCAGTTCGCGCAGCCGGTCGGTCACGTCGATGTTGCGCCGCGCGGTGCCATAGCGGGCCTGCAGGATCTCGTACTCGCCTTCGGCCTGCTGGCCGCCGGAGCCGCCGCCGCTCCAGCCGCCGTTCCAGCCGCCCTGGCCCCAGCCGCCGCCCGACCAGCCGGCGAACCGGCCGCCGTCCACCTGGCTGCCTTCGCGGTATTCGAAGGTGCGGGTGCGGCCATCGCTGCCGCGGGCGTGGATGCGCAGCGTCTTCACGCGGCCGGGGTCGGGGTCGATGCCGAAGGTCTTGTTGGTGAGCTTGAAGCCGCGGTCCTCGCGTGCCAGTTCGCGCAGGCGGTCCGTCACGTCCACATGGCGTTCGGCGGTGCCGTAGCGTGCCTGCAGGATGCGCCAGCCGTCGCCTTCGTCATGGCGCTGGGCCTGCGCCGGCAGGCAGGCCAGCAGCGCCAGCAGCATGGCCAGCAGCGGCAGCGGCCACCGGGCCGCCCACTGGCCGCGGTGAAGCATGGTGGTGTGCATGTGCTCTCTCCTGCAGTGGCGGTCCGGTGCATCCTATCGCCGCCACGGCCCCCCCTGTTGACATGGCGCATGCCGCGGCGGGCAAGCGCTTTGCCGGCAAGACCGCATGGCGGCAGGTGGCGGCCGGCGGGCGGGCGGCATGCATGTGGATTGACGCGGCACAGGGCATCGACATCGACTGGGGCGAGGTCTTCACGCTGGCTGCGCGGCCGGTGGTGGCCGATTGCATCCGCCGCGGCTGGCAGGTGCATTTCGATTGCGACTGCCCGCCCACGCAGCTGCAGGTGAAGGTGCCGGTGCTGCAGGCCACCCTGTACCGCGTGATGCATGGCTTCGCACAGGCGGTGCGGCCGGGTGGCTTCATCGTGGCGGTGTCCTCGGCCGAGGCGCTGCCGCAGGACCCGGGGCTGCTGCAGCTGGACCTGCGGCTGGCCAGCTCGGATGCGCTGCCACCTCCGCAATGGCCGGCCGGCACCGCGGCGCTGGACGCCTTCGTGCACCGGCGCCAGCGGCCCTGGGGCCTGCCCGGGCTGCGCAGCGACAGCACGCGGCTGCTCAACGGCGCGGAGGGCCGGGCCCACCATGTGATGTTCCATGCGCGGCTGGTGGTGCCGGGCCGGCTGCAG
This sequence comes from Aquincola tertiaricarbonis, assembly GCF_000969605.1. Lineage (GTDB taxonomy): Bacteria > Pseudomonadota > Gammaproteobacteria > Burkholderiales > Burkholderiaceae_C > Aquincola > Aquincola tertiaricarbonis. The sequence continues at coordinate 164,760 of NZ_JZUE01000006.1, read as the reverse complement.
CCGGCCGATGCCGATGCGCGCGGCGCCATGGCCTGGCTGGTGGCCGCGCCGCCGCATCCAGGCGCGCCGCTGGCGGCCCGGCTGCAGCGCCTGGGATGGCAGACCCGCCGCTTCGAGTCCTGCACGGCGGCCCTGCAGGCCTTGGGCGATGGCCAGCCCATGCCCGCGCGCGTGGTGGTGCTGGAGTCGCAGGCCGACACCGCCGACGAGGCGCTGCGGCTGTGGCAGGCGCTGCCCGCGGGCACCCAGCGCATGTTCGGCGTGCTGTCGGGCTCCGCCACCATCGTGCGCCAGCAGCACCGGCCCGAGCTGCACCTGCATGTGGTGCCGGTCTCGGCCAACGAGCTGCTGCTGGCCACGCGGGCGTTGCATGGCGACGGTCCGCCGGGCGATCCGCCCACGCTGCTGCCGCAGCTGGCCGTGCCGCAGGTGCTGGTGGTGGACGACGACGAGACCACCCGCATCGTGGCCGGCGCGCTGCTGGCGCATGCCGGCTTCGATGCGGTGCTGGTGCCCGGCGGGCTGGAGGCCATCGCGGCCTGCGAACGCCAGCCGCCGCAGGCGGTGCTGATGGACATCGACATGCATCCGATGGACGGCTTCGAGACGACGCGGCAGCTGCAGGCGCTGCAGCGCGTGGGCCGGCTGGCGCCGTTTCCCATCCTGGCGGCCACCGCCGGCCAGTACGATGACGATCGCGTGGCCGCGGCCGGCATGGCCGGCCTGATCACCAAGCCGCTCAGCCTGCCGTTGCTGCAGCAGGAGCTGGTGCGGGTGCTCAAGGGCTCGCTGGCGCGCCGTTAGCGCAAGGAGGTTTCCATGATCCAGACCCTGCACCGGACCGTCGCCTTCGTGGCGACGGCCTTCGTCCTCGCCACCACCGGAGCTGCGCGGGCGGCGCCGCCCGAGGCACCGCAGCTGTCGCTGCGACTGGTGGCGCCCGAGCGCTTTTCCGATGCCGGCCACGGCCGCCGCCAGCCCGGCGCCGACGAGCTGGAAGCACTGCGCCAGGCGCTGGAGCAGGCGCTGCAGCCCCTGGTGCAGCGCAGCCTGCAGCCCGGCGACCAGCTGACGCTGGAACTGCTGGACGTGGACCTGGCCGGCGAGCTGCAGCCCACGCGCACCGGGCGCGAGCTGCGGGTGCTGCGCGGTGCCACCTGGCCGCGCCTGCAGCTGCGCTACAGCCTGCTGCGCGGCGGCAGCGTGCAGGCCCAGGGCGAGCAGCAGCTGTCCGACCTGGCCTACCTGGACCGCCGCCTGGCCGCCGCCGATGCCAGCCGCTATGCCTTCGAGGCGGCGCTGCTGCGCGACTGGTACCAGCGCACGCTGCAGGACGCACGCCCGCCGCTGTAACAGGCTGTGGTCCGCAGTGGCTTGTGCGCCGGCTTGCGGCCGCCCGCCCGGGTGCACTAGTCTTGCCGGCTTTGCGCACAGCCGGAGGTCTTGGCGGGTGGAAGGGGGCACGTCGTTGGAGCAGCCGCTCGTGGCATCGGTGCTGGCGTCCCTGGACCGGATCGGCGTGGCCGCCTGCCTGCGTGACGACCATGGCACGGTGATGCTGCACAACACGGCCTGGCGGCAGCGCCTGGGCCCCGCCGCCGGTGCGCTGCCGGCGCCCGACACCGAGCTGCCCTGGCCGGGCATGGGCCGGCTGCAGCTGTGGCAGCCGCCCCCGCCCGAGGCGCTGCGCGAGCAGTCCGCCCTGCTGGAAGCCGCGCTGGAGCGCATGCAGCAGGGCGTGATCATGGTCAGCGCCAAGCGCATCGTGGAGGTGTGCAACCGCCGTGCGATCGAGCTGCTGGACCTGCCGCCGGCGCTGATGGCTGCGCGGCCGCCTTTCGAGGAGGTGCTGGCCTACCAGTGGTCGGTGCAGGAGTTCTCGGCCAGCCCGCCCGAGCTGCAGGACTTCGTGCGGCAGGGCGGCATCCTGGACCAGCCGCACAGCTACGACCGGCTGCGACCCGACGGCCGCGTGATCGAGGTGCGCAGCGTGCCCATCGATGGCGGCGGCGTGCTGCGCACCTACACCGACATCACCGAGCGCAAGCGGCAGGAAGCCCTGCTGCGCCATGTGGCCAGCCACGATGCGCTGACCGCGCTGGCCAACCGCGCGGTGCTGATGGAGCGGCTGGCGCAGGCGCTGCAGGCCTGCGCCGACGGCCAGGACGGCCTGGCGGTGATGTACCTGGATCTCGATGGCTTCAAGGCCATCAACGATTCGCTGGGCCATGCGGTGGGCGACCGCATGCTGGCCGCGGTGGCGGCCCGCTTGCGCGACGCCGCCGGCGAAGCCACCCTGGTGGCCCGCATGGGCGGCGACGAGTTCGCGGTGCTGCTGCAGGGCGTGCGCGAGGCGGCCCCGGCCGTGGCCCTGGCGCAGCGGCTGGTGGCCGCGGTGAGCGAGCCGGTGGCCCTGGATGCGCATTGCCTGCAGGTGGGCGTGTCGGTGGGCATCGCCCTGCACGACGGGCAGCCCGGCACGCCGGACCAGCTGCTGCAGCGTGCCGACCGCGCGATGTACCAGGCCAAGGCGGCCGGCCGCGGCTCGGTCCGGGTGGACCTGCCGCCCGCGGTGTGAAGCGCGGCCGCCGCGGCCGTCAGCGGCCCTGCTGCGCCGCGATCCAGGCGTCGATCTTGGCCGTCAGCACCAGCATCGGCAGCGCGCCGGTGCCCAGCACCTGGCGATGGAAGGCCTTCAGGTCGAAGCGCGGTCCCAATGCCTGCTGCGCCCGCTCGCGCAGCTGCGCGATGGTGAGCGCACCCACCTTGTAGGCCAGCGCCTGGCCGGGATTGACGATGTAGCGTTCCACTTCGGCAGTGGCATCGATGCGGGACATGGCCGAGTGGGCCAGCATGTAGTCGATGGCCTGCTCGCGGCTCCAGCCGAAGGCATGCAGGCCGGTGTCCACCACCAGCCGCAGTGCGCGCAGCATCTCGGCGTCGTAGTGGCCAAAGCGCTGGTATGGATCGGTGAACAGGCCCAGCGCCGGGCCCAGGCTCTCCGCATACAGTGCCCAGCCCTCGGCATAGGCGGTGTTGCCTTCGTAGCGCAGCAGCTTGGGCAGCCGCTCGTCCTCCGCCGCCAGCGAGCCCTGGAAGTGGTGGCCGGGGTTGGCCTCGTGCAGGTACAGGGTCTCCATCTCCCAGGTGCGGCGGCTGGGCAGCTCATGGGTGTTGAAGAAGAACACGCCCGGCGTGCCGGTGCTCAGCGATCCTGGCACATAGTGCCCGCCGGCGGCGGTGGCGGCCTGCCAGTCGGGCGTGGGCCGCAGGGCCAGCGGCGTCCGCGGCATCGCATCGAAGAGCCGCGGCAGCGCCGCATCCACCCGCCGGCCGATCCCGGCATAGCCTTGCGCCAGCGCCTCGGCCGATGCCGGCGCGAAGCGGGCATCGGTGCGCAGCCACTCCAGGAACTGCGCCAGCGTGCCGCCGTAGCCCACTTCCTGCATCACCGCCTGCATGCGGCCGCGGATGCGCTCCACCTCCGACAGCCCCAGCTGGTGCACCGTGCGGGCGTCCAGGCCGGTGGTGGTGCGGGAACGGATGAGCTGCGCGTAGTAGTCGGCGCCGCCCGGCAGGGCCCACAGGCCCACGCTGTCGCGGGCGCTGGCCAGGTAGCTGCCCGCCAGGAAGGCCTGCGTGCGCTGCAGCGCGGGCCGCAGCCTGTCCTCGATGGCCTCGGTGTACTGGCGGGTCAGGCGCTCCCGGTCCGCCGCGGAGAAGGCGGCCGGCAGGCTGCGGATGGGGCCGTAGAAGGGCGAGTCGATGGCGCCCTGGCCGGCCAGCAGCTCGAACTGCGTCACCACCCGTTGCGCCACCAGGCGCGGCAGAACGATGCCGTTGCGCTGGCCTTCGCGCATGCGGTCGGCGGCCATGTCCAGCCAGGCGACGAAGCCGTCCAGCCGTGCCAGGCCGTTCTCGTAGTCTTCCACCGTGCGGTAGGGTGCCACGCCCTGGCCGGAGGACAGCTCGGCAAAGGCGAGATGCCAGCCATTGAAGTGGTCCAGCATCAGCAGTGGCCAGAAGCCCGCCGCCGGCATGGAGTGGGCGGCCAGCGCATCCTGCCGCGCCCATTCGAAGGTGTCGTGGATGGCGCGGTCGTCGGCCGTCAGCCGCTCGCGCGGCACGGTGGCCAGCAGGGCCAGGTCGGTCTGCGCGGCCTCGCGCTCGATGGCCACCTCGGTGGCCGATCCGAACAGGCCGTGCTGCGCCGCGCGTCGGGTGTCGCCGCGGTACAGCGCCAGCACCGGCGCGCGGGCCAGGGCCGCCTCGTCGCTGGCGTCCATCAGCAGCCGCAGTCGCCGCCCGGCCTCGGCCGCCTGGGCTGCCGCCTCGGCCGGCGAGGGCGGGGCGGTGGGCTGCAGGCTGGCCGCATCCACGGTGGCGGGCAGCGGGGGCGCGGTGATGTCGGCCGCGGGCCGGGGCGCGCTGGCGCAGCCGGCCAGCCACAGCGCCGCGGCGCTGCACAGGCCGGCCTGCAGCCGGCGGTGGCGCGCCGGCCGGGGCGGAGGAAGGGGCAGGGGGCGGTTCGCGGTCATCGGGGCTCCTGGTGCGGCCCGCGTTATACAAGCTGCGCCCCGGCGCGGCGCCGGTGTCGCCAACAACCCGAAACACCTGCGCCACCCTCGGCGGGCGGCATCACCGGGCCACAATGGCAGGGTCATCCCGTACTGTTCGTTGGAGTTTGCATGTCGCTATCCCGTCGCCAGGCCCTTGCCGCTGCAGCCGCCGCCGGCCTGTTCCTGGCGCTTGCCCACCGCCCGTCGGCCGCGCAGGCCAAGGTGAAGGTGGCGGCCGTGTACACCGTGCCCGTGGGCCAGCTGTGGGTGGGCCGCATCGACAAGGCCCTGAAGGCCGCCGCCGCCCGGGGCGAGATCGACTACGTGTTCAGCGAGAACGTGGCCGCGGCCGACTACGAGCGGGTGCTGTCGGGTTATGCCGAGCAGGGCCATGCGCTGATCGTGGGCGATGCCTTCGCGGTCGAGGAGCTGGCGCGCAAGGTGGCGCGCAAGCATCCCAAGACGGCTTTCCTGATGGGCAGCAGCGCACGGCCGCAGAAGCCCAACTTCGCGGTGTTCGACAACTACATCGTCGAGCCCGCCTTCCTCACCGGCATGATCGCCGCCGGCATGAGCAAGAGCGGCCGCATCGGCCTGGTGGCCGGCCATCCGATCGCCGAGGCCAACCGGCTGATGAATGCCTTCATGGCCGGGGCGCGCGACGTCGATCCGAAGGTGCGCTTCCACGTCACCTTCATCGACAGCTGGTTCGACCCGCCTAAGGCCAAGCAGGCCGCCTTCCAGATGATCGACCAGGGCGTGGACGTGCTGTATGCCGAGCGCTTCGGCGTGGCCGACGCCGCCAAGGAACGCAAGGTGCTGGCCATCGGCAACGTGATCAACACGCAGGACAAGTACCCCGAGACGGTGGTGGCCTCCGCGCTGTGGAACATGGAGCCCGCCATCGACGCCGCGCTGGCCGCGGTGAAGGCCGGCAAGTTCAAGGCCGAGGACTACGCCCGCTATTCGATGATGAAGGTGGGCGGCGGCGAGCTGGCGCCGCTGGGCACCTTCGAGGACAAGGTGCCCGACGCGCTGAAGGCCAAGGTGGCCGCGCGCGAGAAGGCGATGCGCGAGGGCAAGTTCAGGGTGCGCATCAACAACGCCGAGCCGCGCGGCAGCCGCTGAGCGGCGGGCCGCCTCAGGTTCTCAGGCCTGGTCGGGTGCTGGCGGGCACACGCCCAGCGCGGCGAGCAGCCGCACCATGGCCGGCGCGCACAGCACCGGCAGCTCGGTGGGCGCGGCCCAGCGCCAGGCGTCCACCTCGGGCGTCATCGCCCCGGTGCGGTGGTGCGGGAAGAAGCTGGTGCAGGCGCAGCCGGACAGGTCGCACTGGCTGGCCGGCAGCTGCGTGCGGAACAGGTGCAGGCTCTTCTGCGGCCGGTAGGCCAGCAGGCCGATCTCGGTGAGCGAGGCGGGCGCCAGCACCAGGCCGGTTTCCTCCAGCACCTCGCGCACGGCGGCCTGGCGCGGTGTCTCGCCGGGTTCGGCGCCGCCCTTGGGCAGGTCCCACCAGCGGCTGCCGGTGGCATGGGCCAGCAGCACCTGGCCCTGCTCGTCGGAGACGATCACGCCATAGGAAGTGGTGCGGGCCGCCATGCCGGTGCTCAGGGTTCCCACAGCCGGTAGCGGGTGGCGAAGGGATGCAGCACCTGCTCGTCCCAGGTGGTGGCCAGCAGCACGCCGGCCGCGTCGCAGGCGGTCCAGATGTTGTGGGTGAAGTAGGGATCGTCGGCCAGGTGCGGCGCGAAGGCATCGCGCAGCAGCCGGGCCAGCGGGCTGGGTGGGTCCAGCCAGTCGTCCCAGGGCTCGCCGGGGGCGTCGGTGTTGAAGTGCGCGCCATGGTGGCCCTGCATCGCCAGGTCCAGCACGTCCAGGGCCGGCACGCGCGGATGCGTGGCCCGCAGCGCGGTGGCGGTGGCGATCAGCTGGAGCACGACGGCATCGGCCATGGAGGCAGTCTAGCGTCTGCCCGGCGGCGCCCGCGCCCGCCCACAATGCGGCGCATGAAGCAAGCACCGGTTTTCTCGGCCCTGCGCCGTGCGCTGCTGTCGGCCTTTGCCGGCAGCGCGGTGGGCACGCCCGCGCTGGCCGCGGCGGCACCGGCGGTCGCGGCCGTCATCCCCGTCAGCACGCTGGCGCTGCGCAGCCCGGTCGCACGGCGCGCGGCGCCGTTCATGGCGGGCTTCAGCTTCAAGCCGGGCGATCTGCCGGCTGGCGACCACATCGTGGTCGACGGTGCACAGGCCCAGGCCACGGTGAAGAACCGGCATGACGACGGCTCGGTGGACTTCGCCGTCATCGCCGGCCAGGCCGACCTGCAGGCCGGCATGCCCACGGTGCTGCGCATCGGCCGCGGCCGCGGCGCGGCGCCCGCCAGCGCAGCACCGCTGACACCGGCCGACCTGCAGCGCACCGGGCTGCAGCTGAGCATCGAGGCCGAGGGCCTCGGCACGGCGCTGTGGTCGGGCGATGCCTGGTTGCGGCCGCTGGAGACCTGGATCAGCGGGCCGCGCATGTCCTCGTGGATCTATGCCCAGCCGGCCGGCAGCGATGCCCATCTGCAGATGCGGCTGGAGGTGTGCCTGCATGCCGGCGGCGAGGTGGAGGTGTTTCCCTATGTGGAGAACGGCTGGCTGATGGTGGCCGGGCCCGCGCACAAGGCGGCGCGCTTCATCGTGAAGATGGATGGCCGCACCTGCTTCGACCGCCGCCTGGGCATCGGCCATCACACCCGCACGCCGCTGATCGACGGCAGCATGCTGGGCTACTGGAACACCGACGAACCGCGGGTGGCGCCCAAGCAGTCGCGCGCCTACCTGGTGGCCAGCGGCAAGACGGTGCGGCCCGACCCCGGCGTGGACTACCCGCGCTGGACCGGTGCGGCCAACACGGCCTTCCAGCCCTTCCAGCTGGGCCTGTTCCGCAACGGCATGTACGGCGGCGCGCATTACGACGGCATCGGCCCGCAGCCCGGCTGGGAGGTGGCCTACCTGGTGTCCGACGATCCGCTGGCCTATGAATCCATGCTGCGCCAGGCGTGGTCCTGGGGCCGCTACGCCATCCACTACCGCGACGAGAAGACCGGCCGGCCGGTGGCCTTCAGCCAGCATCCCACCACGCAGATCGCCGGGCAGGCCCAGGGCTCGCACCACATCGGCGGGCTGGACACCTTCCACACGCTGACCTACACGCCGGTGCCCAGCGGCGCGATGCCGGCCGGCGACGACTACTACGCCATCAGCCATTCGCCCGCGCCGCCCTATGGCGCCTACCGCGCCAGCGGCCGCCACTACCTGATGGAGCAGTGCCAGTTCCAGGCGACGGCCAACTTCCTGTCGGTGGGCATGTCGCGCAACCGCACCGACGGCCTGTGCCTGTACAGCCACCACCAGCTGCGCGGCATCGCCTGGTACCTGCGCACGCTGTTCATGGCCGCGGTGGTGACGCCCGACGGCCATCCGCTGCAGCGCGAGTTCCGGCGCGCGGTCAAGGCCAACGTGGACTTCTACTGGCAGCGCGTGGTGGCCCAGCCCAACAACCCCTTCGGCACCATCCCGCAGTTCGGCGCGGGCGTGGCGCTGCAGACCTGGCAGCACGACTTCCTGGTGGGCGCCTGGGGCCTGGGCCTGGCCGCACGTGCAGCGGGCGATGCCGCCACCCACCAGCGCATGGCCCAGGTGTTCGCCTACCTGGCCAAGGGCACCATCGGCCGGCTGGGCGGCACCGGCCCGCAGGAGTTCCTGTACGTGCACCAGAGCGGCCAGCAGGCCGACCCCAACGGGCCGGGCGGCTCGGCGCCGGTGATGTCGCCTTCGCCGGCCGACGTGGACCCGCTGAAGGTGGACTTCGAGCGCGGCACCGGCCCCTGGTGCCGGCACTGGGGCGAGGTGTTCCGCAATGCGGTGGGCTTCGACAACCCCGGCGTGGCCGGTCCGCTGGCCTTCGGCGACTACCCCGACCCCACCGGCCTGTGGGGCCAGCTGCACATGGCGCTGGACGAATGCGACCGCCACGGCGCCGATGGCACCGCGGCCGCCCTGGGCCGCCTGCGTGCGGCATCCAACTTCGGCGAACTCGGCGCGGCCATCCGCACGCAGCGGGTGCTGGTGTGCTGCCGCAGCACCCAGGCCACCGCCGCGCCGGCCCGCGCGGTGGCGGCTGCTGCCGCGGTGCCGGCCAGCACCTGGGAGCGCTTCCGCTCGCCGCCCGGGGAGGTGCACATCATCAACCTCAACGGCCTGGAGGACGTGGACCCCGAGCGCCGGCAGGCCAGCGGCCGCTGGTTCAACAGCTACTACAACCAGAACATGATCGACAGCATGACGCAGTCGTGGAGCTTCGGCGCCGCCGCCAAGGACCACCCCGAAGGCTTCGTGCAGCTGTGGCATGGCGGCGGCCATGGCGCCGCGGTGGCGGTGACCGCGCTGCAGTGGAAGGCCCGCACGCGGCGCTACGGCTTCATCGGCTGGCCTGGCAACGTGCCCGAGTACAGCGACTGGACGGGCTTTCGCACGCTGAAGGCCAATGCCGACCGAGACCACGATCCGGCGCGCGACCGCCGCGACCCGGTGTGGTTCGACTACGACCACCAGGGCTCGCGCATCTTCCTGGCCTCGCACACCTACAAGATGGTGGCCTACTGCCCACCGTCGCCCAGCGTGGGGCCTGAAGGCGCGCTGATCATCGGCGCGCTGCAATGGGGCAACGACACCAACAGCCCCACCGGCGGCAACCCGCTGCCGGTGCTGCGCCACCACATGAACCTGGCCACGGGCGTGGTGCAGCGCGGCACCCGCAGCCCACCGGTGGCCATGGGCGCGATGGAGAACAACGCGTTCTGCCGCGACACCCGCCGCAACCGGCTGTGGCACTTCAAGCATGGCCAGCTGGAATGCTGGTACGAGGACCTGGACGAGCCGGTGCCGCGGCTGCTCAAGCCACACCGGATGCGCCGGGAGGAGGGCGCGGCCGCGCTGCCCGCGGTGCGCTACATCGGCCTGCGCTACATCGAGGCGCTGGACATCATCCTGGCGCAGGGCGGCCATGCCAATGCGGCCACGCCCATGGGCTTCTACATGCTGGACATGGCCAGCGGCTTCCCGGTGCTGATGGCGCAGGCCCCGCCGCCGCGGCGCATGCCGCATGGCGGCTACATGGCCGGCTTCGACTACGTGCCGCCGCTGAACGCGGTGTACTTCTACGAAGGCCGGCAGACGACGACGATGGAGGTGCTGCAGCTCAGCACGCGCAACGTGCGCAGCACCGGCTGGCAGTGGCGCACCGAGCGCTGGACCGGTGCCACGCCGCCCGGCCTGAAGCGCCCGCCGCGCATGAGCGATGCCGAGTTCAACGACGTGCTCTACAGCCCCGCCGAGCGCTTCAACTACGACGCCGACAGCGGCATGCTCATCTATGCGCACGGCAGCACCGGCCCGATGCGCTGCGTGGACGGCGTGATGCGACAGGGCGGCGTGGCCGGCTTCGGCCTGCCGGGCAACGTGGTGGCGCAGGCCTGATGCGCTGCCGCCTGTGCCAGCGCCCGCTGGAAGCGCCCGACCGCCTGCGCGGCCTGACCGTGTGCCGCCATGCGGCCTGCCGCGGTCGCACCGAGGCCGGGCGCATCGAGGCCCAGCGCCAGGCCTTCACCCAGGCCGCGATGGACCAGGTGCGGGCGCTGCAGCCGCCGCGCCCGGTGCGCGAGCCGGTATGGCTGCTGCCTTTCGACACCACGCTGGCCGACACGACCGAGGCGCAGCGTCAGGACTTCGCGCAGGCGCTGGCCGACATCGCCCGCCAGCCCGCGCAGCAGCCCGAGCTGCCGGCCATGGAGGCCGACGAAGCCGACGCAGGTTCCGGCCCGATCGCCGCGATGGGCGGCCAGCTGTGCGGCCATTGCGGCGGCCGCTGCTGCACCGCCGGCCGCGACGACCATGCCTTCCTGCACGAAGGTGCGTTGACGGACTGGCTGGCCGAGCATCCCGGTGCGCGGCCCGAGGATGCCGTGGCCTTCTACGTGGCGGCGCTGCCGGCTGCGCATGTGCAGGGTTCCTGCCTGTACCACACGCAGCAGGGTTGCGCCCTGCCGCGCGAGCGGCGCTCGGAGACCTGCAACCGCTTTCGTTGCAGCCCCTTCAGGACCATGGCGGAAGCGGCGCGCCAGCAGCCGCCACAAGGCGTGGCGGTGCTGCGGGCCCGGGGCGGGCAGATGGAATCGGTGGCGTTGATCACGCCGGGCCGCGGCCTGGAACGGCTGCCGCCCTGAACACAAGCGGCCCCGCATCCCGCGGGGCCGGCGGCATCAGAGTGCCGCGTCCTTCAGCTTCTTCAGCGAGCGCACCTTCAGCTTGACCGAAGCGGGCTTGGCGGCGAACACGCGTTCCTGCTTGGTGAAGGGGTCGATGCCGGTGCGCTTCTTCTTGGCCGGCACGGCCACGGCCGAGATCTTCAGCAGGCCGGGCAGCGTGAACTCGCCCACGGCCTTCTTGTTCAGCGAAGCCAGCATCGTGGCTTCCAGCGCGGCCAGCACGGCCTTCACGGCCTTGGGGTCGACCGACGAGGTCTCGGCCAGGTGGGCCAGCAGGCTGGTCTTGTTGAACGCAGCCTTGATCGGCTTCATCGCGCCGCCGGCCGGTGCGGCCTTCTTGGCGGCCGGGGCCTTCTTGGCCGCTGCAGGGGCCGCAGCCTTCTTGGCAACGGGCGCCTTCTTGGCGGGCGCGGTCTTCTGGGCCGGGATCTTCTTGGCGGTAGCCATCGTGAGGTTCTTTCGGAGTTATGGAGAAAAAAGCGCAAGTTGGCGCGGCCGCGATTCTAGGAACTGCGGGCCGCCTTCGCGCGGCCGTTGTTGCGGGCATCCGGCACGCCCGGCGCATGCGCGCAGCGGGAACGTGGCTTGCCGCATGGCCGGGCCGGCGATCGGCCGGTGCCAACGAAGGAGACAGACATGAGCCAGAACAACCATGACGACCTCAGTCGCCAGGGCGGCCAGCAGTCCCAGTCGCAGAGCTCGGGCCAGGGCCAGCAGAGCCAGCAGAACATCGGCGGCGTGCAGCAGGCCAGCCAGTCGGGCAGCAATCCCGGGCAGCAGAGCCAGAGCGGCGGCCAGGGCGGTTCGCAGCAGGGCCAAGGCCAAGGCCAGGGCCAGGGCCAGCGGCCGGGGCAGCAGGACCAGGGCCAGCAGCGAGGCGGCCAGCAAGGCGGCCAGGGCAGCCAGGAAGGCCAGGACATGGGCCGCCGTATGGGCAGCGAAAGCGACCAGAGCGGCAACCGCGGCAGCCAGCAAGGCGGCAGCGGCCAGTCCGGCCAGCGCTGATTCCCGCCCGCCCGTCGGGCGGGCCAGGGGCGCGTCAACCGGCCTTGCGGGGCCGGTGGCGCGCCTTTTTGCCGTCTGCTGGCGCCTGGCCCATCGCGGCCAGCCAGGGCGACACCAGCTGCGCCAGCCATTGCAGCACCGCCTGCATCCGCGGCGCCAGGTGCCGGCGGTGTGGATACAGCAGGCTCACCGGCATCGGCGCGGCGGTGTGCTGGGGCAGCACTTCCACCAGCCGACCGGCCTGCACCAGCGCCCGCGTGCCATGCACCGGCGCCTGGATCAGGCCCAGGCCGGCCAGGCAGGCGGCCTGGTAGGCATCGGTGCCGTTGACCACGATGCTGCTGGCCATGGGCACCAGGCGCGCCACGCCTTGCTCGACATGCTCGAAGCCCGCACCCTGCAGGCCGAGGTTGCCCGCATAGTGCACCAGCCGGTGCTGCGCGAGGTCGGCCAGCGTGCGCGGCAGGCCATGGCGACGCAGGTAGTCGGGGCTGGCCAGGTTCCACATGGCCAGGTGGCCCAGCGGCCGCGCCACCAGCTCGGCATCGTGCAGCGGGCCCACGCGCAGCACGCAGTCGAAGCCTTCCTGCACCGGATCCACCCGGCGGTCGGTGGTGCTCAGCGCCACTTCCAGCAGCGGATGGGCGGCCAGGAATTCCGGCAGCCGGGGGATCACCAGTTCACGCGCCAGCGTGGCCGGCAGGTCGATGCGCAGCCGGCCCTGCAGTCCGCTGGCCGCGGGCTGGAACATCGCATGCAGCTGCTCGGCATCGGCCAGCAGCTCCTGGCAGCGGCCCAGGAAGGCCTCGCCATCGGTGGTGAGCTTCACCTGCCGGGTGGTGCGCTGCAGCAGCCTCGTGCCCACGCTGGCCTCCAGCTGCTGCACCGACGCCGACACGCGGCCCTTGGCCAGACCCAGGTGCTCTGCCGCGCGGGTGAAGCTGCCCAGCACCGCCACCCGCTCGAAGATGCGCAGTTCATCGAATTGCATGCGGTGCATTGTCCGCCTTGCCAGAACAGTGTGGCCCGCAATGCCGGCTTTATTCGCAGGAGGCGGACACCTACAGTGGCTGCATCCCACGCAAGGAGCACCCCATGAACGCAACCACCGACACCTCTTCCCGCATCGCCCTCATCACCGGCGGCAGCCGCGGCCTGGGCCGCAGCAGCGCGCTGGCGCTGGCGGCGCAGGGCATCGACCTCATCCTCACCTACCAGCGCCAGCAGGCCGATGCACAGGCGGTGGTGGCGCAGGCGCAGGCGCTGGGCCGCCGCGCGGTGGCCCTGCAGCTGGACGTGGGCGAGGCCAGCCGCTTCCCGGCCTTCGCCGAACAGGTGCGGCAGGCGCTGCGCGCCACCTGGCAGCGCACGCATTTCGATGCGCTGGTGAACAACGCCGGCATGGGCGTGCATGCGTCCTTCGAAGGCACCACCGAGCAGCAGTTCGACGAGCTGGCGCGGGTGCATCTCAAGGGCCCGTTCTTCCTCACCCAGGCGCTGCTGCCGCTGCTGGCCGATGGCGGCCGCATCGTCAACGTGTCCAGCGGGCTGGCACGCTTCAGCTTCCCGGGCTATGCGGCCTATGCGGTGATGAAGGGCGGCGTGGAGGTGCTCACCCGCTACCTCGCCAGGGAGCTGGGCCCGCGCGGCATCGCGGTGAACACGCTGGCGCCGGGCGCCATCGCCACCGACTTTGGCGGCGGCGCGGTGCGCGACGATGCCGCGCTGAATGCGCAGCTTGCCGCGGCCACGGCCATGGGCCGGGTGGGCCAGCCGGACGACATTGGCGCCGCGGTGGCGGCGCTGCTGGCCGAGGGCAACCGCTGGATGACCGGCCAGCGCATCGAGGTGTCGGGTGGCATGATGCTGTGACCCGGCAGGCACGTGGCTTGCCGTGCCCTGCCTCCAGGGGACGACAAGCATGGTGGAACATCCCGCAGCATCCCGTGGGCCACGGCACCGCTACCTGCGGTCCCGGTTGTGGCTCATCGTGCTGGCGGTGGCCACGCCCTTGCTGGTGCTGCTGGCCTTGTCCATCCGCGACGAGCGCCGGCAGGCCGAGCAGCGCACTTATGCGCTGCTGAAGCAGCGGTCCGACGTGGCCGCCGCGCGGGTGCGCGATGCGCTGGAGAAGGCCGAGCACCTGCTGACCTTCATGGCCAGCCGCCAGCGCCTGCGCCTGCTGGACCCGGAAGCCTGCGAGAGCCTGATGGCCGGCGTGGCCGGCTCCAGCGCCGCCTACACCAACATCGGCCTGTTCGACGCCTCGGGCACCGCGGTCTGCACCTCGGCGGGTCACCGCGGCCGCACGCAGTTCGGCCAGCATCCGTGGTTCATCGCCGGCATGGCCGCCGACCGCGTGTGGTTGAGCGATCCGCTGCGCGGGCCGCTCAGCGGCCTGTGGGTGGTGTACATGACGCTGCCGGTGGTGGACAACGCGGGCATCAAGGTGGGCCTCCTGGCCGTCTCGCTGGACCTGCAGCCGCTGATCGAATCCCTCGCCAGCCTGGCCACGGAGCCGGGCCACTCGGTGGCCATCCGCAAGGACCGTCGGGTGTTCCTGGCCCGCCATCCGGAGCCGGCCCGCTGGGTGGGCCAGCCGGTGCCGCATACCCTGCTCACGCCCGGCGAACTGCCCTCGGCGCCGGTGCAGGTGGCCATCGGCGTGGACGGCAGCCGGCGGGCGTTCGCGCTCACCCGGCTGCCGCGCTTCGGTCTGGAGGCCGCCGCCGGCATGCCGGCCGCCCAGGTCTACCACGAGGCCAACGCCGCCGCGCTGCGTGGCCTCGGAGCGGCAGGCCTGGCCATCGGGCTGGGGCTGGGCGCCGCCTCGCTGGCCGCGCGGCGGCTGACGATGGCGCTCAGCAGCGTGGCCGACACCGCACGCCGCCTGCATGCGGGTGCCACCGACGTGCGGGCCGACGTGCGGCTGCCCGGGGAGTTCGGCGAGGTGGCGCTGGAATTCAACCGGCTGATGGACCGCAACCAGGAGCGCGCGGCGCAGCTGCTGCAATCGCAGCGGCGGGCGGTGCGGGCCCGCCGCTTCTACGAGACGCTGTCGGCCACCGGCCAGGCCATCGCACGCCAGGCGACGGCGCAGGCGCTGTTCGACGAGGTGTGCCGCGCCTGCATGGACAGCGGCCTGGCCAGCTATGCCTGGATCACCGTGAAGGAAGGCGAGCAAGCGCGCGTGGTCACCTCGCGCCATGCGGCCAGCGTGGCCCAGGCCATCGACATCGCCAAGCGCTGGGGCGGCGGCCATGCGCAGGTCACCGAGCAGGTGCTGCGCCAGGGCCGCGTGCTGGCCGAGCGCACGCCCGGCTGGCGGCCGGTGGCCGCGGTGCCGCTGGTGGTGGGGCAGGAACAGCTGGGCGCGCTGACGCTGTTCGGGCCGGAGGAGGATGCCTACGACGACGACATGCTGGCGCTGCTGGCCGAGCTGGGCCGCGAGATCTCGCTGGGCCTGGAGCTGGACCGCCACCGCCAGTCGCGTGCGGCACTCGCCTCGGCGGAGGCGGCCAGCCGGGCCAAGACCACCTTCCTGTCCCACGTGAGCCATGAGCTGCGCACGCCGCTGAATGCAGTGCTGGGTTTCGCCCAGCTGTGCCGCAGCGCGCTGGACGAAGGGCGGCCGGAGCGGCTGCCCGACTACCTGGGCCATGTGCTGTCGGCCGGCCACCAGCTGCGCCGGCTGATCGATGACCTGATGGATGTCTCGCGCATCGAATCCGGCGAGATGACGGTGGAGATGGCCGACGTGGACGTGATGGCCAAGATGGCCAACGTGGCGCAGCTCAGCGAGCCGGCCGCGGCCGAGCGGCACATCGGCTTCCACCTCGACTTCTCGACCGACGAGCGGCTGCTGGTGCGGACCGACCCGGTGCGGCTGCGCCAGGTGCTGCTGAACCTGGTGTCCAACGCCATCAAGTACAACCGGCCGGGCGGGCATGTGGCGCTGTCGGTGCGGCGCGAGGCCGACACCGTGCGGCTGCAGGTCAGCGACAACGGCCAGGGCATGTCGGCCGCGCAGCTGGACAAGCTGTTCCAGGCCTTCAACCGCATGGGCCGCGAGAAGACCTCCATCGAAGGCACCGGCATCGGCCTGTTCATCAGCAAGCGGCTGGTGGAGGCCCTGGGCGGCGAGCTCACGGTGCACAGCCGCGAGGGTGTGGGCACCACCGCGATGGTGCTGCTGCCCTATGTGCCGCCGCTGCAGGCGGAAGCGCCCGCCGCCGGTGCCGCATCCACCGGCCCCGCCCGCGACGGCACGCGCCCGCTGGCCGGCAGCGTGCTGTACGTGGAGGACAACCCGGTCAACGCGATGCTGGTGGAACACTGGTTCGCCCGCCATCCGCAGGTGCAGTTGCGCGTGGCCGAGACCGGCGCGCAGGGCCTGTGCCTGGCCGCGGAGCTGCAGCCCGACGTGGTGCTGCTGGACATGCAGCTGCCCGACCTGACCGGGCTGGAGGTGATCGAACGACTGCGCGGCGATGCCCGCACCGCGCGGTTGCGGGTCATTGCGCTGTCGGCCAATGCGATGCCCGACGACGTGGATGCCGCGCTGCGGGCCGGCGTGGAGGCCTACTGGCCCAAGCCGATCGACTTCCAGCAGCTGGACGCCGGCGTGGCACGGGTGCTGGACGAGCAGCGCCGCCGGGCCGCGCCGGCGGTGTGAGGCGCAGCAAGCGTCAAGTGCGCAGGCACGCAACCTGCCGACAACGGCCTGCCCATGAAAGGAAGCCCGTGCCGCTGCTGCTCACCGCCAATCCCTGCGTCTCCCTGTGCAAGCTCGACGACGACGGCCAGTGCCGGGGCTGCGGCCGCAGCCGTGCCGAGATCAAGGGCTGGAAGCGGCTGCATGACGAGCAGCGGCACGACATCAACATGCGGCTGCTGGCCACCCAGCGCAAGCCGGTGCGCAAGCGGCTGCTGAAGGCGCTGCGCAAGACGGTGGCCGAGCGGCCGCCGACGGCCGCCGGCGCCTAGGCGTCTGCGCGGCAGAAGCCGCACGGCCTCCTGCGGCGGCCTGGATGAAGCCGTTTCGGCGGCCATCGCCGCGCCGCCGGCAGCAGCATCACCGGGTCGGGTTCTTAGGGTCGATGGCTTCCAGCCATGCCACAGCAACGCATGCCTCGTGACATGCGGCACTGGGAACGACCCGGTTCTGCCGCGCAGGGTCCTAGGCGCCTCCCCCCAGCGAGCGGAAGTCCAGCGTCTTCAGCAGCGCCGCCGTCTCGCGCACCAGCCGGATGGCCGGGCGCGCCTTGGGCAGCGCCAGCACCAGGTTGTTGCGGATGGCCGGCGCCACGATGGCCGCGCGCTGCAGCGCGGGAGCGCCACTGCCCGGCGGCGGCAGCGCGCTCTCGGGCAGCACGGTGCAGCCCACGCCCTGCTGCACCAGGCGCACCACCGTCTGCACCGAGCCCACCTCGGCCACCACCTGCAGCGCGATGCGCCGCGGCCGCGCCACCGCGTCCACCAGGCTGCGGATGGCATTCGGCGCGCTGGGCAGCACCAGCGGATGGCCGGCCAGCGCCGCGAAGCGCAGCCGGGGCGGCAGGCGCGGTCCGCCGGCCGGCGCCACCAGCAGCAGCGGTTCGCGCAGCAACGGCTCGCAGGCCAGCAGCGGCGAGGGCGGCGGATCGAACAGCAGCGCCAGGTCCAGCCGGCCGGCGATCAGCCACTCGCGCAGGTGCAGGCTCAGGCCTTCGGACACCGTGATCACCGCGCGCGGAAAGCGCTGGCGGAACTGCGTGACCAGCGCCGCGCTCAGGCCCACCGCCACCCGCGGCGGCAGGCCCACCGTGACGCGTCCGCCAGGGCTGCTGGCCAGCTCGCGCATCGCCTCGCGGGCGCGCTCGGCGGTATCGAGCATCAGCCGTGCATGCAGCAGCAGGGCTTCGCCGGCCTCGGTGGGCGTGGCGCCGCGGCCGGTGCGCTCCAGCAGGCGCTGGCCCAGGTCGGCTTCCAGCAGGCCGATCTGCCGGCTCAGCGTGGGCTGGGCCAGGTTCAGCGCCACCGCGGCGCGGCTGAAGCTGCCGGCGTCCGCCACCGCCACGAAGTAGCCCAGCTGCCTGAGGTCCATCGCCTGCTTCCTCCATAGCGGATCAGCATAACTGGTATAGGCGGCATGCCGTTACGCTCTGGCGGGCGACTGCGCAGAATCGGCAGCATGAGCCCCACCTCCGCCCTGCCTGCCGGTGCCTGCAATGCGCACTGCCATGTGTTCGGCCCGCCCGAGCGCTTTCCCTATGCCGAAGGCGCCTTCGTGCCCGCGGCGCAGGCGCCGAAGGAGGCGCTGCTGGCGCTGAACGACCGCCTGGGCCTGCAGCGCTGCGTGGTGGTGCAGAGCGCCTGCCACGGCTTCGACAACCGCGCCACGGCCGATGCGGTGGCGGCCCGGCCGCACGACTACCGCGGCATCGCGCTGCTGCCGCCGGACGTGGCCGATGCCGAGCTGCAGCGGCTGGACGCGGCCGGCTTCCGGGGCGTGCGCTTCAACTACATGGCCCACCTGGGCGGCGGCACGCCCATCGAGCAGGTGCTGGCGCTGGCCGCCCGGCTGGCGCCGCTGGGCTGGCACCTGCAGATCCATGGCGATCCGGCGCTGCTGACCGACCTGGGCCCGGCGCTGCGCCGCAGCCCGGTGCCGGTGGTCATCGACCACATCGGCCGCATCGACGCCGGCGCCGGGCTGCACCAGCCGGCCTTCCGCGCGCTGCAGTGGCTGCTGGACGACGAACGCTTCTGGGTGAAGGTCAGCGGTTGCGACCGCATCACCCGCACCGGGCCGCCCTATGCCGATGCGCTGCCCTATGCCCGGGCGCTGGTGGCCGCGCATGGCGACCGCGTGCTGTGGGGCAACGACTGGCCCCATCCCAACCATGCCGGCCCGCTGCCGGTGGAGGAAGAACTCGTGTCCCTGATCGAGCAGATGGCGCCGAGCGCGGCGCAGCGACAGGCCTTGCTGGTGGACAACCCGCAGCGGCTGTACCGCTTCGGCGATGCCGGCGTGGCGGTGTCGGCATGAACCGCCGCTTCGAAGGCAAGGTGGCCATCGTCACCGGGGCGGGCTGCGTGGGCCCGGGCTGGGGCAATGGCCGCGCGGTGGCGGTGCAGCTGGCCGAGCAGGGCGCGCAGGTGCTGGCGGTGGACCGCGACGCGGCCCGGCTGGACGAGACGCTGCAGCGCGCCGGCGAGCTGGGCGGCCGCATCCGGCCCTGGACCGGCGACGTGACCGATGCCGCCGGCGTGGCCGCGATGGCCGCCGAATGCCTGCGTGCCTTCGGCCGCATCGACGTGCTGGTGAACAACGTGGGCGGCTCCGCCAAGGGGGGGCCGGTGGAGATGGACGAGGAGGTCTGGGATTCGCAGATCGACCTCAACCTGAAGAGCGTCTTCCTGGCCTGCAAGCAGGTGCTGCCCACGATGGTGGCGCAGCGCAGCGGCGCCATCGTCAACGTCTCGTCCACCTCCGGCCTGCGCTGGACGGGTGCGGCCCAGGTGGCCTATGCGGCCAGCAAGGCCGGCGTCATCCAGCTCAGCCGCGTGGTGGCCGTGCAGCATGCGGGCGATGGCGTGCGGGTGAACTGCGTGGTGCCCGGCCAGCTGCACACGCCGATGGTGGAAGCCCGCCTGGCCGGCCAGCGCGCCGGCGGCGACGTGCAGGCGCTGCTGGCGCAGCGGCAGCAGCGCATTCCCCTGGGCTTCATGGGCGATGGCCGCGACACCGCCGCGGCGGTGCTGTTCCTGGCCAGCGACGAGGCCCGCTTCATCACCGGCACCGAGATCGTGGTGGACGGCGGCATGACCGCGCGCTGCGACTGAGCACCCGTACCGACAACGACAAGGAGACGCCATGACGCTTCACCGACGCGCGGCCAACGCCGCCATCCTCCTCGCGCTGGCCCTGGCCGGCACCGCCCCCGTGCTGGCCCAACCGGGCAAGACCACCCGCATCGTCGTCTCCTTCCCGCCTGGCGGGCCGGTGGACTTCGTGGCCCGCGCGCTGGGCGAGCAGCTGGGCAAGGAGCTGCAGCAGACCGTCATCATCGACAACAAGGGCGGCGCCAACGGCGCCATCGGCGCCAGCGAGGTGATGCGCGCGCCGGCCGACGGCAGCACGCTGTGGATCACCAGCGTGGGCGCGGCGGCGGTCAATCCCTCGCTGTACGAGAAGCTGCCCTACGACATGCAGCGCGACTTCGCGCCCGTCTCGCTGGTGGTCAACAACGTGGAGCTGCTGGTGGTCAACCCGGCCGACCCGGCAAAGACTGCCGCCGAATTCGTGGCCAATGCGAAGAAGGCCAAGCCACCCGTGGCCATGGGCAGCTCGGGCATCGGCAGCATCCCGCACCTGGCCATCGAGCAGCTGATCGACGCCAGCGGCGCGCCCATCACCCACATTCCCTACCGCGGCGCGGCTCCAGCCATCACCGACGTGATGGGCGGCCAGGTGGGCGGCTTCTTCGGCGACATTCCCGGCCTGATCGGCCATGTGAAGGGCGGCAAGCTGAAGCCGCTGGGCATTGCCGCCACCCGGCGCCATCCTGCGCTGCCGGACGTGCCCACGCTGGCCGAGCAGGGCCTGCCGGGGGTGGACACCAACAACTGGTATGCGCTGTTCGTGCCCGCCAGGACGCCGCCCGCCACCGTGGAGGCGCTGAACAAGGCGGTGCGCCGCGCGCTGGCCGACCCGGGCCTGCAGGAGCGGCTGCTGAGCACCGGCGCCGAACCGGCGCCCTCCACGCCGCAGGAGCTGGCCACGCTGCTGAAGGCCGACACCGCCAAGTGGGCCAGGCTGATCCGCGACAAGAAGATCAAGGTGGAATGACGATGCCGCGCATCCCGCTCGTCGAACCCGGCACCCGCCCCGAGCTGGCCGAGACCGAGGCCCGCATCCTGGCCGAACGCGGCCGCATCTCGCTGCTGTACCAGGCGCTGCTGAACAGCCCGCCGATCGCCGCCGGCTGGGAGCGCATGCTCACCGCGGTGCGCAACCAGACCGGCCTGCCGGCCGATCTGCGCGAGCTCATCATCCTGCGGGTGGCGGTGCTCAACCGCGCCAGCTTCGAGTTCCATGCCCATGTGCCGCATGCCCGGCAGGCCGGCGTACCGGAGGCCGCCATCGAGGCCGTGCGGCAGCAGCCGCTGGCCGAGGTGTTCGGCCCGCGCGAGCGCCTGGTGCTGGAGCTCACCGACGCGATGACCCGCGACATCGAGGTGCCCGCGGCGCTGATGGCACGGCTGCAGGCCGAGTGGGATGCCCAGGGCGTGCTGGAGCTGGTGGCCACCGTGGCCGCCTACAACATGGTCTCGCGGCTGCTGGTGGCGCTGGACATCACGCACTGAGGCTCGACCGCCGAGCCCTGCAACCCGACCGCAAGGAAAGCCCGATGCCCGATCCCCACGCTCCCGTGCTGCTGGCCTGGCTGCAGGCGCTGCCCGCCGATGCGCCGTCGCTGGCGCCGGCCACGCTGCAGGCCCTGCACGCGGCCGGCGCCCGCGTGCTGTACCAGGCGGTGCAGGGCGGCGAGGCCCGCCTGTACGCCCCCGCAGATGCCGACATGGCCGCCTTGCGCCGGCTGCTGCCGCAGGCGCGCTGGCTGAGGCTGCAGCCGCTGTGGCACCGTGCCGGCCAGGCCGCCGGGCGGCCTGCGCCCTGGCACTATGTGGTGGCGACCGACGTGCTGCCCGAACACGAGGCCGACTTCAATGCCTGGTACGAGACCGAGCATGCCCCCGGCCTGGCCGCGGTGCCCGGCACCGTGCAGGCCAGCCGCTGGCTGTGCGAGGAGGCCGGGCCCGGGTCGCCGCGCTATCACGCCTGCTACGAGCTGGCCGAGGAGCAGGCCTTCGGCAGCCCGGCCTGGCTTGCGGTGCGTGCCACCGACTGGAGCAGCCGGGTGCGGCCGCACTTCCGCAACACCCGCCGCACGATGTTCCGGCGCGTGGACCTGGTGCCGCCGGCCCCGCCCGCTTGAGCCGCCCCACCGGGCATGCAGCTTGCCCGGCGCGCTGCATGCTCAATCCTGCCTATACAACTTCCTCTTCGCGCGCGGGCTCCCGCGCGCTCGGCTCGCGGGTGGTGGTGCTCACCGGCGCGTCCAGCGGCATCGGCCGCGCCACCGCGCTGGCGCTGGCCGAGCAAGGTGCCACCGTGGTGCTGGCCGCGCGTGACCGCGCCGCGCTGGAAGCGGTGGCCGCCGAATGCGAGCGCCGCGGCGGCGAGGCGCTGGCCGTGCCCACCGACGTGGTGGACGCGGCCGCGGTGCGCGCCCTGGCCGATGCCGCCATCAGCCGCTTCGGCAGCATCGACGTGTGGATCAACAACGCCGGCGTGGGCGTGGTGGGCCGCTTCGACGAGATTCCCATCGCGGTGCACCGGCGCGTGGTGGAGACCAACCTGCTGGGCGAGATGAACGGCGCCCATGCCGCCGTGCAGCACTTCCGGCAGCAGCAGCGCGGCACGCTGATCAACATGGTGTCCATCGGCGCCTGGGCGCCCACGCCCTATGCGGTGGCCTACACCGCCAGCAAGTTCGGCCTGCGCGGCTTTTCCGAGGCCCTGCGGGCCGAGCTGCGCGACCTGCCCGACGTGCACGTGTGCGAGGTCTATCCCACCTTCGTGGACACGCCGGGCTTCCAGAACGGCGGCAACTACACCGGCCGCCGCCTCAAGCCGCCGCCGCCGCTGCTCGATCCGCAGCAGGTGGCGCGGGCGGTGGTGGGGCTGGTCAAGCGACCGCGCGATGCGCTGTCCATCGGCAGCGTGGCCTGGCCTTCCCGGCTGGCGCATGCCCTCGCGCCGGGCCTGCTGGGCCGCGCCACCAAGCGGCTTTTCGACACCGCCTTGCAGCGGGCCGACGCGGCCCCCAGCACCTCGGGCAACCTGTTCGATCCCTCGCGCCGCCATGCGGTGGACGGCGGCTACCGGGCCGCCTCGCCGCTGCCCGCGGCCACCGCGCCGGTGGCCGGTGGCGCCGTGGCACTGGCGCTGGCGGCGCTGGCCTATGCGCTGTGGCGCGGCCGCAGCCGGTAAGGCGCCAGGGCGCGCCGCGTCCTAGACCCGCGCCGCGCTGAAGCGGCGCAGCTGGCTGCGCAGCTCGGCGATGTCCAGCGGCTTGCTCATGAAGCCGTCCATGCCCGAGCGAGCGCAGGCTTCGCGGGCCTCCACCGTGGCATCGGCGGTGGCCGCGATGATCGAGAACGGCGGCATCTCGCCGGTGCGCTGCAGCTCGCGCAGCCGCACCGTGGCCTCCACGCCCTTGAGCACCGGCATGTCCAGGTCCATCAGCACCACCTGCGGGCGGTTGATGCGGCACTGGTCGATGGCGTCCAGGCCGTCGTTGGCGGTCAGCACCTCGTAGCCCAGCGCCTCCACCAGCGCGCGGCCCACCAGGCGGTTGATCTCGTTGTCGTCCACCAGCAGCACCAGCGGCCGGTCGGCCAGGCCCAGCGCACCGGTGAGGGTGGCGCCCGACACCGAGCTGCCGGAGCGGGTGGGCTGGTCCGGCCGGGCGATGCTGGCGAACTCGGCCAGTTCCAGCGGGCTGAAGGGATACACCCGGATGTCGAAGCCCGGCAGCGTCTCCGGCGAGCCCAGCCAGGGCGAGCCGGCCATCACCGCCAGCACCGCCTGCGTGCTGTGCGGCAGCGCCTGCTGCAGCGCCAGCGGCGCGGTCGGGCGCATCAGCGGCGACTCCACCACCACCAGCAGCGACGGCGCCCGCATGCCGGGCTCGGTGGCCTGGCTCACCGCGTCCTCGCAGCGGGCGAAGCGGGTGACCCGCCAGCCCAGGCGCTGCAGCCGGCGGTGCAGCCAGGCGGCGGGCACCTCGTCGCTGTCCACCAGCCAGGCGCGGGCGCCGGTGGCATCGGCGCCGTGGGCCGATTCGTCCTGCTCCGCGCGTGGGAAGCGCAGCTCGGCCCGCAGCAGGATGCCCTCGTGCGGATCGAGGGTGAAGCGCACCGTGGCGCCGGTGTTGGGGCAGCGGCCCACCGCGCTGTGCGGCGGCCCGGCCGCGTCGGCGCCGGTGGCGTCGGGCGTCTCGGGGGCCAGCAGGTGCATGCGGGCGAGCACGTCGGCCAGCCGGGCAGGGCCGTGCAGGGTGCCGGTGCCGGCGGCCTGCACCAGGGTGCTGCAGCCGCCGCCGGGCAGCAGCGTGGTCTCGGCGGTGAAGAGCACGAAGCCGTCGGCCAGCATGTCCACCGCGCCCAGCAGCATGCGGTGCAGGCCGCAGTGCACGTCGATGGATTCGCCCTCCACCACCACGCCGGGGCCGCGGTAGTCGAAGCTGAAGGACAGGTGCCGCGCCACCGGCATCACCTGGCGCGCGGCGCGGGTGAACAGCTCGCCCAGGTTGAAGGGGTGCGGCTGCGGCCGCGCCTCCGGCGGCTGCGGTCGGGCCAGCCGGGCCAGCGCGGCGATCAGCAGGTCGACGTCCAGCGGCTTGGCGAACACCCGGTCGAACTGGCTGTCGATGGCGTCCAGCCGGCCAGCGGCATCGGGCCGGCCGGTGACGGCAATGCAGAACGGCCGGCGCGGCAGCGCCGCCTGGCGCAGCCGGCGCGCCACCTCGATGCCGTCCAGC
The DNA here is from genome assembly GCF_000969605.1 of Aquincola tertiaricarbonis. Classification (GTDB taxonomy): domain Bacteria; phylum Pseudomonadota; class Gammaproteobacteria; order Burkholderiales; family Burkholderiaceae_C; genus Aquincola; species Aquincola tertiaricarbonis. The sequence continues at coordinate 140,296 of NZ_JZUE01000006.1, read as the reverse complement.
CCCGGCATGTACAGGTCCAGCAGCACCACGTCGGGCTGCCAGGCCAGCGCACGCTCCAGCGCGGCCACGCCGTCGTACACCGTCTCCACGTCGGCAGGCAGGGCCAGGCGGATCAGCTCCGCCGTGACGTGCGCGAGGTCCTCGCTGTCGTCGGCGATCAGCACCCGCAAGCGGCGCTCACTGTCCATTCCGGTCCTCGCCCATCCGACGTTTGCTCCATGCGGCGGCGCCGCAGCCAGGCTGCTGGGAGGGCAAGGGGCGCGCCTGCGGCGACATCGGGTACTCCGAGAATTGGGCATTGACATTTTCGGCGGCAAAGCGGCCGGCTTCAGGGCTGGGCCGGCCGTCCGGCGCACGCAGCTGTAACAAGCGGTGGCGGCGGCGCGGCCGCTGGCCTCGGTTAGGCTGGTGGTCCTGCAGTACACCCTCCTGGCGCCCATGCCCTTGCACCTCACCACGCCGCTGATCGAATCCGACGCCTATGGCCGCCCGGGCCAGGCCACCTGGCTGAAGATGGAGGCGCTGCAGCCCTGCGGTTCCTTCAAGCTGCGCGGCGTGGGCCATGCGTGCGAGGTGCTGGCCGGCCGCGGTGCCCGTCGGCTGCTGTCGTCCTCCGGCGGCAATGCCGGCCTGGCGGTGGCCTGGGCCGGCCGCCGGCTGGGCCTGCCGGTGACGGTGGTGGTGCCCGAGACCACGCTGGCGCATCCCAAGGCGCTGATCGCGCAGCAGGGCGCCGAGGTCATCGTGCACGGCAGCAGCTGGCAAGAGGCCAACGATCACCTGCAGCAGCTGCGTGGGCCGGACGACGCCTTCGTGCATCCGTTCGACGATCCGCTGCTGTGGCAGGGCCACGCCACGATGATCGACGAGGTGGCCGCGCAGGGCCTGCGGCCCGATGCAGTGGTGCTGTCGGTGGGCGGCGGCGGCCTGCTCAGCGGCGTGGTGCAGGGCCTGCAGGCCCAGGGCTGGCACGACGTGCCGGTGGTGGCGGTGGAGACCACCGGCGCCGCCTCCCTGGCCGCGGCGCTGCAGGCCGGCGAGCTGGTGACGCTGCCGGCGATCACCAGCGTGGCGACCTCGCTGGGCGCGCGCCGGGTGGCGGAGCAGGCGCTCGCCTGCGCCCGCGCCCATCCGGTGCAGGCGGTGCAGGTGAGCGATGCGCAGGCGGTGCAGGCCTGCCTGCGCTTTGCCGACGACCACCGGGTGGTGGTGGAGCCGGCCTGCGGCGCCGCGCTGGCGGTAGCCATGGAGCGGCCGCTGCCCGTGCTGCAGCAGGCGCGGCGGCTGCTGGTGATCGTGTGCGGCGGCGTCTGCACCCCGCATGCCGACCTGCGGCGCCTGGCGGCGGCGCTGGCCGGCGGCTGAGCCTTCAGGCCGCCGCGCCGGCGGGGTCGTAGCGCCCGCGGCAGGCATTCACCAGCACGCACAGCACCCAGGTGCTGCAGGCCGGCACGCCATCGCCGCGGTGGCGGTGCTGTCCGTGGTGATCTTCCGCGAGCCGGTGTACTGGACGACGCTGCTGGGGCTGGCGCTGGTGGTGGCCGGCGTGGGCCTGCTCACCGCGCGCGCGGGCTGATCCTGAGGTGGAGTGCATGAACCAAGACATCGATCCTTCCGTGCGGCAGGGCTGGCGCATGCCAGGCACCGCCGGCGACAGCGCACGCGCCAGCATCGCGGGCAGGAAGTCGAAGGCGCCGTGGATGGTCAGCGGCAGCACGGCGGCCGCATCGCCGCCTCCGAGCGCCCGTTGCGCCAGGCCCACCGTGGCCGCGAAATACTCGCCGCGGTGGAAGGGATCGTCCACCAGCGGCATGCCGGCCAGGGTGGGCAGCAGCAGCGGCGCCGCCACGGCCAGCCAGGCCAGCCGCTGCAGCGCGGGCCACGGCGGACCGCTCGAACAGGATGGGGCGGCCGTCGTCGCCCTCGTTCTTGCACAAAATGGTCTTCACCTCGAACAGCGACTGGCGGTACTGTGCGCCGGCCAGCGCCGGCAGGTAGCGGCTGCTGTCGCGCAGCATGCGGTCGAAGCGGCTGTCGCGCTCGTAGCCGGCCAGCCGCCGGTAGGGGTTGACCGCGGGCGTGTCGTTCCAGTGGGCATGCGGCGTATAGCGCACGTGCGACAAGGTGTGCAGCCGTTGCGAGGGAAACGCCATGCACGAGAAGAAGGGCCCGTCCATCACCGTCACGCCCACCTGGCGCAGCGCCGGCGGCACCTCCACCAACGCCATCTCGGTGAGCTCGTGCTTGAGCTGCGTGAGCGCGCCGGGATGGTCGCCGCCGATGTGGTTGAGCCCGCTGTAGGTGCAGTTGAACACCCGGCGGGCGGCCACCGCCTGCACATCCTGCGGCTGCGGGCCCTGCACCTGCAGCGCCAGGCCGTCGGCGCTGCGGTGCAGGGCGGTCACCGTGTGGCCCAGCCGCATTTGCACGCCGGCGGCCTGCAGGTCGGCCAGGGCCAGCGCGGCCAGGCGCGAGGATACGCCAGTCGGCACGCCTTACCGACTCCAACCCGGTCAGGCCTTGCCAGGACTAGCATCGGCCCATGAAGCGCCCGTCCACCCTTCCATCGCCCCGGCGGCGCGCAGCCTTGCAGCAAGGTATGGAGATGGCCTGGCGTGTCGCCGGCCTGCTGGCCGGCCTCGGGCTGCTGCCGTCCACGGCTCAAGCCGCGGCGCGGCCGGCCTTCGAGGCGCGCAGCCTGCCGGCGCTGATGCAGGTACTGGACGCGGCCGTCCCCGTGGAAAGCGCCGAGGTGCTGCTGGAAGTGCCGGACGTGGCGGAAAACGGCGCGGTGGTGCCGGTGCGTCTGGCCGCCCTGGTGCCGGGCGTGCGGCAGCTGCTCTTGCTGGTGGAGAACAATCCCACGCTGCTGTGCGCGCAGTTCCAGCCGACGGCGGCGGTGGAGCCCGACTTCTCGCTGCGGGTGAAGATGGCCGAATCCACCGGCGTGCTGGCGGTGGCCCTGATGGACGACGGCCGCGTGCTCTACGCACGCCGGCAGGTCACCGTGGTGCTGGGCGGCTGCGCATGAGCGGGACCGCTCCCAGCCTCATCCGGGCTCGCCTGCTGGCCGATGGCCGGGTGGAAGTGCGGGTGCTGATGGCGCACGACATGGAAACCGGCCTGCGCCAGGATGCCGATGGCCGCCTGGTGCCGGCCTGGCACATCGAGCAGGTGGAGGTGGCTTTGAACGGCCAGCCGGTGCTGCAGGCTCATTGGGGCACGGCGGTGTCGCGCAACCCCTACCTGCAGCTGATGCTGCGCGGCGCCCGCGCGGGCGACCGCATCGGTGTGCGCTGGCAGGACAACCGCGGCGGCCAGCGCAGCGACGAGGCGCTGGTGGGTTGACCGCCAGCCATCCGGCGCCGCCCGTTCAATCCTGCGGCGTGCGAAGGCGCACCGCCAGCGCGGCCAGTGCCGCCGCCGTGGCCAGCGCGGTCACGCCCGGCCAGCCCCAGCTGGACAGCGCCAGGCTGCCGAGCGCGGCGCCCACGGCCATGCCCACGAACACGCCGACGAACAGCACCGCATTCAGCCGGCTGCGGGCGCCGGGCTCGATGCCGTAGACGATGGACTGGTGCGCGATCAGCGTGGCCTGGATGCCCAGGTCGAAGCCCACCGCCGCCAGGCCCAGCAGCCACAGGCCCGCGCCGGGCGGCAGCAGCGGCAGCGCCGCCATGCCGGCGAAGGACAGGGTCACCAGGCCCGCGCCCCAGCGGGTCACCCGGCCCGGGCCGCCCCGGTCGGCCATGCGGCCGGCCAGCGGCGCGGCCAGCGCGCCGGCGGCACCGGCCAGGCCGAAGGCACCGGCGGCCGCGCTGCCCAGGTGGAATGGCGCGGCATGCAGCATCACCGCCAGCGTGGACCAGAAGGCGCTGAAGCCCACCGACAGCAGGCCCTGCGCCAGCGTGGCCCGGCGCAGCGCCGCATGGCGCCGCCACAGCTGCGCGAGGGAACCCAGCAGCGCGCCGTAGGCCAGCCGGGTGGTCGGCTGGAAGCGCGGCAGCCCGCGCCAGGCCGCCGCGCCCACCGCCACGATGCTCAGCGCCGCGGCGATGAACACCGCGCGCCAGCCGAAGTGCTCGGCCACGAAGCCGCTGATCACCCGCGACAGCAGGATGCCGCCCAGCAGCCCGGTCATCACGGTGCCCACCACCTTGCCGCGGTGCGCCTCCGGGGCCAGTGTGGCGGCGGCGGGCACCACGTCCTGCGCCAGCGTGGCGGCCAGGCCGATCACCAGGCTGGCCGCCAGCAGCCAGGCCACGCCCGGCGCAGCGCCGGCCACCAGCAGCGCCAGCGCCAGCACCGCCGCCTTGATGACGATGATGCGGCGGCGGTCGTAGCGGTCGCCCAGCGGTGCCAGCAGGCCGATGCCCAGCGCATAGCCCAGCTGCGTCAGCGTGGGCACCAGGCCCACGGTGCGTTCGCTGGCGCCGATGTCCGGGCCCAGCACGCCCAGCATCGGCTGGCTGTAGTACAGCGAGGCCACCGACAGCCCGGCCGCACCGGCCAGCAGCGCCACCAGGGAACGGGGCAGGGCGGCTGGAGCCGGGGTGGCCGGAGCGAGCTGCGTATGCGGAGCGGGAATGGAAGCCATGGGGAACAACCTGGGATGGAACGACAGTGCCGCCAGTGTGACGAGCACAGCGGGCGGCTGGTAGTGGCGGCGGCTGCACAGTGCTCATACGATGGGCGCATGAAGGAAGCCGAACTCACTGCCCCGCTGTCGCTGGACCGCATCGCCCTGATGCAGACCTTCGTGCGCATCGTGGAGGCCGGCAGCCTCTCGGCCGCGGCGGTGCAGCTGGGCACCACCCAGCCCACCGTCAGCCGCCGGCTGCAGGCGCTGGAGCGGGCGCTGGGCCTGCCGCTGCTGATGCGGTCCACCCACACGATGAAGCTCACCGAGGACGGCGAGCGCTGCTACCTGCGCGCGCGCGAACTGCTGGACGGCTGGCAGGCGCTGGAGGCCGACCTGCGCGGTGCGGTGGACGAGCCCGAAGGCACGCTGCGCGTGGTGGTGCCGCATGCCTTTGGCCAGCAGCGGCTGGTGGCGCCGCTGGCGGCCTATCTTCGGCGCTGGCCGCGGGTGAACGTGGAATGGCTGCTGCACGACGGCACGCCCAACTTCGTGGCCGACGGCATCGACTGCGCCATCCATGTGGGCGCCGTCACCGATCCGTCGGTGGTGGCCATCCGCCTGTCACAGGTGCCGCGCATCGTGGTGGCCGCTCCCGGGGTGCTGGGCACGGGCCCGCGGCCCACCCATGCGGCCGAACTGGCCGGGCTGCCCTGGCTGGCGCTGCGCACCTACTACCGCGACGAGATCACCCTGGTGCACGACACCACCGGCGAGCAGGCGGTGCTGCCCCTGCGCCCGCGCATGGCCACCGACAGCCTGTACGCGCTGCGCAGCGCCGCGATGCTGGGCCTGGGCGTGGCCGTGGGCTCGGCCTGGGTGATGGCCGACGCGCTGGCCGAAGGCAGCCTGGTGCAGCTCACGCCCCGCTGGTGCGCCGAGCCGCTGCCGGTGTGGCTGGTCTATCCCCAGGCCCGCTACCACCCGGCGCGCCTGCGGCGCTTCGTGGAGGTGATGCGGGGAGCGATGGAGCGGGTGGTGAATCCGGCTGGATGAGAAGGAGCGGGCTTCAGCGGACCGAGCCCTTCTAGAAGCGATAGACAACCCCGACACCCACCTCGGCCTCATACCTGCTGCGGGCAATCGGGCTGTCCTTGATGTCGCTGCCGAAGCGCTCGTAAAGCGCCTCGCCGAACACCTGCCAATGGTTGTTGATGTTGTGGCGGAAGACGTAGTTGAGCCCCAGCGAGCGGAATCCGCCGCCCAACCGGGTCTGGCTCAAGCCGGAGGCAGCCGACTGCCGTGCGGTGATGCCGAAGTCCTTGTTGGCCCGCTTGCTGTCGTGAAACACCGCGACCACGTTGATCTCGGACCCCGTCCCGTCGAGCCTGTCGCCAAAGCGCCGGCCCACGCCCAGCAGGCCCAGGTTGCCATGGCGTCCGGTCACCACCCGACCGATGGCCCAGTACCGCCAATCGGCATCGAGCGCACGACGCGCCTGCAGCACCAGTTCCACGTTGTCGTCCGTGTCGCCGAGTCCCCGCAAACGACGGTCATCGGAATCGCTTTCCTTGCGGTCCTCGTCGAAGCCCACGGCGGCCTCCAGCAGCCAGGTGTTGGCGCGCAGTCCACGCCAGCCCAGTGCCTGGCCGGCCCAATAGAAGACATCGTCCCCTCGGCGCCATTGCACGGCACCCGCCGGCTCGACCCCGAAGCCGAACTCGTCCGAGCCTTCGTAGGCGGATTCATATTCGAGGCTCAATCCCAGTGCAAAGGCCCATCCATCCTTGCCGCGGGTGAAGTCGTCGACGGAAGGCAAGGGGACCAACGCCGTCCTGCCGTCTTGCGCCGAGGCGGTGTGCAAGCAGCAGGCTTGCATGACCAAGACCAACAGCCAGCCCGTGAGCTTCTTCATCTGACAGCCTTCCTGCAGGAGTTTCCACATGACGCGTGCACTGCGCCGGAACTGCCGGATACTGACTTTGCACGCCTCGGCCATCTTAGGAAGCCCTCCGTGAACCAAACGTCACACGCCCTCGTCGTCGTGGCCGCATCGCCATGCGGGTACTGATCCTCGAAGACAGTCTGGCGCTGGCCGGTGCCTTGTCGGACTACCTGGAGCTGCGGGGCTGCGCGGTCGACCTGGCCTTCCATGGGCAGGCGTTCCTCGATCTGGCGAAGGGTGCGCGATTCGATGTCTACGTGCTCGACGTGGCCGTTCCGGGGATTGACGGGCTGGAGGTGTGCGAGCGACTGCGCAGCGAGATGCGCGACGAGACGCCCGTGATCTTCCTGACCGCACGCGACACGCTGCAGGACAAGAAGGTGGGCTTCGCACGCGGCGCGGACGACTACCTGGTGAAGCCGTTCGAGATGGAGGAGCTCCTTCTTCGCCTGCAGGCGCTCACGGCCCGAGGGCGACGTCCCGAGGTCTCCACGCAGGTGCTGGGCGAAGTGATGCTCGACCACGGTGCAGGCCTCGTGGTGCGCAACGGCCGGCGCATCCGGCTTCACGAGCTGCAATGGCGGGTGCTGAAGATCCTTGCTGCGCGCTCACCGCTGACCGTGGAGCGCGCCGTGCTCGAGCGGGAACTGTGGGGCGACCATGTGCCAGACAGCGATGCGCTGCGCACCCACATCTACCGGCTGCGCAATGCGCTGACCATCACCGGGGAACGCGAATTGATCGAGACGGTCCATGGCAAGGGGTGGCGCCTTGTCCGGTGAGGGCAGCTTCCAGCGGCGCCTGCGCCGGGCGTTCATGCGCTTCGCCGCGGCCACCGCGCTGCTCTACGGCTTGCTGATTTACCTCGTCTCGCTCGGGACCGAAGAGTATCTGCTGCGCCGCTACCTTGGCGCCGTGGTGGAGCACGCGATCGCGCAGATCGAGCGCCCGGGCGGGGACGCCGCCACGCAGGGCATGGTGGAGCGGGTTCGGGCGCTGGCGCCGCCTGCGCATCACGGCGCGCTTCTCGCGCCGGGCCTGGAGGTGGTGCGCTTCTACGTGCGCGCCTCGCCGGACCTGCCGGCCTGGGCGGCCTCGTATGGGCCGGGTACGCACCGCCGGCGCGACGACGGCACCATGCTGCGTGTCGTCTCGATCGGGGGCGGCAGCGATGCGCTCTATGCCGTCATCGATGGCGACGGGATTCTCGACATCGACGACCTGGAGCCCTATGCGCTGCTCACGCTGCTGCTGGTCGGCGCGGCGGTGACGGCCCTGAGCGGCGCCATCGGCGGCATGCTGGCGCGCCAGCTCTCGATGCCGCTGGTCGCCTTGACGCGGGAGGTGAACGGCCATCGCGAAGGACCGGTGGCGTTCTCGGGCGCCCAACGCGGCGACGAGGTGGGCGCGCTCAGCCGCGGCTTCGCGGCGCTCGTGGCCCGGCTCAGCGACTTCCTTCAACGTGAGCGGGAATTCACGCGCTTCGCAAGCCATGAGCTGCGCACGCCGGTGGCGGTCTTCAAGAGCAGTCTTGCCGTGCTGCGTGCAACCGACGAGGCGCCCGTGCGTGAACGGGCGCTGCTGCGCATGGAACAAAGCGCCAACGACATGGCGGATCTCGTGGCCGCGCTGCTGGCGCTGGGCCGCCGCCCGGAAGAGCAGGGCGACCGTGACCTGCAGGAGCTGGACCTCGCGACGATCATCCAGGACCTGCTCGATCGGCTTGCCCCATTGGCCATGCAGAAGGGGCTGCGGATCGAGCGGCAGCTGGATGTGCATGTGCGCGTGCGGGCGGCCCCGGGCCTGGGTCCGGTGCTGATCGACAACCTTCTGCGCAACGCCGTGGCCTACGCCCACAGCTGGATCGTGGTGCGGGCGGACGCCAAAGGGATCGCGATCGAGAACGACGTGCAGGGGCAGCCGCGCAGTGCGGCCTCGACCGGCTATGGGCTTCAGATCGTCTCGCGCATCTGCGAGCGGGAGGGCTGGGTGTTGACGCATGGGCGCCACGGCGGCCGCTTTGCCGTGCATGTGGCGCTTCCGGCAAGCAGCTGAATGGCAGCCCGCCGGGTCGGCCATCGAGCCTCACCCGCCGCCCGCCACCCCGCCCCGGCTCGCCAATGCCGCCGCCGCCGCCCGCGTCTCCACGCCCAGCTTCTCGAACACATGCTCCAGGTGCTTGTTGACCGTGCGCGGGCTCATGCCCAGGATCTCGGCGACGTCGCGGTTGGTCTTGCCCTTGGCCACCCAGCTCAGCACCTCGGCCTCGCGCGGGGTGAGGGCGGCCAGGCTCAGCCGGGTGGGTGGCGCGGCGCTGGCCGCGCGCAGCTGCAGCAGCAGCATCTGCTCGCCCAGGCCGGCCGGGCCCAGCGGCTGCACCGTGAGCACGCGGCCGTCGGGCGCGGTGCATTCGCGGGCCGCGGTGCCCGGTGCCGCCAGCGCGTGCAGCAGCTCGGCCAGGCGGGCCGCGCCGTCATCGGGGAACAGGGCGGCCAGCCAGCTTGCGGCTTGCGGTGATCGCCAGGCCACGCGGCCGTGGCTGTCCAGCACCAGCACGCCGAAGCCGGCCACGTCCACCGCCTCGCGGGCCAGCCGCACGCTGCGCGCATTGCGCACGTGGGTGGCCAGCCGCGCCAGCACCTCCTGCGCCTGCAGCGGCTTGACGACGTAGTCCACGCCGCCGCACTCGAAGCCTTCGACGATGTGCGGCGTCTCGCTCAGCCCGGTCATGAAGATCACCGGGATGTGCGAGAGCGCCGGGTCGGCCTTGACCAGCCGGCAGGTGTCGAAGCCGGACAGCCCCGGCATCACCGCGTCCAGCAGGATGGCGTCGGGCACCACCAGGGCCAGCCGCTCCAGCGCGGAGGTGCCGTCGCGGGCCACCAGCACGGTGTAGCCGTCGTCCTCCAGGGCGGCCACCAGCGGGCCGAGGGACTGCGGCGCGTCGTCCACCACCAGCACGATGCGCGTCAGGTTCATGGCTTCTCGGGCACTCATGTGGATTCCTCTTCCTTCATCTCGTCATCGGCCTGGTCGCGCAGCAGGCCGCCCAGTTCGTCGGCCAGGGCGTCCAGCTCGTAGCGGTCCACCGCCTGGCGCAGGCGGGCGATCTCGGCGGCGCAATCGGGGTGGCTGCGCTTGGCGTTGTCCAGCGTGCGCTGCAGGCCGTGCACATGGCCCAGCCGCGCATCGCGCAGCAGCTCGCCCACCAGGCCCCGGGGCAGCACCGCTGCGCCCGGCGTGACCGGCGCGGCCATGCCGCCGGCCGCCCAGTGCGGCAGCGCCAGCTCGGCCAGCCATTCGATCTGCAGGTGCTTCTGCAGCTGCGCCAGCAGCTCCGACTCCATCACCGGCTTGTCGACGAAGCCCTGGCACTGCGCGGCGGCCAGGCGGTCGGCCTGGTTCTCGAAGGCATTGGCCGAGACGATGATGATGGGCAGCGTGGCGAAGCCCGCGGCCCGCAGCGCCAGCGCGGTCTGCCAGCCATCCATGCCGTCCATCGTCAGGTCCAGCAGCACCGCGTCGGGCAGGTGCTCCTGCACGCTCTCGATGCACTCGCGGCCGCTGGCCGCCTCGCGGATGCGAAAGCCCAGCGGCATCAGCATGCCGGCCAGCATCTGCCGGTGGGTGGGCTGGTCGTCCACCACCAGCAGCGTGCGCCGCGCGCCGAAATAGCCGCTGACCGGCCGGTGCGTGGGCCGGGCCACCGCCGGCTCGCCGATCTCGCGCAGGTACAGCCGCACGGTGAAGGTGCTGCCCTGGCCGGGCGTGCTGCGCAGGGTGAGTTCACCGCCCATCAGCTGGGTGAGCAGGTGGGTGATGGTCAGGCCCAGGCCGGTGCCGGGCTCGCCGGTGCGGCGGCCGGCGCTGCCGCGTTCGAAGGGCATGAAGATGCGTTCCTGGTCTTCGGCGGCGATGCCGATGCCGGTGTCGATCACCTCGAAGCGCACCACCTCGCGCCGGTAGTCCAGCCGCAGCGTGATGCCGCCCTGGTCGGTGAAGCGCACCGCATTGCCCAGCAGGTTGATGAGGATCTGCCGCAGCCGCTTGGCGTCGGCCTTCACGTAGGCCGGCACGCGGCCGCTGGTCTGCACCGCGAAGGCCAGGCCCTTGGCCTCGGCCTGCGGCTGCACCATGCGCACCAGGTCGTCGAGAAATTCGTGCATGGCCATCGGCGCGGGGTCGAGCCGCAGGCGGCCGGCCTCGATGCGGGCCAGGTCCAGCAGGCCTTCGATCAGGCCGCGCAGGTGCTCGCCGCTGCGGTGGATGGTGTCGACCGACGCGCGGTGCGCGCCCTGGATGCGCTCGTCCTTCAGCATGATCTGCGCATAGCCCAGGATGCTGTTGAGCGGCGTGCGCAGCTCATGGGTGATGCCGGCCACGTAGCGGGTCTTGGCCTGGTTGGCGGCCTCGGCCAGGTCCTTGGCGGCCTGCAGCGCGGCATCGGTGCGCTTGTGCGCCTCGATCTCGCGGGTGAGCAGCTGGTTCTGGCGGTTGGATTCGTCCTGCGCCATGCGCCGGCTTTCGCTGGCCAGCACGATCCACCAGGCGGCCACCGCGATCACCAGCGACAGCAGCGCGAACACCTTCAGGAAGGGCGCGCTCAGCAGCTGGGGATCCGCCGCGCCCACCACCGTCTCCTGGTCGTACACCACGCCCAGGATGGTGGCCAGCAGCGCCACCAGCGACAGCGCCACGCCCAGGTACTGCGCCACCCGGCGGTGGCTGTGCACCGCCATCGAGGGCGGCAGCAGCGCCGACAGCGCGCGGCCCACCTGCTCGGACGCACGCGCGCCGGTCTTGCAGCGGTCGTGGCAGCGCGATTCCAGCGTGCAGCACAGGCTGCAGATGGGCGCCTCGTAGGCCGGGCACTGGGCCATGTCCTCGGACTCGAAGGTGTTCTCGCACACCGAGCAGGTGACGATCTGCCCCGGCGCCCACGGCTGCGCGTTGCGCCGGGCCACGTACCAGCGCCCGCGTGTCCACCAGGCCAGCGCGGGCGACACCGCCAGCGCCGTGGCCAGCGCGATGAAAGGGGAGAAGGCAGCAGCCAACGGCCCGAACAGCCCGGCATGCGCGGCCACCGCCAGCAGCGCCGCCACCAGCATCGCGCCCAGGCCCACGGGGTTGATGTCGTAGAGGTAGGCGCGGCGGAACTCGATGCCGCGCGGGCTCCAGCCCATCGGCTTGTTGATCACCAGGTCGGCCACCAGCGCGCCCACCCAGGCGATGGCCACGTTGCCGTACAGGCCCAGCACCCGCTCCAGCGCCTCGAACACGCCCAGCGTCATCAGCAGCACCGCGATGAGCACGTTGAACACCAGCCACACCACGCGGCCGGGGTGGCTGTGCGTCAGCCGCGCGAAGAAGTTGCTCCAGGCCAGTGAGCCGGCATAAGCATTCGTGAGGTTGATCTTCACCTGCGCCACCACCACGAAGACGATGGTGGCCAGCAGCACCCACTGCGGGTTGTCGAACACGTAGCCGAAGCCGGCGATGTACATCTGCGTCGGGTCGCCCGCCTTGTCGGTGGCCACCTGGTGCTGCAGCGCCACGAAGGCCAGGAAGGCACCGCCCAGCATCTTCAGCATGCCGGGCACGATCCAGCCCGGGCCGGCCACCAGCACCGCGGCCCACCAGCGGCGCCGGCTGGCCGGCGTGCGCTTGGGCAGGAAACGCAGGTAGTCCACCTGCTCGCCGATCTGCACCACCAGGCTGAAGGCCACGGTGGTGGCGGCGCCGAACATCACCGGGTCGAAGCCCGCGCTGCCCGACACCCGCCCGGCCAGGCCGCCGAACTGCGCGAAGAGCTGCGGCTCCTTGACCACGATGGCGATGAAGGGCAGCAAGAACAGCACGATCCACACCGGCTGCGTCCACCACTGCAGCCGTGAGATGAGCGTGATGCCGTGCATCACCAGCGGCACGATGAGCAGCGACGACAGCAGGTAGCACAGCAGCAGCGGCCAGCCGAAGTACATCTCCAGCGCATGGGCCAGGATGGCCGCTTCCAGCGCGAAGAAGATGAAGGTGAAGGTGGCGTAGATCAGCGAGGTGATGGTGCTGCCCAGGTAGCCGAAGCCGGCGCCGCGGGTGAGCAGGTCCATGTCCACGCCATAGCGGGCCGCGTAGTAGCTGATGGGCAGGCCGGTGAGGAAGGTGATGAGCCCCACCACCAGGATGGCCCACAGCGCATTCTCGAAGCCGTAGCTCAGCGCGATGGCCGCGCCGATGGCCTCCAGCGCCAGGAACGAGGTGGCGCCGAAGGCCGTGTTGGCCACGCGGAACTCGCTCCACTTGCGGAAGGTGCTGGGCGTGTAGCGCAGCGCGTAGTCCTCCAGCGTCTCGTCGGCCACCCAGCTGTTGTAGTCGCGGCGGATGCGGAAGATCTTCTGCGTGGGCTGCGCCAACTTGGGACTCCTGGCTCGAAGGCGCGGGTACGTTGCAAGAAGCGAACCCAAGGCCGCGGCAGGCCGCTGCACCGGCGCGGGGCGGCTACGTTGAATGACGTATTCGTGCGCAGGGCGGGTGCCCACAACATGCAGCCCAACGGATCTTCCACGCCACCCGACCCCCCCGCCTGCCAGGAGCGACCATGTCTTCCAACGACCGCGACACCCTTGCCGACCAAGCCGACTTCCAGCGCCGCCGCCGGCTGCTGCAGGGCGCCGCCGCCCTGCCGCTGAGCGGCCTGGCCGGCATGGCCTGGGGCCAGCAGTTCCCCACTGCCAAGGTCAACACCACCAAGCTGGCCGTCACCGACACCGAGGTGACGGTGGGCCAGCTGCACTCGGCCACCGGCACGATGGCGATCAGCGAGACCGGCTCCATCCAGGCCGAGCAGCTGGCCATCGACCAGATCAACGCCATGGGCGGCGTGCTGGGCCGCAAGATCAAGGTCATCAAGGAGGACGGCGCCAGCGACTGGCCCACCTTTGCCGAGAAGAGCAAGAAGCTGCTGGTCAACGACCGCGTGGCCGCGGTGTTCGGCTGCTGGACCTCGGCCTCGCGCAAGGCCGTGCTGCCGATCTTCGAGAAGGAGAACGGCATGCTCTATTACCCGACCTTCTACGAAGGCCTGGAGCAGAGCAAGAACGTGATCTACACCGGCCAGGAGGCCACGCAGCAGATCCTGTGGGGCCTGGACTGGGCGCAGAAGACCAAGGGCGCCAAGACCTACTTCCTGGTCGGCTCCGACTACATCTGGCCGCGCACCTCGATGAAGATCGGCCGCAAGCACATCGAGAACGTGCTGAAGACCAAGGTGGTGGGCGAGGAGTACTACCCGCTGGGCCACACCAACTTCAACTCGCTGATCAACAAGATCAAGGTGGCCAAGCCCGACGTGATCTTCGCGGCGGTGGTGGGCGGCTCCAACGTGGCCTTCTACAAGCAGCTGAAGGCCGCGGGCGTCACCGCCGACAAGCAGTTCCTGCTGACCATCTCGGTGACCGAGGACGAGGTGCTGGGCATCGGCGGCGAGAACATGGCCGGCTTCTACTCGTCGATGAAGTACTTCCAGAGCCTGGACAACGAGAACAACAAGAAGTTCGTCGCGGCCTTCAAGGCCAAGTACGGCAAGGACGCGGTGATCGGCGACGTGACGCAGGCCGGCTACCTCGGCCCCTGGCTGTGGAAGGCCACGGTGGAAAAGGCCGGCAGCTTCGACGTGGACAAGGTGGCCGCGGCCTCCGCCGACATCGAGCTGATGACCGCGCCCGAGGGCTACGTGAAGCTGCATCCCAATCACCACCTGTGGAGCAAGACCCGCATCGGCCAGGCCCAGCTCGACGGCCAGTTCAAGGTGGTGGCCGAATCGCCCGCGCTGATCGAGCCGAATCCGTTCCCCGAGGGCTACAAGTGATGCAGCCACGGTGCTGGCAGGCGGGCCGGGCCGAGCGCCGGGCCGCCCCAAGCCGGCCCGCCGTCCCCTCGGGGGACCGGGCGGCGTACCCGACGCACGAGGGGCCGACATGACTCTCAACGACATGTGGAACATCGGGCTGATGCAGGGCTTCGCCGGCCTCAGCCTGTTCTCGGTGCTGCTGCTGATGGGCCTGGGCCTGGCCATCATCTTCGGACAGATGGGCGTGATCAACATGGCGCATGGCGAGTTCATGACCATCGGCGCCTACACCATCTACCTGTTCTCGCACCTGGCCGAATCGCATGCGCCCGGGCTGGTGCAGGCCTACTTCCCGGTGGCCATCGCGGTGGCCTTCGGGCTGGCCTTCGCGGTGGGCTGGGGGGTGGAGTGGGCGGTGATACGCCACCTCTACCGCCGCCCGCTCGACACCTTGCTGGCCACCTGGGGCCTGTCGCTGGCGATGCAGCAGATCTTCCGCTCCACCTTCGGCGCCAAGGAGGTGAGCCCCACGCTGCCCGACTGGCTGATGGGCAGCTGGGCGCCGTCCGAAGGACTGGACATCCCGATCAACGGCCTGTTCGTGATGGCGCTGACGCTGGCCGTGACCTGCGGCGTGCTGCTGGCGCTTTACAAGTCGCGCTGGGGCCTGCGGGTGCGGGCCACGGTGGCCAACCGGCCGATGGCCAATGCCACCGGCATCAACACCCGGCGCACCGACCGGCTGACCTTCGCCATCGGCTGCGGCATCGCCGGCGTGGCCGGTGCGGCCTTCACCACCATCGGCTCCACCGGGCCGACCTCGGGCTCGCTCTACATCGTCGATGCCTTCCTGGTGGTGACCTTCGGCGGCGCGGCCAGCCTGCTGGGCACGGTGGTGTCGGCCTTCGGCATCGCGCAGACGCAGTCGATCAGCGAGTTCTTCATGACGGGTTCGATGGCCAAGGTGCTCACGCTGTCGGCCATCGTCGTCATCCTGATGTTCAGGCCGCAGGGCCTGTTTGCAGCGAAGGTGCGCAAATGAACGGCGCAAGGGTATGGATGGCACGCAGCGGCATGGCCAGCGTGCTGGTGCTGGCGGTGGTGCTGCTGGTGGTATTTCCGCTCACGCTGGACCTGTTCCGCCTGAACCTGGTGGGCAAGTACCTCAGCTATGCCTTCGTGGCGCTGGGCCTGGTGATGCTGTGGGGCTGGGGCGGGGTGCTCAGCCTGGGGCAGGGCGTGTTCTTCGGCCTGGGCGGCTACGGCATGGCGATGTTCCTGAAGCTGGAGGCCAGCGACCCCGTCACCACCAAGATCCAGAGCACGCCCGGCATCCCCGACTTCATGGACTGGAACCAGGTGACCGAGCTGCCGGTGTGGTGGCTGCCCTTCCACAGCTTTCCGCTCACGCTCTTGTTGCTGCTGGGGGTGCCCACGCTGCTGGCCTGGATCATCGGCTTCGCGATGTTCAAGCGGCGTGTGGGCGGGGTGTACTTCGCCATCATCACGCAGGCGGTGGCGCTCATCCTCACCGTGCTGATCATCGGCCAGCAGGGCTATACCGGCGGCGTCAACGGCATGACCGACCTGAAGACGCTGATGGGCTGGGACACCCGCACCGACAGTGCCAAGCTCATCCTGTACTTCACCTGCGTGGCGCTGCTGCTGGCTTCCATCGTGCTGTGCACCTGGGTGCAGAAGAGCAAGCTGGGCACGCTGCTGCTGGCCATGCGCGACAAGGAAGACAGGGTGCGCTTCTCCGGCTACGACGTGGCCAACTTCCGCGTCTTCGTGTTCTGCCTGTCGGCGCTGCTGTCGGCGGTGGGCGGCGCGATGTTCACGCTGCAGGTGGGCTTCATGTCGCCTTCGCTGGTGGGCATCGTGCCGTCGATCGAGATGGTGATCTTCGCGGCGGTGGGCGGGCGCATGTCGCTGGTGGGCGCGGTGTACGGCGCGCTGCTCGTCAACTACGGCAAGACGTACTTCTCCGAGAGCTTCCCGGACCTGTGGCTCTTCATGATGGCCGCGCTGTTCCTGGGCGTGGTGCTGGCCTTTCCTGACGGCCTGGCCGGTGTGTGGAACGACAAGATCGCGCCGCGGTTGAAGCGGCTGGGGCAGGGCAGGGCGAAGCCCGTGGCGCCACCGCCGGTGGTGGCCGAGCCCAAGCCGGCGCGTGAGCGCGGCGCCGCCGAGGGAGCCGCCGCATGAGCGCCGCACGGCCGCCCGAAGGCGCTCGCACCGCAGGCCGCCAGGCCGGAGGTAATTCGCTATGAGCAATACCGACTTCGCGCTGGCAGTCGAAGACCTCACGGTGTCCTTCGACGGCTTCAAGGCCATCAACGACCTGACGCTGTACGTCGACCGCAACGAGCTGCGCGTGATCATCGGCCCCAACGGTGCGGGCAAGACCACGCTGCTGGACCTGATCTGCGGCAAGACCCGCGCCAGCCACGGCAGCATCAAGTTCAAGAACCAGGAGATGACCCGCATGTCGGAGCACCGCATCGTGCGGGCCGGCATCGGGCGCAAGTTCCAGACGCCCTCCATCTACGAGAACCTTTCGGTCTTCAAGAACCTGGAGGTGAGCTTTCCGCGCGGGCGCAGCGTGTTCGGCGCACTGGCCTTCCGCTGCGATGCCGAGGTGCGCGACCGGGTGCAGGCGGTGGCCGACGAGATCGGCCTGGGCACGGTGCTGGAGACCGAGGCCGGGCTGCTGTCGCACGGCCAGAAGCAGTGGCTGGAGATCGGCATGCTGCTGATGCAGGAGCCCGAGCTGCTGATGCTGGACGAGCCCATCGCCGGCATGAGCGTGCGCGAACGCGAGCTCACCGGCGAGCTGCTGCAGCGCATCTGCAAGGGCCGCTCGGTCATCGTCATCGAGCACGACATGGACTTCGTCAAGCGCATCGCCCACAAGGTGACAGTGATGCACCAGGGAAAGATCCTGGCCGAAGGCTCCATGGACCAGGTGCAGAACGATCCGAAGGTGATCGACGTGTACCTCGGCCATTGAACGCAGCCACCCACAGGAGCAGCACGCATGCTGAACGTGAAAGACCTGCACGTCGCCTATGGCCAGAGCGAAGCGCTGCACGGCATCGACCTGCATGCCAAGCGCAACGAGACGGTGGCCATCATGGGCCGCAACGGCATGGGCAAGACCACGCTGTTCAAGAGCCTGATCGGCATCCTGCCGGTGCGCAGCGGCAGCATCGAGGTCGACGGCCAGGAGGTGACCAAGCTGGAGAGCTTCCAGCGCGTGGCCAAGGGCATCGCCTACGTGCCGCAGGGGCGGATGATCTTCCCGACGCTCACCGTCACCGAGAACATCCAGACGGGGCTGGAGAACGCCAGGAGCCAGCGCATCCCCGACGAGATCTATGCGCTGTTCCCGGTGCTGTTCGAGATGCGCCACCGCAAGGGCGGCAACCTCTCGGGCGGGCAGCAGCAGCAGCTGGCCATCGCCCGCGCGCTGGTCACCAATCCCAAGGTGCTGCTGCTGGACGAGCCCACCGAAGGCATCCAGCCGTCCATCATCAAGGACATCGCCCGTGCGCTGAACGAGATCCGCAAGCTGCGCGAGATCACCATCGTGGTGAGCGAGCAGGTGCTGAGCTTTGCGCTGGAGGTGGCCGACCGCCTCTTCGTGATCGAAGGTGGGCGGCTGGTGCACGAGAGCCCGCGCGCCGGCATCGACGCCGAGCGCATCAAGCAGTTTTTGTCGGTTTGAACCACCACACAAGCAGGAGAGCGACGATGCCCGAGACCCTGATCAAGGTAGACCTGAACCAGCCCGCACCCAGCAACGAGATGGTGCACAACCGCTGGCACCCCGACATCCCGATGGCCTGCTGGGTGAACCCCGGCGACGACTTCGTGCTGGAGACCTACGACTGGACCGGCGGCTACATCAAGAACAACGACAGCGCCGACGACGTGCGCGACATCGACCTGACCACGGTGCACTACCTGTCGGGCCCGGTGGGCGTGAAGGGCGCCGAGCCCGGCGACCTGCTGGTGGTGGACCTGCTGGACATCGGCGCCAAGCCCGACAGCCTCTGGGGCTTCAACGGCTTCTTCAGCAAGAACAACGGCGGCGGCTTCCTCACCGAGCACTTTCCGCAGGCGCAGAAGTCGATCTGGGACTTCCACGGCATGTTCACCAGCTCGCGCCACGTGCCGGGCGTCAACTTCGCGGGGCTGATCCACCCGGGGCTGATCGGCTGCCTGCCCGACAAGCCGATGCTGGACCTGTGGAACGAGCGCGAGACCGGCCTGATCGCCACCGACCCGAACCGCGTGCCCGGCCTGGCCAACCCGCCCTTCGCCGGCACCGCGCACCTGGGCAAGCTGACGGGCGATGCCGCGGCCAAGGTGGCGGCCGAAGGCGCGCGCACCGTGCCGCCACGCGAGCATGGCGGCAATTGCGACATCAAGGACCTGTCGCGCGGCAGCAAGGTGTTCTTCCCGGTGTACGTGGAAGGCGCGGGCCTGTCGGTGGGCGACCTGCACTTCAGCCAGGGCGACGGCGAGATCACCTTCTGCGGCGCCATCGAGATGGCCGGCTGGGTGCACATGCGCGTCACGCTGATCAAGGGCGGCATGGCCAAGTACGGCATCAAGAACCCGATCTTCAAGCCCAGCCCGTTCACGCCCAGCTACAACGACTACCTGATCTTCGAAGGCATCTCGGTTGACGAGCAGGGCAAGCAGTACTACCTGGACGTGGCGGTGGCCTACCGCCAGGCCTGCCTGAATGCCATCGAGTACCTGAAGAAGTTCGGCTACTCGGGCGCGCAGGCCTACAGCATCCTGGGTACGGCGCCGGTGCAGGGCCACATCAGCGGCGTGGTGGACGTGCCCAATGCCTGCGCCACCCTGTGGCTGCCCACGCAGATCTTCGACTTCGACATCAACCCGAGCGCCGCCGGGCCGGTGAAGCACATCGACGGCAGCATCGACATGCCGCTGTCGCCCGACCGCTGAAAGCCGACGCAGAGCATGCCCACCTACGACTACCGCTGCGAGGCCTGCGGCCCCTTCGAGGCGCTGCGCCGCATTGCCGACCGCGAGCAGCCGCAGCCCTGCCCGGGCTGCGGCATGGCCGCGCCACGCACCTGGCTGGCCGCGGCCCGCATCGCCGACATGGACGCCGGGCTGCGCACGGCACTGGCGACCAACGAGCGGGCGCGGCATGAGCCGAAGCGCTCGGGCGACTATGCGCGGCTGAAGCATCCGTCGGGCTGCGGCTGTTGCTCGGGCAGCAGCCGCCGCACGGCCACGTTGACGGGCGCCAACGGCAACAAGGCCTTCCCCAGCAAGCGGCCCTGGATGATCAGCCACTGAAGGCGCACGGCGGCCATCGGCCGCCATTGTCTAGACGACCGGTCTAAATTCAAACTATAATTAGACCGACCCGTCTAATTGCGCCTCGTCGATGACCACCGCCCCCGTGTTGCCCCGCCGCCGCGGCCGACCGCCGCGGCTCGGCGCATCGCCTCGACCGGACACCCGCGAGCACCTGCTGCGCACGGGTGTGGCCGTGCTGACCGAGAAGGGTTACTCGGCCGTCGGTATCGATGAGATCCTGCGGCTGGCGCAGGTGCCCAAGGGCTCGTTCTATCACTACTTCGGCAGCAAGGAAGCCTTCGGCCAGGCCTTGATCGCGGCCTACGCCGGCTACTTCGCCAACAAGCTGGACCGCTGTTTTGCGGATGCTTCGGTGCCGCCGTTGCAGCGCCTGCGCCACTTAATCGCGGACGCCCGGGCGGGCATGGCGCGGCATGGCTTCAAGCGCGGTTGCCTGGTCGGCAACCTGGGGCAGGAGATGGGCACGCTGCCCGAATCGTTCCGGGCCCAGCTGCAGGAGGTGTTCATGGACTGGCAGGCGCGCACCGCCGCCTGCCTGGCCGAGGCACAACAGGCCGGCGAGATAGCGCCGCAACTGGATTGCAACACCCTGGCCCAGTTCTTCTGGATCGGCTGGGAAGGTGCCGTGCTGCGCGCCAAGCTGGAACGCTCACCCCAGGCGCTGGAGGTGTATGCGCAGGGCTTTTTCCAACTCATGCGCGCCCAACCCTGACCGCGCAACCCTACCAGGAGGCACCCACCATGTTCCGCGGATTGCTGATCGACAAGACGGACGGACAACAGGCGACTGCCGTGCAGCAGTTGAACGAAGCCGACCTGCCTGCGGGCGACGTCACCGTGCGCGTGGCCTGGTCCACCTTGAACTACAAGGACGCGCTGGCCATCACCGGCCGCTCGCCCGTGGTGCGCCGGTTTCCGATGGTGCCGGGCATCGACTTCGCCGGCACGGTGGAAGCCTCGGCCGACCCGGCCTTTGCCGTCGGCGACGCGGTGGTGCTCAATGGCTGGGGCGTGGGCGAAGTGCATTGGGGCGGCCTGGCGGAGCGGGCACGTGTACCCGGCCAATGGCTGGTGCCGCTGCAGGCACCGTTCACGCTGCGGCAGGCCATGGGCATCGGCACCGCCGGCTACACCGCGGCCTTGTGCGTGCTGGCGCTGGAACGCCACGGCGTGAGGCCCGACCAGGGCCCGGTGGTGGTGACCGGCGCTGCCGGTGGCGTAGGCAGCGTGGCGGTGGCCATGCTCGCCAAACTGGGCTACGAGGTGGCCGCCGTCACCGGCCGGCCGCAGGAGGCCGACTTCCTCAGCGCGCTGGGCGCGCGCCAGGTCATCGACCGGGCCGAGCTTGCCAAGCCCGGCAAGCCGCTGGACAAGGAGCGCTGGGCCGGTGCCGTCGATGTGGCAGGAGGCCAGTTGCTGGCCAATGTCTGCGCGGCCATGCGCTACCGCGGCGTGGTCACGGCCTGCGGCCTGGCTGCCGGCATGTCGTGGCCCGCCAGCGTGGCACCGTTCATCCTGCGGGGCGTCACCCTGGCCGGCATCGACAGCGTCATGGCCCCGGTCGCCGAGCGCCTGCAGGCCTGGCGTCGCCTGGCACAAGACCTCGACGTGGCGCTGCTGGAAAGCCTGATTCGCGACATCGAGCTGGACGAGGCCATCGGCGTTGCCGCCGAGCTGCTGGAAGGCCGCGTTCGCGGCCGCGTTGTTGTGCGTGTCGGCGCCGCGTAGGCCGCTGCCGGAGCCACCGGACGACGTCCGGGACATCGCCGGCATTGCCGCGTTCTTCGGCCCCTGCAACCGCATGGCCAACGTGACCAGCATGCGGCCGAACGACGACTTCTACACGCTGGGGCGTTGAGCGGAACCCGCGCTGGCGGCGCTGTGCCTGCCGCGCCTTCCGGCCAGGCACCCGACCCAGCGCGGTCGCCACGCCAGCAGCAAGGCCACGCCGATGGCGGCCACGGCCAGGGCCATGAACCACACCAGCGCGGCCATGGTCGGGTGATCACCGGCCAGGCACAGCAGCAGCGATGCGGCCAGCGCCGTGGCGCCCAGCGCGCGCAGCAGCCGCACCGTGCCACGCGGCGGTGCCGCCGTGTTGCGGGCCTGCTGCCAGTGCGGCTCCATTGCCAGCGCCAGCCAGGCCAGGCCGACGAAGGCGCACAGCAGCGCGCCGGCCAGCAACACGGGCGCAGGCAGGAAGGCTTCAGGCATGCCCGGCCTCCGGCATCTGCGGCGCCCGACCCGGTTGCGCCGGGGCGCTTGCGGCGGCGTGGCTGCTGGCAAGCCTGCCCGCGTCCCTGCCGGCAGGCGTGCCCGTGCCGTCGACCACGTTGCCCCGCGCCCGCTGGCGCACACGCCGTGCTGCCACCAGCACCAGCGCCGCGGCGCCCAGCAGCACCAGGTCCACGCCGGCCACCGGCCAGTAGCCATCGGCCAGGGTCTTCAGCAGATGGTCGCCGGTGGTCAGCGCATTGAGCAGCACCGCAGCCACCGCCAACACGGCCACGGCCCAGCATTGCTCGGCCCAGGCCGGCGCGACGCGCGCCTGCAGCACCGGCGCCGTGCGCCACCAGGCATGGCAGAAGGCCAGCAGCCAGGCGGCCCAGAAGATGCGCTCCTCCCACACGCCGCGCATCGGCAGCGCCTCGGGCAGCAGGCGGTTGGCCACCAGCATCGTGGCGGTGGCGATCAGCATGCCGGTGACGGTGGTCACGGCCAGCGCATCGACCACGCGGCTGCCGACCTGGCCCTTGGCCGCATGCTGCTTCTTGCGCTTTTCCACGAAGAAGATGAAGCCGGTGGCGATGCAGGCGGAACCCGCCAGTCCGCCTGCGAAGTAGAGCACCCGCAGCAGCCAGTGGCGGAAGTGCTGCAGGTGCAGGCCGGTAATGAAGTTGTTGATGCCGTCCACCATGTTCACCGGCTCGTCCTCGCGGATCACCTCGCCGGTGGGGCCCTTGAAGTGGATGCCTTCGCCGGTGAGCGTCACGCGGTCGGTGCCGGCGCGGAACACACTGACCGTGGCGTTGGCATCGCCCACGTGGTGCACCGTCAGCATGCCCACGTCGCCCGCCATGCCGCGCGCGGCCCAGCGGCGCTGGGCCTCGGCCACCATCGCATCGACCGACGCCAGGCCGGCGGGCACGCCCGCGGCCTCGTGCGGCAGGCCGGTGCGCAGCGATTCCGCATGCTCGTGGGCCTTGGCCAGCGGGCGCAGCATCGTCTCGCCCACCGGGAAGTACATGGCCGCGAAGATCACCAGCCCGGACAGCGCGAACATGAAGTGGAAGGGCAGGGCCACCACGCCGGTGAGGTTGTGCAGGTCGAGCGCGCTGCGCTGGGTGTGCTTGCGCGGCCGGAAGGTGAACAGCTCGCGGAAGATCTTGCGGTGCATCACCACGCCGCTGACCAGCGCGGCCAGCATCACCAGCGCGGCCAGGCCGACGATCCAGGTGCCCAGCTCCTTCCAGTGCAGGTGCAGGCTGTAGTGCATCGGGTAGAAGAACTGGCTGCCCAACTTCAGCCGGTCGTCGGGCAGGGCCTGGCCGGTGCGCGGGTCCAGCGTGGCGATGCCGTACACATGGTCGTTGTCGGGGTCCTTGGGGTCGGGCAGCTCGAAGCCCGACCACACCGTCAGCACCGGGTCGCGGTGGGTGGTGTAGGCGCCCCATTCATGCAGCGGCATCACCGCCGGCAGCGGGCTGTTGCTGCGGCCGCGGGCCTCGTCCAGCGCCGCCTGGTTGGGCACGATGCGGCGGAAGGCCGGCTCCAGCAGCTTGTCGAACGACGGCATCGGCTGCGGCTCGAAGCGCGTGGAGGGAATGGCCCAGCGGTCGATCTCGCGGTCGTACACCGAGAGCGATCCGAAGAAGAACACGGCCATCAGCACGAAGCCCAGCACCAGGCCGAACCAGGTGTGCAGCCAGGCCATCGACAGGCGGAAGGAAGCGAACATGCGCAAGGTCTCCGGAAGGATGGGCGTCAGGCCAGCGTGCGGGCCAGCAGCCAGGCTGCACCGGTCATGGCGGCCCCGCCGCCGCACAGCACCGCCCACACCCGCAGCAGTCCGGCCGCGGCGAAGGCCCAGCAGAACATGCCGAGGAACACCAGGAACGCCAGCAGGTAGACCAGCGTGCGCGCATCGCCAAAGGGCATGCCGGCCTGCATCAGCAGCACGATGCCCAGCGACACGAAGCCCCAGGTGAAGACATAACCACCGCCCAGGCTGGCGGCGATGCGGGAGGCCACGTGGAGCGGGGAGGGGGAGGTACTGGCCATGCTTCAACTGCGAATGATTCGCAATCATAGAGGCATAGCGGTGCCCGCGGCTACCATGCCCCCGCCATGCACTACCTCCGCTTCGACACCAGCGACAGCACCGACGGCATCCACACGCTGGAAGCGCTGGCCTCCACCCGCGCCGACCGGCACGCGGCGGTGATGGCCGAGGTGCGGCAGGTGCTGGATTGGGCCCGTCAGCACCATCCCGACGGTCCCGGCCCGCTGGACGAAGGCCATGGCTGGGACCACGACCTGGCCGTGTCGCACGAGGACGGCGGCTGGGTGGCGGTGTCGCTCACGCTCATTGGCAGCGAGGCCTTCGCGCAGTCGCTGCTGGCGACCTTCGGCGCCGACGACGACGAATGAAAAAGGGCAGGCCCGCGGGCCTGCCCAGTCCCTGTGCAGCGCGTGGCTGCCAGCCTTCTTCAGCGTGGTGTGATGGTGTAGCGAATGGTGGCCGGGGCACCGCCGGTGAGGTCGCCTTCCTTCACGTTGCGGAAGGTGTTCTCGGCCTCCACGCCGGCCTTCACCGCCGCATCCACCTGCGCCGTCATCGCCTGCAGCGCGGCCGCATCGGCTGCGGTGAGCGTCACGGTGTAGCGTGCATCGCTGGCGATGCTGTTGACCGAGTTGCCGCCATTGAGGCCGCTGACGCGGTAGGCCCCCGCCGGCAGGCCCGCGGCCTTCAGCTTGAGCAGGCTGCGGCCGGCCGCATGCACGGCACTCGTGCGGCCGTAGGCGCCGTTGCTGTGGCCGCCCGGTCCCTGGAACTCGACCAGCAGGCTGCCGGTCTGCTGGGCGGCCGCCGGCAGCGCCGCCAGGCCGCAGGCCGCGCTGCACAGCAGGGCCGCAATGGCCCGGGTCATCTTGGTGTTCATCGACTTCGCCATGGCGTGTGTTCCTCGTTTCACTTGACTTCGGCGGTGCGCGCACCGATGGCCGGTGCGGCCGGCGGCACCACCGTGCCATCGGCGGCGTGGTAGCCCGAGGCGATCAGCGCGGCCATCAGCACCCGCTGCATGCGCTGCACTTCCTTGGCGGATTCACCGGGGATGCCCCATTCCCAGAACGCATGGCCGCCGCCGCCGCTGGCGTTGGTCGCGATGTTCAGGTTGATGGTGGGCACGCCAATGGCGGCGGGCACGTTGTCGTTCAGGCTGCTGGCGGCGGTGGAGATCTCGTCGCGCTTGTCGATGCCGACGATCTCGGCCGACTGCCAGGCCGCCTGGATGGACACGTCGCTGAGGTTGGTGCGCTCATGCGGCGGGCGGTCGCCGAACCAGGTGAGCTCCATCTTCACCGCCTGCGCGGTGTTGTCGGGCACGCCATAGCGGCTGTTCTCTTCCGTCACGCCGGCCTGGAACAGCGGCTCGATGCGGCTGCGGATCTGGTTCAGCGGTTCCAGCCGCGGCGAGCGCATGTCCACCTGGATGGTGCAGCTGGGCACCACGTCGCTGCCGGCGGCGGGGTCCTCGCAGCTCACCACGCCCACGGTGTAGGTGGTCTTCAAGGCCTTGTTGTCCTCGTCCCAGGGCGTCTTGATGTCGGCGATGCGCGCGATGGAGGCTGCGGCCGCTTCCAGCGCGGTGGGCTGGTTGGGGCCCGGCGCGGTGGGCGCGGTGTACTTCATCTCGAAGCGGTAGCTGCCGATGAAGTTGATGGTGCCGCCGCCGCCGTCGATGCCGAAGTTGGTGACGAAGTTCAGCGGGTTGGTGCCGGTGCCCAGGTTCTGGTCGTAGCCATACAGCTGCTTCATGCCGGCCAGGTTGCCCTTGCCTTCCTCGCCCGCGGTGCCGCAGAACCACAGGTCGTACACCGGGCGCACGTTGTACTTCTTCATGGCCTTGGCCAGGTTCAGCACGCCCGAGACATTGCCCATCGCGTCGCCGTAGCCCGGCACGTACAGGCGCACCGCGCCGGCGGCCTTGGCGGCGTCCTCGCTGGCGTAGTACTGGCGGGCCTTGATGTAGTTGGCGTCCTGCACGATGCGGCCATTGGCATCGAAGGCGAGCTCGTTGGGAATGGCGGCCAGCTGCGCCGGCGTCGTCACGATGGCGTCGGCGATGGGCTGCAGCTTGATGGGCTCGTACGGGTTGCTGGCCGGCGGCAGCACCTCGGGGTTCACCGTGTCGATATGGCCTTCCACCAGCACCTTGGGGAACTGGCCGCGGTAGGCCTGCGCGCCGGCGCTGCTGGAGTAGCTGCCCTTGATCTCGACGCACACGTTGTGCACCGGCAGGCCGTCCACCAGCTGCACGTCCGAGCCCGGCAGCTGGCCGTCGGCGCGGGTCTTGATCTCGCTGGGCGCAAAGCCCCATTCCTGCAGCATGCGGCGCTCGATCTCGGCGGCGCGGCGCATCTCGGCGCGCGAGGGCGAGGCGATGCGCACCAGCTCCATGTGCTGGTCGAAGCGGGCCTGGGCATTGGCGGGCGTCAGCCACTCCTGCACCATGGCCTGCAGCGTGGCGTCGCTGTTCATCTTCTGCGAAGCGGCCAGCACCTGCGGGGAGATGGTGGGCACGTTGGCGCCGGTGGCCGGCGGCGGTGCCGGCGGGGTCACCGGCGTGTCGTCATCATCGTCGCCACCGCAGGCGGCCAGGGCCAGCGCCACGGAGCAGGTCAGCAATCTCAGGTTCAAGTCTTTTGCCATCAGGCCTCCTGTTGAAGGCCAGGCTTTCCGCAACTCATGTGCCATTCGGGCCCCAGGCCGGCCACCAAGTTGTGACCGAATGAAGGCACCTTGCGAATCAATGCTTTACGCAAGCTTCATGCACTGCCATCGGGGGCCGGCGCTGCAACGTTTGGATGCGCTTCACACGGAATGCCGACGTGCGGCCCAGCGGCCCGCACGGGATTCCGACGCCTGGCCCGCTTGCGCGCCGAGCTGCGCCACCAGGTGGTCGGCTAGCGACTGCAGGTGTCGCTCCATGCTGCCGCCGCGCGCGACGGCACTGCCGCGCACCAGGGCCAGTTCGGTGCCCGGCGGCCGCTCGAAGCCCGGGGCCGGCGGCAGCACCCGGTGGCTGGGCAGCACCGCGGTGGTGGGCAGCAGGCTCACGCCCAGGCCGGCGGCCACCGCGGCCTGGATGCCGGTGAGGCTGTGGCTGCCGAAGGCCTCCCGCCAAGGCCGGCCGGCCCGGTCCATCGCCCGCAGCACCCGCAGCCGGTAGAGGCAGCCCGGGGGAAACAGCACCAGCGGCAGCGGCCCTTCGGCTGGCACGAAGCCGGGCGCGGCCACCCACACCAGCTGCTCGGGCCAGCGGGCCAGGGCCTCGCCGCTGCCGGGCTCGCGCTTGAGCAGGGCCATGTCCAGCTCGCCGGCCGCCAGGCGGCGCTGCAGCTCGCTGCTCATGCCGCTGACCGTGTCCAGCCGCAGGCCGGGCTGCGCCTGGGCGAAGCCGGCCAGCATGGCCGACATGCGCTGCGCATCGAAGTCCTCCGGCACCCCCAGGCGCAGCACCGCCTGGGCGCCGGGCAGGGCCAGGGCCTCCTGTGCTTCCTGGGCGATGGCCAGCAGCCGGCGCGCGTAATGCGTGAGCAGCTCCCCATGCGGCGTGGGCAGCGCCTGCTTGCCGCTGCGGTCGCGCTGCAGCAGCGGCCGGCCCACACGTTCCTCCAGCCTGAGGATCTGCTGGCTCACGGTGGACTGGGTGCGGTGCACACGCTCCGCGCCGCGGGTGAAGCTGCCTTCCTCCACCACGCACACCAGGGTCTTGAGCAGGTCGAGATCGAGCATGCGCTTATTGTGAATGCCACTGAGGTTTGCGCAAAGATTCGATTTCACAATGAGGCCGGAACTGCGCATGCTGTCGGCCTGTTCAACGCAAGGAGAGGCGGTCATGCCCTTGGATTCCACGCCCCGGCCCACGTGGCTCACCTTCGACTGCTACGGCACGCTCATCCAGTGGGATGAAGGCCTGCGGGCCGCGGTGCAGGAACTGCTGTCGCGCAAGGGCGCGGCGGAGCTGCCGCCGGCGCGCCTGATCGAGGTGTACGACCGCCACGAGCATGCGCTGGAGCAGCAGCCGCCGCACCGCAGCTTCCGCGAGGTGGCCGGCGAAGGCCTGCGCCGCGCGCTGCAGGAGCTGGACCTGCCGGCCGAGCCGGACGATGCGGCGCTGCTCACCGGCCGCATCGGCGCCATGCCGCCGTTCGTGGACGTGCTGCCCGCGCTGCGCTGGCTGAAGGCGCGCGGCCACCGCATCGCCATCGTCAGCAACACCGACGACGACATCATCGCGGGCAACGTGGCCCAGCTCGGTGGCCTGGTGGACCGCGTGATCACCGCCCAGCAGGCCGGTGCCTACAAGCCCGACCGCCGTCTGTTCGACCATGCGCATGCCCAGCTGGGCGTCACGCCGGCGCAGGTGGTCCACATCTGCGCCAGCCCGCACCTGGACCATGCCGCGGCCCGCGACATCGGCTTCCGCTGCATCTGGGTGGACCGCGGCAGCGGCCGCCGGCTGCTGCCCGACTACCAGCCCGACGCAATCGTGGCCGACCTGTCGCAGCTGCCGCCGCTGTTCAGCGCGCTGGGCTGGTAGAACAGCCTCCTGCGCCGCACTGGAGTACCCCCGATGGCCCACACGCTGGAATCCACCGCCCCCGCCCCGACCCGCACCTTGGCGCCGCTGCTGGACAGCGACGCCGTGCAGCAGGCCCGCGTCGAGCTGGCCGCCTGCTTCCAGGCGGCCGCCCGCCACGGCCTGGAAGAGGGCATCTGCAACCACTTCTCGGCACTGCTGCCGGGGCATGACGACCTGTTCCTGGTCAATCCGTATGGCCTGGCCTTCCGCGAGGTCACGGCCTCCACGCTGCTGGTGTGCGACCTGGATGGCCACGTGCTGGCCGGCGAGGGCCGGCCCGAGGCCACCGCCTTCTACATCCACGCCCGGCTGCACCGTGCGCGGCCCACGCTGCGCGCGGCCTTCCACACCCACATGCCGAATGCCACCGCCCTGAGCATGCTGGCCGGCCCGCCGCTGCTCTATGCGGGGCAGACGGCGCTGAAGTTCCTCGGCCGCGTGGCCGTGGACGAGCACTACAACGGCCTGGCGCTGGACGTGGCCGAGGGCGACCGCATCGCCGCCACGCTGGGCACGGCCGACGTGCTGTTCCTGAAGAACCATGGCGTGATGGTCACCGGCCCCACCATCGCCGAGGCCTGGGACGACCTGTACTACCTGGAGCGCGCGGCCGAGGTGCAGCTCAAGGCCATGGGCACCGGCCGGCCGCTGCAGCCGGTCGACGCCGAGGTGGCTCGCCGCACCGCCGCCCAGATGCGCGCCGGCGACCCCGAGAGCGCGCGCGCCCACCTGGCCAGCGTGATGCGGGTGCTGCGGGCCGAGGGCCATGCGTTCGACCGGTAACGGCCGTGCCGCCCAGGGCGGCGAGAATGCAGGCGATGCATCCGTACCTGTTGTCCACCGCCTGGCGGGCGGCCCTGGTGGGCGCGGCGCTGGCGGGTTGTGCCACCGCGCCCGGCCTCGCCCCTTCGGCGCCGCCGGCCGCCTCCCCGCCGCCCGCGGCTGAAGCCGCCACCGAGCCCGCCGCCGCCGCGGCCGCCGCGCACCAGGCCGCCTTTGCGCGCTGGGTGGCCGGCTTCCGCGCCAGCGCCGCTACCGCCGGCATCGGCGAAGCCACCCTCGCCGCCGCGCTGGACCCGGTGCAGTACCTGCCGCAGGTGGTGCAGCTGGACCGCGCGCAGCCCGAGTTCAGCCGCCCGGTGTGGACCTACCTGGACAACACCGTCACGCCGCAGCGCATCGCGCAGGGGCGGGAGAAGCTGGCCGCGCTGCAGGCCGAGCTGCAGGCGGCCGAGCGGCGCCATGGCGTGCCGCCATCGGTGGTGGTGGCCATCTGGGGCATGGAGAGCAACTTCGGCGGCAACTACGGCAGCACGCCGACGCTGGACGCGCTGGCCACGCTGGGCTTCGAGGGCCGGCGCCAGGCCTGGGCGCGCGAGCAGCTGCTGGCCGCGCTGCGCATCGTGCAGAACGGCGACATCGACCGCGAGCACATGGTCGGCTCCTGGGCCGGCGCCATGGGCCAGACGCAGTTCCTGCCCACCAGCTTCCTGACCCATGCGGTGGACGCGGACGGCGACGGCCGGCGCGACATCTGGGGCAGCATGGCCGACGTGGTGGCCTCCACCGCGCAGTACCTGGCCCGCTCCGGCTGGCAGGCCGGCCAGCCCTGGGGCGTGGAGGTGCAGCTGCCGCCGGGCTTCGACCTGGCGCGGGCCGATGGCCTGCTGCGCCAGCCTGCCAGCGCCTGGGCGGCCGAAGGCGTGCAGGGCCTGCAGGGGGCGCCGCTGCCCGCGCTGGACGATGCCGCGCTGCTGCTGCCCGCCGGCGCCCGCGGCCCGGCGTTGCTGGTGGGGCCCAACTTCCGCGCCATCCTCCGCTACAACAATGCCACCAGCTATGCGCTGGCCGTGGGCCTGCTGGCCCGGCAGATCGACGGCGGCCCGCCGCTGCAGACGGCCTGGCCGCGCGAGCTGCAGCCGCTGTCGCGCACCGAGCTGCGCCAGCTGCAGGCGGCGCTGGCCGAACGTGGCTTCGATGCCGGCACGCCTGACGGCGTGCTGGGCCCGGCCACCCGCGAGGCCCTGCGCCGCTGGCAGCGCAGCGTGGGCCTGCCGGCCGACGGCTACCCGGACGCCGGGCTGCTGCAGCGGCTGCTGCAGCGCTGAGGCACCGGCCGCCGCATGCCCAACACCCGCATCCTCGGTTTCCGCGGCCCGGCGGCGGCCAGCCGGGCGTTGGGCGCGGTGGCGGCGGCCATCGTCGCCAGCGTGCTGGCGGTGGCCGGCGGCTCCATCTGGCAGCTGCGCCAGCAGGCCGAGCAGGCCGCGCGGCTGAATGCCGACAGCGCGACCGTGGCCGTAGCCGCCCATGCACACCAGGTGTTCTCCTCCGCGCGCCATGTGCTGGAGGGCCTGGCCGCCCGGCTGGAGGCGGCCGACGTGCAGGACGTGCAGGCCTTCAAGCAGCGCTTCGCCGATGGCGCCACCCATGCGCTGCTGCGGGCGCAGGCGGACAACTTCCAGGCGCTGGACGTGCTCTCGGTGGTGGCAGCCGACGGCGACCTGGTGAACTTCTCGCGCGGCTTTCCGGCGCCGGTGATGAACATCCTCGGCCGCGAAGGCGTGGCCGAGAGCCCCCCCGGCGCCGATCCGCAGGCCCTGCTGATCACCGCGCCGCGGGTGGCCATCGTCAACGGCCGCTGGACCTTCTACGTGGTGCGCCAGCTGCACACCGCCGACGGCCGGCTGCTGGGCATCGTGCAGGCCGGCATCCGCACCGACTACTTCGCCGACTTCTACCAGCGGCTGCAGGTGCGCCCCCAGGGCCCGGGCGGCTATCCCACCATGCTCAGCCTGCTGCGCGCCGACGGCGTGGTGCTGGCCACCGCGCCCCATGACGACCAGCGCCTGGCCCGCCCGCTGCAGTTGCAGCCGGGCGCTGCCGATCCGCTGACCGCGGTGCGCGCGGTGGAGGGCTTCCCGGCCCAGGTGGCCGCCACGGTGCATGCCAGGGACTACCTGGCCGCCTGGCGCACCCAGGCGGGCCTGGTGGCCGGCCTGGCGCTGCTGAGCGCGGGGCTGCTCAGCATCACCTTCGCGCTGCTGGTGCGGGTGCTGCGCCGGCGCGAGCATGAGCTGGCCGCCGACCGCCGGCTGCGCATCCAGGCCGAGCAGGCCGACCGCGCCAAGACCGAGTTCCTGTCCACCATCACCCATGAGCTGCGCACGCCGATGAACGGCGTGCTGGGCACCGCCGAGCTGCTGCTGCAGCCGCAGCCGCCGGAGCGCCAGCGCGCGCTGGTGGAAACGCTGCTGGGCTCGGGCCGCCGGCTGCTGGCCATCATCAACGACATCCTCGACCTGACGCAGATCGAGGCCGGCACGGTGCTGGTGCAGGCGGTGGCCTTCGACCCGGCGGCGGTGGCCGAGGAAGTGCGGCGGCTGCTGGCCGCCAGTGCCGAGGCCAAGGGCCTGCGGCTGCTCAGCCACACCGAAGGCCCGCTGCCGCCAGCGGTGCTGGGCGACGCCGGCCATGTGCGCGAGGTGCTGATCCGCCTGGTGGGCAATGCCATCAAGTTCACCGACCAGGGCCAGGTGCTGCTGGTGGTGCAAGCGCGGCCGCCCGCGCCGGGCGCACCCGCCGTGCCCGTGCTGCGCTACCGGGTGGAGGACACCGGCATCGGCATCGCGCCGCAGGCGCGCGAGCGGCTGTTCAAGCCCTTTGCGCAGGGCGATGCCTCGGCCCAGCGCCGCCACGAAGGCGCGGGCCTCGGCCTGGCGCTGGCGCAGCGGCTGGCCTGGCTGCTGGGCAGCCGCATCGACTACGAGGCCCTGCCCGGCGGTGGCACCCGTTTCTGGTTCGACCTGGCGCTGCCGACCGCCGCCGCGCCCGCGTCGGCGCCCGCGCCGGCGGCTGGCAGCCTGCCCGCCGCGCCCGGCCCGCAGGCTGCCGCCGGCGCGCCGCATGTGCTGGTGGTGGAGGACAACCTGGTCAACGCGATGATCGTGCAGGCGCAGCTGGCCAGCCTGCAGTGCACCAGCACGCTGGCCGAGGACGGCGAGGCCGCCCTGCGCTGCCTGCGCGAAGGCGGCTACGACCTGGTGCTGATGGACTGCATGCTGCCGGCGATGTCGGGCTACGACGCCACCACCCTGTGGCGGGCCATCGAGCACACCGAAGGCCTGCCGCACCTGCCCATCGTGGCGCTGACGGCCAACACGCTGGCCAGCAACGTGGCGCTGTGCGCCCAGGCCGGCATGGACGACTTCCTCACCAAGCCGGTGGCGCTGGAGCGGCTTCGCGCCGTGCTGCACGAGCGGCTGGGGCCGCAGCGCTTTGCGCCGCCGGCGCAGTCCGCGGTGGACGAGGCCGGTGCAGCAGCTGCTCGAACGCCGCCACCGGCAGCGGCCGGCTGAACAGGAAGCCCTGGAACTTCTCGCAGCCCAGGGCCGCCAGGAAGGCGCGCTGGGCCTCGGTCTCCACGCCTTCGGCGATCACGTCCAGGCCCAGGCTGGTGCCCAGGCCCACCACCGCCTTGACGATGGCCGCGTCGCGCTCGGCGGCCAGCATGCCGGCCACGAAGCTCTGGTCGATCTTCAGCTGGTGCAGCGGCAGCCGGCGCAGGTAGCTCAGCGACGAGAAACCGGTGCCGAAGTCATCGAGCGACAGCAGCACGCCCTGGCGGCTGAGGAACTGCATCTTGGCCACCACCTCCTCCAGGTTGTGGGCCAGCGTGCTTTCGGTCAGCTCCAGCTTGAGTTGCCGCGGCTCGGCGCCGCTGCGCCGCAGGATGTCCAGCACCCGCTGCTCGAAGCCCGGCTGCGCGAACTGCGAGGCACTGACGTTGACCGCCACGCACAGCGCGGCCGAGCCGGGGTCCTGGCGCCAGGCGGCCAGCTGGCGGCAGGCGGCATCCAGCACCCAGTCGCCCAGCGCCGGCATCAGGCCGCTGCGCTCGGCCAGCGGGATGAACTCGCCCGGCGACACCAGCCCGCGCGCCGGATGCAGCCAGCGCACCAGCGCCTCGGCGCCGATGATGCGGCCGTCGCAGGCCACCTGCGGCTGGTAGTGCAGCAGCAGCTCGCCGCGCAGCAGCGCGTCGCGCAGCTCGGTCTCCAGGCCGTCGCGCTCGGCCACGTCGGTCTGCATCACATGCACCGTCAGGTACAGCATCAGCAGCGCGGCGGCCTGGTCCCACCACAGGGCGGCGGCGCGCACGGGATCGGGAATGGCCAGCACCGTGTGCCAGCGCGGATCGACGCAGGCGAAGAAGGCATAGGTGAACAGGCACAGCAGCGGCGCGCCGTGGCGCAGCCAGGGCGCTTCCTCGCGCATCAGCAGGCTGCACACCACGCCCAGCGCCAGCAGGAACAGGTGCATGGTGCGCGGCAGCTCGGGCGAGGGCACGTCCAGCCAGCCCGCGCTCACCGTCACCACCAGGTACACGGTGGCGCTGGCCAGCAGGCTGGCCGCGCGCAGGCGGTCGCGCTGCACCAGCCATACGGCGGTGGCGGTGGCGGCCACTGCCAGCAGGTCCAGCGCCACGTTCCACCACGCGCCGCTGAAGGCGAAGAACATCGCCCAGCACAGCGCCACGCCGCCCGACACGCCGCTGCCGGCCAGCACGATGAGCCGCACGCGCCGCTGGTGCAGGCTGGTGGCGCGCGGCGCATGCGCCCGGCGCCCGGCGGGTGCGGAAAGTAATCGGGAATGCGGCATGGGGGAAACGGACGTCCCCTGCGTTATCGGCCGCCCGCGGCGCGGGCGTAGGGCGGCCGGCACCGGCTCAGCGCGACTGCACCGCGTCCAGCGCCGCGAACAGCTCCTCCAGCCCGGCCACCACCTCCTTGATGGCGATGGGCTTGCTCCAGTAGCGGAAGAAGCCCAGGTCCAGCGTGGCCTTGACCTGCGGCGGCATCGCGTCGGCACTGACGGCGATGCAGGGGATGTGCCGCGTGCCGGGCTGGGAGCGCAGCTGCTTGAGCACCTCGTAGCCCGACATGTCGGGCAGGTGCAGGTCCAGCAGGATCACGTCGGGATGCTCGCTGGCGGCCAGCGCCAGGCCGGCCTGGCCATTGGGTGCGGTCACCAGCCGCCAGGTGGGCAGGCTCTCGAACACATGCTGCATCAGCAGCGTGTTGACCTCGTCGTCCTCGATGTAGAGCACCACGCGGTGGCGCCGGGCCGGCGTGGCGGGCTGCACCGGCGCGGGGGAGGGCGCGGGCACCGGCGCGGCCGGCAGGGCCGAAGCGGCGACGGACGGCGGCGGGGCCGGGAAGGCCGCGCCGGGCGGCGGCGGCATGTCGCGGGCGGTGGCCGCCAGCCGCGCCGCCGGCGCCGTGCCCGCGGGCAGCCCGTCGGCCAGCGGCAGCAGCACCTCCACCCGGGTGCCGGTGCCCGGCTTGCTGTGCACCCGCAGGTCGCCCTGCATCGCCTGCACCAGCTTGCGGGTGATCACCAGGCCCAGGCCGGTGCCACGCACCTCGGTGCGCTCCGCGCCCAGGCGGTTGAAGGGCTCGAACAGCCGCGCCAGCTGCGCCGGCGTCATGCCGCTGCCGGTGTCCTCCACGGCCAGCACGCCGTGCTCGCCGCCAGCGGCGGTCTCGAACAGCACCTGCACCGTGCCGTGCGGCCGGTTGTACTTGATGGCGTTGGACAGCAGGTTGTCCAGCACCTGGGCCAGCGCGTCGCGGTCGGCCAGCACCGGCGGCGCCTCGGCGGCGATGGCGGTGGTGAGCACGATGCCCTGCGCCCGCGCCTGCGGCAGCAGCGCCACCGCGCAGCGGTCCACCGCGTCGCCCAGGTCGATGGGCTCGGGCTTCATCACCGCACGGCCTTCCTCCACGCGGGAGATGTCCAGCAGCTGGTCGATCAGCGACATCAGCCGCGTGCCGGACTGCTGGATCACCTCCAGCCGGCGCCGCTGCTGCGGCGACAGCGGCGCGCTCTGGTCGGTGGCCATCAGCTCCACGAAGCCCAGCACGCCGTTCAGCGGCGTGCGCAGCTCATGGCTGATGCGCGACATGAATTCGCTCTTGCTCTGGTTGGCCTTCTCGGCGGCCAGCTTGTCGCGGCGCAGCGCCTCCAGGTTCTCCGCCTCGGTGATGTCGCGGCAGGTGCCGATCAGCCGCTGCTCCTCCTCCACGAACTGGAACAGCATCTGCAGCGTGCGCGGGCCGCCGCCGGCCACCGGCAGCCGCACCACCAGCTCCTCGGTGAAGCCCTCCAGCGGCAGCGAGGTCAGGCTCTGGTGCGCCACCAGCCGGTCTTCCGGCGCCAGGCGCTGCAGCCAGGCCTGCAGCGGCAGCCAGGTCTGCTGCTCGCGGATGTCGTGGTGGCCGCAGGCGATGGCGTCCAGGCCCAGCTGCATCGAGGCGGGGTCGAACTCGATGATGCCGATGCCGGCCGCGCGGGCGGCCAGCGTCCAGCGGCGGTGCAGCGTGCGCAGCTCGCGGTTGACGCGCTGCTCCTGCGTCACGTCGATCAGGAAGCCGTGCCATACGGTGCCACCGTTGAACGAGGTCTCGGGCGCGGCCGTCACCTCGTACCAGGCGTCCTCCACCCCCGGCGGGCGGATGCGGATGCGGGTGCGGCAGGTGTGGCCGAATTCGCGCGACTGCACCAGCTGGTGTTTCAGCCGGCCCAGGTCGTCGGGCGGGATGTGGCGGCGCGCCACGGCGGCATCGCGCGCCAGCTGCTCGGCCGGCGTCATCAGGATGCGCTGCAGCTCCTCGCTGGCGAAGGGGAAGGCCCATTCGCCATCGGGCGAACGCTGCAGCTGGAAGGCAGCGCCGGGCAGCTTGTGCAGCGCCGCCACCGCCGATGGCGGCATGGCCGGCGGGCTGTGCTCCGCCGGCGGATGGCTCCCCGCGCTAGCCGGCATGGTGGCGACCGCAGGACGAAACGGAGGCCTGGCGTGGACGAGGTAGCATGTACTGCAAATTGTGAATGCGACTCGTAACTATTTTCTAGGGGCTTGACGCGGCGCACAACGCCTGCTTGCGGGGAGTGGCGCCGACGCCTCAGCTTTGCACCGGCGCCGCCGAAAAACCTGTCATGTTGTGGTTTGCCGCCCCGCCGGTTGCACCGGGCTCGACCGAGGGCACGTTCGAGACGATCGACGTGGCGCGGCTGCGCGTGGGCATGTTCGTCCGGCTTGACGTCGGATGGATGAATCATCCCTTCCCGGTGTCGCAGTTCCGGCTGTCCAGCCCGGCGCAAATCGACGTGCTGCGCTCCACCGGCGTGCAGCAGGTGCGCTGGTCGCCGGCGCTCAGCCATCTGGCGGCCGAAGCCGCGCCGGAGTCACCCGCTGCGCCCACCGCGCCCGAGCCGCCAAAGGCCGACCCGGCGGCCGATGAGCTGTGCCGCCAGCGCGACGCCCTGGCGCGCTGCGAGCAGCAGTTCGCCGAGGTGGCCGATGCGCTGCGCGACATCACCCGGGCGGTGCCCGCCAGCCCGCTGCTGGCCGGCCGCCAGGCCGATGCGCTGGCCCATGCGCTCGTGCGCAAGCTGGGCGATGCCGGCGATACCTGCGTGCAGCTGCTGGCCGACGCCGCCGCCGACGACGGCACCGGCCATGCGGTCAATGTGAGCGTGATGTCGTTGCTGCTGGGCCGGGCGCTGGGCTGCAGCCCGGCCGAGCTGGCCGAGCTGGCGCTGGGCGCGCTGCTGCACGACGTCGGCAAGCTGGAGCTGCCGCCCGAGCGCTGGCATGCGCAACCCGCCAGCGGCGCGCTGCACCAGTCCGCCTACCGCAGCCATGTGGCCCTGGGCGTGGCCCAGGCGCGGCGCATGGCGCTGCCGCGGCGGGCCAAGCTGGTGATCGCGCAGCACCACGAGCGCGACGACGGCCAGGGCTTTCCGATGCGCGCCGCCGGCGGCCGCATCGATCCGCTGGCGCGCGTGGTGGCCATCGCCAACCGCTACGACAACCTGTGCAATGGCCCCTGGCCCGGCCAGGCGCTGACGCCGCACGAGGCGCTGGCCCGCCTGTTCGGCGAGGAGGCGGCCGCCTTCGAGCGCAGCCTGCTGGAGCATTTCGTGCGCGTGGTGGGCGTGTACCCGCCCGGCACGGCGGTGCAGCTGAGCGACGACCGCTATGCGCTGGTGGTGGCGGTGGACCCGGCGCGCCCGCTGCGCCCGCGCCTGCTGCTGCACGAGCCCGGCCGCCCGGCCACCGAGGCCGCGTTCACCGAGCTGGCGACGCAGCCGCGGCTGTCCATCCGCCGCAGCCTGCGGCCCGAGGCGCTGCCGCCCGAGGTGCGGCGCCAGCTGGCCCCGCGCAGCCGCCTGCGCTACTTCTGGGAGGGCGTGCCCGCACCGGCCGACACCACCCCACCTGCGGGCGCCATGTAACCACCCGCAGCCTGTCACCGGGACGGCTGCGCGCAGCACGTATGCTCGCCCCCGTTTGAAGCAGGGGCAGTACAAGGTGGAGACAGGTCTTTTGATCGTGGGCGGGGTGCTGGCCTTGGCCACCGCGCTGGCGTTGTGGCGTCGGCAGAGCTGGTGGGTGCGCATCTTCGATTTCCCCCGGCTGCAGATCGCCGGCGGGCTGCTGCTGGTGCTGCTGGGTCACCTGGCGGTGGCGGGCATGTCGGGGTGGGACATGGCCTTCCGCGCGCTGCTGCTGGGCTGCCTGGCGCTGCAGGTGCGGCGCATCCTGCCCTACACCCGGCTGGCACGGGTGGAGGTGCTGCAGAGCGAGCAGCGGCAACCCCGGGAGCCGTTGCGGCTGATGTTCGCCAACGTGCTGCAGCCGCAGCACCGCAGCGAGAAGCTGCTGGAGCTGATCCGCGAGGCCGACCCCGACGTGGTGCTGGCGCTGGAGACCGACGACTGGTGGGCCCAGCAGCTGGCGCCGCTGGCCGGGCGCTACCCGCATGACGTGCTGCTGCCCCAGGACAACACCTACGGCATGCTGCTGTATTCACGGCTGCCGCTGCATGACGTGGAGGTGTCGTACCTGATCGAGCCCGACATCCCCTCCATCCACTGCACGCTGGAGCTGCCCACCGGCCTCAGGGTGCGGCTGCACTGCCTGCATCCGCGGCCGCCGGCGCCGGCCGAGCATCCGGACTCGGTGCCGCGCGACGCGGAGCTGCTGGTGGTGGGCAAGGCCATCAAGGGCGACCCGATGCCCACGGTGGTGATGGGCGACCTGAACGACGTGGCCTGGTCGCACACCAGCAGCCTGTTCCGGCGCATCAGCGGCCTGCTGGACCCGCGGCGCGGCCGCGGCTTCTACAACACCTTCCATGCGGCGCACTGGCTGGTGCGTTATCCGCTGGACCACTTCTTCCACTCCAACGACTTCAAGCTGGTGGAGTTCAAGCGGCTGCCGGCCTTCGGCTCCGACCACTTCCCGGTGTACATCCACCTGAGCCACGAGCCGCAGGCGCAGGCCGAGCAGCCCGAGGCCCATGCCGATGGCAAGGACCAGCAGGAAGCGCGGGAGAAGATTGACGAGGCGGTGTAGGCGGCCTCAGGCCTTGCCGCTGCCACCGGCCGGCTGCGGCTTGAAGCGCACCACGCGCCACACGTAGGCCGCCAGCGCGAAGCCCAGCACCGCCTTGGCCACCGGGTCCATCCAGCGGGACACCTCCTCGTAGCGGCTTTCCAGCAGCAGGCCCACCGCGGCCAGCGCGCCGGTCCACAGCAGCGTGCCGGCGGCCGACCAAAGGAGGAAGCGCCCGAACGGCATGCCGGTGACGCCGGCCGGGGCCGAGATCACGCTGCGCAGCCCCGGCACCAGCCGGCCGAAGAACACCGCCACATGGCCGCGCTGGTCGAACCAGCGGTCGGCGCGCTCCACGTCGTCGGGCGACAGCGTGAGCCAGCGGCCATGGCGGCCGGCCCACTGCTTCAGGCGCCGGTCGCCCACCCACCGGCCGGCGAAGTACCAGGGCAGGGTGCCGGCCAGCGAGCCCAGCGTGCCCGCCAGCACCACGCCCACGGTGCTCAGCTCCCCCTTGGCGGAGGCATAGCCGGCGAACGGCATGATGAGTTCCGAGGGAATCGGCGGAAACACGTTTTCCAGCAGCATCAGGGCGGCGACCGCCCAGTAGCCGTGCTGTTCGATGAGTTGGATGATCCATTGCGCCATGGCGCGGACCTCAGCCAACGCCGTGCCTGCGGCCGCGGCCCGGCCTGCGCGGCGGGCTTTCCGCCCGGCCGGTGGGGATCTCGCCGCCGTTGACGTGGTCCAGCCACATCAGCGCATCCACCTGCGCGACGAAATGCTGCAGGTAGTCGGGCGACAGCGCCCGCATCAGCGCCAGCGAGCGGTGCACCAGCTGCTGCGAATTCAAGGGCCCGGCGTTGTCCGGCACCTGGGCCAGCGACTGGTTCAGCCGCTGGTCGGCGCTCAGCCGCGACCAGGTGCCGCGGAACCAGCGCAGCGCCTTCAGCTCGGGCGAGGCCTCCGCGCCGGGCAGCGGGCCGGCCGCGGCCGGGGTGGCCCGGGGGGATGCATCCGCCGGGTCGGCCGGGGCCGCGCCGGCGGACTGGCGGGCGGCATGCGCCAGCAGCCCGGCCAGCGGGCCGGGGCCGAGCCGGGCGCCGGGCAGGGCGCCGGTGGCCGCATCAGCGGCCGGCGCGGTGCCGGCCCTGGTGGCGGCCCGCCAATAGGCGGCCATGGCCTGGCGCAGCCGTGCCTGCAGCAAGGTGCGCGCGGCGGGCGGGCGCGTCTGTAGCCGCTCGCACATCGCCTCCAGCAGCCGGAAGCGCACCGGATGGGCGGCCGCCAGGCCGGCGGCACGCCAGTGGGCCAGCACCGCGGCGGCTTCGAAGCCGGCGTCCGCTGCCGGGCTGGCCGGGGCCTCACTCACGGGTCGGGGCCGTGGTGCGCGGGCGCGGCGTGGGCGTCATCTCCACCCGGCGGTTGCGTGCCCGGCCCTGGGCATCGGCATTCGAGGCCACGGCCTGCTGCGAGCCGAAGGCCGCCGCGAACACCGACGACGCCGGCAGGCCTTCCTCGATCAGCGCCCGGGTGACGGTGAGCGCGCGCTGGGCCGACAGCTCCCAGTTGTCCGCGAAATGACGGCTGCGCTCGCGCACCAGGCGGTCGTCGGTGAAGCCGCTGACCATCAGCACCTCGTCGCGCTGCTTCAGGTAGGCGGCCAGCGGGCCGGCCAGGCTGCGCAGCAGCTGGCGGCCCTCGGGCTGCAGTTCGGCCGAGTTGAATTCGAACAGCAGGCTGCCGCTGATGCCGATGCGCCCGTCCACCAGCCACACGCGGCCGGCCGCCAGCGGGCCGGCCAGTGCGGCCTCCAGCGTCTGCAGCCGCTGCACCTGGGCCTGGCGGCGGTCCAGCTCGGCCTGCAGCCGGCTGGACATCTCCAGCTGCAGCCCCAGCGCGCACACCAGGATCAGCACGAAGGCGCCCAGCAGGCCGGCCATCAGGTCGCCGAACACCGCCCACACCGGCACCTGGGTGTCCAGGCCGGCGTCCAGTTCGTCGCGCGCGGTCATGCGGCGCTGCCGGCCGGGGCGCGGCGCTCGGCCATCTGCTGCAGGTCTTCCACGATCTGCTTCTGCGACATGATGCTGAGGTCGATCACCTCCCGCGCCTGGGCCACGTAATAGGCCAGCTGTTCGTCGCTGCGGGCGGTGGCGCGGCCCAGCGCGGCCTCGATGCGCGAGAGCTGCTCCACCAGCTGGTCGCTGCTGCGGCTGAACAGCTCCACGCCGAAGCCAAAGGCCTCGCCCAGCCCGGCCACCTCGGCCGCGCCGGCGCCCAGCTGGCCGGCCGCATCGGCCAGCGCGCCGGCCTGGGCCTGGGCGTTGTGCTCCAGCCGGTGGGCGGCACCTTCCAGCAGCCCGGAGGCATCGGCCACCAGGCGGTCGATGGCGGCGCGCTGCTCGCCGGCGGCATGGTTGACCGCCTCCAGCAGCGTGCCCAGCGTCTGCAGCATGCGGTTGCGCTCGTCCAGCAACGCGTTGTCCTGCACCAGGCTGTCGGACAGCTTCTGGCGCAACTCGGCGATCACCTCGGCGGCCGCGCGCGGCGCTTCCGCCGCGCCCTGCAGCAGGCGCTCGATCTCGGCGACGGTGCGGCGGCTGTGGGCCTCGGCCTCGACGGTGATGCGGCCGGCGGCCTCGGCCAGGCGGTCGCACTGCTGCTGCTGGCGCTCCGCCGCGGCCTGGCTGCTGCTGCGCAATTCGTCCTGCAGCGCCTGGCCGTCGGCCTGCAGGCGGTGGATCAGCGCGCTGGCGGCGGCCTGCGATTCGGCCTGCAGCAAGGCGGCCTGGGCAGCCAGCGCCTGCTGCCAGGCGGCCAGCCGCTCGGCATCGGCAGCGGACTGCGCAGCCAGGCGCCGGGCCTGCGCCTCGTCCACCGACTGCAGCAGCGTGGTGGCCTGGCGGCCCAGGCCGTCGGCGGCGACCGCCAGGGCCGCGCGGGTCTCGTCCAGCAGCTGGCGGCTGCCGTGCTGCTGCTGCGCCAGCGCGCCGCGCCAGTCGGCGGCCACCTGCTGCACCGCGGCTTCCAGCCGGCCGGACACTTCGTCCACCAGCGCGGCCGATCGGCCGTCGAAGCTGCGGCCTACCTCGGCCAGCGTGGCCTGCCAGGTGGCGGCCAGGCCGTCCATCTGCTGCTGCACCGCCTGCTGCAGCGTGTGCTGCAGCTGCCGCGTCTCGGCGGCGATGCCGGCCATGGTGGCC
This sequence comes from Aquincola tertiaricarbonis, assembly GCF_000969605.1. Lineage (GTDB taxonomy): Bacteria > Pseudomonadota > Gammaproteobacteria > Burkholderiales > Burkholderiaceae_C > Aquincola > Aquincola tertiaricarbonis. The sequence continues at coordinate 98,078 of NZ_JZUE01000006.1, read as the reverse complement.
TGCACCACCGGCTGCAGCGTGGCGCCGGCCTGGCGCGCGCTGGCGGCCAGGCTGTCGTTCAGCGCCCGGCCCACCGAGCTGGCCAGGCCGGTGTAGGCAGCCTCGGCCTGGTGGTGGAAGCGCTCCTGGCTGCCCGCCAGGCGCTCATGCAGCGCCTGCTGCTGCTGCGCCATCGCGGCCACCATCTGCTGCAGCTGGTCGACCAGCGCGGGCATGGCCTGGGCCTGCTGCTGCAGCAGGCGGAAGGATTCGTCGCGGCGCCAGGCCTGCGAGAAACCGTGCAGGCTGGTGGCAATGCGCAGATCCAGCCGCTGCACGGCCAGCAGGCGGTCGCGCCGGCACAGCGCGGCCATCAGGCCCAGCATGGCCGAGGCGGCCACGCCGGCCAGCGAGGTGCCGAACGCCAGCCCCAGGCCCTTGACCGGCGCCGACAGCGAGGCGCGCATGCTGGCCAGATCGGTGGCGCCCTGCAGCGCCTGGCCGGTGCCGTCCAGCGTGACCACCATGCCCAGGAAGGTGCCGAGCATGCCCAGCAGCACCAGCAGCCCGGCCAGGAAGGGCGTGAGCGCCGGGCCGGGCAGGCCCACGCGCTCGCCTTCGATGCGCAGCCGCACCGGCTGGCGCAGCGCCGGATGCAGCCGGGCCAGCCAGTCGTCCAGCCGCGCCGGAGGCTGCTCGTCGGCCACGGCCGCGGCCAGGGTGGCGGTGGCCTGGCGGAAGCGGTGCAGCTCCAGCGCGCCGGCACCGAAGAAGGCGGCAATCAGCAGCGTGATGGCCAGCGTCAGCGGCTGGCCGGCGACGCTGCCCGCGGCCACCCAGCCGACGGCGGCCAGGCCCGCGGCCAGGGCCGCATGGAAAAGATGTCTAGTCATGTTCGAAGGCCTGCTTCACGCCCAGGGCTGCCAGCAGGCCGAGGACGGGTTGGAATCGAATGTCCAGCTCGGCGCGCAGCACCGCCTGCAGCTCCTGCCGGAACAGCGGCCGCCAGGCGGCGGGGCCGGCTTCGGCCTGGCTGGCGGCCAGCCGGCGCAGGCGCGGCTCCAGCAGGCCGGGCACGGTGGCCAGCAGCCGCCGCTCCTGCGGCGCCAGCACCTGCGTCATCACCGCATCGACCTCGGCCAGCCGGGCGCCGGCGGCCGACTGCGCGGCCAGCGCCTGGCGCAGCCGCGCGCGCAGCGGGCCGATGGCCGCTTCCATCGCCTGCTGGCGGCTGCGGTAGAGCCGGCGCAGCGGCGCGAAGTCGGGTACCGCAGCCGGCTCGCCGGCGTCGTCGGCCGCGTCGCCCGCGGGCGGCGTGTCGATGGCCTGCCGCAGGCTGGCATGCAGCCGGCGGCTTTCGTCGGCCAGCGCACGGACGACGGGGGAGGGCGCGGCGGGGCCAGGCGTGGCCGCCGCCGGCACCGCGGCACCGCCGAGGGCCGCATGCAGCGAAATGGCATCCGCCCAGCCGAGCCACTGGCTCAGCCGTTCGGGAAACACCTGGTTGGAAGCGGGCGCCCCGGCCTCGGCCAGGCGGCCGAGCAGGCGCACGAGCGCCGAGCCGGTGACATCCGTGCGCCTCGGGGCATGCGCCATGACGCCAGCAGACATTCGGGAAGAAAAACCCGGCAGTCTACCCGGCCGACCCTGTCCGGCCGGGTGGGCGGCGCCCGCTGCCGGATCAGGCCACGGCGGGCAGCTTGTCCAGCAGCTTCTCCAGGGTCACCGGATAGTCGCGCACCCGCACGCCCGTGGCATGGTGCACCGCATTGGCGATGGCGGCACCCACGCCGCACAGGCCCAGCTCGCCCACGCCCTTGGCCTTCATCGGGGAGGACGTCGGATCCGCCTCGTCCAGGAAGATCACGTCCTGGTGCGGGATGTCGGCATGCACCGGCACTTCGTAGCCCGCCAGGTCGTGGTTGACGAAGAAGCCGTGGCGGTGGTCCACCGCCAGTTCCTCCATCAGCGCCGCGCCCACGCCCATGGTCATCGCGCCGATCACCTGGCTGCGCGCCGTCTTCGGGTTGAGGATGCGGCCGGCCGCGCACACCGCCAGCATGCGCCGCACGCGGATCTCACCGGTGGCGGCATCCACCGCCACTTCCACGAAGTGCGCGCCGAAGGTGCTCTGCTGGAAGCGCTTGTCCAGGTCGCCGTACTCGATGCGGTCCTCCGCCACCAGGCCCTGGGCACCGGCCGCCTCGGCCAGCGTCATGCTGCGGCCGCCGCCGCGCACCTGCCCGCCGCTGAACTCCGCGTCGCCCGCCGGCACGCCCAGGCGCGCAGCCACCGCCTCGCGCAGCTTCATGCAGGCCGCGTACACGCCCGCGGTGGCATTGTTGGCGCCCCACTGGCCGCCCGACCCGGCCGAGGCCGGGTAGCTGGAATCGCCCAGCCGCACCGCCACCTTGTCGATGGGCAGGCCCATGGTCTCTGCAGCGGTCTGGGCCACGATGGTGTAGGTGCCGGTGCCGATGTCGGTCATGTCGGTCTCCACCGTCACCATGCCGCGGTCGTCCAGCCGCACCCACGCGCCGGAGGCCTGCTGCATGTTGTTGCGGAAGGCCGCGGCCATGCCGGTGCCCACCAGCCAGCGGCCCTCGCGCCGGCTGGCGGGCTTGGGGTTGCGCTGGTTCCAGCCGAAGCGCTCGGCGCCGATGCGCAGGCAGTCCGCCAGCCGGCGCTGCGAGAAGCGGCGCTCGGGCTTCTCGGGGTCCACCATCGTGTCGTTGAGGATGCGGAACTGCACCGGGTCCATGCCCAGGCGCTCGGCCATCTCGTCGATGGCGATCTCCAGCGCCATCATGCCCGGCGCCTCGCCAGGGGCGCGCATCGCATTGCCCTCGGGCAGGTCCAGCACCGCCAGGCGCATGGCGGTCATGCGGTTGGCGCCGGCATACAGCAGCCGGGTCTGGTTCACCGCCGTCTCCGGCGAGCCTTCGGGCAGGTCGCCCGACCAGCTCTCATGGCCGATGGCGGTGATGCGCCCGTCGCGCCCCGCGCCGATGCGGATGCGCTGCAGCGTGGCCGGCCGGTGGGTGGTGTTGTTGATGATCAGCGGCCGCTGCAGCGCCACCTTCACCGGCCGGCCCACGGCCCTGGCGCCCAGCGCGGCCAGCAATGCATCGGCGCGCAGGAACAGCTTGCCGCCGAAGCCGCCGCCGATGAAGGGCGACACCAGCCGCACCTTCTCCTTCGGGATGCCCAGCGTCTTGGCCAGGTCGCCGGTGGTCCAGTCGATCATCTGGTTGGACGTCCACACGGTCAGCTGGTCGCCCTCCCACGAGGCCATGGAGGCATGCGGCTCCATCATCGCGTGCGACTGGTCGGGCGTGGTGTAGCGCGCGTCCAGCTTCACCGGCGCGGCGGCGAAGGCCGACTCGAAATTGCCGACCGCCGTCTGCGTGGGGCCGCTGTTCTCGTTGGGCTTGGCCAGGGGCGCGCCGTCCTTCACTGCCTCCAGGTCGAAGGCGCCGGGCTGCTTTGCATAACGCACCTTCACCAAGGCGGCCGCGGCGCGGGCCTGCTCGAAGCTGCCGGCCACCACCAGGGCCACGGCCTGGTGGTAGTGCTGCACCTCGGGCCCGGCCAGCAGCCGCGCGGTGTTGAGCTTGCCCTTGTCGAGCTTGCCGGCGTTGTCGGCGGTGATGATGGCCAGCACGCCGGGCGCGGCGCGGGCCGCGCTGGTGTCGATGGACTCGATGCGGCCCTTGGCGATGCCGGCGCCGATCACATGGCCGTAGGCCGGCTGGCGTGCCACGTCGTGCCGCTCGTAGGCATACAGCGCGGTGCCGCTGGTCTTCATCGGCCCGTCGATGCGGGACAGGGGCTGGCCGACGACCTTCATCTGGTCGATCGGATTGGTGGTGGCGGGTGTGTCGAACTTCATGGCGTCAGGCCCTCGTGTCGGCCAGCACGGCGGCGAGCGTGCGCTCCACCAGCGGCAGCTTGAATGCGTTGTGCTCGGTGGTGCGCGCGCCGGCCAGCAACTGCGCGGTGAAGGCCTTGGCCCCCTGCGGCAGCAGCGGCTCGGCCGCCTCCAGGCGCCAGGGCTTGTGCGCCACGCCGCCCACGGCCACGCGGCCGCTGCCGTCGGGCTGGATCACCGCGGCCACCGACACCAGTGCGAAGGCATAGGAGGCGCGGTCGCGCACCTTGCGGTAGACATGCCGCCCGCCCACCGGTGGCGGCAGGCTCACGGCGGTGATCAGCTCGCCGGCTTCCAGCACCGTGTCCACCTGCGGCGTGTCGCCGGGCAGCCGGTGAAAGTCGGCGATGGGGATGGTGCGGGCGCTGCCGTCGGGCCGCACCGTTTCCACCGTGGCGTCCAGCACCCGCATGGCCACCGCCATGTCGCTGGGATGGGTGGCGATGCAGGCGTTGCTGGTGCCCACCACCGCCAGCTGGCGCGAATAACCGCCCTGCGCGGCGCAGCCGCTGCCGGGCTGGCGCTTGTTGCAGGGCTGGTCGGTGTCGTAGAAATAGGGGCAGCGGGTGCGCTGCAGCAGGTTGCCGGCCGTGGTGGCCTTGTTGCGCAGCTGGCCCGAGGCACCCGACAGCAGCGCGCGCGACAGCACCGCATAGTCGCGCCGCACGCGGCTGTCGGCGGCCAGGTCGGTGTTGCGCACCAGCGCGCCCACGCGCAGGCCGCCGCCGGGCTGCGGCTCGATGGCATCCAGGCCGATGCCGTTGACGTCCACCAGGTGGGTGGGCGTCTCGATCTGCAGCTTCATCAGGTCCAGCAGGTTGGTGCCGCCGGCGATGAAGCGGGCGCCCGGCGTGCGGCGCGCCGCAGCGGCCGCCTCGGCCGGCGTGCGCGCGCGTTCGTAGGTGAAGGCCTTCATGCGCGCACCCCCGCCACTTCGTTGATCGCATCAACGATGTTGGAGTAGGCGCCGCAGCGGCAGATGTTGCCGCTCATGCGCTCGCGCAGTTCTTCCGCGCTGAGCAGCGGCTGCGCCTGCAGGTCGGCCGTGACGTGGCTGGGGATGTTGGCCCGCACCTCGTCCAGCACCGCCACCGCCGAGCAGATCTGCCCCGGCGTGCAATAGCCGCACTGGTAGCCGTCGTGCCGCACGAAGGCGGCCTGCATCGGATGCAGCTGCGTGGGCGTGCCCAGGCCTTCGATGGTGGTGATGCGCGAGCCCTCGTGCATGACCGCCAGCGACAGGCAGGCATTGATGCGCCGGCCGTCGGCGATCACGGTGCAGGCACCGCACTGGCCGTGGTCGCAGCCCTTCTTGCTGCCGGTGAGCTGCAGGTGTTCGCGCAGCGCATCCAGCAGCGTGGTGCGGTTGTCCAGCGTCAGCGTCTGGGCCTGGCCGTTGACCTCGAACTTGACGCGGGTGGTGGGCGGCAGCGGCTGGCTGCCGGCCGGCTGGGCCGCGGCCTCGCCGGCCATGCCGCCGGCGGCCACCGACGCGGCGCCGGCCAGCAGCACCTCGCGGCGGTTGAAGGCCGCGCCGGCCGGTTTGCTCGATCGATCAGTGTCCATGGGTGTTGCTCCTGGCCGCCATCGGCCGTTGGGCGCGGGTCGGCAAACACCGAGCCCGCGGACGCGCCGCCGCGCATTGGTAAGCTGGTCGCATCCCATCCCAGCCGTACCGGGAGCCCTCCATGGCCGACCGCCCGCCCGCCGAGCCCGCCGCCGACCCCGTCGCCGATGCACCGTTCACGCCCTACAGCGCGCTGCACGGCCGCCAGGCCCAGATGTTTCCAACGCTTACCGACGAGGAGCTGGAGCGCATCGCCCGCTTCGGCCGGCTGCAGCGGCATGCCGCCGGCAGCCGTCTGTTTGCCGCGGGCGAGCCCGGGCCGGGCATGTTCGTGCTGCTGTCGGGCGAGGTGGCCATCACCCAGCGCGACGGCCTCGGCCGGGTGACGCCGGTGGCCACCCAGGGCCGCGGCCAGTTCCTGGCCGAGGTGGGCCAGCTCTCGGGCCGGCCGGCGCTGGTGGACGGCCACGCGCTGAGCGAGGTGGAGGCGCTGCTGATTCCGCCAGAGCAGCTGCGCGCCCTGATCATCGCGGAGGCCGACCTGGGCGAGCGCCTGGTGCGCGCCCTGATCCTGCGCCGGGTGGCGCTGATCGAGTCGGGTGGCAGCGGCCCGGTGCTCATCGGCTCGCCCGGCGGCCACCTGCTGCTGCAGCTGCAGGGCTTCCTGGCGCGCAACGGCCAGCCCCACCATGCGGTGGACCCGGCGGACGATGCGGTGGCGGCCGCCCTGGTGCGCCAGTACGACGCCGGCCCGGGCGACGTGGTGGTGGTGTGCCCCAACGGCGCGGTGCTGGTGAACCCCGGCGAGGCCGGGCTGGCGCGCTGCCTGGGCATGGTGGGCACGGCCGAGTTCGACGACGACTACGACGTGGCCATCGTCGGCGCCGGCCCGGCCGGCCTGGCCACTGCGGTGTATGCCGCCTCCGAAGGCCTGCGGGTGGCGGTGCTGGACTGCCGCGCCCACGGCGGCCAGGCCGGTGCCAGCGCCCGCATCGAGAACTACCTGGGCTTTCCCACCGGCATCTCCGGCCAGGCACTGGCGGGCCGGGCCTTCGTGCAGGCGCAGAAATTCGGCGCCGAGATGCTGATTCCGGCCGAGGCCGCCGCGCTGGACTGTGCCGGCCCCGGCCACCCCGGCGCACCGCTGGCCATCCGCCTGACCGACGGCCGGCTGCTGCGCAGCCGCACGGTGGTGATCGCCAGCGGCGCGCGCTACCGCCGGCCGGAGGTGCCGGGCCTGGCGCAGTTCGAAGGCCGCGGCGTGTCGTACTGGGCCTCCGCGCTGAAAGCGCGCGGTTGCGCACAGGCCGAGGTGGCACTGGTGGGCGGCGGCAACTCGGCCGGGCAGGCGGCGGTGTTCCTGTCGCAGCATGCCTCCCGGGTGTTCATGCTGGTGCGCGGGCCGGGCCTGGCGGCGACGATGTCGCGCTACCTGATCGACCGCATCGCGGCGTCGCCACGCATCGAGCTGCTGACGCGCACCGAGCTCACCGGCCTGCACGGCGACGAGTCACAGGGCCTGAAGGCCGCCAGCTGGCGCCACCGCGACAGCGGCGAAGCCACCACCCGCGAGGTGCGTGGCGTGTTCCTGTTCGTGGGCGCCGAGCCGGAAACCCGCTGGCTGGCCGGCTGCGGCGTGGCGCTGGATGCGCATGGCTTCGTGCTCACCGGCCAGGGCGGCGCGCCTTCGCCGCTGGCGGCCAGCGTGCCGGGCGTGTTCGCAGTGGGCGACGTGCGGTCCGGCTCGGTCAAGCGGGTGGGCGGCGCCATCGGCGAGGGCGCGGCGGTGGTGGCGGCCATCCACCAGCACCTGGCCGCGACCGCGGCGGCGGCTTGAGGGCACATGCCCGGTCGCCCGGCGTGCCGGGTTACCGTTAACTGTCTTCTAGGTAGTCGCCACAACTTTGCAGCGTGTGATAACGATAACATCGCGCCATCGCAGACCAAGGAGACGATTCATGAAGCGACTGCTGACCTCGATGGCGCTGGGTACCGCCCTCGCGCTGGCTTCCGCTGCGGGCGCCCTGGCACAGCCGGCGACCTGGCCTTCCAAGCCGGTGACGCTGCTGGTGCCGTTCCCGCCCGGCGGCTCCACCGACACCATCGCCCGCGCGCTGGCCGCCTCGCTCGGCAAGAGCCTGAACCAGACCTTCGTGGTGGACAACAAGGCGGGCGCCACCGGCACCATCGGCGCGGGTGGCGTCAAGCGTGCGGCACCGGACGGCAGCACATTCCTCGTCACCTCGCTGGGGCCGCTGGTGATCGCGCCGCACCTCATCAAGAGCATGCCGTACGACGCGCTGAAGGACTTCGATCCCATCACCGTGGCGGTGCAGGCGCCCAATGTGCTGGTGGTGCCGGTGGCTTCGCCGCACAAGACGCTGGCCGACGTGGTGGCGCAGCAGAAGGCGCAGCCTGACAAGATGACCTTCGCCTCCTCGGGCAACGGCTCCAGCGACCACCTGACCGCCGAGCTGTTCTGGCAGGAAACCGGCACCCGCGGCCTGCACATCCCGTACAAGGGCGGCGGCCCGGCCATCTCGGACCTGCTGGGCGGCCAGGTGGATGCCTCGTTCCAGAACGTCAATGCGGTGCTGCAGCACATCCGCGCCGGCAAGCTGCGCGCGCTGGCCGTCACCGGCACCCAGCGCGCCGCGGTGCTGCCCGACGTGCCCACGATGGCCGAGGCCGGCGTTAAGAACGTGGACGTGTATTCCTGGCAGGCGGTGCTGGGCCCCAAGGGCCTGCCGCCCGAGGTGCGCAACCGCATGCACGAGGCAGTGGTGGCCGCGCTGAACGAGCCGCAGACCCGCCAGCAGTTCACCGCGGTGGGCCTGGAGATCGTGGCCAACACGCCGGCGCAGTTCGCCGAATTCCAGCAGCGCGAGTTCGCGCGCTGGAAGAAGGTCATCGAGACCGGCAAGATCACCGCGGATTGAGCCGAAGGCAAACACGATGACGCTCTCTTCCACCCCCACCATCACCGCCCTGCGCGTGATCCCCGTCGCAGGCCGCGACAGCATGCTGCTGAACCTCAGCGGCGCGCACGGCCCGTTCTTCACCCGCAACCTGCTGATCCTCACCGACAGCGCCGGGCGCACCGGCGTGGGCGAGGTGCCCGGCGGCGAGAAGATCCGCCAGACGCTCGAAGACGCCCGCCCGCTGGTGGTGGGCCAGCCGGTGGGCAGCCATGCCGGGCTGCTGCGCACGCTGCAGCAGGCCTTCGCCGACCGCGATGCCGGCGGCCGCGGGCTGCAGACCTTCGACCTGCGCACCACCATCCATGCCGTCACGGCGGTGGAATCGGCCATGCTCGACCTGCTGGGCCAGCACCTGGGCCTGCCGGTGGCGGCCCTGCTCGGCGAAGGCCAGCAGCGCGATGCGGTGGAGATGCTGGGCTACCTCTTCTTCATCGGCGACAAGTCCAGGACCGACCTGCCGTACGACAGCCAGCCCGACGCCGACGACGACTGGCAGCGCCTGCGCCATGAGCCGGCGATGACGCCCGAGGCGGTGGTGAAGCTGGCCGAAGCCGCCTACCAGCGCTACGGCTTCAACGACTTCAAGTTGAAGGGCGGCGCGCTGCGGGCGGAAGAAGAGATCGAGGCCATTCGCGCGCTGCACGAGCGCTTTCCGAACGCCCGCGTGACGCTGGACCCGAACGGCGGCTGGCTGCTGAAGGACGCCATCCGCCTGATGCGCGACATGCGCGGCGTGGTGGCCTATGCCGAGGACCCCTGCGGCGCGGAAGAAGGCTTCTCCGGCCGCGAGGTGATGGCCGAGTTCCGCCGCGCCACCGGCCTGCCCACCGCCACCAACATGATCGCCACCGACTGGCGGCAGCTCAGCCATGCGCTGGCGCTGCAGTCGGTGGACATCCCGCTGGCCGACCCGCATTTCTGGACGATGGCCGGCAGCGTGCGCGTGGCCCAGACCTGCCGCGACTGGGGCCTGACCTGGGGCTCGCATTCCAACAATCACTTCGACGTGTCGCTGGCGATGTTCACCCACGTGGCCGCGGCGGCGCCGGGCAACGTGACGGCCATCGACACCCACTGGATCTGGCAGGACGGCCAGCGCCTGACCACCGACCCGCTCCAGATCCGCGGCGGCCTGGTGCAGGTGCCGAAGCAGCCCGGCCTGGGCGTGACGCTGGACATGGTGGAGGTGGAGAAGGCCCACCAGCTGTACCTGCAGCACGGGCTGGGCGCGCGCGACGACGCAGTGGCGATGCAGTACCTGATCCCCGGCTGGACCTTCAATCCGAAGCGGCCGGCGCTGGACCGTTGAAGGCCGGCGCCCGCCTGGCTACTGCACCCGCACCGTCAGGCGCACGCTGCCCTGCGCGGCAGGTGCCAGCGGGCTGTCCAGCCGCCATTCCACCGCGCCTTCGCCGCCCACCGGCGGCATGGCCACCACGCTGCAGGCCGCCACCGGCTGCGGCCCGCAGTCGGCGCTGACGAAGCGTGTCCAGGCCGGGGTGCGGTCATGCAGCCGCACTGCCTGCAGCGCGGCGCTGCCCTGGTTCACATAGGCGATGCTGTAGGTCAGGGTGTCGCCGCTGGCGGCCAGCGCCTTGTCCACCTGCTTGCTCAGCCGCAGTGCGGCATCGCTGCCGTCGGTCACCAGCGCCAGGTCGGCGCGCAGGTGCTCACCCACCAGGTTGTGCTGCGCATACGCCAGCCGCGCGGTCACGGTGAGCGCATAGCGGCTGCCGGGCACCGCCTGCGCCGGCACCGACAGCCGCGCCACCAGGCACACCGGCTGGCCGGCCACCACCGTCAGCGGCGCGGCCAGCACGGGTTCATCGGCTTCGATGCGCTGGTTGCAGTCCGCATCGGCATGCAGCACCACGCTCGGGCTGGAACCGTCCGCCGGGCCCAGCTGGGTGCTGAAGCTCAGCAGCCCGGCCGTGCCCGCCACGAAGCGGTGCCCGAAGAACATCACCGTGCCGGGCGGCCCGGCCTGCTGGCCTTCGGTGTCGAAGCGGCTGGCCGGCACCATCGCGAAGTCGACGCCCGCATAACGCTGACCGCTGGCGGCCACAAAGGTGGTGGCATCGGCCGGCAGGGCATAGGCGCCGCCGGTGTTGCCGGCCGATCCGCCCACCGGCACCCAGGCCGCACTGCCCACCGAGGCCACCTGCACCGCGCCGGCCGCGGCGGCAGGCAGCCACAGCAGGTAGCTGCCATCGGCGGCGCTGGTGGCGCGGGCGATCTCCGCCGGGCTGCCCGTGTTCAGCAATCGAAGGGTGCGGCCGGGCAGGGCGGTCTCGGTGCCGTCGCGCAGCCCGTTGTGCGGCGTGCCGCCGCCGTCGCCGGTGTCCTGGTGCACCCGGCCTGCCACGGTGCTGCCGTGGAAGGCGCCGAAGTGCTGGTCGGCCAGGTCGGTGGCCAGGGTGAGCGAGCGCACGAACCCGGGCGCCTCGGTGCCCAGCCAGCCCGCCGGCACCGCCGGCGCCACGCTGGCCGCGGCGCTGCTGCCGTTGATCACCACCTGGTAGCTGCCCACGCCGACCGAGCCGAAGCTGTAGCGGCCGGTGGCGGCGTCCACCATCGCCACTGCCTGTGCCGGGCCGGCGGGCCGGGTGGCCGGCACCAGCTTGGCGTACAGCGCCAGCCCGGTGCCGGCCTCTGCCGGGCCGCGACGGGCGTCGTGGTCGGCATCGGCATACACGCTGCCGGCCAGGCTGCATACCCGGAAGGCACCGCCGGCGGTCACGTCCACCTCGCCCAGCCGCAGGCCCAGCAGTTCCAGCAACGGGTCCACCAGGCCGCCCAGCAGCTGGCCCAGCAGCGGCGACACCGCGCCCTGCACTAGGGTGCGCAACACCGGCAGCACCACCGCGTCCAGCAGGCCCAGGCCGGGGCTCACGCCCACGCTGAGCGAGCCCACCAGCGAGCCCACCAGCGCATGGGCGAAGCCGGCGCCGGTGGAGGCGGTGCGGGTCTGCGGATAAGGGCCGCTGAAGGCCAGCGGCGTGGCCGAAGGCGCCTGACCGCGGGCGCTGCCCTTGGCCGTCACCGCCACGTTCAGCGCATTGATCTTCAACGCCCCCACCACGCCCGGCTGCAGGTCGGTGGCTGGGTTGACGGCACGGCTGCGGTTGAAGAAGAGCGCATCCGGGATCACGCCCAGGTACAGGTCGGCGACGCCGGGCGTGGCCTGCACCGTGAGCGCGCCAGCCACCGCGTCCACCGCGGTCAGCAGGCCGTCGGCACGGGCCACTTCCACATACAGGTCGAGGTGGCTCAGCTGCAGGCTGGCCGACGAGACGCCGACCAACGCGGTGAGCATGCCGGTGTGGATGTTGAGTGCCAGCAGGTCGATGCCCAGTTTCACCCGCATGGCCGCGCTGTGGAAGCCGGTGCCGGCCGGCCCGCACACGTAGGTGGGCGGCTCCAGCACCTGGGCCTGCAGCTGCACGCCCTGCACCAGCCCGCCCAGCCCCAGCGCGCTGCCCGACAGGCCCACCGGCACCGGCGTGGTCAACAGGTTGCGGTGGTTGTAGAGCTGCACCGCCCCTGTCACCAGCGCCAGGGCGTTGATGCGTGTCTCGCCCAGGCCGCCATCGGTCACCAGCAGGTCGCCCAGCCGCAGCGTGCCGGCCGCCAGCGCCAGCTGAGGCTGCAGTGCACCGAGTGCCGCGGCCACGCCGGTGTGGCCGCTGGCGGTGGCGGCGCTGGCGGCAGCGGCCAGCACCTGGCCCAGGCCGATGCTGCTGTGCAGGGCGGTGGTGGGCGAGGACACGCCCAGCTGCGCCTGCAGCGCGCCCAGCACTGGCAGCAGGTTCAGCTCGCCGCTGGCCAGGGCCTGCCAGTCGGCCACGCCCAGGTTCACGCTGCTGCCGGCGAGCTGGCCGAGCAGGCCGTTGAGCAGCACCGCGCGCGTGCTGCTGATGCTGGCCAGCCGCGGGCCGGCCGACACGCAGCCGCCATCGGCGCAGGCCTGGGCCGGCGGGGAGAGCAGCGCCAGGCACAGCAGCCAGGGCAGCAGCCACAGCGGCAACGCCAGGCGCAGGCCATGCCGCAAGCGTCGGGAACCGGCGTGTGGAGGGCGGTGAGGGGCCGCGGCCGGCATCAGGATTCCCCTGCGGCCAGCAGCCGCTCGTCGAACTTGAAACGCAGCTTGAGGTAGCTGCCGCGGCGGGTGGTGTCGGCACCCGACAGGTCGCGGTCGTGGAAGCCGCGCAGGTTGTGGCCGACCGACAGCCACAGGTTGTCCTGCAGCTGCCAGCCCAGCTCGCCTCCCACGGCGGTGGCGCGCTGGTTCAGCCGGGCATCGCCCAGCATGCTGCCGGCCAGGCTGGCGTCCCAGCGCGGCGCAAAGCTCCAGCTCACGCGGCCGCCGATGCGCTGGGCGTTCGCCTGCAGCCGCCGGCCGTCCACCTGCTCCTGCGCATGCTTGGCGGCGTAGTGCCCGCTGAGCACCCAATCGCGCGACAGCTGCCGCGCCGCATGCACCGAGAGGCTGTGGGCGCTGCGCTCAGCCGACGCTTGCGCTGCGGGGCCCGCGACGGCGGGGTCGGTGGCTGGCAGGCTGCCGGCGGCCAGGCCCTGCTCGCGCTTGAATTCATAGCGGGCCAGCGCGTCCAGCGGGCGTGCGCCGGTCTGGCGATAGGCGGCCCCCAGCTGCAGGCGCTGCTGAAGCCGCTGCGGCTGCGCGCTGCCCGCCTCGGCGCCGCGTGCGGATTGCGCATGCACCAGGCGGCCCAGCAGCGTCCAGTCCTGCGACAGCTTGCGGGCCAGGCCCAGCGAGCCCAGCAGGCCGTCGCCGCCCGCGGCACGGCGCCACTCCAGCCGCGCGGTGCCCTTCCACAGCGGGCTGGCGGTGTAGGCCACGGCGGCGGTGGCCGCGGTGGCAGCGGTGGAGGCGGGGCTGGCGGCGGCGGGCGTGCCGCCGCCGGCCAGCGGATGCACGCGCTCCAGGCTGGTGTCCAGCCGCAGCCCTTCGGCCAGCGGCCAGCGGTTGCGCAGGCCGATGGCGGCCTCGGCCTCGCGGCCGCTCAGCGCATCCCGCGCGCGGTACTCACCGAAGCCGCGGCCCTCGCCACCGGCCGGCGCGTCGATGCCCAGCAGCGTGCTGTGGCGGCGCTGCGTCGCATCCAGCGCATAGGGCCCGGTGAGGGAGGACACCAGCTCATGCCGGGCATACAGCCTCGCCTGGTGCGGCAGCGCCAGGTCGCCGCCCACGGCCAGCAGGCGGCGGCGGGCGTCGTGCACGTCCTGCTCGGCTTCCAGGAAGGCGGTGGCACCGGCGAGCACCGGCAGCGCGCCGGAGAGCTTGGCGCGCACGGTCTGCGTGCGTGTGTCCTGCGGCGCGGTGCCGTCGCCGGTCATCGCCGCGCCCCGTGCCTCCACATGGCGGGCCCCGACCTCGAGCTTCATCTGGTGGTCCAGGCTGCGCTCGATGCCGGCCAGCATGCCGTGCCGCTGCGCATCGCTGCTCGCATCGGCGGTGTGGAGCAGCTCGGCCAGCAGCCGGGTGCGGGCATCCAGCGCCCAGGCGGCTTTGACGCCGGCCTCGCTGCGGCCGGCGCTCAGCGTGGCGGAGGCATTGTCGAAACCCTGCTGGCTGCGGCCGACATGCGCGCGCAGCTGCAGCTGCGGGCCCTGGTGCTGCAGCTCCAGGCGGGCGGCATCGCCGCTGCGGCGGCCGTCGTCGGCAGTGTCTTGCCCGGTCGGCAGGCCCAGGCCGATGTCGTCGGCCTGGCTGCGGGTGCGGGCCGCCTCGGCCAGCAGCTGAGTGTTCGGGCCCAGCCCCACGCTGCCGTGCAACCCTGCCATCTGGAACGGCGCCAGCGGATTCCAGTCGCGCACCACCGTGCCGCCCACCTGCGCCTGCTCGCCCACTGCCAGCCGCGCTTCCACCCCGGCCACGGTGAAGGCAGGCCCGCCTTGCTCCACCTCCAGCGTCACGCGCAGGAACAGGGGGTTCAGGTCCGCATCCAGGCTGGGCAGCGGCGTGCGCAGCAGCACGGTGGCGCCGAAGGCATCGAAGTCGTAGTCGACGAAGCGCTGCAGCGGCGTGCGGCGCAGCACCAGCGATGGCTGGTGGCGGTCGCGCACCAGCACCTCCAGCTGCTCGCCATTGGCGCGTGGCAGGCCGGCCAGCCGCAGCGCGTAGGGGCCGGAGGTGCCGTTGCCGCGCAGCTCGATCACCTGCTGGCGGGCGTTGTCCCGGCTGGCAAAGGCACTGCCGCGCAGCGCGCCCTGCTCATGCTGCAGCCGCAGGCCGGTGAGGCTGCGCTGGTAGGCGGCCAGCTGGCGCGCCGGCTGCTGCATCGGCTGGCTGTTGAAGTCGCCATAGAGCACCGACGAGCCGCCGCGCTCCAGCTTGACGTACAGCGCGCCGGTGGACTGCGCATCGAAGCCCTTGACCGAGGCATCGCCATACACCGGGTAGAAGGCATCGGGCTGGATGTCGCGGAACAGGCGTTCCTGGCTGCGCTTGTCGCTGTCGTAGGCGAGGGTCAGCAGCGCGTCGCCACGCACCTGTCCTTTAAGGTAGAGGGCAGCGCGGCCGCCGCTGCGTTCGTCGGCGGCCTGCGCCTGCAGCGCCTGGGCGAAGCCGTCGTCGGCGCTGGCCGGCCGCAGCGCACCGGCGCCCAGGCGGCGCAGGTCCAACGTGCCTTCCACCAGGCCCACCGCCAGCAGCGGCCGCAGCGTCGGCACGAACGGCAGCCGCAGCCGTTGCTGCAGCCCGCCAATCTGCACCAGCAGCTCGGCCTCGCCGGCCTCGGCAGGAGCCTGCAGCGCCAGCGTGGCCTGGCCGCCGTCGATGAAGGCCTGCACGCCCGGCGTGGCGGCGTCCAGGTCGGCCAGCGCCCAGTAGCCATGGCTGGCCTGCAGCGTGACGGCATGGCGGCCGCTCACCGGCAGGCCTTCGGCATCCAGCACCGACAACGCCAGCGGCAGCAGCCCGCCATCGGCCCGCAGGGCGCCGGCCGGTGCCTCCAGCTGCAGCCGGGCCGGCGCGCCGGGGGCCCGCACCACGAGGGATTGGCGCGCTCGTTCGTTGCCAAAGGCATCGGTCTCGGTGAGCAGCAGCTCGTTGGTGCCGGGCTGCAGCTGCACGCCCACGTATTCGCGCAGCTCGATGGCGCGGGCCGCATGCAGCACACGCTCGCCGATGCGCTGCTCCGGCACCGGCACGCCATTGACCTGCAGCGCCAGCAAGGCGCCGGCGCGCAGCTTCACCCGCAGCAGCAGCGTGCGGCCGGCCACGGCTTGGCCATCCTGCAGGTCGATGAAGCCGGGTGCGGGGTCCAGGCGCTCGGCCAGGGCTTGCAAGGTGTCGGCATCGGCCTGGGCCGGGATGTCGTCATCGAGCGGCGCCCGGGCAGCCACCGCCGGCTGCGCGGCCGTGACCGGGGCGAGGGCTTCCGGCGCCACGGCGCCCAGGCCCACCACGCCGGCGGCGGGCAGGGCGCGCCGGTCGACCGGTGCACGGGGCTGGCCATCGGGCGTCAGCTCGCTGCGCAGGGCGGCGTCCAGCTCGTCCGCTGCGTTCTGTGCGGCTAAGCGGGTGGCCAGCACTGGCTGCAGCGCCGGGCTGCAGCCGGACAGCGGAAAGTCGGCCCGCTGCAGCTCGCCGGGCCGCGGGTCGAGGAAGCGGCTGCCGCCGTCGCCGGCATGGCGGGCCTCGGTGGCCAGCGGCTGGGTGCCGGCGGGCAGGCTGGTGCGGTCGATCTTCAGCACCTGGGTGCGCGCGCGCAGGCCATAGAGGCTGTAGCGGCCGGCACCATCGGTGCTCACGCGGGTGCCGTCCTGCAGCACCAGGCGCACACCCGGCACGCCCGGCTCGCCGTCGTCGGCCAGGCCGTTGGCATTGCAGTCGGCGAACACGCGGCCCAGCACCATGGCCTGGTCGGTGAACACGCCGGGCTGCACCTCCACCCGCACCCGCGCCGTATTGCTGCGGGTGGGCCCGGGCTGCTCGGCCGTGGCCTGCAGCGCATGGCGGCCGTCACCCTGCAAGGCGAGGGCGCCGATCAAGGCGCGGTAGGTGAAGGTCTGGCTGCTGCCGGGGGCCATGGCGCCGAGCGGCCACTGCAGTAGCGGGCCAGGCCCGGGCTCGGGCGGCGTGGCGCTGACGCCGCTGGCCCGCAGGCTGCCGGGTACGTAGGCAAAGCCGGTGGGCAGACGGGCTTGCAGCCGCACGCCGTCCAGCGGTGCATCGCCCGCATTGCGCACGGTGGCGGTGTACACCACCGATTCGGCCACCTCGGCCACGGCTCGCGAGGCGCTGAGCTGCACCCGCAGCACGCGCGGCAGGGGGTCCAGCGGCACGTCCACCAGCGGCGTCATGCCATCGGCGTGCACCTCGAACACCGCGCCGTAGGAGGCCTGGGCATGCAGCCGGCGGCGGCTGGCCGCAGCCGCATCCGCCTTGGCCGGGTAGCTGTGGGCGGCCGCCTGCAGCTGCAGCGCATACCGCCCGGGCACCACCTGCGGGAAGCTGAAGCGGCCGTCCGGCGCGGTGGTGGTCTCGCTGGGCGCGGGGCTCACGCCGTCGTGCGCCAGCACCTGCGCCGGCGCGCCGGGCTGGCCGCCATTGCCCACGCCATCCACGTCGATCAGCCGCACCCGCACGCCGCCCAGCGGGCTGTCGGCCTCGCTGTCGAACACGATGCCGGCCGGCTCCACCAGCGTGCGGGCCTCGGCCTGCACCCTGCAGCCCTGCAGCGTGGCCGACAGGGTGTCGTCCACCATCACCGCGCTGCCGTCGGTCCAGCCGCGGAACACGCCGGAGCCGCTGGCGGTCTCCATCGCCTCGATCGGCCCGCCCCGCTGCAGGCCTTGCGAGAACAGCTGCAACTGAACCGCATCGGCACCGCTGCTGGTGTTGCAGGAGGGTGCCTCGGCCTGCAGGTAGATGCGCTGGTTCAGGCCCACGCTGCCGGCCACGCGGCTGAAGCTGGCATCGGTGAAAGCGCACCCGCGCACTTGGCGCGGCCAGCATCGCCATCACCCGGTTGGACACCAGCGCGCTGCGGGCCTGGCCCTGGCCGTCGGTGTAGTCGGCATGCGCCGCCGCCTCCACGTGGCGGCCGTGGGCCGGAGCGGTGCCCGCCAGCGCGCACGCCAGCAGGGCCGCCAGCGCCGCGGCCTGGGTCCGGAGCCTCATCAGCCGCCGCCGCTCGCCTGCCGTCAGGGCAGGATGCGCACGCCGAAGCGCAGCACCACCGACTGGCCCGGGGCCAGCGAAGCGACCGCCACCTGCACGAGGCCGGCGCTGCCGTCGGCCGGCGCGGTGATGGTGCCGCTGCTGCCGCTGGCCGCCAGCGTGGCGCTGTAGACGGTGTAGGCCGGCACGGCGTCGCTGAGCACCAGGTCGGTCACGGCCACCGGGCCGGCGTTGGTGGCCGTCACCTCGTAGCGCAGGCACATGCCTGGCTGGGCACCGGCGGTGATGGGGGCCACCGCGTACGGGCCCTCGGGCGTGCCGTCGCAGTTGGCGTCCAGCGCCTGCTGCTTGAGCAGCGTCACGTGGGAGCTGATCACGGTGGTGGCCGAGGTGGCCACCGCCGCGGCGGGCGCCGCCACGCCGGCCAGCGCACCCACCGCCGCCGCGGTGACGGTGGTGGTATTGGCGGTGCCTGCCGCCGCACCGGCCGGCGTGGTCACCTTGACCAGCAGGCGCACGCTCTCGCCGGCGTCCAGGCCGGCGGCGGTGCTGGCGCCGTTGCTGCCGCCGCTGAGTTGCGACAGGTCGGTGACCACCGGGTCGGCGGGATCGAGCACGCCGTTGTTGTTGCGGTCCCAGTGCAGCACGGCGCTGAAGCCGGGGGCGCTGTTGGCCACCGTCAGCGGCACGTTGCCGGCCACGCCGTCGCCTTCCAGCGCACCGCCGGTGTTCACCAGCATGTGGCTGTAGACGATGGTGCCCCCGGCCGTGGCCTGGCCGCTGTGGTCGGGCGTCAAGGCCAGGCCGCGCTGCAGGCCCACCACCACCGCGTCGTGCAGCCGGTCTGCAGCGCCGGTGGTGGGCGAGACCACGCGGAAATACAGCGCGGTGGTGCCGGGCAGGGCACCGGAGGGCAGGGTCACGTCGGCATGCACGGTGGCCTGGCCGCCGCTGGCCACCATGCCGGTGTTGTCCACCACGGCGCCATCGGCCCGCTTGAACACCACGCTCCAGCCCGCGGGCAGCACGCGGGTGGCGAAGCTGGGGTCGGTGCTGGCCTGCAGCTGGTAGCTGTCGGCCACGCTGGCGCCGTTGGCGGCCACCAGCGTGAAGCGCACGGTGGCGCCGGGCGCGGCCGGCAGCAGCAGCACCGGCGCGGGCTCCAGGCCCGGGCCGTGGCCGGGCGCGGTGGGCGCGGTGCTGTTGTTGCTGAGGTCGACGCCGCTGCTGCTCACAGCCTGCAGGGTGTTGGTGGCGGTGGCCTTCACCGCCGTGTCGTTGCCCGAGGTGGCCTGCGCCACCATGGCATAGGGGCCGCCGCTGGCGCCGGGCGGCAGGGTGGCCCGGACCACGATCGCCAGGCTGGCGCCGGGGGTCAGCGGGCCGGTGTCGGGCGACTGGTTGCCGTTGGTGTCCAGCAGCGGCGTCAGGCCGCCGGGCTGGAAGAACTGGAAGGTGGTGCCGGCCGGGAAGTTGCTGCTCAAGGTGGCCAGGTCGAAGCTGTCCACCGCATTGCCGGTGTTGGTGACCAGGTCGGTGAACTGCACCACGCCGCCCTGTGGCACGGCGGTGACGGTGCTGCCGCTGAAGGTGAGCGCGGCGCCGGCCTGCACCCGGTACTGCACCGTGTTGGCGGCGGCCGGCGGCAGCAGCACCGCGCCGTCGTGGTAGCCGTAGCGCACGGTGGCGGCGGTGGCCGGCAGCGCGCCGGCGGGCAGGCCGGGTGCGATGTCCACCCGGAAGCTCAGCGTGCCGGTGGCACCTGCCGGCACCGAGGCGATGGTGGCGGTGACCCGGTTGCCCAGCGTCGCGCCGAAGTCGTAGACGATGCCGGACTGGTTGTCGGCCGCATCCGCATCGGTGAGCACCGTGGCGCCAGTGGAACTCCAGCGTGCGCTGCCGGGCACGTACTGCATGCCGGCGGGCAGGGCCTCGGTCAGCAGCAGGCTGCCTGCGGCGGTGTTGCCGGTGTTGGAGTAGGTGATGGTGATGATGCGGCCGGCCGATGGCGATGGCCCGGCGGTGACGTCCAGCGCCTGCGTGACGCTGAGCACCGCCTGCCCGGTGACGGTGGTGGTGTCGGTCACCGCCGCCTGGGCGCCGGGCGTGAGGCTGCTGCTGGCGGTGATCACCAGCGCATTCACGTTGCCCGAGACGGCCGACGACGGCACGCTGCCCACCGCCACGAAATGCACCGCCTGGCCCATGGTCAGCGTGCCGGTGCTGGTGATGGGCGTGGCGTTGTCGGGCACGCCGTCTCCGTTGGCGTCGGCAAAGAACTGCAGGCTGGCGAAGGCCAGGCTGCCGCTCTGCACGCCGGCCAGGCTGAAGCTGTCGGGCCCGTTGCCAGTGTTGACCAGGGTGTGGGCATACACCACCTGGCCGCCGACCGACACCGTCTTGGCCGCGTTGGCCGCCAAGCTGACGCTGGCCACCTGCTGCACCGTGGTAAGCACGGTGTTGGAGGTGACGGTGCGGGTGACGCTGCCACCGTCGGAGTAGGTGGCCGTGGCCTGGTTGCCGATGGTGATGCCGGCGGGGGCCGCGGCGCCGGCCTCGTGGCCCAGGCACAGGGCCAGCAGGCCCACCAGCCACAGCGCCGCCACGTCGCCCAGCGCGCGGCGCAGGAATTGGATCCAGCTCATCTCGGGTTCCTTCAGCGGGCCATCTGCATGCGGGCCCGCACCGTGCGGGTGGCGCCGGCGGGCACGTCGCCCAGCTGCCAGCGCAGGTAGCGGTAGTCAGCCACCGGCACGGGGCGCAGCACGCGTCGGCCGTCGGGCAGGGTGTGCGGGCGCAGCAGCGGCAGCGGCTCGAAGCGCTCGCCGTCCAGGCTCGCCAGCGTGGGCGCCGGCTCGGCGCTGCTGCCCGGAGCTGGCGGCAGCCAGGCCAGTCCCTGGGCCGGCACCGGGATGGTGAGCTGCACGCCGCGCGCCACGGCGGCGGCGCCGTTCACATAGGTGGCGTGGTATTCCACCCGGTCGCCCGGCTGCACCCGCTGCAGCGGCTCCAGCCGTTCGGCACCGGCGTCGGCGCCCCGGGCCGGCTCCGCCACCACCTGCCACCCGGTCAACCGCACCTCGGCACCGGGCGGTGCCGCGTGGGCCGCCAGCGCCAGCATCCCGGCCATTCCTGCAAAGACAAACCGCTCGAACAACACCGTCTCCCGCGGCGGACACGGTGCCCACCTTCATGGGCCGCCAGTGTTTTGGAAACGGCCTGCCGGGGTTATCCGAAACCGGCTGATGCGGCCGTCACGGCGCGGCTGCAAACCCGCGGAGCAGATGGCCCGCGCAGCCTTGGGAAGTTTTCCCGATGCACCGAACAGGGTTGGAAATACCGGACAGACGCGGCCGTCCAAACCTTGCTCAGCACCGCGAAGTTCTCATGAGCCGCATCAGCATCGGCGGGGTTTCCAACAACTGCATCTGGTAGATATTTGCCAGCGGGGAACTTAGATCGCCGGTCGTCCACCACCCCCAAACTAAATTGGAGACCGATGAATGCGCTGATCGTCGAAGACCTGGCCATCGTCCGAGCGGGCCTGCGCCGCATCATCGAGCTGCGGTGGCATGCCGCCACGGTGTGGGAGGCTGCCAGCCTGGCCGAAGGGCTGGCGCGGCTGGGCGAGCTAAAGCCCGACTTCATCCTGATGGATTCGTCGCTGCCCGACGCACAGGCCGCCGAAGGATTGGAACGGCTGCATGCAGCAGCCGATGGCACGCCCATCCTGATACTCAGCCTGAACAAGGATCTGACTTTCGCCCAGCAGCTGATGCTGCGCGGCGCCGCCGGCCACCTGGGCAAGGACACCACCGGCGAGGAACTGGTGCGCGCCATCGAGCGAATACTCACCGGGCTGAAATACGTCTCACCGGAATTGGCAGAGCGCATGCTGGCGCATTTGGAACAGGGCCGATCATTTTCCACCCAGCCGCATGAGCGGCTGACGGCCCAGGAATTCCGGGTGATGCTGCTGATCTGCGAAGGGCAGAAACCCGGCGAAATTGCCGCGGCGATGCGGCTGTCGCCCAAGACAGTTTCGAACTACCGCACCCGCATCATGGAGAAGACCGGCTGGCGCAGCGATGCGGAGGTGGCGCGTTACTGCCTGCTGCACGGGCTGGTGGCGGGGCCGCGCTGAGCGCGGGCAGCCTCGCGAGGGCCGGCGCGGGTAGGTGCTCAGGGCCGGGGCGCCGGCTGCGGCCCGACGGACGCCTGCTGCAGCGCGGCCAGCAGCGCGTCGATGGCGTAGGGCTTGCGCAGCACCCGCAGCTCGGTGTCCAGCGCCTGCGCGGTGAAGCCGGTGGCCACCAGGGCCGGCAGCCCCGGGCGGGCCTGGCGGGCCCAGCGCACCAGGTCGATGCCGTCCATGCGGCCCGGCATCACCACGTCGGTGAACAGCACGTCGAAGTGCTCCGGGCCCTCCAGCACCGTGCGGGCCAGGTTCGCGTTCTCGCACAGCCGCACCTGGTGGCCGGCCTCGGCCAGCGCCGGCATCACCACCGAGGCGGCCAGCGTGTCGTCCTCCACCATCAGCACCGCCAGGCCGCGCTCGGCCTGGCCGGCAGGCTGCGCCGCGGCGGGTGCGGCCGGCGCTGGCGGCGCCATGCCGCTGCGGGCCTCCGCCTGCGCCACCGGCAGCACCAGCATGGCCTGGGTGCCGGCACCGGGCGCGCTGGCCAGCCGCAGGTCGCCGCCGGACTGCCGTGCGAAGGCGCGCACCTGCGCCAGCCCCAGGCCGCTGCCCTGGCCCACCGGCTTGGTCGTGAAGTAGGGCTCCACTGCCTTGGCCAGCGTGTGCGCGTCCATGCCCTCGCCGGTGTCGGAGACGGTCAGGCTCAGGTACTCGCCGGGCGCCAGGCCCTGGATGTGCGCCGGCTCGGCGCGCTGGGCTGCCAGGGTCAGCTGTCCACCCTGCGGCATCGCGTCGCGTGCGTTGAAGATCAGGTTCAGCAGCGCCAGCTCCAGCTGCGTCGGGTCCACCAGCAGGGCCGGCAGCCCGGGCGGGATCTGCGCCTGCAGCGTGATGCGGTCCTGCAGCGACTTGCGCAGCAGCTCCTGCGCGCCCAGCAGCCAGTCGGCCAGCCGCACCGGCCGCGCCTCGGTGGCGGTCTCGCGGCCGAAGGCCTGCATCTGCCGCACCAGCCCGGCGGCCTTGGCGCTGGCGCCCAGCGCGGCTTCCAGGGCCCGCCGCTGCGGGCCTTCGGGCAGCTTGCGCAGCGTGAGCTGGATGCCGGCGCTGATGGTCTGCAGCAGGTTGTTGAAGTCGTGCGCAATGCCGCCGGTCAGCCGGCCGATGGCCTCGTGCTTCTGTGCATCCAGCAGCTTGCGCTGCGCCTGCTGGGCCTGCTGCACCGCGTCGGCCACGCGGCTGCGCAGCTCCTGCCGCGCCCGCTGCGAATGCACGCCGGCCCGGTGCAGCGCGCTGGCCACCGCATCGGCCTCGCGCACGCCGGTGGACAGCGGCGGCGGAACCGCGTCGTCTTCCAGCTGCCTGGCGGCGTCGCGCAGCTGCTCCATCGGCCGGCTGATGCGCCGGCTGGCCAGCAGCGCCACCGCCAGGCCCACCAGCAGCAGCGCGGCCGACGCGGCGGCGCCCTGCACCGTCAGCCGGTTGGCGGTCTGCGCCAGCATGGCCAGCGGTAGCCCCACGGCGATGGTCCAGCCATGCCGGTTGGGCGGGCTCAGGTAGGTGAGCGAGGCCACGCCGTCCAGCGTCACCGATTCCGCGAAGCCCGACTGGCGCGCCTGCAGCCGCTGCAGCAGGCTGGCGTTGACGGGCATGCCCACCCAGCGCGCCGGATCGCGGTTGCGGGCGGCCACGGTATGGAACTGGTCGATGACCGCGGCCACCGCGCCGGCAGGGGTCTGGCTGCCTTCCAGCAGCGACTGCAGCACCGCCGCCCGGAAGCCCACGCCGATCTCGTAGCGCGGCTGCGGCGACATCTCGGCCGCGAACACGCCCACCACCGGCTCGGTGCTCAGCGGCCCGCGGCGTGCGAAGCGCACCTGCGGCGGGCCCGGCAGCAGCGCGCGGCCCGGATTCAGCCGGGGCACGCCCTCGCTGTCGAACGGGAAGCGGGTGTTGAGCAGCTGGCGGTCGCTGGAATTGAGCAGCACCCAGCTGTCGGTGCCGCGGGTGGCATCGCCCGCCTCGGCATGTAAGGCGCGCAGCGCATCGGCCCGCAGCGCAGCCGAAGCGCTCAGCGTGCGCGCCATCACCACCCGCAGGTCCAGCTCGCGTTCCACCTGCGCATTCAGCCGGTCGGCCTGCTGCTGGATGCGCTGCTGGGCGGCATCGGCCTCGCGCAGGTAGGTGCTGCGCGCCAGCAGGCCGAAGCCGGCGGCGGCCGGCAGCCAGGCGGCAAAGACGAGGAGGAGAAGGCGGGTGCGGATGCTCACGTGGACGACGGCGGGCCGTGGCGAAGCGCGCAGTGTCGCCGCGAGGCTCAGGCCGCCCGGCCGGCGCCGAGCAAGGCCTTGGCCGCCTCGATGCGCAGGGCCAGCGGTGCGGCGCCATCGTCCATCACCGAGCGCAGGAACCGCTCGGCCGCCGCCGGGGCGCCGTCTCCGCAGGCGGCGGGCGCCAGCGCGGGGGCGGAGGCGGAGGCGGGCAGGTCGCGGTTGGCCGGCGCGGGCGACTCGGCGGGCGGTGCCAGCGCCTGCAGCGCGGCCTGCCAGGCCTGCGGCGGCAGGCTGCGCAGGCCGGCCAGCAGGTCGGCCTGGCCTTCCGCGCTGGGCTGCAGGTCCAGCCAGGGGGTGTCTGCGAACACCGCGGCCAGGTCGGGCGCGATGAAGGCAGGCCAGCAGCCCGGCGACTGCGCCTGCTGGGACAGCACCGCGGCCGCGTTGCCCCAGTGCGGCGCTGCCCCGGCCGCGGCGTCGGACGCGCGCGGCAACAGGGCCAGGCGCGGCGCCGCCACTTCGGACAGCCAGCGCCGGCGCAGGCCCTGCAGGAAGGCCTGGGCCTGCTCCACCGGCACCGGCTGCACCAGCGAGAACCACAGCTGCAGGCCTTCGCTGCCGTTGACGGCCACGGCCGGCGCCGGCAGGCCCAGCTCGGCCTGCACGCCCTGCCACACCGCGGCCAGCGCCGGCCAGTCGGCCGGCCGTGCCAGCTCCAGCACCAGCGCGCGCACCCGGCCCTGGTCGTCGGCCAAGGCGGAGGTGTCGAGGGGGCTGCCCGGCGGGCGGGCTTCCGCGACCGGCGCGGCGGGCTGGAAGAGGCGGCGGAACTCGTCGTGCAGGCGGCTCATGTCAGGGCGCCGGAGGGCGCGGCGGCAACGGAGGACGGGCTGCACTGTAGCCAGCCCCGGCGCGCCTTGCCGGCGGCCGGCCGACTACAGCGGCGGATAGGCCGACAGCGGCTCGCCGGCCAGCACCTCGTAGGCGCCATGGTTGGCCAGGCTGAGCACCTGGCGGCGCGTGTACACCTGGTGCGGGCCGGGCACGAACACGCCGGCCGGCACCTCGGGCGCGCCGCCCATCGCCTCACGCGCGCGGAAATCGATCACGTAGCCGGGGTACTGCCAGCCCAGCTCCACCCACCAGTGGTTGGACAGCGTGCCCACGCCCTGCACGGCCAGCTCGCCGCGGCAGGTGCTGTGGGCCAGGCCTTCGCGCTGCAGCAGCGTGGAAGTCACCTGGGCCATGCCGTCGCAGCCCACCCGGAAACGCGAGGCGCGGGCCAGCCAGGCTGTGATTTCTTCGATGGTGGGCATGGGCGGGCATCCTCGGTTGGTAGCCGCCGCACGCAGCAACGGCCATGCCCTGCCACCCCCCTAAATTGCCGGCGTGGCAGGCACGCCAAGTGGGCAGGCCACCTCCGCCAGGCTCACGGCAGGGTGCGCAGCCCTCGGGCGATGGCGGCCGACTGGCTGAGCAGCACGTCCGCCGCCGTGGCGGTGAGGCGGCCGTCGGTGGCGGGCCGCCAGGGCCAGCGCATCGAAGCGCTGCAGCGCCGCCGATGCGAAATTGACGCTGTACGGCGCGGCCGGCCCTGTCTCGGTGCCCGCCTGGGCCACCCGTGAAGGGCACCCACGCACCGATGTTGCCGCACTGCAGGCCATCGGCGCGGGCCACCGGCACGTCCGCCATCGCCAGGCGTCGGAAATGCTCGCCGTCGAAGCCGTCGGTGACGTCCAGCCATTCCACGACCCCGGTGCCATTGAATCTGGCCGGTGGCGACCACGTCGGCATCGGCGGCACGGTGCTGGTCACCGTTGCGTCATAGGTCTTGGCCTGGCCTTCCAGGTTGAACTCGTCCTCCACCTACTTGCGCGAGCGGTTGACGAATCCCATGACCGCCGCCTTGTGCTCTGCCGTCTTGTGGGCCAGCGCCTGCGCGCCGGCCGACAGCTCCAGCACCGTGTCCAGGTTGTGCTGCTGGCCCTCGCGCAGCAGCCGCTTGGTCAGGCGCAGCGTGGGCCCGGGGTTGGCGGCGATGCGCTCGGCCAGCCTCATCGCCTCGGCCCGCAGCGCATCGGGCGCCACCACCCGCGAGACCAGGCCGCATTGCAGCGCCTCGGCCGCGCCGATGGCGTCGCCGGTGAAGCTCATCTCCAGCGCCTTCGACAGGCCCACCACCCGCGGCAGCAACCAGGCCCCGCCGTCGCCGGGCACGATGCCCACCTTGATGAAGCTCTCGGCAAAGCTGGCGGTGTCGCTGGCGATGCGGATGTCGCACATGCAGGCCAGGTCGCAGCCGGCGCCCACCGCCGGGCCGTTGACGGCGGCGATGGTCGGCACCTCCAGGTTGTAGAGCGCCTTGGTCAGCCGCTGGATGCCGAAGCGGTACTCGTCGCGGATCATCGCGGGCGTGATGGCGTCGTCGAAGAAGCGCTGCATGTCCTTCACGTTGCCGCCGGAGGAAAACACCGGCCCGGCGCCGGTGAGCACCACCACCTGGATGCCGGCGTCGCGCGCCACCTGCTCGGCCAGCGCGACGAACTCGGCCACCGCGCTGTTGCCGGTGAGCGCATTGCGCGTCTCGGGCTGGTTCATCGTGACGGTGAGGATGCCGCCGGCTCGTTCGGTGTGCAGGAAGGGTAGGGTCATGTGACTTGTCTAGACAGGTGATTCAGAGGACCGCGGCGCGCGCGGTGATGGCCAGCACGAAGTCGACCGCGGGCGGGCCGCCGGCGGCCTGCCAGTGGCGGGCCACCTGCTGGGCCCAGTGGCCGGGCGAGCCGGCCGCGGTACGCCAGGCCAGCAGCCGTCGGGTGTAGAGCTGCAGGTCGAACTCGGCGGTGACGCCGATGGCGCCGTGCACCGCATGGGCACTGGCGGCCAGCACCGCGGCGGCTTCGCCGGCCACGCTCATCGCCATCGCCGCCAGCGTCCGGTCGGGCCGGATGCCTTCGGCGGCAAACGCCATCTGCGCGGCCATGCGGGCGCTGCAGGCCTGCTCGGCCATCACGGCCAGCTGGTGCTGCACCGCCTGGAAGGTGCCGATCGGCTTGCCGAACTGCACCCGCTGCTGCGCATGGGCGATGGCCATGGCCAGCACCTGGGCGCCGGCACCGGCGATCAGCGCGCTGTGGATCGCCGCCTGCAGCAGCCGGCGTTCGTCGGCGGCCAGCAGGTCCGCCGCAGCGTCGAGGCTCAGCGGGCCGTCGGGCGCGCTGCGGCCGGCCTGGGCGAACAGCGCCCGCACCAGCATCGTCTCGGCAAAGGGCAGCGGCAGCGCATGGCGGCCGCAGGCCTGCACCAGCGGGCCCACGTCGCGCAGGGCCAGGCCGGCGCCGCCCTGGGCCTCGGGCACCAGCGCATCGGCAAAGCCGGAGTCGTGCAGCGCCTGCCACAGCGCGTCGGTGGGCCCGCCCGCGTCGATGCGGCGCACCGCGTCGGGCGTGCACACACCGGCCAGCAAGGTGTCGAAGGCGGCTTCGAATTCGTCGTGCATGGGTTGTCCTTGCAGGCGCTTCAGCGCAGGCCGAGGCCGCGGGCGATCATGCCGCGCAGCACCTCGCGCGTGCCGCCGCGCAGTGAATAGGTGGGTGCGATCTGGGCCACGTAGGCCAGCGTGCGCAGCAGGCCGTCGGGCAGCACCGCGTCGGGCTCGTCGCCCAGCACGTCGGCGATGGCCTCGGGCAGCAGCTGTTCCAGCGTGGTGCCGGCGTCCTTCACCAGCGCAGCCTCGATCACCGGGCTGTGGCCCTGCGCCAGCAGGCCGTTGACCGAAACCGACAGCCCGCGCAGCACCGTCATGGCCGACAGCACCCGGCCGGCCAGCGCCATCGAGCGCTGCGACGGCGTGGGCTGCGTGCGCAGGTGCTTCAGCCATTCGTCGAGCAGCACCACGCTGGAGTAGATGCGCTCCGGGCCGGATCGTTCATAGGCCAGCTCCGAGGTCACCTGCATCCAGCCGTCGCCTTCGTTGCCGATGAGCGCGTCTTCGGCCAGTTCCACGCCGTCGAAGAACACCTCGCAGAAGTGCGCATCGCCGGTCAGGTCGGTGATCGGGCGGATGGTGATGCCCGGCAGCTTCAGGTCCACGATCACCTGTGAAAGGCCCTGGTGCCGGCTGCCGGCATCGCCCGAGGTGCGCACCAGCGCGATCATGTAGTGCGAGTGATGGGCATTGGTGGTCCAGATCTTCTGGCCATCGAGCCGCCAGCCGCTGGCGGTGCGGGTGGCGCGGGTGCGCACGCTGGCCAGGTCGGAGCCGCTGCCCGGCTCGCTCATGCCGATGCAGAAGAAGGCCTCGCCGCGGCAGATGCGCGGCAGGTAGAAGGCGGCCTGTGCGGGCGTGCCGAACTTCAGGATGTGCGGAGCGCTTTGCCGGTCGGCGATCCAGTGTGCGGCCACCGGTGCGCCGGCGCGCAGCAGTTCTTCCACCAGCACGAAGCGGGCGAACAGGCTGCGGCCGGCGCCGCCGTGTTCCTTCGGCAGCGTCAGGCCGATCCAGCCGCGCTCGCCCAGTGCGCGGCTGAAGGCCGCATCGAAGCCGCTCCAGGAGCGCGCGCGGCGCTCCGGCGGCATGCCCGCGGTGGCTTCCTGCAGAAAGGCCCGCACCGGCGCGCGCAGCGCTTCGTCCTCGGCGGGCAGGGCGGTGAGGCCCAGGTTGTCGAACATCATGGTCGGGCGCCCTTCAGATGACTTTGCGCGCGCGCAGCGCGTCGATGCGGTCGGCGTCCAGACCCAGCGTGGCCTGCAGCACCTGGTCGGTGTGCTGGCCCAGCGTGGGCGGCGCCTGCCGGTAGTCCACCGGCGTGGCCGAGAGCTTGATCGGGTTGGCCACCAACGGAATGGCGCCGGCGGTGGCATGCGTCACCTCGACCTTCATGCCACGCTGTTGCACCTGGGGGTCGGCGAACACCTGGGCCATGTTGTTGATCGGGCCGCAGGGCACCTCGGCGGCCTCCAGCGCAGCCACCCAGTCGGCGGTGCTTCGCTTGAGCGTCAGCTCGCGCAGCAGCCGCACCAGCTCCACCCGGTTCGCGACCCGGGCCAGGTTGGTGGCAAAACGTTCGTCCTTCGCCCACTCGGTCCGGCCCAGCACGCCGGCCAGCCGGGCGAACTGCGCGTCGTTGCCCACCGCGATGATCACGTCGCCATCGGCGGTCGGAAAGTCCTGGTACGGCACCACGTTCGGGTGCCCGTTGCCCAGCCGGCGCGGCGGCGTGCCGCCGTACAGGTAGTTCATCGCCTGGTTGGCCATGCAGGCCACCTGCACGTCGAGCAGGGCCAGGTCGATGTGCTGGCCTTCGCCGGTGCGGTCCCGGTGCGCCAGCGCGGCCTGGATGGCATTGGCGGCATACAGGCCGGTGAGGATGTCGGTCACCGCCACCCCCACCTTCAGCGGGCCTGCGCCTTCCTCGGCATCGGCCCGGCCGGTCACGCTCATCAGGCCGCCCATGGCCTGCACCAGGAAGTCGTAACCCGCGCGCGGCGCATAGGGCCCGGTCTGGCCGAAGCCGGTGATCGAGCAGTACACCAGCCTGGGGAACTCGGCTTTCAGCGAGGCGTAGTCCAGCCCGTACTGCGCCAGGCCGCCGAGCTTGTAGTTCTCGATCAGCACGTCGGCCTGCGCCACCAGCGCACGCACCAGCTGCTGGCCTTCGGGCTGGGTGATGTCGATGGTCACCGACTGCTTGTTGCGGTTGGTGCACAGGTAGTAGGCCGCGTCGCGGGTGGCCTGGCCCTGGCTGTCCTGCAGGAAGGGCGGGCCCCAGCTGCGGGTGTCGTCGCCCACGCCGGGGCGTTCCACCTTGATGACTTCCGCGCCCAGGTCGGCCAGCAGCTGGGCCGCCCAGGGGCCGGCCAGCACGCGGGACAGGTCCAGCACCTTGAGATGGGAGAGTGCGCCGGCCATGCGTCAGGCCGCCAGCATGTGCAGGCCGCTGCCCAGATGGGCCGCGCCGTCGATCTGGATGAGCTGGCCGGTCATCAGCTTGCCCGCCGGGCTGGCCAGGAAGGCCACCAGCTCGGCCACCTCGTCCACCTGCGTGGGCCGGCCCATCGGCGTGGCCTTGACCAGTTGGTCGAGCATGGCCTGCGCGGCTTCGCCGGCCAGGCCTTCGGTGATCACCGCGCCGGGGCCGATGCAGTTGAGCGAGATGCGGTCGGACGCCCATTCCAGCGCCAGCGTGCGCATCAGGCCCAGCACGCCGGCCCGCGCGGCGATGGAGTGGGCGATGCCCATCGAGCCGCGGTCCACGCCCGACAGCGAGATGTTGACCACCGCGCCCTGCCGCGCCTTCAGGTACGGATAGGCCGCCTTGGTGACGACGAAGATGGCCGACAGGTTGACGTCGATCACCGCATCCCACCCCCGGCGGCTGATGCCGGTGGCGGGCGCGAAGAACTGGCCGCCCGCGTTGTTGACCAGCAGGTCGATGCCGTGCGCCTCGCCCACCTGGCGCACCAGCGCCTCGATGGCCTCGGTCTCGCGCACGTTGCACGGCGCATGGCGGAAGGTGCCGGGCAGGCCGGCGGCCAGATCGGCCGTCTCGGCCAGCGCCTCGGGCCGGCGGCCGGTGCCGAACACGTCCATGCCCAGGCCCAGCAGCCGCAGCGCGATACCGCGGCCGATGCCGGAGCCGGCGCCGGTGATGAAGGCGCTGCGCCCGGCATGCAGCCCGGGCCGCAGCACGTGGAAGTCGTTCAGGGTCTCGGTCATGGGGTGGTCCTTGAAGCCGGATCAGGCAGCGGCCGGCGCGGGCCGCCGATGGTGGGCGTGGCGCTGCGCGGCAGGCGCAGGCCGTCGAACAGGGCGGGCGCGGCAGGCACGTGCTCGCCGCTGGGCAGCGCCTGGCTCACGGCGCCCGGTCGCATGGCACGGATGAGCTGCAACGCTTCTTCCGGCGGGCGCACGTTGCCGGCCGGAATCTGCAGCGCCTGCATGCGGCGCAGCACGTCCTCGCGCTGTTGCGGCAGTGTCCAGGCTTCCACCAGCGCATCGAACTCGGCGGCACGGGCGATGCGTTCGGCAATCGGGGCGTCAGCCGCATCGGGCGCCACCAGCGGCTTCAGCCGCGCCCAGTAGGCATCCAGCCCGCCCAGGATGTAGACGAAGCCGTCGGCGCAGCGGTAGATGCTGGAAGGTGCCGAGGCGCGGTCGCGGTTGCCCATCGGCGGCGCCAGCGCATCGCCTTCGCTCATGGCCAGCACCATCGGGCCGACCATCATCGCCACCGCGGCTTCCATCATCGACAGGTCGATCAGGCAGCCGCCGCGGGCCGGGTCCAGCATCGCCATCGCGCAGGCGAAGCCGGCATACAGGCCGCTGAACATGTCCACCGGCCAGCCGGTGGCCAGGCGCGGCGTGCCGTCCTCGTCGCCGTTGAGCAAAGCGAAGCCCGATTCGCATTGCGCGATGGTGTCCATGCACACGCGGCTGTCCTGCTGGCCGTAGCCGGAGATCAGCACCACCACCAGGTGCGGAAAACGCGCCCGCAGCGTGGGCCCGTCCAGCCCCAGGCCCTGCAAGGAGCCGGGCGCCAGGTTGCAGACGAAGGCGTCGGCTTCCTGCAGCATCGCATCGAAGGCGGCACGCTCGGCCGGCTCGCGCAGGTTCAGCACCCGGCTCTGCTTGCCGGTGTTGAAGCTGCGGGCGTAGTAGCTGCCGAAGGCATTGCCCGGCAGCGTTCGCGCGCCGTCACCGGCAGCGGATTCCACCTTGGTGACCTCGGCGCCGAAGTCGGCCAGGTACATCGCCGCGGTGGGCCCGGCGATGAACTGCGACAGGTCGACCACCTTGCGGCCGGCCAGGGTGCGGGGCAGCGGCATGCGGCCTACTCGTGGATGACGCGCTTGGCCTTGTGCACCGTGCGCGGCAGCGTGCCGGTCGGCACCACCTCCACATGGAAGCGCACCTGCAGCTTCTCGCGCAGCCGCTGCGACAGGCGTTCGCCCAGCTCCGCGCTGGGCTCGCCGGAAGCGGGCTCCACCCGCAGCTTCACCCCGGTGAGGAAGCCGGTCTTCGGGTCCTTCACGCTGGCGTCGGTCACCAGCAGGTATTCGTTGCTCAAGCCGGGGAAGGCCCGCACGATGTCTTCCACCGCAGTGGGAAACAGGTTCACGCCGCGGATGATCATCATGTCGTCGGCCCGGCCCAGCACGCCGCCCTTCAGCCGCGCATGGGTGCGGCCATCGGGCGCGGTGCTGCTGTCGCGCACCACCATGTCGCCGGTCCACCAGCGCACCAGCGGGCAGGCCTGCTTGTCCAGGTGGGTCAGCACCAGCACGCCGCGTTCGCCGTCGGCCACCGGCTCCTGCGTGTCGGGGTGCAGGATCTCGACGTAGATGAAGTCCTCGGCCAGCGTGGGGCCGAGCTGCAGTGCGGTGTCCCAGCCGATCGGCTGGCATTCCAGCGCGCCGTAGCAGTCGAACATCTTGGCGCCCCATTGGCGCTCGATGCGCTCGCGCGTGCCGGGGATGCTGGCGCCGGGCTCGCCGCCCACGCACACCATCTTCACCTGCGAGGTGGTGAGGTCGCGGCCCAGCTTCTCGGCGGCCTCGGCCATGTGCGCCATGAACGACGGCGTGCCGATCACGCAGCGGCTGCCGTAGTGGAAGATGCTTTCGATCTGCCGCTCGGTGTCGCCGGACGAGGCCGGGATCACCAGCGCGCCCAGGTGCTGCGCGGCCAGCGTGGCGCCCAGGCCGCCCACGAACCACGCGTAATTGAACATGCACTGGAACACGTCGCCGCGGCGCAGGCCCTGGGCATAGAGGTAGCGGGCGTAGAGGTCGGCCCAGCGGTCGATGTCCGCCTGGGTCCACAGCACCGGCGCGGGTGCCGCGGTGGTGCCGGAGCTGAAGTGCACCCGCACCGCCTCGCCGGGTTGGACGGCGGCCAGGTTGCCGAAGGGCGGCTCGGCGGCCAGGCCGGCCACGTAGTCGGACTTGCGGGTGAAGGGCAGCTTGCGCAGGTCGGCAAAGCTCTTGAAGTCGCCGGGCTGGAAGCCGTGGTCGGCGAACACCTTCCTGTAGTGCGTGCTGGTCTGGCCTACACGCTGCAGCTGGTGGCGCAAGGCATCGAGCTGGAAGCTTTCGATGCGGTCGCGCGACCAGGTCTCTCGTTCATCCCAGATCGTGTCGGAGAAGGGGGCTTTGTCGTGCTGCTTCATGGGGTGGCACTTTCAGGAGCCCGCGCAGCGCATAGGCGGCGAGCACATGGGCGATCTCGTCGATGGCTTCGGCGCTTTGCAGCCGGCGCTGGCTGAACCACACGGTGGCCCAGTTCAGCGCCCCGAAGAAGGGCTTGGTGGCCAGCTTGGCCGGCAGGTCGATGAACACGCCTTCGCGGATGCCCGCGTCGATCACCTCGGCGAACAGGGTCTCGTAGTCGTCACGCATCTTCACCACCGAGCGCAGCCGCTTGGTGGCGGCCGAGGCGCCCAGCAGGTGGCGCTCCAGGCCCTGCACGGCCACCTTCTGCATCGGCAGCTCGTTCAGGATGATCTGCGTGTGCCGCAGCGCCATGGCCGACAACCGCTCGATGGCGCCGCCCGCGCTGCGGGCGATCGGCTCCACCTCGTCGTTCAGCCGGGTCATCGCGGCCACCTGCACATCGAAGAACAGGTCGGCCTTGCTGCGGTAGTGGTGGTAGATGCGGCCCTTGGTGGCGCCCAGCTTCTCGGCCACCGCGTCGATGGAGGTGGCGGCGAAGCCGTACTCCATGAAGAGTTCGGCCGCCGCGCGCAGGATCTCCTCGCGCGAATCGTTGCCCGTTGCCTTTTGCAGCGCCTGTTCCGCCATGTTCGCTTCGCCTGTGGTGTCGTGGGTCAGTGGGCCCGTTCTTCGGCCTCCTTGCGCACCGCGCGCGACAGCACGAGCCGCTGGATCTCGGAGGAGCCCTCGTAGATCTCGAGGATGCGCTGGTCGCGGTACAGCCGCTCGGCCACCGTCGGCTTGCAGTACCCCAGCCCACCCCAGATCTGCACCGCATTGTCGGCCGCCCGGTGGGCCACCTCGCTGGTGAAGAGCTTGGCCATCGCGCCCAGGTTGGACACGTCCTCGCCGCGGTCATACGCCCGTGCGGCCTCGTACAGCACCATGCGGGCGGCGGAGATCTCGGTGGCCATGTCGGCCAGCTTGAAGCCGATGCCCTGGTTCTCGCCGATCGGCTGGCCGAAGGTCTTGCGGGCCACGGCGCGGCTCGACGCCTCGCGGTAGGCGGCCAGCGCCAGGCCCAGGCTCTGGGCCGAGACCATGATGCGGCCGACGTTCAGCGTCTGCAGCGCCAGCCGCAGCGCGCGATTGGGCTCGCCGATGCGGGCACTCTCGGGCACCACCAGGTCCACCTTCAGGTTGCTGGTCTGGGTGCCGCGGATGCCCATCTTGTCGTTCAGCTCGTCGATGACGGCGCCGGGCTCTTCCTTGTCGACCATGAAGGCGCTGATGCCCCGGCCGCCCGCGGCCGGGTCGGTCTTGACGAACACCACGTAGTAGCGCGATGCACCGCCGTTGCCGATCCAGTACTTCTCGCCCTTCAGGCGCCAGCCGTCGCCTTCCTGCGTGCCGGTGGCCTCGATGGCCGCGGCGTCGGAGCCGGCGATGCGCTCGGACAGCGCGAAGCTGGTGGCGCGGCCCTGGGTCATCTCGCGCAGGTAGAAGTCCTTCTGCGCATCGGTGCCGGCCAGCAGGATGGGGAAGGCGCCCAGCTGATAGGCGCACATGATGGCGGCGGTGGAGGCGCAGTGCATGCCCAGCGTCTCCACCGCGGCCACGGTGGCCACCAGGCTGGCGCCTTCACCGCCCCACTGCGTGGGCAGGAACAGGCCGGTGAACTTGTGCTCCACCAGCGCCTCGATGGTTTCCCAAGGGTAGCGCTGGTCGCGGTCCAGCTCGGGGGCCAGCGGTGCGAAGCGTTCGCGGCCGAGCTGGTCGGCCAGCGCTTGCCAGCGCGCCGAGGTGTCGTCGAGGGCGGGTTTCCAGATGACGCTCACTTGAGTTCTCCAACGGGGGGTGGGGTGGAGGCCGTGCGGGGTGCCGCGAGGCGCGGGCCGAACAGGCGCTTGAGGGGCCGCGCCAGGCCCATCAGGCCCTGCGGGAAGAAGGCGAGCACGGCGATGAGCACGGTGCCCAGGATGATCTTGTCGACGTAGCCGCCCAGCGAGAAGAACTTCTCCTGCACCAGCACCAGCGCGGTGGCCAGCAGCGGCCCCAGCAGCTGGCGGCGGCCCACCAGCACCACGGCGGTGAGCATCAGGA
This sequence comes from Aquincola tertiaricarbonis, assembly GCF_000969605.1. Taxonomy (GTDB): domain Bacteria; phylum Pseudomonadota; class Gammaproteobacteria; order Burkholderiales; family Burkholderiaceae_C; genus Aquincola; species Aquincola tertiaricarbonis. Next base: position 62,808 of record NZ_JZUE01000006.1, on the reverse strand, counting down.
TGAGGAAGTAGTTCTCCAGCACGTCGGCGCTGACGTAGGCGCGCTGGTAGGCATACAACCAGCCGGCCGCGGCGCTGATCGGCGCCGACAGCAGGAACACCTGCAGCCGCACCCGCGCCGGGTCGATGCCGCCCATGGTGGCCAGCCGCGGATTCAGGTGGGTCATGATGGCCGCCGCGCCCAGCCTTGAATGGCGGAAGCGGTCCACCAGGTACACCGTGGCCAGCAGCACCGCGAAGGCATAGGGCCACAGCTCGCGGTCGTTGCGCGCAGTGAGCGTGAGGCCGGCGAAGGAGAGGTCCAGCAGCGGGATGCCGCGCAGACCGTCGGAGCCGCCGAGGAACTGCCAGTTGGCCGCCAGCGACATCGCCACCACCGCCACCGCATAGGTGACCAGCGAGAACACGAACTCGCGCAGCCGCAGCGTCACCAGGCCGATCAGCAGCGCCAGCAGCAGTGCCACCACGATGGTGCCGCCCAGCGTGGCCCAGGCACCGAAGCCGCCGCGCGTGGCCAGCAGTGCGGTGGTGTAGCTGCCCGAGGCGAAGAACACGGTGTGCGCCAGGCTCACCTCGCCCAGGTCGGACACCACGATGTCCAGACCATAGGCCATCACCGCGAAGATGGCGATCAGCACCGCGGCGCTGTAGACAGAGCCACTGCCGCCGAACAGCATCGGCGCGGCCAGCACGAGGGCGGCGGCCAGCGGCAGGCCGACGGTGCGCGCCATGGAGCGCGGGTGTTGTGCGTGCTGCATCAGTGCGCTCCTGCCGGGCCGGCGCTCAGGCCGCGGGGCCGCAGCACCAGCAGCGCGATCAGCACCAGGAAGGCCGCGGCGGTGGTGTAGGCGGGTGACACCAGCGCACCGAACAGCGCGGTGAACAGGCCCAGCGCCACGCCGGCGAAGTAGCTGCCCTTGACGCTGCCGATGCCGCCGAACACCACCACCACGAAGGTCATGATCACTTCCTCGAAGCCCATGGAGGTGAGGATGGGCGTGCGCGGCGCCACCATGCCGGCGGCGAAGGCCACGGCCGCCCCTTCGAAGGCGAACACGCCGTAGTACACCCGCCGCACGTTCACGCCGGCCAGCTGCGCCAGCTTGGGATCCTCGGCCACCATGTGCACCAGGCGGCCGATGCGGGTGCCGTCCAGCAGCCACTTCAGGCCGATAAACACCACGATGGCGGCGATGACGATGGCCGCGTCCTGCCAGGTGAGCCACAGCTCGCCGAAGTTGATCTCGCGGCGCGACAGCGGCGTGTCCAGGATCTGCCCGGTGGAGCCGAAGATGAGCGCCGCCGCGCCGTGCAGCACATGGCCGAAGCCCAGCGTCATGATCATGATCGACACCAGGTTCTGCTCGAAGGTGGCCTTGAGCATCACCCGCTGCATCAGCAGCCCGAACAGCGCGCCGATGACCATGGCCACGGGCACCGCCAGCAGGTAGGGCACGCCGGCCTTGGCCACCGCCCACCAGGTGACGAAGGCGCCCAGCATGTACATCTGGCCGTGGCCGAAGTTGACCAGCCGCGCCACGCCCAGCAGCAGCGTCCAGCCGATGGCCACCAGCGCATAGGCATGGCCCAGCACCAGGCCGTTGATGACTTGTTGCGAGAGGTTCATGCGTGCGCCCCCAGGTAGGCCTGCGCGATGCGCGGGTCGCTGCCCATCGTGGCGGCGGGGCCTTCCAGCACCACGCGGCCGCGTTCCAGCAGCACCAGGCGGTCCACCACCTCGATGGCGGCGCGCACGTTCTGCTCCACCAGCAGGATGGTCAGGCCGGCGGCGGCCAGGGTGCGCAGGGTCTGCAGCACCTGCGCCACCAGCTGCGGCGCCAGGCCGATGGAGGGCTCGTCCAGCAGCAGCAGCTGCGGGCCCATCATCAGCGCACGGCCGATGCCCAGCATCTGCCGCTCGCCGCCCGAGAGCTGCGAGCCGAGGTGGCCACGGCGTTCCTTCAGCCGCGGGAACAGCGTGTAGATCTCGTCGCGGCTGTAGATGCGCCGCCCTTCGGCCGCCACCGGCGCGAAGGCGGTGGACAGGTTGTCCTCCACTGTCATGCGGCTGAACACCAGCCGGCCCTCGGGCACCAGCGCCAGCCCGGCGCGGATGCGCTCGTGCGGCGCCCAGCCATCGATGCGGCGGCCGGCCAGCGACACCTCGCCGCCCACCGTCGGCTCGCCGCGCGACCAGCCGGCCAGCGCGTTCACCAGCGTCGACTTGCCCGCGCCGTTGGCGCCGACCACGCCCACCACCTCGCCGCGCTGCACCCGCAGGCCCGCCACGTCGAGCGCCTGGTTGCCGGCATAGGCCACCTGCAAGCGGTTCACCTCCAGCAGCGGGCCGTTCATGCCGCCACCTCTTCGGCCCGCGGCGTGGCGGCGCCCAGGTAGGCTTCCAGCACGCGAGGGTCGTTGCGCACCTCGGCCGGCGTGCCGTAGGCCAGCTGGCGGCCGAGGTCGAGCACGCAGATGCGGTCGGCCACGGCCATGATCAGCTCCATGTGGTGCTCGATCACGACCAGCGCCACGCCCTCGCGCTTGAGCTCGCCCAGCAGCTTCACCAGCTGCGCCATGTCCTCGCCGCCCAGGCCGGCAGCCGGCTCGTCCAGCAGCAGCACGGCCGCGCCGTCGCCATAGGCGAGCGCGATCGACAGCATGCGCTGCACGCCGTAGGGAATCTCCTTCGGGCTCATCGCGTGATAGGCCTCCGGCACGCCGAAGCGCACCAGCTGCCGGGTGGCGAAGTCGGCCGCGGCCTGCCGGCGGCGCGCCGCCCCGACCGGGTTGAGCACGCTGCCCGCCAGGCCGGCATGGGCGCGCTGGCCCAGCACGGCCACCAGGTTGTCGCGCACGCTCAGGTCGTCGAAGAAGGCGTTCTGCTGGAAGGCGCGCTTCAGTCCCAGCGCGGCCAGGCCATAGGGCGGCACGGCGGTCACGTCCTGCCCGCCCAGCGTCACCCGGCCGACGCGGCGCACCATCGCCGTCACCGCGTCGTAGCAGCTGCTTTTGCCGGCGCCGTTGGGACCGATGATGCCGAGCAGCTCGCCCGGCGCCACCGTCCAGCTCACGCCATCGAGCGCCACCAGCGCGCCGTAGCGCACGCCCAGGCCTTCCACGGCCAGGGCCGTGGTGGAAGGCATGCTCACTTCTGCACCACCATCTTGCCGCCCTGCACCGTGAACAGGTAGTGCTGGGAGCTGAGCTGACCGTTCGGCTCGAAGGTGACGTCGCCCATCACCGTGCCCTTGAAGCTGCCGCCGCGGATGCGCTTGGCGATGGCCTCGCGCTCCAGCGTCTTCAGCTCGTTGGCGGCCATGGCCCACACCTGCAGCGCGGTGGCACCCAGGGCCATGAACTTGTCGGGCGTGTACTTGAACATCTCCTGCGTCTTGGCCACGAAGCGCTGGTTGGCCGGGTTGGAGGCAAAGGGCTCCACCGCGGGGAAGTAGATGTCGGCGCCGATCAGGCCGTTGGCCGCATCGCCGGCCACCTCGATCACGCTGGGCGCCACCGTGCCCACCGCGGCCACCAGCGCGCCGGGCAGCCGGCTCTGGCGGGCCTGGCGGATGATGGCCGGCATGCCCAGGCCCTCGTTGGCATTGATGGCCACCGTCAGGTCCGGGTTGGCCGCGCGCACGTTGGTCATCGCCACGCGGAAGTCGGCCTGCGCGAAGGGAAACTTCTCCTCGGCCACCTTCTCGTAGGCGTGGTTCAGCTTCTTCAGCTCGGCCTCGATGGAGGCCTGCGCACCATTGCCATAGGCATCGTTCTCGGTGAGGAAGGCCACGCGCTTGGCCTTGGCCACGTTGGCGATGTAGTTGGCGATCACCGCGCCGTCCTGGCTGTTGGAGCTGTTCAGCCGCACCGCCAGCGGATTGCCCTCGCCCGACAGGATGGGGTCGGCCTTGCTGATGGCGGTGATGTCGAGGATGCCGGCTCGCGCCAGCACCGGCTGCATCGCCAGCGTGACCGGGCTGTTCCAGCCCTCGATCACCACCGACACGCCGGCGCTGGCCAGCTCGGTGGCGCGCGAGATGCCCACCGCCGGCGTCGATTCGTCGTCGCGCGAGACGATCTCGATCTTGCGGCCCATCACGCCGCCGCTCTCGTTGATCACCGCGGCCATGGCCTGGATGGCCTGGGTGACATGCTGGCCCTGCGGCCCGGCGCCGCCCGACAGCGGAAAGATGGTGCCGACCTTGACGGGCGCGCCGCCAGCTGGCTGGGCCTGCGTGGGCGCGGTGCCGGCCAGGGCCAGGCCCAGGGCGGCGGTGGTGAGGAGCGTGCGGATCAGCTTCATGCGGTGGTCTCCTGCTTGTCTACTTCTGTACGACGATGCGGCCGTCGCGGACCTGGAACACGTGGGTGCGCGACTGCAGCTGGCCATCGGGCGCGAAGCTCACGTCGCCGAACACCGTGCCCTGGAAGCTGCCGCCGCGGATGCGCCGGGCGACCGGCTCGCGCTCCAGCGTCTTCAGTTCGCTGGCGGCCATCGCCCACACCTGCAGCGCCGCGGCGCCCACGGCCATGAACTTGTCCGGCGTGTTGCCGTGCAGCGCTTGCACCTTGGCCACGAAGCGCTTGTTCACCGGGTTGGAGGCAAAGGGCTCGACATCCGGGAAGTAGATGTCCACGCCCATCGCGCCATTGGCTGCGTCGCCCGCCACCGAGATCACGCTGGGCGCCACCGTGCCCAGCGCGGCCAGCAGCTGGCCGGGCACGCGGCCCTGCTTGAACTGCCGCAGGATGGCCGGCATGCCCAGGCCTTCGTTGGCGTTGATGGCCACCGTCACCTCGGGGTTGGCCGCTCGCACGTTGGTCAGCGCCACGCGGAAGTCGGCCTGCGTGAACGGAAACTTCTCCTCGGCCACCTTTTCATAGGCGTAGCCCAGGCGCTTCAGCTCGGCCTCGATCGAGGCCTGCGTGCCGTTGCCGTAGGCATCGTTCTCGGTGAGAAAGGCCACACGCCTGGCCTTGAGGCGGCCTGCGATCACCTGGGCCACCGCGGCACCGCCTTGCGTGTTGCTGGCATTCAGCCGCATGGCCAGCGGATTGCCTTCGCCCGACAGCATCGCGTCGGCACTGGCGAACAGGGTGATGTCGAGCACGCCCGCGCGGTGGATCACCGGCTGCATCGCCAGCGCCACCGGGCTGTTCCAGCCCTCGAGGATGACCGCCACACCCTGGCCCACCAGTTCGGTGGCGCGTGACACGCCCACGGCCGGCGTCGATTCGTCGTCGCGCGCCACGATCTCCAGCGGCCGGCCCAGCACGCCGCCGTCCTCGTTGATCAAGGCGGCCATCGCCTGGATGGCCTGGGTGACGTGCTGGCCCTGTGGCCCGGCACCGCCCGACAGCGGAAGGATCACGCCGACCTTGATCGGGCCGGCAGCCTGTGCGCATGCAGCGCCGGCCGAGGCCCAGGCCAGCGCGGTGGCGCCCAAGGCGGCCAGGCCCAGCTTGCGGCGGTTCGGGTTCATGCGTTGTCCTCTCGGCATGGACCGGAACATACCAGTACGTATGTCGCGTGGTCAACGCGGATCAGACCCGTAGATCGTCAGTGTTTACCCATGGAGTTGCCTCACCAAGGCTGCAACGGGATGCTTTGCCGTTTGCGGAAATACTTATCGGTATGTACGATCGTCCGCAACCTCAAGTGCAACGGAGATGCCTCGAATGAAGACTCAAGGAATCACGGCCCTGGTGACCGGCGGTGCGTCGGGCCTGGGCCTGGCGGCCGCACGCCGGCTGGTGGGCGAGGGCGCTTGCGTAGTCATCGCCGACCTGCCGCAATCGGCCGGCGAGAGCGTGGCGCGCGAGCTGGGCGAGGGCGTGCGCTTCGCCCCGGCCGACGTCACCAGCGAAGCCGACATGGCTGCCGCCTGCGACCTGGCCGCATCGCTGGGCGAGTTCCGCGTGCTGGTGCACTGCGCCGGCCGCGGCGGCCCGGTGCGGCTGCTCGACAAGGAGGGCAACCCCGGCTCGCTGGAGACCTACGTCGACATCGTGCGCATCAACCTGATCGGCACCTTCAACACCGTGCGCATGGCGGCCAGCCGCATGGCCCGCAATGAGCTGACGGATGAAGGCGAACGCGGCGTGTGCGTGCTCACCGCCTCGGTCGCGGCCTATGAAGGGCAAATCGGGCAGATCGGCTATGCCTCGTCCAAGGCCGGCGTGGTGGGCATGACGATCGTGGCCGCACGCGACCTGGCCAGCAAGGGCATCCGCGTGTGCACCATCGCGCCCGGCATCTTCGACACGCCGATGCTGGCGCGTGTCTCGGCCGATGCGCGCAAGACGCTCAGCGCCTCGGTGCCGCACCCGGCGCGGCTGGGTACGCCCGACGAATACGCCCACCTGGCGATGCACATCGTCAGCAACCCGATGCTCAACGGCGAAACCATCCGGCTCGATGGTGCGCTGCGCATGGCCCCCCGTTGAACAACAAGGACACCACCGCATGACCACGGCCGAAGTGCTCGTCGATGCCGAGGACGGCATCCTCACCATCACCCTCAACCGCCCCGAGGCGCGCAATGCGATGACGCTGGCCGCGGCCCGCCTGATCGCCGAGGCGCTGGACCGGCTGGACGCCGACGACGGCCTGCGGCTGGGCATCCTCACCGGCGCCGGCGGCAGCTTCTGCGCCGGCATGGACCTGAAGGGCTTCCTGCGCGGCGAGCGGCCCAGCATCCCCGGCCGCGGCTTCGGCGGGCTGACGATGCAGCCGCCGAAGAAGCCGCTGATCGCCGCGGCGGAAGGCTACGCGCTGGCCGGCGGCTTCGAGCTGGTGCTGGCCTGCGACCTGGTGGTGGCCGCCGACAACGCGCAGTTCGGCGTGCCCGAGGTCAAGCGCGGCCTGGCCGCCACCGCGGGCGGGCTGGTGCGGCTGCCGCGCCAGTTGCCCTACCGCATCGCGATGGAACTGGCGCTCACCGGCGACATGTTCCCGGCCGCACGCGCCCATGCCTACGGCCTGGTCAACCGCTTGAGCGCACCGGGCCAGGCGCTGGCCGAAGCACGCAAGCTGGCGCAGACCATCGCCGGCAACGGGCCGCTGTCGGTGGCCGCCAGCAAGCGGGTGATCGTCGAATCGCAGGACTGGCCGGCCGACGAGCTGTGGACCCGCCAGGCCGCGATGACCGAGCACATCTTCACTTCCGCCGATGCGCGTGAAGGCTCGGCCGCGTTTGCCGAGAAGCGCAAGCCGGTGTGGCAAGGGAAGTGAAGCGCATGGCCACCGACACGAGATTCGACGGGCCCGGGCCCGATGCGCAGTACCGCCAGGCGCTCGAGGAAGGGCGCTTCGTGCTGCAGCACTGCGAGGACTGCGCAGCCACGCGCTTTCCACCCGCGCTGGTGTGCCGGGTGTGCGGCAGCCCGCGGCTGGCCTGGCGGGCCGGGCCGGCGGAGGCCGAGGTGTATGCGGCCACCACGGTGCGCGACCGCGCGGGCGACTACAACGTGGTGATCGTCGAGCTGCCCGGCGGCGCACGGATGATGAGCCGCGTGGATGGTGCCGATGGCAGCACGCGGCCCGAGGTGACCATCGGCCTGCGGGTGCGGCCGCACATCGCGGGCCAGGGTGAGGAGCCGCACGTGGTGTTCATCGCCGACGAAGGAGCCGCGACATGACGGCGCATGCCTTGCGCGGCGCGGCCGCCATCGTCGGCATCGGCAACACCCGCCGCTGGAACGCACCCGACCGCTCGCCCTTCGACCAGTTGCAGGAAGCCGCAGTGCTGGCGCTGGAGGACTGCGGCCTGGGACTGAAGGACGTGGACGGCCTGTTCTGCGCGATGTCTACCTCCGGCCTGCCAGTGCTCAACGTGACCGAGCGGCTGGGCCTGCAGGTGCGCCATGCCGAAGGCACGATGGTGGGCGGCGCCAGCTTCCTGTTCCACCTGCAGTCGGCGATGTCGGCGCTGGCGCATGGGCTGTGCGACGTGGCGCTGGTGTGCTACGGCTCCAACCAGCTCACGGCTGGCGGCAAGCTGGCCTCGATGCCCGACCCGCAGCCCTACGAGAACCCGTACAAGCCGCGCTACCCGATCAGCAGTTACGCGCTGGCCGCGGCCCGCCACATGCACAAATACGGCACCACGCGCGAGCAGTTGGCGGCCGTGGCGGTGGCGGCGCGCGACTGGGCGCGGCTGAATCCCGATGCCTTCATGCAGGAGCCGCTCACGCTGCAGCAGGTGCTGGCCTCCCGCATGGTGAGCGACCCGCTGAGCAAGGCCGACTGCTGCCTGGTGACCGACGGCGGCGCGGCGCTGGTGATCACCCGCGCCGACCGTGCGCGCGACCTGCCCCAGCGGCCGGCCTACCTGCTGGGCACCGGCGTGGCCGTCACGCACCGGCAGATCTCGGCCATGCCGGACCTCACCACCACCGGCGCGGTGCAGTCCGGCCAGCGGGCCTATGCGATGGCCGGCGTGGGCGCCAAGGACATCCAGCATGTGATGCTGTACGACGCCTTCACCATCAACACGCTGCTGTTCCTGGAGGACCTGGGCTTCTGCGCCAAGGGCGAGGCCGGCGCCATGGTGCAGGCCGGTGCCATCTCGCCGGGCGGTGCGCTGCCGGTCAACACCAATGGCGGCGGGCTGTCTTGCAACCACCCGGGCATGTACGGCCTGTTCACCGTGATCGAGGCGGTGCAGCAGCTGCGCGGCGAATGCGGCGCGCGCCAGGTGCCCGGCGTGCAGCTGGCCCTGGCCCATGCCAACGGCGGCGTGCTGTCCAGCCAGGCCACGGCCATCCTCGGCACGGCGGAGGTGCTGTAGATGATCGATCCACGACGCCTGCTGGCCGAGCCGCTGCCGGTGATCGAGCAGCGCATCGGCTGGCGCGACTGCATCCTCTATGCGCTGGGGCTGGGCGTGGGTCTCGACCCGATGGACGAGGCCGACCTCGCCTTCGTCGACGAGACGCGGCTGAAGGTGCAGCCCACGATGGCCAACGTGATGGGCTACCCCGGCTTCTGGATGCGCGAGCCGCGTTTCGGGCTGGACTGGGTGAAGACGGTGCACGGCGAACATGCGCTGCGCGTCCACCGCCCGCTGCCGGCCGAGGCCACGGTGCGCGGCACCAGCCGCATCGTGGGCCTGGTGGACAAGGGCGCCGACAAGGGTGCGTTGATCTACGTCGAACGCGAGATCGTCGACGTGGACCGCGGCGAGCTGCTGGCCACGGTGCGGCAGACGGTGTTCTGTCGCGGCGATGGTGGCTTCGGCGGTGCGGGGGCCCATCCCCCGCCCGTCGAAGCCACCGGCCCGCAGGCCGTGCCCGAGCGGCCGGCCGACGACGCCGTCACGCTGCCCACCTCTGCGCAATCGGCGCTGGTGTACCGGCTGTCGGGCGACTACAACCCGCTGCACAGCGACCCGGCCACCGCGCGCGCGGCCGGCTTCCCGCGGCCCATCCTGCATGGGCTGGCCACCTTCGGCGTGGTGGGCCATGGCCTGGTCAGGCGGCTGTGCAGCGGCCGGCCCGAAGCGCTGCAGGCGATGGGTGGGCGTTTCTCGTCGCCGGTGTACCCCGGCGAGGCGGTGCAGCTGGACCTGTGGCACACCGCCCCCGGCCGCGCCGCCTTCCGCGCCAGCGTGCCGGCGCGGGGTGTGGTGGTGATGAACAACGGCTTTGTGGAGTTCACCGAATGACCGCATTGCTCGGCAACATCCGCGTGCTCGACCTGAGCCGCATCCTCTCCGGACCCTGGGCCACGCAGATGCTGGCGGACTTCGGCGCCGACGTGATCAAGGTCGAGCGCCCCGGCGCCGGCGACGACGTGCGCCACCAGGGCGCGCCGCTCAACGACCGCGACGGCCGGCCCACCAGCGACCGCAGCGTGTTCCTGGCGCTCAACCGCAACAAGCGCTCGATCGCCATCGACATGGCCACGCCCGACGGCCACCAGTTGATCCGCCGGCTGGCCGAGACGGCCGACGTGGTGGTGGAGAACTTCAAGGCCGGCGACCTCAAGCGTTATGGTCTAGACGAAGCCTCGCTGCGTGCGATCAACCCGCGGCTGGTGTATTGCTCGATCAGCGGCTTCGGCCAGACCGGGCCCTACAGCGCGCTGCCCGGATACGACCTGGTGTTCCAGGCGATGAGCGGCCTGATGAGCCTGACCGGCGTGCCCGACGGCCAGCCCGGTGCCGGGCCGCAGCGCACCGGCTACCCCATTTCCGACACCACGGCGGGCTTCTACGCCTGCATCGGCATCCTGGCCGCGCTGCACCACCGCGACACCGTGTCGGGCGAAGGCCAGTACATCGACCTGGCGATGCTGGATGCGCAGGTGGCCGCGATGTCGTCGATGGCGATGAGCTACGTGGTGGCGGGCGTGATGCCGCAGCGCGTGGGCATCCGCTCGCAGCTCACCTGCCCGTACCAGGACTTCGACTGCGCCGACGGCCAGGTGATGATCGCGGTGGGCAACGACAAGCAGTTCCAGCAGCTGTGCACCGCTGTGATCGGTCGGCCCGAGCTGGCCACCGACCCGCGTTACGCCGACACGCCGCTGCGCGTGGCCCACCGCGACAGCCTGGTGCCGGTGATCGCCGACATCCTGCGTGGCAACACCGTCGACCACTGGATGGCACGGCTGCGTGCGGCCAATGTGCCTGCGGGGCCGATCAACCGCTTCGACCAGGTGCTGGCCGACCCGCAGATCCAGCACCGCGGCCTGCTGCAGCAGGTGCCGCACACGCTGGCGGGCAGCATGCCCATCATCGGCAACCCGCTGCAGTTCTCGGCCACGCCGGTGGTGCACCGCACGGGTCCGCCGCTGCTGGGCGAGCACACCGCCGAGGTGCTGCGCGAGTTGCTGGACCTGGAAGACGACGACATCGCCGCCCTGCAAGCGCAAGGCGTGATCGAACAACAAGCTGCAGGAGATCAACCATGAGAGCCGTGCTGTGCAAGGCCTGGGGCCCGCCCGAATCGCTGGTGGTGGAGGAGCGGCCGACGCCGCGGCCCGGACCCGGCCAGGTGCTGGTGGGCGTGAAGGCCTGCGGCGTGAACTTTCCCGACACGCTGATCATCCAGGGCAAGTACCAGTTCAAGCCCGAGCTGCCGTTCTCGCCCGGCGGCGAGGTGGCCGGCACCGTGCTGGCGCTGGGCGAAGGCGTGCAGGGCTTCGCGGTGGGCGACCGTGTGATCGCCGCCACCACCTGGGGCGGTTATGCGGAAGAGGTGGTGGCCGAGGCCGGCCGGCTGATCCCGATGCCCGACGGGATGGACTTCCCGGTGGCGGCGGCTTTCACGCTGACCTACGGCACCTCGCACCATGCGCTGAAGGACCGCGCGAAGCTGCAGCCCGGCGAAACCCTGCTGGTGCTGGGCGCAGCCGGCGGCGTCGGCCTGGCGGCGGTGGAACTGGGCAAGGCCATGGGCGCGCGGGTGATCGCCGCAGCATCGAGCGAAGACAAGCTCGCGCTGTGCCGCGCCCACGGCGCCACCGACACCATCGACTACAGCCGCGAAGACCTGCGCGAACGCATCAAGCAGCTGACCGACGGCCGCGGCGTGGACGTGGTCTACGACCCGGTGGGCGGCGACTACAGCGAGCCCGCATTGCGCGGCATGGCCTGGAACGGCCGCTTCCTGGTGGTGGGCTTCGCGGCCGGGCGCATTCCCAGCCTGCCGTTGAACCTGCCGCTGCTCAAGGGCTGCGCCATCGTGGGTGTGTTCTGGGGCGCCTTCACGCGCAACGAGCCGCAGCGCAACGCGGCCAACCTGGCCGAGTTGATGCAGTGGATCGGCGAGGGCAAGCTGAAGCCGCATGTCTCGGCCACCTATCCGCTGGAACGCGCGGCCGATGCGCTCAACGACCTGCTGCGGCGCAAGGTGCAGGGCAAGGCCGTGCTGCTGACGGGGCGCTGAGATGGCCGCAGTGAAGAAGATCCTGGTGGTGGGTGCGCTGGGCGTGGTCGGCCGCGCGGCGCTGGAGCGCTTCGCGGCGCAGCCCGGTGTGCAGGTGCTGGGCCTGGCCCGCCGCCGGCCCGACTTTGCGCCCGAGGCCACCTGGCTGTCGGCCGACCTGCGCGACGCCGCGGCCACGCTTGAAGCGCTGGCGGCGCACCAGGACGTCACCCATGTGGTGTACGCCGCGCTGAACGAGCAGCCCGACCTGGTGCAGGGCTGGCGCAGCGCCGGCAATGCCGATCTCAACACCACGATGCTCGCCCACCTGCTCGACGCACTGCAAGGCGCGCCGCTGCAGCATGTGACGCTGATGCAGGGCACCAAGGCCTACGGCGTGCACACCGGCCGGCCGATGCCGGTGCCTGCCCGCGAGACCGATGCGCTGCGCGACCACCGAAATTTCTACTTCGACCAGCAGGACCTGCTGGAAGCGCGGGCGCAGCAACAGGGCTTCCAGTGGACCGGCTGGCGCCCGCAGATCGTGCTGGGCGTGGCGGTGGGCAGCGCGATGAACCCGGTGGCCGCGCTGGGCGCCTACGCGCTGCTGCGCAAGGAACAGGGCCTGCCCCTGGCCCCCGTCGGCCATCCGCACTTGCTGACCGAATGCACCGACGCCCGGCTGATCGCCGAGGCCATCGAATGGAGCTGGGGCGCGGCGCAGGCCCACGGCGAGGTGTTCAACATCGCCAACGGCGACATCATCCTGTGGGCCCGCCTGTGGCCGCGGCTCGCCGAGTTCTTCGACATGCCGCTGGGCGAGCCGGAGGATGTGCGGCTGGCCACGGAGATGCCCCCGCTGGCCGGCTTGTGGCGCCGCATCGCCGAGCGCGAAGGGCTGAAGGTGCCCGAGCTGGACACGTTGATCGGCCTGTCATGGCAATACGCCGAAGCCACCTTCGCCTCCCGCCGCCCCTTCCCGGTGCCGCCGCTGGTATCGACGATCAAGCTGCGGCAGGCAGGCTTCGGCGCGTGCATCGCCACGGATGACTGCGTGCTGGCGCATCTGCAGGCGATGCGGGCGCAGGGGTACCTGCCGACTTGACAGTGCCGACTCCAGTCCTTACGATTGTAGAAAACGTAAGGAGCACACCATGACCTCGGAAGCCACGCTCACGTCCAAGGGCCAAGTCACGCTGCCCAAGGAGCTGCGGGCCAGCCTCGGGCTGGAGGCCGGTGCCAAGCTGAGCTTTTCGCAGCTCAGCGACGGCACGGTGGTGATGCGGGTCAAGCACCGCAAGCTCAGCGAACTGGCCGGCATCCTCACGCGGCCGGGCCAACCCTCGGTGCCGCTCAAGGACCTGAGCCGGTGAACGCCGGCATCGCCATCGACACCAACGTGTTGGTGCGGTGGCTGGTGCAGGACGACCCGGTCCAATCTGCTTCCGCCAGCCGCCTGATGGCCACGGCTGAAGAACGCGGCCTGCCGGTGATGCTGCTCTTCGGCGTTCTGCTGGAGACGGAGTGGGTGCTGCGCAGCCGCTACAAGCTCGACAAACACGCCATCGTCAGCGCCTTCACCCAACTGCTCGAAACCGATGGCCTGCAGCTCGAGGACGAGGCTGCGCTGGAAGAGGCCTTGTTCCGCTGGAAGGAATCGAAGGCCGGGTTCACCGACTGCATGCTGGCCGCCAAGGCCGGGCTGCTGCAGCGGCAGCCCTTCATGACCTTCGACGCGGCGGCCGCCCAACTGCCGGGCGCCCAGCTGCTGCGTTGAATCGCCGCGCCCCTCACTCCGCCTTGATGTTCAACCGCTTGATCAGCGAGCCCCACTGCTGGCTCTGCGCCAGCGTGGTCTTGCGCAGGTCGGCCGGGCTGCCGGTCTGCGGCTCGTTGCCGATCTTGCGCATGGCCTCGGCGAAGCTGGGCGAGGCGGTGATCTTGCGCACCGCGGCGGCCAGCTTGTCGACCACCGGCTGGGGCGTACCCACCGGCACGAACACGGCATACCAGGTCTCGCCCACCACGTCGGGATAGCCCAGCTCGCGGAAGGTGGGCACGTCGGGCATCAGCGGCTGGCGCTCGGCACTCAGCACCGCCAGCGCACGGTACTGGCCGGCGTTGACGTTGGGCACCGCGTTGGTCAGCGCCTCCACGTTGGAGTCGATCACGCCGCCGATCATGTCCATGGTGGCGGGGGCGGCGCCCTTGTAGTGCACCTGGGTCATCTTGGCGTCCAGCCCGGTGGCGATCAGCTCGCCCAGCAGGTGCACCATGCTGCCCTGGCCGTTGGTCGCGTTGTTGATCTTGCCGGGGTTGGCCTTGGCATAGGCCGCGTACTCCTTCAGCGTCCTGGCCGGGAAGTCCTTCTTCACCACGAAGGCGAAGGGCACGGTGCACACCGGCGCCACCGGCTCGAAGTCTTCCAGCTTGTATTGCAGCTTGTCGTTCAGGTGCGGGTTGACGGTGAAGGTGGTGCCGGCCGACAGCAGCACGGTGTAGCCGTCCTTCGGCGCGCGGGCCACCAGCGTCGCGCCGATGGCGGTGGCGGCGCCGGCCTTGTTGTCGACCACCACCACCTGGCCCAACTCCTCGCGCAGGCGCTGGGCGAGCTGGCGGCCCACCACGTCGCTGGTGCCGCCGGGCGGGTAGGGCACCACCATGGTGATCGGCTTGCTGGGCCAGTTGTCCTGGGCCTGCGTGGCGGCCGGCGCCAGCGAAGCGGCGAGGGCGGTGCAGGAGGCGGCCAGCGCCAGCATGTGTCGGCGTGCGTGCATGGTCGTCCTCATACGGTGGCCACCGGTGTGGCAGGCGAGCCGACGGCGCCGGGCAGGCGCAGCGGCGGTGCGGTCAGCAGGAAGGTGGAGCGGCGGTTCGCGCGCAGCCACTGCGCCAGCTCGGCGAAGTACCAGAGCTCGCCCAGGTTCAGGCCCAGCTTGAAGAGGCAATGCGCATGCAGCGGCAGGCCGGGGTAGTGATCGCCCTGGCCCGGCTGGGCCGGGTAGGCCTCCACCGCGAAGTTGTCGGCGCAGATGGCGACGATGCCCGAGTCGGTAATCCACTGCAGCAGCTTCTCGTCGCGGCCATCCAGCACCGCGCAGCTGTTCTTCAGCCGGTCACCGTCAGGCTGCTTGTCCATCTCCAGGATGAGGTCGGCGAAGCCGGTGTACAGGCACAGGAAGTCGCCCGTCTCCACCGTGGCGCCCTGCCGCTCCAGCGCGGCCATCAGGCCGTCGTAGCCCACCAGCGCCCGCTCGCGGTGGTGGATGGCTTCCAGGTCCACCAGCACGCCGCGGCCCTGCACGCCGGCGGTGGCCAGGCGCTCGATGCCGATGGCGTGGGCGCCGTAGTCGTCGTCCACGTCGTCGGGGCCCACCACCTCCACGCCGGCGCGGTAGCCGTTGTAGTAGACCTTCTCGGGCAGGCCGTCGCCGTCGGCATCGAACATCTGGCCCACATGACCCAGGCCGTCCCATTGGGTGCTGTACTGCGTGTACAGCATCACCGCATCGTCCGACACCACGTCGGAGAAGCAGCTGCAGACGCTGGAGAGCTTGAAGTTGAAGTTGAAGCCCTCGCCGCGCCGCTCATGGAAGAAGCGCGGCGCCTTCCGGTGCTGGAAGAGGGTGTTGCCGCCGGGATAGTCCAGCGGCAGGCTGAGGCAGAAGGTCTGCCCGTGCTGCACCGTGCGGATGGCCGCCAACCGCCGCTCGGGCGTGAGCAGGTTCATGCGGCCGATCTGGTCGTCCGCGCCGAAGTCACCCCAGTTCGAACCCTCGGGCCGCTGCTTCCATCGGGAATTGCTCATGCGCACTGCTCCTTCGTTGGAAGGAACATACCAGTAGGTATGAGTGCGCCGGTATCGGTGTTTTCACTGCGCAGCCGCAGCAGTGAACGGCCCTACATACCTGTGAGTATGTAGGGCCGACCGCAGGGGAGATCAGCGGTGCTCGTCGGTCTTATTCTTCGAGCCGAACGGATAGGCGCCGCCCTGCTGCGCACCCTTGGGCGGGATCTTCAGCGACAGGATCATCGTGACGGCCAGCGTCAGCGCGGTGAAGCCGAGCGACACCGCCACCGGGATCTTGTAGACGTCGATCAGCAGCATCTTGGCGCCGATGAACACCAGCACGATGGCCAGGCCGTAGCTCAGCAGGTGGAAGCGCTCATGCATGTTGGCCAGCAGGAAGTACATCGCGCGCAGGCCCAGGATCGCGAACACGTTGGAGGTGAGCACGATGAAGGGGTCGGTGGTGATCGCGAAGATCGCCGGGATGCTGTCCACCGCGAACACGATGTCCACGATGCCGATCAGCAGGATGACCACCAGCAGCGGCGTGGCCATCTTCACGCCGTCCACCATGGTGAACATCTTCTCGCCGTCATAGGTGGGCGAGATCTTGAAGCGTCCGCGGATCCACTTCAGCGCCGGGTTGTTGTCCAGGTCGGGTTCCTGGCCGGCGGCCCACCACATCTTGATGCCGGTGAACAGCAGGAAGGCGCCGAACACGTACAGGATCCAGTGGAACTGCGCGATCAGCCAGGCGCCCACCAGGATCATCACCGCGCGCAGGACCAGCGCACCCAGGATGCCGATCATCAGCACCCGCTTCTGGAACTCCGCCGGCACCGCGAAGTAGGTGAACAGCATCAGGAAGACGAAGATGTTGTCCACCGCCAGCGCCTTCTCGATCAGGTAGCCGGTGAGGAACTCCAGGGACTTGTCGTTGGCCACCGCACGGGCGGCCTCGTCGGTGCCGGTGCCGCCGAGGTACCACCACATCCAGCCCATGAACACGAAGGACACGCCCACCCAGACCAGCGACCAGATGGCCGCCTCCTTGGTGCTGACGCGGTGGGCGCCTTGCTTGCGCATGGCAAAGAAATCGACGAACAGCGCGACGAGCACGAACGCCGAGAACAACGACCACATGAGTGGCGAACCGATGGATTCCATGACCTGCCTTTGAAGTGAGTTGCGAGCGCCGACACACCGCTTGCCGAAGCATGAGGCGGTGGACGACATCAAGGACCCAAGGCTGGTCTTGCCTTGCCGACGATGGAGGGGCCAGGGCGACCCACATCGTGGCCAGCAGTGCCGGGGTGCAGTGAGGGCCACTACACCCGTATTGACGACACTGCGCCGGAATGACGTCCTGACTGCGACGTGACCCGGTGGCTACTCCCCAACACAAGTGGGGCGGAGTCTAGCAGCGTGCTGCAGGAAATGTCACCGTTGTGATTCCTGTGCAACTGGCCGTGGCACGGTGGCCAAGGCCGCGGCCGCCAGCAGGCCGATGGCGCCCGACAGCATCAGGGCGCCCGCGCCCCAGGCGTCCAGCGGCAGGCCCATCAGCAGGTGCAGGCCGGCCGACGCCATGCACGCGCCGCGCCAGCCCAGCTCCGCCTCCAGCAGCGTGGACAGCGGCCAGCCCACGGTGCTGGCAAAGCCCGCCACCAGCGTGATGCCGGTGATCGCGGCACGCGACTGCGGCCCGTACAACCGCACCAGCGCCGCGCCGGCCGCCTCGTACAGGCCGCCGCCCATGGCGACGCCCATCACCACCCAGGTCGCGAACAGCCCGGCTGGCCCTTGTGCCCAGGCCAGGCCAGCCAGGCCGAGACCACCAGCGCCACCGGGAAAGCGGCAAGGACCGTGGGCACGCCGACGCCCAGGTCGCGTGCCATCGGCCCGGCCAGCATGGCCGGCAGGTAATAGCTGGAGGCCCAGGCCAATGTCCGCGCCGTGCCCAGCGCCGCGATCGTGCCGTTGCGGCCCAGCGCCATCGTCAGCCGCAGCAGCCGGCCACGGCCACGGCCGCGGGTGCGGGTGCGGGCCGCTGCAATCGCACCGCTAGCGCGCCGACCGCGGCGAGGGCCCGCGCACGATGCGCGTGCGGCTGGCCTCGCTGTGCAGCCAGGCGAGGAAGGCCACCACCGCCGGCCGGCGGGCATGGCGCGCCGGATACACCGCGAAATGCGCCTTCACCTTCAGCGCCTTGTCGAAGCCGAACACCGGGCGCAGCTTGCCGTCGGCCAGGTGGCCGCCCGCATTGATGGCGCTCTCCAGCGCCACGCCCAGGCCCTGGGTGGCGGCGTCCAGCGACATCTGTGCGCGGTCGAAGCGCACCGCGAAGCGCTCCGGCGCTCGCTTGTCGCTGAAGGCGCGGAACCAGTCCGACCACTGCACGATGCTCACGTTGCTCTGCACCAGCGGCACGTCCAGCAGCTGCTCCACGCGCTTGAGCCGGTGCTCGCGGATGAAGGCAGGGCTGGCCAGCGGCAGCACCGGCTCCTCGAACAGCGGCTCCACTTCCAGGTCGGGCCATTGCGGCACGCCGTAGCGGATGTCCACGTCGGCCTGGCCCAGGCCGAAGTCGCTGTGGGTATGTGCCGCCGACAGGTTCAGGCTGATGTCGGGATGGGCCTGGGCGAAGCCGTGCAGCCGCGGCATCAGCCACAGGCTGGCCAGGCTGGGCGCGGAATGCACGTACAGGCTGTTGCCCACGCCCTGCTTCAGGTCTTCGGTGGCGGCCACCAGCGCGGTGAGTGCGCCCGCCACGCGGGCCAGGTACAGCTCGCCGGCCTGGCTCAGCCGCACGCCGTGCGCGCTGCGCTCGAACAGCCGCACGCCCAGCTGCGCCTCCAGCTTGGTGATCTGGTGGCTGACGGCCGATGCGGTGAGGTGCAGCTCGGCCGCGGCCAGCGCAAAGCTGCGGCGGCGGGCCACTGCCTCGAAGGCCAGCAGGTTGGCGACGGGAGGGACGGCGGCCATAGGGTGAACCCCATCGTTGGATGACGATTCGTCATCATAGGTTGACAACTCGTCGCTTGTGCTCAGGGGGTGCCCCCACGAAGATTCGGCCACCCCATCAAGGAGACGAAGATGTTGCTCAAGGACAAGGTGGCCGTCATCACCGGCGGCGCAGGCCTCAACGGCCTGGGCTTCGCCACGGCGCGGCAGATGGCCGCGCAGGGCGCCCGCGTGGTGCTGCTGGACCTGGAACGCGCCGCGCCCGCGGCCGCCGCGGCGCAACTGGGCCCGGCGCACCTGGGCCTGGTGGCCGACGTGACCGACAAGGCCTCCTGCGATCGGGCCATCGCCGCGGTGCTGGAGCAGTTCGGCCAGGTGGACGTGCTTGTCAACAACGCCGGCATCACCCAGCCTGTGAAGACGCTGGAGATCACCGGCGCCGACTACGACCGCATCCTGGACGTGAGCCTGCGCGGCACGCTGCACATGTCGCAGGCGGTGCTGCCCTCCATGCAGGCCCGCCGCAGCGGCTCGATCGTGTGCATCTCGTCGGTGTCGGCGCAGCGTGGCGGCGGCATCTTCGGCGGCCCGCACTACTCGGCCGCCAAGGCCGGCGTGCTGGGCCTGGCCCGTGCGATGGCGCGCGAGTTCGGCATCGACGGCATCCGCGTCAACTGCATCGCTCCGGGCCTGATCGAGACCGACATCACCCAGGGCAAGCTCACGCCCGAGCGCAAGAAGGAGATCGCCGACACCATTCCGCTGGCGCGGCTGGGTGCGGCTTCCGACGTGGCCGGTGCCTGCGTGTTCCTGGCCAGCGACCTGTCGGCCTATTGCACCGGCATCACGCTCGACGTCAACGGCGGCATGCTGATCCACTGACCGCCGCCACCACAACAGGAGACAAGCCATGCAACGCAAGACCTTCCACCGCCTGGCGGCCGCCGCCGCCTTCGCCCTGCTGGCACCCGCGCTGGCCGGGGCCCAGCCGGTCAAGCTCACGCTGGGCCACGGCGCCGCGCCGGGCAATCCGCGGCATGAGGCCGCGCTCAAGTTTGCCGAGGTGCTGAAGACGAAGACCGCCGGCCGCATCGAGGTGCAGGTGGCGCCTTCGGCCCAGCTGGGCGACGACGCCGCGATGGTGACCGCGGTGCGCACCGGCGCGCTGGACATCACCGCCAACTCGCAGGGCGCGGTGGCCACCGCGGTGCCGGAGTACGCGGCCTATGGCATGCCCTTCCTGTTCGCCAGCTCGGCCCAGGCCTTCAAGGTGCTGGACGGCGCGCTGGGCAAGGAGCTGGCCGAGAAGTCGGCCGCCAAGGGCATGGTGGTGCTGGGCTACTGGGACAACGGCATCCGCCACATGACCAATGCCAAGCGGCCGATCGCCAAGGTGGAGGACGTCAAGGGCCTGAAGATGCGCACGCCGCCGGACGCGGTGCTGGTCGACATCATGCAGGCGCTGGGGGCCGAGGCGCAGCAGATCAAGTTCGCCGAGCTGTACGTGGCGCTGCAGCAGGGCGTGGTGGACGGCCAGGAGAACCCGCTGGCCAACTTCCACGCCAGCAAGCTCTACGAGGTGCAGAAGCACCTGGCCCTGACGAGTCACATGTTCCAGATGACGCCGCTGCTGATGAGCAAGCGCAGCTGGGACCGCCTGTCCGAGGCCGACCGCAAGGCCGTGACCGAGGCCGCGGCCGAGGCCACCACGCTGCAGCGCACGCTGTCGCAGGAGGCCGACGAGAAGCTGCTGGCCGACCTCAAGGCCAAGGGCGTGCAGGTCACCACCGTGGACAAGGCCGGCTTCGAGAAGGCCACCGCCAAGGTGGAGGAGAAGTGGGCCGCCGGCCCCATCGGCGCCTATGTGAAGAAGGTGGTTGCCGCCGCCCGCAGCAACTGAAGCCGGAGGCCCGCGATGAACGCAGTCGAACGCGCGGTGGTGGCGCTGTGCCGCCTCGTGCTGTGGATCAGCACGTCCGTGATCTTCGTGATCCTGGTGGCCAACACGGTGCTGCGCTATGCCACCGGCGCCAGCCTGCAGTGGGCCAACGAGGTGCCCGAGCTGCTGTTCCCGTGGCTGGTGATGGCCGGCGTGGTGCTGGCCGCGGCCAGCGGCGCGCACATCACCACCACCTTCCTGGTGGAGGTGCTGCCCGAGCGCGCGCGGCGCTGGGTGGCGGTGGCCAGCTGGCTCATCGTGGCCGGGCTCTATGCCACGCTGGGCTGGGCCACCTTCCAGATGCTGGAGATCGTGCACGACGAGCGCACGGCCATCCTGCAGATCCCCGGCTCCATCACCTATGCCTGCGTGATGGTGGGCATGGTGCTGCTGGCGGTGCTGGCGCTGCAGTCCGCCGGGTCGGCGCTGCTGGCAGGCCCGCCGGCACCGCAGGCCGAGGGCGAGCAGCCCGTGCCTTCCGCCCACTGGTAGCCCAGGAGACGCCGCCATGACTGCCTTGATCCTGTTCGTGTTCCTGGGTGGCGCCGTGATCGCCATGCCCATCGCCCATGCGCTGCTGGTGGCCGCACTGGCGGCCGCCGCCAGCTCCGACCGCGTGCCGCTGGACCTGCTGGTTCAGCAGATGGTGGCGCAGGTGCAGAGCTTTCCGCTCATCGCCATCCCGTTCTTCATGCTCACCGGCTCCCTGATGATGGGTGGCAAGCTGGGCGAGGCGCTGATCGGCGTGCTGTCCACGCTGATCGGCCGCTTCCACGGCGGGCCGGCCCAGGTGGGGGTCATGTCGTCCACGCTGTTCGGCGGTGTCTCGGGCTCGGCAGTGGCCGATGCCTCGGCCATCGGTTCGCTGCTCATCCCCTGGCACAAGCGGCTGGGCTATCCGGCGGCCTTCTCGGCGGCCACGCTGGCGGCGGCGGCCACCATCGACATCCTGATCCCGCCGTCGATCCCGCTGATCCTGTTCGCGCTCAGCGCCAATGCCTCCATCGCCTCGCTGTTCGTGGCGGGCGTGCTGCCCGGCATGCTGATGTGCGGCGGCTTCATGGCGGCCTGCTGGTGGGTGGGGCGGCGGCGCAACTTCCCGCGCGACACATCGCCGTTCAATGGCCCGGCCTTCCGCCGCCATCTGCTGTACGCGCTGCCGGCGGTGGTGCTGCCGGTGCTCATCATCATCTTCCTGCGCTTCGGCATCGCCACGCCTACCGAGGTGGCCGTGCTGTCCACGCTGTACGCCGGCCTGGTGTCGGCCGTGATCTACCGCGACCTGGGCTGGAAGCGGCTGAACGATGCGGTGGTGCATGCGGGCCTGGCCACCGGGGTGGTGCTGCTGGTGATCATGGCCTCGGCCGCCATCGGCTGGCTGCTCACCTACGACCAGATGCCCACCGGCGTGGCCAACTGGGTGCAGCAGAACGTGCATGCGGCCTGGCTGATCGTGCTGCTGATGAACCTGATGATGCTGTTCCTGGGCATGTTCATCGACCTGCCGGCGGCGGTGCTGCTGCTCACGCCGGTGTTCGTCCCGATGGCCAATGCGATCGGCATGGACATGACGCAGCTGGGAATCATGATGGTGGTCAACCTGGCCATCGGCCTGTACACGCCGCCGGTGGGCACCACGCTGTTCATCACCAGCGCACTGGCCAAGGTGAAGGTGGGCCAGACGGTGCGCGAGCTGGGCCCGTTCTACCTCGTCGCCTTCGGCGTGCTGGCACTCGTGTCCTACGTGCCGGCGTCCATCCTCAAGTAACTCCCTTTCCGGAGACGTTCCATGACTGAGCAAGAACACTTGCTGGCGCGGCTGCGCCAGAGCGCCTGGCGCATCCGCCGCTATGCCCTGCGCATGGGCGAGGTGCAGGGCCAGGGCTACATCGGCCAGGCCCTGGGCTGGGCCGACGTGCTGGCGGTGGCCTATGCCCATGCGCTGAAGCTGCGCCCGGCCGAGCCGGAATGGGAAGGCCGCGACCGCTTCCTGCTGTCGCACGGCCATTACGCCATTGCGCACTATGCGGCGCTGATCGAGGCGGGCACCATCGCCGAGGAGGAGCTCGAGACCTACGGCAGCGACGACAGCCGGTTGCCGATGTCGGGCATGGCCACCTACACGCCAGGCATGGAGATCTCCGGCGGCTCGCTGGGGCAGGGCCTGCCCATCGCGGTGGGCATGGCGCTGGCGCTGCGCCACAAGGGCAACCCGGCCTTCGTCTACAACTCCATGTCCGATGGCGAGCTGGACGAAGGCTCGACCTGGGAAGCCGCGATGGGCGCCGCCCACCACCGGCTGGCCAACCTGGTGTGCCTGGTGGACATCAACAACCAGCAGGCCGACGGGCCTTCGGGCAAGGTGCTGGGCTTCGAGCCGCTGGCCGACAAGTGGGCCGCCTTCGGCTGGCATGTGCAGCGGGTGGATGGCAACGACCTGGCCGCGGTGCTGCGCGCCTTCGATGCCGCGCGCCACCTGGCCGAGCCGCGGCCGCGCGTGATCCTGTTCGACACGCTGATGGGCAAGGGCGTGCCCTTCCTGGAGCAGCGCGAGAAGAACCACTTCATCCGCGTCGATCCGCCCGAGTGGCAGCAGGCGCTGCAGATCCTGGACCAGACGCAGCCCGAGGAGGCCGTGCAATGAACACCGTCGCTGACAAGAAGCCCCGCCTCACCACCTCGGCGATGATCGCCTCCATCGCCAGCGAGGGCCAGCGCGTCAAGGCCGCGCCCTTCGGCAAGGCACTGGTGGCGCTGGCCGAGCAGCGGCCCGAGATCGTCGGCCTGACCGCCGACCTGGCCAAGTACACCGACCTGCACCTGTTCGGCCAGGCCTATCCCGAGCGCTTCTTCCAGATGGGCATGGCCGAGCAGCTGCTGATGGCCGCCGCCGGCGGCATGGCCAAGGAAGGCCTGCTGCCATTTGCCACCACCTATGCGGTGTTCGGCACCCGGCGCGCCTACGACTTCATCCACCAGGTGATCGCGGAGGAGAACCTCAACGTCAAGCTGTGCTGCGCGCTGCCGGGCCTGACCACCGGCTACGGCCCCAGCCACCAGGCCACGGAAGACCTGGCGCTGATGCGCGGCATCCCCGGCCTGACCATCGTCGACCCCTGCGACGCGCTGGACATCGAGCAGGCGGTGCCGCAGATCGCGGCCCACACCGGCCCCGTCTACATGCGGCTGCTGCGCGGCAACGTGCCGCTGGTGCTGGACGAATACGACTACCGCTTCGAGCTGGGCAAGGCCAAGCTGCTGCGCGACGGCAACGAGGTGCTGGTGATCGCCAGCGGCTTCATGACCATGCGCGCGCTGGAAGTGGCCGCGGCCTTGCACGCCGACGGCATCGGCGTGGCGGTGCTGCATTGCCCCACCATCAAGCCGCTGGACGAGGCGGCCATCGTGGAGGCGGTGCGCTACAAGCACCGGCTGGTGGTGGTGGCCGAGAACCATTCGGTAATCGGCGGCCTGGGCGAGGCGGTGGCCGGCACGCTGCTGCGCCACCGCGTGCAGCCAGCGGGCTTCCAGCTGGCGGGCCTGCCCGACCGCTTCCTCGATGCCGGCGCGCTGCCCACGCTGCACGACCGCTACGGCATCAGCACGCCCACGCTGTCGGCCCGCATCCGGGCCTGGCTGGGCTGAGGCCGCGCCAGCCGCTGGTGGCTAACCGGTCGCGGCATGCGCATTGCCCCTGCGCGACGCGACATGCGTTCACCACCAGAGGCTTCATGACCGATTCCACCGATCCCCGCGCCGAGGCGCCTTCCCGCCGCCGCTTCCTGGCCGCTGCCAGTGCTTCCACCGCCGGCGTGGCCGTGTCCCCGTTGCTGGCCGCCGGCCCGGCCGCGGTGCAGCCCTCGGGCACCCGGCCCACCGACAAGGCCGGCGACCTGGCGCACGAGACCACCGTCGACGCGGGCCAGCAGCTCACCAGCAACCAGGGCCTGAAGATCGCGGACAACCAGAACACGCTGAAGGCCGGCGTGCGCGGCCCCAGCCTGCTGGAAGACCAGCTGTTCCGCGAGAAGATGACCGCGTTCGACCATGAGCGCATCCCCGAGCGGGTGGTGCATGCCCGCGGCGCCGCGGCCCATGGCTACTTCCAGGTGTACGAGCCGATGGCCCGCTGGACGCGCGCCGGCTTCCTGAACGACCCGCGGGCCCGCACGCCGGTGTTCGTGCGCTTTTCCACCGTGGCCGGCTCGCGCGGCTCGGCCGATACCGCGCGCGACGTGCGCGGCTTCGCGGTGAAGTTCTATACCCAGGAAGGCAACTTCGACCTGGTGGGCAACAACATCCCGGTGTTCTTCATCCAGGACGCGATCAAGTTCCCGGACCTGGTGCATGCGGCCAAGCCCGAGGCCGACCGCGAGATCCCGCAGGCCTCCACTGCGCACGACACCTTCTGGGACTTCATCTCGCTGATGCCCGAGTCCACCCACATGATCATGTGGATCATGTCGGACCGTGCCATCCCGCGCTCCTACCGGATGATGGAGGGCTTCGGCGTGCACAGCTTCCGCTTCGTGGATGCGCGCGGCACCAGCCGCTTCGTCAAGTTCCACTGGAAGCCGCTGAACAACGGCGTGCACGGCCTGGCCTGGGACGAGGCGCAGAAGCTCGGCGGCAAGGACCCCGACTTCCACCGCCGCGACCTGGCCGAGGCCATCGACGCCGGCGCCTTCCCCGAATGGGAGCTGGGCGTGCAGGTGGTGGAGGAGGCCGATGCCGAGCGCCTGGGCTTCGACCTGCTGGATGCCACCAAGATCATCCCGGAAGAGCTGGTGCCGGTGCGGCCCATCGGCAAGATGGTGCTCAACCGCAACCCGGACAACTACTTCGCCGAGACCGAGCAGGTGGCCTACCACGTGGGCAACCTGGTGCCGGGCATCGACGTCAGCGAAGACCCGTTGCTGCAAGGGCGCATGTTCTCGTACGTGGACACCCAGCTCACCCGGCTGGGCGGCCCCAACTTCCACGAGATCCCGATCAACCGCGCGGTGGTGCCGGTGCACAACATGAACCGCGACGGCTTCCACCGCCAGACCATCAGCAAGGGCCGCATCAACTACGAGCCCAGCTCGATCGATGCGCCGCCGATCAAGGAGGTGCCGGCCAACCAGGGCGGCTTCGCGAGCGCCGCGGTGCCGGTCAGCGGCACCAAGCTGCGCAAGCGCTCGGAATCCTTCGGCGACCACTATTCGCAGGCCACCCTGTTCTGGCAGAGCCAGACGCCGGTGGAGCAGCAGCACATCGTGGAGGCGCTGCAGTTCGAGCTGGGCAAGGTGGCGGTGCCGGCGGTGCGCCAGCGCATGCTGTCCAACCTGGTGAACGTGGATGCCACGCTGGCCGCCCGCGTGGCCGAGGTGCTGGGCATGCCGGTGCCGCCGGCCAGCCCGCGCACGCCGGCCCGCCGTTATGCGCCTTCGCCCGCGCTCAGCATGCTGGCCCGCAACAACCCCAAGAGCATCGCCGGCCGCAAGGTGGCGGTGCTGGTGGCGCCCGGCGTGGATGCCGCCGGCCTGCAGGCGGTGAAGTCGGCGCTGATGAGCGCCGGCGCCAAGGTGCGGGTGCTGTCCAGCCGGCTGGGCGAGGTGCGGGACGCGGCCGGCGGCAGCGTGCCGGTGGACGATCTCATCGTCACCCAGCCTTCGGTGGTGTTCGATGCGGTGCTGGTGCCGGGCGGCGCGGCCAGCGTGGCCGCGCTCAAGGGCTCGGCCGATGCGGTGCACTTCGTGCGCGAGGCCTTCAAGCATGCCAAGCCCATCGCCGCGCTGGGCGAGGGCGCGGACCTGCTGGCCTCGGCCGGCGTGCTGCCGCCACAGGCGCCGGGCGCCCGCCGGCCCGGCATCCAGCTGGCACCGGCCGACGGGGCCGGCGCGCTGGCCCAGGCCTTCGTGGCCGACATCGCGGTGCACCGCCACTGGGACCGTGGCGGCAAGGACGTGATCGCGGCCTGATGCGCACTTGAGGCCGAAGTGCGGCCCGGTTGGGGCCCTGTTCCGCGGCTTGCCCGCGGACGGGGTTGGCCATGATGGCGGCCAGGCGTGCGTTGTGCCCGCCACGAGGCCCACCCATGCTGAGCAACACCCCCATCCGCACCGCCTTCAACTACGTCCGCATCGACGAGGGCGGCCTCCAGATCGACCCGGCCGTGGCGCACTACCTGCGCCATGTGCTGGCGCCCACCCGCGATCCGCAGCTGCAGCTGCAGCACCTGGAATGGCTGCTGGGCGTGCTGGGCGACGGCGCCGACCTGCATGAGCAGGACGACCGCCTGCTCCTGCATGCGGTGCAGCAGCTGAAGACGGCCATCCAGCTCAGCGCCGGCGCGCCAGGCCGTAGACCGTACGCGCCAGCGACACCGCATTGACCGGCTTCTGCACCACCGTCTGGTAGCCGCTTTCCACCGCATTGCGCTTGTCCTCGGCCCGCACGAAGGCCGTCACCGCCACCGCCGGCAGCTGCTCGGCACCCAGGCCCAGTTCGCCGCGCACCAGCTCGATGAGCCGGTAGCCGTCCATGCCCGGCATGCCCAGGTCGCTCAGCAGGATGTCGAAGCGGTGCTGGCGCAGTGATTCCAGCGCCTGCTCGCCCGAGTTGGCGGTGCTCACCACCGCGCCGCGGTCTTCCAGGAAGCGGCGCTGCACCTCCAGCACGTCGGCATGGTCGTCCACCAGCAGCACCCGCAGCCGCTGCAGGCTCACGTCGTCGATGCCCAGGGCCGCGGCCTCGGCCGCCTCCCAGGGCTCGGCATCGGACACCGCCGCCGCCGGCGGCGGGCCCGCCGTGCGGGCATCGGCCCGCGC
Source organism: Aquincola tertiaricarbonis (assembly GCF_000969605.1). Classification (GTDB taxonomy): domain Bacteria; phylum Pseudomonadota; class Gammaproteobacteria; order Burkholderiales; family Burkholderiaceae_C; genus Aquincola; species Aquincola tertiaricarbonis. The sequence goes on along the minus strand of NZ_JZUE01000006.1, from coordinate 35,427 downwards.
CCGCGGGAATTCCACGGTGAACAAGGTGCCCTGGCCCACGCCGGGGCTGTGGGCGCTGATGCGGCCGCCATGCTGCTCCACGAGGCTGTGGGCGATGGACAGGCCCAACCCCAGGCCGCCATGGGCCCGCGCGGCCGAGCCGTCGGCCTGGCTGAAGCGCTCGAACACATGCGGCAGGAACTCCGGCCGGATGCCTTCGCCGGTGTCGCACACCTGCAGCCGCACCACCGCGCCCTCCTGCGCCGTGGACACCTGCACCCGGCCTCCGGCCGGCGTGAACTTCAGGGCGTTGGCGATCAGGTTGGACACGATCTGGTGCAGCCGTGCGGTGTCGCCCATGATCTCCAGGGGCGGCGCCTCGGCCAGCTGCAGCGCGATCTCCACGCCCTTGTTCTGCGCCGCCGGCCGCGCGTTGTCCACCGCCGCGGCGGCCACGCCGTTCAGGTCCAGCAGCTCGAAGTTCATGCGCAGCTTGCCGGAGACGATGCGGCTTTCGTCCAGCAGGTCCGACACCAGCTGCGACTGCGCCCGCGCATTGCGCGCGATGACCTCGATGCCCCGCTGCAGCATGGCCGCATCGGTCTTGGGCCGGCGCAGGATGGCCGTCCAGCCCAGGATGGCGGCCAGTGGCGTGCGCAGCTCGTGGCTCAGCGAGGCGAGGAAGGCCTCCTTGGCCCGCGCCACGCGTTCCACTTCCTCCCGCGCGGCCTGCTCGGCGGCGAACAGGCGCTCGCGCCGCACGTCCACCTCGCGCCGCTCGGTCACGTCCAGGAAGTAGATCGACAGGCCGGCTTCCGACGGATAGCAGTGGCACTGGAACCACTTGTCCACCGGCTCGGGGAAGTATTCGTCGAAGGACAGGGTGCGGCCTTCCTCCCGCGCGCGGCGGTACCAGCCGGCCGAATGCTCCGATACCCGCGCCGGCGGCTGCCACAGGCAGGTGCCGTCCAGCTCCTCGGGGCTGGCGCCCATCAGCCGAGCACCGCGCTCGTTGGCATAGGTGAAGCGCCATTCGCGGTCCAGCATCAGCAGGCCATCGGTGATGCTGCCCATCATCTCGCGCAGCTGGCGGTCGGCGCGGTGCAGCGCCTCGGTGCGCTCGGCCACGCGCTGCTCCAGCGTCTGGTTCAGGTCGCGAAGTTCCTGGTTGGCGCGGCTCAGCGCGCGGCTCTGCCGGTGCAGCTCCACGAACACCGACACCTTGGAGCGCAGCACCGCCGGGTTCACCGGCTTGTTCAGGAAGTCCACCGCGCCGGTGCCGTAGCCTTCCAGCACATGCTGGTCGCGGTCGTAGTAGGCGGTGAGGAAGATGATGGGCACGCCGGCCGTCTTCTTGCGCTCCTTGATCATCTGCGCCAGCTCGAAGCCGGTCATGCCCGGCATGCGGATGTCCAGGATCAGCAGCGCGAACTCCTCCTGCACCAGCGCCAGCAGCGCCTGGTCGGGCGAATCCGCGCGCACCAGCCGGTAGCCGGGATCGTCGAGCACGGTCTCGAGCACCACCAGGTTGGCGGGCTCGTCGTCGACGATGAGGATGTTGACGGGCTCGTGAGAGGTCATCGGAACAGCCACACCCGCATCAGCGACAGCAGCTGCGCGGTGTTCACCGGCTTGGAGATGTAGTCGCTGGCGCCGGCCTCCAGGCACTTCTCGCGGTCGCCCTTCATCGCCTTGGCCGTCAGCGCCAGGATCGGCAGGTTGCGCAGGCGCGGATGCTTGCGGATCTCGCGCATGGTCTCGTAGCCGTCCATGTCCGGCATCATGATGTCCATCAGCACGATGCCGATGTCGTCCGACTCCTCGATCAGCCGGATGGCGTCACGGCCGTTGGTGGCGCTCACCACCTCCATCTCCTGGTTCTCCAGCAGCGTGGTCAGCGCGAAGATGTTGCGCGCATCGTCGTCCACCACCAGCACCTTGTGGCCACGCAGCCAGTCGCTGGAGTGGTGCAGCCGCTCCAGCATCTGCTGCTTGTCCGGCGGCAGCGCGGTGACGGTGCGGTGCAGGAACAGCGCCGTCTCGTCCAGCAGCCGCTCGGGCGACTGCACGTCCTTCAACACGATGCTCTTGGCCATCGAGCGCAGCTGGGCGCGGTCGTCGTCGCTCAGCTCGCGGCCGGTGAACACCACCACCGGGATCTCCGCCAGCGTGCGGTCGGCCTGCAGCCGCTTGAGCAGCTCGAAGCCGCTCATGTCGGGCAGCCGCAGGTCCAGCACCACGCAGTCCACCGCCTGCGCGGACAGCGCGGCCAGCGCCTCGGTGCCGGTGCCCACGGTGTCGATCTGGATGTCGTCATGGCCCAGCAGGGCCTCGATGGCGGCGGCCTCTCGCTCGTCGTCCTCCACCACCAGCAGGCGGCGGGTGCGCGGCGCGGTGAACTGCTTGATGCGGTCCAGCCCGGCCTCCATGCCCTCGCTGGTGGGCGACTTCACCAGGTACGAGAAGGCGCCGTGCGCCAGCCCGTGGTTGCGGTCCTCGTCGGCCACGCTCAGCACCTGCACCGGGATGTGGCGGGTGCTCGGGTCCAGCTTCAGCTGGTTGAGCACGGTCCAGCCCAGCATGTCGGGCAGGAACACGTCCAGCGAGATGGCGGTGGGCAGGTATTCGCGCGCCAGCGCCAGGCCCTGCGCGCCCTTGAGCGCGACCAGGCCCTTGAAGCCGCGGTCGCGCGCGGCGCCCAGCAGGATGCGGGCGTAGTGCGGGTCGTCCTCGATGATGAGCAGCACCGCATCGTCGGGGCCGATGTTGCCGCGGTCGTCGGCCACCTGGGCGTCGCGCATGATGGGCAGCACGCTGAAGCCGTGCGGCACGATCACGTCGTCGGGCAGGCGGTCGGCCGGCGGCAGCCGCTTGGTCTCGCCGGCGGCGAAGGTCAGCGGCAGGTACAGCGTGAAGGTGCTGCCCTCGCCATGCACGCTGGTGAGCTTGATCTCGCCGCCCAGCAGCATGGCCAGCTCGCGGCTGATGGCCAGTCCCAGCCCGGTGCCGCCGTACTTGCGGGAGGTGCCGGCATCGGCCTGCTGGAAGGCCTCGAAGATCAGCCGCTGCTTGTCCGGCGGCACGCCGATGCCGGTGTCCTCCACCGCGAAGGCCACCACCTGCGGCGCGGTCTTCAGCACCGGATGGTCGCTGCTCCAGCCTTCGGTGGCATAGCCCACGCGCAGCTCCACATGGCCGCGGCTGGTGAACTTCACCGCGTTGGACAGCAGGTTCTTCAGGATCTGCTGCAGCCGCTTGCTGTCGGTCTCCAGGGTACGCGGCAGGTCGTCGTCGAACAGCACCCGCAGCGGCAGGTTCTTGGCATCGGCCACGTGGCGGAAGTTGCGCTCGATGTTCTCGCGCAGCACCGCGAACGGGATGGGCTCCACCTCCACCGTCACCGTGCCCGACTCGATCTTCGACAGGTCCAGGATGTCGTTGATCAGGTGCAGCAGGTCGGAGCCGGAGGAATTGATGTTGCGCGAGAACTCGACCTGCTTCTCGGTCAGGTTGCCGCTGCCGTTGCCGGCCAGCTGCTGGCTCAGGATCAGGATGGAGTTGAGCGGCGTGCGCAGCTCGTGCGACATGTTGGCCAGGAACTCCGACTTGTACTTGGAGGTGAGCGCCAGTTCGGCCGCCTTCTCCTCCAGCGCATGGCGGGCCTGCTCCACCTCGGCGTTCTTGCGCTCCACCTCGGCGTTCTGCTCGGCCAGCAGCCGGGCCTTGGTGCCCAGCTGCTCGTTGGTCTCCTGCAGCTCGCTCTGGCGGGACTGCAGCTCCACCGTGAGCTGCTGCGACTGCGACAGCAGCCGCTCGGTGCGCATGGTGGCCTCGATGGTGTTGAACACCGCGCCGATGCTCTGCGTGAGCAGCTCCAGGAAGGCCAGCGAGCCGCTGGCGAACGGGCGGATTGCGGCCAGCTCGATCACCGCCTTGGTCTGGCCTTCGAACAGCACCGGCAGCACCACGATGCTCACGCGCCGGGCCTGCACCAGGCTGGTGGCGATGGTCACCTGCTCCGGCTCGATGTCGGACAGCACGATGCGCTTCTTCTCCAGCGCGGCCTGGCCCACCAGGCCTTCGCCCAGCGCGATGGACTGCGCCGCGCCCAGGTCGCCGCCCTGGGCATAGGCCGACAGCAGCCGCAGCTGGGCCTGCGGGCTCTCGCCGCCGCCCGCCAGGTGGTAGATGGTGCCCTGCTGCGTGTCCAGCAGCGGCGCCAGCTCGCTCAGCAGCATCTGGCTCACGGCCTGCAGGTCGCGCTGGCCCTGCAGCATGCCGGTGAACTTGGCCACGTTGGTCTTCAGCCAGTCCTGCTCGCGGTTGCGCTCGGTGGTCTCGCGCAGGTTCGAGATCATCGTGTTGATGTTGTCCTTGAGCTCCGACACCTCGCCCATCGCATCCACCTGGATGGAGCGGGTGAGGTCGCCCTTGGTCACCGCGGTGGCCACCTCGGCGATGGCGCGCACCTGCGTGGTGAGGTTGGCCGCCAGCAGGTTCACGTTGCCGGTCAGGTCCTTCCAGGTGCCGGAGGCGCCGGGCACGTTGGCCTGGCCGCCCAGCCGGCCTTCCACGCCCACCTCGCGGGCCACGTTGGTCACCTGGTCGGCGAAGGTGGCCAGGGTGTCGGTCATGCCGTTGATGGTGTCGGCCAGCGCCGCCACCTCGCCCTTGGCCTGCACCGTCAGCCGCTGCGTCAGGTTGCCGTTGGCCACGGCGGTCACCACCTTCACGATGCCGCGCACCTGCTCGGTCAGGTTGCTGGCCATGAAGTTCACGTTGTCGGTCAGGTCCTTCCAGGTACCGCCCACGCCGGACACCTCGGCCTGGCCGCCCAGCTTGCCCTCGGTGCCCACCTCGCGCGCCACGCGCGTCACTTCGCCGGCGAAGGCATTGAGCTGGTCCACCATGGTGTTGATGGTGTTCTTCAGCTCCAGGATCTCGCCCTTCACGTCCACCGTGATCTTGCGGTTCAGGTCGCCGCGGGCCACGGCGGTGGTCACCTCGGCGATGTTGCGCACCTGCGCGGTGAGGTTGGCGCCCATGGTGTTGACCGAGTCGGTCAGGTCCTTCCAGGTGCCGGCCACGCCAGGCACCACCGCCTGCACGCCCAGCCGGCCCTCGGTGCCCACCTCGCGGGCCACGCGCGTCACTTCCGATGCGAAGGAGCGCAGCTGCTCCACCATCGTGTTGATGGTTTCCTTCAGCTGCAGGATCTCGCCGCGCACGTCCACCGTGATCTTCTTGGACAGGTCGCCGTTGGCCACCGCGATGGTCACCTCCGCGATGTTGCGCACCTGGCCGGTGAGGTTGCTGGCCATGGAGTTGACGTTGTCGGTCAGGTCCTTCCAGGTGCCGGCCACGCCGGGCACCGCGGCCTGGCCGCCCAGCTTGCCCTCGGTGCCCACCTCGCGCGCCACGCGGCTCACCTCGGAGGCGAAGGCGCCCAGCTGCTCCACCATGGTGTTCATGGTTTCCTTGAGCTGCAGGATCTCGCCCTTCACGTCCACCGTGATCTTGCGGCTCAGGTCGCCGCGGGCGATGGCGGTGGCCACGTCCGCGATGTTGCGCACCTGGCCGGTGAGGTTGCTGGCCATGGAGTTGACGTTGTCGGTCAGGTCCTTCCAGGTGCCGGCCACGCCGGGCACCGCGGCCTGGCCGCCCAGCTTGCCCTCGGTGCCCACCTCGCGCGCCACGCGGCTCACCTCGGAGGCGAAGGCGCCCAGCTGCTCCACCATGGTGTTCATGGTTTCCTTGAGCTGCAGGATCTCGCCCTTCACGTCCACCGTGATCTTGCGGCTCAGGTCGCCGCGGGCGATGGCGGTGGCCACGTCCGCGATGTTGCGCACCTGGCCGGTGAGGTTGCTGGCCATGGAGTTGACGTTGTCGGTCAGGTCCTTCCAGGTGCCGGCCACGCCGGGCACCTGGGCCTGGCCGCCCAGCTTGCCGTCGGTGCCCACCTCGCGGGCCACCCGCGTCACCTCGGAGGCGAAGCCGTTGAGCTGGTCCACCATGGTGTTGAGGGTGTTCTTCAGCGCCAGGATCTCGCCGCGCACCTCCACCGTGATCTTGCTGGACAGGTCGCCGCGGGCGATGGCGGTGGCCACGTCGGCAATGTTGCGCACCTGGCCGGTCAGGTTGCTGGCCATGAAGTTGACGTTGTCGGTCAGGTCCTTCCAGGTGCCGGCCACGCCGGGCACCACCGCCTGGCCGCCCAGCTTGCCGTCGGTGCCCACCTCGCGGGCCACGCGGCTCACCTCGGATGCGAAGCCGTTGAGCTGGTCCACCATCGTGTTGAGGGTGTTCTTCAGCTCCAGGATCTCGCCCTTCACGTCCACCGTGATCTTCTTCGACAGGTCGCCGTTGGCCACGGCGGTGGCCACGTCGGCGATGTTGCGCACCTGGCCGGTGAGGTTGCTGGCCATGGAATTGACGTTGTCGGTCAGGTCCTTCCAGGTGCCGGCCACGCCGGGCACCTCGGCCTGGCCGCCCAGCTTGCCTTCGGTGCCCACCTCGCGGGCCACGCGGCTCACTTCGCCGGCGAAGGCGTTGAGCTGGTCCACCATGGTGTTGATGGTGTTCTTCAGCTCCAGGATCTCGCCGCGCACGTCCACGGTGATCTTCTTGGACAGGTCGCCGTTGGCCACGGCGGTGGTCACTTCCGCGATGTTGCGCACCTGGCTGGTCAGGTTGGTGGCCATCGCATTGACCGAGTCGGTCAGGTCCTTCCAGATGCCGGCCACGCCGCGGCCCTCGGCCTGGCCGCCCAGCTTGCCTTCGGTGCCCACCTCGCGGGCCACCCGCGTCACCTCGGAGGCAAAGCCGCCGAGCTGGTCCACCATGGTGTTGATGGTGTTCTTCAGCTCCAGGATCTCGCCGCGCACGTCCACGGTGATCTTCTTGGAGAGGTCGCCGTTGGCCACTGCCGTGGTCACCTCGGCGATGTTGCGCACCTGGCCAGTCAGGTTGCTGGCCATGAAGTTGACGTTGTCCGTCAGGTCCTTCCAGGTGCCGGCCACGCCGGGCACCACCGCCTGGCCGCCCAGCTTGCCTTCGGTGCCCACCTCGCGGGCCACGCGGCTCACCTCGCCGGCAAAGCCGTTGAGCTGGTCCACCATGGTGTTCATGGTGTTCTTCAGCGCCAGGATCTCGCCCTTGACCTCCACCGTGATCTTCGACGAGAGGTCGCCCTTGGCGATGGCGGTGGCCACGCCCGCGATGTTGCGCACCTGGCCGGTGAGGTTGCTGGCCATGGAGTTGACCGAGTCGGTCAGGTCCTTCCAGGTGCCGGCCACGCCGGGCACCGCGGCCTGGCCGCCCAGGCGGCCTTCGGTGCCCACCTCGCGGGCCACCCGCGTCACCTCCGACGAGAAGCCGTTGAGCTGGTCCACCATCGTGTTGATGGTTTCCTTCAGCTCCAGGATCTCGCCCTTCACGTCCACCGTGATCTTGCGGCTCAGGTCGCCGCGCGCCACCGCCGTCGTCACGGTGGCGATGTTGCGCACCTGGGCCGTGAGGTTGGTGGCCATGGCGTTGACCGAGTCGGTCAGGTCCTTCCAGGTGCCGGCCACGCCGGGCACCACCGCCTGGCCGCCCAGTCGGCCGTCGGTGCCCACCTCGCGCGCCACGCGGGTCACCTCCGAGGCGAAGGAGCGCAGCTGGTCCACCATGGTGTTGGTGGCCTCCTTCAGCTGCAGGATCTCGCCGCGCACGTCCACCGTGATCTTCTTGGACAGGTCGCCGTTGGCCACGCCGATGGTCACCTCGGCGATGTTGCGCACCTGGGCCGTGAGGTTGCCGGCCATCTGGTTGACCGAGTCGGTCAGCTCCTTCCACACGCCCGACACGCCGCGCACCTGCGCCTGGCCGCCCAGCTTGCCCTCGATGCCCACCTCGCGCGCCACCCGCGTCACTTCCGAGGTGAACACCGACAGCTGCTGGATCATGGTGTTGACCAGCCGCGCCGAGCGCAGGAACTCGCCGCGCAGCTCGCGGCCGTCCACTTCCAGCTCCATCGCCTGGCCCAGGTCGCCCTTGGCCACCGCGCCGATGGTGCGGGCGATCTCGGCCGTGGGCCGCACCAGGTCGTCGATCAGGGTGTTGATGGCATCGACGTTGCCGGCCCAGCCGCCCACCGCGCCGGGCAGGGTCATGCGCTGGCGCAGCCGGCCTTCCTTGCCCACCGTCTCGCTCAGCCGTTCCACCTCGGCCGAGATGCGCGCCTGCTGTGCGATGGTCTGGTTGAAGGCGCGGGCGATCTCGGCTTCCACGCCGTCCCAGTCGTCGGGCAGGCGGCGGCTGAAGTCGCCGTCACGCAGGGCCACCATCGCCGCCAGCACCTGGCGGTTGCGGCCATCGGCCCGGCTGGCGGCGGGCATCGTACTCAGCTCGGCACTCATTGCGGTGTCCTCCCGCGCGCCATGTCTCCATCCCGCGCACGCTGCCGCAGCAGCGCCCCTCGCATGCTTGTCGTCCCGCTCGGCATGGTCTCCGCCCCATTTTTCAGATAACGAAATCTGTCAGACGGCCGCGACGGCGCCAATCGGCAATCGTGCGTCTGCGTTGTAGGACGTGTCTGACACGCGCTTCAGCGCCCCGGGGTGAGCAGCAGCACCCGCAGCAGACCCCGTTCCGAACGTCACGCCGGCTCGACAATGGCCGCCGTGGAAACCGCCTACTTCAGCACCTTTCTTCTCGTCGTCGAAGCAGGCTCGATGTCCGAGGCCGCGCGCCGCCTGGACATCACGCCCGCCGCCGTGGCGCACCAGCTGAAGCTGCTCGAGCGCGAGCTGGGCGTGCGGCTGGTGGTGCGCGCGGGCCGCACCGTGGCGCTGACCGAGGCAGGTCATGCATTGGCTGCGCGTGCGGGCAGGGTGCTGCAGGAGATCGGCGACCTGAAGGCCGCGCTCAGCGACGAGGCTGCCACCGGCGAACTGCGGCTCGGCGCCATCAACACCGCCCTGCACAGCGTGATGCCGGCGGTGCTCGCCGGCTTCGTCGCCGCTTATCCCGACGCCGCGGTCACCATCCGCTCGGGTGTCTCCAGCGACCTGTATGACGCCGTGCTTCGCGGTGAGCTGGACGTGGCCATCTCGCTGCACCCGCCCTTCCAGTTGCCCAAGACCCTGCAATGGGATGAGTTGACCGATGAGCCGCTCGTGGTCATGGCGCCGCCGCGCTGGGCCGGCCGGGATGCCCTTGCGCTGCTGCGCGAAGAGCCGTTCATCCGCTACGACCGCGCGCTCAGTGGCGGCAAGCAGGCCGACATGTTCCTGCGCAAGGCCGGCATCGTGCCGCGCCAGCGCTTCACGCTCAGCTCGCTGCCTGCCATCGCCATGCTGGTCGACCGCGGCCTGGGCGTGTCGCTGGCGCCCGACGCGTCAGTGCCCTGGCTGCGGGGCTTGCGGGTCGCACGCATCCCCGTCGACGACCCTTACCGGCGGCGCCTGGGGGTCATCTGGCCGCGCGCCTCGGTGCGCACGCGCCTGATCAAGGCGCTGGTGCAGGCGGCGCGCAAGGCGGTCGTGAAGCGGTGACCTTGCCGGTGCGGCGGCGCACGGGACCGGGTTCAAACGATCCGTTCACCCTTCAACGCCTGGATCTCCGCGGGGGTGCAGCCCAGCTCCGCAAGGATCTCGTCGTTGTGCTGGCCCAGCAGCGGTGGCGGTGTGTCCACCGACGGCGCCTGGCCATTGAGCTTGAAGCCGGTGCGCACCACGCGGATGTCGCGGCCCACGCCGGGTGCGTCCTTGAAGGTGGCCAGCATGCCGCGCCCGGCGATCTGCGGATGGGCCAGCGCCTGGGGCACGGTGTACACCGGCCCGGCGGGCACACCCGCATCGTTGAGTCGAGCCCACCAGACCTCGGCCGACTCGCCGGCCATCGCCTGCTCCATCAGCGTGCGCAAGTCTTCGCGGTGGGCCAGGCGTGCGTGGCGGTCGACGAAGCGCGGGTCCTGTGCCCATTGCGGGTGGCCCAGCACGGTGCAGACCGCTTCGAACTGCTCCTGCTTATTGGCGGCGATGTTCAGCAGTCCGTGCCCGGTCTTGAACGTGCCCGAAGGGCTGGCCGTGACGTTGTCGTTGCCCATGGGCTGTGGGTCGCGATCGGCGATCAGGTGGTTGGACACGGCCCATCCCATCGTGGCCATCGCGGCCTCCAGCATCGAGACGTCGATGAACACGCCTTCGGTGCGCCGGCGATCGGCCAGCGCAGCGGCCACCGCAAAGGCGGCCGTGATGCCGCCGATGGTGTCGGCGACCGGATAACCGACGCGGTAGGGCGCGTTCTCGGGCGCGCCGGTCACGCTCATGATCCCCGACATGCCCTGGATGATCTGGTCATACGCAGGCAGGTCGCGCAGCGGCCCATCCTGGCCGAAGCCGGAGATCGCGCAGTACACCAGGCGTGTGTTCTCCTTCATCAGCTCGGCATGGCCCAGCCCCAGCCGGTCCATCACGCCAGGGCGGAAGTTCTCCATCACGACGTCGGCCGTGCGTACCAGGCGGCGGAACACCGCCTTGCCGCTGGCGTGCTTGAGGTTCAGCGTCAGGGAGCGCTTGCCCGGGTTCTGGGCCAGGAAGGACACGCCCATGTTCCGCTTGCTCAGCGTCACGTCGCCGCCGAGCTGACGCGCCAGATCGCCGGTGCCCACGGTCTCGACCTTGATCACGTCGGCGCCCATGTGTGCCAGCTGGTGGCAGGCGAAGGGGCCGGCCAGCACGTTGGTCAGGTCGAGCACCCGGATGCCATGCAGGGGCTTGGTTGACACGGTCGTCTCCTGATCAATCGGCCTTGATGCCGGCGGCCTTCACCACGGCGCCCCAGCGCTTCATCTCGCCCTGAACCAGCTGCGCCGCCTGGGCGGGCGTGTTCGACGCCGGCTCCAGGCCCTGCTCGGCCAGCAGCCGGCGTCCATCGGCAGAAGCCAATGCATCCGTGACGGCCTTGTTGAGCTTGTCCACCACCGGTTGCGGCGTGGCGGCGGGCACCGCAAAGCCGACCCAGAAGTCCATCACCACCTTGGGCAGACCCGCTTCCTTGGCCGACGGCACATCCGGCAGCAGGGGTGAGCGCTTGTCGCTGGTGACCATCAACGCCCGCAGCTTGCCCGAGCGGATGTGGGGAAGCGCCGTCGGCAAGGACGTGACCAGCGCCTGCACCTGGCCGCCCATCAGGTCCTGCAGCACCGCGCCCGCCCCCTTGTACGGCACGTGCACGAGGTCCACGCCGGCCGCGTTCTTGAACAGTTCGCCGCCCAGGTGGGTGTTGGTGCCATTGCCACCGGAGCCGTAGTTGAACTTGCCCGGGCTGGCCTTGGCCACGGCGATGAATTCTTGCACCGTCTTGGCCGGCACGCCGGGGTTGATGACCAGCACGTGCGGCGCCGAGGCAGCCGTGACGACGTGCGTGAAGTCCTTGGACGCATCGAAGGGCTGCTTGATGCCCAGCGACGGCGCGATGGTGAACGACATCTCGGTGGTCAGCAGCGTGTAGCCATCGGGCGCGGCGCGCGCCACGGTTCCCCAGCCGATGTTGCCGCCGCCGCCGGCCTTGTTCTCGACGACCAGCGTCTGACCCAGGCTGTTGCCGATCTGGGCGGTGACGATGCGGGCGACGATGTCGGTGGTGCCGCCCACCGCGTAGGGCACGACGACGGAGATGGGTTTGGCGGGGTAGGCCTGCGCGAATGCGCTGCCGGCGCCCGTCAGGGCAAGGAGCAGGGCGGCGAAGCGGCGGCGTTGCAATCGAGTCATGGTGGTGGTCCTTGGGTGATGTTCAGTCGACCGTGACGACGTGGGTTCCGCGGGGGACGGCGCTCGGTCGGGGAGGGCGCCGGGGCAGGGGCCAACGGCCGGAAGGGAGGGTTCAGTCCAGGCGGTACACGCGCTTGGCCGTGCCCGAGAACAGCGCCTGCTTCTCGTCGGGGCTGCAGCCGGCGGCCAGGCGCTTGAAGGCGTTCCAGACGACGTGGTAGCTGCAGGAACCCTTGTCGACCGGGAAATTGCTCTCGAACATGCAGCGTTCGACGCCGAAGGCTTCGATGCAGGTCTCGATCCACGGCTTCCAGTGGCGGGCGAGGTGTTCCGACGAAGGCGCGACCGGCAGCGCCTCGAAGCCGAAGCCGTTGATCCGCATGCCCAGCCCGCCCAGCTTGACGTGCACGTTCGGCAGCCGGGCCAGCGCGCCCATGGCATCGCGCCAGCGGCGGAACACCTCCTCCTCACGGCCCTGATAGGCGCCGATGCGGACGATGCCGCCGCAATGGTTCACGACGATGGTGGTGTCGGGAAAGGCCTGTGCGGTGGCCAGCAGCTCGGTCAGCTGCGGGAAGAACAGCCAGGCGTCGTACGACAGGCCCAGCGGTGCCAGTTGCGCCAGCCCCGCGCGGTACGCGCTGTCCAACAGCAGGCCGGCAGGCGCGGCGGTGGCCGGGTTGGCGAGCGAGGTGTCGGCGTCCCAGGTCGTCAGGTGGCGGATGCCCCGGAAGCGGCCCCGGCCGGCCGCGATGTGGGCCTCCAGCACGCCCTGCACCGCATCGCCGAGCCGCAGGTCGGCATGGCCGACGATGCCGGCGGCCACCCGGACGGGGCCGCGGTTCTCGGTGACCGCCGCCACATACGCGGTCTCGCCGACGGGCTGGCAGGCCACTGGCCCGTCGGTGCGATAGCGCGTGAGCGCCTGCATGTAGACGGAGGCCTGCACCGCATGGCCCGAGGCAGCGTCGGCGCGGTAGTCCTCATCGAGGTAGCGCCAGCCGGGCCGGTCGTAGAAGTGGTGATGGGCGTCGATGATGGCCAGGTCGGGTTCGAGGACGTCTTCCTGGCGGGATTCCAGCCAGTCGTCGCGCACCGGCAGGTAGTTGTTGGTCTGACCCATCTTGTCTCCACGGTCGGCTTTTGCGCCGCCTCGCTCGGGCGTCGTCTCGTGATGCCCGTGGCCAGTGTCCGGCCACGGACACCGACAAGAAAGTGGGGGAGTCTGTGATCAGATCAAAACGGCGCTATCAAGTCGCGCGCGCCGGCGCAAACGCGAAGTCCGGCAGCGACAGCGTGGCCTCGGCCACGTCCAGCAGCCGGCGGTTCTGGTCCATTGAGGTCTTCTGCAGCGCGCGGAAGGCGGCCTCCTCGGTCATGCCCATGCGCGACATCAGCACGCCCTTGGCGCGCTCGATCACCTTGCGCTCATGCAGCGTGCGGCGGGCGGTGTCGAGCTCGGCTTCCATCGCGGCCAGCCGCGCCGCCTGCGCCTGCAGCAGTTCCATCAGCGCATGGCTCTCGCCGGCGGGCGTGAGTGTGGCGTCGGGCAGGCCGGGCGCGGCCTCGGGGCGGTGGCGGCTGTCGAAGAAGCGGGCCACCGCATCCGCATGCTGCGGCGGGTGGCTGCGCAGGCCCTGCAGCAGGCCTTCGGAATCCTGCAGCGCCTGCTCGGCGCGCAACCGCTGCGCCTCGCATTCGGCGCGCAGCTGGCCGATGACGGCCAGCACCCGCTGCCACAGGCTGTCGATGCGGGCGCTGCAGGCGTCGAACCAGGCCTGGCTGTGGCGGCTGTCCAGCGGTGCTTCCGGCCGTGCAGTGGACAGCATGCGGCGCAGCCGCTCCAGCCGCGCGGCATCGGGCGTGAGCTGCTGCGCTTCCCAATCGGCGCGCAGCGCCTCGTCGGCGAAGTCGGCGAAGACCTGCAGGCTGCGGTCCTGCGCGTCGATCAGGTGCATCACCCGCTGCTGCAAGGCCTCGGCGCAGCGGCCGGAGGCGAACAGCACCGCACCCAGTGCCCTTTCCTGGCCAGCGGCCTCGTTGGCCTGCACCAGGTGCAGCAGCGCCACCAGCAGCCGAGAAGCCCCGGGCAGCCGGGCCGCATCGGCAATGTGGAAGATCAGCTCCACCGGCCCGGCGATCAGCCGGCTGTAGGCGGCCACCGAATCGGCCGCCTCCATCTGCCGGCGCTGCACCTGCCCCCGCAGCGCCGGCAGCGACTGCAGGCCCAGCAGCACCCAGGCGATGAGCGACAGCATCGGCGCGGTGGGGCCCTGGGCCGGTTGCAGCTGCAGCGCCAGCAGCCGGCGCAGCTGGCGGTCGGCCTCGTCGGCCTCGGCCATGGCCTGCTCGCGCACATCGGCAAAGCGCTGGCCGCCCGAGGCCAGGAAGATGCTGGTGGCGCCGCGCTCGCGCTGCAGGCCGTGGATCAGGTGGCCGATGGCATCCACCAGCTCGGCGCGGCCGGCCAGCTGCCGCACCGCGTCGATCTCCAGCTGCTTGGCCTGCAGCACCAGCTGCGATACGGACAGTTCTTCGGCCGGCTCGGGCATGCACACACTCCAGGACTTCAGGCGGTTGCCAGCCGCCATTCTTCTTCAGGCCAGCGTCTCCAGCGCTTTCAGCGCCACCAGCACCCGCCCGCCTTCCACCCGCACCGCATGGGCGCGCACCGAATGCTCCGGCGCCTCGATGCATTCGCCGCTGCGCAGGTCGAAGTGGTTCTTGTACAGCGGCGAGGCCACGACGATGCGCTCGCCCAGGTTGCCCACCAGCCCGCGCGACAGCACGCTGGCGCCCGACTTGGGGTCCACGTCGTCGATGGCGTGGTACCGGTCGGCACCGATGCGGAACACCGCCACCGGCCGCTGCTGCACCACGGCGCGCACGCCCGCATCGGGCAGGATGTCGTCCACCGCGCAGACGGCGGTCCAGCCTTCGGCCTCGGCGGCGTCGGCTGCATCCGCTGCCGCTTCGGCGGGCGCGGCCTCGTTCACCGCCGCCACGAAGCGCTTGCGGGTGGCGGGGTCGGTCACGGCCGTCTTCCACTCGCACTGGTAGGTGTCCACCACCTGCTGCATCTGCGCTTCCAGCTCGGCGGCCAGGCCCAGGCTGTCGTTCACCACCACGTCCTTCAGGTAGTCCAGGCCGCCTTCCAGGTTGTCGCGCCAGGTGCTGGTGCGCTGCAGCCGGTCGGCGGTGCGCACGTAGAACATCAGGAAGCGGTCGACCAGCTTCACCAGCGTGGCCTCGTCCAGGTCGCTGGCCAGCAGCTCGGCATGGCGCGGCTTCATGCCGCCATTGCCGCACACGTAGAGGTTCCAGCCCTTGTCGGTGGCGATGATGCCTACGTCCTTGCCCTGGGCCTCGGCGCATTCGCGGGTGCAGCCGGAGACGCCGAACTTGATCTTGTGCGGCGCCCGCAGGCCCTTGTAGCGGTTCTCCAGCATCACGGCCAGGCCCACGCTGTCGCCCACGCCGTAGCGGCACCAGGTGCTGCCCACGCAGCTCTTGACCGTGCGCAGGCTCTTGCCATAGGCATGGCCGGATTCGAAGCCGGCGGCGATCAGCTCCTCCCAGATGGCGGGCAGCTGCTCCAGCCGGGCGCCGAACAGGTCCAGCCGCTGGCCGCCCGTCACCTTGGTATACAGGCCGTACTTCTTCGCCACCTGGCCCACGGCGATCAGCCCGTCGGGCGTCACCTCGCCGCCGGCCATGCGCGGCACCACGGAATAGGTGCCGTCCTTCTGGATGTTGCCCAGGAAGTAGTCGTTGCTGTCCTGCAGCGGCGCCAGGTCCTTCTTCAGCACGAACTCGTTCCAGCAGCTGGCGAAGATGCTGGCTGCCACCGGCTTGCAGATGTCGCAGCCCAGGCCGCTGCCATGGCGCTGCAGCAGCTCGCCGAAGCTGCGGATGTTGCCCACGCGCACCAGGTGGTACAGCGCCTGGCGCGAGTGCGGGAAGTGCTCGCAGACATGGTCGCTCACCGCCATGCCGCGCCGGCCCATCTCCATCTTCATCACCTGCGTGACCAGCGGCACGCAGCCGCCGCAGGTGGCGCCGGCCTTGGTGCAGGCCTTGATCTGGCCGATGCTGGTGGCGCCTTCGCCCACCGCTTCGCAGATGCGGCCCTTGCTCACGTTGTTGCAGGAGCAGATCTGCGCGCTGTCGGGCAGGGCCGCCACGCCGATGCCGGCCCTGGGCTGGCCGTCGCTGGAAGGCAGGATCAGGAACTCGGGCTCGGCCGGCAGCGGCACGCCGTTCAGCGCCATCTGCAGCAGCGTGCCGTACTCGGCCGCGTCGCCCACCAGCACCGCGCCCAGCAGCTGCTTGCCGTCGTCGCTGATGACGATCTTCTTGTAGGCCTGCCGGCGCTCGTCCACGTAGACGCAGCTGCGGCTGTGCGCCGTGCGGCCATGCGCATCGCCGATGCTGGCCACGTCCACGCCCATCAGCTTGAGCTTGGTGCTCATGTCGGCGCCGACGAACGCGGCATCGGCGCGGCCGGCGATGTGCGCGGCGGCCACGCGGGCCATCTCGTAGCCCGGCGCCACCAGGCCGAAGGTCTGCTCGTTCCAGGAGGCGCATTCGCCGATGGCATAGACGTGCGGGTCGCTGGTGCGGCAGGCGCTGTCGATCACCACGCCGCCGCGCGGGCCGATGGCCAGCACGCACTGCCGCGCCAGCTCGTCGCGCGGCCGGATGCCGGCGGAGAACACGATCATGTCGGTCTCGAGGTAGCTGCCGTCGGCATACACCATGCGGTGGCGCGCGGTGGCGCCGTCGGTGATCTCCACCGTGTTGCGGCTGGTGTGCACCTGCACGCCCAGCGCCTCGATCTTGTGGCGCAGCACGCGGGCGCCGCCTTCGTCCACCTGCACCGCCATCAGCCGCGGCGCGAACTCCACCACGTGCGTCTGCAGGCCCAGGTCGCACAGCGCCTTGGCGCATTCCAGGCCCAGCAGGCCGCCGCCCACCACCACGCCGCTGCGCGAGGCCGCGCCGGAGGCCTTCATCGCCTCCAGGTCCTCGATGGTGCGGTAGACGAAGCAGTGCGGCCGGTCGCGGCCCGGCACCGGCGGCACGAAGGGGCTGGAGCCGGTGGCCAGCACCAGCTTGTCGTAGGGCAGCACGCTGCCGTCGGCGGTGGTCACGGTGCGGGCACGGCGGTCCACCTTCTCGGCGCGGGCACCGAGCGTCAGCCGGAAGCCGGTGCGCTCGAAGAAGCCGGGCTCCACCAGCGACAGCTGCTCGGCCGTCTTGCCGCTGAAGAACTCCGACAGGTGCACCCGGTCGTAGGCGGCGCGTGGTTCCTCGCACAGGACGGTGACCTCGAGGTCGGTCAGGCCGGATTCGGCCAGGCTTTCCAGGAACTTGTGGCCCACCATGCCGTGGCCGACGAGAACGATCTTCATGCTTGATCCTGCACGGTGCGCGGGCGGCCGCGGCGTGACGGTGCAGGTGTGCTGCGCCTCGGCCGACCCGTCGCACGGGTTGATTGGAGTAGGAACCACCGGCGCTGCCGGCCGCAGGGGCCGCAACGGGGTCCGGTATTCCGCCTTCATCAGCGGAGGGAGCTGCCTGACGGCGGCAACGCTACCGTGGCCAGGCGCGGCAACCGGACGCAACGTTCGTGCCCGGCATCTGGGGCCCGGCATGCGCCAACGCGTGGAGCGGGCGCACCAGGCTGGCGCGGTGCAGGGTGGCGAGGGCCCGCCCGCGCCCGCGCCTGGCGCAGCAGCCGCCGGCAGGCCGGCCCGCGGCCTTGTGGCCTAATCATGGGTTCGACGATTCATTGCCAGGAGCAAACGATGGCCACCAAGATCAGAACCGAAGCCGACCGCAAGGCCACCCCGCGCGTGCCGGGCACGCCGGGCACCAACGTCAACCGTGGCGGTGGCGGCCAGCGCGTGAGCCTGGAGCGCGGCTCGCACACCCGCAGCAAGAAGAACCCGGGCAAGCGCCCCAAGAAGGGCGGCTGAACGCCTTCCCGTGCTGAAGGCGCCGCCCCCGGCGCCTGCCCCGCTCCGACGATGTTGCGCATCACCGAACTCCGCCTGCCACTGGACCATGCCGCCGATGCCCTGCGGCCGGCCGTCTGTGCCCGCCTTGGCTTGGCGGATGCCGAGCTGAAGGACTTCACCGTCTTCCGCCGCGGCTTCGATGCGCGCAAGAAGTCGGCGGTGGTGCTGATCTATACCCTGGACTGCGAGCTGGCGCCCGGCGTGGACGAAGCCGCCGTGCTGCGGCGCTTCCAGGGCGATGCGCATGTGCGGCCCAGCCCGGACACCCGCTACCGCTACATCGGCCATGCGCCAGCCGATTTCCATGCCAGCGGCCGGCCGCGGCCGGTGGTGGTGGGCTTCGGCCCCTGCGGCCTGTTCGCCGCGCTGGTGCTGGCGCAGATGGGCCTGCGGCCCATCGTGCTGGAGCGCGGCCGCCCGGTGCGCGAGCGCACCAAGGACACCTGGGGCCTGTGGCGCCAGGGCGTGCTCCATCCCGAATCGAACGTGCAGTTCGGCGAGGGCGGTGCCGGCACCTTCAGCGACGGCAAGCTGTGGAGCCAGATCAGCGACCCGCGCCACCTCACCCGCAAGGTGCTCACCGAATTCGTCAAGGCCGGCGCGCCGGACGAGATCCTGTACGTGAGCAAGCCGCACATCGGCACCTTCCGCCTGGTGAGCATGATCGAGAAGATGCGTGCGGAGATCGAGTCGCTGGGCGGCGAGATCCGCTTCCAGCAGCGCGTGACCGACCTGCGCATCGAGGACGGCCGCCTGCGCGGCCTGGTGCTGGCCTCCGGCGAGCAGCTGGATGCCGAGCATGTGGTGCTGGCGCCGGGCCACAGCGCCCGCGACACCTTCGCCATGCTGCAGCGGCGCGGCGTGTACCTGGAGGCCAAGCCGTTTTCCATCGGCTTCCGCATCGAGCATCCGCAGGGCGTGATCGACCGCGCCCGCTTCGGACCCAACGCCGGCCACCCGATCCTGGGCGCGGCCGACTACAAGCTGGTGCACCATGCGCGCAACGGCCGCTCGGTGTACAGCTTCTGCATGTGCCCCGGCGGCACCGTGGTGGCCGCCACCTCGGAGGAAGGCCGCGTCGTCACCAACGGCATGAGCCAGTACAGCCGCAACGAGCGCAATGCCAATGCCGGCATCGTCGTCGGCATCACGCCGCAGGACTACCGGCAGGACGGCCGCGCCGACGGCCCGGTGGATCCGCTGGACGGCATCGCCTTCCAGCGCCAGTGGGAAAGCCGCGCCTACGAGCTGGGCGGCGGCGGCTACCAGGCGCCGGGCCAGCTGGTGGGGGACTTCATCAAGGGCCAGCGCTCCACCGCGGTGGGCGACGTGCTGCCTTCGTACAAGCCGGGCGTGCACTTCACCGACCTGGCGGAGCCCGGCCGCGGCAGCCTGCCCGACGAAGCGCTGGCCGCCATCCGCGAGGCCTTGCCGGCCTTCGAGCGGCAGATCCGCGGCTTCGCGATGCCCGACGCGGTGCTCACCGGCGTTGAGACGCGCACCTCGTCCCCGCTGCGCATCACGCGCGGCCGCCAGCTGCAGAGCCTGAACGTCGCCGGCCTGTATCCGGCCGGCGAGGGTGCGGGTTATGCCGGCGGCATCATGTCCGCCGGTGTCGACGGCATCGAGGTGGCCGAGGCCCTGGCCGCCGACCTGCTGGGCCTGCCGGTGCCGGACCGCCGCGCCAGCTCGGCCTGACGGCCGCTGCCGCCTGCATGTTCAGGCGTGCAGCACTTCCAGCGCATTGCGCGCCGCGGCCACGCCCATCTTCACGTAGGCATCGGCGGTGACGCCGCCGATGTGCGGGCTGAGCACGATGCGCGGCTCGCCCTGGAACGGGTGGCCGGCGGTCATCGGCTCCACCGCGAAGCTGTCCAGCCCCGCGCTGTGCACCTGGCCCGACTGCAGCGCCTGCAGCAGCGCGGCTTCGTCCACCAGGCCGCCGCGTGCGGTGTTCACCAGGATCACGCCGCGCTTGCACTGCGCCAGCGTGTCGGCATTCACCAGCCGCGCGCTGTCGGGCGTGAGCGGGCAGTGCAGCGAGATGGCGTCGCTGTCGCGCCAGATCGTCTCCAGCGGCACCGGCTGCACATAGGCCGGCAGCTGCTTCGCATAGGGGTCGAAGCCCAGCACCCGCATGCCCAGCGCATCGGCCATGCGGGCGAAGCGCAGGCCGATGGCG
Source organism: Aquincola tertiaricarbonis (assembly GCF_000969605.1). Taxonomy (GTDB): domain Bacteria; phylum Pseudomonadota; class Gammaproteobacteria; order Burkholderiales; family Burkholderiaceae_C; genus Aquincola; species Aquincola tertiaricarbonis. The sequence goes on along the minus strand of NZ_JZUE01000006.1, from coordinate 15,487 downwards.
CCCAGGCCCACCACGCCGATGGTGCGGCCTTCCAGCTCGACGCTCTTGTGCGTGGCCTTGTCCCAGTGGCCGGCGTGCATGCGCCGGTCCAGCGGCACCACCGACTTGGCGCAGGCCAGCAGCAGCGCCAGCGCCTGCTCGGCCACCGCCGCCGCATTGGCGCCGGCCGCGGCCACCACCTGCACGCCGCGCTGGGCGGCGGCCGCCTTGTCGATGGTGTCGGTGCCGCTGCCGTGCTTGCTGATGACCTTCAGCGAGGGGGCCGCCTCCATCGCGGCCGCGCCCACCTTGCCATAGCGCACGATGATGGCCACCGGGTCGTGCGTGCGGCACAGGCCGACGATGTCGTCTTCGGTCGGCGTCTTGCCTGCATAGACAACTTCGTGGTCGCGCAGCAGCGCCAGCGCCTCGGGCGCCAGGTCCGCGCCGGTGACGAGGAAGACCGCCCGCTTCACAGCACCTCTCCTTCGCGGATGACGCCGGCCGCGCGCAGCGCGCCGTCCAGCCAGGCCGGGCGCAACGCCTCGCGGTTGCGGATGCCGGCGATGCGCTTGGTCTCGGCGGCCACCTTCTCGGCGGCCAGCGGCAGCATGGCGGCGGCCTTGTCGCGCTCGATCACCGTCACGCCGTCGCAGTCGCCCACCACCAGGTCGCCCGGATGCACCGTCACGCCGCCGATGGAGATGGGATGGTTGAGCCGGCCGGGCACGTACTTGGTCGGGCCGTTGGGATTGAGGCCGGCGGCGAACATCGGGAAGCCCAGCGCGCGGATGGCCTCGCTGTCGCGCACCGCGCCGTCGATCACCACCGCCGCCACGCCCAGGGCCACGCACTGCTGCGACATGATCTCGCCCATCAGCGCGCTGCTCAGGTCGCCCTTGCCGTCGACCAGGATCACGTCGCCTGGCTGGGCCAGCGCCATCGCGGCATGGATCATCAGGTTGTCGCCGGGGCGCACCTCCACCGTGATGGCGGTGCCGGCAAAGCGCATGGAAGGCGACAGGCCCTGGATGCGGCCGTGCAGCGCGCCGCGGCGGCCGGCCACGTCGGCCAGGATGGAAGAGGGGTACTCGGCGGCGCGGGCCACCACGTCGGCGGGGGTGCGCTCGATCTGGCGGATGACGTCGGGCAATGCAGCGGCTTGACTCACGGGAATCTCCTGGGGGGCCGGCGGTACCGGCCGTGTCGAAAGGCGGGAAGGTAGGGAGGCGAGGGCGGTGCCGTCAGTCGATGCGCACGCCGGCGTCCTTGACGACCTTGTTCCAGCGCACCGTCTCGTTGCGGATGAGTTCGCCGAACTGCTCGGGGCTGCCGAAGGTGACGTCGGCGCCTTCCTCGCCCAGCTTCTTCATCAGGGCCGGCTGCTTGAGGGCCTTGCCGAACTCGGCGTTCAGCTTGGCGATCACGTCGGCCGGGGTGCCGGCCGGCGCGAGGAAGCCGAACCAGGTCACCGACTCCGCGCCGCGGATGCCGGCCTCGGCCAGCGTGGGGACCTCGGGCAGGTCGTCCACCCGCTTGGCCGACGTGACGGCCAGCGCCCGCAGCTTGCCCTGCTTGATCTGCCCCAGCAGCGTGGGCACCGACGACATGTACAGCTCCACGTTGCCGCTGATCACGTCGGTGAGGGCCTGCGCCGCGCCCTTGTAGGGCACATGCTGGTACTTCACGCCGGCCGCCTTCTGGAACAGCTCCGACGCCAGGTGCGCCACCGTGCCGTTGCCCGGCGAGGCGAAGTTGACGCCGCCCGGCTTGGCCTTGCCCGCGGCCACGGCGTCGGCCACCGTCTTGAACGGCGAGCCGGTGCCCGTGACCATCACCAGCGGCGCCTCGGCCACCAGCGCCACCGGCGCCAGGTCCTTCTGCGCGTTGTAGGGCATCTTGGCGTAGAGCGACGGATTGATCGCGAGGTTGCTGGTCTGCCCCAGCACCAGGGTGTAGCCATCAGGGGCCGACTTGGCCGCCGCATCCACGCCCAGGTTGCCGCCGGCGCCTGGCTTGTTCTCGATGACGAAGGTCCACTTGGTGGCCGCGGCCACGGCCTGCGTCACCTCGCGGGCGATGATGTCGGTGCCGCCACCCGGCGGGAACGGCACGTACACGCGGATCGGCTTGCTCGGGAACGACTGGGCCTGGACGCCGAAGGCGCACAGGGCGGTGACGAGGGCCGTGGCGGTGCCGGCGAGCGTGTGGCGGAAGGATTGCATGCTGTCTCCGAACGCCCCGGGATGGGGTCTGTGGCCACAGTATTGGCGTTCGACTCCCAACGATCCAATCGATAATTCTTTGCAAACCATCAGAGCGGCTTTTGCAATGGACCTTCGCGACCTGCGCTACTTCGAGACCATCGCCGAACTGCAGCACGTGGGCAAGGCGGCCGAGCGGCTGCACCGCACCCAGCCGGCGCTCACCGGCGCCGTGCGGCGGCTGGAGCAGCAGGCCGGCGCGCCGCTGTTCGAGCGCTCGGGCCGCGGCATCCGGCTGACCGACGCCGGCCGGGTGCTGCTGCGCTGGGCCCAGCGGCTGCGCTTCGACGTGGAGGACGCGCGGCGCGAGATCGCGGAGATCGGCCGCGGCGTGGCCGGCCATGCCCGCATCGGCATCGTGCCCACCGCGGCGCAGTACCTGCTGCCGCAGGCGGTGCGGCAGCTGCTGCAGGAAGCGCCCGAGGTGACGCTGAGCACCACGGTGGCCCTGGTGGACGTGCTGCTGCCCATGCTGGGCCGCGGCGAGCTGGACCTGGTGGTGGGCACGGAGGGCCGGGCCCAGCCCGGGCTGCAGTCGCACCGGCTGTCGGAGGACAGCATCGTGGTGGCCGCCCATGCCCGCCACGAGATCTTCCAGGGCAAGCCCACGCTGAAGGACCTGACGCGCTACCGCTGGGTGCTGCAGGCGCCCGGCGCGCCCACGCGCGACTGGCTGGACCACACCTTCGACCGCAAGCGCCTGCCGCGGCCGGTGGTGCAGGTGGAAAGCAGCATGCTGGTGACGCTGCCGGCGATGATCGCCGAGACCGGGCTGCTGAGCTTCATCTCGCGGCACCACCTGGCGGCCGGCTCGCCGCAGCGGCTGCGCGAGGTGGTGCTGAAGGAGACCACCATGCGCCGCCGCCTGGTGGTCACGCACCGCAGCCATGCCTACGTGCCGCCGGCCGCGCGGCGGCTGATGGAGCTGCTGGCGGCGGCGGCAGCGTCGCCGGTGGCCGAAGGCGGGGCCTGAGCCTCAGTTGGCCGGCACCGGCGTTTGGAGCAGCTGCTGCTCCCACAGGTAGGCGATGCCGCTGCCGCCGGCATGCTCGGTGATCACCTCGGTCAGTGCCATGGCCTGTTCGGCGCGTGCCCAGTCGCGCTGCCATTCGGCCGCCACGGCCAGCCAGGTCATCATGTTGACGCCCGCGGCCAGCATGCGCTGGATGGCCAGCTGGTGCGCCTCCACCGACACTCCGCCCGACGCATCGGTGACCACCGTGACGTCCCAGCCTTCGCCCGCGGCCTGGATGGCCGGCATCGCGACGCAGACCTCGGTCCACAGGCCGGCGATGACCAGCTGCCTGCGCCCCGTGGCCTTGACCGCGTCCACCACCTTCGTGTCCTGCCAGGTGTTGATCAGGGTCCGGTCTATCACCTCCTGGCCGGGAAACACCTTGGTGATCTGCGGGAACAGCAGGCCGCCACGCTCGGCGATCACGCTGGTGAGGATGGTGGGCACGCCGAAGGCCCGGGCCGCCTTGGCCAATCCCGCGGTGTTGTTGATCACCATCTGGGGCTCGTGGCTGTTCAGGTTGGCCAGCTGGTAGGGCTGATGGTCGATCAGCACGAGCACCGAGTCCTCCGGTCGAAGCAGCGAATCGAGGCCATTGCGAAACGTCATGGATGCATCCTTTGTTGCCTTGATGGCCGGGCGGCATTGCCCGACGCGATCGATTCTTCTGGCCTGCGTGCCGGCTGGGTAGTGCCATCATCCGTGCAGCTGTGTCGCGCAAGGAGGAACGCAGGATGGACCTGGACGACCTGAGGACCTTCGTGGAAGTGGCCGACGCGGGCGGGGTTTCTGCCGCCGCCGTGCGGCTGGGGGTGTCCAAGTCCATCGTCAGCCGGCGGCTGCTGCGGCTGGAGGCCGAGCTGGGCGTGCAGCTGCTGACCCGCAGCACCCGCGGCGCGTCGCTCACCGAGGCCGGCGCCACCCTGCGCGAGCATGCGGCCCGCGCCAGCGCGGAAGTGGACGCGGCCCGCGACGCGCTGCTTCCCGCCGGTGAACTGCGCGGGCGGCTCCGCGTATCGGTGCCGTTGACGTTCGGCCCCACGCACTTCGCGCCGGTGCTGGCGGAGATGGCGCGGCGCCATCCGCGGCTGGACATCCAGGCCTGCTACAGCGACCGCTTCGTCGACCTCATCGCCGAGGGCTACGACTGCGCCATCCGCGTCGGCTACCTGCCCGACTCCAACCTGGTCGCCAGGCGCATCGCCACCCTGACGGGCAAGCTGGTGGCCAGCCCGGCGTATGTCGAGGCACACGGCGCGCCGGACAGCCCGCCGGACCTGCTGAACCATGCGGCCCTGATGCAGGGCACGGAATCCTGGCAGCTGATGGATGGCGACCGGACCATCACCGTGCGGCCGCACGGGCGCTTCAAGGCCGACAACGGCGCGGCACTGGTGGTGGCGGCCGTGGCCGGCCTGGGCATCGCCTACCTGCCGGACTGGCTCACCGCCGAGCATGTGGCCTCCGGGGCACTGCTGCCGCTGATGCCGCGGCATCCGCCGCCGACGGCCGGTGCCTATGTGGTGCGCCCGCCCGGCCAGCATCCGCCACGCAAGATCCGCATGCTCACCGAGCTGTTGATCGAGCACTGCGAGGCCCTGAACCGGTAGCCCGGCCCGCCATGCGCCCTCAGCCGGACTGAACGGCGGGGGGCGGCAGCGGCTCGCCGCAGTGGCTGCAGAAGCGGGCGTCGGGGGCATGCCCCTCGGCCAGGCAGGCCTGGCAGGTGCGGGTGGCGGGCCGGCCGCGGCCCGTCATGCGCATGGCGGTGAACTCCGCGCTGACGATGCCGGTGGGCACCGCCAGGGTGCCCCAGCCCACCAGCATCATCACCGAGGCGATGAAGCGGCCCAGGCCGGTCTTGGGCGTGATGTCGCCGAAGCCGACGGTGGTCATCGTGGAGATGGCCCAGTACACCGACACCGGGATGTTGGGAAATCCGTTGGCCGGCCCCTCCACCACGTACATGATGGTGCCCATCACCATCACCACCAGCAGCACGAAGCTGATGAACACCAAAATCTTGCGGCGGCTGGCGGCCAGGGCCCGGCCCAGCGCGGCAAACTCCTCCACGTACTCGGCCAGCTTCAGGATGCGGAACAGCCGCAGCAGGCGCAGCAGCCGCACGTCGATCAGCGCATGCAGGCCGGGCACGAACAGCGCCAGCCAGGTGGGCAGCATGGCCAGCAGGTCGATGATGCCGAAGGCGCTGCGCGCGTAGCGCAGCGGCCTGCGCACGCAGGCCAGCCGCGCGACGTACTCCGCCGTGAACAGCACGGTGAACACCCATTCGGCCACCGTCAGGGCCGGGCCCCATCGCCGGTGGATGTGTTCGAAGCTGTCCAGCATCACCACCGCCACGCTGGCCAGGATGAGCCACACCAGCGTGAGGTCGAAGAGGCGTCCGGCGCGGGTGTCCGCCTCGAAGATGACGGTGTACAGGCTCAGCCGCCAGCCGCCCGACGGCCGGCCGAAGGGCTGCGCCACCGCATCGGCGGATGGGCCTTGCGCATCAGGCGCCTGACTTGCGGCGGCACCGGGAACGCGGCTGCTTTTCATGCGGGCAGTTTAGGCGCCGATGCGGCTGCACCGGGACGCCCTGGCGGACGGTCAGCGCCGCAGGGCTTGCGTGGCCAGTTCGACGAAGGCCCGGGTCTTGGCCGGCAGCAGGCGCAGGCCCGGCGTCACCAGGTGGATGGCACCGGGCTCGCCCACCTCCCAGCCGTCCAGCACCGGCACCAGCTGCCGGCGCAGCGGATGCCGCTCCAGCAGCCAGTCGGTCACCGCCGCGATGCCGGCACCCTCGGCCGCGGCGGCCAGCAGCGTCTCGGCATCGTCGGCCACCAGCAGCGGCTGCACCGCCACCTTGATGCGCTGCGGCGGCTGGCGCAGCACCCAGGGCGCGCCGTGCATGTCGTGGCTGAACTGCAGGCAGGCATGCTGCGCCAGGTCCGCCGGATGCGCAGGTCGGCCATGGCGCTTCAGGTAGGCCCTCGAAGCCACCAGCGTGCGTGTCACCGCGGCCAGGCGGCGGGCCACCAGCGAGCTGTCCGCCAGCTTGCCGATGCGCAGCGCGACGTCGAAGCCTTCGGCCACCAGATCGACCAGACGGTCGCTGTAGTGGGCTTCCACCCGCAGCGCCGGATGCCGCTGCATGAAGCCGGCCAGCAGCGGCGCCACCCACAGCCGCCCATAGCTGCGCGGCGCGGTCAGGCGCAGCACGCCCTGCGCCAGCCCGCCATGCGCCGACAGCTCCGCCGTGGCGGATGCCAGTTCGTCGAACACCGTGGTCACGCGGGCCAGGTAGGCGGTGCCGGCCTCGGTCAGCGCCACCTGGCGCGTGGTGCGCTCGATCAGGCGCACGCCGAGCCGGCTTTCCAGTGCGCTGATGCGGCGCGAGACGGTCGAGCCGTTCCTGCCCAGCCGCCCCGCCGCCGCGGTGAAGCTGGCCGTCTGCGCCACGGCCACGAAGGCCTGCAGTTCTTCCAGCGCGCTGGGATGCAGCGTGGGTGCGGGCGGTGGCGGCAGGGCTAGGCGCATGCGGCCAGTCTATTGCGCTGCATGCAGAAGTCATCTGCAGCGGGGCCGATTGATTCGCCAGGTGCATCGGGCTGCAATCGCCGCATGACTCGACCCACTCACAACGCCATGCCCGCCCAGGCGGGCGCCGATCCTGCACCGGCCGCCGGCGCCTCGCATCGCTGGCGGGTGCTGGCCGCCGGCTTTGCGGCCAATGCCGCCTTCTCCGCCGCGATCTCGGGCGTGCCCGCGGCGGCAGTGCTGCTGCGCGAGGCCTATGCGCTCAGCACCTCCGGCCTGGGCATTGCCGTGGCTGCGGTCGGGCTGGGCATCGCCCTGAGCGAGCTGCCGTGGGGCATGCTGGCCGATCGGCTGGGCGACCGGCGGGTGCTGCTGTGGGGCCTGGGCCTCACCGCCGCGGTGCTGGCCTGGCTGGCCCTCTTCGTCTCGCCACAGGAAGGCCACCGTCCCGCGCTGGCCTGGCTGGCCACCGGCATGGCGTTGATCGGCCTGGCCGGCGGCAGCGTGAACGGCGCCAGCGGCCGCGCGGTGATGACCTGGTTCACCGATGGCGAACGCGGCCTGGCCATGAGCATCCGCCAGACGGCGCTGCCGGCGGGCGGCGCCCTGGGCGCCTTGGTCGTGCCCGCGGTGGCCGCCCAGGCGGGATTCCGCGCGGCGTATGCCGTGCTGGCCGCCGCCTGCCTGGTGGCCGCAGCGGCCTGCTGGCGGTGGCTGCGCGTGCCCGCCGAGCCGCCCGTGGCCGTGGTCCGGCCGGCGGCCGGGGCCTCGCCGCTGGCGCGCTGGCCGATCTGGCGCCTGGTGCTGGCCATCGGCGCGCTGTGCGTGGCGCAGATCGCGGTGCTCAGCTTCCTGGCCGTGTTCCTGCACGACGTGGCCGGCTTCGGCATGGCCTGGACCAGTGCCGCCATGGTGGCCTACCAGGTGGGCGCCGGCGCCTTGCGCGTGGGCAGCGGCGCCTGGACCGACCGGCATGGCAACCGACCCGCGTTCCTGCAACGCAGCTGCCTGGCGGTGGCCGTGCTCTTCGGGCTGCTGGCGGTGCTCTCGGCATGGGCGCCGCACGGCGACGCGGCGGCCCGGTGGGCACTGCTGGGCACCATCGTGCTGGGCGGCATCGTGGCTTCCGGCTGGCATGGCGTGGCCTTCACCGAACTGGCGGTGCGTGCCGGCCTGCAGCATGTGGGCACGGCGCTGGGCCTGGGCAACACCTTCGCCTTCAGCGCCTACTTCCTCACCCCGCTGTTCACCCCGGTGGCCATCGCGCTCGGCGGCTGGCCGGCGGCCTGGGCGCTGGTGGCGGCGTTCGCGCTGCTGGCGCGGCCATTGTTCGGCCGGCCGCCGCCTGCGCGGCCCGTCCCGCGCGGTCCCGGCGGCTGACTGGCGGGCGCCGCGGGCGGCGCGGGAACGGGAGTTGCCAACGGTGATGCTCGCCCTACGGACATGCCATGCCGGAAACCCACCTGATGCCTCCCCAGCCGCGCTGCGCCCCTGCGGCCGCGGCGCCTGGCCCCACCGCCGTCGGGGGCGCGCAGCCGTGGCCGGCCCTGGTGGACCGCATCAACCAGCGGCTGGACGAGCTGCTGCCCCTGGTGCCCCACGCCAGCAGCCAGCCCAATCCGCTGGCGCCTGCCATGCGGCATGCGGTGCTGGGCATGGGCAAGCGGGTGCGTGCGCTGCTGGCGCTGCAGGCCGCGCGCGAGCTGGAAGCCGACGACGCCATGGCCCTGGACGCCGGCTGTGCGATCGAGATGCTGCATGCGGCCTCCCTGGTGCTGGACGACCTGCCCGCCATGGACGACGCGCCGCTGCGGCGCGGGCAGCCGGCCACCCACCTGGTGTTCGGCGAGGCGACCGCCATGCTCACCGCCGTCAGCCTCATCGCGCGAGCCTTCGCGCTGGTCGGTGGCCTGACGCAGGTGTCGGCGGAAGCCCGGTGCGCGATGGTGGCGGTGCTGGCCTGCACCATCGGCAGCGAGGGCATGTCCGCGGGCCAGCAATGCGACGTGGCGCCGGCGCCGGGCCGTGCCAACCTGCGGCTGGTGGAGCAGGTGGGCGAGCAGAAGACGGGTTCGCTGTTCGTGGCGGCGGTGGAACTGGGCGCCTTGGCCGGCCAGGCCAGTGCCGCGCAGCGCGCCCGGCTGCGCAGCTATGCCCAGCATGTGGGCCTGGCCTTCCAGATCGCCGACGACCTGGTGGACGAGGACGAGGACACCGGCCGCGACACCTACGTCGGCCTGCTGGGCCGCGGCGGCGCCCAGGCCCTGCTGCGCAAGCATGTGCAGGCCGCCCGCGGCGAACTGCTGCAGCCGCGTGGCGGCTTGATGCAGCTGACGCATGCGCTGTTCGCCGCTCACCTCGGCCCGCAGGAACGGATGCCGTGATGCCGGATGCAGGAGGCCTCGTGCTGCGCGCCTTGATCGTGCTGGCCAGCGCCATCGCGATGGAAGGCGTGGCGGCCCTGGTTCACCGGCTGTGGATGCACGGCCCCGGCTGGGGCTGGCACCGCTCGCATCATGAGCCCGGACCGGCGCGCATCGAGCGCAACGATGCCTATGCGGTGGTGTTCGCCGCCATCGCGGTGGTGCTGTTCGTCGTGGGGCAGGGGCCCTGGTGGCCGCTGTACTGGGTGGCCGCGGGCATGACGCTGTATGGCCTGCTGTACGGCCTGGTGCACGACGGCCTGGTGCACCGGCGCTGGCCGCTGCGCTGGTCGCCGCGGCGCGGCGGCTACCTCGCCCGCCTCGTGCAGGCCCACCGGCTGCACCATGCGGTGGGCACGCGCGAGGGCGCGGTGTCCTTCGGCTTCCTGTTTGCGCGGCACCCTTCGCGGCTGGCCGCCGAACTGCGGGCCCGCCGCCGCGGCCGGGGGGCATCGACGTGAAGTACCCACGCGGCCGGCAGACCCTGGTCGGGGTGGGCCTGGCGCTGTTGCTGGTGCTGGCCTGGGCGGCCCTCGTGGGCTACGCCTTGTTCCTGCACCGCTGGAGCACCGCCGACCTGCTGCTGGTACCGCTGATGGTGGCGGTGGTCTGCTGGCTGGATACGGGCCTGTTCATCGTCGCCCATGACGCGATGCACGGCACGCTGGCACCGGCGCGGCCGTGGGTCAACCGCGCGCTGGGCGCGCTGTGCATGCTGCTGTACGCCGGCTTCTGGATCGGCCGCTTCCAGCCCCGGCACATGGACCACCACCGCGCACCCGGCACCGCGGAAGACCCCGACTTCCACCTGCAGGGCCGGCGCTTCTGGCCCTGGTACGGCAACTTCATGCGCCAGTACACCGGCCTGCCGGAGCTGCTGGGCGTGGCCGGCATGACGGCGCTGTTCGTCTTCGGCCTGGGTGCGCCTTTCGAGCGGGTGATGCTGTTTTGGGCGCTGCCGGCGATCCTGTCGTCGGTGCAGCTGTTCGCCTTCGGCACCTGGCTGCCGCACCGGCTGGGCGAGGAGGCCGACGGCGGCTTCGCGGACCGGCACCGCGCCCGCAGCAATGCCTATGGGCTGTGGGCCTCGCTGATCACCTGCTTCCACTTCGGCTACCACCACGAGCATCACCTGCGGCCCGATGCGCCGTGGTGGCGGCTGCCGGCGATGCGCCGGCAGCTGTCGGCCGGCGGGATCAGGCCCGCGGCCGCGTCCACAGCCGATCGCGCAGCGCCATAGGCGGCGGCCGGCTCACGCCGGCGCGGCTCATGGCCGCCACCATGCCGCCGGCCAGCAGATGGTGCAGCTTGCGCCGCTTGCCGGTGCTGATGCGCTGGTCCCATGCGGCGCCGCCGCGCGCCTTCACCTGCAGTCCGATCTCGCGGTACACGCCGCGCGCGGTGGCCACCGCCCAGGCCGATCGCAGCGGCAGCGCCGCGATGCCGAGCCCGGCCGAGGAGTAGTACGGCTCGGCCGCATCCACCAGGCGCTGCGCCACCCGCGCCACGCGCTCGCGGTGCTGCGGCTCGGCCACCTCGCTGGGGTCCACTTGCTCTTCGGCCAGCCACTGCGCCGGCAGGTACAGCCGGCCGGCGGCATGGTCGTCGATCACGTCGCGGGCGATGTTGGTGAGCTGGAAGGCCAGGCCCAGGTCGGCGGCGCGGTCCAGCGTCACGTCGTCGCGGCGGCCCATCACCATCGCCATCATCACGCCCACCACGCCGGCCACGCGATAGCAGTAGTCCAGCGTGTCCTCCAGCGTCTGGTAGCGGCGGGCCTCCACGTCCATGCGGAAGCCGGACAGGTGTTCCAGCGGAAAGCGCTCGGGGATGCGGTGGCGCTTGACCACCTCGGCCAGCGCGGCGAAGGGCGCCGCATCGGTGGGCAGCCCGCGCAGCGCACGGCGCGTCTGGTCGGCCAGGGCCTCGATGCGCTGCACGCCCACCGCGGGGTCCTGGGCGGCCTGGCCATGGCCGTCCTGCTGGCCGTCGACCACGTCGTCGCAGTGGCGGCACCAGGCGTACAGCATCACCACGCTCTGGCGGGTTTCGCTGTCGAACAGCCGCGCCGCCGAGGCGAAGCTGCTGGAGCCGCGCGTGATCGCGCGCTGCGCATAGTCCAGCAGCGGGGAGAGGGGCGGAGCACTCACGGCGCGGTCCTTTCGGTGGTGATGAGGGCGGAGACCGGGTCTTGCAGCATCAGGCCCGCGGTGGCCTGGGCCGAGGCCAGCACGCCGGGGATGCCGGCGCCCGGGTGCGTGCCGGCGCCCACGAAATAGAGGTTGGGGATGGTCTTGTCGCGGTTGTGCGGCCGGAACAGCGCGCTTTGCGTGAGCAGCGGCTCCAGCGAGAAGGCGGAGCCCAGGTGCGCGCCCAGCTCGGTGCGGAAGTCCAGCGGCGAGAAGGTGCGGCAGGTCACCAGGTCGGCGCGCAGGCCTGGGATGTAGCGCTCCTCCAGGTACTGCAGGATGCGGTCGCGGTAGCGGGGGGCCTCCACCGCCCAGTCGAAGCGGGTATGGCCCAGGTGCGGCACCGGCGCCAGCACGTAGTAGGCGCTGTGGCCGGGCGGCGCCAGCGTGGGGTCGGTGACGCTGGGCGCATGCAGGTACAGCGAGAAGTCGGCCGGCAGCTCGCCGCCGCAGCGGCCGAACACCTCATCCAGCAGCTGGCGGTAGCGCGGCCCGAAGCACACCGTGTGGTGCTTGAGGTCGGGCCGCTCGCCGCGCAGGCCGAAGTAGATGACGAACAGCGACATGCTGAAGCGCTTGCCCTTCAGGCGCCGGGCCTCGCTGCGCCCGCGCGGGTGGCCACAGAGCAGGCGGTCGTAGGTGTGCACCACGTCGGCGTTGGAGGCCACCGCATCGAAGGGCAGGGTGATGGCCGGTGCGCCGCGGTGGCGGAAGCTCACGCCGGTGGCGCGGTTGCCTTCGGTGGTGATGGCTTCGCACGGCGTGTCCAGCATCACGGTGCCGCCGATGTCCTCGAACAGCCTGACCATGCCCCGGATCAGCGCGCCGGTGCCGCCGCGGGCGAACCACACGCCCCATTCGCGTTCCAGCGCATGGATGAGCGAGTACATCGACGAGGTCTGGAACGGGTTGCCGCCCACCAGCAGCGAATGGAAGGAAAACACCTGGCGCAGCTTCTCGTCATGGATGAAGCCGGCCACGGCGTCGTGCACGCTGCGCCAGGCCGCCAGCTTGACGATGTGCGGCGCGGCGCGCGCCATGTCGCGCCACGACAGGAAGGGCACCGCGCCCAGCTGCAGGTAACCCTTCTCGAAGGTCTCGCGCGAGTAGGCCAGGAAGCGCCGGTAGCCCTCCACGTCGCGCGGCGAACGCTCGGCGATCTGCCGCTCCAGCTCGGCCTGGTCGTTGACGTAGTCGAAGTGGTCGCCGTCCTCCCAGCACAGCCGGTACAGCGGCGTGACCTCCACCAGCTCCACGTAGTCGTCCATGCGGCGGCCGGCCAGCGAGAACAGCGAGCGCAGCGCGCCGGGGTCGGTGATGACGGTGGGCCCGGCGTCGAAGATGAAGCCGTCGTCCTCGTACACGTAGGCGCGGCCGCCGGGCTTGTCGCGCTGCTCGAACAGCGTGGTCATGATGCCGGCCGCCTGCAGGCGGATCGCCAGGGCGATGCCGCCAATGCCCGCGCCGATCACGGCGGCCGTCTTCAAACCATCACGCTTCATGCAGGAGACTCCATCCGCCGGGGCGGCAACAGGACTTTCAGCGCCGAGAAGAACGGCACGGGCGGCTTGCCGGTCACGATGCGCAGCTTGTCGGCCACCGTCAGCCGCTCGCCGTAGAACCGACCGACCAGGCCATCGGGCAACCGGTAGAAATGCGCCAGCACGCGGTGCCGGCCCTCGGCCGGGCCGGCCAGGAACAGCATGCGGTTGAGGGCGCGGAAGAAGAACTGAGAGCGCCAGACGGCCCGTGCATGCCGCTCGATCACCGCCGCCAGCGCCGGTGCGGAGAGGTCGCGCTGCCGCGCGATCAGGTCGGCCAGCCGCACCGCCTGCGGCAGCGAATAGCCGGTGGTGGGATGGAACAGCCCGGCCCGCAGGCCGCTCACCGGCTGGCCCTGGCGGCCGCGCCAGAAGGCGTCGATGTCGCCGTCGATGGCGATGGGCAGCACGCCCTGTTCCTCCCGCAGCACCCGGGCCACCGGCCAGCCCTGGCTGGCCGCGTAGTCCAGCGCCCGGGTGCGCAGCGCCGCCGGGCTGAGGGCCGGCGTGTCGGCGTAATAGGTGTCCTCCACCAGCAGCCGGTCGGCCGCCAGCGGCAGGGTATAGACGAAGCGGTAGCCATCGAGCTGCGGCACCCGCGCGTCCATCAGGATGGGGCCGGCCAGGCCGTGCGGGCGCTCGAGCTGCAGCTCCAGCCCCAGGAACTTCTGGTAGCGCAGGTCCAGCTGCGGGCTGGGCGCGAAGCCGCGGCCGTCGATCACGGCCTGCGCATCGAACACCTGCCCGTCGGCCGCCAGCGCCTGCCGCGGCCGCACCTCCAGCAGGGGCGTGGACCGCCGCACCACCGCGCCCAGCTCGCGCGACAGCACCTCGTGGAAGCGCTCGGAGGTCACCGCGTTGTAGCCACCCGCCACGGTGCGGGTGCGCTCGTCGAACAGCACCACGTGCTGGGCCCAGCGGTGCGCCACCAGCGGCGCCACCCAGGCGCGCTGGGCGGCGTCCAGGTCGCTGTCATGGAAGCACCAGGTGTGGTTGCCGCCCAGGGTGGGTCCGGCCTCCAGCAGGGTCACCCGCAATTCCGGCCGCAGCTGGCGCAGGCGCCAGGCGATCATGCCGTTGGCCAGGCCGCCGCCGGCCAGCACCAGGTCCTGGGCTTCAGTGCGCATGGTGCTCCACCAGTTCCGCGGCCCGCGCCGCGCCGCCGCCCGCCTGCAGCGAAGCGCCCAGCTCCGCCGCCCTTTGGCGGTGGCGCCCATCGGACAGCACGCCGGTGACCAGCCGCCGCAGCGCCGGCACGCTGCGCAGGCCCGACAGCCGCCGCCCGGCGCCGGCGCGCAGCACACGCTGCGTGATTGCGCCCTGCTCCATGGCCAGCGGCAGCAGCGCCAGCGGCACCCCGGCGTCCAGCGCATCCAGCACCGTGTTCATGCCGCCATGGCTGACCACCAGCGCGCAGTGGCGGATCACCTGCCGCTGCGGCAGGTAGCGCGCCACCACCGGATCGCCCGGCAGCCGGGCCACCTGCGCCGCATCCAGCCGGCCGTTGTGCGCCACGATGGCCGTGAGGCCGACGTCGCGGCAGGCGCGTGTCAGGCGTGCGATCAGGCCGAAGCGCCCGCCCTGCAGGCTGCCCAGGCTGACGAAGGCGAACGGACCGCGTGCGCCGGGCGGCGGCTGCCAGGCCGGCTCGTCGTCCAGCGGCTGGCGCAAGGGGCCGGTGTAGTGGAAGCCGTCGCCCAGGGACTCGCGGGGAAAGTCCAGCGCCGGCGACAGCTGGCCGATCTGGCGGTCGGACAGGCAGTGCTCCGTGCGCTGGCAGGGCGCCAGGCCGTAGTCGCGGCTCCAGCGCTCCAGCACGGTGGCCACGCGGGCCATCATCCAGTCGCTGACGCGGTAGCCCCCCAGGTTGCGCTCGCGTGCCCAGGTGGTGCGGGCGTAGGGCCAATCGGTAAAAGGCGGTGGCACATACGGCTCGCGGTCCAGCATCAGGGCATTGGCGACCGACACCTGCGGCAGGCGGTAACGCCGTGCCAGCAGCCCGCCGGCCGGCTCCAGCTGGTCGCACACGATGGCGCCGGGCTGCAGCCGTTCGATCACTGCGGGGGCCTCGCGGCACAGCATGTCGGTCATCGCCGCCACGTCGTCGATCACGCCGCCGATGCCCAGCAGCCCGCGCAGACCGGCCAGGCGCGCCTCCATCCGGGCCAGCGTGCCGGGCGGATGGGAGCTGTCGGCGCCCACCGCCTCGAAGCCGAAGCCGGCCCGCGTCACCGCCTCGCCGGTGTCGGCGATGCCGATGAACGACACCGCATGCCCGCGGCGACGCAGGGCGTCGCCCAGGGCGAACATGGGATTGAGGTGGCCCGGGTAGGGCGGGCAGAGGAGGGCGAGTTGCATCGTGCGCTTTTCCAAGCGCAGCCTTCGGCAAACATCGCTCCCGCGGCCCCGGGCGCGGGCGGCGGACAAAAAAAAGCGGCCTGGAAGGCCGCTCGGGGGTCCGTCAGGGGCGCCGGCGGCGCGTCAGTCCCGCCCGGTGGGCAGCGCGGTGGCCAGTGAGCCGGCCGCCTTGCCCTTG
>NZ_JZUE01000005.1 GCF_000969605.1 Aquincola tertiaricarbonis | reverse complement strand
GGGCTCGAACCAGGGACCTACGGATTAACAGTCCGGCGCTCTACCGACTGAGCTATCGGGGAACAGAGCCTCGCAGTATAGCGAGTTTTTTGGCTACGTCAAAGGTCTAGCTGGATGGATGCGCGAAAAGTCCTGGGCGACAGCGGATACAGGTACGCGTGGCCGAACTGGAAGGGCGATTCGCGCCAGGCGCGCTTGTCGCCCACGTTGTCCACGCCCACGCGCCAGGTGAGCTGGCTGCGCGACAGACGCTGCACGTAGCGCGCACCGAGGTTCACCGTCGTCCAGCCCGGAATGGCGATGCTGTTGTCGTCCAGCACCATCTTGTCCGCCTCGTGCACCAGGCCGGCCTGCAGCTGCAGGCCGGGCAGTGCCGCGGGGGCATAGCTGCCCGCAAGGCGGAAGGAGCGCGGCGGCACGTTGGTGGGGCGGTTGCCGTTCAAGCTGTCATCGCTGCTGTTGCGCAGCCGGGCCTGCAGCCACATCGCGCTGCCGCGCAGCTGCCAGGGCCCATGGCTCCAGCCGAGCGCCGCTTCCAGGCCGCGGTGGCGGGCGCTGCCGTCGGGGCGGCGCAGGCACTGGTCGTCGGCATCGCACAGGTCGGCGGCCCGCGGGCGGTCGATCTGGAAGGCCACCAGCGAGGCGCTGACGTCATCGCGCTCGTGCTTGATACCCAGCTCGGTCTGCCGGCTCTTGAGCGCCGGCAGCGCCTGTCCTGCGTTGACGTAGAAGCTGCGGTTGGGCACCACGTCGGACTCCAGGCCCTGGCCCCAACTTGCATAGACAACCGTGGCCGGCGTCCACTGCCAGCTGGCGGCCAGCCAGGGCAGGGTCTCGCTCTGGCCGTAGCCGGTGGCGCGCGAACCGTCGGTGCGCACGCTGTCGCGGTGCAGCCGCGTGTGCCGCAGGCCGGCCCACAGCCGCCAGTCGGCCGACAGCTGCACCATGTCGCGCAGGTACAGCTCGGTGCTGCGTTCGTCGCGCTCGGTGTTCTCGTCGGTCAGCTCGGGCGCAGGCTCGGTCACCGCCGCGCCGTCGATGTGGCCGGTGCCGGTGTAGTTGTAGGCCTGGCCCTGGGCGCGGCTCTTGAAGCGGGTGAACAGCACGCCGGTGCTGAACTGGTGGCGCAGGCCGGCCAGCACCGGGCTGCCGGCCAGTGAGAAGTCCAGTGCATCGCTGCGGCGGCGTTCGTTGTCGCTGCGGAAGTCGTAGAGGTCGAAGCTGCCGTCGCTGCAATAGCGGTCGTAGCGATCTTCGGCGCTGCAGCCGTAGGGATAGGCCAGCCGGTCGTCGGTGCTCAGGTGCTGCGTCATGCCGTGCGCGGTGAAGCGCCAGCCCGAGCCCAGCTGCTGCTGCAGCCGCAGCGATGCGGTGTTGCCCTCCATCACCACCGGCAGCGACCAAGGCTGGTTGTTGAGGTTGGTGCGTGGGTCGATGCGTCGTGCCGAGGGCAGGCTGTCGCCCAACAGGCTGAAGCCGGGCACGCTGGGCTGGCTCTGGCGGGAATGCTCGAACTCGGCCTCCACCAGCGTGCCCGGTGCGATGCGCCAATCGCCGGCCACGGCCAGCTGGCGGCGATGACCTTCGAGCGAGCGCACCTGCGGGTCGAGATGGTCGTAGGCCGCATTGACGCGCAGGCCGAAGGCTTCGTGCGCGCCGAAGCGCTGGCTGAGGTCGGTGGCCACGCCGATGCTGCCCTGCTCACGCCACTCCAGGGAGGCGCTGCGCACCGCGGCGTCCGGCCGCTTGACCACGAAGTTCACCAGGCCGCCCGGCGCGCTGGTGCCGGCCTGGATGCCGCTGGTGCCCTTGAACACCTCGATGCGCTCCTTGTTGGCCATGCCGATGCTGGTCTCGGCATTGATGGGCAGGCCGTCGCGGCGGTAGTTGAAGCGGTTGTCCAGCGTGTAGCCCCGCACGGAGAGGAAGCTCCAGTAGCCGTCGGAGTTGTAGGCATCGGACAGGCTGGCATCCAGCCGGGTGATGTCGGACAGGCGCTCGACGCCGGCGTCCAGCAGCGCGGTGCCGCCCAGCACGGTGCCGGCAAAGGGGGCCCTGGACAAGGGCAGCTCGCCGAAGCCGCCGATGCCCGGCGCGGCCTGCAGCGTGCGGCCGGTGATCTCCACCGTCTGCGCGGCCTGCTGGGCCCAGGCCGGCAGGCCGAGCACGCAGGCGGCGGCGGCGGCCGCCAACGAGTGGAGGGAAAAGCGGAACGGTGCGGAAGCCATCGTGGTCTCGGGTCGATGGCAGGGCGGCAAAGCGGAGGCTGCATGCGGCACCGCGGGCGGCGGTGCGGCGGACCAGGTCCGTCGGCTTCCCTGCGCGAGGATTACCTCAATCAGGTTCAAAGGGACTGTCTCAGTCGGCCCGCTTGCGCAGGCCAACACCCCCAGCGAAGTGCCGCAGGCCCTGAGGCCGCGGCGGGGGCGATTCTAGGGCGCGCCGTTCCGTGGCCATAATCGGCGCTTGCTAGGGGTGTCGTGCGACGCACGACTGAGAAACACCCTTTGAACCTGAACTGGGTCATGCCAGCGGAGGGAAGCAGCACCGGCCCCAGGGCGGTCACTCTTCTTCCGGCGCGCGTGCCCGCTCATGCGAAGGAAGCTGCGATGACCACCGAATCCGCCGCCCCCGCCTGCCGCTATGCCCGGGTGCTGACCATCGCCGGCTCCGACAGCGGCGGCGGCGCCGGCATCCAGGCCGACCTCAAGACCTTTGCCGCGCTGGGCTGCTACGGCAGCAGCGCGATCACCGCCATCACCGCGCAGAACACGCTGGGTGTGCGCGCCATCCATGCGGTGCCGACGGAGGTGCTGGCCGCGCAGATTGACGCGGTGGCCGAGGACATCGGCTGCGACGCGGTGAAGATCGGCATGCTGCATTCGGCCGCCACCGTGCAGTGCGTGGCCGCAGCGATCGACCGCCACGGCCTGCGGCCGGTGGTGCTGGACCCGGTGATGATCGCCACCAGCGGCGCAGCCTTGATCGATGCCGCCGCGGTGCAGGTGATCGTGCAGGCGCTGTTCCCCCGGGTGGCGCTCGTCACGCCCAACCTGGACGAGGCCGCGCTGCTGCTGGGCCGCGCCATCGTGTCGGTGGACGAGCTGGACGGCGCGGCCGATGCCTTGCTGGAGCTGGGCGCGCAGGCGGTGCTGCTGAAGGGCGGGCACCTGCCGGGCGACACGGTCGTGGACGTGCTGAAGTCCCGCGAAGGCCTGCATCGGCGCTTCCAGGCGCCGCGCCTGCACAGCCGCAACCTGCACGGCACCGGCTGCACCTTGTCCGCCGCCGTGGCGGCGGCGCTGGCACTGGGCCAGCCGATGGCCGATGCGGTGGCTGCCGCGCACGCCTACGTGCAGCAGGCCCTGCGGCACGGCGCGGCGGTGCGCACCGGAGCGGGCAACGGGCCGCTCAACCATGGCCATGCACCGCGGCCCATGCAGCTGCGGCCGCTGGCCGGCGAGGGGCGGGCGGCATGAGTCGCGTCGGGATCGCCGGGGCCGGCTTGCTGGGCCGCCTGCTGGCCTGGCGGCTGGCGGCTGCCGGCCACGAGGTGCAGGTGTTCGATCCCGCAGCGAGCCCGGACGACCGCACGCCGCCGCAGGCGGCCGGCTGGACCGCGGCCGGCATGCTGAGCCCCATCGCCGAGCTGGAAACGGCCGACCTGCGCACTGCGCAACGGGGCTGGCGTTCGCTGGACCTCTGGGCGCGGTGGCTGCCGCAGTTGTCCAGGCAAGTTCACTTCCGGCGCGAAGGCAGCCTGCTGCTGGCCCATCGCGGCGATGCCGGCAGCGCCCAGCGGCTGCTGGCGGTGCTGCAGGCCAAGGCAGCCGGCCGGGCCGACCAGCCGCAGCCGCGGCCGTTGTCGGCGGCCGAGCTGGCTGCGCTGGAGCCTGCGGTGCACGGCCCCGCGCTGGCCTGGCTGTTGCCGGGTGAAGGCCAGCTGCACTGCGTGCAGGCGATGCAGGCCCTGGCGCACGAGGCCACGGGGCAAGGCGTGCGCTGGCATTGGCGCATGCCGGTACAGCAGGTGGATGCTGGCCGGCTGGATGGCCAGGCCTTCGACCATGTGTTCGACGTGCGCGGCCTGGGGGCGCGGCCGCAGCTGCCGGTGCGCGGCGTGCGGGGCGAGCTGCTGTGGGTGCAGGCGCGGGGCCTGGTGCTGCACCGGCCGCTGCGCCTGCTGCATCCGCGCTGGCGGGTCTACCTGGTGCCGCGGCCTGACGACATCGTGCTGGTGGGCGCCACCGAGGTGGAGTCGGAAGACCGATCGCCCATCTCGGTGCGCAGCCTGCTGGGCCTGTTGAGCGCGGCGCACAGCGTGCTGCCGGAGCTGGCCGAGGGCCGGGTGCTGCACATGGAGACCAACCTGCGCCCCGCCCTGCCCGACAACCTGCCGCAGTTGCAGGTGGCGTCGGGCCTCACCCGCATCAACGGCCTGTTCCGCCACGGCTGGCTGCTCGCGCCGGCCCTGGTGGAAGAGGCGCTGGCCGCCAGCGGCTTGCGGGAGGCGGCATGAACACCCGTGCCGACGCTTCCGACGACGCCATCCCCGTGCAGGTGGCCGGCCAGCACCTGCAGCTGCCCGCCGGCTGCACGCTGGCCCAGCTGATCGAACGCCTGGGCCATGCGCCGCAGGACGTGGCCACCGCGGTCAACGGCGGCTTCGTGCCGCGGGATGTGCGGGCCGGCCACCGGCTGCAGCCCGGGGACCAGGTGCATTGCTTCAAACCCATCGTGGGAGGTTGATCATGTCAAGCATTTCGAACCACAGCGCCGAGCAGGACGATTTCGTGCTGGCCGGCGTGCCGCTGCGCAGCCGCTTCCTGCTGGGCACGGCCGGCTATCCGTCGCCGCAGGTGCTGCAGCAGGCCATCGCGGCTTCCGGCGCGCAGGTGGTGACGGTGGGGCTCAAGCGCGAACTGGCCGGCGATGCCGGTGCGCACGGCGGCTTCATCGACATCATCCGCGCCAGCGGTGCGCGGCTGCTGCCCAACACCGCCGGCTGTCGCAGCGCGCGCGAGGCCATCATGCTGGCGCACATGGCGCGCGAGTTGCTGGGCACGCACTGGATCAAGCTCGAGGTGGTGGGCGACGAGCACACGCTGCAGCCCGATCCCTTCGAGCTGGTGACGGCCGCAGCGCAGCTGGTGATCGACGGCTTCGAGGTCTTCCCGTACTGCACCGACGACCTGGTGACCTGCCAGCGGCTGATGGACGCCGGCTGCAGCATCCTCATGCCGTGGGGCGCGCCCATCGGCTCGGCGCAGGGCCTGCTCAACCCGTGGGCGCTGCGTACCCTGCGCGCCCGCCTGCCGCAGGCCACGCTGATCGTCGATGCCGGCCTGGGGGCGCCCTCGCATGCGGCGCAGGCCATGGAGCTGGGCTTCGATGCGGTGCTGCTCAATTCGGCGGTGGCCCATGCGGGCGATCCGGTGCGCATGGCCGCGGCCTTCCGCCACGCGGTGCAGGCCGGGCGGCTGGGCCATGGGGCCGGCCTCGTGGCGGCGCAGGACATGGCCGTGGCCAGCACGCCCGTGGGCGGCCGGCCCTTCGAGCTGTGAGCCGCGCCATGCAGGACCCGGTGTCCGAGGCCTTCGGCGTGCAGGCCGCCAGCGCGCTGCAGGCTGCGCAGCAGCTGGGCTTCGTCGATGCCGAGGCGCAGGTGCTGGCCGACATGTTCGAGGCCCAGCGGCGCCGGCTGCCGGCCGGTGCACCGCTGTCCGGCTTCGCGCTGCAGGCCGACAACCTGCCGGTCAAGCGGCCCTTCGAGGGCTTCGCGCCGCTGCGGCAGCGCGCCATGGGGCTGTATGCCATCGTGCACAGTGCCGACTGGGTGGCGCGCGTGCTGGCGGCCGGCATCCGCACGGTGCAGCTGCGCATCAAGCAGGCCGACGTGGCCCTGCTGCGGCAGGAGATCCGTGCCAGCGTGCAGGCCGCGGCTGCGGTGGATGCGCAGCTCTTCATCAACGACCATTGGCGCCTGGCCATCGAGCAGGGCGCGTACGGCGTGCACCTGGGGCAGGAAGACCTGGACGATGCCGACCTGCAAGCGATCCGCGCCGCCGGCCTGCGGCTGGGCATCAGCACGCACTGCTACGTGGAGGTGTGCCGCGCCTGGGCGCTGCGGCCCAGCTACATCGCCTGCGGACCCATCCATGCCACGCAGCTGAAGGTGATGCCCTGGCTGCCGCAGGGCGAGGACAACCTGGCCTACTGGTGCGCGCTGCTGAACGAGCTGCCGGTGGTGGGCATTGGCGGCATGGATGCCGCGCGCTGCCTGCAGGCCATGCGCTGCGGTGCCGATGGCGTCTGCGTGGTCAGCGCCATCACCGGCGCTGCCGACCCGGAGCAGGCGATGGCCGCGCTGCAGGCGGCGGTGCTGCAAGGGCAAGGGGCGCCGCAGCGCCCCGTGCCCCTGTTGCCGCGGCCTACCTTGCCACGGCGGCCTGCCTCCTCATGACTGGGTGGGCAACGTGGCCGGCATGCCGCGGGTCTTCCACATCGAGTACACCACGCCACCGGCGATCAGGCCCAGCGTGACCGACAGGCTCAGCGCGGGCGGCGTCTTGCCGATGAAGTTCACCAGGAAGATCTTGCCGCCGATGAACACCAGCACCAGGGCCAGCGCGTACTTGAGGTAGGCGAAGCGGTGGATCATCGCGGCCAGCGCGAAGTACAGCGCACGCAGGCCCAGGATGGCGAAGATGTTGCTGGTGTAGACGATGAACGGATCGGTGGTGATGGCGAAGATGGCCGGCACCGAATCCACCGCGAAGATCAGGTCGGCGATCTCCACCAGGCACAGCGCCAGGAACAGCGGCGTGGCCCAGAGCACGGCCTGGCCCGTCTGCGGATGCGGCTGCTTCACGAAGAAGGCCTTGCCGTGCAGCGTGGGCGTCACGCGCATGATCTTGCGCAGCAGCTTCAGCACGGGGTTGTTCTCGATGTCGGGCTGCTTGTCGGCGAACCACAGCATCTTGATGCCCGTGAGCACCAGGAATCCGCCGAACACGTACAGCACCCAGCTGAACTGCGTGACCAGCGCGGCGCCGAGGCCGATCATGATGGCGCGCATCACGATCACGCCCAGGATGCCCCAGAACAGCACCCGGTGCTGGTACTGCCGCGGGATGGCGAAGAAGCCGAAGATCATCGCGATGACGAACACGTTGTCCATCGACAGCGACTTCTCGATCAGGAAGCCGGTGTAGTACTCGATGCCGCTCTGGGCGCCCAGCATCCACCACACCCAGGCGCCGAACAGCACGCCCGCGGTGATGTAGCCGGCCGACAGCCACAGGCTCTCGGTGACGCCGATCTCCTTCTCGTCCTTGTGCAGCACGCCGAGGTCGAAGGTGAGCAGGCTGATGACCACGGCGATGAACACCAGCCACAGCCACATGGGCTGCGAGAGGAACGGTGATTGGAGGAAGGTTTCCAGGGCTTGCATGCGGCGCCTCCGGCGGATGGATGGGGATGGCCGAAGGGTAGGCAGCACGAGTCTTCCGGAAAAGCAGCGCCTGGCGCATTGAGATTCAGCAAAATCCTGAACATAGGTGACGCCCCTTGCACATGCCCGCCTGTCTAGACAAGCTCCAGCCGGAAGCGCTGCGTGAGCATCGCCTTGAAACGGGCCACCTCTTCCAGGGCCTGCACCAGCCGGTGCTGCTGCTGCGGCGTCAGCGCCGCGGTGGGCACGCCGGCATAGGCCTGGCCGCTGCGCCGGGCCCGCAGGCCGGCGTCCAGCCGCAGCGACATGAACAGGTGCAGGCTGTCCACCAGCGCCGCGCCGCTGTCCGGCGCCAGCTGGTGGGCAGCCACCAGGGACTGGATGCGCTCGGCGGTGCCGGTGGCCGTCAGCTGGTGTGCCAGCGCCAGCGCCCGCACGCCGTGCACGATGGGGAAGCTGCCGGCCTTCTTCACATCCAGCAGCGGCGGCAGGGTGCCGCGGCCCAGCAGCCGCAGCAGGCCGCCGCGCGCGTCGCCGAATGCATGCACCGCGGCAGCAAAGTGGGCCAGCAGCACGTCGTTGCCGGTGGCCAGCTCGAAGGCCGCGTCCCGCACCGGCTGCAGCAGCCGTGCATCGCCGCTGACGGCCTGCGCATCCAGGAAGATGGCCAGCGTCATCACATGGGCCGGCGTGGGATGCAGCAGCCAGCCTCGCACGGTCTGGCTGAAGGCCGCGGCCGGGCCGCGCCACTGCGCATCGCTGAGCATGATGCGGCCGGGGCAGGGCGGATAGCCGAAGTCGGCCAGCGCGTCCGAGAAGCGCTGGCACAGCGCCGGCAGGTCGTCCGGTGCAGGCCAGCCATCGGCCAGCAGCAGGCCGTTGTCCTGGTCGGTCTTGAGCAGCTGTTCGCCACGGCCTTCGCTGCCCATCACGAACAGGCAGCTGTGGTCCACCAGCGCGTCCGGCGCGATGAGCCGCCAGGCGCGGTCGAACAGCCGGGCGCTCAAGGCCTGCACCTGCAGCGCGATGCCGCCCACCGGCTGGCCGGCGTCGTGCAGCCGTTCCACCAGCAGGTCGATGCCCGCGGCCGCCTGCGCCAGTTCACCCAGCGTGGTGGCCCGCGCCATGGCCTGCGCCAGGGCCGGCCCGGAGCCGGGCGCCGGGGTGGAGGGCGGGCCGCCGGACGCGGCATCGGTGCTGCTGGACATGGCGTCGTGGCGCGTATGCAGCCGATTCTGTGGCGCGGTATCGAGGTGAGTCTTGTCCTGCCTCAGAAAGCATGCAGGGCGCGGCCAGAATGCCGGCCGCGGGCACCGGGCCCGCGCCACGACGAGGAGAACACCGCATGACCGCACGCACCCTGAACCGCGCGCCGGCCGCCATCGCCCTGCTGGCCGCCGGCCTGGCAGCACTGGCCACGCCGGCCCGTGCCGAGCTGTACTGGGACTTCGCCTACAGCGGCACCGGGGTATCGGCCAGCGGCATCCTAATCACGCAGGACGTGCCCGACGGCAGCGGCTACTACCTAGCCACCGGCATCCTGGGCCAGCGCAACGGCAGCACCATCACCGGCCTGCAGCCCACGGGTACCGCCATCCCGTTGAACGATCCTTTCGAGGTCGACAACCTGGTGCGCGCCGACGGCCGGCTGAGCAGCCACGGCCTGGGCTTTGCCACCGCGTCGGGCGAGTACGCCAACCTGTTCCGTGCCAGCTGGCTTTCGCCCGCGCGCACGGTGGAGTTCGCCTCACGGCCGGCGCTGAACCGCACCACCGAGGAGGTGGTGAGCTGGCAGTTCAGTGCCCGCACCGAGCCGCTGCCGGCGGTGCCGGAGCCGGCCTCCGCCGCGCTGCTGCTGGCCGGCGTGGCCCTGGTGGGCACCATGGCCGCACGCCGCCGCGCCGGCTAGGATCGGCCATGCGCCCCGGCTTCAACTACAAGCACCTGCACTACTTCTGGGTGGTCGCCAAGGAAGGCGGCATGGCCCGGGCGGCCGACCGGCTGGACGTGGCGGTGCAGACGGTGAGTGCGCAGGTGCGCGAGCTGGAGCAGGCGCTGGGCCATGCGCTGCTGAAGCCCGCCGGCCGCGGCCTGGCATTGACGGAGGCCGGCGAGGCCGCGCTGCGCCATGCCGACCAGATCTTCCAGCTCGGCGAGCAGCTGCCCGACGTGGTGCGCGATGCCGCCACGCAGCCGGCGCTGCGGCTGGCGGTGGGCATCAGCGACGGCTTGCCCAAGCTGGTGGTGCACCGGCTGATGACGCCGGTGCTGGCCGAGCCCGGCCTGCGGCTGCTGTGCCATGAAGGCGGCTTCGACGAACTGCTGGCCGAGCTGGCGTTGCACAAGCTGGACCTGGTGCTCGCCGACCGGCCGGCGCCGGTGAGCGCCAACCTGAAGCTCTACAGCCATGCGCTGGGCGGCTCCGACCTGGGCTGGTATGCGCCGCCCGCGCTGCTGGCCGCGGCCCGCAAGGGCTTTCCGCAATCACTGGCCAGGGTGCCGGTGCTGCTGCCCACCGCGCATGCCATCGTGCGCATCCAGATCGATGCCTGGTTCGCGCGGCACGAGGTGCGGCCCAACGTGGTGGGCGAATTCGAGGACAGCGCCCTGCTCAAGACCTTCGGGGCCCACGGCATGGGCGTGTTCCCGGCCGCGCTGCTGGTGCATGACGACCTGCTGGAGCACTACCGGGTGCGGCCGGTCGGCAGCTGTGACGGCGTGCGGGAACCGTTCTACGCCATCGGCACCGAGCGGCGGGTACAGCATCCCCTGATCCGCCGCGTGGTGGACGGCGCGGCCACGACCTGAGGCGGCCGCTGCCGGTCAATGCACGTCGTCGTCGTGGCGCGGTGACTCCACCCCCAGCAGCTCATGCAGGCGCGGGCTGGTGGTGGTGTATTGCAGGTGCACCGGCTTGTCGGGGAACACATGCCGCACCGCACCGAAGGCGGCCAGCGTGGCCTCGTGGAAGCCGCACAGGATCAGCTTCTTCTTGCCGGGATAGGTGTTGACGTCACCCACCGCGAAGATGCCGGGCTCGCTGGTCTCGAACTTCTCGGTGTCAACCACCACCTGCTTGCGCTCGATGGCCAGGCCCCATTCGGCGATCGGGCCCAGCCGCGGGCTCAGGCCCTGGAACACCAATAGGTGGTCCAGCGGCATCAGCCGGGTGACGCCGTCGCCGCCCAGCACCTTGATGGCGGACAGCATGCCGTCGGCCGACTGCCCGATGCCACTGACCTGGCCGGCCGCGAAGTGCAGGCGGTGCGCCGCGCACAGCGCGCGCATGCGGGCCACCTCGGCGGCCGGCGCCTGGAAGGCATCGCGCCGGTGCAGCAGGGTGACGCTGGCTGCGGCCAGTGGTCCGGCTGCTTCGGCAAAGTGGTTGGCCCAGTGCAGAGCGGCATCGCCGCCGCCCACCACCACGAGGTGGCGGCCGGCGAAGCGCGATGGCTGGTCCACGCGGTAGTGCAGCTGCGTGCCTTCGAAGGCGGCCAGGCCCTCCACCCGCAGCGGCTTGGGCTGGAAGGCGCCCACGCCGCCGGCGATGAACACCGTCCTGGCGAGGAAGCGCAGCCCGCGCCGCGTCTCGACCAAGAAGCGGCCGTCGGGCTGGCGCTGCACCGCGCTCACTTCCTGGTCGAGGTGCAGCGGCGCGTTGAAGGGCTGGATCTGCTGCAGCAGCCGGTCCACCAGCTCGCGCCCGCTGGTCGCGGGGATGCCGGGGATGTCGTAGATCGGCTTGTCGGGGTACAGCTCGATGCACTGGCCGCCGGGCTGGGGCAGCGAATCGACGACATGCGCGCCGATTTCCAGCAGGCCCAGCTCGAACACCTGGAACAGCCCGACAGGGCCCGCACCGACGATCAGCGCGTCGGTCTCGATCATGGGTTCAGCGGATCAGCTCGGACAGCTTGTCCGTGCGGTCCTTCCACTCTTCGGCGTCGGGCAGCGAGGCCTTGCGCTTGGTGATGCTGGGCCACTTCTTGGCCAGGTCGGCATTCAGCTGGATGAAGTGCTGCTGGTCGCCCGGCACGTCTTCTTCCGGCAGGATGGCATTGACCGGGCACTCGGGGATGCACACGGCGCAGTCGATGCACTCGTCGGGGTCGATCGTCAGGAAGTTCGGGCCCTCGCGGAAACAATCAACGGGGCAGACGTCGACGCAATCGGTGTACTTGCAGCGAATGCATGCTTCGGTGACGACGTGGGTCATGGGGCTTCAGCCTGAAGGAAATGTTGAGTGCGGCCGCGCCGGGGATTCATGTGGCGGCCGCTCCATGAAGAACGCGGGATTCTAAGGCGTGGGGGTTTCCACGGACGCTGTGCGGCCAGAGGGCACCGCCAGCACCTCCGTCGCGGCCTCGGCCGACACCGGCCGGGCGCCCGCGCCGACGGTGACGATGGCCGGCCGGCCCGCATGCAGCATGCTGGCCGCGGCCAGCGTGTCCAGGCGGTGGTCGCTGGCGCGCTGGTCGGGCGTGCCGGCCTGCGAGACCACCATCACCGGCGTGTCCGTGGGCCAGCCCGCGGCCAGCAACCGCCGGCCCAAAGCGGCCAGTTGGCGGCCGGCCATGTAGAACACCTCGGTGTCGGCGCTGGGCGGCGTGGCCTCGGCCAGGCTGCCTTCCTTCGTCATCGCGGTGGACAGGCTCACGCTGCGGCCGCGACCGCGGCGGGTGAGCGGGCGCTGGGTGGCGGCCGCGGCGGCGATGGCGGCGGTGACGCCGGGCACCACCTCGCAGCCGATGCCGGCTTCGGCCAGCGCCAGCAGCTCTTCCTCCAGCCGGCCGAAGATGCTGGGGTCGCCACCCTTGAGCCGCACCACGCGGCGGTACTCGTGGGCGCAGCGCACCAGCACCGCATTGATCTCGGTCTGCTTGGGTGCATGGCAAAAGCCGCGCTTGCCCACGTCGATCCAGCGGGCGTTCGGGGCCAGCTCGCGCAGCGCGGGGTCGGTCAGCGCGTCGAACAGCACCACCTCGGCCTCGGTCAGGCGGCGGGCGCCGCGCACCGTGATCAGGTCGGCCGCGCCCGGGCCGGCGCCGATGAACACCACGTGGCCGAGTGCGGGTGCCGAATTCACGCCGCTTCCTTGACCAGCAGCGCGCCGCTGGTGCGGTTGCTGGTGGCGTCGACCACGATCAGCGCGCCGCCCACTCGGTTGCTGCCGTAGGGCTCCACCGGCAGCGGCTGCTGGGTCTCTACCGTCACCTCGCCGATCTCGTTGACGGCCAGTTCATGCGCCTCGCTGGCGGCCAGGGTGTGGATGTCCAGCCGGTGCTCGATGCTGCTGATGCGCGCCTGCACCCAGCGGTTGCCGTGGCGCACCCAGTACTTGCGGCCGACGACGGCGGGCTCGGTGTCCAGCCAGGCCAGCGTGGCGCTGAACTTCTGCGTGGCTTGCAGGCTCCTGGGCGTGGCGATCCAGTCGCCACGCGAGACGTCGAGCTGGCGGTCCAGGACGATGCCGGCCGACTGGCCCGCGCGCGCCGCCGCCACCACCTCGCCGGCCAGGCGCACCTGGGCCACGACGGCGGTTTCGCCGCTCGGGAAGACCTGCACCGTGTCGCCGGCCTTCACGCCGCCGTGGGCGATGCGGCCCCACAGCGTGCGCGGCTGGTGGCCCACGCCTTCGCCGTCGTCGCGGGCGACGTACTGCACCGGCTGCAGCAGCTCGCCTTCGGTGCGCTCCTGCGTGGTGGGCAGGCTTTCCAGCACCTGCAGCAGCGAGGGGCCGCCGTACCAGGCGCAGGCCAGCGGCTGCGTCACGTTGTCGCCGCGCAGGGCCGAGACGGGGATGATGCCCGCCACCTCCACGCCGGCTTCCTGCGCGAAGGCGCGCAGCGCCTGGCTCACCGCCTCGAAGGCGGGGCGGATGTCGTCGATGGCGTCGATCTTGTTCACCGCGAACACGATGCTCGGCACGCGCAGCAGTTTGGCCAGCAGCGTGTGGCGGCGCGTCTGCGGCAGCAGCTGCACCGGCTGCGCCTGCCAGTCGATCTTGGTGATGTCGACCAGCACCACCGCGGCGTCGCTGCCGGCGGCGGCCGTCACCATGTTGCGGGTGTACTGCTCATGGCCCGGGGCGTCGGCGATGATGAACTTGCGCTGCTTGGTCGCGAAGTAGCGGTAGGCCACGTCGATGGTGATGCCCTGCTCGCGCTCGGCCTCCAGGCCGTCGGTCAGCAGCGAGAGGTCGATCGGCTGGCCGGCGGCGCGCTTTTCCAGCGTGTCGAGCTGGTCGGCCAGGATGGCGCGGCTGTCGTACAGCAGGCGGCCGATCAGCGTGCTCTTGCCGTCGTCCACGCTGCCGGCGGTCAGGAAGCGCAGGGCGCGGTGGTCGGCGCAGACGGTGGTGGCCGCGGTGGTGTCCACGGTCGTTGCGGTGCTCATCAGAAGTAGCCCTCTTTCTTGCGGCGCTCCATCGAAGCGTCCGAGGTGCGGTCGTCCATGCGGGTGGCGCCGCGTTCGCTCACGGTGACGGTCAGCGTCTCGGCCACGATGTCGGTGGCGTTGGCGGCCGGGCTTTCCACCGGGCAGGTGCAGGTCATGTCGCCCACGGTGCGGAAGCGCACCTGCGCGGTCTCCACCGTCTCGCCGGCTTCCGGCGGCGTCACCTCGGTCACCGGCACCAGCAGGCCCTTGCGGCGGATCACCTGGCGGTCGTGCGCGAAGTACAGGTTGGGCAGCGGAATCTGCTCGCGGGCGATGTACAGCCACACGTCCAGCTCGGTCCAGTTGCTGATCGGGAAGGCGCGGAAGTGCTCGCCCGGCTTGTGGCGGGTGTTGAACAGCGTCCACAGCTCGGGCCGCTGCTCCTTCGGCTGCCATTGGCCGAAGCTGTCGCGGTGGCTGAAGATGCGTTCCTTGGCGCGGGCCTTCTCTTCATCGCGCCGGGCGCCGCCGATCAGGCAGTCGAAGCGGTGCTCCTCGATGGCTTCCAGCAGCGTCACGGTCTGGTGGCCATTGCGCGACTCCAGCGGATGGGCCAGGCGGATGGTGCCGCGCTTGATGCTGTCTTCCAGGTGCCCCACCACCAGCCGCTCGCCCATCTCGGCCACGCGGCGGTCGCGGAACTCGATCACCTCGGGGAAGTTGTGGCCGGTGTCCACATGCAGCAGCGGAAAGGGCAGCTTGCCCTTGAACTCATTGGGCTGGCTGGCATCGGGGCGCAGCTTGAAGGCCTTTTCGGCCAGCCGCAGCACCACGCAGGAGTCCTTGCCGCCGGAGAACAGCAGGGCGGGCCGCTCGAAGCTGGCCGCCACCTCGCGCAGGATGAAGATGGCCTCTTCCTCGAGGTGGTCGAGGTGGGCGTTGTCGAGCTGCGGCAGCAACTGGTCGACGGAGAGCGGGGCGTTCATCGGTGTAGGGCTCATCGGTTCAACAGGGTCGACACCTCGCCGGGCGAAGCATCCTCGTGCACGTGCAGGCCGCATTCCTTGGCGCCGTCCTGCTCCCACCACCAGCGGCCGGCGCGGAAGTCCTCGCCGAGCGCCACGGCGCGGGTGCAGGGCGCGCAGCCGATGCTGGGGTAGAACTGGTCGTGCAGCGGGTTGTAGGGCACGGCGTGCAGGCCGATGTAGTGCCACACGTCACCCCACGTCCATTCGGCCAGCGGGCTGTACTTGGTGCGGCCGTTGGGCTCGTGCTCGACGAACTCCACCGCCGCGCGGTCGTTGGACTGCTCGCGGCGCAGGCCGGTGATCCAGGCGTCGCGCCCGGCCATCATGCGCCCCAGCGGTTCCAGCTTGCGCACGGCGCAGCAGGCCTTGCGCAGCTCGATGCTCTCGTACATGGCCTTCGGGCCATGCAGGGCGACGAAATGGATCACCGCCTCCTGCGGCGGGCTGAACACCTCCACCGGCACGCCGTAGTGCTGCTCGATGCGGCCGATCAGCGCCACCGTCTCGTCGTGCAGCGCCTTGGTGTCCAGCGTGGCCAGCGCGATGGGCAGCTGGTGGCGGGCGATCAGGTCGGTGATGACCATGTCCTCGGCGCCCAGGCTGGTGCCCTGCACCACCCGGCCCGGATGGTCGGCCGCGGCCTGCCGCAGCACGGCCAGCGTGCGGGCCAGCTTGCCTTCGAAGTCGGCGCTGGCGCGGGCGTTGAGGTCGATCGCGCCCATCAGGCCACCTGCGGCTTGTGCGTGCGGGCGAACAGCGGCTGGTGCTCCACCACGTCGCCCTGGTAGTGCTGCGGGAAGAAGGACAGCGCGCGCTGCGCATGCTCGATCTTCTGGTCGCCACGCAGCACCACGGCGTCGAAGCCGGTGCGCTGCAGCAGCGGCAGCATGTCCACCACCACGTCGCCGGTGGCGCGCACCTCGCCGGCAAAGCGGTAGCGGCGGCGCAGGATGCGGGCCTGGCTGTAGGCGCGGCCGTCCACCCATTTGGGGAACTGCAGCACCACCAGGCCCAGGCGCGGCAGGCAGGCTTCCAGCTGCTCGATGTCGGCGTCGTTGGGCACGATCACGCCGGCCTTCACGTCGGCGGGCCAATGCTCGCGCACGGCGTGCCACTGCTCCAGCGTCAGCAGGCGGTTGGGGGCGGGGTTGGGGTGCGGCATCGGGCCGTCCTCGCCGACGACGGTGTGCCAGGCATCGCGATGGGGATCGATGAATTTCATGGTCTTGATCCTCCGGGGGTCAGGCCGCGCGGGCGGTGCTGCGGCGCACGGCATCGGCCGCGGCGCGGAAGGGCGGCACGCCCAGGCGGCGGGCGGTGTCGATGAAGCGCTCGCCGGGGGCGCGCTCGCGCTTGTAGGTGGTGATCACGGCTTCCACCGCGTCGGCGATCTCGTCGGCCGCGAAGGAGGGGCCGATCACCTTGCCCGGCGTGGCGGCGCCGCTCAGCGTGCTGCCGTCGGAGCCGGCCACGGTCAGCTGGTACCACTCGGCACCGTCCTTGTCCACGCCCAGCACGCCGATGTGGCCGCTGTGGTGGTGGCCGCAGCTGTTGATGCAGCCGCTGATGTGCAGGTCGATGTCGCCGATGTCGTGCAGCTCGTCCAGGTCCTGGTAGCGCTCGGTCAGCTCCTCGGCCAGCGGGATGGAGCGCGCATTGGCCAGCGCGCAGAAGTCGCCGCCCGGGCAGGCGATCATGTCGGTCAGGTAGCCGATGTTGGGCGAGGCGAAGCCGGCCGCCTTGGCGGCCTGGAACAGCGCCGGCAGCTCGCTCTGGCGCACCCAGGGCAGCAGCAGGTTCTGGTCGTGCGTGACGCGCAGCTCGCCGTGGCTGAAGCGGTCGGCCAGGTCGGCGGCCAGGTCCATCTGGCTGCCGGTGGCATCCCCCGGCGCCTGGCCGGGGCGCTTGAGCGACAGCTGCACCGCGCGGTAGCCCGGCACCCGGTGCGCCACCACGTTGCGCTGCAGCCAGCGGTCGAACCCCGGGGCCGCATCAGCCGGCAGCGCGACCTCGTCGGCCGGGGCCACGCCGGCCGGCACCACGAAGTTGGCGGCCACGCGGTCGAACTCGGCCTGGGGAATGATCTGCGCGTCGCCATCGGTGTCGCGGTCCAGGATGGCCTGGAACTCGGCATTCACCGCATCGAAGAACTTCTGGCCCTCGGCCTTCACCAGGATCTTGATGCGGGCCTTGTACATGTTGTCCCGGCGGCCGTAGCGGTTGTAGACCCGCACGATGGCCTCCAGGTACACCAGGATCTGCTGCCAGGGCACGAAGGTGTTGATCAGGCTGCCGATCACGGGCGTGCGGCCCATGCCGCCGCCGACGAACACCTTGAAGCCGACCTCGCCGGCCTCGTTCTTCAGCACGTGCAGGCCAACGTCGTGCCACAGCGTGGCGGCGCGGTCCTCCACCGCGCCGGTGACGGCGATCTTGAACTTGCGCGGCAGGAAGGCGAACTCGGGGTGCAGCGTGCTCCACTGGCGCAGCAGCTCGCAGTAGGGGCGCGGGTCGACGATCTCGTCCTGCGCGATGCCGGCCAGCGCGTCGCTGGTGATGTTGCGGATGCAGTTGCCGCTGGTCTGGATGCCGTGCATGTCGACCTCGGCCAGCAGGTCCATCACGTCGGCGCCCTTGTCCAGAGGAATCCAGTTGTATTGCAGGTTCTGCCGGGTGGTGAAGTGGCCGTAGTCGCGGTCGTATTCGCGCGCGATGCGGGCCAGCTGGCGCAGCTGGCGGCTGGCCAGCTCGCCGTAGGGCACGGCCACCCGCAGCATCGGCGCGTGGCGCTGGATGTACCAGCCGTTCTGCAGCCGCAGCGGGCGGAACTCGTCGTCGCCCAGCTCGCCGCGCAGGTTGCGCTCGAGCTGGTCGCGGAACTGCGCGGCACGCGCGTGGACGAACTGGCGATCGAAGTCGGTGTACTGGTACATGCTGGGTTCAATGAATCACTTGGAAGCCCGCGGTGCCGCACGCTGCAGGCCGCTGCGTGCGCACCCGGCGTTCGGGCATGGAGGTGATGAGCCTGGCGCCGGGCCCGGAGGCCGGCAGGAAGCCGATGAGCGTGGCGGCCGTCCGCGCCGCATCGACCGGGCCGGGTGCCGGACGGCCGCCGCCGGCTGCCCGGACGGCTGCCACCGCCTGGGCGATGCCGGTGCCCGCCAGCCGATGCGCGGGGAGGGAAGGATAAGCCAGGGGCGCCGCGAGCACGGCGCGGCCCGCGCTGGCCCGTCCGTCGAGGGCGCCGGCGCCGAAGCCGCTGAGCACTGCCATCCCGTCCATCGAGTCCTTGCGCCTTGCGCGTGTCCAATAGCATGCACGGGCCCCTCCCGTGCACCAGTGGGCACTTTATGGACCGCATATATATTTGAGAAGAACGAATAAGTTGCTTGCTAATGCCCATCCAGAATTAAGCGGCCGTCGCCGGCTGCTGGCGTTGCTGGCCGCCAGTGCCCTCGCCGGCTGTGCCACCGCACCGCCACCGTCGCCACCCGCGCCGCCACCGCCGCCGGCCGCACCCCCGCCGCCACCGCGCCCGCCGCGCATCGGCCTGGCGCTGGGTGGCGGGGCCACCCGGGGCTTCGCCCACATCGGCGTGATCCAGGTGCTGGAGGAAGCCGGCATCAAGCCCGACCTGGTGGCCGGCACCTCCGCGGGCAGCCTGGTGGCGACCATGTATGCGGCCGGCCGCAGCGGCGCCGAGCTGGCCAAGGTGGCGCTGGCGATGGACGAATCGGCCATCACCGACTGGGCCTTCCCCGGCCGTGGGCTGATCCGCGGCGAGGCGCTGGCCCGCTACGTGCGCCAGCAGGCGTCCAACCGGCCGATCGAGCAGCTGCCCATGCCACTGGGCGTGGTGGCCACTGACCTGGACAGCGGGGAGCCGGTGCTGTTCCGCCGCGGCGATGCCGGCACGGCGGTGCGGGCCTCCAGCGCGGTGCCGGCCGTGTTCCAGCCGGTGACGATCAACGGCCGCGAGTACGTGGACGGCGGCCTGGCCTCTCCGGTGCCCGTGCGCTTTGCCCGTCAGATGGGCGCGGAGCTGGTGATCGCGGTGGACATCTCGATGCCGCCCGATGGCAACCCCACCGGCGACCCGATGCGCATGCTGCTGCAGACCTTCGCCATCATGAGCCGCAGCATCAATACTTTC
This sequence comes from Aquincola tertiaricarbonis, assembly GCF_000969605.1. Taxonomy (GTDB): domain Bacteria; phylum Pseudomonadota; class Gammaproteobacteria; order Burkholderiales; family Burkholderiaceae_C; genus Aquincola; species Aquincola tertiaricarbonis. The sequence goes on along the minus strand of NZ_JZUE01000005.1, from coordinate 275,478 downwards.
GAGCTGCGCGATGCCGACGTGGTGGTGCGGCCGCGCCTGGTGGGCGTGTCGAGCGCCGACTTCACCGTGCGCCGCCAGGCCATCGCGGCCGGGCGCGAGGCGGCGCTGGCGGCCCTGCCGGCGCTGCGGCAGAAGATCGCGCTGGCCACGCGCTGAGCGCTTCGTGCGCCCCAAAAGAAAGAGGCCCGGCAGAGCCGGGCCTTTTGAACGGTACGCCGGCCTGCGCCGGAAGGTACCGAGGAGACATCCAGAAGATCAGGCGGTCGCGCGCTTGGCCTTGGTGGCGGTGGTGGAAGCGGCCTTGACGGCGGTGTTGGTCAGCGCGGTCAGGTTGGCTTCGGCCACGTCGGCGGCTTGCTTGGCGGCCTTGTGCACGCTTTCGAAGGCGTTGTTGGCGGCGGCCACGGCCGACTTCACCAGGGCCACGGCGTTTTCGCTGCCGGCGGGGGCGTTCTTGGCGGCGGTGTCGACCACGGTCATGAACTTGCGCTGGGCATCGGCCATCTGCGTCTCGGCGACCTTGGTCACTTCGGCGCTGGTGGCGGCAGCGATGTCGTACACATGGCGGCTGTAGGCAGCGGCCTTCTCGGCGACCGGTTGCAGCAGCGAGGTCTGCAGGGCGATCAGCTCCTGGGCGTCCTTCACCGACAGGGCGGCGGAGGTGGTCTCGGCGGCTTCGCCCAGGGCGGTCTTGGCCACTTGCAGGTTCAGCTCGACCAGCTTCTCGACGCCTTCGAAGGCCTTGTTGGTCAGGCCGAACAGGGTTTCCAGGTTGGCCTTGTGGGCGGCGAGCATTTGTTCAGGGGTCAGCATGTGAAATCTCCGTCTTGATAAGGGAACTTGCTGGTGCCCGGGAAGCGTTTGCTGCACTGCACCATGAACCGAAGTATAGGGACGTGAGCCTCCATTGCAAGCCATTTTGTTGCGCTGCAACAATTCTAGGGAGCGCTTCCTAGAAGGCCGCCGGGGCGCTTGGCGGCCGGGTCCCCGCCACAATGGGTCGCGATGCAGGCGTATTACTCCGACCACTTCGTGCTGCCGTTGCCCAGCGGCCACCGGTTCCCGATGCCCAAGTACCGGCTGCTGCGCAATCGCGTGGAGGCCGAGGCAGCCGGGGTGGTGCTGGCGGAGGCCATTGCCGCCACCGACGGCGAGCTGGCGCTGGCGCACACGCCGCACTACGTGACCTCGGTGGTCGAGGGCCTGCTGTCCGCTGCCGAGCAGCGGGAGATCGGCTTTCCCTGGTCGCCGGCGATGGTGGAGCGGGCCCGCCGCTCGGTGGGCGCCACCATCTGCGCCGCCCGCACCGCGCTGCGCGAAGGCGTGGCCGCGCAGCTGGCCGGCGGCACCCACCATGCCTATGCGCACAAGGGCAGCGGCTTCTGCGTGTTCAACGATGCGGCGGTGGCCGCCCGGCTGATGCAGGCCGAGGAGCACCGCCACCACCGGCGGCTGCTGCGCGTGGCGGTGATCGACCTGGACGTGCACCAGGGCAACGGCACTGCGTCCATCTTTGCCGACGACGACAGCGTGTTCACCCTGTCGCTGCACGGCGCGCGCAACTTCCCCTTCCGCAAGGAGGCCAGCGACCTGGACGTGGAACTGCCCGACGGCTGCGCCGACGACGAATACCTCGCCGCGCTGGACAGTGCGCTGGCCACGCTGTGGCAGCGCCACCAGGCCGCCCTGCCGGGCCTGGTGTTTTACCTGGCCGGCGCCGACCCGCACGAAGGCGACCGCCTGGGCCGCCTGAAGATCAGCGCCGCCGGCCTGGCCGAGCGGGACCGCCGGGTGCTCACCGCCTGTCGTGAACGTGGCGTGCCGGTGGCCATCAGCATGGCGGGCGGCTACGGCCGGGTGATCGACGACTCGGTGGCGGTGCACCTGCAGACGCTGCGCGAAGCCCAGCGCCAGTGGCAGGCCTGGCAGGCCGACCGCCGGGCCGAGCCGATGGAAGAATGCACCGGATGAGCGAAACAGCCCGCCCCCAGCCGCAGCCGCGCGGCGCCTACCGCCACTTCACCGAGGTGCCCACCCGCTGGATGGACAACGACGTGTACGGCCACGTCAACAACGTCGTGTACTACAGCTACTTCGACACCGCGGTGAACCGCTACCTCATCGAGGCCGGCGCGCTCGATCCGCAGGCCGGCGAGTCGATCGGGCTGGTGATCGAGACGCACTGCAACTACTTCGCCTCGCTCAGCTTTCCGCAGGTGGTGGAAGCCGGCATGCGGGTGGCCAGCGTGGGCCGCAGCAGCGTGCGCTACGAGATCGGCCTGTTCGGCCAGGGGGAGCCGTTGTGCGCCGCCGCCGGCCACTTCGTGCATGTGTACGTCGACCGATTGAACCGCCGGCCGATGGCCTTGCCGCCCGCGCTGCTGGCCGCGCTGCAGCCGCTGCGGGTGGACGCATGACGGCCGACGAGGCCATCACCAGCCGGCGTTCGATCCGCCGCTTCCTGCCCACGCCGGTGCCACGCCCGGTGATCGAGGACATCCTGCAGGTGGCCGCGCAGGCGCCCTCCGGCTCCAATGTGCAGCCCTGGAAGGTGTACGTGCTGACCGGCGAGCCGCTGGCCACGTTGTGCGGCAAGCTGGTCGCCGCCCACGATGACCCGCAGGCCCGCGCCGAGCACCAGGCCGAATACGCCTACTACCCCACCGACTGGTTCCCGCCCTACATCGAGCGGCGCCGCGCCACCGGCTGGGGCCTGTACGGCCTGCTGGGCATTGGCAAGGCCGACCGCGAGCGCATGCACCAGCAGCATGGCCGCAACTACCTGTTCTTCGATGCGCCGGTGGGCCTGATCTTCACCATCGACCGCCGCATGGAGCAGGGCAGCTGGCTGGACTACGGCATGTTCCTGCAGAACATCATGATCGCCGCCCGCGCCCGCGGCCTGGACACCTGCCCGCAGGCCGCCTTCATCGAGTGGCACCGCCTCATCCTGCCGCATGTGGGCGCACCCGCCAACGAGGCACTGGTGTGCGGCATGGCGCTGGGCCATGCCGATCCTGCGGCCATCGAGAACAGCCTGCGCACCGCCCGCGAGCCGGTGGCGGGCTTCACCCGTTTCCTTGATTGATCGAACCTCACCAGAAAGGCGCAGCCATGCAGTCCGTGCTCGTCACCCGAGAGATCTTCCCCGAGACCCTGCAGCGCCTGGCGCAGCACTTCCAGGTCACGCCCAACGAGGGCGACGTGCAGCATCCACCCGGTGCGCTGGCGGGCCAGCTCGCCGGCCACGAGGGCGTGCTGGTGGCCGGCGGCGAGCGCATCGACGCCGCGCTGTTGGACGCCAATCCGCAGCTCAAGGCGGTGTGCAACATGGCCGTGGGCTACAACAACATCGACGTGCCGGCCTGCACCGCGCGCGGCGTGCTGGTGACCAACACGCCCGACGTGCTCACCGAGACCACCGCCGACTTCGGCTTCGCGCTGATGATGGCCACCGCCCGCCGCATCGCCGAGGGCGAGCACTACCTGCGCGACGGCCGCTGGACGCGCTGGTCCTACAACCTGCTGACCGGCAGCGACGTGCACGGCGCGACGCTGGGCATCCTCGGCATGGGCCGCATCGGCCAGGGCATTGCCAGGCGCGGCGCGCTGGGCTTCGGCATGAACGTGATCTATCACAACCGCAGCCGCCTGCCGGCCGAGCAGGAAGCGCCGATCAACGCCCGCTACGTGAGCAAGGAGGAACTGCTGCGCGAGGCCGACCACCTGGTGCTGGTGCTGCCGTATTCGGCGGCCAGCCACCATGCCATCGGTGCTGCCGAGCTGGCGCTGATGAAGCCCACCGCCACGCTGACCAACATCGCCCGCGGCGGCATCGTGGACGACGAGGCGCTGGCCGAGGCGCTGAAGCGCGGCACCCTCGCCGCCGCCGGGCTGGACGTTTTCGAGGGCGAGCCCAACGTGCACCCCGCGCTGCTGACCGTGCCCAACGTGGTGCTCACGCCGCACATCGCCAGCGCCACCGTGCGCACCCGGCGTGCGATGGCCGACCTGGCGGCCGACAACCTGATCGCCGCGCTGACGGGCCAGCGCGCGCCCACGCCCGTCAACCCCGAGGTGATCCGGTGAGCCGCAGCGGCGCATCCGAGCACCGCGCCGAGGTGCGCTGGCAGCGCGGCGAGGCCGATGCCTTCACCGACAACCGCTACAGCCGCCGCCATGCCTGGCGCTTCGATGGCGGGGCCGAGGTGGCGGCGTCGTCGTCGCCGCATGCGGTGCGCGTGCCGTTCTCCGATCCATCGGCGGTCGATCCGGAGGAGGCCTTCGTCGCCTCGCTGTCCAGCTGCCACATGCTGTGGTTCCTGTCCATCGCGGCGCAGCGCGGCTTCCGCGTGGACAGCTACCGCGACGACGCGGTGGGCACCATGCAGCAGAACGCAGCGGGCAAGGTGTCCATCACCCAGGTCACGCTGAAGCCCGAGGTGCGCTTTTCCGGTGATCGCCTGCCCAGCGCGCAGGAGCTGGCGGAGATGCACCACGAGGCGCATGAGCAATGCTTCATCGCCAACTCGGTGACCTCGGAAGTGATCTGCGAGCCGGTGCAGCCCAACCAACCGGACTGAAGCGCTGGCCGAGAATGGCGGCATGCCCGCCATCGAAACGCTTGTCCTCGCGCTGCTCGTCGTCACCCTCGTCGTGCTGATCCTGCTGGTGGTGCTGCTGCTGCGCGGCGATGGCCGACGGCTGGTGAGCGATCTGCGCGACGAGGTGGACCGCAGCGCCAGCAGCACCCGCCAGGAGTTGAGCCGCGCCTTGCTGGCCGGCCGCGAGGCGCAGGACACCGCGCTGCGCCGCTTCGGCGACACCCTGGGCGCGCAGCTGCGGCTGATGTCCGAGGCCACCGACAAGCGCTTGCTGGACGTTCGGCAGACGGTGGACGCCCGCCTGGCCACGATCCAGCAGGACAACGAACGCAAGCTGGAGCAGATGCGCGCCACGGTCGACGAGAAGCTGCACGCCACGCTGGAGCAGCGCCTGGGCGAGAGCTTCAAGCAGGTGGCCGAGCGGCTGGAGCAGGTGCACAAGGGCCTGGGCGAGATGCAGGCGCTGGCGCGCGACGTGGGCTCGCTGCACCGGGTGCTCACCAACGTGAAGACCCGCGGCATCTTCGGCGAGGTGCAGCTGGCCGGCCTGCTGGAGCAGGTGTTCACGCCCGAGCAGTACGCCACCAACGTGGAGACCATCGCCGGCAGCGGCGCGCGGGTGGAGTTCGCGATCCGACTGCCCGGCCGCCGCGACGACGGCGCGCCCCTGTGGCTGCCCATCGACGCCAAGTTCCCGCGCGAGGACTACGAGCGCCTGCTGCAGGCCCAGGAGCGGGCCGACCCGGTGGCGGTGGAAGCTGCGGCCAAGGGCATCGAGCTGCAACTGCGTCGCGAGGCCCGCAGCATCCGCGAGAAGTACGTGGCGCCGCCGCACACCACCGACTTCGGCATCCTCTTCGTGCCCACCGAAGGCCTGTATGCCGAGGCGCTGCGCCGGCCGGGCCTGGTGGAGGCGCTGCAGCGCGACCACCGGGTGATGCTGGCCGGCCCCACCACGCTGCTGGCCACGCTGAGCAGCCTGCAGATGGGCTTCCGCACCATGGCGCTGGAAAAGCGCAGTGCCGAGGTGTGGGAGGTGCTGGGCGCGGTGAAGACCGAGTTCACCAAGTTCGGCGACGTGCTGGCCAAGACCAAGAAGAAGCTGGACGAAGCCAGCAGCACCATCGACCAGGCCCATGTGCGTACCCGCGCGATGGCGCGCCAACTCAAGAGCGTGGAGGCGATGCCCGAGGCGCTGGCACGGCAGCTGCTGCCCGGCACGCTGGAGTTCGACGACGAAGCCACGCCCAATGCCTGAGGCGGCGCAGGCATCGTCCACCGACCAGCCCGCCGGCCTGCCGCCGCGGGCGCTGCTGGCCCTGATCGGCGGCCAGATCGGCCTGCACGGCGCGATGGCCGGCGTGCGGCTGGCCGCGCCGCTGCAGCTGCTGCAGCAAGGCGGCAGCGCGCTGTCCGTGGGCCTGCTGATGGCGCTCTTCGCCGTCTCGGCGGTGCTGCTGGCGCTGGCGGCCGGGCGCATGGCCGACCGCCATGGCTACCACCGGCCGATGCGGGCGGCGGTGGCCATGACCGCGCTGGGTGCCGGCCTGCCGGTGCTGGGCACCTGGCTAGCGCCCGGCGCACTCCAGTGGTTGCTGCTGGGGCTGGCGGCGGTGCTGTGCGGCGGCGGCGCCAACGTCGGGCTGATCACCATCCAGCGCACCGCCGGGCGCAATGCCGGCAATGCGGTGGAGCGCATGCGGGTGTTCAGCTGGCTGGGCCTGGCGCCGGCCTTGTCGAACGTGGTGGGCGCGGTCTCGGCCGGGGCCCTGATCGACCTGGCCGGCTTCCGCGCGGCCTACCTGTTCCTGTTTGCGCTGCCGCTGTGCGCCGCGGTGCTGGCCCGCAGCGTGCCGCGCGAGACGCCGCCGCCGCGGCCCCGCGATGCAGGCCGCCGCAAGGCCTGGGACCTGCTGCGACTGCCCGGCATCGGCAGCCTGCTGGGTATCAACTGGCTGCTGTCGGCATGCTGGGACGTGCACAGCTTCGCGGTGCCCATCCTGGGCCATGAACGCGGGTTCAGCGCTTCGACCATCGGGCTGATCCTGGGCGTGTTCCCGCTGGCCGTCACCGGCGTGCGGGTGCTCATCCCCTTGATGGCGGCGCGGCTGCAGCCGGCGGTGGTGCTGCGCGCGGCCATGCTGTCCACGGGCGCGGTGTTCATGCTGTACCCGTTCATCCACTCGCCCTGGCTGATGGGCGCCTGCGCCACCGTGCTGGGGCTGACGCTGGGCTGCGTGCAGCCGATGATCATGTCGACCCTGCATGCGCTGACGCCGCACGACCGCCACGGCGAAGCCCTGGCGTTGCGCTCGATGACCATCAATGCCGCCAGCACGCTGATGCCGCTGCTGTTCGGCGCCACCGGCGCCGCGCTGGGCGTGGCGCCGGTGTTCTGGGTGATGGGGGCGGCGGTGGGCCTGGGCGCGCGGTTGACGCGGCGGCTTTGACCGCCCGCTGAATACCCCTGATGGGGTAAGTCCGCCATGTGGCGGCGGGTGTCGTGACGTCCTGCAGCGTTGGTGGCGTTGGCTTTCATGGCAACGCGCCATGGGGCGGATGCGGCCTCCATCGCAGGATCGTTCGGCCGATTTCATCCATGCCTTTGATGCTGTGTCGGTGAAGTCGGACATCTGTCCGCTTGCAGGGCGACGCCATCGGCACGCCGGCTCTATCCGGCGACCTATCGACCGTGTGCACATTCAGATGTGGCGCCTCCGTCATGCAGAAAGCCTGTGGCTCGAGATGGTCTGGAAGGCGAGCATTCGGCTGGCTAATCTCAACGCAACAATTCATGAAAGCAAGGCGGGCGTCATGTACATCTACCAGCAAGTAGAACTTTTGCAGAAGATCACTCAGGTCATGAGCCAGTCCGCAGAATTTGATTATGAGGAGATGACGTGCGAATTCGATTACTACATTGAAGACGGTGACTGGTCCGTGGGTTCAACATTTTCTTTTGTTCGTGGTGGTCGTTTGTGCCAATCGGTGCTGGAAGATCCAGCGAGAGATGTATCCCGACTCGTGCGCCGGCTGCACGATTTGATGCTGGACCACACAGGTGGTAACTGGAAGACTTTCGAGATTGTTGTGGATCGAAGCGGGAAAGCGAAGACCCATTTTGGCTACTAGGCCATCAAGCGCCAGCGATCCGAGTGCATTGCAATTGACACAATTCGACAGCAGAAGATAGCCGCTCCTGGTCGCCTCTGAATTGGATCGTGCAATTGTTCCAGATTGCCATTGCTTGACGTCAGGTGGAGCATGCGCACTCCGCATCGGTTGCATATCATTTCAATCGATCAAACGCCACCCGCGATCGAGTGATCGATCGACAGGGCGTGCAATTCGCGAGTGTTGGTGCGACCTGCGTCGCACGTCCTGCCGCCCACGCAGCACGCCCATGGCCGCACGTCAGGCCGCTTTCGGTGCGTCGTCCTTGTGCGCATGGTCCGGCGCTGCATTCGCCTGAGCCGTACGCGGCTGTCCTCCGAAGTTAATCACCCGCTGGTCGCCGTCGTTGCCCATGTCCGTTGGCATATCCCCGGCTGCAGCCATCGTCCACGCCGCCTTGGTCACTGAACTCCACACGAAAGGGGGTCGCAGATGTCATGGAACAACGCGCAGCCATCGGAGCGTTCCGCGTCGGCAGCGTCCGCCAGCGCAAGGGCGCGGACAACCCCGGGCTGGTGGGTCGTCCTGTTGGTGGTGGGTTGGCCGGCCATGGGCCTGTGTGCGCAGGACGTGGGTGCCAGCGTCGACGAAGGCTTGCGCCGCCAGGCGGAGCGCGACCGGGCCCAGCAGGCGTCGCAGGTGCCGAAGGCCGATGTGCTCAGGCCCGCTGGCAGCAGCCTGTCGCCACCGGACCTGCCCGTCGAGCAACCCTGCTTCCCCATCACGAACTTCAAACTCGACGGCCCGGATTCCGACCGCCTGCGCTGGCTGCTGGCGGCCACCGAGCGCTATCGGGGCCTGTGCATCGGTGCGGCCGGCCTGGGCTTGATCGCCGGCCACCTGGATGCGCTGTTGATCGAGCAGGGTTACGTGACGAGCCGCGTCTCGTTGGGGCCGCAGACGCTGCAGCATGGCGAGGTCCGGTTCACGCTGCATGCCGGGCGCATCGCCGAGATCCGGTTCGTGGATGCGGACAGCCCCGAGGGCGGCCCCGACATGCGTTGGGGGAGCTGGCGCAACGCATTTCCCACCGGCCACGGCCGCCTGCTCGACAGCCGCGACCTGGAGCAGGGTGTCGAGCAGATGAAGCGGCTGCCCAGCCAGACGGTGACCACCACGCTGGCGCCGGGTGAGCAGCCCGATACCAGCGTGGTCACCATCCTGCGGCGCGTCGGGCCCTGGCGTGATCGGCTGCGGGGCGGGCTGACGCTGGACAACGCCGGTGGGCGGCCCATGGGGCGTACCCAGCTCTCCGTCAATACGGCGCTCGACAATCCGACGGGCTTGAACGACGTGCTCAGCCTCGGCTTCAACAGCAATGCCGAATCCCCCGGGCCGAGCCGCCGCAGCATGGGCAGCAGCATCAGCTACAGCCTGCCGTGGGGCTACAACACCTTCAGCCTGAGCCTGTCGCGCAGCCGCTTCGCGCAGCGCATCCGGCTCACGTCTGCCGCGCCACTGTCGCGTGGTGAATCGCGGTCCGCGGAACTGCGCTGGCAGCACACGGTGTGGCGCACGGCGGCCAGCAAGACGGGGCTACATGCAGCGCTGTCGAGCCGCCGTGCGCACAGCCATCTGGACGACGTCGAATTGGTCACCGCCCAGCGTCGCACCACGGCCCTGGAAACCGGTTTGAGCTGGCAGTTGCTATTCGGCCAAACCGGTCGCGTCGAGCTGGAACTTGGCTACCGGCGCGGCATGCCCTGGCTGCGGGCCCAACCCGACCTGATCCACTTGGCACGCGACGCTGACGGGCTGCCGATACCCACGCTGCGCCCGCGCATCTGGCTGCTGAACGCCAGCGCGGCGCTGCCGGAGCTACAGGCCGGCGGCGCGGCCGACTCGCCCCGCCGGTGGCAGCTGCACACCAGCATGAAGGCGCAGTTCAACCGCGACTACAGCACCAGCATCGACCAGTTCGCCATCGGCAACCGGGCCAGCGTGCGGGGCTTCGATGGGGATGCGGTGCTGATGGCTGAGAGCGGCTGGGTGTGGCGCAACGAACTGACGACCCCGGTGCAGGCTTGGGGCCGTGACTTCCAGGCTGTCGCCGCCCTGGACATGGGGCGCGTCTGGGGCCCCAGCGATGCCAGCCTGCCGGGGCACCGACTGACGGGCGCGGCCCTCGGCGTGCGCGCGCGGCTGAGCCAATGGCAGTTCGACTTCACGTTGGCAAAGCCGCTCAAGCGCCCCGAGGGCTTCAAGACGGCGCGCACCAGCGCTTACGCCAGCGCGACTTACGCCTTCTGAGTCAGGCAGTTCCATCCGCGCGCGGCGCCAGTGCCCGCGCATCCCTACGCCGCTGCATTGCCGGGCGGACCTGTCCACGCCCAAGGGGGTGTCATGAACAGCCAGCTGCACCGCGTCGTCTTTAACCGTACCCGTGGCAACTACATGGTCGTGCAGGAAACGGCGGCCAGCGCGTCGGGTCGCACCGGCCAGACGCGCCGCCGGCGCGCTGTGCAACCGCCCGCCCTGACCAACGCGCTGCGCGCCGTGACTTGCGCGGCGGCTCTGTTCGTCGGGTCGATCGGCTCCCTGCACGACGCCCAGGCCCAGACGCTGCCGCTCACCCCACACGCAGGCGCGCCCGCAGGTCAGCGGCCCCTGATGGACGCGGCGGCCAATGGCGTGCCCATCGTGCACATCGCGCCGCCCAGCGCGGCAGGTGTCAGCCGCAACCTCTACACCGACTTCAATGTCGAGCGCCGCGGCCTGATCTTCAACAACTCGGCCGGCAGTACCCAGACGCAGCTTGGCGGCTGGGTGGCCGGCAATCCGCAGCTGGGTTACGTGCCCGCGAAGGTCATCGTCAACGAAGTCCTGGGCACACAGCGCAGCCAGTTGCTGGGGGCCATCGAGGTGGCGGGGCGCAAGGCCGATCTGGTGATCGCAAACCCCAACGGCCTGGTCGTCGACGGGCTGGCTTTCATCAACACCGACCGGGCCGTGCTCGGCACGGGGGTGCCGCAGTACGGGGCGCAAGGAGCCCTGCAGGGCATCAAGATCCGCACCGGCCTGATCGAGGTCGGCGCCCAGGGCCTGGATGCCACGTCGCTGGAACAGCTGGACCTTCTTGCGCGCGGCTTAGCCATCGGCGGCGAGGTGTGGGCGCGCCGGCTGCACGTGGTCGCCGGGGGCAACGACGTCGGTTATGCGAGGCTGGGCCAGGCACCCGAGGTCACGCCGAGCAGCGCGGCCGACGGCAGCGCCGCGCCGATGTTCGCGGTCGACGTCAAGCAGCTCGGGGCCATGTTCGCAGGGCAGGTGTACCTGCTGGCCACCGAGCGCGGGCTGGGTGTCAATTCCACCGGCCGGCTGGCCGCCTTGCAGGGCAACCTGACGCTGTCGGTCGATGGCCAGCTGAGCCTGGCGGACAGCCACGGCGCGCTCGGCGTGAACCTGGCGAGCACGGGCGACATGGTGCTCGGCGGCAGCGTGTCGACGGCCATGCAGGTGGATGGCAGTCGGCCCGGCGACATCGTGCTGAACAGCGGCGGTGTGCTGCGCCAGGCGGGCAAGCTGGACGCGGCGGGCACCCTCAGCCTGGAGGCCGCCGAACTGCACCATACGGGATCCACCGTCCAGCGGGACCCTATGGGTTCCTTGAGCCTGACCGTTGCCGGTGCGGCCCACACCAGCGGGGTGCTGCACAGCACGGGCTCGCTGAACATGGTTGCTGGTCATCTGCACGATACGTCGGGGCGGTGGCAGGCGCAGCGCAGTTTGCGGATCGAAGCCGGCGAGCTCCAGCTCGATGGCAGTGAGATCACTTCGGCTGCCGATGCCCGGCTGGTGGCTCGCGACGGTGAGCTTCATTCAAAGACAGTTCAGGTCGTGGCGCAGGGGCCGCTGAACGTCGTTGCCGCCGGACGTTGGACCAACATGGCCGGCGCATGGCAAGCCCGTGCGGGCATCACAGCCCGAGCCGCTGACATACGCAATGCAGGCGGCACGGTGGTCACGAGCGGACTGCTTGACCTGGCCGCAACAGGGCAACTTGACAACAGCGAGGGTCAGCTTCTGGGGGCTGCCGGGGTGAGCATCCGGGCCGGCCTGCTGCGCAATGAAGGCACCGCCGGTCGGCCAGCAGAAGTCTCTAGCGACGCCGACGTGCGCCTATCGCTGGATGGCGCGATGAGCAACCGCGATGGTCTGGTGTCAGCCAAGCGCTCGATCGACGTGGTGTTGACCGATGGCCTGCTCGACAACAGCGGCGGGGCACTCCTGTCCGACGGCACGCTGTCCCTGCAGGCGGCGTCGGTCGTCAACCGCAGTGGGCAGATCGTGTCGACGCTGACGCCTGCTGCAGCAGCAGCGGCCGGCATTGCGACAGGGGTGACGTTGCAGGCAGGCAGCTTGGACAACAGCCAGGGCCTCGTCTCGTCCGCATCGGACGTGACGGTGCTGGCGCGGCAAGGCTTGATCAACACACAAGGTCTCGTCGTGGGTGACGGTGCCGTCAGCGTGGATGCGGCCGCGGGGCGGCTGGACAACGCCGGGGGCACGATTGCCGCCGGGAGGGCCCTGCGGCTCAACGCTGACGAGTTGCTGAATCGGCGTGACGCTGCAGGACGAAGTGCGATGCTGTCGGCGGGAACGGATCTTCTGGCCACGGCTGGGCGGATCGAAAACGACGGTTCGGGCATGACCGCGCAGCACTCGCTGCAGTTGCAAGGCAGCTCACAAGGCCTGTCGAATCTGGATGGCACGCTCGCGGCAGGTGGTGCGCTGAGCTTGCTTGCGACGCAGATCGACAACCAGCGCGGCAACATCCTCAGCAACCAGGCGGTCAGCCTCACCGCCGCTGGCCTGGGCAACCAGGCGGGCCGGATCAGCGCACCGCAGGTGCGGATTGCACTGGGCCAAGGTCTCCTCGACAACGAACAGGGCAGTCTCATCGCGGGTGGGGACCTGACGCCAGCCGAGCCGCGCAGCCTCTGGCTGACGCAGGGCCGAGTGAACAACCGTGGCGGCGTCATCACCACCGGCGGGGCGCTCAGCCTCGACACACAAGGTCGCGAGTTCGACAACGCTGGTGGCCTCGTGCGAGCAGCGGGCATGCTAGATGTGGTTGTCGGAACCCTGATCAACAGCGGCGGGCTGATCGACGGCCGTAGCGATGTCCGCGTCAACGCCATTCGATTGCAAGGAGCGGGCGGCAGGGTTCAAGCGGGTGCCGATGGGGATGTGACTGTTCAGGGCGATCTGTTGCTCGACGGCGGATCCCTCCAGGCGGGCCGCGATCTGCGGGTGGAGGGCGCCAGCCTGCGTCAATCCAAGTCAGGGCTCATCGTGGCTGGCCGCGAAGTTAGGGTGAGTGCCCGGCAACTGGTTAACCACGGTGCAGACATCATCGGCGGCGGCAGCGTCACGCTGGCAGGCTTGGAGGGCCCCAGTGCCGTGGCGTTGGTGCTGGACAACCGAGAAGGCAGGGTCTTCGCGCGGGAGTCGTTGAGGATCGATGCCGCATCGCTGGTCAACGACTTTGGGCGCATTGAAGCCGGCACAACCCTGCGCCTGGATAGCGGCTCGCTCAGCAACCTAGGCGGCACGATCACGGCCGCGGGGCCGACCGATGTGGTCTCGCGCGGGGTGGTCTCCAATGCGGGGGGCGAAATCTCCAGCGCCAGCACGCTCAGGCTCGACACGGGCGGCGCAGCATTGGACAACCGCGCTGGTCGGCTGATCGCCGACCAAGCTCTGCAGTTGGCCGCCGGCATGGTGGACAACACGCAGGGTGCCATTGCCAGCACCGAGGGCGCATTGCACTTGCGCGCTACCCGGATGTCCAACACTGCAGGCGTGGTGAGCGCTGGTCAGGCGCTCGACCTCGGCCTTGCCCAAGCGCTCGACAACCGGGGCGGCATGATCGGTGCGGGCGGTGATCTGCGCGTGGATGCGGGTGCCGGTGGCGTCGACAACACCAGCGGGCGACTTCAGGCAGGGGTGGGGCGTGAGGAGGCCACGGGCTCGCTGGTGCTCGATACCCGCGGACTGCTGCTGAACGTTGACACCGGCCGCATTGTGGCTGGTCGCGATGCCCGCATCCAGGCCGCCAGCATACGCAACAGCGGCGTGGTGAGCTCGAGTGGCCGAACCCACCTTATGACCGGCGACCTTGCCAACAGCGGTCTGTTTCAGGCCGTCGGCTCGCTGACGTTGGCCCTGTCGGGCGCGCTGGACAACCAGGGCTTGCTGCAAAGCGGCGACGCTCTAGGCATCAGTGCATCAGCGCTACGCAACCACCGGCCACCGTCTGCTGCGCCGGCAGGCAGTGCGACGTTCGCTCAGGGCCTGATCGCGTCGAACGGGGCAATGGAGCTGGGCATTCGTGGCGAGCTCCTGAACGAGGGAGCAGAAGTCGCGGCCCAGGCGGCGCTGACCCTGCGGGCCGATGCCGTGCGAAACGAGGCCGGCAGCATTGGCGCCAATGGGCCGCTGCTTGTCAGTACGGTGCACGCGATCGTCAATACCCATCGTGCCGACCTGCAGAGCCTGGCTGACGTGCGAATCGAGGCGGGACGTGTCGAGAACATCGGCGCGAGCCGCATGCTTGCAGGAGGTGCCCTGCAGTTGCAGGCCTCAGGCGAATGGGTCAACGACCAGAGCACGCTGGCGTCGGTGGGGGCTTTGTCAGCCCGTGGCAGCGCCATCAGCAATCGCACAGGCGAAATCGTCGGGCAGGGTGGGGTCGATCTCCGTTCGGCACGCCTGGACAATGCTGCAGGCCGCATTGCTGCCGGCCGCTCGGGTGACGTACCGCAGCTTGCCGATCTGCGCATCGACACCGCTGGCCAGGCGCTGGTCAACGACGGCGGTACCTTGCGCGCTACGGGCAACGTGCGGTTGCTGGCCGGTCCGCTGATCAACCGCGGTGGTCATGTGCTGGCCGGGCGTGCACTGGAAATCGATGCCTCAGGTACTGACAACGACGTCGGCGTGCTGGTAGCCGGCGGCGCAGCCATGCTGCGCAGCGGCGCTTTGCGCAATGAAGGCGGCGAAATTCATGCCGAGCGTCTGCTGATCGACACGCTCGGCCCGGCGCCTGCGCAGTCCGGGGCAGGCGTTCTGGACAACACCCGAGGCCGCATCGTCGGCAGCGGCGCGCTGAGCCTGTCCGCTGGCGAGCTGATCAACGTCCAAGGCCTGGTCACGAGCCATGGCCGCACGGTGCTGCGCACCGGCGTCTTTACCAACGACGACGGTGCACTCGCCGCTCAGGCGCTTGACCTTCATGCGAGCGGGCAGCTCGTCAATGCAGGCGGGCTCATTCAAAGCGGCAGCGATCTCACGCTGCGCGCAGAAGGTTTGAGCAACCGGCGCAGCACCAAGCGGAAGAGCTCGGAGGCCGGCAAGACGCCGGGCTTGATCAAGGCGACGGGTGATGCCGACATCGTGGTCAGCCAGACTGCGACCAATCACGGTGGGCAGATCCTGGCAGGCGGCACGCTGCACTTGCAGGCAGAACGCCTGAGCAACGATGCTGGCGTGTTGCAGGCCGAAGGCGCGACGGATGCTCGGCTCATCCTGGCGGTGCGCGATGCCGTCAGCAACCAAGCAGGCGGGCTGATTCAGGCGCAGCATGGGCTGCAGCTGCAGACCGGGATCGTCAGCAACGCTGGCGGATCAGTGGCCAGCCCGGGCACCGCAACGCTGGTGGTGGGCAGCTGGTTCAACGGCGACGGTGCATTGCAGGCGGCCGATGTCAGCCTCGGCGCCAGCGGCGTCGTCGCCAATGCCGGCGGCAGCATCGGCGCCAGCCGCGACCTGACGCTGACGGCGCAATCGTTGTACAGCACTGCCTCCGATCTGGGCGTGCAATCTCAAGTGCTGGCTGGGCGCGACCTTACCTTGACGGTGGCAGACCAGATGACCACCGTGCAGACACTCGTGCGCGGCGAACGGACTGTGAAGATCGAAGCCGGCGGGCTGGTCAACGACCAGGGCCAGATCGAGAGCATGGGCAGCCTGAACGTCGCGGTGCAGGGCACCCTCAGCAATCGCGAGGGAATCATCCGCACCGAGGTGCCCCAGTCATCCGCAGCATCGCTCTCCGGTGCGCCGTCGAGCACGTTGGCAATGCGTGCCGGCAAGGTCGACAACGCAGGCGGGCTGCTCGATGCGGCGACCGACTTGGACATGCACACGGGGCAGCTCGTCAATACGGGTGGGCGCATGCAGGCCCGCGGGGCTTCGTTCGTGCTGGATGCGGGGCACACCTCGAACGTGGGCGGCGCCATGGTCAGCGCTGGCCACCTGCGCGCCACGACATTGAGCTTCGACAACAGCGGCGGCAGCCTCAGTGCGTCGCAGGCGCTCCACCTCGACACGCAGGCGCACACCTTGACGAACCGAGCAACGGCGGGTGGTTCAGCGACCATCGTGGCCGGTGGCGACGCGTTGCTGTCAGTCGCCACGTTGGACAACCTGCAGGATGCCGGCGCGCAGGCGACGGTCGCGGCGCAGGCGCTGAGTCTGCGCGCAATTGCCCTCAACAACACCGGCTCGATTTTGGCGGGCCGCATCGGCCGCGACGGTACGCTGGACCTGCAGACGGCAGGCACGCTCGATAACGACGGCGGCTTGTTGTCCGCCTTCGGCCAGCTCAACGTCAGTGCAGGCGAGCTGCTCAATCGCGGCGGGGCATTGCTCGCGGCCACTGGCAACGGCGGCTCCCGGCCTTCGCTGGTGCTGAGCGCGGCACGTGTGGACAACGGTGCAGGCGGCCGCATCTCGGCGCTGCATGGCAACGCCTCGATCGTGACCGGCACGGGCGACTACCTCAACCGTGCAGGCCTCACGTCGGCGGCCGGTGATCTTGATTTGCTCGTCGGTCTGCTGGACAACACTGCCTCTGCGACCCTGCAGGCCGGCGGTGTGCTGCATGCCACGACGATGGCACTGCACAACGGCGAGGGCGGCTGGATCCACGGCAACGACGTCACGCTTGACACCCGCGGTTGGACGCTTCGCAACGCGTCCGGAGCATTGGGCTCCGCGGGCGGCCTCACGATGCTTGCAGGCGGGCTGGACAACCGCGGTGGCTCGGTTGCAGCGCTCGGGCAGCTCGCGCTGACGATCGGCGGCACCGTCGACAACACCCGCGGAATGCTGTCCGGCGCGCAGGGCCTGCGGATCGATGCCGCCGCGCAGCAGGTGCTCAACACCGGCGGCACCGTCAAGAGTGCAGCGGGCTCGGTGGCCGTGGCGGCCGCGCGCATCGACAACGACGCTGGCGCGCTGGTGGCCGCACACGACATGACGCTGGCTGCGACGCAGTCGATCAGCAACCGGGCGACCGTGCTGGACGGCAGCAGTGTTGCAGGCCGCATTGCAGGCCGTGACCTTGAAGTCGCCAGCCCCTTGCTGGACAACCACGGTGGCAGGATGGCCGCCGACCGCGATGCAGTGCTGCACACGCAGGCCACCGACAACACCGGCGGCGACATCTCCGCCCGCCGCAACCTGAGCCTGTCGGCTCCCACGCTGATCAACACAGGCGGCACGGTCACCGCCGATGGCCTGCTGGCGCTGAGCACGGCCAGCGGCAACCCGGGGGGCACGATCAGCGGCACCAGCTTGTCCGTCGATCTCGACGGCGACTACAGCAATGGGGGCACGCTCAGCGCGCGCCAGGATCTCACGCTTCGTGCGCACCACATCGTCAACACGGGTGTCTTGAACGCCGCAGGCACCTTGCGTGCGCAAAGCACCGCCGCCATCACCAACACCGGTGAGATCAGTGGCGGTAACGTGGTCCTCGATGCCGGCGCTCACCTGAGCAACGTCGGGCTGATCAGCAGCGCAGCACCGGGTGGCCATACGCGGCTGTCCTCTCCAGTGATCGCCAATACCGGGCGGATCTATGGCGACTTCATCGCACTGCAGGCCGGCAGCGTGAGCAACAGCGCAGCGGGCACCATGGCGGCGCGGCAGCGGCTGGACATCGGCGCGGGCAACATTAGCAACAGTGGTGTCGACGCGCTGCTCTACAGCCTGGGCGGCCTGTCCATCGGTGGCCTGCTGGATACGAGTGCTTGGCAGGCGACGGCTCGGGCGCAGAGCCTGAACAACACCGCGGGGCGCATCGAAGCGGCAGGCGACATGACGCTGCGGTCCGACGCGATCTTGAATGCCAACAGCGGCGTCAGCACCGTCATGGGGGCGGTGACGGCAGGACCGGCCAGCGCTTATCTCGTGCCCGATGGCAGCACCCGGCGCTATGACCTGGCGCAGTGTTCCGGCGTCGAAAACCGCTCCATGTATGCAACCTGCATCGTGCGGCCGGAGCTGTACGGCAGGCGTCAGAACATGCTGCCGATCTTCAGCCGGTCGAGCAACTGCGACTACAGCGAAGCCGGCGGCAACTGCGTCGATGTCATCACATGGAACTACACGTGGGATTCCGACGCCTACCAGCGCTTCGGCATCGCGCGGATGGATCGGCCGCGGCCAGCAGAGCCCGGTGCGGGCTGCACGGTGTCGCAGGAGACGGAAAGCGCTGGCATGTCCGTCGCCGACGTGCAGTCGCCCGAGTGCAACCACTGGCGAGCCCTGACACAGGCGTGGGATGCGGAATACCACGTCAAACGCGACCAGCTTGGCGCAGCCCTTAACGAATACAACGCGGAAGTCGACTACGAGAACGAAGTCGACTCGGTCGGGGACTACACCGTCTTCAGAGTGACGTCGTCGGTCCAGCGCGAGCAGATTGTGAACAGCGAGCCGGGGCGCATCCTGTCGGGCGGCAGCATGACGATCGACGGCGTCGATATCACCAACCGTGACAGCCGGATCGTCGCCGGCGGCGATCTGATGGTGAACGGCTTGGCCGACGACGACGGGATTCGCGCAGCCGTGCGCAACCTGGCGACCCAGGGCCAGCAGATCACCACGTATGCCGGCACGTCGCAGCATTCGAATCTGACGGAGGGTGGATTCGGTTCCGGCCGCCGCCGCCGCCTGGACCCGGAGCAGCCGTTCAATCCGGCACCCACCGTCATCACGGTGGATGTCGAAACCAGCGTCGTGGTGCGGCATGCTGCCGCCTTGCAGGGCGGCGCCACCACCGCCATCGGTAGCGGATACGGTGGCGCTGCGGCCTCGGGCGCAGGCAGCGTGGTCGGCCAGCCCGTTGACCCACGGGCTGTGTCAGGTGCGCTGCCTGCAGGCGTCGAGCGACCGGGCGCGGCGCCGGTCGGCGCTGGAGCGTCCAGGATCGGGACGACGCACGTGCCGGCATGGTCATCGATCGAGTCGCTGAGCAATGACGGCGCAGACGAAGCACAGGAACGTCCGTCCCCGCCGGCAGAGGGCGCGGCACAGATGGCGCAGTCGCAGCCCGCCCCTTTGTTGCAGCAGCAGCAGGCCTGGACTGTCAGCCGCGTGGATCGCCGGGCCGGCAGCGTGTCGGAACGCGCGCCCGGTATTCGGCAAGGCATGCCGCCGGGCGCCTCGGCCGCCGCCGTGCGGGCGGAGGGCGCTGCACAGGTGCCCGTGGCCCTGCGGTACGAGGTGCGCGACGCTTCGGCCAGGCCGCAGGCTGTGGTGCTGACGCTGGCGCCGCGCCTGAGCGCGCCAGCTGGCAGCCTGTTCGTGCTGAACACAAGACCTGCCGCGAGCTACCTGGTCGAGACGGATCCGGCCTTCACGAACTACCGCAGCTTCCTTTCCAGTGAGCACTTCCAGCGGCAGTTGGCGCTCGATCCGCAGCGCCAGCACAAGCGTTACGGGGACGGCTTCAGCGAGCAGCAGCTGGTCAACGACCAGATCCTCGCGTTGACCGGGCGACGCTTCCTCGCCGGCTATGGCGATACCGAGTCGGAATATCTATCGCTGATGAATGCCGGGGCCGCCTTCGGCCATCGGTATCAACTGACCCCCGGCATTGCGCTGACCGGCGAACAGATGGCGCTGCTGAGCACCGACATCGTGTGGCTGGTGGAGCAGGACGTGCGGCTGCCCGACGGGAGCACGCAGCGCGTGTTGGTGCCCCAGGTCTATCTTCGCCGGTCTTTGTCCGGCGACCTGCTGCCCACCGGGACGCTGATGGCGGGCGGCAGCGTGAGCGTCGTCACGCCGGGAAGCTTGACCAACAGCGGCACGCTGTCCGGTGACTGGATCGAAGCCTCTTCCGGCAACGACCTGGAAAATAGCGGCCGCATCCAGGCGACGCAGAGCGTGCTGCTGAGCGCCGAGCGCGACCTGGTGAACACCTCCGGCAGCGTGGCCGCGCTCGCCGGGAGCGTTGACCTCTCGGCGGGCCGGGATGTCGTACTGCAGACGCGCACGGTGCAGACGCACCAGAGCGCCGCCAACCGCCGCGGCGTGGTGCAGAGCGAACGCATGGCGGCGGACCGCATCGCGACGATCCAGGCCGGCCAGGATCTGCTGGTGTCTGCTGGCCGGGACCTCACCGTGACGGGTGCTTCACTGCGGAGCGCCGAAGGTGACCTGCAGGCGCTGGCGGGCCGCAGCATCACGGTCAGCGCCGTGCAAGGCGAGTACCGGCTTGAAAGCCATGTGACCCAGGGGCGCAGCGTTCGTGGCCGCACCGGCTTCGTGGAAGAAGCCCACACCACGCAGGTCGCCAGCGAACTCGACGCTGCTGGCAACCTGGTGCTCTTGGCCGGACGCAATTCCGCGCAAGCCGCAGGCTCGGGCGGACGCCTGCACCTGAGTGGCAGCACGCTGGCCGCCCAGGGCGACATCCGATTGCAGGGCGACCAGGTCAGCATCGCTGCGGCCACGGCGTCGGAGAGCACGGACATCCAGGCGGTGGGGCGTCGCGCCTTCAACCGTGCCAGTAGCCGCAGCGAGTCGGTGGTCGGCGGCAGCGTGTCGGCCCAGGGCAGCCTGCTGGTGCGCGCGACCGGGCCGGCCGATCAGGGAGAGGGGGACGTGCATTTGGTCGGCGCCCACCTCAGCGCCCAGCAAGGCGCCACGGTGATCGAAGCAGACAGGGATGTCCGCGTCGAATCCATGTCGACCGCCCAGAACAGCTTCACGGAGGGCTACCGCAAGTCGAGTTCGCTGCTCAGCAGCACGACCCGCACGCGCACCAGCCGCGAAGAGACGACCCACGTCGAGGGCAGCGTGATCGAGGGGCAGTCGGTGCTGGTGCGCGCCGGGCAGGACGTCGTCGTCCAGGGCAGCCAGGTGGTGGCGGATCAAGGCTTGAGGATCGACGCAGGCCGCGACCTGAAGGTGATTGCCGCGCAGGAGCACAGCGAAGGCCAAGCCGCCAGCAGCCGCACCAAGAGCGGCATCTTCGGCACGGGTGGCGGCCTGACGGCGGGCAAGCAGCAGCTGCAGCAGGCGTCCCGCTCCGACGCGACCATCCCGGTAGGCAGCCAGATTGGCAGCTTGTCCGGCAACGTCGCGCTCGTCGCAGGTGGCGCGTACTTGCAGACCGGGAGTGACGTCGTCAGCCCGGCAGGCGACATTGACATCCAGGCTGAGCAGGTCCTGATCCAGGAAGCGCGGGAGACGACGGCTCAGAGCGCCGTGTCCAGGTCCAGGCAAAGCGGCGTCAGCTTTACGATCAGCAGCCCGGTGCTCAGCGCCTTGCAGGCCGCGCAAGGCCAACTCCAAGCCGCCAGCAACACCCGCAGCAGCCGCCTTCAGGCCCTTGCAGGCGCCAACGCTGCACTGCAGGTCAACGCGGCGCTCGATGCACTGGCTGCAGGGCAGGGCGACGCACAGGGCCGGGTGCCTACTGACCAGACGAGCGCGGACGGCTCGGCGGTACGGGTCGATGGCAACGCAGCAGACAAGGTCGGCGGCCTCAGCGTCAGCCTCAGCGTGGGCGGCACCAGCAGCCGCAGCCAGCAGCACAGCCAGGCCGATACGAGCCGGGGCAGCACGGTCGTGGCCGGCGGCGACGTGCGCATCCGGGCCACTGGCGGCGGCGCGGCCAGCGACGCAGTGGTCCAGGGCAGCGATGTCGTGGCCGGGGGCCGGGTGGCGATCAGTGCCGACGACGCCGTGCGGCTGCTGGCTTCGCAGAACACCAGCACCGAGCGCAGCAGCAACAGCAGCAAGAGCGGCAGCATCGGCCTGGGGATGAGCCTGGGCAACGCAGGCAGTGGCAGCAGCGTAGGCATCACGGTAAGCGCCAGCACCGGCAAGGGCGAGGGCGCGGGCAACAGCACTACCTTCGACAACAGCCGCGTCGTTGGCGCTTCGGTGCACATCGAATCGGGTGGTAACACCGAGCTCATGGGCGCGGTGGTGCGGGGCGATCAGGTGTCGGCGCAGGTGGGCGGCGACCTGGTCATCGAGAGCCTGCAGGACCAGGCGCGCTACCGGGAGCGCAGCCGCAGCGCAGGTGGCAGCGTCACCTTCGGCCCAGCGCCCGGGGGCAGCGTACAGATCGGCGCCACCCGCATCCGCAGCGACTTCCTCAGCGTCGGCGAACAGAGTGCCTTGCGTGCGGGGGACGGCGGCTTCCAGGTGGAGGTGGCGGGCCAGGTCGATCTCACAGGGGCGCAGATCACCAGCACGCAGGCGGCCATCGACGCGGGCAAGAACCGCTATGAAGCCCAAGGCGGCACCACCACCACCGACCTGCAGAACAGTGCGAGCTACAGCGCGAAGAGCGTGAGCGTCGGCATGGGGGCGGGCGGCGGCTCATCCGGCGGCCGGCCCGGCGCGGGCTTGGGTGCCGTTGGCATCGGCACCGATGCCGACTCGGCCCGCTCCGAAAGCAAGGCCGCCATTTCCGGGGTAGCAGGCGATGTCGACGCGCGCACCGGCGATCGCGAAGTAGGGCTGGCGCAGCTCTTCAACAAGGAGAAAGTCAAGGCCGAGGTCGCGGCGCAAGTGGCGATCACGGCGGAGTTCGGCCGGCAGGCGATCAAGGTGGTGGGGAAGTTTGCCGACGACAAGCTGGCCGAGGCCAACCGCAAGGACGTGCAGTCGCTGGACGAGGCGCTCGCCAGCGGGCTGACTGCACTGGTCAGCACTGCTGCGGGCGCGGCGGTGGGTGGTGGGGCCGGCGGCGCAGCGGCATTCAACGAGGTGGTCAACAACTACCTGAGCAAGCCCGATGCCGTCCGCAACCCACAAGTGCGCCAGCGAATCGTCAATGCAGGCAAAGACTGCCGGGGCGTAGCCAGCTGCGAAAGCATGGTGGCGGGCATGGAAGCCCAGGTCGCGCTGTTGAGCGACGACAGGATCGCGGCCATGTGCGGCGCTGACGTGCAGTGCGTGGCGGACCGCAAGGATGAACGCAGCTTGTATGCGCAAGTGCGCGATGAAGCAGCCAGCAAGCTCACACCAGAGGCGGCGGCAACCGCCTATCTGATTCGCCAGGCTGATTCGCCCTTCAGCAAGCAGGACTTGGCTGCAGCGGTGACTCGCCTGCAGTCGAACGAGTCCGACCCCGGCAAGCCTGTTGACCAATACGTCCGCGACACGTTGCTGGCGGACCCGGCGATGTTCGCTGCTGTTATGGGTGTGGGGCTGTTGGACTCTGATTCGGGTGGGGGCGGCAAAGGGGGTGGGCGGCTTGGGCAAACAGGCTCTCGAGCAGGCGGGGCCAAGGTGCATGGCTCTGCCACCCCAGAAGCACAGCGGACTATTATTGAGCTCGACGCGTCGGGTGTGACGCGAGGCGATGCTGCATACAAAATACTAAATGACCCACCCCCGAACTCAATCGTTAGACTAAGCAACGGGATCGAGTTTAGGACAAACGAAGGCGGTTTGGTCGATGAGCTTAGCTACATTCCTTCCCTGTCAAGGGGAGTACGTGATGCGCGGCAGACTGCAGTCGGAAAGGAGGGGCTTCCGACTGATGTCGGGGGTCATATTCAGGCTTGCCAGTTTGGTGGGACGTGTGATCGGTTTAATATTTTTCCTCAGGATGGGAATTTTAACAATTCTGCTTTCAAGCGCTGGGAGAACGAGATTAAGGCGGCGTTGGTTAACGGGGACGAGGTCGGCCGAGTGATCGTAAGATTCAATAGAATTGATGCTTTTTCACCTCGCCCGGACAGTGTCAGGATTGACTATGAAATCAATGGCATAATAATGAGGAAGTTTTTTAGGAATGAGGCGGGACAATGAGTGTAGAACAGCAGGTTCTAGTTCTGAATCAGATTCTTGAGATGATGCACCGGTCTGCAGGGAGCAAATACGATACGATGCGCTGCGAGTTCAAATACGAGACTTACGACGGGGGGTGGTCGGTCGATCTGAAGTACTCTCTAGTGCGGAATGGCGTATTTGTCAGTAAGTTCCTGGACGATCCTGAAGATAGGGTTCCACAATTGGTACATGAATTGCACGAATTAATGGAGGCTCACACCGGCGGTCGCTGGCATGGATTTGTTCTCGCTTTGGATGAGAATGGAAGGGCAAACAGTAGCTTTGATTATTAGGCTATTCGTCGCAGTTGTCTCTCACGTTATTTTTCCGGCAGAGCGAAACGGGATACAGCTGTTTTGACTGTTGATAGGTATCTTGGTGTATCAATGAGCCGCCAAGAACACTCGGCGCGGTATTGAACATTTGGTCAGTTGGATGCAAACCGACGACCCACTACGCTTTCGAGCGTTGAATTCAGTTGCGGTAAGCGGCATAGGCTCGCGCTCTGGCCCTTGATGGCGTTTCCAGGGACTGCGTGATTCCTGCCATGAGTTCTGGCTTTCAAGACGATGACCTCGGGGGCATGAACCAGTTTGCCTACTTGTTGGTCAAGTGCGGATCACGCTCGACCGTGGCAGGAAGACCATCGTCACCACGCATGAGTTTGCGCGCCTGCAGATGCACCGTGCGCTGACGCAGCAATGGCCAGCGCTTGCTGAGGACTGCGAGCGTGCCCTGGCGCAGCCGGATCTGTTCAAGCGTCATTTGCGCCCCCGGCTGGTGATCTTCGAGTTCTTGCTGGCGCTGGCCCGCGGTGACGAGGCCACGATGCGCAGCAAGCTGCTCGACCGCTACAGCCCGCGGCAGCGGGCCCGCAGCTTCCAGTTCGAGTCAGGCTTGACCAACCATTTCATCGTGGCGTACGCGACCCTGTACGCAAAGATGGCCTGGCGCGCGGGCTACGAACTCGACCTCGACACGCCGTGGATCCCGCGGGACTGGCTCCCGGTGCGGCCACTGCCGCATGACGACGAGCCTTGGCCCTTCATGAAGGACTTCGACATCTGGCAGCCCTTCAAGGGCGAGTACGCCGCCTGGTCGCCCCGGGGGCCCGCTCCCTAGAACCTGATCGCGGGCACCGGCACGCCGGTGTCCGTGGCCGCGGGCGCAGGCGCCGCGGGCACCGGCGCTGGTGTGGCCGGGGGTGTCGCGGGTTCACCCGCCGTCGTCCCGCTCGACCCCGGCCGCGCCACTGCCACCGGCCCCACCGGCGGTGCCTGGTAGTTCGGCGGCAGCCTGCTGTCGCGCGGGTAGCCGGCCACGTCCAGGTACTCGCCCCAGGTGTCCGGCGCGAAGCCGCGCAGCATCTGCGTGCCGATGCTGACGGCCGGTGCCTCGGGCGCGCCCACCACGCGCTGCCAGGCTTCGCGGTCGGCGTCGGTGCTGGCCAGGCGTTCGCGGAAGGGGATGCCGCGCTGGCGCAGGTACTCCCGGCCGCGGTCGCAGGGTACGCAGTCGGTGGCGGTGAACAGCGTCACCGGAAATCTTGTGGCCACGCCGCGCAGGGCCACCGGCAGGGTGGCGATGCTGTCGTCGATGGGGGCGCCGGCCACGCCGTTGCCGCCCACCGGCGACACGCGGCCGGTGCTGTTGGTGATCGGCCGGTCGGTGTAGGTGATGCGGCCGTCGGGCTCGACGATCTTGTAGAGCGTGGGCTGCGCGCCCGCGCTGCCGGCCAGCAGGGCAGCGCTGGCCAGCAGGCAGGGCAGGGCGCGAGGACGTGCGGCAGGGCGGGGGCTCATGCGGCGCAATCTACCGCATGCAGCCCGGGGCTCACACCATGCCCTGATGGCGCATCAGCGCGTCGATCGACGGCTCACGGCCGCGGAAGGCCTTGAAGTTGTCCATCGCCGGGCGGCTGCCGCCGACTTCCAGCACCTCGCGGCGCAGGCGGCGCCCCGTCTCGACGTCCAGCGGGCCGGTTTCCTCGAAGGCGCCCCAGGCGTCGGCCGACAGCACCTCGGCCCACTTGTAGCTGTAGTAGCCCGCCGCATAACCGCCTGCGAAGATGTGCGAGAAGGTGTGCTGCGAGCGGTTGAAGGGCGTGGCCTCCAGGACCGCCACCTCGCGCCGCACTTCATCCAGCACCTGCTGCACCTGGGTGGCTGCGCCGGGCTCGTGGTGCAGGCGCATGTCGAACAGCGCGAACTCGATCTGCCGCAGCGTGGCCATGCCGCTCTGGAAGTTCTTGGCCGCGATCATCTTGTCGAACAGCGCGCGCGGCAGCGGCTCGCCGGTGTCCACGTGGGCGGTCAGGCGCTGCAGCACCTCCCATTCCCAGGTGAAGTTCTCCATGAACTGGCTGGGCAGCTCCACCGCGTCCCATTCCACGCCCGACAGGCCCGACACGCCGATGTCGGCCACCTGCGTGAGCATCAGGTGCAGGCCGTGGCCGAACTCGTGGAACAGGGTGATGACGTCGTCGTGCGTGAGCAGCGCGGGCCGGCCCGGCTGCGGCGACGGGAAGTTGCACACCAGGTGCGCCACCGGCGTCTGCAGCGTGCCCTCGGGCCGCGCCCAGCGCACGCGCACGTCGTCCATCCAGGCGCCGCCCTGCTTGCCCTGGCGGGCATAGGGGTCGAGGTAGAACTGCGCCAGCAGCGTGCCCTCGCGCTCCACGCGGAAAAAGCGCACATGCTCGTGCCACACCGGCGCGGTGTCGGGGCGGATCTGCACCTCGAACACGGTCTCGATGATGCGGAACAGGCCGTCCAGCACCTTGGGTTCGGTGAAGTACTGCTTCACCTCGTTGTCGCTGAAGGCGTAGCGCGCCTGCTTCAGCCGCTCGCTGGCGAAGGCGGTGTCCCAGGGCTTGAGGTCGGTCAGGCCCAGCTCGTCGGCCGCGAACCGGCGCAGTTCGGCCAGGTCGCGCTCGGCATAGGGGCGGGCGCGGGCGGCCAGGTCGGCCAGGAAGCCGCGCACCTGGTCCGGCGATTCGGCCATCTTGGGCACGAGGGACACGTCGGCATAGCTGCCGTAGCCCAGCAGCTGCGCTTCCTCTTGGCGCAGCTGCAGCAGCTCGGTCATCACCGCGCTGTTGTCGCGCTCGGGCGGGCCCAGTTCGCTGGCGCGGGTGACGTAGGCGGTGTAGATCTTCTCGCGCAGCGAACGGTCGCTGGCGTACTGCATCACCGGGTAGTAGCTCGGGAACTGCAGCGTGATCTTGTAGCCTTCCTTCTCGTCGGCCGCGGCGGCGTTGCGTGCGGCCTCGCGCACGTCTTCCGGCACGCCGGCCATCTCGGCGTCGCTGGCGTAGTAGCTGAAGGCGTCGGTGGCATCCAGCACATGCTCGCGGTACTGCTGGCTCAGCTCCGACAGCCGCTCCTGGATCTTGGCGAAGCGGGCCTTGGCCTCGCCCTGCAGCTCGGCGCCCGACAGCACGAAGTCGCGCATCGCATTGGCCAGCGCCTTGCGGCGTGGCGCGCTCAGCTGCGCGGCCTCGGGCGCGTTGGCGATGGCCTTGTACTTGGCGTAGAGCCGCTCGTCGGCGCCCAGCCGGGTGTAGAACTCGCTGATCTTGGGCAGGTTCTCGGTGTAGGCCGCGCGCAGAGCGGGCGTGTCCATCACATGGCTCAGGTGGCTGACGGCGCCCCAGCTGGTGCCCAGGCGCTCGGTGGCCACGTCCAGCACCGCGGACATCGCCTCGTAGGTGGCAGGCACCTCGTCGCTCACCGCGCGTTCCAGCGCGGCGGAGGCATCGGCCAGCAGCTGGTCCACGGCCGGGCCCACATGCTCGGGCTGGATGGCGTCGAAGGCGGGCAGGCCGCCGGTCTTGAGCAGGGGATTGGTCGAGAGGTCGGTCATGCGAGTTCCTTGTGGATGGCCCGTTTTACCGCGCCGCGGCGGCCCGTGCGGCTTCCAGGGTGTTCACCAGCAGCATCGCGATCGTCATCGGCCCCACGCCGCCCGGCACCGGGCTGATGAAACCGGCCACTTCCTTGACCGCCGCGAAGTCGACGTCGCCGCAGAGCTTGCCTTCCTCGTTGCGGTTGATGCCCACGTCGATGACGATGGCGCCGGGCTTGACCATGTCGGCCGTCAGCGTGTTGCGGCGGCCGGTGGCGGCCACCACGATGTCGGCCAGCCGGGTGTGCGCGCCCAGGTCGGGCGTGCCGCTGTGGCAGATGGTGACGGTGGCATGCGCCTGCAGCAGCAGCAGCGCCATCGGCTTGCCCACCGTGTTGCTGCGGCCGATGACGACCGCATGCTTGCCCTTGATCGGCACGCCGGTGCTTTCGATCAGCTTCATGCAGCCGTAGGGCGTGGCCGGGCGCAGGCCGGGCAGCCCGCTCATCAGCTCACCCGCGCTACGCACCGAGAAGCCGTCCACGTCCTTCTCGGGCGCGATGGCCTCGATCACCTTGTGCGGGTCGATGTGCCGGGGCACGGGCATCTGCACCAGGATGCCGTGGATGGCCTCGTCCGCGTTCAGCGCGGCGATGCGCGCCAGCAGCTCGGCCTCGGTCAGCGAGGCGGGGTACTGCTCCAGCACCGAATGCAGGCCGTTGTCGTTGCAGGCCTTGACCTTGTTGCGCACGTACACGGCGCTGGCCGGGTCGTCGCCCACCAGGATGACGGCCAGCCCCGGCTTGCGGCCCTGCTGCTGTGCCAGCGCGGCGGCTTCCACCGCCACCTGGGCGCGAACTTGGTTGGAGAGGGCGGTGCCGTCGATGATCTGGGCGGTCATGGGTGGGGTCCGGAAAGTAAACAGGCCGCTGGAGGGCGGCCTGGTGGGTGGCGAGTGATCGTTGGGCGCCGCCGGCGCCGCCAAGCCGTGCGCTGCCTAGGCCTTCGATTGCGCGCCGAGCGCGATCTTCAGCAGGTCGGCCACGGTGTTGGCATTGAGCTTTTCCATGATGTTGGCGCGGTGCGCCTCCACCGTCTTGATGCTGATGCCCAGGTCGTCGGCGATCTGCTTGTTCAGGCGGCCGGCCACGATGCGTTCCAGCACCTGGGCCTCGCGCGTGGTCAGGCGGGCCAGCAGCGCGCCGCGGCTGGCTTCTTCCTGGTGCTGCGAGAAGGCAGCACGGGCCGAATCGAGCATGCGCTCCACCAGGTTCAGCAGTTCCTCTTCCTTGAACGGCTTCTCGATGAAGTCCATCGCGCCCTTCTTCATCGTGGTGACGGCCATGGGCACGTCGCCATGGCCGGTGATGAAGGTGATGGGCAGCGGCGAGCGGCGTTCCTTCAGGCGGTCCTGCAGCTCCAGGCCGCTCATGCCGTCCATGCGGATGTCGGCGATCAGGCAGGCCACTTCGCGCGGATCGAAGCGCGAGAGGAACGACTCGGCGGAGTCGAAGCACTTCACGCGGTAGTCCTTGCCCTCGAGCAGCCACTGCAGCGAATCGCGCACGGCCTCGTCGTCATCGACGACATACACGGTACCCTTTTTGGGAATCAAACTCATGAGGCAACGGTGTTGTTGGCAGGGGCTGAGGGCGCCGCCGCAGGGGGGAATTCACTGCGGGGCAGGGCGGTGTCGACAGGGAGCGTGAAGACGAATCTGCAGCCCACGACCGACTCTCCATTGTAGAGGTTCTGCGCCTTGATCCGCCCCCGGTGGCTCTCGACGATGGACCGGCACAGACCGAGGCCGATGCCCAGTCCGTCGGCCTTGGTGGAGAAGAAGGCCTCGTACATGCGCGACAGCACGTCCTCCTTCATGCCCGGGCCCATGTCGGTCACGCTGAATTCGATCACACCGCCTTCCTCGGGCGTGTGGCGCGGCACCACGCGCAGCTCGATGTGGCGGCGCTGCGGCGGCATCTGCGCCACGTCGATGGCCTCGGCCGCGTTCTTCACCAGGTTGAGCACCACCTGCTCGATCAGGATGGGGTCGCACATCAGCGGCGGCAGGCGCTGCGCCACGTAGGTGTGCAGCTCCACGTTGCGGCGGCGCAGCTCGATGTTGGCCAGCTCCACCGCCTCGTCGATGATGGTGCGGGCCTCGGCACGCTGGCGCTGCGGCTCGCTGCGTTTCACGAAGCTGCGGATGCGGTGGATGATCTGCCCGGCCCGCTGCGCCTGGCGCGATGTCTTCTCCAGCGCGGCGATCAGGTCGTCCTTCTGGATGGCGTCATTCTTCACCCGGCTGACCATGCCGTTGCAGTAGTTGGCGATGGCGGTCAGCGGCTGGTTCAGCTCATGCGCCACCGATGAAGCCATCTCGCCCATGGTCACCAGCCGGCTGGTCACCTGCGCCTTCTCGGCCTGGCGCGAGGCCTGTTCCTCCGCCCGGCGGCGGGCGGTGATGTCGGTGGCGATCAGCATCTGCGCCAGCCGGCCGTCGGTCCACTGCAGGTAGCGGCTGCGCACGTCGAACCACTTGTTGAGCGACTCGACGTACACCTCGCGTGGGTCGGAGCCGGCTTCGGTCAGCTCCTCGGTGGGCAGGCCCGAGAGGCTGTCCACCATGTCGTCCTGGTCGGCCAGGAAGCGCAGCGCGGCGTTGGGCCCGGCCAGCAGGTCGTGGCCGCGCGCCTCGGCGCCGAACCACAGCCGGTACGAGCGGTTGGCGAACAGCAGCTCGCTCTGCTGCACCGACAGCACCGACACCGCGGCGTCCAGGCCTTCCAGCACGGTGGTGAAGCGCTCGTGCGAGGCCGAGAGCTGGTCGCGGATGCGCTTGGCCTCGGTGATGTTGGTCATCGAGGTCATCCAGCCGGTCTGGTGGCCCTTGCTGTCGATCAGCGGCGAGACGTACATGCGCGCATCGAACTGCGTGCCGTCCTTGCGCATCACCTTCACCTCGATGCCGCCGGCCGGGCTGCGGCCCTGCAGTTCCTGCTGCAGCAGCCGCATGTTCTCGTCGATCAGCGTGGGCGGCCAGTGCGGGAAGGGCGGGCGCGCGCCGATCAGGTCGGCCTCGGAGAAGCCGGTCATCGCGCAGAACGCGGGGTTCACGTAGGTGATGCGGCCTTCCATGTCGAGTGCGCGCATGCCGGTGAGCATGGAGTTCTCCATCGCGCGGCGGAAGTTGGTCTCCTGCACCAGCGCGCCCTGGATCTGCCCGCGGCGGCGCATGTGGCGCCAGGTGGCCAGCAGCATCCACACCGTCAGGCCCGACAGCGCCACCACCATCCAGAACAGCGTGTTGCTGATCAGGCCGATGGAAGTGCGCCAGCCCTGGCCACGTACCACCAGGCCGTTGGCGGTGGGCGCCAGCGGCGCGTCGTGCACGATGGGCGCGCGCGGAATGATCTGGCTGCGGCGCGATGACTCGCTGCTGGCCACCTCGCGCGCCTGGTCGTCCAGCACGGCGATGGTGTGGCGCTTGATCACCACGTCCGGCACGGCCAGGCGCAGCAGCGTCTCCACCGAATACTCGGCCAGCAGCACGCCCGCGAAGCGGCTGCCGTCGAACAGCGGCACCTGCAGCTGGAACACCGGCGCGGCCGCGGGGTTCACGAACGCGCGCGAGTACACCGGCTGGCGCAGGTCGCGCGCCACGCCGAAGGCACGCTCGGGCTCGCTGGCGCGGCCCAGCGCGGGCAGCGAGGGATCGAGCGCCGGATTGGCCTCCACCGGATAGCCGGAGACCGAGTGGCTGGCCTTGCGCTCACGCTCGGCGGTCACCCACGCGATCTGCGTGATCTCGGGCCGTTCGCGGCCCAGCGTGGCGGCCTGGTCGATGAAGTCGGCGGCGTCGATCGGGCGGCGGGTCATCTGCCCGGCCAGCCGGATCATCTGCTCCTGGCTCTCGATCAGGCGCAGGCGGATCTGCTGCTGGACGATCTCGGTGTCGCGCCGCACCGACTCGATCTCGCGCTCGATCTCTTCGTTGCGCAGGTACCAGAAGGCCGAGATGATGGCCGCGAGGAAGAGCAGCACCGACACCAGCGGCCCGATGGTGACGAAGCGGTCCTGCCGCGCTGGCGACTGCCGCCGCCACCAGCGGTTGAGCAAGCGCTGCCCCCGGGTGAACGAAGTACTTCCTGAGGCAAACAGATCGTGGCGGGGCTGCATCGGCGGATTATCGGAGCGCGGGAAGCAGGATTTCGCGGCACGGACTCCCTCCTAAACCCTCTGAAATTTCACATTACAAAACGAACTCTCACTGTTTGAAAATTGGTGGAGTTGTGCGAAACTGCCGCCCGTTTTACCCCCGCCCCATCGACCACCTCGGTAAAAAACCAGGAGACAACGCATGTCTGCAGTGCCCGAATCCTTCTCCGGCGGCGCGGCCGCCAACGATTCCGACAGCCAGGAAACCCGCGAGTGGCTGGACGCCCTCTCTGCAGTCATCGGCGCCGAAGGCGGTGAGCGAGCGCATTTCCTGCTCGAGCAGCTGATCGACCACGCGCGTCAGGCCGGCATCGACGTGCCGTTCTCGGCCACCACCGCCTACGTCAACACCATTCCCACCGACCAGGAAGAGCGCTGCGGCGGCAACCTGGAGATCGAGGAGCGCCTGCGCGCGTACATGCGCTGGAATGCCATGGCGATGGTGGTCAAGGCCAACCGCCTGCATCCGGTGGACGGTGGCGACCTGGGCGGCCACATCTCCAGCTTCGCCTCGCTGGCCACGATGTTCGGCGCGGGCTTCAACCACTTCTGGCACGGCGACGACGGCGTGCACGGCGGCGACCTGCTCTACATCCAGGGCCACTCGGCGCCCGGCATCTATGCCCGCGCCTTCCTGGAAGGCCGCATCACCGAGGAGCAGCTGCTCAACTTCCGCCAGGAAGTGGACGGCAAGGGCATCTCCAGCTATCCGCATCCGAAGCTGATGCCGGAGTTCTGGCAGTTCCCCACGGTGTCGATGGGTCTGGGCCCGCTGATGGGCATCTACCAGGCGCGTTTCCTGAAGTACCTGCATGCCCGCGGCATCGCCGACACGAGCCAGCGCAAGGTGTGGGTGTTCTGCGGCGACGGCGAAATGGACGAGCCGGAAAGCCTGGGCGCCATCGGCCTGGCCGCGCGCGAGAAGCTCGACAACCTGATCTTCGTCATCAACTGCAACCTGCAGCGGCTGGACGGCCCGGTGCGCGGCAACGGCAAGATCATCCAGGAGCTGGAGGGCGAGTTCCGCGGCTCGGGCTGGAACGTCATCAAGCTGCTGTGGGGCAGCTACTGGGATCCGCTGCTGGCCCGCGACAAGGACGGTGCGCTGCGCAAGGTGATGATGGACACCGTCGACGGCGACTACCAGGCCATGAAGGCCAACGACGGTGCCTTCGTGCGCAAGAACTTCTTCGGCCGCGACCCCAAGCTGCTTGAGATGGTCGCCAAGATGAGCGACGACGACATCTGGCGCCTGCAGCGCGGCGGCCATGACCCGCAGAAGGTGTACGCCGCCTACCACCGCGCCGTGAACCACAAGGGCCAGCCGACCCTGCTGCTGATCAAGACCGTCAAGGGCTTCGGCATGGGCAAGATCGGCGAGGGCAAGAACACCGCCCACCAGACCAAGAAGCTGGTGGACGAGGACGTGAAGGCCTTCCGCGACCGCTTCAACATCCCCATCCCCGACGACAAGCTGGCGGAGATTCCGTTCTACAAGCCGGCCGACGACACGCCGGAGATGAAGTACCTGCACGAGCGCCGCCAGGCCCTCGGCGGCTACCTGCCGCAGCGCCGCACCAAGGCCGAAGAGTCGTTCGCCATTCCGCCGATCGAAACCTTCAAGGCCGTGCTCGAGCCGACGGCCGAAGGCCGCGAGATCAGCACCACGCAAGCCTTCGTGCGCTTCCTGACGCAGCTGCTGCGCGACAAGGACCTGGGCCCGCGCACCGTGCCCATCCTGGTGGACGAGGCGCGCACCTTCGGCATGGAAGGCCTGTTCCGCCAGATCGGCATCTACAACCCCGCGGGGCAGCAGTACACGCCGGTCGACAAGGACCAGGTCATGTATTACAAGGAAGACAAGGCCGGCCAGATCCTGCAGGAAGGCATCAACGAGGCCGGCGGCATGGCCAGCTGGATCGCCGCGGCGACGTCGTATTCGACGAACAACCGCATCATGGTGCCGTTCTACATCTACTACTCGATGTTCGGCTTCCAGCGCATCGGCGACCTGGCCTGGGCCGCCGGCGACATGCAGGCCCGTGGCTTCCTGCTGGGCGGCACCTCGGGCCGCACCACGCTGAACGGCGAAGGCCTGCAGCACGAGGACGGCCACAGCCACATCCTGGCCGGCACCATCCCCAACTGCATCAGCTACGACCCGACCTTCGCGCACGAGGTGGGCGTGATCCTGCACCATGGCCTGAAGCGCATGGTCGAGAAGCAGGACAACGTCTACTTCTACCTGACGCTGCTCAACGAGAACTACCCGATGCCGGGCCTGAAGGCCGGCACCGAGGAGCAGATCATCAAGGGCATGTACCTGCTGGAAGAAGGCGCCGCACCGGCCGCCGGTGCGCCGCGGGTCAACCTGCTGGGCAGCGGCACCATCCTGCGCGAGAGCATCGCCGCCAAGGAACTGCTGGCCGCCGACTGGGGCGTGGCGGCCAACATCTGGAGCTGCCCGAGCTTCAACGAGCTCACCCGCGACGGCCAGGACGCCGAGCGCTGGAACCTGCTGCACCCGACCGAGACGCCGCGCGTGCCCTACGTGACGGAGCAGCTGGGCGCGCATGCGGGCCCGGTGATCGCCAGCACCGACTACATGAAGAACTACGCGGAGCAGATCCGCGCCTTCATTCCCAAGGGCCGCAGCTACAAGGTGCTGGGCACCGACGGCTTCGGCCGCAGCGACTTCCGCAGCAAGCTGCGCGAGCACTTCGAGGTGAACCGCCACTACGTGGTGGTGGCGGCGCTCAAGGCGCTTGCCGACGACGGCGCGGTGCCCGTGAGCAAGGTGGCCGAGGCCATCCAGAAGTACGGCATCAACCCCGACAAGATCAACCCGCTGTACGCATAAAAGGCAGACGGAGACAACCTCATGGCATTGATCGAAGTGAAGGTCCCCGACATCGGGGACTTCAAGGAAGTCGAGATCATCGAGCTGATGGTTCAGCCCGGCGACACCATCAAGGCGGAACAGAGCCTCATCACCGTCGAGAGCGACAAGGCCTCGATGGAGATCCCCTCGTCGCACGGCGGCGTGGTGAAGGAGCTCAAGGTCAAGGTGGGCGACAAGGTCAGCGAAGGCACGCTGGTGCTGATGCTGGAATCGGCCGACGCAGGCGCTGCGGCGCCGGCCCCGGCTCCCGCAGCAGCGCCCGCGGCCGCTGCGGCGCCGGCGTCTGCTGCTGCCGCTCCGGCCCCGGCGCCCGCGCCGGCTCCGGCCCCGGCGCCCGCGCCGGCTGCGGCCGCCGGCCCGATCGAGGTCACCGTGCCCGACATCGGCGACTTTGACGAAGTGGCCGTGATCGAGGTGATGGTCAAGCCCGGCGACAGCGTGAAGGTGGAGCAGAGCCTCATCACCGTCGAGAGCGACAAGGCCTCGATGGAGATCCCGTCGTCGCATGCCGGCGTGGTGAAGGACCTGAAGGTGAAGGTGGGCGACAAGGTGTCCAAGGGCACGCTGATCGCGGTGCTGGAAGGCGCCGCCGGTGCTGCGGCGCCGGCCGCTGCCCCGTCGCCTGCCGCCGCCGCCCCGGCACCCGCAGCGGCTGCGCCCGCCCCGACGCCGGCCGCCGCTTCGGCGCCCGCGCCCGAGCGCACTTCGCCCACCGCGGCGCTGCCGGCCCACGAGCCCGGCACGCCCAAGGGCAACCTGCCGCATGCGTCGCCCTCCATCCGCCGCTTTGCCCGCGAACTGGGCGTGCCGCTGGAAGAAGTGAAGGGCTCCGGCCCCAAGGGCCGCATCACGCAGGAGGACGTGCAGTCCTTCGTCAAGAGCGTGATGAACGGCAGCGCGCAGACGAAGGCGGCCGCCGCCGCCAAGCCGGCAGCCGCTGCTGCGGCGGGCGGCGGTGCCTTCCCGGGCTTGCTGCCCTGGCCGACGGTGGACTTCACCAAGTTCGGCCCGGTCGAGCGCAAGGACCTCTCGCGCATCAAGAAGATCAGCGGTGCCAACCTGCATCGCAACTGGGTGGTGATCCCGCACGTCACCAACCACGACGATGCTGACATCACCGAGCTGGAGGCCTTCCGCGTGGCCACCAACAAGGAGAACGAGAAGTCGGGCATCAAGGTCACGATGCTGGCCTTCATGATCAAGGCGGCCGTGGCGGCGCTGAAGAAGTTCCCCGAGTTCAACAGCTCGCTCGACGGCGACCAGCTGGTGCTGAAGAACTACTTCCACATCGGCTTCGCGGCGGACACGCCCAATGGCCTGGTGGTGCCGGTGATCAAGGACGCCGACAAGAAGGGCATCTTCCAGATCAGCCAGGAGATGGGCGATCTGGCCAAGAAGGCGCGCGACGGCAAGCTGGGCCCGGCCGACATGAGCGGCGGCTGCTTCTCGATCAGCTCGCTGGGCGGCATCGGCGGCAAGTACTTCACGCCGATCATCAACGCGCCCGAGGTGGCCATCATGGGCGTGTGCAAGAGCACCATGGAGCCGCGCTGGGATGGCAAGCAGTTCGTGCCGCGGCTCATCCTGCCGCTGAGCCTGAGCTGGGACCACCGCGTGATCGACGGCGCGGCCGCGGCCCGCTTCAACGTGTATTTCGCTTCGCTGCTGGCTGATTTCCGCCGCATCGTCCTCTGACCGGAAGGATCACGACATGGCATTGATCGAAGTGAAGGTTCCGGACATCGGCGACTTCAGCGAAGTGGCGGTGATCGAGTTGCTGGTCAAGCCCGGCGACACGGTGAAGGCCGAGCAGAGCCTGGTGACGGTGGAGAGCGACAAGGCCTCGATGGAGATTCCGTCGTCGGCCGCCGGCGTGGTCAAGGAGCTGAAGGTGGCCATCGGCGACAAGGTCAGCGAAGGCAGCCTGCTGCTGATGCTGGAAGCCGAAGGCGCTGCGGCGCCGGCCGCTGCCGCGCCCGCACCGGCCCCGACCCCGGCCCCTGCGCCGGCCGCGGCACCTGCTGCCGCCGCAGCCCCGGCCCCCGCCGCCGGCAGCTATGCCGGCGGTGCCGACATCGAGTGCGACATGCTCGTGCTCGGCGCCGGCCCCGGCGGTTATTCGGCCGCCTTCCGCGCCGCCGACCTGGGCATGAAGACGGTGATCGTCGAGCGCTATCCCACCCTGGGCGGCGTGTGCCTGAACGTGGGCTGCATCCCCAGCAAGGCGCTGCTGCACGTGGCTTCGGTGATGGACGAGGTCAAGCACTTTGCCGACCTCGGCGTCACCTATGCCGAGCCGCAGGTGGACCCGGCCAAGCTGCTGGCGCACAAGAATAAGGTGGTGGGCAAGCTCACCGGCGGCCTCACCGCCATGGCCAAGATGCGCAAGGTGACGGTGGTCCGCGGCAACGGCCAGTTCGTCGACCCGCACCATCTGCAGGTCGAGGAAACGACCGGCACCGGCCGTGAAGGCACGGGCAAGACGCAGACCATCAGGTTCAAGCAGTGCATCATCGCCGCCGGCTCGCAGGCGGTGCACCTGCCCTTCTTCCCGAAGGACCCGCGCATCGTCGACTCCACCGGCGCGCTGGAGCTGCGCCAGACGCCCAAGCGCATGCTGCTGGTGGGCGGCGGCATCATCGGCCTGGAAATGGGCACGGTGTACTCCGCCACTGTCGGCGCGCGGCTGGACGTGGTCGAGATGCTCGACGGCCTGATGCAGGGCGCCGACCGCGACTTGGTCAAGGTGTGGCAGAAGATGAATGCCAAGCGCTTCGACAACATCATGCTCAAGACCAAGACCGTGGGCGCCGAGGCCACGGCCGAGGGCATCCGCGTGAGCTTCGAAGGCGAGGGCGCGCCCAAGGAACCGCAGCTCTATGACCTGGTGCTGCAGGCCGTGGGCCGCACGCCCAACGGCAAGAAGATCGGCGCCGAGAAGGCCGGCGTGATCGTGGGCGAGCGTGGCTACATCCCGGTGGACGTGCAGATGCGCACCAACGTGCCCCACATCTTCGCCATCGGCGACATCGTCGGCCAGCCGATGCTGGCGCACAAGGCGGTGCATGAGGGTCATGTGGCGGCGGAAGTCGCCTCCGGCGACACCAAGGTGCAGTTCGACGCCCGGGTGATCCCCAGCGTGGCCTACACCGACCCCGAGGTGGCCTGGGTGGGCCTGACCGAGGACGAGGCCAAGGCCAAGGGCATCAAGGTCAAGAAGGGCCTGTTCCCGTGGACGGCCTCGGGCCGCGCCATCGCCAACGGCCGCGACGAGGGCTTCACCAAGCTGCTGTTCGATGCCGAGACGCACCGCATCCTAGGCGGCGGCATCGTCGGCACGCATGCCGGCGACATGATCGGCGAGGTGGCCCTGGCCATCGAGATGGGCGCCGACGAGGTGGACATCGGCAAGACCATCCACCCGCACCCCACGCTGGGCGAGAGCATCGGCATGGCCGCCGAAGTGGCCCACGGCAGCTGCACCGACCTGCCGCCGCAGAAGCGCTGACCGGCCTCACCGCCGCGCGGGCCGCCCTTGGGCGGCCTTTTTCATGCCGCCGCGCGAAGTGGCCGCGGCTCAAGTCGGCGGGGTGGATGACGAAACAGAAGGCACGAGCCGCCCGCGTCGGGCTGGCGCCCGCGTTGTCTGCCGCCACCCGTGCCTTCCGCCTTCCGCTCCTGCGTGCCCGCAGCGTGTCCGGCGCCGCTGCTGCGACGCGGGGCCCGCTGGCTGCTGGCCGCGCTGCTGGCCGGCGCGGCGCTCGTGGCCGGCACGCTGCACGCCGCGCCGTGGGACGACGACCGCATGGCCATCGCCGCCCAGCTGCTGGGCCCGGCGGCCGTGGCCGCGTTGCCCGCGCTGCGGCCGGCGCTGGTGCAGGCCGCGGAGATGCAGGAGGAGGACCGCCTGCGCTTCGTCAACGACTTCTTCAACCGCCGTATCCGCTTCCGGGAGGACACCGTGGTGTGGAACCAGATCGACTACTGGGCCAGCCCGCTGGAAACGCTGGCGCGTGGCGAGGGCGATTGCGAGGACTTCGCCATCGCCAAGTACTTCAGCCTGGTGGCCGCAGGCACGCCCGTGTCCCGATTGCGATTGGTGTATGTCCGGGCCCAACTCGGGGGAGGCGGGCCGCCGCAAGCGCACATGGTGCTTGCCTACCATGCCTCGCCACAGGCCGATCCGCTGATCCTCGACAACCTGGTGCCCGATGTGCGCCCGGCCACACGGCGCCCGGATCTGGTGCCTGTTTTCAGCTTCAACGGCGAGGGCTTGTGGCAGGGTGTCGGGGCGGAACGTGCCGGTGATCCGGTGGCGCGCCTGTCGCGCTGGCGCGAGGTGCTGGGCAAGGCCCGCGCCGAAGGTTTTTGAGAGAAGGATCCGTTTTCCATGTCGTTGATACGCCAACTCTGGTTGTTGCTGGCCGCGGTGCTGCTGCTCGCGATCGGCGGCGCCGTGAGCGTCAACCTGCTGTCCACCCGGGCCGTGCTGCAGACGCAGCTGGCCATGAAGAACAACGACACCGCCCAGGCGCTGGCGCTGGTGCTGTCGCAGCAGGGCGGCGACGACGAACTGATGAAGCTGGTGGTGGCCGCGCAGGCCGACACGGGCTTCTACCGGCGCATCGCGCTGGCGCGTGCCGATGGCGGCACCGGCATCGTCAGCGAGACGCCGGCCGGGCCGCTGCGGGCGCCGGGCTGGTTCACGGCACTGCTGCCCATCAGCTCCTCGCCGGGCGTCGCGCAGGTGTCGGACGGCTGGCGTTCGCTGGGGACGGTCACCGTGGTGTCGCACGACAGCTATGCCTACGACGAGCTGTGGCGCGGCGGCGTGCGGGCCAGCCTGGTGATGCTGGGCGTGGGCCTGGTGGCGGCGCTGCTGTCGCTGATGGTGGTGCGGCGCATCCGCGCGCCGCTGGAAGCCACCGTGCGGCAGGCGCAGGCGCTGGAGGACGGTCGCTACGTCATCGTGGACGAACCCAGCATGCCCGACCTGCGCCGCGTGGCCTCGGCCATGAACGGCATGGTGGTGCGGATGAAGGCGCTGTTCGAGGCGCAGGCCGCACGGGCGGAGGCGCTGCGCCGCCAGGCCCATTGCGACCCGCTGACCGGCCTGCCGCACCGCTCGCATTTTCTCGGCCAGCTCGGCGCGCTGCAGCAGCGCGAGGACGGCGCCGACGGCGGTGGCCTGGTGCTGGTGCGGCTGGCCGACGTCACCGGCCTGAACCGGGCGGTGGGCCGCGACACCACCGACCGGGTGCTGGAGACCATCGCCCAGGTGCTGAGCACCTATCCCGAGCGGGTGGACGGCTGCCTGGCCGGCCGGCTGAACGGGTCGGACTTCGCGCTGGCGCTGCCCACGCCCGGCCTGGCGGCCGAGACGGCGGAATCCATCGCCGCGGCACTGCGCAGCAGCCTGCCCACCTACAGCGGCGCGGTGCGGGCTTTCATCGGCGCGGTGGAATGGCCGCGCGAAGCCAGCCCGGGCGCCCTGATGTCGCAGGCCGACCTGGCGCTGGCCCGGGCCGAGGCCGGCAAGCCCTACCACGCCGAGGTGCTGGACGGCAGCGCCGGCGCCGGCGGCCTGGGCGAGGGCGAACGGGCCTGGCGCGTGCAGCTGCTGTCCGCCATCGAGGACAAGGCCGGCCGCCTGCGCCTGGTGGCTTTCCCGGTGGTGGACCGCATGGGCCGGCGCCTGCACCTGGAGTGCCCGCTGCGGGTGCAGCTGCAGCCCGGTGGTGCTTACGAGCCGGCCGCGCGCTGGCTGCCGCTGGCGATGCGCAACCGGCTCACCGCGCTGTTCGATGCGGAGGCGGTGTCGCTGGCGCTGGCCGGCATCCAGGAAGACGGCGCGGCGCGGGCGGTCAACATCGCACCGGCCTCGGTGGCCGACAGCGGCTTCGTCGCCCACCTGCGCCAGCTGCTGGAAGACCGGCCACGCTCGGCCGGCCAGCTGTGGCTGGAGCTGCCGGAGGCGGCGGCCGCCGACCAGTTCGATGCGGTGCAGGCCTTCGGCCGCACCGTGCGGCCGCTGGGCGTGCGGCTGGGGCTGGAGCATGCCGGCGAGCGGCTGCACCGCATCGACCGGCTGTACGAGCTGGGGCTGGACTATGTGAAGCTGGATGCCTCGGTGTGCGCCGGCGTGGCCCACAGCGAGGCGGCGCAGGAGTTCCTGCGCAGCACCGTCGCGCTGCTGCATGCGATGTCGATGCAGGTGCAGGCCGAAGGCGTGGCCGACGACGCCGACGTGCGCACGCTGTGGCAATGCGGCGTGGACGGCGTCACCGGCCCTTGGGCGAGCCAGCAGGCCCCGGTCTAGATGTCGGCCGTGTGCAGGCCGAAGGCACCGGCGCGGCGGTCCTCGAAGTAGCGCTTGAGCGTCTCCCGCACGGTGCGGAAGGCGATCTCGTCCCAGGGGATCTCATCCTCGCGGAACAGCCGGGCCTCGATGCTTTCCGGGCCCGGGTTGAAAACCGTGTCGGTCAGCCGCGCCAGGTAGTACATGTGCACCTGGCCCACCCGCATCACGTTCATCACGCTGAACAGCGGGCCCATCTCGATGTGGGCGCCGGCCTCTTCGTCCGTCTCCCGGGCGGCGCCTTGGGCGGTGGTCTCGCCCAGCTCCATGAAGCCGGCCGGCAGCGTCCAGAAGCCGTAGCGCGGCTCGATGTTGCGCTTGCACAGCAGCACCTGGTCGGCCCAGTAGGGCACGGTGCCCACCACGTTCAGCGGGTTCTCGTAGTGAACCGTGCCGCAGGACGGGCACACCGCGCGTTCGCGGTTGTCGTCGGGCGGAATGAGGTAGTTCACCGCGCTGCCGCAGGCGCGGCAGTGCTTGATCTTGTCGCGCTCGGTCAGCAGCATGGCGGCGGAGTTTAGCCGTGGGCAGTGGCATCATCCGGCGCTTCCCTTCGCAGCATCACAGCAAGGACATCATGGACTTTGTCGTACCTGCACCGGCCATCGCGGCCGTGCCCGTGGCCGGTGGCGGCCTGTTTCCGGTGCACCGCATCTACTGCGTGGGCCGCAACTATGCCGAGCATGCCCAGGAGATGGGCTTCAGCGGCCGCGAGCCGCCGTTCTTCTTCATGAAGCCCGCCGACGCCGTGGTGCCGGTGGCCGACGGCGAGACCGGCCAGGTCGAGTACCCCACGCTCACCGGCAACCTGCACCATGAGATCGAGTTGGTGGTGGCCATCGGCACCGGCGGGCGCGACATCGCCGCGGCCGATGCGGTCAAGCACATCTACGGCTATGCGGTGGGCCTGGACATGACCCGGCGCGACCTGCAGAACGAGATGAAGAAGCAGGGCCGGCCCTGGAGCATCGGCAAGGGCTTCGAGCAGTCGGCGCCCATCGGCCCCATCCATCCCATCGCCCGCACCGGCGAACTGCTGAAGGGCGCGATCACCCTGCAGGTGAACGGCCAGCCGCGGCAGAAGGGCGACCTCACCGAGCTGATCTGGAGCGTGGCCGAGACCATCGAGACGCTGTCCAAGGCCTGGACCCTGCAGCCCGGCGACCTGATCTTCACCGGCACGCCTGCCGGCGTGGGCGCCGTGGTGCGCGGCGACCTGATCGAGGGCAGCGTCGAGGGCCTGGGCAGCCTGCGGGTGCAGATCCGATGAGCGACGCGGCGCGTCCGGTCGACCTGGCGCTCTACGGCTACTTCCGCTCTTCGGCCTCGTACCGGGTGCGCATCGCGCTGGGGCTCAAGGGCCTGCCCTACGACTACCGGGCGGTGCACCTGGTGCGCAACGAGCAGCAAGGCCCCGCCTATGCAGCCCTGGCGCCCTCGCGCCTGGTGCCGGCGCTGTGCGCGGGCGACGCCACGCTCACCCAGTCGCTGGCCATTATCGAGTACCTGGACGAGACGCATCCGGAGCCGCCGCTGCTGCCGCGCGATGCGCTGGGCCGCGCGCGGGTGCGCTCGCTGGCGTTGGACGTGGCCTGCGAGATCCACCCCATCAACAACCTGAAGGTGCTGCGCTACCTGGTGCACGAGCTGAAGGTATCGGAGGACGACAAGCTGCGCTGGATCCGCCACTGGGTGGAAACCGGCCTGCAGGCGGTGGAGCAGCAGCTGGCCGGCCACCCGGCCACCGGCCGCTTCTGCCACGGCGACACCCCCACGATGGCCGACTGCACCCTGGTGCCCCAGATCTTCAATGCGCAGCGCTTCGGCTGCCGGCTGGACCACGTGCCCACGGTGATGCGGGTGCACGAGGCCTGCATGCAGCTGCCCGCCTTCGACCAGGCGCAGCCGGGAAACTGCCCCGATGCGGAGTGACCTGCTGGCCACCGGCCTGACGCCGGACTGGCCGGTGCCGCCCGGCGTCGGCGCCTGGATGAGCAGCCGCGAGGGCGGCGTCAGCCACGGGCCGTGGCAGGGCCTGAACCTGGGCATGGCGGTGGGCGACGACCCGGCGGCGGTGGCCGAGAACCGCCGCCGCTTCGCCGAGGCCATCGGCGCGGCGCCGGTGTTCCTGCGCCAGGTGCATGGCCGCACCGTGCTGCGGCTGACCGCCGCGGACGCCCGGCGCAGCGAGCCGCTGGAAGCCGATGCCGCCTTCACAACGGAACCCGGCGTGGCCTGCACGGTGCAGGTGGCCGATTGCCTGCCGGTGCTGTTCGCCGCACCGCACGGCCGCGGCGTGGCGGCCGCGCATGCCGGCTGGCGCGGCCTGGCCGGCGGGGTGCTCGATGCCACCGTGGCCGCCTTGTGCGACGCTGCCGGGTGCGGGCCGGACGCGCTTCAGGCCTGGCTGGGCCCGTGCATCGGGCCGCGGCAGTTCGAGGTGGGCGCGGAGGTGCTGCAGGCCTTCGGCGGCGACCCCGCCGGCGACCGCCGCTTCATCCCGCGCCGCCGGCCCGACGGCGAGCTGCGCTGGCTGGCCGACCTGCCCGCCCTGGCGCGGGAGCGACTGGCGGCATGTGGCGTCGCCGCCACGACCGGCGGTGCCTGGTGCACTGTCGAAACACCGTTAAGGTTCTTTTCGTACCGGCGGGACGGCGTCACCGGCCGCCTGGCCGCGGCCATCTGGCTGCGCTGACGGCGCCCCGCCGTCGGTCCCTGCCGCTGCGGGCGGCACCTCTTCCTGCAACGCAGTCTCCTGCAACGCCGCCTCCTGCGCGGCGGCCTGCGCCTCCCGCGCCAGCCGGGCCTGGCGCCGCATCGGCGTGCCCATCAGGTACATGACGATGGACAGTGGCAGCGCGCCGTAGAGCACGAAGGTGACCAGCGCGCCGAGCACCGTGCCCTGACTGCTGGTGGCCTCGGCGACCGCCATCATCAAGACGACGTACATCCAGGCAATCGCGACGAGGTACATATTAAGTAAACCTGCGTATTTCAGTAAGTGAAAAGTAAGCTCATCATGCAGAATTCTGAGGGTTCTGGAAGGGTGCGTTCGGTCACGAACCACCGGCCCCAACCCCCACAATCCAGCGATTGCAGTCGCTTCCCGACGGGTGGAGTCGTCGGGCCACCATGACGGAGACAAGACGATGGCAAAGCCTACCCCGACCCTGCCCCAACCCGTGGAGGGCGCGCAGGCGTTCGGGCACGCCCTGGGCGAGATCTGGAAGTCGATGTCCGGCCTCAAGCTGCCGGCCGACCGCATCAACCAGGTGCAGTCCGACTACCTGAAGCAGGCCACCGAGCTGTGGAACGACACGCTCACCCGCATGAACAGCGGCCTGGCCACCGCGGCGGCCGCCGCTGGGGATGCCGCGGCC
Organism: Aquincola tertiaricarbonis; assembly: GCF_000969605.1. Taxonomy (GTDB): domain Bacteria; phylum Pseudomonadota; class Gammaproteobacteria; order Burkholderiales; family Burkholderiaceae_C; genus Aquincola; species Aquincola tertiaricarbonis. The sequence continues at coordinate 230,901 of NZ_JZUE01000005.1, read as the reverse complement.
AACCCGGCCGGCACGCTGGCCGCGCTGCGCGACCGCCGCTTCGCCGCCACCGAATGGGCCAAGAGCCCCGCGGCCGCCTACATCGCCCAGACCTACCTGCTGAATGCCCGCACGCTGATGCAGATGGCCGAGGCGGTGGAAGGCGACGCCAAGACCAAGGCCCGCCTGCGCTTCGCCGTGCAGCAGTGGATCGACGCGGCCGCGCCCAGCAACTGCCTGCCGCTGAATCCGGAGGCGCTGCGCAAGGCCATCGACTCGCAGGGCGAGAGCATCGCCACCGGCCTGCGGCAGCTGTGGAACGACGTGCGCCAGGGGCATGTGTCGCAGACGGATGAAAGTGCTTTCGAGGTGGGCCGCAACGTGGCCACCAGCGAGGGCGCCGTCGTCTACGAGAACGAGTTCTTCCAGCTGCTCGAGTACAAGCCGCTGACGGCCAAGGTGTATGAGCGGCCGATGCTGTTCGTGCCGCCGTGCATCAACAAGTTCTACATCCTGGACCTGCAGCCCGAGAATTCGCTGATCCGCTACTCGGTGGAGCAGGGCCACCGCACCTTCGTGATGAGCTGGCGCAATCCGGATGCGTCGCTGGCCGCCAAGACCTGGGACGACTACATCGAGCATGGCGCGCTGGCCGCCATCGCCGCGGTGCAGGACATCACCGGCGCCGACACCTTCGACATGCTGGGCTTCTGCGTCGGCGGCACCATCCTCAGCACCGCGCTGGCGGTGCTCGCCGCGCGGGGCGAGCAACCCGCCGCCAGCCTCACGCTGCTGACCACGCTGCTGGACTTCAGCGACACCGGCGTGCTCGACCTCTTCGTCGACGAGGCCGCGGTGCAGCTGCGCGAGCTGACGCTGGGCGAGGCCGCACCCGCCGGCCCCAAGCTCCTGAAGGGCCAGGAGCTGGCCACCACCTTCAGCTTCCTGCGGCCGAACGACCTGGTATGGAACTACGTGGTGGGCAACTACCTCAAGGGAGAAGCCCCGCCGCCGTTCGACCTGCTGTACTGGAACAGCGACTCCACCAACCTGCCCGGCCCGATGTACTGCTGGTACCTGCGCCACACCTACCTGCAGGACGAGCTGAAGGTGCCCGGCAAGCTCACCGTGTGTGGCGAGCAGATCGACCTCGGCCGCATCGAGGCGCCGGTGTACGTCTACGGCTCTCGCGAGGACCACATCGTGCCGTGGACCTCCGCCTTCCAGTCCCTCAAGATCCTTTCCGGCCCGAAGCGATTCGTCCTTGGCGCATCGGGCCACATCGCCGGCGTCATCAACCCGCCGGCCAAGAAGAAGCGCAGCCACTGGATCGGCAGTACGGATCCGGTGCCCGCCAGCGCGGACGACTGGTTCGCCGACGCCCAGGAGCACCCGGGCAGCTGGTGGACCGACTGGTCCGCCTGGCTCGCGCAGCACGCTGGCAAACAAGTTGCAGCACCGAAGTCCTACGGCAGCCGCACCCACAAGGTCATCGAACCTGCCCCCGGCCGCTACGTCAAGCAAAAGGCCTGACGGCGCCCGGTTCCAGCATTCCATCCACACCGGTCCATACAGGAGACATCCCATGACCGACATCGTCATCGTCGCCGCCGCCCGAACTGCCGTGGGCAAGTTCGGTGGTTCCCTCTCGAAGATCGCCGCGCCCGAACTCGGCGCCACGGTGATCGCCGCCCTGCTGGAGCGTGCGCGCCTGGCCGGCGACCAGATCAACGAAGTGATCCTCGGCCAGGTGCTGACCGCCGGCTCGGGGCAGAACCCGGCGCGCCAGAGCGTGATCAAGGGCGGCCTGCCGCAGAGCGTGCCGGCCCTCACCATCAACGCCGTGTGCGGCTCCGGCCTGAAGGCCGTGATGCTGGGCGCGCAGGCCATCCGCGACGGTGATTCCGAGATCGTCATCGCCGGCGGCCAGGAGAACATGAGCGCGTCGCCGCACGTGCTGATGGGCTCGCGCGACGGCCAGCGCATGGGCGACTGGAAGATGGTCGACACCATGATCAACGATGGCCTGTTCGACGTGTACAACCGGTACCACATGGGCATCACCGCCGAGAACGTGGCCAAGAAGTATGAGATCAGCCGCGAGAAGCAGGACGCCTTCGCCCTGGCCTCGCAGCAGAAGGCCGTGGCCGCGCAGGAAGCCGGCAAGTTCAAGGACGAGATCGTGCCGGTGAGCATCCCGCAGAAGAAGGGCGACCCGGTGCTGTTCGATGCCGACGAGTTCATCAACAAGAAGACCACCGCCGAAGCCCTGGCCGGCCTGCGTCCCGCCTTCGACAAGGCCGGCTCGGTGACCGCCGGCAATGCCTCGGGCATCAACGACGGCGCCGCCGGCGTGGTGCTGATGACGGCCAAGAAGGCCGAGCAGCTGGGCCTGACGCCGCTGGCCCGCCTGGCCAGCTACGCCACCGTGGCGCTGGACCCGGCCTACATGGGCATGGGCCCGGTGCCCGCCTCGCAGAAGGCGCTGCAGCGCGCCGGCTGGAAGGCCCAGGACCTCGACCTGCTGGAGATCAACGAAGCCTTCGCTGCACAGGCCTGCGCCGTCAACAATGAGATGGGCTGGGACCTGAGCAAGGTCAACGTCAATGGCGGCGCCATCGCCATCGGCCACCCGATCGGTGCGTCAGGCTGCCGCATCCTGGTGACGCTACTGCACGAGATGCAGCGCCGCAACGCGAAGAAGGGCATCGCCAGCCTGTGCATCGGCGGCGGCATGGGCGTGGCCCTGACGGTCGAGCGCTGAAACACGGGTAAGCCCGGGATGTCGCCCGGGCGACAACGGACATAGTGATGCATCGGCGGACGATGCAAGAGGAGATATCGAATGGCAGCACAGAAAGTGGCGTACGTGACGGGTGGCATGGGTGGCATCGGCACCTCGATGTGCCAGCGCCTGCACAAGGACGGCTTCAAGGTCATCGCCGGCTGCGGCCCGAGCCGTGACTTCAAGAAGTGGCTCGATGAGCAGGCCGCGCTGGGCTACACCTTCTACGCCTCGGTGGGCAACGTGGCCGACTGGGATTCCACCGTCGCCGCATTCGACAAGGTGAAGGCCGAGCACGGCCAGATCAGCGTGCTGGTGAACAACGCCGGCATCACCCGCGACGGCCAGTTCCGCAAGATGAGCCTGGCCGACTGGCAGGCGGTGATGTCCACCAACCTCGACAGCATGTTCAACGTCACCAAGCAGGTGATCGACGGCATGCTGGACCAGGGCTGGGGCCGCATCATCAACATCTCGTCGGTCAATGGCGAGAAGGGCCAGTTCGGCCAGACCAATTACTCGGCGGCCAAGGCCGGCATGCACGGCTTCACCATGGCGCTGGCGCAGGAGGTGGCTTCCAAGGGCGTAACGGTGAACACCGTGAGCCCGGGCTACATCGCCACCGACATGGTCAAGGCCATCCGCCAGGACGTGCTGGACAAGATCATCAGCACCATCCCCATCAAGCGCCTGGGCACGCCGGAGGAAATCGCCTCCATCGTGGCCTGGCTGGCGGGCGAGGAGTCCGGCTTTGCCACCGGCGCCGACTTCAGCTGCAACGGCGGCCTGCACATGGGCTGAGCCATTGACAAGGCGCGGGCGCCAGGGCCCGCGGTTTGCCAAGCAAGCCCGCCAAGTGCGGGCTTTTTCAATGGCGCCTGCCAGCTCATTCAACCAGGAGTACCGCGATGAAGCCCCGCCCGCATGAAGAACAGGACGTGCCGCCGAACCAGCCTGGCTCACCCCCGGTGGAGCCCGACGACGGCCAGGTGCCGATGCCCAACGACCCGGCCGAACCGGAGTTCGACCCGCAGCACCCGGAGCCCTGAGCTTCAGGCGATCAACCGCCGCGGTGCGAGGTAGGCCTGTCGGTAGATCTCGAACGGCATCGTGTCGGCCGCCTCGATGGCCTTCTGCTCCTCCACCGACTGCTCGGCCAGGGCGCGGAAGTGCGCCGCCATCTCCGGCGGATAGGGCAGGGCCAGCATGGCCCGCTGCGTCCGCAGCGACTGGGCGCGGGCGAAGCCGATGAACGAGCCGTCGTGCTCCTGGCGCAGGGCCTGCAGCACCCGGGCCGAAGGCAGTGAATCGGGCTGCGACCAGGCGGTGACGGCGGCAGCCACCGCATCCCGGTAGGCGCTGCCGGCGCCGGTGGCAGCGTCCAGCGCCTGGGCGATGGGGCCGCACTCGGCCAGCACCTCGTCGCCCCAGTCGGCCAGTTTCACCTCGCGGCCGCCGCGCTCCAGCGTCAGCCCCGGCTCGCGGCCGCGGGCCGCCGTGCGGTGCTGGTTGCGCGCCAGCGCGGCGATCTCGTCGGGCGTGTCGTTCGGGCTGTCCTGCAGCAGGCAGTGCATCAGGAACACGTCCAGGAAGCGCGCGGTGGCCGCATCGATGCCGGCGGGCAAGAACGGATCGAGGTCCATGCAGCGCACTTCCACGTACTCCACGCCGCGCTCGCGCAGCGCATGCAGCGGTCGCTCGCCCGGGAAGATCACGCGCTTGGGCCGGATGGTGCCGTAGAACTCGTTCTCGATCTGCAGCAGCGTAGTGGCCAGCTGGTTGTAGTCGCCGCCCGGGTTGCGGATGCCCACCGCCTCGTACGCAGGGTAGGGCTTGGTCAGCGCCTCCTGCAGGCTGGCGCCGTAGCCTTCCAGCGAGTTGTAGCTCACCGACAGCGACGCCTGCGCGTCGCTCTGGTAGCCCAGCCGGCCCATGCGCAGCGAGGTGCCATGGGGCATGTGCAGCGTGCGCTCGGTCAGCGGCTGCAGCTCGTGCTGGCGGCCTTCCACGAAGCTGGCGCACACCGCGGGCGAGGCGCCGAACAGCACCAGCAGCACGAAGGACTGGCGGCGGAAGTTGCGGATCAGCGCGAAGTACTCGTCGTTGCTCAGGCCCGGCAGCGACCAGTTGTAGTGGATGCCCGAGATGGTCTGCATGCGCCGGCCGTAGCGGTGGCCCAGGCCCATGCGGTAGACGCTCTTGGCACGGCCGACGTTGCTGCTGCCGTAGCGGCCCAGCGGAATCGTCTCGTCGGTGGGCAGGCCGCAGGGCATGCTGGAGACCCACATCATCTCGTCGCCCGCCTCCGCCATCACGTGGTAGGTGAACTGGTGGATGCGGGTGAGCTCGTCGATGGCGGCCTGGGCGTCCTGGTGCACGCCGGTCACCAGCTCCAGTTGCGACTCGCTGAAGTCGGTGGTGATGTGCGGATTGGTCAGCGCCGAACCCAGCCCGGCCGGGTGGGGCGTGAGCGCCAGGGCCCCGTCGGGCTGCGCGCGCAGGCTCTCTTTTTCGATGCCGCGCTTGATGGCCGCCAGGCGGGCAGGCGCGATGTCCTGCAGGCGTTGTTGCAGTCGGTTCATGGGCGGTCCGTTGTTGTTCGTGGGCTGGCGCGGTGGCCCGGCTCAGGTCGGCAGGGGCGCCACCGCATCGAGCAGTTCGCTTTCGATCTGCAACTGTGCCTTGGATCGCTGCAACGCGCTGCCGTCCACCAGAAAGGTGTCTTCCACGCGCTCGCCCAGGGTGCTGATCTTGGCCAGCTGCAGGTTGATCTGGTGGCGCGCCAGCACCCGGGCGATGGCATACAGCAGGCCCGAGCGGTCGCTGGTGCTGACGGACAGCAGCCAGCGCTGCGCGCGCTCGTCGGGCCGCAGCGAGACCCGCGGCACGATGGGAAAGCTCTTGACCCGGCGCGACACCCGGCCGCGGCTGGGCTCGGGCAGCTGGCCGGTGCTCTGCAGCGCCTTCATCAGCTGCACCTCCACCAGCGAGATCAGGTCGCGGTAGCTGGAAGGCGTGTTGTCCATCTGCGGATGCACCACCTGGAAGGTGTCCAGCGCATAGCCGCTGCGCGTGGTGTGCACCTTGGCGTCCTGGATGTTGAAGCCGGCGCCGTCGAAGTAGCCGCAGATGCGGGCGAAGAGGTCGGCCCGGTCGGGGGCGTACACCAGCACCTGCAGGCCTTCGCCCACCGACGAGGCCCTGGCCCGCACCACCGGATCGGTGGCGGCCAGGTGGCGCCACAGCATGCGCGCATGCCAGGCGATGTCGATGGCGTCGTGGCGGGTGAAGTAGCCGAGGTCCAGCGTGGCCCACAGCGGTGCCTCGGTCTCGGGCAGCTGCGAGGCCAGGGCCAGCAGCGCGCGGGCCTCCGCCTTGCGCGCCTCGATCTCCGCGTCCACGTTGGGCTTGGCGCCGCCCAGCGCCCGCAGCGTGAAGCGGTAGCAGTCCTCCAGCAGCTTGCCCTTCCAGGCGTTCCACACCTTGGGGCTGGTGCCGCGGATGTCGGCCACCGTCAGCAGGTACAGCGCGGTGAGGGTGCGCTCGTCGCGCACCAGCGCCGCGAAGCGCTGGATCACGTCGGGGTCGGACAGGTCTTCCTTCTGCGCGGTGCGGCTGAGTGTCAGGTGGTGCTTGACCAGGAACTCGATCAGCTGGGCGTCATGGCGCTCGATGCCGTGGTCGCGGCAGAAGCGCCGCACCTCCACCGCGCCCAGGTCGGAGTGGTCGCCGCCGCGGCCCTTGGCCACGTCGTGGAACAGCGCGGCCACGTACAGCACCCAGGGCCGGTCGAACTGCGAGGCCAGCTGCGAGCAGAACGGGTACTCGTGGGCATGCTCGGGGATGAAGAAGCGCCGCACGTTGCGCAGCACCATCAGGATGTGCTGGTCGACCGTGTACACATGGAACAGGTCGTGCTGCATCTGGCCGACGATGCGGCGGAACACCCACAGGTAGCGGCCCAGCACCGAGGTCTGGTTCATCAGCCGGAAGGCATGCGTCTGGCCGCCCGGCTCGCGCAGGATCTGCATGAAGCGCGTGCGGTTCACCGGGTCGTGCCGGAAGGCCGTGTTCATCACGTTGCGCGCGTTGTACAGCGCCCGCAGCGTGCGGGCCGACAGGCCCTTGACGCCCACCGTCTGCTGGTAGACCAGGAAGGTCTCCAGCACCGCATGCGGGTCGCGCAGGTAGAGGTCGTCGCTGGCCACTTCCAGCATGCCGGCGCGGTCGAAGAAGCGGCCGTTGATCGGTCGCATCGGCAGGTCTTCCGAGCCGTTGATGCGCTCCTCGATGTTCAGCATCAGGATCTGGCTGAGCTGGCTCACCGCCTTGGCCGCCCAGTAGTAGCGGCGCATCAGCACTTCCGAGGCGCGCTGCCCGCCCGAGGAGCGATAGCCGAAGCTCTCGGCCACGGCCGTCTGCAGGTCGAACACCAGCCGGTCCTCGCGCCGGCCCGCCACCACGTGCAGCCGCGCGCGGATCAGCTTGAGCAGGCCTTCGTTGCGCTGCAGCTGCTTCACCTCGAAGGGCGTGATCAGGCCGTTGGCCGCCAGCTCGCTCCAGGTGCGGCCCAGGCCGGCCGCGCGGGCCACCCACACCACCATCTGCAGGTCCCGCAGGCCGCCCGGGCTTTCCTTGCAGTTGGGCTCCAGCGAGTAGGGCGTGTCCTCGTACTTCACATGCCGCTGCTGCATCTCCAGCGACTTGGCGCGCAGGAAGGCCTTGGGCTCCATCGCCGTGCCGATGTCGGTGCGGAAGGCCTGGAACAGCCGCTTGGCGCCGCACACGTAGCGCGACTCCAGCAGCGCCGTCTGCACCGTCACGTCGCGCGCGGCCTCGGCCACGCATTCCGCCACCGTGCGCACCGACGAGCCGATCTCCAGCCCGATGTCCCAGCAGGCGGTGATGAAGCCTTCCACCGACGAGCGCAGCGCATCGTTGGCGCCCAGTGCACTGTCGGCCGGCAGCAGCACCAGCACGTCCACGTCGGAGTAGGGGAACAGCTCGCCGCGGCCATAGCCGCCCACGGCCACCAGCGTGGCGCCCGGCGGCATGCCGGCATGCAGCCACAGGTCGGCCAGCGTGGCATCGGCATGGCGGGTGAGGCCGCGGATCAACCGCATGGCCGCGGGCGTGGTGGCCCGCGACTGGCGGAAGTGCTCGATCAACTGCTGCTTGGTGTCGCGGAAGCGTTGCCGCAGTGCGCCGACCCCGCCCGGCGCCGGCGCTGCGTTCAAGCGGGCGGACATGCGGTCAGGCCGAGACGGCCTTGGCTTCCGTGATGAAGGCCGGCGGCGGCGGCGTGCCGGCGGACTGCGTGAGGATCTCGTAGCCGGTCTCGGTGACCAGCACCGTGTGCTCCCACTGCGCGGACAGCGAGCGGTCCTTGGTGACGATGGTCCAGCCGTCGCCCATCTCGCGGATCTCGCGCTTGCCGGCGTTGATCATCGGCTCGATGGTGAAGATCATGCCGGCCTTCAGCTCTTCCAGCGTGCCCGGGCGGCCATAGTGCAGCACCTGCGGCTCCTCGTGGAACTTGCTGCCGATGCCGTGGCCGCAGAACTCGCGCACGATGGAGAAGCCCTGGTTCTCGGCGAAGGTCTGGATGGCGTGGCCGATGTCGCCCAGCCGCGCGCCGGGCCTGACCTTGGCGATGCCCTTCCACATGGCGTCGAAGGTGATGCTGCACAGCCGCTTGGCCGCGATGGAGCCTTCGCCCACGATGAACATGCGGCTGGTGTCGCCGTGCCAGCCGTCCTTGATGACGGTGACGTCGATGTTGACGATGTCCCCGTTCTTCAGCGGCCGGTCGTTCGGGATGCCGTGGCACACCTGGTGGTTGATCGAGGTGCAGATCGACTTCGGGTAGGGCGTGTAGCCCGGCGGCGCATAGTTCAGCGGCGCGGGGATGGCCCCCTGCACGTTCACGATGTGGTCGTGCGCCAGCTTGTCCAGGTGTTCGGTGGACACGCCCGGCTTGACGTGCTCGGTGAGCATGTCCAGCACCTCGGAGGCCAGGCGCCCGGCGATGCGCATGCCTTCGATGTCGGCGCCGGTTTTGAGGGTGATCGTCATGGCGCGGGATTATCCCATCGAGCTTCTAGAATCGCCGGCTCGCTTCCAGTCCCCCTGCCGCCGCCCCTGGCGCACTCACATGGCTGCCGTCTTGCCCACTTCTTCCAAGCATCTTTTGCATTTCGAGGGCGGCAACGCCTTGTCGCCCTTCCGTGCACAAGCGTTGCTGGCCCGGCTTTCGGCCATCAGCCCGCGCATCACCGGCGTGGCCGCGCGCCATGTGCACTGGGTGTGGAGCGATGCGCCGCTGGACGCCGCCACGCAGGACAAGCTGGCCGCGCTGCTGACCTATGGCGATGCCTACGCCGGCCCGGCAGACCGCGGCAGCGAGGGCCCGGCCATCGTGGTGATGCCGCGGCTGGGCACCGTCAGCCCCTGGGCCAGCAAGGCCACCGACATCGCGCACAACTGCGGCATCGCCATCCACCGGGTGGAGCGTGTCACCGAATACCGGCTGACGCTGAAGACCGGCCTGCTCGGCGGCAGCAAGCCGCTGACCGAGGCCGAACTGCAGTCCGCTGCCGCGCTGCTGCACGACCGCATGACCGAGAACGTGGCCTTCGAGCGTGAGGCCGCCGCCCACCTGTTCGACGAGCAGCCGGCCAAGCCGCTGGTGCACGTGGACGTGCTGGGCGCCGGGCGCGGCGCGCTGGTGCAGGCCAACGGCGAGTTCGGCCTGGCGCTGTCGGACGACGAGATCGACTACCTGGTCAACGCCTTCCAGAACCTCGGCCGCAACCCCAGCGACGTCGAGCTGATGATGTTCGCGCAGGCCAACTCCGAGCACTGCCGCCACAAGATCTTCAATGCCGACTTCACCATCGACGGCGAGCGCCAGCCGGTGTCGATGTTCGGCATGATCCGCCACACCGAGAAGACCAGCCCGCAGGCCACCGTCATCGCCTACAACGACAACGCGGCGGTGATGGAAGGCGGCGAGATCGAGCGCTGGGCGCCCGAGGGCTACACCAACGCACCGCAGTACACCGCACGCCGCGAGCTGTCGCATGTGCTGATGAAGGTGGAGACGCACAACCATCCGACGGCCATCTCGCCCTTCCCGGGTGCGTCCACCGGCGCCGGCGGCGAGATCCGCGACGAAGGCGCCACCGGCCGCGGCGCCAAGCCCAAGGCCGGCCTCACCGGCTTCTCGGTCAGCAACCTGAACCTGCCCGAGACCGACGAGCCCTGGGAACGCCAGCCCTACGGCAAGCCCGAGCACATCGCCAGCGCACTCGACATCATGATCGAGGGTCCGCTGGGCGGCGCCGCCTTCAACAACGAGTTCGGCCGGCCCGCGCTGGGCGGCTACTTCCGTGTGTACGAGCAGACGGTGGACGGCCTGCGCCGCGGCTACCACAAGCCCATCATGATCGCCGGCGGCCTGGGCGCCATCCGCGCCGACCAGACGAAGAAGCTGCCCTTCGGCCCCGGCACGCTGCTGATCCAGCTGGGCGGCCCGGGCATGCGCATCGGCATGGGCGGCGGTGCCGCCAGCTCGATGGCGGCGGGCACCAACGTGGCCGCGCTGGACTTCGATTCGGTGCAGCGCGGCAACCCGGAGATCGAGCGCCGCGCGCAGGAAGTGATCAACCATTGCTGGGCCCTGGGCGACAGCAACCCGATCATGGCCATCCACGACGTGGGCGCGGGCGGCATCAGCAATGCCTTCCCCGAGCTGGTGGACGGCGCGGGCCAGGGCGCCACCTTCGACCTGCGCAAGGTGCCGCTGGAAGAAACCGGCCTGGCGCCCAAGGAAGTGTGGTGCAACGAGAGCCAGGAGCGCTACGTCATCGCGCTGGACCCCGCCGGCCTGCCGCTGTTCGAGGCGATGGCCGAGCGTGAGCGCTGCCCGTTCGCCGTGGTGGGCGTGGCCACCAGCGACCGCGAACTGGTGCTGGAAGACGGCCCCGGCGGCGAGCGTGTGATCGACATGCCGATGGACGTGCTGCTGGGCAAGCCGCCCAAGATGCACCGCGACGTGCAGCGCGTGGCGCGCACGCTCGCCCCGCTGGACCTGGGCGCCGTGACGCTGGAACAGGCCGCGCTGGACGTGTTGCGTCACCCCACCGTGGCCAGCAAGCGCTTCCTCATCACCATCGGCGACCGCACGGTCGGCGGCCTGAGCCATCGCGACCAGATGGTCGGCCCCTGGCAGGTGCCGGTGGCCGACTGCGCGGTGACGCTGGCCGACTACGCCGGCTTCCGCGGCGAGGCGATGGCCATGGGCGAGCGCACGCCGCTGGCCGCGCTGGACGCACCGGCCTCCGGCCGCATGGCGGTGGCCGAGGCCATCACCAACCTGCTGGCCGCGCCGCTCGACCTGCCGCGCGTCAAGCTGAGCTGCAACTGGATGGCCGCCTGCGGCGAGCCGGGCGAAGACGCCGCGCTGTACGACACCGTCAAGGCCGTGGGCCTGGAGTTGTGCCCCGCGCTGGGCATCGGCGTGCCGGTGGGCAAGGATTCGCTGTCGATGCGCACCCGCTGGAGCGAGGGCGGGCAGGGCAAGCAGGTGGTGGCGCCGGTGTCGCTGGTGGTCACCGCCTTCGCCACGCTGGACGACGTGCGGGGCACGCTCACGCCGCAGCTGCAGCCGGGCGACACCACCCTGATCCTGGTCGACCTGGGCCAGGGCCGGCGCCGCATGGGCGGCAGCATCCTGGCGCAGACGCTGCAGCAGTTCGGCGATGCGGTGCCCGACGTGGACGACCCGGCCCAGCTCAAGGCGCTGGTGGCTGCCATCAATGCGCTGCGGGCCGACGGCAAGCTGCTGGCCTACCACGACCGCAGCGACGGCGGCCTGTGGGCCGCGGCCTGCGAGATGGCCTTCGCCGGCCACCTGGGCCTGAGCCTGAACGTCGACCTGCTGGTGACCGAAGGCGACGGCATCTCCGACAGCCGCGCCGAATACGGCGACTCGAAGAACTGGGCCACGCAGGTCAGCGCGCGCCGCACCGAGCTGACGCTGCAGGCGCTGTTCAACGAGGAGCTGGGCGCCGTCATCCAGGTGAAGACCGAGGACCGCGACGCGGTGATGGCCACGCTGCGCGCCCACGGCCTGAGCCGCCACAGCCATGTGATCGGCAAGCCCAACACCAAGGGCGTGGTGGAGGTGTACCGCGATGCCAAGGCGGTGTTCAGCGCGCCGCTGCAGCAGCTGCACCAGGCCTGGGACGAGGTGAGCTGGCGCATCGCCCGCCTGCGCGACAACCCGGCCTGCGCCGATGCCGAGCATGCGGCTGTTGGCGCGCCCGACGACGCCGGCCTGAGCCAGCACCTGACCTTCGACCCGGTCGAGGCCGTGACGCAGATGGCGCCGCTGGTGGGCATCGGCGGCGCGAAGCCGAAGATGGCCATCCTGCGCGAGCAGGGCGTCAACAGCCACGTCGAGATGAGCTATGCGATGTCGCTGGCCGGCTTCGATACCTTCGACGTGCACATGAGCGACCTGCAGTCCGGCCGCGCGCGGCTCGACCAGTTCCAGGGCTTCGTGGCCTGCGGCGGCTTCAGCTACGGCGACACGCTGGGTGCCGGCGAAGGCTGGGCACGCTCCATCCTGTTCAATCCGCAGCTGGCCGAGGCCTTCGCGGCCTTCTTCGGCCGCACCGACACGCTGGCGCTGGGCGTGTGCAACGGCTGCCAGATGCTGGCGGCGCTGTCGTCCATCATCCCAGGCGCCGATGCCTGGCCCAAGTTCACCCGCAACAAGAGCGAGCAGTTCGAGGCGCGGCTGTCGATGGTGGAGGTGCTGCAGAGCCCCAGCGTGTTCTTCACCGGCATGGCCGGCAGCAAGCTGCCGATCGTGGTGTCGCACGGCGAGGGATTTGCCGACTTCTCGCAGCGCGGCGACGCGGCGCGGGTGCAGCGCGCGATGCGCTTCATCGATGCCCAGGGCCAGCCGACCGAGGCCTACCCGGCCAACCCCAATGGCAGCCCCGACGGCCTGACCTCGGTGACCACGCCGGACGGCCGCTTCACCGCGCTGATGCCGCATCCGGAGCGGGTGTTCCGCAACGTGCAGATGAGCTGGACGCCCGGCGACGTGTCGGCGCACAGCCCGTGGCTGCGGATGTTCCACAACGCGCGCAGGGCGCTCGGCTAGACGGCGGCCCGCAAAGCGCGCTGCGCTTGCGGGCCCCTCGGGCGGGCAGTCAGCCCTTGGCCACGGCCTCGAAGCGGCCGCTGGCCGCCGAGGCGAACAGGGCGTCGATGATGCGCATGCCGGCCTCGGCTTCGTCCAGGCCGGCGGCGGTGGGCGCCTCGGCCTGCACCGCGCGGGAGAAGGCCTCCATCTGCAGCAGGTACTGGTCGGCCGGCGGCAGGTCGATCGTGCGCAGGCCGGCCGCATCCTCCAGCCAGTAGCGGGTGGGCGCGCCCTGCGCCGCGTTGAACGGCATCTCCACCTCCAGCCGGCCGGCGCTGCCCACCAGGTGCAGCCGCTGGTAGCGGTGGGCCTGGGTGCTGACGCTGAACACCATCTGCCCGCCTGGGCCGAAGTCGAGCACGCCGCTGGACAGGCGATCGGTGCCGAAGGCGGGGTCGCGTTCCATGGCGCACACCACACGCTCGGGCTCGCGCTCGAAGCACCAGCGCGCCGCGGCGATCGCATAGCAGCCGATGTCGTACAGCGCGCCGCCGCCGGTGGCCGCGATGTTGCGGATGTTGGCCGCGTCGTCGTTGAAGTAGGCGAAGGGCACCTGCATGAAGCGCAGGGTGCCGATGGCACCGCCGCGCAGCGCCTGCCGCACTGCCGTCCATTGGGGATGGTGGCGCACCATGAAGGCTTCTCGGATGTGCACCCGGCTGGCATGGGGGCGCAGCACCGCCAGCTCGGCGGCGTTCATCGAGAACGGCTTCTCGCACAGCACATGCTTGCCGGCCTGCACCGCGGCCAGGGTCAGCGGCACATGCAGGTGGTTGGGCAGCGGGTTGTAGATCGCGTCGACCTGCGGGTCGGCCAGCAGGTCCTCATAGCTGCCGTGGGCCACCGGAATGCCGTGCGCCTGGGCCGCCGCGTCGGCAGCGGCCTGGCTGCGCGAGGCGATGGCCTGCAGCTGCATCAGCCCGGGGTTCTGCCGCAGCACCGGCACGATGCGCCGCAGGCCGATGCTGGCCGTGGAGAGGATGCCCCAGCGCACCGGGCGTGGTTCAGTCGGTAAATGAGTCGATGCCATGTCAGGCGCCTCCGAACATGCCCACCAGCGCGCCCAGGGCCACCATCCAGATGGGGCTCAGCCGGGTACGCCACATCACCAGCACGGTGACGGCCACCAGCGCCATCGCGCCCGCGCTGCCGCGTGAGGGCTCGGTGAGCACCCAGCCGGTGGACAACAGCAGGCCGAGCGTCACCGGCGACATGCCGGCCACGAAGGCGCGCACGCCGCGGCTTTCACGTCGGCGTGCGCCCCAGCGGGTGGCGGTGAGGGCCAGCGTGGTGCTGGGAATCAGGCTGCCCAGCAGCATCACCGCCGCGCCCAGCAGGCCGCCCACGCCGTAGCCCAGCACCGGAATGAACAGCACGTTGGGACCCGGCGCCGCCTGCGCCAGGGCGATGGACGAGGTGAACTGCGCGTCGGTCAGCCAGCCGTGCTCGTTGACCAGGTAGCGGTGCATTTCCGGCGCGGTGGCGATGGCACCGCCGATGGCCAGCATCGACAGCAGCAGGAATTGCGTGAACAGGCCCAGCCAGTCGGCCCAGGCCAGCGCGTGCGGTCCGATCAGGAAGGTCATGGTGCGCGCCGCCCCAGCACCCACCAGGCCCAGGCGCAGGCGCCGCCGCCGATGAGCGCGATGACCCAGACCATCGGCACCCGCCAGCCGGCGATGGCGGCCACCGTGGCCACCGCCACCAGGCCGCAGGCGGTGCGGCCCATCGGGTTCTTCTTCAGCGCCGGAAGCAGCTTGACCGCGGTGGACAGCACCAGCCCGGCCGACACCGCGCCCATGCCGCGCAGCGCCCCGGCCACCATCGGCTGGCTGGCGAAGCCCACATACAGCACCGCCAGGGTCATGACCAGCAGCAAGGGCACGCCCAGCATGCCGCCGACCGCGGCGGCGGCGCCGCGCCAGCCAAAGAAGCGGTCGCCCACCATCAGCGCCACGTTGACGACGTTGGGGCCGGGCAGCACCTGGCCGATGGACAGCATCTCGACGAACTCCTCCCGCGTCAGCCAGCCCAGGCGCTCCACCAGCTCATGCTGGGCGATGGGCAGCACGCCGCCGAAGCCCATCAGGCTCATCCGGGTGAAGGCGCGGAACAGGTCGCGCGGGCTGGCAGGCTCAGCCATCGCGGCGCATCCGGTGCGTGGCCCAGGCGCTCAGCGCCAGCGCCGCCAGCAGCCACGCCAGCCCGATGCGGTGGAAGCCGCCGAAGGCAGCGGCGCCGGCCTGGCCCGCATGCGCGGCCACCAGCGCGCCGCCACCGGCCGCGCCCACCGCCTGACCCAGGTAGATGGCGGAGGTGTTGAGCGCCATCAGCGCGCCGGCCCAGGCCGGCGCGGCCTGGCCCAGCCGGGCCTGCTGCGCCGAGTTGCTGGAGAAGCAGCCCAGCGCCCACGGCACCAGCAGCGCGGCCATGGTCCCCAGGCTGGTGCCCAGCGGCCACAGCAGCATGGACAGCGCCATCAGCCCCAGGGCCAGGGCCACCGCGCGCGAGGCGCCGAAACGGTCCACATGGCGCGACAGCAGCACGTTGCCCAGCAGCCCGAAGGCGCCGAACCAGAGGAACAGCAGGCTGGTCTGCGCGCCGGTGGCGCCCAGCACCTGCCGGTAGTAGGGCGCGAAGTAGGAGAACACGGTGAACTGGCCGGCCGCCGAGAGCGCCGTCACCAGCACCATGGCCATCAGCGCCGGATGGGTGAACACCTCGCGCCAGGAGCGCAGGCTCATCGCCGGCGGGCGCACGCCGTCGGGCACCACGCGCCACACCCAGGCCGCGGCCACCAGCGCCAGCAGCGCCACCACGCCGAAGGCATAGCGCCAGCCGAAGGTCTCGCCGATGTAGCTGTGCACTGGCATGCCCACCACGCTGGCCACCGACCAACCCAGGAAGATGAAGGTGATGAGCCGCCCGCGCTCGGCCGGCGTGGCCAGCCAGGCGGCGGTGGCCGCGGCCTGCGGGGTGAACACCGCCGCGGCCAGCACACTGGCAGCACGCACCGGCACCAGGGCGGCGTAGCCCGGCATCAGCGCGGACAGCGCATGGCCGATCGCGTACCAGGCCAGCGCGAAGGTCAGCAGGCGGCGGCGGTCGAAGCCGCCCACGGCGGCGGCCAGCAGCGGCGCGCCGAAGGCCATGACCACCGCGGCGATGGTGATCAGCTGCCCGCCCACCGCCACGCTCACCTGCAGCGACCGGGTGAGGTCGTTCAGCGAGCCGGCGGTGACCATCACGCCGCAGCCGATCGCGAAGTTGCCGAACAACAGGGCCCACCGCAGCGCCGCCGTGGCCTGGACTGCGCCTGCGGCCTGCGGCACGGCCGTCACCGGTGCACCCGCAGCGCTTCAGGGTTCAGCAGGTTGGTGGGCTGCTGGTTGACGAAGTTGACGACGTTCTGGAAAGCGGCGCCGAAGTACAGCTCGTAGCTGTCCTGTTCCACGTAACCGATGTGCGGCGTGCATACCGCGTTCTCCAGTCGCAGCAGCGGATGGCCCTGCAGGATGGGCTCGCTCTCGAACACGTCCACCGCGGCCAGGCCCGGCCGGCCCTTGTTCAGGCCGGACACCAGCGCGTTCTCCTCCACCAGCTCGGCGCGCGAGGTGTTGACGAACAGCGAGGTGGGCTTCATGCGCGACAGGTCTTCCAGCGTGACGATGCCGCGGGTGGCGTCGTTCAGCCGCAGGTGCACCGTCAGCACGTCGCAGGTCTCGAAGAAGAATTCCTTGCTGACGGCGGTGGCCAGGCCGTCGGCCCGGGCGCGCTCCAGCGAAGGCTCGCGGCCCCACACCAGCACCTGCATGCCGAAGGCGCGGCCGAAGCCCGCCACCAGCTGCCCGATGCGGCCATAGCCCCAGATGCCCAGCGTCTTGCCGCGCAGCACCTGGCCGACGCCGAAGTTGGGCGGCATGCCCGCCGCCTTCAGGCCCGACTGCTGCCACGCGCCGTGCTTCAGGTTGCCGATGTACTGCGGCAGCCGGCGCATGGCGGCCATGATCAGCGCCCAGGTCAGCTCGGCCGGGGCCACCGGCGAGCCCGTGCCTTCCGCCACCGCGATGCCCAGCCGGGTGCAGGCTTCCACGTCGATGTGCGAGCCCACCTTGCCGGTCTGCGAGATCAGCTTCAGTTTGGGCAGTTTTTCCAGCAGTTGGCGCGGGAAGGCGGTGCGTTCGCGGATGAGCACCAGCACATCGGCGTCACGCAGGCGCACCGACAGCTGGCCGATGCCCTTGACCGTGTTGGTGAACACCTTCGCATTGAGCGGTTCGAGCAGCGACGCGCACTTGAGCTTGCGCACCGCATCCTGGTAGTCGTCGAGGATGATGATGTTCATGTGGCCGGGCATTGTGCCTCGGCCGCCCGCACGGCTTCAGAGCGTGGTGAAGCTGCTGGCCATGTAGGTGCCGGGCAGCACGCCGTCCAGGCTGCGGCGCAGGGCTTCGCGCAGGCGGGCGCCGTTGTGCGGGTCGCTGCGAAGCGCGTCGAATACCGCGGAGCGCAACAGCCACAGATCTTCCGGCATCTGCGCGCTGCGGACCTGTTTGCGCAGCCATTCCACGTTGGCGTCGGTGCTCTCGATGCCGGCCAGCACCTGCATGAACACCAGCTTGGTATCGACGAAGGCCTTGCGCGCGGTGATGCGGGCGTTCTGCTCGCTGGCCACGCCGCGCAGGCCGGCCACGGTGTAGTTGCGCGGCTGGCCCGGGGCCGCCGGCGTGAAGCGTCGGTCGCTCATGCGTCCAGCGCGCCGAAGCCCGAGCGCGGCGAGCGCGTGGGAAAGTGGTGGTTCAGGCGTTCCAGCCGGCGCTGGGCCTCGCTCTGGCTGTGGTGCAGCGACACCAGCTGGAACACCGCCGAACGCAGGTGCCACAGCTCGCGAGGCGAGCGCGCCACATGCACCCGGTCGATCAGCGTGGAGGCCTGCGGCGTGCCGATGTCCTTCAGGCTGGCCACGAAGTCGTCCTTGGTGCGCTGCAGCCGGCGGCCGCCGGGCGGCGTGAGGGCCGCCTGCCATGGCGCGGGTGCGGACACCCAGCGCATCAGCCGCGACCACACCGGATCGACCGGGCTGAGCACGGCCGGAGGGCAGACCTCCACCCGCGCGCTGCCGCTCGCCCGCAGGCGCCGCACTTGGAACAGGAGGTCGTTCAACATGGTCTCCGGGATATCGGCGCATGGCTTCGTGAATGAAGTCATTCTTTGCGGGTGCACGCACACGCAAAACGCCGATAAGGCGCGGGGAACCGGGCTTGTTGGGCCTTGGCCGAGAGGCCTGGGCGGCCGTGTCAGTGCGCGTCGATCTGCCCGTACAGCAGCTTGCGTTGGGCGGTGTAGGTCCACCACGGCGCCGCCGCGGCGCCGCGCATGAAGTCGGTGGCCGCCATGAAGGTGTCCAGCACGCAGGGATCCTGGCGCTTGCCGGTCTTGGCGCACAGCGCCTGGTACAGCACGAAGGCGTCGCGGCCCACGAGATCGCGCGGCGCATGGATGCCGATCAGCCGCAGGTCGGCCGCCAGGGCGGGGCCGATGTTGGGCAGCTGTTCCAGCGTCTGGCAGGCCGCGGCGCAGTCGGCCTTCGGCGCCTTGACCAGCGACTTGACCTGCGTGCGGGGCATCACATCAGCATCGTGTTGCGCACCAGGCCCACGGCCAGGCCTTCGAGCGTGAAGCTCTCGTCGGCCGACACGTCGATCGGTGCGAAATCGGGGTTTTCGGGCAGCAGGCGGATGCTGCTGCCCTTGCGCTCGAAGCGCTTGACGGTCACTTCGTCGCCCAGCCGGGCCACGACGATCTGGCCGTTGCGGGCTTCGCTGGCTTTCTGCACCGCCAGCAGGTCGCCGTCAAGGATGCCGATGTCGCGCATGCTCATGCCGCGCACGCGCAGCAGGTAGTCGGGCCGCCTGGCGAAGAGGCTGGCCTCCATCACGTAGGTCTGGTCGATGTGTTCCTGCGCCAGGATGGGGCTGCCGGCGGCCACGCGGCCGATCAGCGGGAGCGTGAGCTGGGCCAGGCTAGCCAGCGGCAGGCTGAACTGCCGGCCGCGGGCTTCGCGGGCCTCGTTCACTGCCTGCAGCATGCCGGTGGGCAGGCGGATGCCGCGCGAAGTACCGCCCACCAGCTCGATCACGCCCTTGCGCGCCAGGGCCTGCAGATGCTCTTCCGCGGCGTTGGCCGACTTGAAGCCGAGCTGCCGGGCAATTTCCGCCCGCGTGGGCGGCGCACCGGTGGTTTCGATGGCCGTGCGGACAAGATCGAAAATCTGCTGCTGGCGTTCGGTGAGCTTCGGGCGATCGGCCATCGGGGTTCCTGTGAATTCGTCCAGTGCCTGTATTCTTATCCAGCTTCCAAACAAATGCAAAACGCGCAAAACGCACTCGACACCGTCGTGATCCTCGGTACTGGCGGCACCATCGCCGGCACGGCGGCGCATGCAGCCGACACGGTGGGCTACACCGCCGGGCAGATCGGCGTCGAGCAGCTGGTGGCGGCGGTGCCGGACCTTGCCGGTCAGCCGCTGGAGGCCGAGCAGGTGGCCCAGCTGGACAGCAAGGACATGGGCTACGAGGTTTGGCTGCAGCTGGCCGCGCGCCTGGCGCACCACCTGTCACGGCCGGAGGTGGCCGGCGTGGTGGTCACCCACGGCACCGACACGCTGGAGGAAACCGCGTTCTTCCTGCAGCAAGTGCTGTCGCCGTCCAAGCCGGTGGTGCTGGTGGCGGCGATGCGGCCCGCCACCGCGCTCATGGCCGACGGCCCGCAGAACCTGCTGGATGCGGTGCTGCTGGCGCGAACGCCCGGCTGCCATGGCGTGCTGGCGCTGCTGGCCGGCACCGTGCATGCGGGTCACGAGGTGCGCAAGACGCACACCTATCGGCTGGACGCCTTCGGCTCCGGCGATGCCGGCCCGCTGGCCTATGTGGAAGCGGGTCAGGTGAGGGCGCTGCGGCCCTGGCCGGCGCCGCGAGAGGGCGCTGCCGAGCGCCTGGCCGCGCTGCAGGCGGTGCCGCAACCATGGCCCTGGATCGAGATCCTGACCAGTGCGGCCGGCGTCGACGGCCGGGCGGTGCAGGCGCTGAGCGCCGCCGGCGTGGCCGGCCTGGTGGTGGCCGGCACCGGCAACGGCACGCTGCACGAGGCGCTGGAAGCAGCGCTGCGCACCGCCGTGGCCGATGGCGTGCCGGTGCTGCGCTGCAGCCGCTGCCTGGCCGGCGGCGTGATCGAGGTGACCGGCGCGTTGCCCTCGGCCGGCCTGCTCACCCCGGCGCAGGCCCGGGTGCGCATGCTGCTGGGCCTGCTCGGCGTCGATTGACCGACGCCGTGTCGGCTCAGACCGCTACGTTCAGCGTGACGTCGATGTTGCCGCGGGTGGCGTTGGAGTACGGGCACACCTGGTGCGCCGCGTCCACCAGTTCCTGCGCCTTGGCCTGTTCCCAGCCGGGGATGGTGATGTTGAGCACGGCGCTGATGCCGAAGCCCACCTTGCCACCGGCCAGCGGGCCGATGCCCACTTCGGCGGCGATCTGCGTGTCGGCCGGCAGCGAGGCCTTCTGTTGCCCGGCGACGAACTTCATGGCGCCCAGGAAGCAGGCCGAATAGCCGGCGGCGAACAGCTGCTCCGGGTTGGTGCCTTCGCCGTTGCCGCCCATTTCCTTCGGCGGGGCCAGCTTCACTTCCAGCTTGCCGTCGTCGCTCTTGGACTTGCCGTCGCGGCCGCCGGTGGAGGTGGCACGTGCGGTGTACAGGGTCTTCTCGATCGCCATGGTGTGTTGCCTTTCTGTGGTTCGTGCGGATCAGGCCGCCGCACGTTCGGCTTCTTGGTTCAGGCTGTCGCGCAGCGCCTGCAGGCGCCGGGTGAGCGACACCAGTTCTTCCAGCGCGCAGCCGCTGGCGCAAGCCACCGCCTGCGGCACCTGCAGTGCCCGCTCGCGCATCGCACGGCCGGTGGTGGTGAGTTGCACGCGCACGCGGCGCTCGTCTTCGCGGTCGCGCAGGCGGTGGACGAAGCCGGACGCCTCCAGCCGCTTGAGCAGCGGCGTGAGCGTGCCGGAATCCAGCGACAGCCGCTGCCCCAGCTCGCCCACGCTGGCGCCATCGGCCTCCCACAGCGCCAGCATCACCAGGTACTGCGGATAGGTGAGGCCCAGCGGCTCCAGCAGCGGCTTGTACAGCTTGGTCATCGCCAGCGAGGACGAGTACAACGCGAAGCACAGCTGCCGGTCCAAGGCCAGCCAGCCGGCATCGGCCGTCGGGGCGGCGGTGGAGGCGGGACGGTTGGAGCGCATGGGATTAATGTAGCGCGCAATTCAATTGCACACAATGAAAGTGGATTTGGAAAGGGCCGCGCATGAGCATGTCATGGGCGGCCCGGTGCGTCGCGGTCGTGCGGATCAACCCGCCGCGGCTTGCAGGCTCTCGATCTCGCTGCTCAGCTCCAGCCAGCGTTCCTCCAGCATCGTCACCTCGGCGTTGATGTGGTTGAGCTTGCGGCCCAGCTCGGCGATCTCACTACCCGGCAGCGTGCCGGCGGCCAGTTGCGCCTCGCACTGCGTACGCTCCTTGGCCAGGGCGGCCATGCGCTTGTCGATCTGCTCGATCTCGATGCGCAGCGGCCGCGTGCGCTCCGCCACTTTGGCGCGGGCCTGCGCCTGGGCCTTCTTGTCTTCACGGCGGGCGGGGCCCTGCTGCACGGCCGGTGCGGGCGCGGCGCCCGGCTTGCCCGCAGGCTTACCGGTCGCCGCCGCAGGCGCCGCGGGTGCCGCCTTCGGCTCCTCCGGCCGCGGCGATGCGGTGTACTTCTCGCCCTTGGCGGCCGCCCGCTGCACCGCGCGCGACTGCTCCAGCAGCCAGCGCTGGTAGTCGTCCAGGTCGCCGTCGAATTCCTGCAGGCCACCGGCGGTGACCAGCCAGAACTCGTCGCACACCTCGCGCAGCAGTGCGCGGTCGTGGCTGACCAGCATCACCGAGCCTTCGAACTCGTTGAGCGCCATGGACAGCGCCTCGCGCGTCGTCAGGTCCAGGTGGTTGGTGGGTTCGTCCAGCAGCAGCAGGTTGGGCCGCTGCCACACCAGGCTGGCCAGCACCAGCCGCGCCTTCTCGCCGCCCGACAGCGAGCCGATGCGCTGCTGCACCATGTCGCCGGTGAAGCGGAACTTGCCGAGGAAGTCGCGCAGCTCCTGCTCGCGTGCCTCGGGCCCGACGGTGCGCGCCAGCCGCACCATGTGCTGCAGCGGCGCGTCGTCGGCATGCAGCAGGTCCATCTCCTGCTGCGCGAAGTAGCCGATGGCCAGGCCCTTGCCCTCGGTGATCTCGCCAGCCAGCGCCGGATGCTCCCGCGCGATGGTCTTGACCACGGTCGACTTGCCCTGGCCGTTGGCGCCCAGGATGCCGATGCGCTGACCGGCCAGCACCGTGCGCGTCACGTTGTGGACGATGGGCTTGGGCACCAGCGCTGCCTCGTCCTCGGCGGGGCCGCCGCCGGGCCGCCCCAAGGCGGCTCCGCCAGCCCCCTCGGGGGGCGGGCCGCCGTACTCGGCGGACGGGGGCACCATGTACCCACACACGACCTCGCGCATCGCCAGCATGGGGTTCGGCAGGCTCACCGGCTCCTTGAACTCGAAGCTGAAGTCGCTGGCCGTGAGCACCGGGGCCAGCTTTTCCATGCGGTCGAGCGCCTTCACGCGGCTTTGCGCTTGCTTGGCCTTGCTGGCCTTGGCCTTGAAGCGGTCGATGAAGCGCTGCAGGTGCGCGATGCGTTCCTGCTGCTTGACGAAGGCCGTGGCCTGCTGGCTCATGCGCTCGGCGCGCATCTCCTCGAAGGTGGTGTAGTTGCCGCCATAACGCGTGAGCTTGGCTTCGTCCAGGTGCAGCGTCACCTTGGTGATCGCGTCGAGGAATTCGCGGTCGTGGCTGATGACGATCATCGTGCCGGTGAAGCGCTGCAGCCAGCCTTCCAGCCACACCAGCGCGTCCAGGTCCAGGTGGTTGGTGGGCTCGTCCAGCAGCATCAGGTCGGCCGGGCACATCAGCGCGCGGGCGAGCTGCAGCCGCATGCGCCAGCCACCCGAGAAGCTGTTCACCGGCGCGTCCAGCTGCTGCACCTTGAAGCCCAGGCCCAGCAGCAGCGCCTGCGCCCGCGATCGCGCGTCGAAGCCGCCGGCCTCCTCGATGCCCATGTGCGCATCGGCAATCGCGTTGCCGTCGTCGCTGGCCTCGGCCGCGGCCAGCACGGCCTGCGCCTCCATCAGCGGGATGTCGCCCTGCAGCACGAAGTCGGTGGCGCCGTCGCTGGTCTCGGGCATGTTCTGCGCGACTTCGCCCAGCCGCCAGCGCGGCGGGATCTCGGCGTCGCCGCCGTCGGCCTGCAGCCGGCCGGCCAGCAGCGCGAACAGGCTGGACTTGCCGGCGCCGTTGCGCCCGACCAGGCCGATCTTCTCGCCCGGGTTGAGCGTGACGCTGGCACTGTCGAGCACGACCTTGGTGCCGCGGCGGAGGGTGAGGTTGCGAAGGGTGATCATGGGCAAGCAGCTGAAAGCGGGGCCCGGCCGCGATACGCGGCGGGCAGGGCGCGGGCAGGGAAGCCGTCGCGCGCAACCGGTGATTGTCGTCGGCCCGGCGCAAGGCCGTGCCGCCGTGGCCGATCAGCCGAGCGAGGCCAGCGCTTCGCGGTCCAGAAGCAGCACCTGGTCGTCGCCGGCGCTGGTGGGCAACCACACGGCTTCCAGCGTGGGGAAGGCGGCTTCAAAGTGCTCGCGCTCGTGGCCGATCTCGAGCACCAGCACGCCGCTGGGCGACAGCCGCTGCGGCAGATCGGCCAGCAGGCGCCGGATGAAGTCCATGCCGTCGGCGCCGCCGGCCAGCGCCAGTTCGGGCTCGGCGCGGTACTCGGCGGGCAATGCCGCCATCGAGGCACTGTTGACGTAGGGCGGGTTGCACAGCACCAGGTCATACGGCCCGGGCAGCGCCGCCAGTCCGTCGCTCTCCACCAGCCGGATGCGTTCGGCCAGGCCATGCCGGTCCACGTTGATGCGGGCCACGGCCAGCGCGTCGGTGCTGATGTCGGCGGCGTCCACCGCCACCTCGGGCCAGGCCATCGCGGCCAGCACCGCCAGGCTGCCGTTGCCGGTGCACAGGTCCAGCACGCGGGTGGTGGCGTCGCTCAGCCAGGCGTCCAGCGTGCCGTCGGCCAGGGCCTCGGCGATCAGCGAGCGCGGCACGATGGCGCGCTCGTCCACGTAGAAGCTCACGCCCTGCAGCCAGGCTTCCTTCGTCAGGTAGGCGGCCGGGCGGCGGGTGGCGATGCGCTCGCCCACCAGCGCGTCGATGGCGGCCTGCTCGTCGGCGGACAGCGCGCGCCCGGCCACCGCGTCCAGCTCGTCCAGCGGCAGGCCCAGGCGCCACAGCACCAGCCACACGGCCTCGTCGAAGGCGTTGGTGGTGCCGTGGCCGAAGCTCACGCCGGCGGCCTCCAGCCGCGCGGCCGCAGCCTCGATGGCCTGCATCAGCGTCATGCCAGCACCTTGTGCAGCAGGCCGCGGTAGATGTTCTTCAGCCGCTCGATGTCGGCGGCGATCACGTGTTCGTCGATCTTGTGGATGCTGGCGTTGATCGGGCCGAACTCCATCACCTGCGGGCAGTGCCTGGCGATGAAGCGGCCGTCGGAGGTGCCGCCGGTGGTGGACAGCGCCGCGGTGACGCCGGTTTCCTCGCGGATGGCCGCGCCCAGCGCCTCGGTGAGCGTGCCCACCGGCGTGAGGAAGGGCTCGCCGCCCAGCGTCCAGTCCAGCGTGTACTGCAGGCCGTGGCGGTCCAGCACCTCGGCCACGCGGGCCTTCAGGCCTTCGGGCGTGCTCTCGGTGCTGAAGCGGAAGTTGAAGTCGACCACCACCTCGCCCGGAATCACGTTGGTGGCGCCGGTGCCGCCGTGGATGTTCGACACCTGCCAACTGGTGGGCGGGAAGTACTCGTTGCCACGGTCCCACTCGATGGTGGCCAGCTCGGCCAATGCCGGCGCGAACTGGTGGATCGGGTTGCGCGCCAGCTGCGGATAGGCGATGTGGCCCTGCACGCCGGCCACCCGCAGCTTGCCCGAAAGCGACCCGCGGCGGCCGTTCTTCACCATGTCGCCCAGGGTGTCCACGCAGGTGGGCTCGCCCACGATGCACATGTCCAGCCGCTCGCCGCGGGCGGCCAGCAGGTCGACCACCTTCACCGTGCCGTCCAGCGCCGGGCCTTCCTCGTCGCTGGTCAGCAGCAGCGCGATGGCGCCGGCATGCTGCGGCTGCGCGGCGACGAATTCCTCGGCGGCCACCACCATGGCGGCGATGCTGCTCTTCATGTCGGCGGCGCCGCGGCCGTAGAGCTTGCCGTCGCGGTGGGTGGGCATGAACGGGTCGCTCGACCACTGCTCCAGCGGGCCGGTGGGCACCACGTCGGTGTGGCCGGCCAGCACCAGCGTGGGCCCGGGCCGGGTGCCGCTGCGCTTGGCCCACAGGTTGGTGACGCGGAAGTCGGCCGGGCCGCTTTCGATCGTCTCGCAGGTGAAGCCGATGGCGGCCAGCCGGCCGGCGATGAGCGCCTGGCAGCCGGCGTCCGCGGGCGTGGTGGAGTTGCGCGCGATCAGCGCTTCGGCCAGGTGCAGGGCGGCGGTCATCAGGTGCGGGGCAGGGTGGGGAAGGTGGCCGGTGCACTGCCCGCGCCAAAGGGCGAGGGTGGCGGTGGCGCCAGCGTGGGGGCGGGCACGTCCATCGTCACCTCGGTGTACACGGCCACGTCGGACTCCTCGGCCCGGGCCACCGGCCGCGCGGCCTGCACGGCGGCGTTCTGCAGCCGCCACAGCAGGTTGGTGGGCGAGTCGGCATTGGCCAGCGCCTCGTCGCGGGTGACGGTACCTTCGTTCACCAGCCGGGCCAGGTCCTGCTCGAAGGTCTGCGAGCCTTCGGCCAGCGACTTCTCCATCGCCTCCTTCACGCCGTGCATGTCGCCCTTCTCGATCAGCTCGGCCACCAGCTGGGTGTTGAGCATCACCTCGATGGCCGGCACACGGCCGCCCGACGTGGCGCGCAGCAGCCGCTGCGACACCACCGCGCGCAGCCCGGCGGCCAGGTCGGCCAGCAGCGAGCCGCGCGACTCCGGCGTGAACAGCGACAGGATGCGGCCCAGCGCGTGGTAGCTGTTGTTGGCATGCAGCGTGGCCAGCACCAGGTGGCCCGACAGCGCATACGACAGCGCCAGCGACATCGTCTCGCGGTCGCGTATCTCGCCGATCAGGATGCAGTCGGGCGCCTGCCGCAGCGCATTGCGCAGCGCCACCTGCAGGCTTTGCGTGTCGCGGCCGATCTCGCGCTGGTTGATGACCGACTTCTTGTTGTTGAACAGGAACTCGATCGGGTCCTCGATGGTGAGGATGTGGCCCGTCATGCGCTGGTTGCGCAGCTCCAGCATCGAGGCCAGCGTGGTGCTCTTGCCGCTGCCGGTGGCGCCCACCATCAGGATCAGGCCGCGCTTTTCCAGCACGATCTGCGACAGCACGTCGGGCACACCCAGGGTGTCGATCGGCGGGATGTTGAACGGGATGCAGCGGAATACCGCCGCCACCGAGCCGCGCTGCTTGAAGGCCGACAGCCGGAAGCTGCCGACCCCGGGCACGGCCACCGCGGCATTCAGCTCGCTGGTGGCGTCCAGCTCGGCCAGCTGCTCGTCGGTGAGCATCTCGGCCAGCAGCTGGCGCGGCTGCGCGGGGGTGAGCGGCTGGTCGGACAGCTGCATCATCTGCCCGTTCACCTTGATCAGGATCGGCGTCTTGGCCGAGATGTACACGTCCGACGCCGACCGCTCGGCCATCAGCCGCAGCACGCGCTCCAGGTTGCCGCCGCTCATCTTGGCTGGGCGCTGCGGGTCAGGCGCGCAGCAGGTCGTTCAAGCTGGTCTTGGCGCGCGTCTGCGCATCGACCTTCTTGACGATGACCGCGCAGTACAGGCTGTACTTGCCGTCGGCGCTGGGCAGGTTGCCGCTGACGACCACCGAGCCGGCCGGCACGCGGCCATAGTGGATCTCGCCCGTCTCGCGGTCGTAGATCTTGGTGCTCTGGCCGATGTACACGCCCATGGAGATGACCGAGTTCTCCTCGACGATCACGCCTTCCACCACTTCGGAGCGGGCGCCGATGAAGCAGTTGTCCTCGATGATGGTGGGATTGGCCTGCAGCGGCTCCAGCACGCCGCCGATGCCCACGCCGCCCGAGAGGTGCACGTTCTTGCCGATCTGCGCGCAGCTGCCGACGGTGGCCCAGGTGTCCACCATCGTGCCTTCGTCGACGTAGGCGCCGATGTTCACGTAGCTGGGCATCAGCACCACGTTCCTGGCCATGTAGCTGCCGCGGCGGGCCACGGCGGGCGGCACCACGCGAACGCCGGTGGCGCGCATTTCCTCTTCGGTCAGGTGCGTGAACTTGGTGGGCACCTTGTCGAAGAAGGCCAGCTCGCCGGCATGCATCGGCTTGTTGTCGTTCAGGCGGAAGCTCAGCAGCACCGCCTTCTTCACCCACTGGTTCACCGTCCACTGACCCACGGCCTGGCGCTCAGCCACGCGCAGGCGGCCGGTGTTGAGCTGGCCGATCACCTCCTCCACGGCTTCACGCACCGCGGGCGCGTTCAGCGCCGTGATGTCGGAGCGGGCTTCCCACGCGAGTTCGATGGTGGATTGCAGTTCTGCTGTCATGGGGGGTCTCACAAGGACTTGACGTAGGAGGCGATGCGTTGCGCCGCCTCGAGGCATTCGGCCACTTCGGCCACCAGCGCCAGGCGCACCCGCCCGGCGCCGGGGTTGCTGCCATGCGCGCTGCGTGCGAGCAGGCTGCCCGGCAGCACCGAAACATTGTATTGAGCGAGCAGCCCGCGGGCGAAGGCCACGTCGTCGCCGTTGAAAGCCGACGGCACGCCGGCCCACAGGTAGAAGCTGGCATCGGGCAGGGCCACGTCCAGCACTTCTTCCAGCACCGGCGTGACCTGGGCGAACTTGGTGCGGTACAGCTCGCGGTTGGCCACCACATGCGCCTCGTCGCCCCAGGCGGCCAGGCTGGCGGACTGCACGATGGGGCTCATCGCGCTGCCGTGGTAGGTGCGGTAGAGCAGGAACTGCTTCATCACCTCGGCATCGCCGGCCACGAAGCCCGAGCGCATGCCCGGCACGTTGCTGCGCTTGCTCAGGCTGGTCAGCATCACCAGGCGGCGGAAGTCACTGCGGCCCAGCGCCTGCGCGGCCTGCAGGCCGCCCAGCGGAGGCTCGTCGCGGAAGTAGATCTCGGAATAACACTCGTCGCTGGCGATGACGAAGCCATGGCGGTCCGACAACTCGAACAGCGTGCGCCACTCGTCCAGCGGCATCACCGCGCCGGTGGGGTTGCCCGGCGAACATACATAGACAAGCTGCGTGCGGGCCCAGGTGGCCTCGTCGATCTGCGACCAGTCGGGTGCGAAGTTGCGCGCGGGATCGCTGTTGGCGAAGGCCACCTCGGCGCCCGACAGCAGGGCCGCGCCTTCGTAGATCTGGTAGAACGGATTCGGGCACACCACAGTGGCGCCCGGCCGCGTGGGGTCGATCACCGATTGCGCCAGCGAGAACAGCGCCTCGCGCGAGCCGTTGACCGGCAGCACCTGCGTGGCCGCATCCACCGCCACGCCATAACGCCGGCGCAGCCAGCCGGCCATCGCCTCGCGCAGCTTCGGGTCGCCCGCGGTGGCGGGGTAGCTCGACAAGCCCTTCAGCGACGAGGTCAGCGCATCCTCGATCAGCTTGGGCGTGGCATGGCGCGGCTCCCCCAGCCCCAGGCTGATCGGCCGCAGCGCCGGGTTCGGCACGATGTCTCGGGTGAGTTGCCGCAGGCGCTCGAACGGGTAGGGCTGCAGGCGGTTCAGCAAAGGGTTCATCGGGCGATTATCGCGAAGCAGTCTGCCGCGCATCCGTGCGGCCAGCGACCGGATGAACTGCCGATGCCGAACGGCCGGGCCGCCAGGGTGCGCCTAAAGTCGCAGCCTCCAGCAGTCATCGGAAAGCCCACCGCCATGAGCCTGTACGCCGGATACCAGGAACTCCGCATTCCCACCGCCGACGGCGTGCAGATCGCCTGCGTGACCGGCGGCAAGGGCCCGCCGCTGCTGCTGCTGCACGGCCATCCGCAGACCCGCGCCATCTGGCACAAGGTGGCGCCGGCGCTGGCCGAGCGCTTCACGCTGGTGGTCGCCGACCTGCGCGGCTATGGCGATTCATCCAAGCCCGCGGGCGATGCCGAGCACCGGCTGTATGCCAAGCGCACGATGGCCCAGGACATGCTGGCCGTGATGCGGCATCTTGGCCATAAGCGCTTCGGCGTGCTGGCCCACGACCGCGGCGCCCGCGTGGCGCACCGGCTGGCCGCCGACCATCCGCAGGCGGTGCAGCGCCTGGTGGTGCTGGACATCGCGCCCACGCTGGCCATGTACGAGCAGACCAACGAGGCCTTCGCCCGCGCCTACTGGCACTGGTTCTTCCTCATCCAGCCGTCAACGCTGCCCGAGCGCCTGATCGAGGCCGACCCCGCCGCCTACCTGCATGATGTGATGGGCCGCCGCAGCGCCGGCCTGTCGCCCTTCGCGCCCGAGGCCTGGGCCGAATACGAGCGCTGCATCGCGCTGCCCGGTGCCGCCCATGCGATGTGCGAGGACTACCGCGCCGCCGCGTGCATCGACCTGCAGCACGACCGCGAGGACCGCGACGCCGGCCGCAGGCTGGCGATGCCGCTGCTGGCGCTCTGGGGCGCGCAGGGCATCGTGCAGCGCTGCTTCGATCCGCTGGCCGAATGGCGGCGTGTCGCCACCGACGTGCAGGGCAGCGCATTGCCCTGCGGCCACTACATCGCCGAAGAGGCGCCCGAACGGCTGCTGGAAGCAGCGCTGCCGTTTCTCAACCAAGCAGGAGATTGAACCCATGAGCATGAAGCACCGCATCGCCGTGATGGCCGGCGACGGCATCGGCAAGGAAGTGATGCCCGAAGGCCTGCGCGTGATGGACGCCGCGGCCACCCGCTTCGGCATCGAGTGGCAGTGGGACGAGTTCGACTGGAGCTGCGAGCGCTACCTGAAGGAGGGCGCGATGATGCCCCCCGACTGGAAGGCGCAGATCGGCGGCCACGACGCCATCTTCTTCGGCGCGGTGGGCTGGCCGGCGACGGTGCCCGACCATGTGTCGCTGTGGGGCTCGCTGCTGCTGTTCCGCCGCGAGTTCGACCAGTACGTGAACCTGCGTCCTGCGCGGCTGATGCCCGGCGTGAAGAGCCCGCTGGCCGGCCGCCAGGTGGGCGACATCGACTTCTACATCGTGCGCGAGAACACCGAGGGCGAGTACAGCAGCGTCGGCGGCAAGATGTTCGAGGGCACCGACCGCGAGATCGTGCTGCAGGAAAGCGTGTTCAGCCGCCAGGGCACCGACCGCATCATGAAGTTCGCGTTCGAGCTGGCGATGAAGCGGCCCAAGCGCCACCTCACCTCGGCCACCAAGAGCAACGGCATCTCGATCTCGATGCCCTACTGGGACGAGCGCTTCGCCGAGATCGCCAAGGCCTACCCCGGCGTGCGCACCGACAAGTACCACATCGACATCCTGACCGCGCACTTCGTGCAGCACCCGGACTGGTTCGACGTGGTGGTGGCCAGCAACCTGTTCGGCGACATCCTGTCCGACCTGGGCCCGGCCTGCACCGGCACCATCGGCATTGCGCCCTCGGCCAACCTCAACCCGGAGCGCAAGTTCCCGTCGCTGTTCGAGCCGGTGCACGGCTCGGCGCCCGACATCTACGGCAAGGGCATCGCCAACCCGATCGGCCAGATCTGGGCCGGCTCGATGATGCTGGAGCACCTGGGCCACCCGGAAGCCGGCGCCGCGGTGCTGCAGGCGATCGAGACGGTGCTGCAGGACGGCGGGCCCCGCACGCCCGACCTGGGCGGCAAGGCCACGACGGCCGAGGTGGGCAAGGCGATCGCGGAGGTGGTGGCGGCGCAGGGGCAGTGAGCTACAGCCGCCCCACGCACCCCACCGCGCCGCAGCGGCATTCCAGCTTGCCTTCGTGGTGCGTCTCGCCGTAGTTCACCGTCACCTCGTCGCCCACGGCGATGGGCTTGACGGCATAGAACTCGATGCGGCCGTCGCGGATCACCAGGCGGGCATTGGGCTGGCAGGAGTGGTTGGTGAAGCGCATCGGGTCGGTGCTCTTGGAGGCATCGATCGCCGTCTTGTGCGACACCTCCACGATCATGATGCGCTGCTGGCCTTCGGCCCGGCGGCGCGCCTCGGCCACGCTGATGGCCTCGCCCCGGATTTCGCCGATCTTCAGCCGCGGCGGGATCGGCTCGGCCGCGAAGCAGCCGAAGCCGTCGATGCGGCTGCGCGCCACGCGCACGTCGAACTTCTGGTATGGCGGGCGTTCGGCCAGCGGCATCGTCAGAGCAGCCCGGATTCGGCGGCGTGCTTCGGCAGCTCCACCACCGGCTGCGGCTGCCAGCCCTTTTGCCGGTGCTCGGCCACCACGTTGGTGTAGATGCCGCCGCGCACGTACCACTTGGCGGTGATGCGCACGAAGCGCGGGTCGGTGGCCTTCACGATGTCGTCGAGGATGGTGTTGGTCACCTTCTCGTGGAACGCGCCTTCGTTGCGATAGCTCCAGAAGTACATCTTGAGGCTCTTGAGCTCGATGCACTGCTGGTCAGCAATCATGTCGATCGTGAAGTGGGCGAAGTCGGGCTGGCCTGTCAGCGGGCAGTGGCAGGTGAACTCGGGCACCTGGAACTGGATGACGTAGTCGCGCTCGGGCGCCGGATTGGGGAACACATGCAGTTCCTTGCTCGGCGCGCTGGGCGGGTTGGGCGGCATCTGGCGCTGGGGCGCGGCGGTGGCGACGGGCGCCGTGGCCACGGGTTCGGACTTCGATTTCTTGGCGTTCTTGGCCATGGCAGCAGGAGGCGGCGCCGTGCGCGCCGCGGGTGCAACAAGGGGTTGCGCGCCCGGGAAGGGGCCCGGGAACGAGGGGGCGCGATGGTATCATCCGGCCCCGTTCCTGCCCCCGCGCACGAACAAAAAACCCTTCTGAATCAACACCTTGGCGCGCTCCAGGGCACGCGCTCATGCGGCTCAACCAGATCAAGCTCTCGGGCTTCAAGTCCTTCGCGGAACCCACCACCTTCCAGTTGCCCGGCCAGTTGGTCGGCGTCGTCGGGCCCAATGGCTGCGGCAAGTCCAACATCATGGATGCGGTGCGCTGGGTGCTCGGTGAAAGCAAGGCCAGCGAGCTGCGCGGCGAGTCGATGCAGGACGTGATCTTCAACGGCTCCGGCAACCGCAAGCCGGCCAGCCGCGCCAGCGTGGAGCTGGTGTTCAGCAACGAGGATGCACGCGCCGGCGGCCAGTGGAACCAGTTCGCCGAGATCGCCGTCAAGCGCGTGCTCACGCGCGACGGCACCAGCAGCTACTACATCAACAACCAGCCGGTGCGCCGCCGCGACGTGCAGGACGTGTTCCTGGGCACCGGGCTGGGCCCGCGGGCCTACGCCATCATCGGCCAGGGCACCATCAGCCGCATCATCGAGAGCAAGCCCGAAGAGCTGCGCATGTTCCTCGAGGAAGCGGCCGGCGTCAGCAAGTACAAGGAACGCCGGCGCGAGACCGAGAACCGGCTGAAGGACACGCGCGAGAACCTCACGCGGGTGGAAGACATCCTGCGCGAGCTGAACGCCAACCTCGAGAAGCTGGAGAAGCAGGCCGAGGTGGCCACCCAGTACCACGGCCTGCAGGAGCGCGGCACGCTGCGGCTGCACCAGCTCTGGTTCCTGAAGCACCGCGACGCGGCCACGGAAGAGCAGCGCATCAAGACCGCCGCCGCCGAGGCCACCAACGCCCTGGAAGCCCGCCTGGCCGAGCTGCGCCACCTGGAAGCCGGGCTGGAAACCATCCGCCAGGCGCACTACGCCGCCAGCGATGGCCTGCACATCGCGCAAGGTGCGCTGGCCGAGGCCTCGCTGGAGGTCAGCCGGCTGGAGGAGCGCATCCGCTACGTGGTGGAAGGCCGCAACCGCGCGCAGCAGCGGCTGGCCGAGCTGCAGGCGCAAATCGCGCAATGGGCCGACCGCGGCGCGCAGGCCGAGGCCGAGCTGGAGACCATCGCCGGGCAGATCGCCGCCGCCGACGAGCAGGCCGAGGTGCTTGCGGCGCAGGCCGAGGAGCAGGCCGGCGCGCTGCCCACGCTGGAAGATGCGGTGCGCGCCGCGCAGGCGCGGGCCAACGAGCAGCGCGGGCTGGTCACGCAGGTGCAGCAGCAGATCCAGCTGCTGGCCGCCGACAGCCGCAACATCGAGGAGCAGACCCGCGCGCTGCGCGGCCGCCGCGAACGCCTGTCCGCCGAGCGCCAGGGCCTGGCCGCGCCGGATGCCGGCCGCCTGGAAGAGCTGCGCGCGCAAAGCGAGGACGCGGCCGAGGCCCAGGCCATCGCCGACGAGCGCCTGCATGAGCTCACCGAGCAGGTGCCGCAGCTCGACGAGCAGCGCCGCGCCCAGCAGGCCACCGTCAACCGCGAGACGGCGCACCATGCCGAGCTGTCGGCCCGCCTGGAAGCGCTGCGCACGCTGCAGGAGAAGGTGCAGACCGAAGGCAAGCTCAAGCCCTGGCTGGCCAAGCATGGGCTGGACGGCCTGCCCGGCCTGTGGACGCAGGTGCACATCGAGACCGGCTGGGAGACCGCGCTGGAATCGGTGCTGCGCGAGCGGCTGAGCGCGCTGGAAGTCGGCCGGGTCGACACGGTGAAGGCCTTCGCCGCCGATGCACCGCCGGCCAAGCTGGCCTTCTTCACCAAGCCGTCGGCTGCGGTGCAGGACCTGCACCGCACGCTGCCGCGGCTGTCCGACCTGCTGCGGCTGCAGGACACCGGCCTCAAGGCACTGATGACCGATTGGCTGGAAGGCGTGTACACCGCGCCTTCGCTGGACGAGGCGCTGGCCTCGCGCGGCCAGCTCACCCATGGCGAGATCATCGTCACGCGCGAGGGCCATGCGGTGTCGCAGTTCGCGGTGGCCTTCTATGCGCCGGATTCGGAGCAGGCCGGCATGCTGGCCCGCGCGCAGGAGATCGAGAACCTGGCGCTGGAGCTGCGCGCGCAGTCGCTGATCACCGAGGAAAGCAAGACCGCCGCGGTGCGCAGCGAAGCCGCGTACGCCGAGGCCGCCAGCCGCCTGGCCGCGGTGCGTCGCGAGGCCGCCGAGGCGCAGACCCGCGCCCACCAGCTGCAGGTGGAGCTGATGCGGCTGCAGCAGCAGAGCGAAGCCGCCCAGTCGCGCCGCAGCCAGCTGCAGGAAGAGCTGGCCGAGATCGACGGCCAGATGGAAGAGCTGGCCGAGCGCCGCGTGACCGGCGAGGCCCGCTTCGAGGAACTGGACCTGCAACTGGCCAACACCCAGGAGCGCCATGCCGAGCTGGACGAAGCGGTGATCGGTGCCGAGCGCAAGCTGGCGGATGCCCGCGAGCAGTTGCGCGCGCTGGAACGCCAGGCCCAGGAGGCGCAGTTCTCGGCCCGCTCGCTGGCTGCGCGCCGGGGCGAGCTGCAGCGTGCGATCGAGACCGCCGCGCAGCAGGCCGCCAGCAATGAGCAGGCGGCCGGACAACTGCAGCAGGAGCTGGCCGGCTTCGACGATGCGGCTGCGCAGGCCGGCCTGCAGGATGCCTTGGCGCTGCGGGTGGAACGCGAGAAGGCGCTGGCCGCCCAGCGCAGCGAATATGACGAGTTGTCCATGCAGCTGCGCCGGTCGGACGAGCAGCGGCTGACGCTGGAACGCAGCCTGGAGCCGCTGCGGGAGAGCATCAACAAGCTGCAGCTGGAGCAGCAGGCCGCCTCGCTGGGCGGCGCCCAGTACATGGAGCAGCTCACGGCCGCGGCGGTCGACCTGGCGCAACTGGCCGCCGGCATCGAGGCCGATGGCGTGAAGCTGCACGGCCTGCAGAGCGAGATCGACCGCATCAACCGCGAGATCGCTGCACTGGGCGCGGTGAACCTGGCCGCACTGGACGAGCTGGCCAGCGCGCGTGAGCGCAAGAGCTTCCTGGATGCGCAGAACGCCGACCTGCTGGAGGCCATCGGCACGCTGGAAGGCGCGATCCACAAGATCGACCTGGAAACCCGCGACCTGCTGAACAACACCTTCAACCAGGTGAACGAAGGCTTCGGACGCATGTTCCCCAGCCTGTTCGGCGGCGGCAATGCGCGGCTGGTGATGACGGGCGACGAGATCCTGGACGCGGGCGTGCAGGTGATGGCGCAGCCGCCGGGCAAGAAGAACAGCACCATCCACCTGCTGTCGGGCGGCGAGAAGGCGCTCACCGCCATCGCGCTGGTCTTCGCCATCTTCCAGCTCAACCCGGCTCCCTTCTGCCTGCTGGACGAGGTGGACGCACCGCTGGACGACGCCAACACCGAGCGCTACGCCAAGCTGGTGACGCAGATGAGCGAGGGCACGCAGTTCCTCTTCATCAGCCACAACAAGATCGCGATGGAAATGGCACGGCAGCTCATCGGCGTGACGATGCAGGAGCAGGGCGTGTCGCGCATCGTCGCGGTGGACATGGAAACCGCGGTCGGCATGGTCGAAGCGGCTTGAGGACGGGACGACGATGACCTTGACGATGGCTTTGACGATCGTGGCGGTGCTGGTGGTGCTGGCCCTGGTGGCCCACAGCATCTGGACCGCGCGCCATGCGGGCCCGCGCCGCGCCGATGGCGAACTGCCCGGCCATGCGCGGGTGGAACCCGGCCTGGAAGGCGCCGCCGCGGCCGAGCCCGCGGTGCCTTCGGTCGAGCCGGACCCGGCCATCGAGGTGTTGCCCGAGCTGCGGGTGCCGCCGGTGGGCGGACGCCGGCTGGCGCGCATCGATCCGCTGATCGACGCCATCGTGCCGCTGACGCTGGAGTCGCCGGTCAGCGGCGACATGGTGCTGGCCCACATGCCGCCTTCGCGCCGCGCCGGCACCAAGCCCTTCCACATCGAGGGCCTGAACGTCGAGACCGGCGACTGGGAAGCGCCCGCGCCGGGCCGCCGCTACAACGAGCTGCAGGCCGGCGTGCAGCTGGCCAACCGAAGCGGCGCGCTCAACGAGATCGAGTATTCGGAGTTCGTGCAGAAGGTGCAGGCCTTTGCCGAGGCGGTGGGCGCGATGCCCGACTTCCCCGACATGCTGGAAGTGGCCGCCCGCGCCCGCGAGCTGGACGGCTTTGCCAGTCCGCACGATGCGCAGCTGAGCATGGTGCTGCGCGCCAACAGCGCGGCCTGGTCGGTGGGCTTCATCCAGCAAAGCGCGGCACGCCAGGGCTTCGTGCCCGGCAGCCTGCCGGGCCGGCTGGTACTGCCGTCGCCCGAGCCGGGCGCGCCGCCGGTGCTGGTGCTGGGCTTCGACCCCCAGGCCGCGCTGGCCGAAGACCCGGCCGCCGCCGCGCTGCGCGACGTCACCCTCAGCCTGGACGTGCCGCAGACACCCGAATCGGCCGAGCCCTTCGCCGCCTGGCAGGAAGTGGCCCGCGCCCTGGCCACCAGCATGGACGGCACGCTGGTGGACGACCGCGGCTGGCCGATCACGCTGCAGCATTTCACCGGCATCGCCGGCGACCTGAAGACGCTGTACGCGCAGCTTGCCCAACGCGACCTCACCGCCGGCTCGGCGGCGGCGCGGCGGTTGTTCAGCTGAACAACCTGCCAGCGGCTTCCTAGGCGCCCGGCTTCACCACCCGCGCCGGCTGCCTCATCAGCACGAACTCTTCGGCCGACGTCGGGTGCACCGCCACCGTGCGGTCGAACTGGGCCTTGGTGGCGCCGCAGGTGAGGGCCACGGCCAGGCTCTGCACGATCTCCGGTGCGTCGGCGCCCAGCATGTGCACCGCCAGCACGCGGTCGGTGTCGGCGTCCACCAGCAGCTTCATGTAGCTGCGCTCGGCGCCGCCGATGAAGGTCTGCTTCATCGGCCGGAAATCGGCCTCGAACACCTTCAGCGTGTGGCCGGCCGCCAGCGCGTCGGCCTCGCTGGGGCCGATGGTGCCCAGCGGCGGCAGGGTGAACACCGCGGTGGCGATCTGGCTGAAGTCGGGCAGGCGGGCGGCGCCCGCCTCGCCGCCGAACAGCGCTTCGGCCCAGGCGCGGCCTTCGGCGATGGCCACCGGCGTCAGGTTGAGCTTGTTGGTCACGTCGCCGATGGCATGCACGCCCGGCACCGGCGTCTCGAAGCGCTCGTTCACCGGCACCGCGCCCGCCGCGTCGGTCTGCAGGCCGATGGTCTCCAGGCCCAGGCCCGCGGTGTGTGGCCGGCGGCCGGTGGCGTTCAGCACGAAGGGAAAGCGGTGCGTCATGCCGCTGGCCATGTGCAGCTGGTAGCAGTCGTCCTGCTTGTCCACGCGCTGCGGCGCCTGGCCTGCATGCAGCACGATGCCGGCGGCCTCCAGCGCCTGGGCCACGCGGGTGCGCAAGTCCTCGTCGAAGCCGCGCAGCGGCTGGCGGTCGCGGTAGAACAGCT
Source organism: Aquincola tertiaricarbonis (assembly GCF_000969605.1). GTDB lineage: Bacteria > Pseudomonadota > Gammaproteobacteria > Burkholderiales > Burkholderiaceae_C > Aquincola > Aquincola tertiaricarbonis. Next base: position 193,341 of record NZ_JZUE01000005.1, on the reverse strand, counting down.
GCACCTTGGCGCCCAGCCGCGCCAGGATGCTGGCGAACTCCACCGCGATGTAGCCGCCACCGACGATGCCGACCTCGGCCGGCAGGTGCTGCAGGTCGAGCACGTCGTCCGAGGTGGGCCAGTCGCCGATGCCCTCGATACTGTCGCGCACCGGCCGGCCGCCGGTGGCGATCAGCAGGTGCCGGGCGGTGATGCGGCGCTGGCCCACCACCACGGTGTTCGGGCCGTCGATGCGGCCCCAGCCGTCCAGCACCTCCACGCCCGATCCGTTGAGCAGCTGGCGGTACAAGCCTTCCAGCCGGCGGATCTCGGAGGCCTTTTGCGCGGCCCAGGGCGCCATGTCGAACGTCGCCGCCTCCACCGCCCACCCGTAGCCGCGGGCCTCGTGGATGGCGTCGCCCAGCTGCGCCGCATACATCATCAGCTTCTTGGGCACGCAGCCGCGGATCACGCAGGTGCCGCCCACGCGGCTGCCTTCGATGATGGCCACCTTGGCGCCGAGCGCCGCGGCGCGGCGGGAAGCGGCCACGCCGCCGGAGCCGGCGCCGAGGGTGATGAGGTCGTAGTCGAATGAGGTCATGGGGCGAAAGGGCTGCAGCGCGGAGGAATGCACTGTGTCACAGCCTGCCTACACTGGCGCCATGCCCCGAACGGAAGACCCCGCCCACCGCGCCGCCGAACTGCGTGGCCTGCTCGAAGCGCATGCCCATGCCTACTATGTGCTGGACGCGCCGACGATTCCCGATGCCGAGTACGACAAGCTGTTCCAGGAACTGCAGGCCATCGAGGCCGCGCATCCCGAACTGCTGACGCCCGATTCGCCCACGCAGCGCGTGATCGGCGCGGTGCTGGAAGGCCTGATGCCAGTGCGGCACACGGTGCCGATGCTGTCGATCAAGACCGAGACCGACACCACGCCGGCCGGCGCGCTGAAGTTCGACACCTCGGTGCGCAATGCGCTCAAGCTCGCCGAGGCCGACCCGCCGGTGCGCTACAACGCCGAGCTGAAGTTCGACGGCCTGGCCGTGAACCTGCGCTACGAAGGCGGCACGCTGGTGCAGGCCGCCACCCGCGGCGACGGCGAGACGGGCGAGGACGTGACCCACACCATCCGCACCATCGGCGTCATCCCCAAGCGGCTCAAGCGCTGCAATGCGCCTGTGCTGGAAGTGCGCGGCGAGGTGTTCATGCGCCGCGACGCGTTCGAGGCACTGAACGAGCGCCAGCGCGAGGCCGGCGGCAAGACCTTCGTCAACCCGCGCAATGCCGCGGCCGGCGTGGTGCGCCAGCTGGACGCCAACATCGCCAAGCAGCGGCCGCTGGACTTCTTCGCCTATGGCCTGGGCGACGTGCAGGGCTGGGACGTGCCGCCCAGCCATTCGGCCACGCTGGATGCGCTGGCCAGGATGGGCCTGCCGGTCAACGCCGACCGCGCGGTGGTGGAGGGGGCCGACGGCCTGGCCGGCTTCCATGAACGCATCGCGGCGCAGCGGGATGCATTGCCCTTCGACATCGACGGCGTGGTCTACAAGGTGGACGACCGCGCGCTGCAGCAGCAGCTGGGCTTCAAGACCCGCGAGCCGCGCTGGGCGGTGGCGCACAAGTACCCGGCGCAGGAGCAGGTGACGGTGCTGCGCGCCATCGACATCCAGGTGGGCCGCACCGGCAAGCTCACGCCGGTGGCCAAGCTGGAGCCGGTGTTCGTCGGCGGCACGACGGTGAGCAATGCGACGCTGCACAACGTGTTCGAGCTGCGCCGCAAGGGCGTGCGCATCGGCGACAAGGTGATCGTGCGCCGCGCCGGCGACGTGATCCCGGAGGTGGTGGGCCGCGTGCCCGGCCCGCGCGCGGGCTACGTGCCCAACTTCCGCATGCCGCGCCATTGCCCGGTGTGCGGCAGCGACGTGCTGCGGGAGCGCGGCGGCATCGACCACCGCTGCACCGGCGGCCTCTTCTGCGCGGCGCAGCGCAAGCAGGCGCTGCTGCACTTTGCCGGCCGCCGCGCGATGGACATCGAAGGCCTGGGCGACAAGCTGGTGGACCAGCTGGTGGACGGCGGTTTGATCCGCACCCTGCCCGAGCTGTACACCCTGGGCATCGCCAAGCTGTCGGCACTCGAGCGCATGGCCGACAAGAGCGCCGCCAACCTGGTGCAGGCGCTGGACAAGAGCAAGCACACCACGCTGCCGCGCTTCCTGTACGCGCTCGGCATCCGCCACGTGGGTGAAACCACCGCCAAGGACCTGGCCCGGCACTTCGGCCAGCTCGACGCGGTGATGGACGCCACCTGCGAGCAGCTGCTGGAGGTGCCCGACGTGGGCCCGGTGGTGGCGCAGAGCATCCGCGCCTTCTTCGAGCAGCCGCACAACCGCGAGGTGGCCGAGCAGCTGCGTGCCGCCGGCGTCACCTGGCCCGAGCATGAAGGCGCCGAGCGCGCCGCGCCCAAGCCGCTGGCCGGCCAGACCTTCGTGCTCACCGGCACGCTGCCCACCATGAGCCGCGACGAGGCCAAGGACCTGCTGGAAGCGGCCGGCGCCAAGGTGGCGGGCTCGGTGTCGAAGAAGACGAACTACGTGGTGGCCGGCGCCGAGGCGGGCAGCAAGCTGGAGAAGGCCCAGCAGCTGGGCATCACCATCCTGGACGAAGCCGGCCTGCAGGCCCTGCTGGCCGGGGCCGGCGCATCCGCAACCTGAACGAGACGAACCGATGGCAGTACGAGAAATCCTGAAGATGGGCGACCCCCGCCTGCTGCGCGTGGCGCCGCCCGTGACCGAGTTCGACACGCCGGAGCTGCATGCGCTGATCGCCGACATGTTCGACACCATGGCAGCGGCCAACGGCGCCGGCCTGGCCGCGCCGCAGATCGGCGTCGACCTGCAGCTGGTGATCTTTGGCTTCGACCGCAACGAGCGCTACCCCGAGGCGCCGCCGGTGCCCAAGACGGTGCTCATCAACCCGGTGATCACGCCGCTGGACGACGTGATGGTCGAAGGCTGGGAAGGCTGCCTGTCGGTGCCCGGGCTGCGCGGCGTGGTGCCGCGCGCCCAGCGCATCCGTTACACCGGTGTCGACCCGCAAGGGCGGCCGATCGAGCGCGAGGCCGAGGGCTTCCACGCCCGCGTGGTGCAGCATGAATGCGACCATCTGATCGGCCGGCTGTATCCCACCCGCATGACGGACCTGACGCGGCTGGGCTTCACCAGCGTGCTGTTCCCCGAGATGGATCCGAACGCGGACGATTGAACGCGGCGCAAGAGCTGGCAGCAGTTGTAAGCCGGGGTGAACCAAGTCGGCCGCCGGGGGCCGAAAAGCGTTGAACAGGGCAGGAGACTGCTGCATGAGAACCATTGCTTCACCGCTGGCCGGCTGGCTGCTGGCCGGGCTGATGTGCCTGGCAGGCCCGGCACAGGCCCAGGAAGACGCACCCGGCCGGGTGGGCCGCGTGGGCGACACCCAGGGCACCGTGTGGCTGCTGGACCGCCAGGACAACGAATGGGTGGCCGCCGAGCGCAATCGCCCGCTGACCCGTGGCGACCGCCTGGCCACCGACGCCGGCGGCCGCGCCGAGCTGCAGATCGGCTCCACCACGCTGCGCCTGGACGGCCAGACCGAGGTGACCCTGCGCGAGCTGGACGATGCGCAGGTGCAGGTGGCCGTCGACCGCGGCACGCTGGCGCTGCGCGTGCGCTCCAGCGAGGTGGCGCGCGAGCTGCAGGTGGTGTCCGATGCCGGCCGCGTGCTGCCGCAGGTGGCCGGCCATTACCGGGTGGACGTGGACGCGCCCAGCATGGTGCTGGGCGTGTGGTCCGGCAGCGCCCGCTTCGACGCACCCGACAGCGCGCTGGACGTGCGCGCCGGCCAGCGCGCCGAGTTCTGGCGCGAGGGCGGGGCGACGCACTACACCTGGTCCTCTCCCGCGCAGGACCCGTTCAGCGACTGGGTGCTGGCGCAGGACCGCGCCGACGACCAGCGCCTGGCCGCACTGGACCGCGAGGTGTCGCCGGAGATGACCGGCGTGGACGACCTGGCCCGCTATGGCCGCTGGGACAACCATCCCGAATACGGCGCCATCTGGGCACCCACCAGCGTGGCCGCGGGCTGGGCGCCGTACCGCTACGGCCGCTGGAGCTGGATCTCGCCCTGGGGCTGGACCTGGGTGGACGATGCGCCCTGGGGCTTCGCGCCCTTCCATTACGGCCGCTGGGTGCAGTGGAACGGCCGCTGGGGCTGGGCGCCGGGGCGCTATGCAGTGCGGCCGGTGTATTCGCCCGGCCTGGTGGCATGGATCGGCGGCGGCAACGTGAGCGTGGGCGTGACCGTCGGCGGGCCGCCCTATGTGGGCTGGGTGCCGCTGTCGCCGCGTGAGCGTTACGTGCCGGGTTACCGCATCGCGCCGCGCTGGCGCGACCACCTCGACCCGTACTACGGCCCCGGTCCGCGGCCGCCCGGCTGGCGCCTGCCCGACCGCGGCCACGGCACGCCCTGGGTGAACGAGCGCCTGCCGGGCGGCATCACCGTCGTGCCGTCGGACATCCTGCGCCGGCGCGAGCGCATCGGCGACCGCGTGATCACCGACCCGCGTGGCAACCGCGACTTCTGGGACCACCGCCGCGACGGCTGGCGCCCGCCACCGCCCACCGCCGGCCTGCTGCCGCGGCCCGATGACCGCAATCCGCGTCCGTGGCCCGACCGCCGGCGCGACGATGCGCCGCCTTCCCGCGTGATCGACAGCGGCAACCCGCCCGGCTCGATCGGCAGGCCCTGGCCCGGCCGCACGGTGGACACCGGCCGCGACTTCGACCGCGACCGCGACAACAACGGGCGCGACGACCGCATCGACCGGGAACTGCTGGAACGCCAGCGCGGCAACGACCGCAACGCCGACGGCGTGCCCGACCACTGGCGTGGCGTCAATCCCGGCGGCGGCCTGCGCAACCGCGACGGCAGCCCCGCGGCGCCGGTGGTGCGCCCGCCTTCGGAGCGGGTGGTGCCGGTGCAGCCGCAGTGGCAGCGTCCGCCGCAGGGCGGGGGCCAGCCGCAGCCCCAGCCACGAGGCATGCCAGAGCAGCGGGCCGTGCCCGTGCCGCGGCCGATGCCGGCCCAGCCCGCGCCGGCCCCGCGCATGGAAGCCCCGCGCATGGAAGCCCCGCGCATGCCGATGGGCGGCCCCGGCCGCGACAAGTCGGGTGCCGAACGGGCCGAGCGGGCCGACCGCGGCCCGCGCCAGAACGAGCGCTGACGCCGCGGCGGGCGGCAGCCTGCTACTTGAGCAGCGGCCGCAGCACCGGCCAGACGTTGTCCAGCATCGTCGGGTGCGCGGCCTCGCGCGGGTGGATGCGGTCGGGCTGGAACAGCGCCTCGGCATTCGGCACGTCGGCCACGCCCTTCAGCAGGAAGGGCACCAGCGCCGTGCCCTCGGCCTTGGCCACGGTGGCGAACAGCGCGGCGAAGTCGTCGCTGTACTTGCGGCCGTAGTTGGGCGGCACCTGCATGCCGGCCACCAGCACCTGGGCGCCGGCAGCCTTGCTGGCGCGTGCCATCTCGGCCAGGTTGGCCTGCGTCATCGCCAGCGGCAGGCCGCGCAGCGCGTCGTTGCCGCCCAGCTCCAGGATCACGTGCGTGGGCTTGTGCTGGGCCAGCAGCGCCGGCAGGCGGGAGCGCCCGCCGGAAGTGGTGTCGCCGCTGATGCTGGCATTCACCACCCGCGCCTGCACACGCTGCTGGGCCAGCCGGCGCTCCAGCAGCGCCACCCAGCCGCTGCCGCGCGGCAGGCCGTATTCGGCGGAAAGGCTGTCGCCCACCACCAGGATCACCGGCGTGGCGGGCGCTGCCAGCGCCGCCACGGGCAGCATCCCGCCCAGCCCGAAGGCCAGCCCCAGCGCGCTACAGTGCAACAGCACCTGCCGCCGTTGCGCGGTCAGCCTTCCACCCGTCCGTTCCAAGCTCGACTCCATCTTCATGCAGCAACCCATCATCGAAGTCGACCGCGTCAGCAAAGAGGTACGCGACTCGACCGGTGTTCTGACGATTCTCCATGGCATCGAGTTCACTCTGCGTGCGCAGGAATCGGTGGCCATCGTCGGCGCGTCCGGTTCCGGCAAGAGCACGCTGCTGTCCATCCTGGCCGGGCTGGACGTGCCCACGCAGGGCACGGTGCGCCTGGCCGGCACCGACCTCTTCGCGCTGGACGAGGACGCCCGCGCCGCGGTGCGGGCGCAGAAGGTGGGCTTCGTGTTCCAGAGCTTCCAGCTGCTGGGCAACCTCACGGCGCTGGAGAACGTGATGCTGCCGCTGGAGCTGATGGGCCGCAACGACGCCCGCGCCGCGGCCACCGAGATGCTCGGCCGCGTCGGCCTGGGCGCCCGGCTGGGCCACTATCCGCGGGTGCTGTCGGGCGGCGAGCAGCAGCGCGTGGCGCTGGCCCGGGCCTTCGTGGTGCGGCCGGCCGTGCTGCTGGCCGACGAGCCCACCGGCAGCCTGGATTTCGCCACCGGCGAAACCGTGATGCAGCTGATCTTCGAGCTGAACCGCGAGGCCGGCACCACGCTCGTGCTGGTCACGCACGACCGGGCCATCGCCCGTCGCTGCGACCGCCAGCTGGTCATCGAGGCCGGGCGCCTGGTGGCTTCGGCGGAGCCGGCCGAAGCCGGCTGACCGCCTGCGCGGGCCGGGCGGGCGGCGCCGCCCGGCATCTCAAGTCCGCTGCCGCTTGTTCCGATATGTGACCCAGACCCGGGTCAAGAGCTGTACGAACCGTGGGCCTATTCGTCGAAGTGTCTTGGAGCACGCGAGATGTCAGGTCAGTACAGCCTTGCCGGCGCCGCCACGGGTGCCAAGCGCGCCTTCCCCGGCCTTGACCGGGGCGCGGCCCGGTGCCCGCTGCGCGCGCCGCGCCGGCCGGCCGCCCATCCCCGCGCGCTCTGGCCACCGCCCTCCGGCGCCCCGCGCCCATTCCCGAACCGCAGCCCGCGCGCCCGTCTTCCCGGCGTGATGGCGCTGCCGCATGCACCGCAGCCGGCGGCCACGCCGGCCGCATCCATGCCGTTTCCTTCTTGAACGCCGTCACGCACGGCAGGAAGCCAACCATGTTCAACAACCTCAAAGTGGCCACCCGGCTGGGCCTGGGCTTTGGCGCCGTCGTGGCGCTGATGCTGGCGCTGGCCGCGCTCGGCATCAGCCGGCTGTCGGAGATGAACGAGCGCACCTCGCTCATCGTCGACGACCGCGTGGCCAAGGCCATGATGGCCAAGGAGATGCAGACCCTCACCGTGGACAACGGGCGGCAGCTGCGGGCCATCCTGCTGGCGCCGGCCGGCTTCAACGTCGAGCCCTTCAAGGCCCGGGTGGCGGCCAACCGTGCGCGCGACGAGACGCTGGTGAGCCAGTTCGATGCCATGGTCAACACCGACCGCGGCCGCGAACTGATGGCCGCGGTGAAGGACCGGCGGGCCACGCTGGCCGCCAAGTACCCGTCGCTGTACGCGCTGATGGACGGCGACCGCGAGCAGGCCGCCGCCTTCGTGCGCGACGACTTCGCGCCTGCCAATGCGCGGCTGGAGGCCGCGCTGGACGAGATGGCCGACTTCCAGGTGCAGCTGATGCAGTCGACGGTGAAGGAGGCCGCCGCCGGCTACCTGCACACCCGCGACCTGATGCTGGGCCTGTCGGCCGGCGCGGTGCTCATCGCGGCGGTGATGGGCGTGCTCATCACCCGCGGCCTGCTGCGGCTGCTGGGCGGCGAGCCGGCCTATGCGGCCGAGGTCATCCGGCGCGTGGCGCAGGGCGACCTGACGGTGGAGGTGCGCACCCGCGCCGGCGACGAGCGCAGCATGCTGGCCGCGGTGCGCGACATGGTGGCCCGCCTGACCAACGTGGTGCGCGAGGTGAACGACGGTGCCGAGAGCCTGGCCACCGCTTCGGAGCAGGTGAGCGCCACCTCGCAGGTGCTGTCGCAGGCCGCCAGCGAACAGGCCGCCAGCGTGGAGCAGACCAGCGCCTCCATCGAGGAGATGACGGCCTCCATCGCGCAGAACACCGACAACGCCAAGGTCACCGATGGCATGGCCGGCAAGGCCGCCGGCGAGGCGAGGGAGGGCGGCGAGGCGGTGTCGGCCACGGTCTCGGCCATGAAGCAGATCGCCCGCAAGATCGTCATCATCGATGACATCGCCTACCAGACCAACCTGCTGGCGCTGAATGCGGCCATCGAGGCTGCACGCGCCGGCGAGCACGGCAAGGGTTTCGCGGTGGTGGCCGCCGAGGTGCGCAAGCTGGCCGAGCGCAGCCAGGTGGCGGCCGAGGAGATCGGCAACGTGGCCAGCGAGAGCGTGCAGCTGGCCGAGCGCGCGGGCGAGCTGCTCACCGCCATGGTGCCCAGCATCAGCAAGACCTCCGACCTGGTGCAGGAGATCACCGCGGCCAGCGAGGAGCAGTCGGCCGGCGTGGCGCAGATCAATGCCGCGGTGGGCCAGCTCAGCCAGGCGATGCAGCAGAACGCCTCCAGCTCCGAGGAACTGGCCGCCACCTCGGCCGAGATGAGCGCGCAGGCCGAGGCGCTGCAGCAGACCATGGGCTTCTTCCGCCTGGCCACCGGCGGCGTCGCCGAACCCGAGGCGGCCGGCCCCGCCCGCCGTGCGCTGGGCCTGGCGCGCTCGGCCGCGCGGCATGGCTCGCCTTCCGCCAAGCGGCCAGCGGCCGCACCAGCCCGCCAGCGGGCGGACGACACCGTCGATGAGTCCTCCTTCACTTCCTTCTGATCGACCGCAGGCCGCGCGCGACGTGGTGCTGGTGGTCGACGACAGCCTGGTGCAGCGGCAGCATGCGGTGTCGCTGTGCCGCGCCCTGGGCGTGAGCGAAGTGCACGAGGCGCAGGACGGCGAGGATGCGCTGCGCCGGCTGGCCGGGCTGCCGCTGCCGCCCACGCTGATGGTCATCGACCTGGAGATGCCGGTGATGGACGGCTTCGAGCTGATCCAGCACCTGGGGCGCCACGGCGTGCGCTCGCCCTTCGTGGTGGCCAGCAGCCGCGAAGGCGCCTTGATGCGGGCGGTGGAGGCCATGGCCGCCACCTTGTCGATGCGGCTGCTGGCCGGCGTGGCCAAGCCGCTGACCTCGGAAGTGATGGCCGCCGCGCTGGAAGCGAGCCAGCAGATGCAGGCCAGCGGCGAAGCGCCCAGCCTGCCCAGCGTGCCGCAGCCCATCGCTCCCGATGTGCTGGCGCTGGCGGTGGCGCAGGGGCGGGTGACGCCGCAGTTCCAGCCCAAGGTGGACATCCGCACCGGGCTGGTCCGCGGCGTGGAGGCGCTGGCGCGCTGGACCGATCCGGTGCTGGGCATGGTGCCGCCGGACCGCTTCATCGCCACCGCCGAGCAGCACGGGATCATCGGCGACCTGACTCGCTCCGTGATGGACCAGAGCCTCGCGCAGCTGGCGCGCTGGAGTGCGCGCGGCCTGCGGCTGTCCATGGCGGTGAACCTGTCGCCGCTGTCGCTGCAGACGCCCGGGCTGGTGGAGGGGGTCACCGCGCTGCTGGCACGGCATGGGGTGGCGCCTTCGCAGCTGGTGCTGGAAATCACCGAGAGCGCGGCGGTGGCCTCCGATGCCGCCACGCTGAGCGTGCTGGCCCGGCTGCGCATGCGCGGCGTGGGGCTGTCGATCGACGACTACGGCACCGGCTTCTCGTCGATGCAGCAGCTGGCGCGGGTGCCCTGCACCGAGCTGAAGATCGACCGTTCCTTCGTGCACGGCGCGCACCGCAGCCCGCACCTGAAGACGCTGCTGCAGTCGGCGCTGGAGATGGCGGGCCGGCTCGGCCTGGTGTCGGTGGCCGAGGGCGTGGAGACGATGGAGGACTGGCGGCTGCTGCAGCAATCAGGCTGCAACGTGGGGCAGGGCTACCTGGTGGCCCGGCCGATGCCCGGCGATGCCGTGGCCCGCTGGCTGGGCAGCCACGAGGCGCGGCTGCCCGATCTGCGCCGCCCGGAGTGAGCGGCGCGTGTCGCTCACTCCTGGAACTTGTAGTCCGTCTTGGCCTTGGCGCGCAGGTCCTGCTGGAACTGCTGCAGCTTGACCTGCGTCAGGCGCTGCTGGATCTGCGGCTTCACTTCCTCGAAGGCCGGGAACTGCGCCTCGCGCGTGTCTTCCAGCTTGATGATGTGGTAGCCGAACTGGGTCTTCACCGGCGTCTCGGTCATCTCGCCCTTCTTCAGCGCGGCCAGGGCCTGGCCGAACTCCGGCACGTAGGCGTCGGGCTTGGCGAAGTCCAGGTCGCCGCCGTTCTCGCCGGAGCCCGGGTCCTTGGAGTTCTTCTTGGCGATTTCCTCGAAGTTGCCGCCGGCCTTGATCTCGGCGATCAGCGCCTTGGCCTGGTCCTCGGTCTCCACCAGGATGTGGCGGGCGCGGAATTCCTGGCCGGCCGACTGGGCCTTGAACTTGTCGTACTCGGCCTTGGCATCGGCGTCGGACACCACGTTCTTCTTCTGGAAGTCGGTGAACAGCTCGCGGATCAGGATGCTCTGGCGCGCCAGTTCCATCTGGCTCTTGTAGTCGGCCGTCTGCGCCATGCCGCGCTTCTCGGCTTCCTGCGCGAAGATCTCGCGCAGCACCACTTCCTCCTTCACCCGCGCTTCCAGCTCGGGCGTGCGCGGCTGTTCACCGCCGCGGGTGGCCTGGGTCATCAGGGCTTCGACGCGGGCCTTGGGCACGGCCTTGCCGTTGACGATGGCGACGTTCTGCGCGCCGGCCACCATCGGCAGGGCGACCAGTGCGGCGGCAAGCAGGGAAAGCTGGGTCTTCATGGGCAAGGGCCTCTCGGGATGCTGCGGTAGGTGCAGGCTGGGGGTGAAGGGCGTGGCCACGGGGGGGCAATCCAGGGCCGCGTGAAGGGGGTTGGGGCGTCAGCCGGCCTCTTCGGGCGTGCGGGCCTCGATGGCCAGCGCATGGATGCCCTGCGGGATCAGGGCCTGCAGGGCACTGTACACGAGGCGGTGCCGCGCCACCCGGCTGGTGCCGGCGAAGCGGGCGCTGGTGATGCGCACGGTGAAATGCCGGCCCTCGCGGGCGCCGGCATGCCCGGCATGCAGGTGGCTGTCGTCCTGCACCTGCAGCGCGGTGGGCGCCAGCGCCTCGCGCAGGCAGGCTTCGATGTCGGTGGCGGAAACGCTCATGGCGGCTACTTGCCCGGTGCCTCGGCCTCGGCCACGGGTTCTTCCTGCACATGGCGGCTCAGGTACACGCCCTGGGCCAGCGTGAACAGCAGCATCAGGCCGATGCCGCCGAAGAGCTTGAAGTTGACCCAGGCGTCGGTGGAGAAGCTGTAGGCCACCCACAGGTTGAGCACGCCCATCACCGCGAAGAAGGCCACCCAGGCCAGGTTCAGCCGCTGCCAGGCGTAGTCCGGCAGTTTCAGCTGCTCACCCAGCAGCAGGCGCAGCAGGTTCTTGCGCAGCAGCAGCTCGCTCAGCAGGAAGGAGGCACCCATCACCCAGTACAGCACGCTGGGCTTCCACTTGATGAAGGTCTCGTTGTGGAACCAGATGGTTGCGCCGCCGAGCACCACCACCAGCACCAGGCTGACCCACAGCATGGTGTCCACCTTCTTGCCGCGGGCCATGACCCAGGCCACCTGGGCCAGCGTGGCCACGATCACCACCACGGTGGACAGCAGCACCGGCGCCTCGGCCGTGCCCACCACCCCGCCGGAGACCATGAAGCCGAAGTGCTCGGAAGCGAAGGCGGCGGCCCATTCCTTGTGGTTCTCGGCGTACTTGAAGGCGCCGAAGAACAGGATGATCGGCAGGAAATCGAACAACAGCTTCATTTGGGCGCGAAGTCTATCGCTGCCGAATTGATGCAGAAGCGTTCGCCGGTGGGCTCGGGTCCGTCCTCGAACACATGGCCCAGGTGGGAGCCGCAGTTGTTGCAGCGCACCTCCACCCGCAGCATGCCGTGCGAGCGGTCGATCACGCGTTCCACCACCTCGCTGTTGATCGGCTCGTAGTAGCTCGGCCAGCCGCAGCCGGCGTCGAACTTGGTGCTGGAATCGAACAGCGGCGTGCCGCAGCCCACGCAGTTGTACTGGCCGCGGTCGGTGTGGTCCCAGTACTTGCCGGTGAAGGCGCGCTCGGTGGCCGCATGCCGCGCCACCTGGTACTGCATCGGGTCCAGCTCGGCACGCCATTGCGCGTCGGTCTTGTGGACGGGGTACTTCGGGTCGTCGTGGTCGTGGCTCATGCGCGGGAGTCTAGCCACCGGCCCGGCCGCTTGCCGGTGGCTGCCCCAATGGCCCTGTGTTCAGTTGTAGCGCGTCAGGCTGTCCTTGAAGCTGCCGTCCGGCATCCGGTAGCGCAGCTGGATGCTGCGCCCGGCGCTGCCGTCGGCGGCCAGCGGCATGAAGCGTTCACCCGCCTCGCAGGTCAGGCCGGTGGTGGGCGCGGTCGCGGTCACCGTGGTGATGCGGTGTGCCACCGGCACCGTGCCCTGGTTGACGCTGCGCCCGCCGGCGAAGCTGTACACGCCCACGCTGCGCACCGGCTCAGCATAGGGGTCGGCCTGCCAGCCGATCTGCAGGCTGGCCTGGGCGCCGCCGGCCGGTTGCGCCGGGTCCAGCGCCTGCAGGGTGGCCGCATCCAGCGCATGCCAGCGCAGCGAGGCCCCGGCCGTGGCCGGCATCACCGGCGTGAGCGTGGTGCGGGTGAGCGTGTGGCGGGCCGCTGTTTCGCCTTCGTAAAAAACTTCGAAGGTGTACGCCGCATGGGCGCGCAGTTGGCCGAAGTCCACATAGGCGGTGCTGCCGGGCGGCTGGCCGTAGTCCAGCGGATGGGCCCAGATCACGTTGCTGTTGTCGGCCGTGCCGGCATTCGGGTTGGCCCGCACCGTGGTGGCCTGCGCGCCTGCCAGCCCTTGGGTGCGCTGCAGCCGGAAGATGTTGCCGTTGTCCGGCGCGGGCAGGGCCACGGCGGGATCGACGTTGCCGTCCTTGCTGAACAGGTTGAGCCAGTTCTGGCTGGTACAGATGCTGGCGCGCGGCGGCGTGTACACCAGGCCGGCGGTGGGCAGGCCGGGTCCCTTGACCCGGGCCGCGCGCATGCCCCGGCTGCCCGGGCCCTTCATGTTGATGAAGATGTTGAGCCCGCTCTCGTAGCGGCTGGCGCCCGCATTGGCGAACGGCGGCGTGCCGGGGCTGGGCGCCAGCTGTTCGTTGCGGCGGATGGACGCCGTGATGCTGGCCTCCACCGGCGCCTGGTTGCCATGCAGCCACCAGTCGGTGGCATGGCCGGCGGTGGCGGTGCCGGCCAGCCGCCGCGCCACGGTGATGAAGTTGCCGGCCACGCCGGCGGCGTCCCGGTAGTGCATGTTGACGACCGCGGCGTCGCGGTCGGCCGCGCTGGTGTCGTCGATGTAGCGCAGCACCTGCGGCGGGTCGAAGGTGGCGCCGGTCATGTCTGCGCGCGTCATCAGGCCGTGGAAGGCTTGCTGGGCGGTGTAGCCCTGGTGCAGGTAGTCGTCGGCCGCGATGTCCTCGCAGGCTGGCGCCACCGACAGCAGCCACGGGCCGCCGTCGGCGGGATCGACGTTCTCTTCGGTGGCCAGCACCCGCTGGGCCAGCGGCAGCGCGAAGCAGCGAGTGAACGCCTGGCTGGAGAGCTTGAGCGCGCTGGCCAGGTCCAGTGCCGCGGCCGGCGGCGCGGCCAGCGTGGGCGCCGGCTGCACGCCATCGGCCATCGCCACCGGCGCGTCGGACCGGTCGACGGTGCTGATCATCGGCACGCCGTTGACCTGGGTGATGCGCAGCACGTCGATCAGCTGGTCGGCCGCATTGCCCGCGGTGCTGGCGGTGGCGGCCACCAGCGGCGTGCTGAAGGGGTTGAAGCCCGCCGGCAGCTGCAGGCTGGCCAGCACCGGGCCCAGCTGCGCCACCACGGCCTGGGTGACGGCTTCCAGCCGCGCGGTGTCGACCAGCGACGGCGTGGCCACCACCGACAGCGCACTGCGGTCGGGCGCCAGCTGGCCGACGATGGCCGTGGTCAGCGGCGTCACGTTGGTGACCGCCTCGCTGCCCGGGGCCGGCAGCGTGGGCAGCACCGCCACCATCGGCGCATGGCCGCCGGCCGGGTCGGTGGCCACCACCAGCAGCGGCGCCTGGGCAGCGGGCGCCAGGCTGCAGCTGTATTCGCCGCCGGCAGTGGTGGGCGCCAGCTCGCCGCTGCAGGCGGCGGCACCGGCGCGGTCGCTGATGGTGAGCTGCGCGCCGGCGAGTGCGGCACCCACGGCGACCGTGCCACGCAGCACGGCGGCAGCCGGCTCGTCCGGCGTGTTGTCGTCATCGCCATCACCGCCGCAGCCGGCGGCCATCAATGCGGCCGCCAGCGCGGCCAGGAGCGGCGTGGCGGCCGTCGGCGGGCGGCGGCGCAAGGTCGGGCTGCGGCTGGCGGCGGGCCGGGGTTGCGAAGGGGCGTGATGCATGGGGCACTCCTCGTTGTGGCGGCCGCAGCATCGCCAGCCCGGCCCGCGCCCACATCCCACAACTTCAGGAGCCGCCCGGTGCGGCGGCATCAGGGAAAACCGCCAGCCGGCGCCCGGTGCCCCCATTCCTATCATCCAGCGTGAATCCCGACCATCCCGGTTGGTGCGAGAGAGGAAACCACCATGTCCCTGATGGGCCAGATGATGCACATGCCCCTGCTGATCTCGTCGCTGCTGACGCATGCGGCGCGGCACAGCGGCGATACCGAGATCGTCAGCAAGCGGGTGGAGGGCGACATCCACCGCACCACCTGGGGCGAGGTGGCGCTGCGCGCGCGCAAGGTGGCGCAGGCGCTGGCGCGGCTGGGCTGCCAGCCGGGCGACCGCGTCGGCACGCTGGCCTGGAACGGCTACCGCCACCTAGAGCTGTACTACGGCACCTCGGGCTCGCAGCTGGTGTGCCACACCATCAACCCGCGGCTGTTCCCGGAGCAGATCGCCTGGATCGTGGGCGATGCGCAGGACAAGGTGCTGTGCTTCGAGATCAACTTCCTGCCGCTGGTGGAGAAGCTGCTGCCGCACCTGGGCGCGGTGCAGCACTTCGTGCTGCTGGCCGGGCGCAGCCACATGCCGGCTTCCACCGCCATTCCCAACCTGCTGAGCTACGAGGAACTGGTGGAGGCCGAGGACGGCCACTACGTGTGGCCGGAGTTCGACGAGAACACCGCCTCCAGCATCTGCTACACCTCGGGCACCACCGGCAACCCCAAGGGCGCCGTGTACAGCCACCGCTCCACGCTGCTGCATGCCTTCGGTGCGGCGCTGCCCGACGCCATGGATTGTTCGGCGCGCGACGTGATCCTGCCGGTGGTGCCGATGTTCCACGTCAATGCCTGGGGGCTGCCGTATTCCAGCGCGCTGGTGGGCGCCAAGGTGGTGTTCCCGGGGCCGCACCTGGACGGCAAGTCGCTGTACGAGCTGTTCGAGCAGGAGAAGGTGACCTTCAGCGCCGGCGTGCCCACGGTGTGGCTGGGCCTGCTCACCTACGTCAAGCAGAACGACCTGAAGTTCAGCACCTTCAAGCGCACGGTGATCGGCGGCTCGGCCTGCCCGCCGGCGATGATCCGCACGTTGGAGGACGACTACGGCGTGGAGGTGATCCATGCCTGGGGCATGACCGAGATGTCGCCGCTGGGCACGCTGTGCAAGCTCAAGAGCAAGCACGATGCGCTGGACGCCGACAGCAAGCGCCGCATCCTCGAGAAGCAGGGCAAGGTGATCTACGGCGTGGACATGGAGATCATCGACGACGACCACCAGCCGCTGCCCTGGGACGGCAAGGCCGCCGGCAACCTGGTGGTGCGCGGCCACTGGGTGATCGACCGCTACTACCGCAGCGACGCCTCGCCGCTGGTGCAGGTGCCCGGCCGCGACGGCCAGTGGTTCCCCACCGGCGACGTGGCCGCGATCGACGAGGACGCCTACATGCAGATCACCGACCGCAGCAAGGACGTGATCAAGTCCGGCGGCGAGTGGATCAGCTCCATCGAACTGGAGAACATCGCCATGGCGCATCCGGCGGTGCACGAGGCCGCGGTGATCGCCTGCGCCCATCCGAAGTGGGACGAGCGGCCGCTGCTGGTGGTGGTGAAGAAGCCGGGCGCGGAGGTGACGCGCGAGGAGGTGCTGGGCTTCTTCGAAGGCCGCATCGCCAAGTGGCAGATCCCGGACGACGTGGCCTTCGTCGACGAGCTGCCCCACACCGCCACCGGCAAGCTGCAGAAGCTCAAGCTGCGCGAGCAGTTCCGCGGCCACAAGCTGCCTTCCTGAGCACCATGCCGGGCGCTGCGGCGCGGTGTCGCCGCAGCGACAGGGAACACCCTCCTACCGCTGCCCTTGTTCATCCATTAACTTGCGGCCGGCCGTTGCAGTGCAGCGGCGCAGGTGATGGCTCTCAAGGAGACAAGCGGATGAATACCGGATCGATCAACACGTCGCGTCGTTTGCTCACCCTCGGCCTGGGTGCCGCCATGGCGGCGGGCTCGGCAGGGGTGTGGGCGCAGGCCAAGCCGCTGGCGGGGCAGACCGTCAAGCTCATGTGGATCGACCCGCTGTCGGGCCTGATGGGCCCGGTGGGCACCAACCAGCTCAAGAGCCTGCAGTTCTTCGCCGAGAAGTTCAGCGCCACCAACCCGGCCGGCGTGAAGTTCGAGGTGATCGGCATGGACAACAAGCTGAGCCCGACCGAGAGCCTGAACCACCTGAAGGCGGCCATCGACCAGGGCATCCGCTATGTGCTGCAGGGCAACGGCTCGTCGGTGGCCATTCCGCTGATCGACGCCATCAACAAGCACAACGAGCGCAACCCGGGCAAGGAGATCATCTTCCTCAACACCGCCGCGGTGGACCCGGACCTGACCAACAGCAAGTGCAGCTACTGGCACTTCCGGTATGACGCCGACACCTCGATGAAGATCGAGGCGATGACCACCTTCATCAAGGGCCAGGCCGACATCAAGAAGGTGTTCCTGCTCAACCAGAACTACTCGCACGGCCAGCAGGTGGCGCGCTACGCGAAGGATGCGCTCAAGCGCAAGCGCCCGGATATCGAGATCGTCGGCGAGGACCTGCATCCGCTGGCCCAGGTGCGCGACTTCGCGCCCTACATCGCCAAGATCAAGGCCTCGGGCGCCGACAGCGTGATCACCGGCAACTGGGGCTCCGACCTGTCTCTGCTGGTCAAGGCCGCCACCGAAGGCGGCTACAACGGCAAGTTCTACACGTACTACGCCGGCGTCACCGGCACGCCCACCGCACTGGGCAACAACGGCGCCGGCCGCGTGTACCAGGTGGGCTACAACCACTACAACATGGGTGGCCAGATCGACGCCTGGATGAAGGAGTTCCAGACCAAGTTCAGCGACGACTTCTACACCGGCTCCATCATCCGCATCTACGAGACGCTGGGCGCCGCGATGGCCAAGGCCAAGAGCACCGACCCGGTGAAGGTGGCCCCGGCGCTGGAAGGCCTGAAGCTCACCAGCGCCTTCGGCGGCGAGGTGGAGATGCGCAAGGCCGACCACCAGCTGCAGCAGACGCTGTACATCACCGTGTGGCAGAAGGCGGACAACAAGTTCCCGTATGCGCCCGAGAAGACCGGCATGACGCTGGCGCCGGTGGCCGAGTTCGCGCCCTATGTGTCGAGCACGCCCACCAGCTGCCAGATGAACCGGCCTTCCTGACGTCGTCGTCGTCCTCCCGCCGTGCCGGCCCCGGGTGGCCGTGCGCCGACCCTGAACCGACACTGCGCCGATGGAACTGTTCACGATATCGATGCTCAACGGGCTGAGCTACGGGCTGCTGCTGTTCATGCTCAGCTCCGGGCTCACCCTCATCTTCAGCATGATGGGCGTGCTCAACTTCGCGCACGCCAGCTTCTACATGCTGGGCGCCTACGTGGCGTACTCCATCGCGCGGCTGGTGGGCTTCTGGCCCGGGCTGGTGCTGGCGCCGCTGGCGGTGGGCGTGCTGGGTGCGCTGTTCGAGCGCACCTGCCTGCGCAAGGTGCACAAGTTCGGCCATGTGCCGGAGCTGCTCACCACCTTCGGCCTGTCGTACGTGATCCTGGAGCTGGTGCAGCTGGTGTGGGGCCGCACGGCGGTGGAGTTCACGCCGCCGCCCGCGCTGCAGGGCCCGGCCTTCACGCTGGTGAATTCGTCGGTCCAGGGCATGAGCGTCGTGTGGGGCGCCGCGCCCGAGGCGATGTGCCGTGCCGCCGACGCAGCGGTACGGGTGGTGTGCTCGCCGTTCCCGGCCACCCGCGGCTTCATGATGGTGGTGGCCCTGGCCATGCTGGTGAGCCTGTGGCTGCTGCTCACCCGCACCCGTGTCGGCCTGGTGATCCAGAGCGCGCTCACGCATCCCGAGATGGTGGAGGCGCTGGGCCACAACGTGCCGCGGGTGTTCATGCTGGTGTTCGGCGCCGGCTCGGCGCTGGCAGGACTGGCCGGCGTCATCGGCGGCAGCACCTTCGTCACCGAGCCGGCGATGGCCGCCACCGTGGGCTCGGTGATCTTCGTGGTGGTGGTGGTGGGCGGCATGGGCTCGCTAGCGGGGGCCTTCGTCGCCTCGCTGCTCATCGGCGTCATCCAGACCTTCGCGGTGGCCATCGACGTCTCGGTGCTCGACGTGGTGCGGCTCGTGGGCCTGCAGCCGGGCGACCAGGCGGCCAACCATTCCCTGTTGCGATTGACCATCTCCCAAGTGGCGCCCATCCTGCCTTACCTGTTCCTGGTGCTCATCCTGATCTTCCGGCCCAAGGGCCTGCTGGGCACGCGGGAGGGTTGAATGGGCCAGCGTCAATTCCATTTCCGGCCCTACAACGTCGGCCGGTGGTTCGTGTGGGGCGGCTTCGCGCTGCTGCTGCTGGTGCTGCCCAAGCTGTTCGTCAGCAGCCTGGCCGTCACCATCCTGTCGCAGATCGGCATCGCGGTGGTGGCCTGCCTGTCCTACAACATGCTGCTGGGCCAGGGCGGCATGCTCAGCTTCGGCCATGCGGTGTACACCGGGCTGGGCGCCTTCGTGGCCATCCATGCGCTCAATGCCATCTCGGGCGGCAGCCTGCCCATCCCGGTGAGCCTGCTGCCGCTGGTGGGCGGCGTGGCCGGCATGTTCTTCGCGGTGCTGCTGGGCTGGGTGACCACGCGCAAGTCGGGCACGCCGTTCGCGATGATCACGCTGGGCCTCGCCGAGCTGGTCTTCGCGATGAGCCTGATGGTGCCGGAGTTCTTCGGCGGCGAAGCCGGCGTGGCCGGCAACCGCGTGGTGGGCAAGCCGGTGTGGGGCATCAGCTTCGGGCCGCAGATCCAGGTGTACTACCTGCTGGCGTTCTACACCTTCGTGTGCACCGCGCTCATGTTCGCCTTCACCCACACGCCGCTGGGCCGCATGCTCAATGCGGTGCGCGACAACGCCGAGCGCGTGGCCTTCATCGGCTACAACCCGCAGCGGGTGCGCTACACCGCCTTCATCATCGCGGGCTTCTTCGCGGGCGTGTCGGGCGGCATGTACGCGCTCAACTTCGAGATCGCCACCGCCGAGGTGGTGGGCGCGGGCCGCTCGGGCGCCTACCTGCTGTTCACCTTCCTGGGCGGGGCCACCTTCTTCTTCGGTCCCATCATCGGCGCGGTGCTGATGGTGCTGGCCACGGTGCTGCTGTCGGAGTTCACCAAGGCCTGGCTGCTGTACCTGGGCCTCGTCTTCCTGTTCATGGTGATGTATGCGCCGGGCGGCATCGCCAGCCTGCTGATGATGAACCTGCGCGTGGCCGCCTTCGGCAAGCTGCGCGCGCTGTGGACGGCCTACCTGGCCCTGGGCGGCACCGCGCTGGTGGTGCTGGCGGGCGCGGGCGCCATCGTCGAGATGATCTACCACCTGCAGCTGGATGCGGCCCTGGGGCCCACCGTCAAGTACCTGGGGGCCACGCTCAACATCGAGCACTTCGACACCTGGTTCGGCGCGGTGTTCGTGATGGCCGTGGGCATCGCGCTGTTCGAGCTGAGCCGCCGGCAGTTCAAGCACGAATGGGCCGAGGTGCAGACCGACATCGAGCGCACGCTGCGCCGCCGCGAGGAGGCACTGTGATGGCCGCCGCTGCCGCACACCCGGCCGTGCAGGGCGCGGGCCCCGCGCTGGAGCTGGTGGACCTGCACAAGTCCTTCGGCAAGACGGCCATCATCCGCGGCGCCAGCCTGGCGGTGCAGCCGGGCGAGCGGGTGGCCATCATCGGCCCCAACGGCGCGGGCAAGAGCACGCTGTTCAACCTGATCAGCGGCCGCTTCGGCGCCAGCAGCGGGCAGATCCGGCTGCATGGCCAGCGCATCGACGGGCTGGAGCCCTACGAGATCAACCGCCGCGGGCTGGCGCGCAGCTTCCAGGTGAGCAACCTGTTCAACCGGTTGAGCGTGTTCGAGAACCTGCGCTGCGCGGTGCTGTGGTCGCAGGGCCACCGCTATGCCTTCTGGAAGGCGCTGAGCCGGCTGCGCGATGCCAACGAGCGCGCCGAGCAGCTGATGGAGATGATCCGGCTGCACAAGAAGCGCGACACGCTGGCGATGAACCTCACCTATGCCGAGCAGCGTGCGCTGGAGATCGGCATCACCATCGCCGGCGGGGCCGACGTGGTGCTGCTGGACGAGCCCACCGCCGGCATGAGCAAGAGCGAGACCAAGCGCTTCATCGAGCTGATCCGCGAGGTGACGGTGGGCAAGACGCTGCTGACGGTGGAGCACGACATGGGCGTGGTGTTCGGCCTGGCCGACAAGATCGCGGTGCTGGTGTACGGCGAGGTGATCGCCTTCGACACGCCGGATGCGGTGCGGGCCAATGCCCGCGTGCAGGAGGCCTACCTCGGCTCGGTGCTGGCCGAGACGCAGGCCGCGGAGGCCAAGGCATGCTGAAGCTGACCGACCTGCATGCCTTCTACGGCAAGAGCCATGTGCTGCATGGCGTGAACTTCGAGGTGCGGCCCGGCGAGATCGTCAGCCTGCTGGGGCGCAACGGCTCGGGCCGCTCCACCACCGTCAAGGCCATCATGGGCCTGGTGGATGCGGCCGGCAGCATCACCTGGCGCGACCAGCCGCTGATCGGCAGGAAGGCCTTCGAGATCGCGCACCTGGGCATCGGCTACGTGCCGGAGAACCGGGACATCTTCCCCAAGCTCACGGTGCACCAGAACCTGATGCTGGGCGAGAAGCGCGGTGGCGGCGGCAAGAAGCCGCGCTGGAGCTTCGACGACATGTACGCCATGTTCCCGCGGCTGAAGGAACGCCAGCACACCGAGGCCGGCGTGCTGTCGGGCGGCGAGCAGCAGATGCTGACGCTGTGCCGCACGCTGATGGGCGACCCCGACCTGATCATGATCGACGAGCCCACGGAAGGGCTGGCGCCCAAGATCGTGGAACTGGTGGCCGAGTACCTGCGCGAGCTCAAGCGCCGCGGCATCTCGGTGCTGCTGGTGGAGCAGAAGCTCACCATCGCGCTGGAAGTTTCCGAGCGGTGCTTCGTGATGGGCCACGGGCAGATCGTGTTCGAGGGGACGCCTGCTGCATTGAAGGCCGACAACTACGTCCGCAAGGAGTGGTTGGAAGTTTGATGGGGCATCCGGTCCCGCGGGTACACGGTCCCACCCGCCGAGCGGGTTGCGCGGCCGCCCTGGGGCGGCCCGGCGTCGGCCGCGGGCGTGCGCGTCGCTAGGGTATCCACGGGGGTCTGGCAAGGCCCCTTGTCACGGCAGGGACAGGATTTTTGCTGCACCGCTTCCTAGAATCGAACGATCGTTCTTTTTCCGCGCTTCCTGAGGAGACACCCCCATGACAGCCAGCTACGAGGTCCGCGGCCATGTCGCCGTGATCACGCTGAACAACCCGCCGGTCAACGGCCTGGGCTACGAGACCCGCAAGGCCACGGCCGAGGGCATCGATCGGGCCAACGCCGATGCGGCGGTGCAGGCCATCGTGATCACCGGCGCCGGCAAGGCCTTCTCGGGCGGCGCGGACATCCGCGAGTTCGGCTCGCCGAAAGCGCTGGCCGAGCCCAACCTGCTGTCGCTCATCAAGGTGGTGGAGAACAGCGACAAGCCGGTGATCGCGGCCATCCACAGCGTGTGCATGGGCGGCGGGCTGGAACTGGCGCTGGGCTGCCACTACCGCGTGGTGGCACCGGGCACGCAGGTGGCGCTGCCCGAGGTCAAGCTGGGCCTGGTGCCCGGTGCCGGCGGCACGCAGCGCCTGCCGCGGGTGCTGGGCGTGGAAGTGGCGCTCAACATGATCGTCAAGGGCGATCCGGTCAAGAGCGAGGTGCTGGCCGCGCTGCCGGGCCAGAAGCTGTTCGACAAGGTCGCCGAGGGCGATGTGCTGGAAGCCGCGCTGGCGCTGGCCGAACAGGTGGCCACGGTGCGGCCGCTGCCGCTGGTGCGCAACCTCAAGGCCCGCCATCCCGAGGGCGATGCCTACTTCCAGTTCGCGCGCAACACCGTCAAGGCGATGGCGAAGAACTTCCCCGCACCGGCGCGCTGCGTCGATTGCGTGGAGCAGGCCACCAAGGCCCGCAACCTGGACGACGGCCTGGCCTATGAGCGAGAGGCCTTCATCGCGTTGATGATGACGCCCGAGAGCAAGGCCCTGCGCCATGCCTTCTTCGCCGAGCGCGCGGCCAGCAAGATCCCCGACGTGCCCGAGGACACGCCGCAGCGCAAGATCGAGAAGGTGGCGGTCATCGGCGCCGGCACCATGGGCGGCGGCATCTCGATGAACTTCCTGAACGCCGGCATCCCGGTGACCATCCTCGAGACCAAGCAGGAAGCGCTGGACCGCGGCGTGGCCACCATCCGCAAGAACTACGAGGCCCAGGTCAAGAAGGGCAAGCTCAAGCAGGACAAGTACGACCAGCGCATGTCGCTGCTGAGCACCACGCTGGACTACGGCGACATCAAGGATGCCGACCTGGTGATCGAGGCGGTGTTCGAGGAACTGGGCGTCAAGGAGAAGGTGTTCGGCACGCTGGATGAAGTGATGAAGCCCGGTGCCATCCTGGCCTCCAACACCTCCACGCTGGACGTCGACAAGATCGCCAGCTTCACCCGGCGGCCGCAGGACGTGGTGGGCATGCATTTCTTCAGCCCGGCCAACGTGATGAAGCTGCTGGAGGTGGTGCGCGGCAAGGAGACGGCCAAGGACGTGCTGGCCACGGTGATGTCGCTGGCCAAGAAGATCAAGAAGACCGCGGTCGTGTCCGGCGTGTGCGACGGCTTCATCGGCAACCGCATGATCGAGCAGTACAGCCGCCAGGCCGGTTTCCTGCTGGAAGAAGGCGCCACGCCGCAGCAGGTGGACAAGGCGGTGGAGCGCTTCGGCTTCGCGATGGGCCCGTTCCGCATGGGCGACCTGGCCGGCAACGACATCGGCTGGGCCATCCGCAAGCGCCGCTATGTCGAGAAGCCCGACATGCGCTACAGCAAGACCGCCGACCTGCTGTGCGAGATGGGCCGCTACGGCCAGAAGACCGGCGCCGGCTGGTACGACTACGTGCCGGGCAAGCGCGATGCGATCCCGTCGCCCGTGGTCAACGAGATGATCGAGAAGCACCGCGCCGAGCTGGGCATCACCCCGCGCAAGATCAGCGACGAGGAGATCGTGCACCGGCTGGTGTATTCACTGGTGAACGAGGGCGCCAAGATCGTCGACGAGGGCATCGCCAGCAAGGCCAGCGACGTGGACATGGTCTACCTCACCGGCTACGGCTTCCCGCTGCACCGCGGCGGCCCGATGAACTATGCCGACACGCAGGGCCTGTTCAACGTGGTGCAGACGATGAAGCGCTTTGCCAAGAACCCGCACGACGATGCCTCGTTCTGGGAGCCGGCGCCGCTGCTGGCGCGCCTGGCCGCCGAAGGCAAGAGCTTCAACTGAACAAGACGGGGAGAACCACATGACTTCCGCACTGATCGTCTCCACCGCCCGCACGCCCCTGGCCAAGAGCTGGAAGGGCAGCTTCAACATGACCCACGGCGCCACGCTGGGCGGCCATGCGGTGGCCGCGGCCGTCGAACGCGCGGGCATCGAGCCCGGCGTGATCGAGGACGTGCTGATGGGCTGCGCCAACCCCGAAGGCGCCACGGGCGCCAACATCGCCCGGCAGATCGCGCTGCGCGCCGGGCTGCCGCTCACCGTCTCGGGCGTCACCGTCAACCGCTTCTGCTCCAGCGGCCTGCAGACCATCGCGATGGCCTCGCAGCGGGTGATCGCCGGCGAGGGCGATGCCTACGTGGCCGGTGGCGTGGAAAGCATCTCCTGCGTGCAGCAGGAGATGAACAAGCACATGCTGGCCGAGCGCTGGCTGAGCGAGAACAAGCCTGCCATCTACATGACGATGCTGGAAACCGCCGAGACGGTGGCCAAGCGCTACGGCATCCCCAAGCAGCGCATGGACGAATACGGCGCCGCCAGCCAGCAGAAGGCCACCGCCGCGCGCGAGGCCGGCCGCTTCTCCGACGAGATCGCGCCGATCACCGTCACTGCCGGTGTCGCCGATCCGGTGATGGGCCTGACGACCAGGCAGGTCACCGTCGGCACCGACGAGGGCATCCGCCCCGGCACCACGCTGGAGGCGGTGCAGGGCATCCGCAGCGCACTGCCGGGCGGCGTGATCACCGCCGGCAATGCCAGCCAGTTCAGCGACGGCGCCGGTGCCTGCGTGGTGGTCAGCGAGCGCCATGCCGAGCAGAAGAGCCTGAAGCCGCTGGGCCGCTTCCTCGGCTTTGCGGTGGCCGGCTGCGAGCCCGACGAGATGGGCATCGGCCCGGTCTATGCCGTGCCCAAGGTGCTGGCCCGCCTGGGCCTGACCGTGGACGACATCGACCTGTGGGAGCTGAACGAGGCCTTCGCGGTGCAGGTGCTGTACTGCGCCGACAAGCTGGGCATCCCGATGGACCGGCTGAACGTCAACGGCGGCGCCATCGCGCTGGGCCACCCCTACGGCGTGAGCGGCCAGCGCCTGACCGGCCATGCGCTGATCGAAGGCAAGCGCCGCGGCGCCAAGAAGGTGTGCGTCACCATGTGCATCGGCGGCGGCATGGGCGCGGCCGGCGTGTTCGAGGTGCTGTGACGTCCTGCCCGGCATGAAGACCTACCGCGACACGCTGGACTTCCTGCTGCAGCACTGGCTGCAGCTGGATGCGCTGTTCACCCGCGAGCGTTTTGCCGACCATTCGGCCGAGACCGTCACCTCGGTGCTGGACACCTGCGAGCGGCTGGCGCGCGAGAAACTCGCGCCCTTCAACCGCCTGGCCGACACCGAGGAGCCGCACTTCGACGGCGAGCGGGTGCACCTGCCGCGGGCCACGCACGAGGCGGCGATGGCCTATGCCGACAGCGGCATGATCGCCGCGGCGCAGCCCTATGAGTTCGGCGGCATGCAGCTGCCCTTCGTGGTGCAGCTGGCCGCGGCCGGCTTCTTCAAGCTGGGCAGCGTGGCGATGAGCGCCTACGGCATGCTCACCGCCGGCAATGCCAACCTGCTGATGGCGCACGGCACGCCGCTGCAGCGCGAGGTGTTCGCCAAGAACGAATTCGCCGGCCGCTGGTTCGGCACCATGTGCCTGTCGGAGCCGCAGGCCGGTTCCAGCCTGAGCGACATCGCCACCCGTGCGGTGCCCGATGGCGAAGGCTTCGAGGCCGATCCGCTGGGCCCGCGCTACCGGCTCACCGGCAACAAGATGTGGATCTCGGGCGGCGAGCACGAGATCACCGAGAACATCGTGCACCTGGTGCTGGCCAAGATCCCCGGCCCCGACGGCAAGCTGCTGCCCGGCACCCGCGGCATCTCCCTTTTCATCGTGCCCAAGCGGCTGGTCGACCCCCAAGGCCAGTTGACCGGCGAGCGCAACGACGTTGTGCTGGCCGGCCTGAACCACAAGCTCGGGTATCGCGGCACGACCAACACCTTGCTCAACTTCGGCGAGGGCAAGCACATGCCGGGCGGCGCGGCCGGCGCCATCGGCTACCGCGTGGGCGAGGCCGGGCAGGGCCTGCGCTGCATGTTCCACATGATGAACGAGGCGCGCATCGGCGTGGGCTTCGGCGCCGCGATGCTGGGCAGCGCGGGCTACGAGGCCAGCCTGGACTACGCCCGCAACCGCAGCCAGGGTCGCCCGATGGGCCCGGCCGGCAAGGACGCCACGCAGCCGCCGGTGCGGCTGATCGAGCATGCCGACGTCAAGCGCATGCTGCTGGCGCAGAAGGCCTATGTGGAAGGCAGCATCGCGCTCGGCCTGTACTGCGCCCGCCTGGTGGACGAGCAGCACACCGGCAGCGTGCAGGCCGCCGACGAGGCCCGGCTGCTGCTGGAGGTGCTCACGCCCATCGCCAAGAGCTGGCCCAGCGAATGGGGCCTGGAGGCCAACAGCCTGGCCATACAAGTGCATGGCGGCTATGGCTACACCCGCGACTTCCCGGTGGAGCAGCACTGGCGCGACAACCGCCTGAACATGATCCACGAGGGCACCCACGGCATCCAGGGCCTGGACCTGCTGGGCCGCAAGGTGGTGATGGACGGCGGCGCGGGCCTGAAGCTGCTGGCAGGCCGCATCAGCGACACCGCCCAGCGCGCCGGCCACGTGGCCGGGCTGGCCGCGCGCGGCAATGCGCTGGGCGCGGCGCTGCAGCGAGTGGGCGCGGCCACCAAGTCGGCCTGGGCGTCGGGCGTGCCGGAAGACGCGCTGGCCAATGCCACGCCCTACCTGCAGGCCTTCGGCCACCTGGTGCTGGCCTGGCTGTGGCTGGACGTGGCGGTGGCCGCGCAGGCCGCCGGCCCCGGCCTGGCCGAGCCGCGACGGCAGGGCACACTGTCGGCCATGCATTACTTCTTCGACTTCGAGCTGCCGAAGATCGACGCCTGGCTGGCGCCGGTCGCTGCCCGCAACACGCTCACGCGCGAGATGCGCGACGACTGGTTCTGACCCTGGGGCTGCCGATGAAGCCCCAGACGATGGAGAAGCTGGCGTGGGTGCTGCTGTACGGCGGCATCATCCTCGCCACCCTGGGTTATTTCGTGGCCCGCACCGACGAGAACACCGGCCTGCTGATGCAGGCCTGCGGCGGCGTGGCCGTGGCCGGCGGCGTGCTGCTGATCTGGCTGCGCTCGCGCATCCGTGGGCAGTAGCCTGTCTAGACAAGTGAGGAGAACGTGATGAGCACACCCGTGATGAAGCTGTTCGACCTGACCGGCCAGGTGGCCCTGGTCACCGGCGGCTCGCGCGGCCTGGGGCTGCAGATCGCCGAGGCCCTGGGCGAGGCCGGTGCCAAGATCATGATCACCTCCCGCAAGGCGGCCGACCTGGAGGAGGCCGCCGCCCACCTGCAGGCCAGGGGCATCGACACGCGCTGGATCGCCGGCGACGCCGCCAAGCCAGAAGACGTGCAGAAGGTGGTCGACGAGACCATGGCCCGCATGGGCCGCATCGACATCCTGGTGAACAACGCCGGCGCCACCTGGGGTGCCCCGGCCGAGGAGCATCCGCTCGAAGCCTGGGACAAGGTGATGAACCTGAACGTGCGCAGCCTGTTCATGTTCGCCCAGGCCGTGGGACGCGCCAGCATGATCCCGCGCAAGTCGGGCCGCATCATCAACGTGGCCTCCATCGCCGGCCTGGCCGGCAACCCGCCGACGATGAAGACGGTGGCCTACAACGCCAGCAAGGGCGCGGCGGTGAACTTCACCCGCGTGCTGGCGGGCGAGTGGGGCGCGCACGGCATCAACGTGAATGCGCTGGCGCCGGGTTTCTTCCCCAGCCGCATGACGCACGGCCTGCTGGCCGCGGTGGGCGCCGAGAAGATGGCCGCCGCCGCGCCGCTGAACCGCCTGGGCGACGACGACGACCTCAAGGGCGCCGCGCTGCTGCTGGCCTCGGCCGCGGGCAAGCACATCACCGGGCAGGTGATCGCGGTGGACGGCGGCGTCAGCGCCATCTTCGGCGGATGACCACGCCCGCCGCGGGCCTGCCTTCGCTGGCCCACATCCCCTTCCTGGCACACCTGGGCTGCGAGCTGCTTCGCTTCGACGGCGGCCATTCCGAACTGACCCTGACGCTGAGCCAGCAGCTGACCAACGCCTGGGGCATGGCCCATGGCGGCGTGACGATGACGCTGCTCGACGCCGCCATGGGCCATGCTGCCCGCAGCCCCGACGAGCCCGGTGGCGAGCCGCGCACCGGCGTCGTCACCATCGAGATGAAGACCACCTTCATGCGGCCCGGCCTGGGCCGCCTGCGGGTGCAGGGCCGGGTGATGCACCGCACCCTGACGATGTCGTTCTGCGAAGCCAGCGTGCTGGACGACAAGGGCGCGCTTGTCGCGCACGGCACCGGCACCTTCAAGCACCTGAAGTCCCTCACCGTCGGCGGCATGAAGGTCCGCCGCGGCGGCGCGTCGGACTGACGCTCGCCCACCCCACAGGAGAAGACCATGACCACGATCAACCGCCAGATCCACCTCGTCTCGCGCCCCACCGGCGAGGCCACCGTCGACAACTTCAAGCTGGTGGAGGCCACCGTGCCCGACGAGCTGGCCGATGGCCAGGTGCTGGTGCGCAACCATTACCTGAGCCTGGACCCGTACATGCGCGGCCGCATGAACGACACCAAGAGCTATACCGCGCCGCAGGCCCTGAATGAGGTGATGGGCGGCGGCACCGTGGGCGAGGTGGTGGCCTCGAAGAACTCGGGCTTTGCCGTCGGCGACAAGGTGGTGGGCATGGGTGGCTGGCAGGAGTACCAGCTGCTGAACGGCGACACCCGGGGCGCACTGCGCAAGGTAAGCACCGAGCATGTGCCGCTGCAGGCCTACCTGGGCGCGGTGGGCATGCCCGGCGTGACCGCCTGGTACGGCCTGACGCAGATCATTGCACCGAAGGAAGGCAACACCGTGCTGGTGAGCGCGGCCAGCGGCGCCGTGGGCAGCGTGGTGGGCCAGCTGGCGAAGGCCCGTGGCGCCCGCGCGGTGGGCATTGCCGGCGGGCCCGAGAAGTGTGCCTTCGTCATCGACGAACTGGGTTTCGACGCCTGCGTCGACTACAAGCAGCACACCGACCTGAAGAGCCTGTCGCAGGCGCTGAAGCAGGCCGCACCGGACGGCATCGACGGCGTCTTCGAGAACGTCGGCGGCCTGGGCCTGGACGCCGCGCTGCAGCGCATGAACGCCTTCGGCCGCATCGCCCTGTGCGGCATGATCGCCGGCTACAACGGCGAGCCGATCCCGCTGCAGCAGCCGCAGCTGCTGCTGACCAACCGGCTGCGGGTGGAAGGCTTCATCGTCAGCGAGCACATGGAGTTGTGGCCGCAGGCGCTGACCGAGCTGGCCACGCTGGTGGGCACCGGCAAGCTGAAGTACCGCGAAAGCATTGCCGAAGGCCTGGCCTCCGCGCCCGAGGCCTTCCTCGGCCTGCTGAAGGGCCGCAACTTCGGCAAGCAACTGGTCAAGCTGGTCTGATGGCCACGCTGGGCTGGACCTGGACCCGCTTCGAAGGCCTGGGGCTGCAGCCGCTGTACGACCTGCTGGCGCTGCGTGCGCGGGTTTTCGTGGTGGAGCAGCAATGCGCCTACCTCGACCCCGACGGCCTGGACGACCAGTGCTGGCACCTGCTGGGCCATGACGCACAAGGCCGGTTGCTGGCCTACCTGCGGTTGGTGGACCCGGGCGTGAAGTACGAAGAGCCGTCGATCGGCCGCGTCATCACCGCGCCCGAGGTGCGTGGCACCGGCGCCGGCCTGGCGCTGATGTGCGAGGGCCTGGCCCGCTGCCAGGACACCTGGCCCGGCCGCGCGGTGCGCATCAGCGCGCAGGCGCGCCTGCAGCGCTTCTACGGCTCGCTCGGCTTCCAGGCGGTGGGCGAGCCCTACCTGGAAGACAACATTCCCCACATCGAGATGCTCTGCCCGGCCGAGCACCACTCAGGAGTACAGCGATGAAGGACTTGCCCGGCCGCACGGCCGTGATCACCGGCGCGGCCTCGGGCTTCGGCCTGGAAACCTCGCGCCTGGCCGCCCAGGCCGGCATGAACGTGGTGATGGCCGATGTGCAGGCCGAAGCACTGCAGCGCGCCGCCGAAGAGATCCAGGCGCTGGGCGTGGACGTGCTGCCCTACCGGCTCGATGTCTCCAAGGCCGCCGAGGTCGAAGCGATGGGTGCCGCGGTGCAGCAGCGCTTCGGCGCGCCGCACCTGGTGTTCAACAACGCCGGCGTGGGCAGCGGCGGGCTGATCTGGGAGCACAGCGCCAAGGACTGGGAATGGGTGCTGGGCGTCAACCTGATGGGCGTGGTGCACGGCGTGCGTGTGTTCACGCCGATGATGCTGGCAGCCGCCCAGGCCGACCCGCAATGGCAGGGCCACATCGTCAACACCGCGTCGATGGCCGGCATGGTGAACATGCCCAACATGGGCGTGTACAACGTCAGCAAGCATGCGGTGGTGTCGCTGAGCGAAACCCTCTACCAGGACCTGTCGTTGGTGACCGACCAGGTCAGCGCCTCGGTGCTGTGCCCGTTCTTCGTGCCCACTGGCATCCACCTCAGCGAACGCAATCGCCCGGCCGATCTGGCGGACGAAGCCCAACGACAGACGGTGAGCCAGAAGATATCGCGCGCCATGTCGGCCAAGGCCGTGAGCAGCGGCAAGGTGACCGCCGCCCACATCGCCCAGAAGGTGATGGATGCGGTGCGCGAGCGGCAGTTCTACGTCTTCAGCCACCCGCATGCGTTGAAGACGGTGCAGCAGCGCATGGACGACGTGCTGCAGCATCGCAACCCCAGCGACCCCTTCGCCGACCGGCCCGACATCGGCGCCACGCTGAGGGCTTCGTTGCGGGGGTGAGTCGAGCCCCCAAGCTCGCTGCGCTCGCGGCCCCCCGGGGGGGCGCTCAAGTCCTTGGGGCGGCCCGGCGGACTTGAATCGGCCCCCAGTTCGCTGCGCCCCGGGGCGGCTGCAACAATGCCGCCATGCTCATCGTCCACAACACCCTGCACCGGCAGCATGCCGGCCGCCACGAGATGTTCCGCGGCCGGCTGGTGCCCTGCCATGAGTCGCCCGACCGGTTGGACCATCTGCTGGCGGAGCTGCACAAGCGCCCGGTCGGCACGATCACCGAACCCGGCCCGCTGGACGAAGCGCTGCTGGCGCGCATCCACAGCCCGCGCTACCTGCAGTTCCTGGCTGGCGCCTGGGATGAATGGGTGGCGCTGGACCCGGCCAACGCCGAGCTGGACGCGCTGCCTTCCGTGTGGCCGGTGCGGGGCTTCCGCGCCGATGTGCTGCCCGCCAACTTCGCGGCACGCATGGGGCTGTTTTCGTTCGATGCCGGCACGCCGCTCACCGCCGGCAGCTGGACCGCGGCGCGCCAGGGCGCAGCCTGTGCCGTGGCCGCCGCGCAGGCGGTGGCCTCGGGCAGCACGCGCAGCGCCTTCGCACTGACCCGCCCGCCCGGGCACCACGCGGGCGCCGACTTCTTCGGCGGCTACTGCTTCCTCAACAACGCGGCGCTGGCCGCGCAGGCACTGCGGGACGGCGGCTTCGAGCGGGTGGCGGTGCTGGACGTGGACTACCACCACGGCAACGGCACGCAGAGCATCTTCTACGCGCGCGGCGATGTGCTCACCGTGTCCCTCCACGGCGACCCGTCTACCGAGTACCCGTTCTACCTGGGCTACGCCGACGAGCGTGGCGAAGGCGAGGGCGCCGGCTGCAACCTGAACCTGCCGCTGCCACGCGGCACCGGCTTCGCCGATTGGCGCGCCGCACTCGGCCGCGGGCTGGACGAAGTCAAGCGCTTCGGCGCGCAGGCCCTGGTGGTGCCGCTGGGCGTGGACACCTTCGAGGGCGACCCGATCTCCGCCTTCACGCTGCGCAGTGCCGACTACTTCGACATCGGCCGCGACCTGGCTTCGGCCGGGCTGCCCACCGTCTTCACTTTCGAAGGCGGGTATGCGGTGGCCGAGGTGGGCATCAATGCCGTCAACGTGCTGGAAGGGTTTGGGTCGTGAACGCCGATACCGTGGTCATCGGCGGCGGCCCCGCCGGCCTGATGGCGGCCGAGGCCCTGGCCGCCGCCGGCCGCCAGGTGGACCTCTATGACGCCATGCCATCGGTCGGCCGCAAGTTCCTGCTGGCCGGCAAGGGCGGCTTGAACCTCACGCACAGCGAGCCCATCGAGCCCTTCACCGAGCGCTACGGCCCGCGGGCCGCCGAGGTGGCGCCGTGGCTGGCCGACTTCAGTCCGCAGGCCATGCGCGACTGGGCCGCGGGCCTGGGCATCGAGACCTTCGTCGGCAGCTCGGGCCGTGTGTTTCCGGTGGACATGAAGGCCGCGCCGCTGCTGCGCGCCTGGCTGCACCGGCTGCGCATGGCCGGCGTGCGCTTCCACCAGCGCCACCGCTGGCTGGGCTGGACCGACGATGGCAGCGCGCTGCGGCTGCAGGGCCCGGCGGGTGAGCTCACGGTGCAGCCGCAGGCCACGGTGCTGGCGCTGGGCGGCGCAAGCTGGCCGCAGCTGGGCTCCGACGGCCGCTGGGTGCCGCTGCTGCAGGCCCAGGGGGTGGACGTGGTAGCGCTGCAGCCGGCCAACTGCGGCTTCGAGATCGCGCGGCCCGACGGCGAGCGTGGCTGGAGCGAGCACCTGCGCAGCCGCTTCGCCGGCGCGCCGATCAAGCCGGCCGCGTTGCGCTTCACCGCGCACGATGGGCGCCGCTTCGAGCGGGCCGGTGAGTTCGTGCTGAGCGACTACGGCGTGGAAGGCAGCCTGGTGTATGCGGTGTCGGCGCTGCTGCGGGACACCGTGGCGGCGCAGGGCAGCGCCCTGCTGCACATCGACCTGTTGCCCACCTTCGATGCCGAGCGTGTGCTGGCCGAGGTGAAGCGACCGCGCGGCACCCGCAGCCTGGCCACGCACCTGAAGAGCCGGCTGGGCCTCGCCGGCGCCAAGGTGTCGCTGCTGCATGAACTCCTGCCACGGGCGCAGCTCGACGACGCGGCCGCGCTGGCCACCGCGCTCAAGGCCCTGCCGCTGACCGTGGTGGCGCCGCGTCCGGTGGCCGAGGCGATCAGCACCGCCGGCGGGGTGGCGCTGCAGGCGCTGGACGAGCGGCTGATGCTGCAGGCCCGCCCAGGCATCTTCATCGCCGGCGAGATGCTGGACTGGGAAGCACCCACCGGCGGCTACCTGCTGCAGGCCACGATGGCCAGCGGCTTGCGCGCAGGCCGCGGCGCTGCCGCCTGGCGCCGGGCCGGCTGACGCATCCCCCAGAGGTAGGAAAACGCCGTGCGCGGCCGCGCGGCGGCTTGAAACGGCCGGCCTGCGGTCGAAGTCCTTCCCACGTCGGATGCTCCGCCGCGGGGAACCTCACATGCACACACCTGCCGCATTCCTGTCGCTGGGCCGTCGCCTGGCGCTGGCCTTCGGGCTGCTGGTCCTGATCAACGGTGCGCTGGGCGCGATGGCGCTCTACCAGATGTCCCGGCTGGACGGGGCGGTGCAGGTCATCGTCGGCCGATGGGTGCCCAAGGGCCAGCTGCTGCTGGAGATCCGGACGCTCACCTCCGACCTGCGGCGGGTGGAACTGGGCCATGTCATCAGCCCCGACGCCGCGTACATGGACACGCTGGAGGACTACCGCGTGCGCATGCGCGCGGCCATGGCCAAGGCGGCCGAGCGCTATGAGCCGATGATCGACAGCCCGCAGGAGCGCGCCGAATGGACCCGCTTCCAGCAGGCTTGGCAGGTCTACAGCGCCGAGCAGGACAAGGTGATGAGCCTGTCGCGCAGCGGCCAGAAGGAGCCGGCCCGGCTGCTGCTGGCGGGTGCCGGCTACGAGGCCATCGGCACGGCGCAGAAGGCGCTGGTGGCGCTGGTGGACCAGGTGGGCCGCGGCGCCAGCGAAGCTTCGGGCGCCGCCGAGCGCGACCATGCGGTGGGCCGCTGGGCCATGCTGGCATTGCTGGGGGTGGCGGCAGTGGCGGGGCTGGCGGTGTCGGTGCTCACCACGCGCTGCATCACCCGGCAGGTGGGCGGCGAGCCGCATGACGTGGTGCAGGCGGCCGAGCGCATCGCCCGCGGCGACCTGGCCCATCCGCTGCCCGTGCGCCGGGGCGACGAGCGCAGCATCGTCGCGTCCATGGCCCGCATGAGCGCCAGCCTGGCCACGCTGGTGGGCCAGGTGCGCCAGAGCGTCGACAGCATCGCCACCGGCTCGGCCGAGATCGCCAGCGGCAATGCCGACCTGAGCCAGCGCAACGAGGTGCAGGCCGGCAGCGTGCAGCAGACGGCCAGCGCCATGAACGAGCTGAGCAGCACCGTGCAGCTCAATGCGCAGACGGCCGAGCAGGCGCGCATGCTGGCCGCGGCCACCTCGCAGGCGGCGCAGGAGGGCGGCGCCACCATGTCGCAGGTGGTGCGCACCATGCAGCAGATCGCCGGTTCGTCCAAGAAGATCGGCGAGATCATCGGCACCATCGACGGCATCGCCTTCCAGACCAACATCCTGGCCCTGAATGCGGCGGTGGAGGCGGCCCGGGCCGGCGAGCAGGGCCGTGGCTTCGCGGTGGTGGCCAGCGAGGTGCGGCAGCTGGCGCAGCGCTCGTCGGAGGCGGCGCGCGAGATCAAGTCGCTGATCCAGGCCAGCGGCGAGCGGGTGGACGCCGGCAACCGCCAGGTGGAGGATGCCGGCCAGGCGATGGCCGGCATCGTGGACAAGGTGCAGCAGGTGTCGATGCTGATCAACGACATCTCCGCCGCCACCGCGGCCCAGGCCGCCGGGGTGGCCCATGTGCATGGCGCGGTGGCCGGTTTCGACCACAGCACGCAGCAGAACTCGGCCCTGGTGGAGCAGAGCGCGGCCGCCGCCGACAGCCTGCGCCGCCAGGCCGAGACGCTGTCGCGCCTGGTGGCCGGCTTCCAGCTGGCCGCTACAGCGCGTGCGTGACGAGCTTGAAGTCCGGGTCCTCCGCGAACGGTTTCACCTCGAAGCCCAGCCCGCGCATCAGCTTGAGCATGCCCGGGTTGTTGGTCAGCACCAGGCCCTCGATCTCCGACAGGCCCTTCTCGCGGGCCACGTCCATGATGCATTCCATCAGCCGTGAGCCGATGCCCTTGCCCGCATAGGCATCGGCCACCACCAGCGAGAACTCGCAGCTCGACTGGTCCGGGTTGGTCACGTAGCGCGACACGCCGATGATGCGTTCGGTCTCGACGATGGTGCCGTCGGTGGCGGCCTCGCGCTGCTTGTGCACCGCCACCAGCGCCATCTCGCGGTCGTAGTCGATCAGCGTGAAGCGCGCCAGCATCGGCGGCGGCAGCTGCGTCATCGAGCTGACGAAGCGGAAGTAGCGGCTCTCGGGCGACAGGCTCTGCACCAGGTCCTGCAGCATCTGCGCGTCGTTGGGGTGGATGGGCCGCACCGTGTATTCGCCGCCCCCGCGCATCGGCCACACCTGCTCGTAGCGCGCCGGGTAAGGCAGGATGGCCAGGTGGTTGTAGGGGCTGGGCCCGCTGCCCATGCCCACGCCCTGCGACGCGCTGTCGACGATGATGCGGGCGTCCACCGCCACCGCGCCCGACTCGTCCACGATGATCGGGTTGATGTCCATCTGGCGCAGCTGCGGCAGCTCGCACACCATCTCCGACACCCTCAGCAGCACACGCTCCAGCGCGTCCATGTCCACCGGGCTGGCGCCGCGCCATTCCACCAGCGTCTCGGCCACGCGGGAGCGTTCGATCAGCCGGCGGGCCAGGAACTTGTTCAGCGGCGGCAGTTCCATCGCGCGGTCGCGGATCAGCTCGATCATCGTGCCGCCGGCGCCGAACATGATCACCGGGCCGAAGGGCTCGTCGCTCACCAGGCCGATGCAGATCTCGCGGCCGCGCTGGGCCCGCGCCATCTTCTGCACCGTCACGCCATTGAGCCGCGCGCCGGGCTGCAGCCGCTTCACCCGCTCCACCATGTCGTTGTAGGTGTCGCGCACGCCCGCGCCGTTGAGGATGTTCAGCGCCACGCCCTGCACGTCGCTCTTATGCAGGATGTCGGGCGAGTCGATCTTCAGCGCCACCGGAAAGCCCAGCTGCGTGGCGATCATCATCGCCTCGTTGGCGTTGCGCGCCAGGATGGTGTTGGTCACCGGGATGTGGAAGGCCGACAGCAGCGTCTTCGACTCCATCTCGGTGAGCACCTTGCGGCGCTCGGCCAGCACGCTCTCGATCACCAGCCGCGCGCCTTCAATGTCGGGCTTGGCCAGCGTGGACAGCGGCGGCGGCGTCTGCTGCAGCAGCAGCTGGTTCTGATAGAACGAGGCGATGTTGCCGAAGGCGCCCACCGCGGCCTCGGGCGTGCGGAAGTTGGGAATGGCCGCCTCGTTCAACTGCTGGCGCGCATTGCCCACCGAGGCATCGCCCATCCAGCAGGCCAGCAGCGGCTTGCTGAGGCTGCGCTTGACGTCCACCAGCGCCGCGGCCACGTCGCCCGAATCACCGCCGGCCTTGGTGGAATAGATGGCCAGCACGCCGTCGATGCCGCGGTCGCGCGAGGCGGCCTCGATGGCCGCGCGGTAGTGCGCGGCGGTGGCTTCTTCCGACAGGTCGATCAGGTCGGCCAGCGAAGCCTGCTCCGGCAGCAGCGGCTTCAGTGCCGTGGCAGATTCCACCGACAGCTTGCCCATCTGCAGGAAGATCTCGTTGACCCAGTCGGCCGCCAGCACACCCGGCCCGCCGCCGTTGGTCACGATGGCCAGCCGCCTGCCCACCGGCCGGTAGCGCGAGGCCAGGCACTTGGCCGCCGAGAACAGCTCGACGAAGGAGCGCACGCGCACCGCGCCGGCGCGGCGCAGCGCCGCATCGAACACGTCGTCGGCACCGACGATGGTGCCGCTGTGCGTGTGCGCGGCCTCGTTGCCCGCGGGCCGGCGGCCGGCCTTCAGCACCACCACCGGCTTGGCGTTGGCCGCCGAGCGCAGCGCGCTCATGAAGCGGCGCGCATTGGAGATGCCTTCCAGGTACACGATGATGCTGTGGGTGTGCTGGTCGTTGGCCAGGAAGTCCAGCACCTGCGCGATGTCCACCGCGGTGTTCGGCCCCAGCGAGACCACCGACGAGAAGCCCACCGCGTTGTTGCGCGCCCAGTCCAGCATGGAAGAGGTGAGCGCGCCCGACTGCGACACCAGTGCCAGCGAGCCGGTGCGCGCCAGCGGCCCCAGGGCGCTGGCATTGAGCTGCAGCCGCGGCCGCTGCAGGCCCAGGCCGTTCGGCCCCAGCAGGTGCACGCCTTCGCGGCGGGCGATGCGCTTGAGCTCCGCCGCCAGCGCGCCGTCGATGCCGGCCGAGATGATCAGCGCCGAGCGGCAGTGGATGCGGCCGGCCACCTCCAGCGCCGCGGCCACGTCCTGCCGGGGCAGGGCGATGATGGCCAGGTCGGCGCGTGTCTGTGCCAGGTCGGCCAGCGTGCCGCTGGTGTGGATGTCCAGGAAGGCGAGGGTGCCGCTGAAGCGCTGGGCCCGCAGCGCCTCGTGCAACGTGCGGGCCTGCGGCGTCAGGCTTTCGGGCGCATCGGCATCGCCGGCCAGCACCACGATGGATTCGGGGGAGAACAGGGGCGAGAGGTAATGCTTGTCCATGGGGTGCCGGTGGGGCCGGATCAGTCTGCGCCAATCAGCACTTTGACATGCGCCGCCGCGCTGCGGGCCAGCGGGCTCAGCACATAGCCGCCTTCCAGGCAGGAAACGATGCGCCCGCCGCAGTGGCGCTGGGCCACCGCCAGCAGCTGCCGCGTGACCCATTCGTAGTCGGCTTCCACCAGGCCGAGGTTGCCCATGTCGTCCTCCCGGTGGGCGTCGAAGCCGGCGGAGACGTAGATGAGCTGCGGCTGGAAGGCCTCCAGCGCCGGCAGCCAGCGGTCCGCCACCGCGGCGCGGAAGGCCTCGCTGCCCGAGCGGCTGGGCAGGCCCACGTTCACCATGTTCGGGCCGGCGGCCTTGTCGCCGCTGAAGGGATAGAGGCCGCGCTCGAAGATGGAGCACATCAGCACCCGTTCGTCGCCGCGGAAGATGTCCTCGCTGCCGTTGCCGTGGTGCACGTCGAAGTCGATCAGCGCCACCCGCTGCAGGCCGTGCACGTCCAGCGCATGGCGGATGCCCACCGCCACATTATTGAAGAAGCAGAAGCCCATCGCCGCCGCACGCTCCGCATGGTGGCCGGGCGGCCGCACGCAGCAGAAGGCGGCAGGGGCCTGGCCGCCCAGCACCAGGTCGGTGGCCTGCACCGCCGCACCCGCGGCCCGCAGCGCGGCCTGCACGGTGTGGGGGCACATGGCGGTGTCGGGGTCCACCTGGCGATGGCCTTCGGCGGGACCGCTGGCCAGCAGCTCCTGCACGTACATGGCCGAATGGGCGCGGGCCAGCTGCTGCGGCGTGGCCAGCGGGGCGTCGTAGGGGCACATGTAGTCCAGCAGGCCCTTGATGAGCAGGTGGTCCTGGATGGCGGCCAGGCGCTCCGGGCATTCAGGGTGCTGCGGGCCCATCTCGTGGCGGGCGCAATCGGCGTGGGTGATGAAGGCGGCTAACACGGCGTTGTCTCCTCGACCGGCCCCCGGCGCTGCGGTCGGGTGGATGGGGCCAGTCTAGGAGCCGATGCCCGCCACTTTCCTGACATGGCACAAAGCACCGCTTTTCAGCGGATTGCGCAGGCGGCGGGCAACCAACACTGCAGACAGCCCGGCAAATGCCGAAGGCAAGGGGGCAGCCCGACGCTGCATCAAGGAGAAAGCGCATGTCCTGGTCGTCACTGGTGTCCTCCGATGCGCCCGCCGAGCGCCACCCTCTGGCCACCTGCGGTGGCGGCAACCGCTTGGAGCGCCACTTCGCGGTGGCCATGGCGCTGACCACGATGCTGGTCGGCGCGGCTTTCGCACTGTTCTAGGCGGCCGGTCCGGGCCCGGTCCGCCGGGCCGGCGGTGGCACACTTCGGGCCCTTTCCCGTGGTTTCCCGTGCCTGCCTTGGACAAGATCCTGTTGCAAATCGCCGCCGAACTGCAGGTTCGGCCGGCCCAAGTCAAAGCCGCCGTCGACCTGCTGGACGGCGGTGCCACCGTCCCCTTCATCGCCCGCTACCGCAAGGAAGCCACCGACGGCCTGGACGACACCCAGCTGCGTGACCTGGAAGCCCGCCTGGGCTACCTGCGCGAGCTGGAGGAACGCCGCGCCGCGGTGCTCAAGAGCATCGACGAGCAAGGCAAGCTCACGCCCGAGCTGCGCGCCGCCATCGAGGCCGCGCCCACCAAGCAGGAACTGGAAGACCTGTACCTGCCCTTCAAGCCCAAGCGGCGCACCAAGGGCATGATCGCCCGCGAGGCCGGCATCGAGCCGCTGGCCGACAAGCTGTTCGCCGATCCGTCGCTGGACCCGATGGCCGAGGCCGCCGCCTTCATCAATGCGGAAGGCGGCTTCGCCGATGCGTTTGCGGTGCTGGACGGCGTGCGCGACATCCTCTCCGAGCGCTGGGCCGAGGACGCCGCGCTGGTGGGCCCGCTGCGCGAATGGCTGTGGTCCGAGGGCCTGTTCACCAGCAAGCTGATGGACGGCAAGGACGAGCAGAACGCCGACGTCGCCAAGTTCCGCGACTACTTCGACTATGCCGAGCCGATCCGCACCGTGCCCTCCCACCGCGCGCTGGCGGTGTTCCGCGGCCGCACGCTGGAGCTGCTGGAAGCCAAGCTGAAGCTGGATGAAGTGCCGGTGCCCGGCCAGCCCAGCATCGCCGAAGGCCGCATCGCCCGCCACCTGGGCTGGAGCCATGCCAGGCGCCCGGCCGACGACCTGATCCGCAAGGCCATCGGCTGGACCTGGAAGGTCAAGCTCAGCCTGAGCATCGAGCGCGACCTGTTCACCCGCCTGCGCGAGAACGCCGAGGCCACCGCCATCAAGGTGTTTGCCGAGAACCTGCGCGACCTGCTGCTGGCCGCACCCGCCGGCAAGCGGGTGGTGATGGGGCTGGACCCCGGCATCCGCACCGGCGTGAAGGTGGCGGTGGTCAGCGAGACCGGCAAGGTGCTGGACACCTCCACCGTCTACCCGCACGAGCCGCGGCGCGACTGGGAGGGCTCGCTGCACACGCTGGGCCGGCTGGTGGCGCAGCATGGCGTGAACCTGATCGCCATCGGCAACGGCACCGCCAGCCGCGAGACCGACAAGCTGGCCGCCGACCTGATCAAGCGCGTGGAATCGCTGGCGCCCGACGTCAAGATCACCAAGGTGGTGGTGAGCGAGGCGGGCGCCTCGGTGTATTCGGCCAGCGAGTTCGCGAGCAAGGAACTGCCCGATCTGGACGTGAGCCTGCGCGGCGCGGTGAGCATCGCCCGCCGGCTGCAGGACCCGCTGGCCGAGCTGGTGAAGATCGACCCCAAGAGCATCGGCGTGGGCCAGTACCAGCACGACGTGAACCAGAGCGAGCTGGCCCGCACGCTGGACGCGGTGGTGGAAGACTGTGTGAACTCGGTGGGCGTGGACCTCAACACCGCCTCGGCGCCGCTGCTGGCGCAGGTGTCGGGGCTGTCGAATGCGGTGGCGCAGAGCATCGTGCGCTGGCGCGATGCGCACGGCGCCTTCCGCAACCGGCAGCAGCTGCTCGATGTGTCCGGCCTGGGTGCCAAGACCTTCGAGCAGGCGGCAGGCTTCTTGCGCATCCGCGACGGCGACAACCCGCTGGACCAGTCGGGCGTGCACCCCGAGACCTATCCGGTGGTGGAGAAGATCATCCGCAGCACCGGCCGGCCGATCGCCGAGCTGGTGGGCAATGCCGACGTGATCCGCAAGCTCAAGCCCGAGGCGCTGGCCGACGAACGCTTCGGCGCCATCACCGTCAAGGACATCCTGGCCGAGCTGGAAAAGCCCGGCCGCGACCCGCGCCCGGACTTCAAGGTGGCCCGCTTCAATGAAGGCGTGGAGGACATCAAGGACCTGCAGCCCGGCATGCAGCTGGAAGGCACGGTCAGCAACGTGGCGCAGTTCGGTGCCTTCGTCGACCTGGGCGTGCACCAGGACGGCCTGGTGCACGTGAGCCAGCTCAGCAACAAGTTCGTCAACGATGCGCGCGAGGTGGTCAAGACCGGCGACATCGTCAAGGTGAAGGTGCTGGAGGTGGACCTGGCGCGCGGCCGCATCTCGCTGACGATGAAGCTGGAGACCGCCGTGCCGGCCAAGGGCGCCGATGCCGGCGGCTACCGCCCGCCCACGCGCGACCAGCGCGCACCACGTGGCCGCGGCGCGCCCGAGCCGGCAGCGGCCGGCGGCGCGATGGCAGCGGCCTTTGCCAAGCTGCAAGGCCGCAAGTGACGGCCAGCGGGCAGGCGCCCCGGCGCGTGGTGATGGTGGCGCACAGCCACATCCTCGGCGGCATGGAGCGCCGCGTCGTCTCCACCTCGGCCGCGCTGGCCGAACGCGGCCACCAGGTGGCCTTCGCCGGTCCGCTGGACGGCTGGATGGGCGAGCGCATGCGGGCCGACGGCCACACCTGCCTGCATGTGCCGATGCACGGCATGTACGACCCGCTGTCGGCCTGGAAGCTGGCGCGCTTCGCCCGCCGCTGGCGGGCCGACGTGCTGCACGGCCAGGCGCAGCGCGGCGGGCGTTATGCCGACTGGGCCTCGCGCTGGAGCGGCGTGGCCGCGGTGGCCAGCGCCAATTCGATGATCTCGTGGCGCTGGTTCCCTCCCGAGATGAAGCTGCTGGCCGTCTCCAATGCGGTGCGCGACCACCTGATGCAGCACGGCCTGCCGGCGGCGCAGGTGTCGGTGGTGTATTCCGCGGTGCCCGACATCGGCATGCAGCCCGCGCGGCAGGCGGGGCCCACGCCCGAACAGCCGCTGCAGCTGCTGATGAACTCGCGCCTGGTGGACGTGAAGGCGCACGACGTGGCGCTGGACGCACTGGCGCTGCTGCCGGCCACGCTGCCGGTGCACCTGGCCATCACCGGCGCCACCGACACGCCCTGGGCCGCGCAGATCCGCGCGCAGGCCGAGCGCCTGGGCCTGGCCGGGCGCGTCAGCTTCCTGGGCCAGAGCCAGGACATCCCCGAGCTGCTGGCCGCCTGCGACGTGGTGCTGGCGCCCTCGCGCCACGAGGCGCTGTCGCTCACGCTGATGGAAACCTGCGCCGCCGGCCGGCCGGCCATCGCCACCGCGGTGGGCGGCAATGCGGAGATCATTGCCGAGGGGGCGAGTGGGTTGCTCGTGCCGTCGGAGAATGCACAGGCGCTGGCGGACGCGATCGTCCGCCTGGGCAGCGACAGCGCGCTGCGGGTGGCGATGGGCCGGACGGCCCGCGACATCTACGAGCGGCGCTTCACTGCCGACATCATGGTGCGCAACACGGTGGCGGCCTACGACGAGGCGCGCGCCGCGCGGCGCGGCCGGGCGGCCTGAGCCGCCATCCACCCGAGGAAGCAGCCCGATGCCCGGCATTTCGATCTTCATGTACCACCAGGTCGGCAAGTTCCCGCCGATGAAGGCGCACCGCGCCGGCTACTGTGACGTCGACAAGTTCCGCGCGCAGATGAGGGCGCTGAAGTGGGCGGGCGTGAAGGTGCTGTCGATGACCGACGCACTGGCCGCGCTGCAGGGCCGCGCGCCCATGCCCGAGCGGGCCGCGGTGCTCACCTTCGACGACGGCTGCGAGAACTTCTACGAGCATGCGGTGCCGGTGCTGCAGGACTTCGGCTATCCGGCCGTGTCGTACGCGGTGGCAGGCGAGGCGGGCGGTGGCGCCAGCTGGCTGGCCGGCCACGGCCGCGGCACGCCGCCGTTGATGAGCTACGCCCGCCTGCGCGAGATCGCCGGCCTGGGCATCGAGGTGGGCAGCCATGCCTTCCGCCACATCCGCCTGGCCGAGCAGCCGGTGGAGGTGCAGCGGGCCGAGATGCTGGACAGCCGCCAGCGGCTGCAGCAGGAGCTGGGCCGCGAGGTGCCGCATGTGTGCTACCCCTACGGCTCCCACACGGTGGACACGCTGAAGGCCGCGGCCGAGGCCGGCTACAGCAGCGGCGTGACCTGCCAGCGCGGCGCCGCCACCGCCCAGTTCGATCCGCTGGCCCTGCCGCGCAAGGCCATTTCCTATGGCGACAACACCCTGGGCTTTCTCTGGAAGCTCTACCTGAAGGACACGCCCAAGGGCGAGGCCCTGGCCCGCCCGGGCCATACGGCGATGGCGCCGGCCTGACGACAGCCGGCGGTCCCCGGCGCAGGCCCGGCCTTTGCCGGCTGCTTCATCCAACACACAGGAGAAGCCGATGACCCCGATGTCTCGATCCACCGCCTTCCACGCCCTGGCCGCCAGCGCCGCCGCGGCCCTGCTGGCCGGCTGCGCCGGCGGTGGCATGCATGGCCACCATGGCATGGCCGGCACCCAGGGCAGCCCGGTGGCCGTGGCCCAACTGGCGCCCACGCAGGGCAGCACCACCACCGGCACGGTGCAGTTCTTCCGCGAAGGCGAGCATGTCATGGCGGTGGCCCGTGTCAGCGGCCTGAAGCCCGGCGCCGAGCACGGCTTCCATGTGCATGAGAAGGGCGACTGCAGCGCCAGCGACGCGATGAGCGCCGGCGGTCACTTCAACCCGGAGGGCCATCCGCATGGCGCGCGTGGCAGCGGCGGCGCCCACCATGCCGGCGACATGCCCAACCTGAAGGCCGATGCGGCCGGCGAGGCCGAACTGCGGGTGCACCTGCCCGGCCTGGGCATCGGCAGCGGCGCCGCCGACATCCTGGGCAAGGCGGTCATCGTGCATGCCAATGCCGACGACTACCGTTCGCAGCCCACCGGCAATGCCGGCGCCCGCCTGGCCTGCGGCGTGATCGCGGCCCGCTGACCGGCACGGCTCCAAGAAAGACGGCGCCCCGCGGGGCGCCGTCTTCGTTCCAGCCGCGGCTGGAGGGCCGATCAGCTGTCGGCCACC
Source organism: Aquincola tertiaricarbonis (assembly GCF_000969605.1). Lineage (GTDB taxonomy): Bacteria > Pseudomonadota > Gammaproteobacteria > Burkholderiales > Burkholderiaceae_C > Aquincola > Aquincola tertiaricarbonis. The sequence goes on along the minus strand of NZ_JZUE01000005.1, from coordinate 149,351 downwards.
GATTCGTCGGTGACCACCGCCGGCGGCAGCACGGCCGCGGGGCTGGTCATCTTGCTGCGCACATCCACCCGCACGGCGGCAGTGCGCACCGGGCGCTTGGCGGGCACGCGCTCGGCATAGCGGGTGTCCATCTCGGCCACCACACGCGGCGGTTCCGGGCTGGTGGCCAGCGGTTGCGGCGCCAGCACGGCCGTGGCCATCACTGCCGGCACGAAGGCCAGCGCCACCTTGGTCGGCCAGCGGCCGATCGCACGGGCCGGGGCCAGCGTCACGCCTGCCGTGGCCGCGGGCGAGGGCAGGGCCGGGCGGCGGCTGGCACGGCCGGCGCTGGCCGGCGCCATCAGGCCCAGGCGAACCTGCACCGCATGTTCCACCGGGGTCAGCAGCGTGCGCGGCAGGCGGCCGTCGGCGGCTTCCTGTTCACGGCTGCCGTACACCACCAGCGGCGTGGCCAGCAGCAGCGGCACCAGCATCCAGCTCACGTTGGCATCCACCAGCATCGCGGCGCCGAACAGGGCCAGCGCCGGCAGCAGCATCGGCGCCAGGCGGGTGAAGGCGTCCTTCCAGCCCAGGCTCTCGGCGTCACGCGGGGGCGACTTCCACTGCAGCTTCAGGCCGGTCAGGCCACCGATCACGAACATGGTGTGCGCCAGCATGCGCACCGGCGCCTGCAGGGCGGACAGGAACAGCTCCACCACCGAACTGCGCAGCAGCTGCGCCGTGCCGCCGAACAGGGCCTGCTCCTTGCGCAGCAGCACGCCCACCACGCCCAGCAGGCGAGGCAGCAGCAGCAGGGTCAGCGTCAGCGCCCACAGCGCGGCGGCCTCGCCACCGGCGGCGGCCAGCAGGCCGGGCATGCTCGCATCCACCTCGGGCTGGGTGGCGGCACGCCACACCCCGGCCGCCACGAAGGCCAGCCACACCGGCGCGGTGATGTACGACAGCGCACCGGTGAAGAACATGGCACGGTGCACCGGCTGCCAGCCCGGTTCGGCGATCAGGCGGAAGTTCTGCAGGTTGCCCTGGCACCAGCGGCGGTCGCGGCCCAGCTCGTCCAGCAGGTTGGTCGGCTGCTGCTCGAAGCTGCCTTCCAGGTTGGGTGCCAGCCACACCTCGTAGCCGGCACGGCGCATCAGCGCGGCTTCCACGAAGTCGTGCGACAGGATCTCGCCCGACAGGCCGCCACGGCCTTCCAGCGGCGCCAATGCGCAATGCTTCATGAAGGGCTCGATGCGCAGGATCGCGTTGTGGCCCCAGTAGTGCGATTCACCCAGCTGCCAGTAGGCCAGGCCCAGCGCGAAGAGCCGGCCGGTGACGGCCGAGGCGAACTGCTGGGTGCGGGCGTGCAGCGTGCTGTGGCCCTGGGTGCGCGGCAGCGTCTGCAGGATGCCGGTCTTCGGGTGCGCTTCCATCATGCGCACCATCTGCACCAGCGTCTCGCCGGTCATGGTGGAGTCGGCGTCCAGCACCACCATGTAGCGGTAGTTGTTGCCCCAGCGGCGGCAGAAGTCGGCCACGTTGCCGGCCTTGCGCTTGGTGCGGCGCTTGCGCCAGCGGTAGAAGATGCGGCCTTCGCCGGCCAGCGGCTCGCCGTCGTCGCCCAGGGTGCGGCGCAGTTGCTTCCAGGCTTCCACCTCGGCGGCCTGGATGGCGGGGTCGGAGCTGTCGCTCAGCACGTAGACGTCGAACAGCTTCAGCGCGCCGGTGGCCGCCAGCGATTCGCAGGTCTTGCGCAGGCCGGTGAACACCGTGTCGATGTCCTCGTTGCAGATCGGCATGATCAACGCGGTGCGGGCCGTGGGGTCCAGCGGCATGCGCTCGTCGGGCAGCGTCAGCGCATGCTTGTCGCCGAACAGCGCCACCTTGAACCCCATCATCGCGGTGATGAAGCCGGCCGACAGCCAGCCGAACAGCAGCGCGAACAGGCCCGTCTGCACGATCTCCACCGCGGTCATGTCGCCGTCGGTGGCGGGCAGCAGCCAGGTGGCCACGCCGCTGACCAGCAGCACCGTCCACAGGAAGATGGTGCGGCGGCGGTCGGCCGCAGCGCGCCAGGGGCTGCTGCGGTCCTTCGGGAATCTGGGCACCCCGGGCATCAGCGCCAGCGCCAGTCCACGGAGCACGCCAAACCAGGGGCGCGGCGGCATCGAGCCGCGGCGCAGCGGGGGCGCGGAAGCCGCGCGGTGCTGTGTATCGGAATCTGCCATGGTGGTGATGTGGTGGTTCAGTGTTGAGCGGGGTGCGCAGCGAGTCTGGGGGTTAGCCCAGGTCCCCGCTGTAGGAGCGCACCTTCAGAATGCGTGGGAGGCACAACGTTCCGTCGGCGGATGCGGACGGACAACGGTTGCAGCTTGTCTTGAATGTTGCGGGCGCGTTCATGGATGACAACGCGCCGCAGGGCCGGTGGGCCGCTGTGCCTGCTTGCCAACTTCGCGCACGCTGATGTTGTTGCCGCGCGACACTCCGGTCGCACGGCGCAGGCCAGCCAGCCTGCCGCAGACCGCGCCGCCCCGTTCGACGGGTGCACCTGCACCGCTCCCGCAAGGGGCGGCGCACGTCACCGTGCGAGGGGAAAGAGGCTGCGGCTGCATGAGTGACGCCACTGTGGACCGAAGTGCGAGTGCGTGGTGGTCGATAGCGTATCCAACAATGTCGCGGTGCAACAATCCTTGCGTACAACCGGTTGGCCGCCCGGCCGCCATACGGAATGACTGCGCTTCAGATCTGGGCGGGCCCGCGGGCCCGCCAACACCTGCAGGAACACGGCCTGCAGCCGGCCGACGTGCGGGTGATGCCAGCGGCTGCCGGCGGCCCCAAGGGCCTGGCGCTGAACCCGCTCGACCGTTACCTCTTCGGACATTGGTTGCCCGGCGGCGGCGCGCAGCCGGTGCACCTGCTGGGCGCGTCCATCGGCGCCTGGCGCATGGCATCGGCCTGCCTCGCGGACTCGGACGCCGCGCTGGCGCGCCTGGCGGAGGACTACATCACCCAGACCTACGAGCACCGGCCCGGCAAGCCGCCGCTGCCCGCGCACGTCAGCGAGGTGTTCGGCGCCAAGCTGGCGGAGCATTTCGCAGGACGTGAAGCCGAGGTGCTGCAGCACCCGCGCTACCGCCTGCATGTGTTCACCAGCCGCGGCCACCATCCGCTGCTGCGCCGCGAAGGCCGCTGGCGCACGCCGCTCGGCTACCTGGGCGCCTTCGCCAGCAATGCCGTCAGCCGCAGCGCGATGGGTGGCTGGCTGGAGCGCGTGGTGTTCCAGGATGCGCGCGATGCGCTGCCGGTGCCGCTGACCGACTTCCGCACCCATGCCGTGGCGCTGTCGCCCGTCAATCTGCGTCCCAGCGTGCTGGCCAGCTGCTCCATCCCCTTCTGGCTGCAGGCGGTGCGCGACATCCCCGGCGCCCCGCCCGGCGCCTACTGGGACGGCGGCATCACCGACTACCACCTGCACCTGGACTACGCCGCGATGGCCGAGGGCCTGGTGCTCTACCCGCACTTCCAGTCCAGCCTGGTGCCCGGCTGGCTGGACAAGGCCTGGCGCAGCCGCCATCGGGCCAGCCACCGGCTGGACAACGTGGTGGTGCTGGCGCCCGACCCGCACTGGGTGGCGCAGTCGCTGCCGGGCGGCAAGCTGCCCGACCGCACCGACTTCCAGCGCCTGGCGCACGACGTGCCCGCGCGGGTGCGGCTGTGGCGGCGGGCGCTGGCCGAGTCGCAGCGGCTGGCGGACGATTTCGCGGCGCTGGCCGCTCGACCCAGCATCGAGGCGCGGCCGCTGGTGTAGCCGGCCGCGGGCGGCGCCTGTTTCGCCGCGGTGTCCGAAACGTGAATCCGATGTCGGCAAGCCTGCGTACAGCCCAGCAGACGGCAGCGGCACAGCCCCTCGCCGTCCCGCCACCGGGCCCTTGCCGGCCCGGCTGTCTAGGAGATGCCGAGGATGACCATGACACCCCACACCGCCCCGCAGGTCCGCCTGCTCCCCCTCGTCGCCGCGCTTGCCAGCGGCCTGCTGCTCGCCACCGCCGCGCAGGCGTCCAGCCACCGGGAGGCGCCGTCCATCACCGGCACGCCGAAGGTGGATGCGACCGACTTCTACATGTTCTCCAGCTACGAGCCCAACCGCACCGGCTACGTGACGCTGATCGCCGACTACCTGCCGCTGCAGGATCCGTACGGCGGGCCCAACTACTTCTCGATGGACCCGAACGCGCTGTACGAGATCCACATCGACAACAACGGCGATGCGAAGGAGGACATCACCTTCGCCTTCCGCTTCCAGAACACGCTCAAGGGCACGGCGCTGCCCATCGGCGGCAAGAACGTGCCGATCCCGCTGATCCAGTCGGGCACGGTGAGCGATCCGCGCGCGGCCACGCTCAACCTCAACGAGAGCTTCACGCTCGAGGTGGTGCGCGGCGACCGCCGCGGCGGCACCCGGGCGGCCGTCACCCAGGCCAGCGGCGGCGCCACGCGCTTCGACAAGCCGGTGGACAACATCGGCGCCAAGACGATCGCCGACTACGCGGCCTATGCCGGCAAGCACATCTACACCGTCACCGTGCCGGGCTGCGCGCAGCCGGCGCGGGTGTTCGTCGGCCAGCGCAAGGACCCGTTCGCGGTGAACCTGGGCACGATCTTCGACCTGGTGAATGCGCCGGTGGGCGTCATCACCGACCCCGCCAACATCAATGCCGGCCGCGACGACCTGGCCAACAAGAACGTCACTTCGCTGGCCCTGGAGGTGCACCGCAGCTGCCTGACCGCCGGCGCGGAGCCGGTCATCGGCGGCTGGACCACCGCCAGCCTGCGTCAGGGCAGCCTGCTCGACCCGGCGCCGGCCAAGGGCCACGGCACCGCCGCCAAGTCCGGTGGCGCCTGGACGCAGGTGTCGCGCCTGGGCATGCCGCTGGTCAATGAGGTGGTGATCGGCCTGCCCGACAAGGACCGCTTCAACGCCAGCAAGCCGAAGGACGATGCGCAGTTCGCCGACTACGTGACCCATCCGACGCTGCCCGCGCTGCTGGAAGTGGTGCTGCCGGCCGCCGGTGCCGCGCCGAAGAACCTGCCGCGCACCGACCTGGTCACCACCTTCCTCACCGGCATCGCCGGCGTCAACCAGCCGGCCGGCGTGGTGCCTTCGGAGATGCTGCGGCTGAACACCAGCACCCCGCCCACGCCCGAGGCGCAGCAGAACCGGCTCGGCCTGGCCGGCGGCGATGCGGCGGGCTATCCCAACGGCCGCCGCCTGCGCGACGACGTGGTGGACATCTCGCTGGTGGCGGTGATGGGTGGTCTGTGCATGCTCAATGGCGATGCCAATGCGCTGAAGCTGGGCGCCGACTGCAAGCCGGCCAACGTGCCGCTGGGCGCCACGTCGCTCAGGCTGCACGACGCCGTCGACCAGGCCCGCGTGACGCTGCTGCCCAGCTTCCCCTATGCCGACACGCCGCTGCCCGGCAGCCGCTGAAAGGAGCCGCACCATGACCCGCAATGCAAAGCTTTGCACCGTGGCCGTGCTGGCCGCCTGCACGCTGGTGCTGGCGGGCTGCTTCGGCGGCTCCGACGGCGACGGTGACGATGGCGGTCCCGGCAATGCCGGCGGTCCGCTGGACGGCGTGCCCGCCAGCGCCAGCGCCGACAGCGCCGGCTTCGTCGCCTACCTGCGCTCGCTGGTGGCACTGCAGCCCGAGGACCGGGAGCCGGTGGGCATCGAGGCGGTGACGCCGCCCACGCCCGAAGGCACCGAGCCCGAGCCGCTGGGCTGAGCGATGAGGCGGCTGCGCTTCATCGCCGTCCGCGCCGCGCTGCCGGCGCTGCTGCTGGCCGCGGCCGGCACGGCAGCGGCCGCGCCGTGGCGGCCGGCCAGCGACGCCGAGCTGGTCGAGTCGCTGCCGGCACGCCGGGCGCCGGCCGGGCCGGCGTTGGCCGCCGACCCGACGCTGGCGGTGCATGAAGCGGGCGCCTTCATGGCCCAGGCCCATGCGGAAGGCGACCCGCGCTTCGCCGGGCGGGCGCTGGCCCTGCTGCAGCCCTGGGCGGCCGATGCCCAGGCACCGGCGCCGGTGGTGCTGGCGCTGGCCTCCGCCGAGCAGTCGATCCACCGCTTCGACAGCGCCCAGGCGCGGCTGCAGGCCCTGCTGGCGCGGGACGCCCGGCAGCCTCAGGCCTGGCTCACCCTGGCCACGCTGCACCGGCTGCGCGGCCGTTATGCGGACTCCGACGCCGCCTGCACCGCCTTGCAGCAGCAGGCCGTCGCCCGGCTGCATGCGCAGGCCTGCCTGGCCGAAAACCAGGCCCTGCGGGGCGACGCCACCGCGGCCCGCCAACAGCTGCTGGGCCTGCTGCCGCAGACCCGGGACGCCGGCACCCGCGGCTGGCTGCTCACCACGCTGGGCGAGCTGGAACAGCGCGCCGGCCGGCCGCAACCCGCCGAGCAGGCGCTGCGGGCCGCGCTGCAGGCCGATCCGCAGGACCGTTATGCGGCACTGGCCCTGGCCGACCTGCTGATCGACGCGGCCCGCCCGCAGGAGGCGCTCCGACTGCTGGACGGCCAGCCGCGCAGCAATCCGGTGCTGCTGCGCCGCGTGGCGGCCGGCGGCGGTCCTGCCGACGCAGCCGAGCTGCGCCAGCGCTACGAGCAGGCCGCGCAGCGCCCCGGCGGCCAGGACGGCCACCTGCGCGAGCTGGCCCTGTACGCCTGGTGGGTGCAGCGCGACCTGCCCGCCGCCGTGCGCCATGCGCAGGCCAACCTTGCCACCCAGCGCGAGCCTTTCGACCTGCTGCTGCTGGCCCGCGTGGCCACCGCCGCGCAGGATGCCGCGGCCCTGCAGCAGGCCCGCCAGACCACCCAAGCGATGGGACTCCATGACCAACGCCTGCAAGCCCTGCTGCATGCGCAGCCTTGAGCGCCTGCGCGCGCTGCCCGGCCTCCTGCTGCTGTGGCTGGCGCTGGCCGGCAGCGCACTGGCTCACCAATCCAGCGATGCCTACCTCGTGTTCCAGGCGTCGCCGCAGGGCGGTACCGAGCTGCGCTGGGACATTGCCCTGCGTGACCTGGATGCCGCCTTGCCCGCGCTGGACGCCGACGGCGACCGCCGGCTCACCTGGGGCGAGGTGCGCCAGGCCTGGCCGGCCATCACCGCCCATGTGCTGCCGCGGCTGCAGGTGGCGGGCTGCGATTGGCAGCCTGTCGCCGGCCCCCTGCTGGAACGCCGGGCCGACGGCGCCTATGCGGTGCTGCAGTTCACCGCGCCCTGCAGCGTGGCGGCCGAGGCGCCCATGAGCTACACGCTGCTGGCCGAGGTCGATCCCACCCACCGCGGCATCGCCAAGCTGGTGGCGGCCGATGGCCGTACCACGCCGCGCCTGCTGGACCCCACCGCGGCGCCGCACCAGGCCGCGCCGGCCTCCTTCCTGGCCGAGGGCGTGCACCACATCGTCACCGGGTACGACCACCTGCTGTTTCTGCTGTGCCTGATCCTGCCGGCCGTGCTGCGTCGCACGCCAGGCCAGGCGCCGGGCTGGGCGCCGGTGGCGCACTGGCGCGAGGCGGCGCTGCCGGTGGTGGGCGTGGTCACGCTGTTCACCCTGGCCCACTCCATCACGCTGGCGCTGGCCGCGCTCGGGCTGGTGAGCCTGCCCGGCTGGTTCGTGGAGCCGGCCATCGCCGTGACCATCGCCATCGCCGCCATCGACAACCTGAGGCCGCTGTTCGGCCGCCGGCGCGGGCTGGTCACCTTCGTCTTCGGCCTGGTGCATGGCTTCGGCTTCGCTGGCGTCCTGGGCGAGCTGGACCTGCCGGCGGCCGAGTTCGGCTGGGCGCTGCTGCGCTTCAACCTCGGGCTTGAGCTGGGCCAGCTGGCCATCGTGGCCGCGGTGGTGCCGCTGCTGTACCTGCTGCGCCGGGCGGCGCTGTATGTGCCCGCGGTGCTGCGTGGCGGCTCCGCGGCGGCCATCGGCGTGGCGGCCTGGTGGCTGGTCCAGCGCACGGCGCTGGCCTGATCTAGAATCCGGCCCTCATTCAAGCCCCCACAAGAGCGAGAAAGGCATGACGGTTATGACACCGCGAACTAGGAGCATGGCCCCCACAGGCTAGCCGCCGCGCTGTCACGTCCCTTTCTGCCTGCACCCGGGTGCACGCACACTGAACGAATCGAGCGCGGCTTGTCCCGCGCTTTTTTCATTTCCGGAGCATTCTTTCCATGATCGCCATCCAACTGCCCGACGGCTCGAAACGCGAGTTCCCGGGTCCGGTCTCCGTGGCCGAAGTCGCCCAGTCCATCGGCCCGGGCCTGGCCAAGGTCACCGTCGCCGGCAAGGTGGACGGCAAGCTGGTGGACGCCAGCGACCGCATCGACCACGACGCCAAGCTGCAGATCATCACGCCGAAGGACGAGGAGGGCGTCGAGATCATCCGCCACTCCACGGCCCACCTGGTCGGCCATGCGGTCAAGCAGCTGTATCCCACGGCCAAGATGGTGATCGGCCCGGTGATCGAGGAGGGCTTCTACTACGACATCTCGTACGAGCGCCCCTTCACGCCGGAGGACATGGCCGCCATCGAGGCGCGCATGCGCGAGCTCATCGCCAAGGACTACGACGTCATCAAGCGCATGACGCCGCGCGCCGAAGTGATCGAGGTGTTCAAGTCGCGCGGCGAGGACTACAAGCTCCGTCTCATCGACGACATGCCCGACGAGACGGCGATGGGCCTGTACTACCACGAGGAATACGTGGACATGTGCCGCGGCCCGCACGTGCCGAACACGCGCTTCCTGAAGAACTTCAAGCTCACGCGGCTGTCGGGCGCGTATTGGCGCGGCGACGCGAAGAACGAGCAGCTGCAGCGCATCTACGGCACCGCCTGGGCCGACAAGAAGCAGCTCGACGACTACATCAAGCGCATCGAGGAAGCCGAGAAGCGCGACCACCGCAAGCTCGGCCGCGAACTCGACCTGTTCCACCTGGACGAGCATTCGCCCGGCACGGTGTTCTGGCACCCCAAGGGCTGGACCATCTGGCAGCAGGTGGAGCAGTACATGCGCGCCGTCTACCGCGACAACGGCTACCAGGAGGTCAAGGGCCCGCAGATCCTGGACAAGACGCTGTGGGAGAAAACGGGTCATTGGGACAAGTACCGCGACAACATGTTCGTCACGGAATCGGAGAAGCGCGACTACGCGCTGAAGCCGATGAACTGTCCCGGCCACATCCTGATCTTCAAGCAGGGCATCAAGAGCTACCGCGACCTGCCGTTGCGCTACGGCGAGTTCGGCCAGTGCCACCGCAACGAGCCCACGGGCGGGCTGCACGGCATCATGCGGGTGCGCGGCTTCACGCAGGACGACGGCCACATCTTCTGCACCGAGGACATGATCCTCGACGAATGCGTGGCCTACACGGCGCTGCTGCAGAAGGTGTATGCCGACTTCGGCTTCACCGACATCATCTACAAGGTGGCCACGCGGCCAGACGCCCGCATCGGTTCCGACGAGATCTGGGACAAGGCCGAGTACGCGCTGATGGAAAGCCTGCGCCGCTCTGGCGTCGACTTCCGCATCGCCCCGGGCGACGGCGCCTTCTACGGCCCCAAGATCGAGTACACGCTGAAGGACGCGCTGGGCCGCCAGTGGCAGTGCGGCACGATGCAGGTCGATTTCTCGATGGCCGAGCGCCTGGGCGCCGAGTACGTGGCCGAGTCGGGCGAGCGCAAGACGCCGGTCATGCTGCACCGCGCCATCGTCGGCAGCCTCGAGCGTTTCATCGGCATCCTGATCGAGCAGCACGCCGGCGCGATGCCCGCCTGGCTCGCGCCGGTGCAGGTTGTTGTCACAAACATCACCGACGGCCAGGCCGAATACGCCTCCGATATTGCGAAAACGCTGCAAAAACAAGGGGTTAGAACCTTGGTCGATTTGCGCAACGAGAAGATCACCTATAAAATCCGCGAGCATTCCATGCAGAAGGTTCCGTTCATCCTTGTCGTTGGCGACAAGGAGAAGGCAAGCGGGGCCGTTGCCGTGCGTGCACGTGGCAACCAGGATCTCGGCGTGATGCCCCTCGACAACTTCGTCCAGAAGCTCGTGGCGGACATCACCGGCAAGGTCTGAGTTCCCCCGTGAACGCACCGTCATCACTGTCGAGCCGTTGCTTGCCTTGGGCTCGTTTGAAGGTCTGAACCATCGCTACTTTCCTTGACCGTCGCACTCCCAATGCGGAGCGCAAGCACCGGCTGAACCGCGAAATCATGGCGCCCGAAGTGCGCCTGAACGGGGTGAACAACGAGCCGCTGGGCATCGTGAGCATCCAGGAGGCTTTGCGGATGTCGGGCGAGCTGGACGTCGATCTGGTAGAGATCGCCGCCACCGCCGACCCCCCGGTGTGCCGCTTGATGGACTACGGCAAGTTCAAGTACCAGGAACAGAAGAAGGCCGCCGAAGCCAAGAGCAAGCAGAAGGTCATCGAGATCAAGGAAGTCAAGTTCCGTCCCGGTACGGACGAAGGCGACTACGCGATCAAGATGCGCAACCTGCGGCGCTTCATCGCCGAGGACGGCGACAAGGGCAAGGTCACGCTGCGCTACCGCGGCCGCGAGATCACCCACCAGGACATCGGCATGCGGCTGCTGGAACGCATCCGCGACGAGCTGGCCGACGTGGCCGTCGTCGAGAACATGCCCAAGCTCGAAGGCCGCCAGATGATCATGGTGCTGGCGCCCAAGAGGAAGTAAGTACGAGATTCGGCCCTGCGGTCTGGTCACCGCAGGGTTTGAAGAGAAGCCGCTGACAGGCCAACAAGCACTGCAAGTCCATTGCAGTCGCCTGCAGGGGTCACTAAGAAGGAGCAGTCATGCCCAAGATGAAGACCAAGAAGAGCGCGGCCAAGCGGTTCCGCGTTCGCCCGGGTGGCACCGTCAAGCGCGGTCAGGCGTTCAAGCGCCACATCCTCACGAAGAAGTCGACCAAGAACAAGCGCCACCTGCGTGGCGCCGTCAACGTGCACGAGACCAACATGGGCCACATGGCTCAGATGTTGCCGTTCGCGGGTCTTTAAGATTTCTGAGTAAGGAGAAAAACCATGCCTCGCGTCAAACGTGGTGTAACCGCACGCGCTCGTCACAAGAAGATCCTGGCTCTTGCCAAGGGTTTCCGCGGCCGTCGCAAGAACGTCTTCCGCATCGCCAAGCAGGCGGTGATGAAGGCCGGGCAATATGCCTACCGTGACCGTCGTACCCGCAAGCGCGTGTTCCGTCAGCTCTGGATTGCCCGTATCAACGCGGCCAGCCGTGAGCTCGGCGTGACGTACAGCAAGTTCATGGCCGGCCTGAAGAAGGCGAACATCGGCATCGACCGCAAGGTCCTGGCCGATCTCGCCGTCAACGACCCCGCTGCTTTTGGCAGCATCGTCGACAAGGTGAAGGCCCAGCTCGCTTGATCCGGCGCGCGCCGTTCGCGCGGCGCGTCGCCCCAAGCTTCAAGGCCGTCACCTTGGTGGCGGCCTTTTTCATTTCCGAATCAAGATGAACGATCTCGACTCCCTGGTGCAGGCGGCGCAAGAGCAGTTCGCGCAGGCCGCGACGCCCGCCGACCTGGAGAACGCCAAGGCGCGTTTCCTCGGCAAGGCCGGCCGCGTGACCGAGCTGCTGAAGTCGCTGGCCCAGCTGCCGCCCGACGAGAAGAAGGCCCGCGGGGCCGAGATCAACGCCACCAAGCAGCGCATCGAAGCCGCGCTGACCGAGCGCCGCCAGGCGCTGGCCGATGCCGAGCTGCAGGCGCAGCTGAAGGCCGAGTCGCTGGACGTGACGCTGCCCGGCCGCAGCCGCGGCACCGGCGGCCTGCACCCGGTGTCGCGCACGCTGGAGCGCATCGAGGCCATCTTCGGCTCGATGGGCTTCGACGTGGCCGACGGCCCGGAGATCGAGAACGACTGGTTCAACTTCACCGCGCTGAACACGCCGGCCGACCACCCCGCGCGCTCGATGCATGACACCTTCTATGTGGATGCAAAGGGCGCCAGCGGCGGCTACCTGCTGCGCACGCACACCAGTCCGATGCAGGTGCGCTACGCGATGCAGCATGTGAAGGCGCACGAGGGCAAGGCGACGATGCCGGAGATCCGCGTGATCGCGCCGGGCCGCACCTACCGCGTGGACAGCGACGCCACCCACTCGCCGATGTTCCACCAGTGCGAAGGCCTGTGGATCGGCGAGAACGTGAGCTTCAAGGACCTGAAGTCGGTATTCACCGATTTCTTCCGCACCTTCTTCGAGACCGATGACCTGACGCTGCGCTTCCGCCCCAGCTTCTTCCCGTTCACCGAGCCGTCGGCCGAGGTGGACATCGCCTTCTCGTCCGGCCCGCTGAAGGGCCGCTGGCTGGAGGTGGCCGGCTCGGGCCAGGTGCATCCCAACGTGGTCCGCAACTTCGGGCTCGACCCCGAGCGCTACATCGGCTTTGCCTTCGGCATGGGCCCCGACCGCCTGACCATGCTGCGCTACGGCGTGAATGACCTGCGGCTGTTCTTCGACGGCGACCTGCGCTTCCTGAGCCAGTTCCAGTAAGCGCCGCCCCCGAAGAACCCTGGAAGAGAAGCGACGACATGCAATTCCCTGAATCCTGGCTGCGCGAGTTCTGCAACCCGCCGCTGAGCACCGAGCAACTGGCCGACACGCTGACGATGGCCGGCCTGGAAGTCGAAGAGATGCGGCCGGTGGCGCCGCCGTTCTCGCGCATCGTGGTCGGCCGCATCCTGGAGGCCACGCAGCACCCGAACGCCGACCGCCTGCGGGTGTGCAGCGTCGATGCCGGCGAGCATTCGAAGGACGGCCCGCTGCAGATCGTCTGCGGTGCACCCAACGCCCGCGCCGGCATCAAGGTGCCGCTGGCGCTGGTAGGCGCCGAGCTGCCCCCGGGCGACGACGGCAAGCCGTTCGAGATCAAGGTGGGCAAGCTGCGCGGCGTGGAGAGCTTCGGCATGCTGTGCTCGGCGCGTGAGCTGAAGCTGTCGGAAGACCACGGAGGCCTGCTGGAACTGGCTGACGACGCGCCGGTGGGCGTGGACGTGCGCGAGGTGCTGAAGCTCGACGACACCATCTTCACGCTCAAGCTCACGCCCAACCTGGCGCATTGCCTGAGCGTGTACGGCGTGGCGCGCGAGCTGTCGGCGTTGACCGGTGCGCCGCTGCGGAAGCCCGAATTTCCGCCGGTGCCTCCTTCGCACGACGACAAGCTGCCGGTGTCGGTGGAAGCGCCCGACCTGTGCGGTCGCTTCTCCGGCCGCATCGTGCGCAACGTCAACACGCAGGCGAAGACGCCGGCCTGGATGGTCGACCGCCTGGCGCGCTGCGGCCAACGCTCGGTCACCGCGCTGGTCGACATCTCGAACTACGTGATGTTCGAGTACGGCCGGCCTTCGCACATCTTCGACCGAGACAAGATCCACGGCGGCCTGGTGGTGCGCTGGGGCCGCGCGGGCGAATCGCTGAAGCTGCTGAACGGCAACACCATCACGCTCGACGACCAGGTGGGCGTGATCGCCGATGCGCAGGCGGTGGAATCGCTGGCCGGCATCATGGGCGGCGACGCCACCGCGGTGTCCGACGAGACGAAGAACGTGTACGTGGAGGCCGCGTTCTGGTGGCCCAAGGCCGTGGCCGGCCGTTCGCGCCGCTTCAACTTCTCGACGGACGCCGGCCACCGCTTCGAGCGCGGCGTCGACCCGGCGCTGACGGTGGAGCACATCGAGCACATCACGCGCCTGATAATCGACATCTGCGGCGGCGAGGCGGGCCCGATCGACGACCAGCAGCCCCGCATGCCGCAGCGTGAAGCGGTGCAGCTGCGCGTGGCGCGCGCCGCCAAGGTCATCGGCATGCCGGTGACGCAGGCGCAATGCGCCGACGTGCTGCGTCGCCTGGGCCTGCCGTTCACCGAGGCCGAAGGCGTGCTGACGGTGACGCCGCCCAGCCACCGGTTCGATTTGCAGATCGAGGAAGACCTGATCGAGGAAGTGATCAAGGTCCTGGGCTACACGCAGCTGCCGGACACGCCGCCGCTGGCGCCGGTGACCGCCCGCGTGCGGCCTGAGGCCCGCCGCGGCAGCCACGCCCTGCGCCGCGCGGTGGCTGCGCTGGGCTACCAGGAGACGATCAACTTCAGCTTTGTCGAAGCGCGCTGGGAGCAGGAGCTGGCCGGCAATGCCGATCCGATCCCGGTGCTGAACCCGATCGCCTCGCCGCTGTCGGTGATGCGGTCCAGCCTGATCGGCAGTCTGGTGGCGGTGCTGCAATACAACCTTGCGCGTCGTGCGCAGCGGGTGCGCATCTTCGAACTGGGCCGTGTGTTCCGCCGCGATGCCTCGGTGACGGACACGCTCACCACCGTGGCCGGCGTGTCGCAGCCGATGCGGCTGAGCGGCCTGGCCTATGGCCCGGCGCAGCCGCTGCAATGGGGTGTGGCCGAGCGGGCGGTGGACTTCTTCGACGTCAAGGCCGACGTCGAGGCGCTGCTGGCGCCGCGCCGCGCCACCTTTGTCGCCGCCGAGCATCCGGCCTTGCATCCGGGCCGCAGTGCGCGCATCGAGCTGGACGGCCAGCCCATCGGCTGGATCGGTGAACTGCACCCCAAGTGGCGCCAGGGCTATGACCTGCCGCAGGCGCCGGTGCTGTTCGAGCTGGATGCCGAGGCGCTGGCTGCCCAGGTGGTGCCCAGCTTCCAGTCGATCCCACGCCAGCAGTCCGTGTGGCGCGACCTCGCGTTGGTGGTGAAGGACACGGTGGCCCACGACGCGCTGATCGGCGCCATCACCGACGACGCCTCCGGCCTGGTGCGCCATGCGCAGCTGTTCGACATCTACAAGCCCAAGGCGCCCACCGCCGACATCGCTGCCGACGAGCGCAGCATGGCCGTTCGTGTGGAACTGCTCGATGACAGCGCCACGCTGACTGACGAACGTGTCGATACCGTGGTGGCCGGCATCGTCGAGCGCCTGGGCAGCCGCCTGCAGGCGAGGTTGCGCGGCTGATGGAGGAGAAACCTGCGATGGACCGCGTGATCCTGCCGACCCTCGAGACGCCGACCCTCACCAAGGCTGAACTGGCCGACCTGCTGTTCGAGCGGCTGGGGCTGAACAAGCGCGAGTCGAAGGACATGGTCGAAGCCTTCTTCGACATCATCCACGCCGCGCTGGTGAAGGGCGACGACGTGAAGCTGTCGGGCTTCGGCAACTTCAACATCCGGCGCAAGGCGCCCCGGCCCGGCCGCAATCCGCGCACGGGTGAGTCGATCCCGATCGCCGCGCGCAACGTGGTGACCTTCCACGCCAGTCATAAACTGAAGGGCCTGGTGCAGGGCGACATCCCGAGCCCGGACGAGTTCGAGTAAAGTTTGAGCGCCAACCCGTGGAGCGTTGATTTCTATGGAAAAAGCGCTTCCCGCGATCCCTGCCAAACGCTACTTCACCATCGGTGAGGTGAGCGAACTCTGCGGCGTGAAGCCCTATGTGCTGCGCTACTGGGAACAGGAGTTCACGCAGCTCAAGCCGATGAAGCGCCGCGGCAACCGGCGCTACTACCAGCACCACGAGGTGCTGCTGATCCGCCGCATCCGCGAGCTGCTGTACGACCAGGGCTTCACCATCAGCGGCGCCCGCAACCGTTTGGCCGAGATGCAGGGCCTGGGCCGCCACGGCGCAGCCCATCCAGCGCATGAAGCCGAGCTGCACGGGCCGGATGACGAACCCCATGACCTGTTGCAGGCCGACGAACTGCACCACCTCGACGACGAAACTGACGGCACGTTGGCGCCGCATGAAGCGGTGTCGCTCGACCAACTGCGCATTGAATTGCTTTCGATTCGCAGCCTGCTCACCATTTGAGAAAACTTCAGGCTATACTGCTTGGCTCAGTCGGGGCGTAGCGCAGCCTGGTAGCGCACTTGCATGGGGTGCAAGGGGTCGCGAGTTCGAATCCCGCCGCCCCGACCATTGAAAAAGCCGAAGCCCGGTGCCGCAAGGTACCGGGCTTTTTGCTGTCTGCGGCAAGCTACGGCGGGGCCGGGCGCGGCATCAGGTTGGGCTGCACACCTCGGGCGCTCAGCGTGTGTGCCAGGGCGGCGCGCACGAAGGCATTGCTGGCATAGCGCGTCACGCGGCTGTAGTAGTGCTCGGACAGGCGAGCCACCATCGCGCCCCAGGCCTCGTGCAGGCTTTCGTCGAGCTGGAAATCGTCGTAGTTGACGATGGCCGGCACCTTGCGGCGCAGCGGTGACAGCAGCCGGGCCACTTCGTCCTCCACCCGCTGGATATCTTCCAGGCGCCGGATCGCCAGGCGCGAGAAGTCGATGTACAGCACGCCCTGCTCGGCCTGCCAGCGCAGCCGGTCATTCATCGGCTGGGCAGTGAGCTGTTCGCGCAGCGCCATCGGCCCGGGCCGGAAGATGCGGCCATCCATGCGCCGCGGCATGCCGCGCAGCAACGGCGCAAAGCCCATGTGTGCCAGCACGTCGCGCTCCAGGTCCACGCCGGGTGCCAGTTCGGTGAGCACCAGGCCCTGGGGCGTCAGTTCGAACACGCAGCGCTCGGTGACATACAGCACCGGCTGTCCGCGCGCGGCGGCCTGCTGGCCGGCGAAAGTGCGCTGCTCCACCGCGTGCACGAACTTGGCCTGCGTGCCGGCCATGAAGCTGCCGACAAACACCACCTTCTTCGCGTTCTGCGAGATGTTGATGAAGCCACCCGCGCCAGCAAGCCGAGGCCCGAAGCGGGACACGTTCACGTTGCCTTCGCGATCGGCCTGCGCCAGGCCCAGGAAGGCCAGGTCCAGCCCGCCGCCGTCGTAGAAGTCGAACTGGCTGGGCTGGTCGATCACCGCCTGGGTGTTGACCGCCGCGCCGAAGTCCAGGCCGGAGGCCGGCACGCCGCCGATGACGCCCGGTTCGGCCGTCAGGGTGATGAGGTCGGTGATGCGCTCTTCGGCAGCCACGCGGGCGATGCCCTCCGGCATGCCGATGCCCAGGTTCACCACGCTGCCGGCCAGCAGCTCCAGGGCGGCGCGGCGGGCGATGACCTGTCGGTCTCCGGCCGGCATCGGCTCGGCCTCGTGCAGCGGCACGCGCAGCTCGCCCGCAAAGGCGGGGCTGTAGGCGGTGGCGAAGGTCTGGGTGTGGTATTCGGGGCGCTCGGCCACCACCACGCAGTCCACCAGCACGCCGGGGATCTTCACCTGGCGTGGCGGCAGGCTGCCGCGCTCGGCCACGCGTTCCACCTGCACGATGACGATGCCGCCGCAGTTGTGCGCCGCGGTCGCGATGGCCAGGGTCTCCAGCGTGAGCGCCTCGCGCTCCATGGTGACGTTGCCGTCCGCATCGGCGGTGGTGCCGCGCACCAGCGCCACGTGGATCGGGAAGGCCTTGTAGAACAGGTATTCCTCGCCTTCGTATGGCCACAGCATCACCAGGTCTTGCGTGGTGCGGCTGTTGACCTTGCCGCCGCCGTGTCGCGGGTCGACGAAGGTGCCCAGGCCCACGCGCGAGAGATGGCCCGGCTTGCCGGCCGCGATGTCGCGGAACAGGTGCGAGATGACGCCCTGCGGCAGGTTGTAGGCCTCGATGACATTGTTGACGGCCAGTGCCTGCAGCCGCGGCACCAGGCCCCAATGGCCGGCGATCACGCGCCGCAGCAGGCCGGCGTGCCCCAGGTGGTTGAGGCCACGCTCCTTGCCGTCGCCCTGGCCGGCAGCGCACACCAGCGTGAGGTTGCGCGGCTTGCCCAGGCCGGGACTGTGTTCGTCTGCGCCCGCGGCGTCGTCGGCCAGGAAGGCTTGCTCCAGCGCCACCGCCAGGTTCTCCGGAAAGCCGATACCCACGAAGCCGCCCGTGGCCACCGTGTCGCCGTCGCGGATCAGGCGCACGGCATCGTGGGCCGAGACGATCTTGCCGTGCCGTGCGGCAATGAGGTCGCGCAGCGCGTCGCGTGCGCGGGGGCTGTCGTGGCCGGCCTGCAGTGTCATCGTGCGCTCCTGTCCCGGTGCGGGCGACACGATGCTAAGACGACTGCGCTCGGAAAGCGCCCATGAAAAAGCCGACCCGGGGGTCGGCTTGTTCGCTTGAGCTTCTGGTGCCGGTGAAAGGAGTCGAACCCTCGACCTTCGCATTACGAATGCGCTGCTCTACCAACTGAGCTACACCGGCAACAGCCCAACAGTATAGCCCGAAATCACTGCTTAGCTTCCAGGTGGTAGCGCGTCACACGTTCCACTTCGTTCTTGGAGCCCAGCACCACGCTCACGCGTTCATGCAGCTTGCCGGGCTGCAGGTCGAGGATGCGCTCCCGGCCGTTGGTGGCGGCGCCGCCGGCCTGCTCGATCAGGAAGGCCATCGGGTTGGCCTCGTACATCAGCCGCAGCTTGCCGGGCTTCTCGGGCTCGCGCTTGTCCCACGGGTACAGGAAGATGCCGCCGCGGCTGAGGATGCGGTGCACGTCGGCCACCATGCTGGCGATCCAGCGCATGTTGAAGTCCTTGCCGCGCGGGCCCTCGCTGCCGGCCAGGCATTCGTCGATGTAGCGCGTCACCGGGGCGTCCCAGTGGCGCTTGTTGCTCATGTTGATCGCGAATTCCTTGGTGTCCTCGGGGATGCGCACGTTCTCGGCCGTCAGCACCCAGGAGCCTTGCTCGCGGTCGAGCGTGAACATGGCCACGCCGTCGCCCACCGTCAGCACCAGCGTGGTCTGCGGGCCGTAGACGCAATAGCCGGCGGCGGCCTGGCGGCTGCCCGGCTGCATGAAGTCGCGCTCGCCCACGCTCTCGTGGTCGCCCAGCTTGCGCAGCACCGAGAAGATGGTGCCGATGCTGACGTTCACGTCGATGTTGCTGGAGCCGTCGAGCGGATCGAACAGCAGCAGGTATTCGCCCTGCGGATAGCGGTTGGGCACCACGTGGATGGAGTCCATCTCCTCGCTGGCCATCGCGGCCAGCGCGCCGCCCCATTCGTTGGCCTCGATCAGCACCTCGTTGGCGATGATGTCCAGCTTCTTCTGCACCTCGCCCTGCACGTTCTCGCTGCCGGCGCTGCCCAGCACTTCGCCCAGCGCGCCCTTGTTGACGGAAATGGCGATGCGCTTGCAGGTGCGGGCCACCACCTCCAGCAACAGCCGCAGCTGCCCCGGGATGTGGCCGTGCTTGCGCTGCTGCTCGACCAGGTATTGCGTAAGACTGATGCGTTTTTCCATGGTTCAGCTTTCCAGTGCGCGGGACACGACTTCGC
This sequence comes from Aquincola tertiaricarbonis, assembly GCF_000969605.1. Lineage (GTDB taxonomy): Bacteria > Pseudomonadota > Gammaproteobacteria > Burkholderiales > Burkholderiaceae_C > Aquincola > Aquincola tertiaricarbonis. The sequence goes on along the minus strand of NZ_JZUE01000005.1, from coordinate 130,089 downwards.
GGGTGTCGTCGCTGAGGTTGGGTTTGGCGGCCACGCGGGCCAGGGCTTCGCGGGCCGCGGTCTGCCAGGGCTCGGCCAGGCGGCGCCAGCGTTCCATCATCCGGGCCAGGCGTGACGCCAGCTGCGGGTTGGCGGCGTCGATGTCGGTGACCAGGGCCTCCCACAGCGCATAACCGGCCGCATCGCTGCGGTGGAAGGCGGCGGGATTGGACGACATCAGCGTGAACACCAGGCTGCGTGCGCGATTGGGGTTCTTCAGCGAGAAGTCGGGGTGCTTCATCAGCGCCTTGATGCGCTCGAACACCCGCCCCGCCTGCGGGCCCACCGGCTCGGGCGCGCCGGCCTGCAACGCGAACCACTTGTCGATGACCAGGGCCTCGTCCTTGAACATTTCGTAGAAGCGCTGCAGCGCCGGCTCGGCCAGCGGTGCATGGGCCTCCACCAGCGCCTGCAGCGCACCCAGGCGCTCGGTCATGTTGCCGGCGTCCTTGAAGCGGCCATAGGCCTTGCCCTGCCACACCTCGTCGCCGGTGGCCACCGCATGGCGCACCAGCATCTGCAGCGCGCGGTTGGCCAGCGCGCGGCGGCCGCTCTGCAGCGCATCGGGGCGGTAGCCGTCGGTGACCTGGTGGTGCTCCCAGGCCCACACCCAGTCGTCATGCAGCTGCGCGGCCAGCTGGTCGCGCATGGCCTCGTGCACCACGTGGATGCGCTGCGGGTCCGAGACCTCGAACTGCTCGGCCACGTAGCGCTCGCTGGGCAGCGTGAGCACCAGTTCCTTGAAGGCGGCGTCCAGCGACGGGTCGCGCAGCACGTTGCGCAGGGCGTCGACGATGGCGTCGTCCAGCGCCGGTGCGGCGTCCGACTGCGTGGCGGCCATCATGTTGGACAGCGCCAGCCGCTGGCCGGCCTCCCAGCGGTTGAAGGGGTCGCTGTCGTGCTTGAGCAGCGTCAGCAGCTCGGCATTGCTCAGGCCGTCGTCCAGCCGCACCGGCGCCGAGAAGCCGCGCAGCAGCGAAGGCACCGGCCGCACGTCGACGTTGATGAAGGTGAGGTCGATGCGGTAGTCGTCCAGCACCAGCACACGCTCGGTGGAGGCGCTGGGGTACTCGCCGTCGAGCTGCACCGGCAGCGCCTGGCCATCGGGGCCGATCAGGCCCATCAGCACCGGGATGACGTAGGGCCGCTTGTTCGGCTGGCCGGGGCTGGGCGCGCTCCATTGCTCCAGCGTCAACGTGTAGCTGCGCTGCTCGGCGTCGTAGCGGCCGCGGGCCTTCAGGTTCGGCGTGCCGGCCTGGGCATACCAGTTCTTGAACTTGTCCAGGCGCGTGGACAGCATGCTGCCCGGGTTGGCATCGGCGATGGCCTGGGCGAAGTCGTCGCAGGTGACGGCATAGCCGTCATGCCGCTCGAAGTACAGCGTCATGCCGCGCTCGAAGCCTTCACGGCCCACCAGCGTCTGCATCATGCGCACGACTTCGGCGCCCTTCTCGTACACCGTGGCGGTGTAGAAGTTGTTGATCGCCTGGTACTCGTCGGGCCGCACCGGGTGCGCCATCGGGCCGGCGTCTTCGGGGAACTGCACCTGGCGCAGGCCGCGCACGTCCTCGATGCGCTTGACGGCCTTGGCGCTGACGCCGCCGGCCATGTCCATGCTGAATTCCTGGTCGCGGAAGACGGTCAGGCCTTCCTTCAGGCTCAGCTGGAACCAGTCGCGGCAGGTGATGCGGTTGCCGGTCCAGTTGTGGAAGTACTCGTGGCCGACGACGCTTTCCACGCCGGCGAAATCGACGTCGGTGGCGGTGGCCGGGCTGGCCAGAACGAACTTCGTGTTGAAGATGTTCAGGCCCTTGTTCTCCATCGCGCCCATGTTGAAGTCGCCCACCGCGACGATCATGAAGCGTTCCAGGTCCAGCGGCAGCTTGAAGCGGGCCTCGTCCCACACCACCGAGGCGATGAGCGAGTTCATCGCATGCTCGGTCTTGTCCAGGTCGCCGCGGCGCACGTACACCTGCAGCAGGTGGTCGCGGCCCGAGCGGGTGCGGATGTGCTGCTCACGCGCCACCAGGTCGGCGGCCACCACGGCGAACAGGTAGCTCGGCTTGCGGAAGGGGTCGTGCCACTTCGCGTAGTGGCGGCCGTTGTCCAGATCGCCCTGTTCCAGCAGGTTGCCGTTGGACAGCAGCACCGGATAGCGCTTCTTGTCGGCCCGCAGCAGCACCGTGTAGACGGCCATCACGTCGGGCCGGTCCAGGAAGTAGGTGATGCGGCGGAAGCCCTCGGCCTCGCACTGCGTGAACAGCCCGCTGTCCGACGAGAACAGGCCCGACAGCTGGGTGTTCTTGTCCGGGCAGCAGGTGTTGCGGATGTCCAGCGTGAAGTGGTCGCCGGGCGGGTTGTCGATCACCAGCAGGCCCGGCTCGTGGCGGAAGCTCACGCTTTCGCCATTGGCCTGCACGCGCAGCAGCGTGATGTCTTCGCCGTGCAGCTTCAGCGGCTGCGGCGCCACCGACAGGTTGCGCTCGATCACCAGCCGGCTGCTGACGATGGTCTTGGCGGGGTCGAGGTCGAAGGTGAGCTCGACGCTGCGGATCCAGTACGCGGGCTCGGTGTAGTCCGAGCGGCGCACAGTGAGGGCGGGTCCTTCGCGCATGTGTGACTTCTCCGTTGGAGCTGAAAGGGCTAAAGGGCCAGGGCGCCGAGATCGAAGCCGTTGAGGTCGGGCACGATGGCCACGACGTTGGCGAAGCCGGTGAAGGCCTCGCGCGGCATGGTGGTGGTGAGCGCCACCGCGCGCATGCCGGCACGCTGCGCGGCCTCGATGCCCAGCGGCGCGTCCTCGAACACCACGCAGGCCTCGGGCGCCACGCCCAGGCGGCGCGCGGCCTCGAGGAAGATGTCCGGATGCGGCTTGCCGCGCAGGCCGTCGGCCGGGCTGGTGACGGTGTCGATCCACTCGCCGATGCCGAAGCGCTCGAACGCCAGCTGCATGTTGAGCAGGCCCGAGGCGGTGCACACCGCCAGCTTCAGGCCCTGCGCGCGGGCCTGCGTGGCCAGCTCGGCCGCGCCGCCGATGAGCTGCAGCGCCGGGCGTGCCAGCTCGCGGTAGATCGCCTCCTTCTCCTCGGCCAGGGCGTCGATCGCCTGGGCGTCGAGATCGGGCAGCAGGTCGGACAGGATCTCCGCATTCGCGCGGCCGGCCGTCGCGGCGAAGAAGCCCGCTTCGTCCATCGGATGGCCATGGCGCCGGTGCCACTCGATCCAGGCGCCGTGGTGGTGCGGCATGCTGTCGATCAGCGTGCCGTCGAGGTCGAAAAGCAGTGCTTCGGTCACTCAGACTCCCTGCTTCAGGCTGGCTTCGATGAAGGGATCCAGGTCCCCGTCGAGCACCTTCTGCGTGTTGCTGATCTCCACGTTGGTGCGCAGGTCCTTGATGCGGCTCTGGTCCAGCACGTAGCTGCGGATCTGGTGGCCCCAGCCCACGTCGGTCTTGGTGTCCTCCAGCTTCTGCTGCTCGGCCATGCGGATGCGCATCTCGTGCTCGTACATGCGCGAGCGAAGCATCTGCCATGCCTCGTCGCGGTTGCGGTGCTGCGAACGGTCGTTCTGGCACTGCACGACGATGCCGGTGGGGATGTGCGTCAGCCGCACCGCCGAGTCGGTCTTGTTGATGTGCTGGCCGCCCGCGCCGCTGGCGCGGAAGGTGTCGGTGCGCACGTCGGCGGGGTTGATGTCGATCTCGATCGAGTCGTCCACCTCGGGATAGACGAACAGGCTCGCGAACGAGGTGTGACGGCCGCCGGCCGAGTCGAACGGGCTCTTGCGCACCAGGCGATGCACGCCGGTCTCGGTGCGCAGCAGGCCGAAGGCGTAGTCGCCTTCCACCTTGATGGTGGCCGAGCGGATGCCGGCGACGTCGCCTTCCGTCTCTTCCATCACCTCGGTCTTGAAGCCCTTGCGCTCGCAGTACTTGAGGTACTGGCGCAGCAGCATGCTGGCCCAGTCGCAGGCCTCGGTGCCGCCGGCGCCGGCCTGGATGTCGATGAAGCAGTTGCTGGGGTCGGCCGGGTTGTTGAACATCCGGCGGAACTCGAGCTGCTCGACGGTTTCCTGCAGCTTGCGCGCATCCATCTCGATGGAGGCGATGCTGTCGAAGTCGCTCTCGGCCTTGGCCATGTCGAACAGCTCGGTGCTGTCGGCCAGGCTGCTGGTCAGGTGGTTGATGGTCTCGACCACCGTGTCGAGCGTGCGCTTCTCGCGGCCCAGTTCCTGGGCGCGCTTGGGCTCGTTCCAGACGTTGGGATTCTCGAGCGCCGCGTTGACTTCGTTGAGTCTCAGTGCTTTGCGGTCGTAGTCAAAGATACCCCCGTAGCGCTTCGGTGCGCGTGGTGAGGTCCGCCAGGAGGGCGCCGATCTCGTTGACCTTTTCGTTGTCCATGCTTGCCATTCCTCTTGAAGGGGAGCGATTTTCGCATGGCCCCCGGCATGGCGCCCGGTGGACGAACTGCCGGCTATGCGTCCAGGAAACGCTCGATGTACGCGGCCAGGGCGTCGGGCTCGTCGTGGTGCAGCATGTGGCCGCTGGCCGGCAGCCGCGCGCGGGTGATCGGGGCGCGCAGCGTGGCCAGCCGGGTCTCGAATTCCTCGCGGGTGTAGCGGGTGCCCCAGATCGCGGCCAGGTCGGTCAGCGCGCCGTCCACCCACAGCACCGGCGCGGCGATGCGCTGCCACAGCGCCAACGCCTCTTCCACCTGGTACAGCGTGGGCGACACGCCCTTGTGCGCCGGATCGGCCCGCAGGTGCCAGCGGCCGTCGGCCTGCGGGGCCGACCAGTGGCCGGCCAGCCAGGCGGCCTTGTCGGCGGGCAGGCGCGGGTTGTTCTTCATCAGCCGGCGCATCACGCCTTCCGGGCCTTCGTAGCTCACCAGCGCGGGCGGCGTGCGCAGCTGGTCCAGCCACTGCAGCAGCCGCTTGGGCGCGTCCTCGGGCCGGGTGCGCGGCATGCCGAAGCCTTCCAGGTTCACCAGCTTGCGGATGCGCTCGGGCCGCAGGCCGGCATACACCATCGCCACGTTGCCGCCCATGCTGTGACCCAGCAGGTCGATCGTGCGGCCGGGCAGCAGGGCTTCCAGCAGCGCATCCAGGTCACCGACGTAGTCGGGGAACCAGTAGGTGTCGGTGGCCGGGCCTTCGGTCAGGCCGAAGCCGCGCCAGTCAGGCGCGACGATGGCGCGGCCGTCGGCCATCGCATCGACCATGAACTGGAACGAGGCGCCCACGTCCATCCAGCCGTGCAGCAGCACCAGCGGCCGCTTGTCGCCGTCGGCTTGCGGGTCGCCCCAGCAACGCAGGTGGTAGCGCAGGCCGCGCACGCTGACGAAGCGGCTGGTGGCCTCGCGGCGCGGCAGGTAGGCGGTGGCGGGCAGGGGGGCAATGTCGGCGGGCTGCATGCGGCCGACTGTAAGGGGCCTGCGGGCACGCCGCTGTCACCTGCGCAGCCGGGAAACCGCGGGCCGGGCGGCCGCCGGCGCGCTGCCAGAATCGGCCGCATGAACACATCCTTCGTCCTGCGCGCGGCCGAGCCGCGCGACGTGCCGGCCATCGTCGGCCTGATCGGCGAGCTGGCCGACTTCGAGAAGCTCACGCACCTGATGCAGGCCACGCCCGAGACGCTGCATCCGCACCTGTTCGGCGACAAGCCGGCCGCCGAATGCCAGGTGGCCGAGGTGGAAGGCCGCGTGGTGGCCTTCGCGCTGTTCTTCACCAACTTCTCCACCTTCCTGGCCAAGCCCGGGTTGTACCTGGAGGACTTGTATGTACAACCTGCGCACCGCGGCAGCGGGCTGGGCAAGGCGCTGCTCACGCGGCTGGCGGGCATCGCGGCCGAGCGCGGCTACGGCCGCTTCGAGTGGTGCGTGCTGGACTGGAACGAGAACGCCATCGCCTTCTACCAGCGCATGGGTGCGACGGTGATGCCGGACTGGCGGCTGTGCCGCATCACCGGTCCGGCGCTGCAGGCCTTCGGCACAGCGGGGTCCGCCCCGGGCAACGAGGGCTGAGCCGCCATGCCGCGCCGCAGTCCGGGCGCCGGCCCGCAAGCCGACCCTTCGACCGACCGCCACGCCCGCATCCATGCCGAGTTCCGCTGGCAGGTGCCGGCCCGCTTTAACCTGGCCGAGGTGTGTTGCGGCCGCTGGGCGCGCGACACGCCCGAGGCCATCGCGGTGCACCACGAGCGCGACAGCGGCGAGCGCAGCGCCTACACCTTCGCGCGGCTGCAGGCCGATGTGAACCGGCTGGCCAACCTGCTGCAGCGCCTGGGGGTGCAGCGCGGCGACCGCGTGGCCATCGTGATGCCGCAGCGCTACGAGACGGTGGTGTCGCACATGGCGATCTACCAGCTGGGTGCGGTGGCCATGCCGCTGTCGATGCTGTTCGGCCCCGAGGCGCTGGCCTATCGGCTGCAGGACAGCGAGGCCGGCGTGGCGATCGCCGACGAGAGCGCAATGGCTTCGCTGCAGGCCGCACGCGCCGAATGCCCGGCGCTGCGCCACGTGCTGGCGGTGGGCGCCGCCGAAGGGCAGGGCGATGGCGACTGGCGCGCCGGCCTGGCGGGCAGCGACAACCGCTTCACGCCGGTGGACACCGCGGCCGACGATGCGGCCATCCTCATCTACACCAGCGGCACCACGGGCCCGCCCAAGGGCGCACTGCTGCCGCACCGGGCGCTGATCGGCAACCTGCCGGGCTTCGTCTGCAGCCACAACGGCTTCACCGCGCCCGACGGCGGGCCGGTGCTGTGGAGCCCGGCCGACTGGGCCTGGACCGGCGGCCTGATCGACGTGCTGCTGCCCACGCTGTACTTCGGCCGGCCGCTGGTGGGCTACACCGGCCGCTTCGACCCGGTGACCGCCTTCGGCCTGATGCAGCGCCACGGCGTGACGCACACCTTCCTCTTCCCCACCGCGCTGAAGGCGATGATGAAGGCGGTGCCCGACCCGCGGGCGCGCTTTCCCAAGCTGCGGCTGCAGTCGGTGATGGCCGCCGGCGAGCCGGTGGGCGACGCGGTGTTCGCCTGGTGCCGCGACGTGCTGGGCGTGCCGATGAACGAGATGTTCGGCCAGACCGAGATGAACTACATCGTCGGCAACTGCGCCAGCCTGCCGCTGCCGGGGGGCGGCACCGCGCCAGGCTGGCCGGCGCGACCCGGCAGCATGGGCCGGGCGTACCCGGGCCACCGCATCGCCGTGATCGATGACGAAGGCAACGAATGCCCGCGCGGCACGCCGGGCGACGTGGCGCTGCACCGGCGCGACGTGCATGGCGACCCGGACCCCATCTTCTTCCTGGGCTACTGGAACAACCCGCGCGCCACCGCCGCCAAGTTCACCGGCGACCCGGCCGACAGCTGGTGCCGCACCGGCGACACCGCGGTGATGGACGAGGCTGGCTACCTCTGGTACCAGGGTCGCAGCGACGACGTGTTCAAGGCCGCGGGCTACCGCATCGGGCCCAGCGAGATCGAGAACTGCCTGGTGAAGCATCCGGCGGTGCTCAACGCCGCCGTGGTGCCCAAGCCCGACGCCGAGCGCGGCGCGGTGGTCAAGGCCTACGTGGTGCTGGCGCCCGGCTTCGCGGGCGACGACGGCCTGGCCGCCGAGCTGCAGGCCCACGTGCGCGGCCGGCTGGCGCCGTATGAATACCCCAAGGAGATCGAGTTCGCCGACAGCCTGCCGATGACCGTCACCGGCAAGGTGCAGCGGCGCGTGCTGCGGCTGCAGGAGGAAGAGCGCGCGAGGGCCGCCGGCTCAGTCGCATGAGCCGACGCTGCGCGGCGCGGTCTTGGCATGTTCGCTGAACGGGTCGAGCTGCGATCCGCGGGTGGCCTTGGCGAGCAGGCATCCGTCGCCGCGGCGCAGGCGCACGCTGCCGTCGGACTGCACCTCCTCGCTCACGCGGGTGTCCAGTCGGCGGGCCAGGCGCGCTTCCCAGGTGGGCCGTGGTGCGTTGGCGCGCGGGTCGGCCAGGGCTTCGGCGGCCGGTGAGGGCGGCGCGGCGTACGCGGCCCGGGCGGGCAGGCGCAGGTCGAGCAGCGGCCCGGCCCGCGGTGGGGCACTGGCCGGCGGCTCGGCCACGGGAGCTGGCGTGGCCAGGCCTGCGGCGGGCAGGGTGATGGCCTGGCCCACCGGCCGCGGCGCCGGCGGGACGGGCTGAACCGCCGCCGGCGCACTGCGTGGCGGCACGGACAGGCGTGGCGCCGCCGGCGTGGCGACCGCACCGGTCGGCGAAGGCCACAGCAGCCGCAGCACCGTCGGCTGCCGCACCGGCCGCGCCATCTCCCGCGGCATGGCCGGCTGCCGCGGCCAGGCCAGGTACAGCAGCGCATGCAGGCCCAGCACCGCCAGCAGCACGGGCGTGCGGCCCGGTGGCGGCCAGGCGGAGTGGATCGGCATGCCGGCACTGTAGGCGCAGCTCAGCCACGGGCCGGCCGCCGGTATCGTCCAGTATTTGCCGGGGCCGGCCGCCAAGCCCGTGGCCCGTCCGGGGCGCACGGCCTGCGGCACACTTGGCCGCATGAGCATCACCTCCTCCTCCGACTTCCACGTGCGGCTGGGCCGCAGCGACCTGCAGGCCACGCGCATCTGCCTGGGCACCATGACCTTCGGCGAGCAGGTCGACGAGGCCACGGCCTATTCCATCCTCGACCGGTCGGTCGAACGCGGCGTCACCTTCCTCGACACCGCCGAGATGTACCCGGTGCCGCCCTCGGCCGCCCGCTACACGCTGACCGAGAGCATCATCGGCCGCTGGATCGCGGCGCGGCCCGGCGTGCGCGACCGGCTGCTGCTGGCCACCAAGGTGGCGGGCCCGGCGCGCGGCTACGACTGGATCCGCAACGCCAGCGGCGACCTCACCGGCCAGGACATCATCGCCGCCTGCGAAGCCAGCCTGCGCCGGCTGCAGACCGACGTGATCGACCTCTACCAGATCCACTGGCCGGCCCGCAACGTGCCGTCCTTCGGCAGCATCTACTTCGACCCCGCCAAGGAGCAGCCGGTGACGCCGATCCAGCCGCAGCTGGAAGCGCTGGGCAAGCTGGTGCAGGCCGGCAAGGTGAAGACCATCGGCCTGAGCAACGAGACGCCTTGGGGCGTGCATGAGTTCGTGCGGCTGGCCGAGCAACACGGCCTGCCGCGCGTGGCCACGGTGCAGAACCCGTACACCCTGGTCAACCGCAGCGTGGACAACGCGCTGGACGAGACGCTGTTCCGCGAGCAGGTGTCGCTGCTGGCCTATTCGCCGCTGGCCTTTGGCCTGCTGACCGGCAAGTACGACGAGAAGGGCCTGGAGGACGACAGCCGCCCCGGCCGCATGGCCATGTTCGAGACGATGAAGAAGCAGCGCTGGGGCCGTCCGGAATCGCTGGCCGCGGCTCGTCTATACAACCAGCTGGCGCGCGACCACGGCTTCACGCCCACCCAGCTGGCGCTGGCCTTCTGCTACCGCAGCCCGCGGGTGGCCAGCACCATCATCGGCGTCACCTCGGTGGCGCAGCTGGACGAGAACATCGATGCCTGGAGCCTGCCGCTGTCGCCCGAGGTGCTGGCCGAGATCGACCGCATCCGCTGGCAGCACCGCGACCCGGCCCAGTAAGCAGGCAGCGCCATGGCGAAGAAGGAGCACAAGCACGTCAGCGAGACGCCGGCCACGCAGTGGCTGCGCCAGCACGGCGTGCCGTTCACCGAGCATGTGTACGAGTACGTCGACCATGGCGGCACCACCGAGTCGTCGCGCCAGCTCGGCGTGGACGAGCATGCGGTCGTCAAGACGCTGGTGATGCAGGACGAGAAGGCGCAGCCGTTGATCGTGCTGATGCATGGCGACCGCCAGGTGAGCACCAAGAACCTGGCGCGGGCGATCGGTGCCAAGGGCATCGAGCCCTGCAAGCCCGAGGTGGCGCAGCGCCACAGCGGCTTCCTGGTGGGCGGCACCTCGCCCTTCGGTACCCGCAAGGCGATGCCGGTGTACGTGGAAGAGACGGTGCTGCAGCTGCCGAGGATCCTGATCAACGGCGGCCGCCGTGGCTTCCTGGTGGGCATCGAGCCGGCGGTGCTCACCGGCCCGCTGGGCGCCAGGCCCGTGCACTGCGCCATCTGAGCAGCGGCCACCGGGCGGCATACACTGGCCGGCTGACAAGAACACGGTGGAGCGCGTTGCGATGGAGTGGTCGAGCCTGTTGGCGGTGGCATTGGCATATGCCATCGGGTCGCTGTCGTTCGCGGTGATCATCAGCCGCGCGATGGGCCTGTCGGACCCGCGCAGCTACGGCTCGGGCAACCCGGGCGCCACCAACGTGCTGCGCTCGGGCAACAAGAAGGCCGCGCTGCTCACGCTGGTGTTCGATGCGCTCAAGGGCTATGTGCCGGTAGTGGCGGCGCTGCTGCTGGCGCGGCGCTTCGGCTGGGGCGAGACCACCGTCGCGGCGGTGGGCCTGGCGGCCTTCGTCGGCCACCTGTGGCCGGTGTTCTTCCGCTTCCAGGGCGGCAAGGGCGTGGCCACCGCGGCGGGCGTGCTGCTGGCGCTCAATCCCTACCTGGGCGCGGCCACGCTGCTCACCTGGCTCATCATCGCCTACTTCTTCCGCTATTCGTCGCTGGCCTCGATCGTGGCCGCGGCCTTCGCACCCTTCTACCAGCTGCTGATCTGGGGCCCCGGCGCCATGGCCATCGCCATCGCGGTGATGAGCCTGCTGCTGGTGTGGCGCCATGCCGGCAACATCCGCAAGCTGATGGCCGGCACCGAATCCAAGATCGGCAGCAAGGCGGCGCCGCCCGCCAGGAAGCACGCATCCCAACACCACGGAGTGAAGAAATGATGGTTCAACGATTCGACGTCGGCACGCGCCTGTCGGAGATGGCGGTGCACAACGGCACCGTGTGGCTGGCCGGCCAGGTGCCGTCCGACGCCACCCAGGACATGGCCGGCCAGGCGCGCCAGGTGCTGGAGGCCATCGACGCGCTGCTGGCCCGCGCCGGCACCGACAAGTCGAAGATCGTGATGGCGCAGGTGTTCGTCACCGACCTGGCCGAGTTCCCCGCCTTCAACGCCGTGTGGGACGCCTGGGTAGCCCCGGGCAATGCGCCCCCGCGCGCCACCGTGCAGGCCGCCCTGGCCAAGCCCGAGTGGAAGGTGGAAGTGGTCGTCACCGCCGTCGTCTGAGCGGCTGCGCAGGCACGCCTCCATGGCCGGCAGCCGTCCTTCCGCCAAGTCGCTGCTGGGCCTGGTGCTGCTGATCGCGGCGGTCAGCGGCGCCAGCCAGTGGTGGCATGCCACGGCGCAGCAGCGCGCGGCCGAACGCCTGGTGGCCATTGCCCGGCCGGGCGACATCCGGTTGATCTCGTCGGTGACCTGCGCCTACTGCACCCAGGCCCGGCTGTGGCTGGAGAAGCACCGCGTTCCCTTCGAGGAATGCTTCATCGAACGGGACGCGGCCTGCCAGGCCACCTTCCAGGCGCACATGGCGCCGGGCACGCCGCTGGTGCTGGCCGGCGGCAAGCCGCTGCTGGGCTTTGATCCGCAGCAGGTGCTGCAGGCGCTCAATCGAAGCTGAGGCCCAGGCGGGACGGGTCGCCGCTGCCCAGGCGCACCAGCCTCGGCTCCGCATCGTCGGTCAGGTCGATCACCGTGGTGGGCTGCATCGGGCAGGCGCCGGCATCCACCACCGCCTGCAGCATCTTCTGGAAGCGTTCGCGGATGTCCGCGGGGTCGTTCATCGGATCGGTCTCGCCGGGCGGTATCAGCGTGGTGGCCAGCAGCGGCTGGCCATGCGCCTCCAGCAACGCCTGCGTCACCTTGTGGTCGGGCACGCGCAGGCCGATGGTGCGGCGCGACGGATGGCTGACGCGCCGCGGCACTTCCTTCGTCGCTTCCAGGATGAAGGTGAAGGGGCCGGGCGTGCCCAGCTTCAGCAGCCGGTACTGCTTGTTGTCCACGCGCGCGTAGCTGGCCAGCTCGCTCAGGTCGCGGCACAGCAGCGTGAGGTGGTGCTTCTCGTCCACCTCGCGGATGCGGCGCAGCTGCTCCACGGCGGACTTGTCGTCCAGCTGGCACACCAGCGCATAGCTGGAGTCGGTGGGGATCGCCACGACGCCGCCTTGCTGCAGCAGCTGCGCGGCCTGCTTGAGCAGGCGGGGCTGAGGGTTGTCGGGGTGGACTTCGAAATACTGGGACATGGGCCCGATTGTCCGGCGCCCGGTGGTCGGATGCCTGACGGCGTGGCGCCGCCGCGTCAGGCACGTGGGGGTTCGCCGGCGCGGCCGAACAAGGTGTCCAGCGCGCCGAGCAGGGCCGGCAGCTCGATGGGCTTGGTCCAGTAGTCAGTGAAACCGGCGGCCAGTGCCCGCTGGATGTCGTCGGACATCACGTTGGCCGACAGCGCGATGCACGGCAGGTGCGCCGTGCGCGGGTCGGCCCGCAGCGCTTTCAGCACGGCATGGCCATCGGTGTCGGGCAACTGCATGTCCAGCAGCACGAGGTCCGGGCACGATGTGCCGGCAAGCCGTATGCCGGACGTGCCGTCCACCGCCACCTGCAGCTGGATCAGCGGCCGGTGCGCCATGGAGGCCTGCACGATCATCGCGTTGATCGGGTTGTCCTCGATGTAGAGCACGCTGCCGGTGCCGTCGCTGCGCAGGCGTGGCAGCGGCCGGCGCAGGTCGTCGGCCCGGCTGGGCGTGCCGGGCGGTGCCGGCGTGGCGGGCGGCAGGCCGGCTTCGTCGGCCGTCTGCGCCTGCTGGAGCCACACCTCGAAGGTGCTGCCCTCGCCGGGCGAGCTGTGCACCTGCACCCAGCCGCCCATGCTGCCGGCCAGCGCCTTCACGATGGCCAGGCCGATGCCGGTGCCTTCCACCTCGTCATGCTCGCGGCCCAGGCGGTTGAAGGGCTGGAACAGCTGGCCGATCTGCTCGGGCCGGATGCCGGGCCCGGTGTCGGCCACCGACAGCACCACATGGCCCACCTTCTCATGCCCCTCGGGCACCTGGTCCGCGGCCACGGCACGGGTGGCGATGCGCACGCTGCCCTGCGGCCGGTTGTACTTGATGGCGTTGGACAGCAGGTTCACCAGCACCTGGCGCAGCCGGGTGGCGTCGCCGCGCGGCGGCGGTGGTGGCGGGCCGGCGGCCGGGCCTTCGATGGTGATGCCGCGCTGCTGCGCCGCCGAGGCCAGCAGCGAGACGGACTGCGCCACCACCGCCGACAGGTCCACCGGCCGCAGCGCCAGGCGCATCTCGCCGCCTTCGTAGGCCGACAGGTCGAGCACGCCGTCGATCAGCGCCAGCAGGTGTCGGCTGGCCGACTGCACCTGCTCCAGCTGGCGCTGGCGCTGCGCGGGGTCGGGCGTGCCGGCGGCCATCAGCATCAGCTGGGTGACGCCCAGGATGGCATTGAGCGGCGTGCGCAGTTCGTGGCTGATGCGCGCCAGCAGCCGCGACTTGGCCTGGCTTTCGCGCAGCGCCGCTTCGCGCTCGCGCTGGGCCAGCTCGGCCATCTTGTTGTCGGTGATGTCCCAGTTGACGCCGATGCGGCGCATCTCGCGGCCATGGGCGTCGGGCAGCGGACGGGAGCGGGAGGCCAGCCAGCGCACGCGGCCATCGGGCAGCACCACGCGGAATTCATAGGTGGGCGACATCGCCATGCCCTCGGACGACGGGTGGTAGCACGCCATCGCCTCGCGGTCGTCGGGGTGCACCACCGCCAGCCGCGCGGCGGTGTCGGGCGCGGGCACCTGCATCGGCATCTCCCGCAGGCGAAACATCTGCTCGTCCCACAGCACGGTGCCGTCTGCGCGCCGCTCCCAGGTGCCGATGCCCACGCCGCGCGTGGCGAGCTCGGCCCGCTCCACCGCGGCCTGCAGGCGCTGCAGCGACAGATGGCGGTCGGTCACGTCCATCACCACCGCGAACAGCTGCCGGTCGTCGGGCGCATCGCCGCGCACGGACAGCCAGCGCGGCCCGTCGCCGGGCGGCGTGCGGGTGCGGAACTGCAGGTCCAGCGGGCCGCTCGGCCGGCGCAGCCAGCGGCTGATCACGCCCTGCACCAGCATCGCATCGTCCTCGTGCACACAGTGGCGTACCCACTCCGACAGCCGCAACGGCGGACGCCTGCCGGCGGGCCAGGCCGACAGCGCATGCATCTGCGCATTCCAGGTGATGTGCCAGCGGCGGTGGCGGCGGCCCCGGCGCTCCAGCGCGCAGATGCCCAGGCCGGTGGCGCGGGCCGCGGCCTCCAGCGTGCGGGCCAGGGCCAGCGCGCGCTCGGCGTCGGCCGCCTGGCCGCTGACGTCGAAGGCCACGCCCAGCAAGGCCACCACGCGGCCCTGCTCGTCGCGCTGGGCCACGCGACGGGTGAGCAGCATGCGCCAGCTGCCGTCCGGGCCGCGGTAGCGGGCCTGCAGGTCCGTCGGCTCGGTGCCGCGACGGGCCTGCGCCAGGTCGGCCTGCACCCGCGGCAGGTCGGCCGGGTGCACCGCGGCCAGCCAGTCGGCATGGGCGAAGTCGGCGTCGCCGGGCGGCAGCGCGGCCAGACTGCGCATCTGCGGATTGCAGGCCACGCTGTCGTTGCGCAGGTCGTGCCGCCAGATGGCGATGCTGCCCAGCTCCAGGGCCAGAGACAGGTGGGTGCTGGTGTCCTCGAAGGACCGCACCAGCTCGGCCAGGTCGGTGGCGTCGCGCAGGATGCCCAGTACCCGGCGCGGCAGGCCGTCGGCGCCGGGCTGCACCCGCCACTGCGAATGCAGGTGCCGCACGCCGCCTTCGCGGTCATGCAGGCGGAAGCGCGCCGAGTAATCGCCCGGCGCCAGCAGCGAGCGCCGGTAGCGGCCGATGAAGTCGTCGTCGGGATGGATCCGGCGGGCCAGCTGTTCCAGCGTGGGCGGCTGCGGGCCGGGCGGCTGGCCGGCCAGGCGGAAGGTCTGGCGGTCCCAGCGGCTGTCCTGCGTGCGCGCGTCGCATTCCCACAGGCCGATGCCGGCCAGTTGCTGCACCACGTCCAGCTGCTCGCGCAACTGCTCGTTGTGCTGCCGCAGGCGATGCGCCTCGGTCACGTCGGCCAGCGTGGCCAGCAGGTAGTGGCCGCCGGGGTCGGGCGCCACGCTCAGGCGACCGACCCAGGGCCGGCCGTCGGTGTGCAGGCCGGGCAGTTCCATGCCGTCGATGCGCTGGCCGGCGGCCAGCCGATGGGCGATGGACAGCGGCTGTGGCGCGCCGCTGGTGGCCGAGCCGGCGCTGTGCAGCACCGCCGCCAGGTGCAGGCCCTGCAGCGCGCCCGGCGGGCGGCCGATCAGGGTGGTGAAGGCGCTGTTCTGCCAGAGCATGCAGCCGCTGGTATCGAGCACGGCCATGGCGCAGTCCGACACCTCGAGCAGTGCGGTGCTCTCACGGCCCAGCAGGGGCCACGGGGAGTCGTGCAGTTGAGCCACCAACCCAGTCTAGGCAAACTGGCTAGAAATGGCAGTAAATTAGAGTCAAGTGATAAAAGTCACCGGAGTGAAACTTGACCTGTGTCAACCCCGGGAATGAGAGTCGGCGTCCGCCGACGCCAGCGGCAGGCGCAGCGCCTGCCGGGCCGCGCCGATCACCGCATCGGCCTGCTGGCCGTCCTGCGCCTCCGTCACCTTGGTGCGCACCACCACGCGGTTGCGACCGGCGGCCTTGGCCGCGTACAGGGCCTCGTCGGCCCGACGCAGCATCGTGCTCAGGTCGTCCCCGGGCTCGGTCAGCGTCAGGCCCACGCTGGTGGTGATCTCGGTGCCCGAACCCAGGCTCCAAGGCGCCGCGTCAATGGCCTGCACCCGGCGGCGCAGGTCTTCCGCCACCTCGGCGGCGCGCATCACGTCGGCGCGCGGCAGCACCACGACGAATTCCTCGCCACCCAGGCGGCCCACCGCGGCCGGCGGGCGCACCGCCTGGCGCAGCACGTCGGCCACGGCGCGCAGGACCTCGTCGCCGATCAGGTGGCCGCGCTCGTCGTTGAAGCGCTTGAAATGGTCCAGGTCGACGATGAGCAGCGCACCGCCACCGGCGCCGGGCGCCAGCAGGGCTTCCAGCCGCGCCAGCACATGGCGGCGGTTGGGCAGGGCGGTCAGCTCGTCGGTCATCGCCAGCTTCTGCATCGTGCGGCCGCTGCGCCGCTGGCGCCAGGCCAGCGCGGCCAGCACCACCACCAGCGCGGTGGCCAGCAGCATGACCACCAGCTTCAGGCGGCCCACCCGCCGTTCCTGGGCCAGCGCGGCATCGGCGGCGCTCTTCTCACGCTGCAGCAGCGCGTTCTCCTTGTCCTTGGCGGCGCTGTCGAACTCGATCTTCAGCGTGGCGAAGCGCTGGTCCAGCTGGCGGCGCAGCAGCGTGTCGGAGGCTTCCTTGAAGGCGGCATGGTGGGTGAAGGCGGCGCGCCAGTCGCCGCTGTCCTTCAGCGCTGCGGCCAGCTCGCCACCGGCGGCCACCTGCTCGGCCAGCGAATCCGCGCGGCGGAAGATTTCCATCGCCTGCTGCAGCAGTTCCACTGCCTCGGCCGGCCGGTGCAGCTGGCGCAGCGCGATGCCCCGCTGCAGCAGGAACTGGCCGCGCAGCCGCTCGTCCGGCGTGTCCTGCTGGATCTGCGAGGCCAGGTCGAGCAGCGCCAGCGCCTCCGAGGGCGCCTGCCGCGCATTGCGCACGCTGGCCAGGCCGCGCAATGCATAGGCCTCGCCGCGCGGGTAGTGGATCCGGCGGGCCAGGTGCAGCGCCTCCTCGAAGGCCTTGTGCGCGGCGGGCCAGTCGGCCATGCCTTCCAGCGTGCGGCCCAGGTTGTGCAGCGTCACCAGTTCCTCGCGGGACATGCCGGAGGCCCGCTGCAGCTTGAGCGAGGCCTCGAAGTAGTGCCGCGCCTGCGCATGGTCGCCCATGCGGTTGTAGAGGATGGCGATGCCGCTGAGCGCGTTCTGCGCCTGCTGCGGTTGCTGCAGCTTCTCGTACAGCGACATGGCGCGGCGCATGTCGGTGAGGCCGGCCGCCAGCTCGCCTTGCACGCCGCGCAGGTAGGCACGCTGGAACAGGGCGTCGGCCATCAGCTCGTCGTCCCCGCCGGCGGCCGCGGTGGACACCGCACGGTCGAACAGCGCGAGCGCACGCCGGCTGTCGCCGCGGGCTTCCTGGGCCACGCCTTCGCACAGCAGGACGGCGGCCTCCGCGCCGCCGCGGCGGGTGGCCGGCAGCAGCGCGCGCATCGCCTGCGCCTGCTGCTCGGCGGCGGCCAGGTCGCGTTCGGCGAAGTAGTCGCACAGCAGCAGGCGGGCACGCAGGTGCACGTCCGCATCGGGGCGGCGGGCCAGGGCTTCCAGCGCGCGTCCGGCCAGCGCGCGGCTGGCCTCGGGGTCGGCGCCCAGGGCCTGGCGGCCGGAAAGGACGAGCTCCGCCGGCGTCTGCGCCTGCAGCCAGGGCGCGTGGAGCGCCAGCACGATGACGAGGATGCGGTGCTTGATGGACATCGAACGGTGCCGCAAGGGTGACCGATTGTGCCGTGACGGCGGTGTACGCCGGCCGGTTATCCTCGGTGCACCATGTTGCAGCCTCCCATCACCCCACCCGCGCAAGTCGACGCGGCCATGCAACGCCAGGGCCATGCGGTGCTCGATGCCGCCGGCCTGTGCCACAGCCTCCAGGCCACGCCCGAGGCCCTGGCGCGCTGGCTGCCCTTCTGGGACCGCCTGCCGCCCGACGAGCACCTGCGCGATGGTGGCCGCTACCGCCGCCGGCGCCATGGCTGCTTCGTGGTGGAAGGCGAGGCGGTGGCCCTGATGCCGCACCGCGCGCATTGGCAGCCGGTGGAATACAACGCGCTGCACGGCGGCATCGAGCGCTGGTTCGAGCCCATCGAGCCGGCGCTGGTGGGCGATCCGCTGTGGCACCGCCTGCTGTGCATGCTGGCCGGGCGCGCCAGCGCACTGCGCGGCAGCCAGCCCTGGTACATCGAGGCGCATCCCTTCCGCATCGACACCCAGGGCGGCATCGGGCGGCCCACGCCTGAAGGCGCGCACCGCGACGGCGTGGACCTGGTGGCGGTGATGCTGGTGCAGCGCCACCATGTGAAGGGCGGCGAGACCCGCGTGTTCGAGGCCGATGGCCCGCACGGCCTGCGCTTCACGATGACCCAGCCCTGGACCACGCTGCTGTTGGATGATGCGCGCGTGATCCACGAAAGCACGCCCATCCAGCCCGACGGCGACCAGGGCCACCGGGACACCCTGGTCATCACGCTGCGCGCCGGCGGCTTTCAGGGCCCCTGACGCACCGGCGCCGCGGCGCCCAGGTGCTGGGCCGAGGTGAGGCCCATCGACACGTAGATGCTGGTCACCGCGTCGATGCCGATGTCGGCGCGCACCACCCATTCCTCCGGCACGTACAGCAGCCCGCCGCCGATGGGCACCGGCGAGGTGGGCACCATCACCGCCAGGTAGCGGCGGCCTTCGAGCAGCACCGGCTCCGGGCTGCCCAGCAGTGCCAGCGCGGCCGCGCCGCCCACGCCGCCGAAGTGGCACCACACCGGGCTCATCGAGCGCAGGCTGTCGTCCTGCCCGGGTGCGAACAGGCCCACCATCTTGCGCACCATGTCGTACACCGTGCGCACCACGGGGATGCGCAGCATCACGCCATCCACCAGCCGGGCCAGGCCACGCTGCAGGCCGGTTTCCACCAGCAGGCCGAGCGCGAACAGCCCGGCGCAGACGAAGGCGATGCCCAGCAGGTAGCCCAGCACCGCGGTGCCGCCCAGGCCGAAGCCCAGCGCCACGAACACGCTGCCCAGCAGGCTGCCCGGGCCCACCCACTGCAGCAGCAGCTGCACCAGCCACACCAGGATGGCCAGCGTGGCGGCCAGCGGCAGGGCGGCCAGCAGCCCGGTGAGGAAGACACGAACCAGTGGGCGGTGGGAGCCGGTCATGGCAAAGGGATCCTGAACTGAAAGCGGAAACGGGTGCCGCACTGTAGCGAGGCGGCGCAGCCGGTCGGTCTGCACGGCAGCTCGCACCGCCGTGGCGGCGGTTCGTCGCACGCCGCTGGTTGCGCAGCCGGCGGCTTTGCACACTGACCCCGTCAGCAGCCAGGAGTACCGCCATGAACATGCAACGCCCGCTTCGCACCACCGTGCTCGTGATGAGCGCCGCCATCGCCGCCGCCGCCGGCCTGGCGGCCGCACCCGCCGCCCAGGCTGGCGAGCCGGTGCAGCGCGTGGTGGTGGTGGGCAAGCGCCTGCCGCCGCCGGCGGTGGAGCCTCAGGGCGTGCAGCAGGTGGTGGTGATCGGCCGCCGTGCCTCGCTGCAGGAAAGCCAGGAAGCCGCGGCCGCGCCGGCGCAGCCGGTGCAGCCGGTGCAGCGGGTGGAGGTGATCGGCCGCCGCGCGCTGTCCACCGCCAAGGCGTCGGAGGCGCTGGCCACGCGCTTCAACTGACGGCGCGCTGCAGCACGGGGCGCTACAGCACCCGGTGGAACCACAGCAGCGACAGCGCCGCTGCGGCCACCGCCAGCGCTGCGCCCAGGCCGGCGAACAGCGCGGTGATCTCGGTCTCCTTCTTCTGCGCCGTCAGCCGCGAGCCCAGCGACTGGTACACCTTCTTCAGGTCCTCGGCGGTGCCGGCGTAGAAGTACTCGGCGCGGGTGGCGGAGGCCACGTTCTTCAGCGTCTCCTCGTCCAGCCGCACCCGCATCGACCAGCCTTCGAAGCCGATGGTCTCGCCTTCCTTGGTGCCGATGCCCACGGTGTACACCTTCACGCCGCGGTCGGCGGCCATGCGGGCAGCGTCGATGGAATCGGGGCCGGTGGTGCGCTGGCCGTCGGTCAGCAGGATGATGGCGGCCGAGTTGTAGGAGCCGGGCTCCACCGGCGCGGTGCCCGGGTCGGCCTTCTTCTCGTCCAGCCCGCCGGGCATCGGCCGCTGGCCGGTGACCTGCGACAGGTCGATGTTGGCATCCGGGAAGATGGTGGCCAGCGACAGCACGATGCCGCTGCCGATGGCGGTGCCCCGCTGCAGCTGGAAGCGGTCGATGGCGGCGGCCACGTCGTCCCGGCTGGTGGTGGGCGGCTGCACCACGGCGGCGGTGCCGGCAAAGCTCACCACGCCCACGCGCACCTGGCGCGGCAGGTCGGCGATGAAGCTCTTGGCCGCGTTCTGGGCGGCCACCAAGCGGTTGGGCTCCACGTCGGCCGCGCGCATGCTGCCCGACACGTCGATGGCCAGCACGATGGTCTGCTCCACCAGCGGCAGCGTGATCTTGGCCGCCGGCCGCGCGATGGCCAGCAGCAGCGACACCAGCGCGGCCAGGAACAGCAGCGGCGGCACATGGCGGCGCCAGGCGTTGCCGCGGCCCACCGCCTCCTTCACGATGCCCAGGCTGGCCCAGGCCACCGCGCTGCGCTTGCGGCGCTTGAGCAGCCACAGGTACAGCAGCACCAGCAGCGGCACCGCCAGCAGCAGCCACAGCAGGTCGGGCCAGAGGAAATTGAATCCGTTCATCATGCAAACCTCCGGGTGCCGACGGCCCCCGCTGCAAGTCGGCTGCGCTGCTTGCGGGCATCGACGAAGCGCAGCAGCGAATCGGCCAGGTCGTCCTCGGTGGACAGCTCCAGCGTGTCCACGCCGGCGCGCGCCAGGCCGTCCAGCAGCGCGGCCTCGCGTTCGGCGGCGATCTTCTCGAAGCGCTGGCGGAAGCCGCGCGCGCCGGTGTCGACGAACATCTGCTCGCCGGTCTCGGCATCCTGCATCAGCACCATGCCCAGGTCGGGGATCTTCATCTCCAGCGGGTCATACAGGCGCACGGCCACCACGTCATGGCGGCGGGCCAGCTGCGCCAGCGGCTTGTCCCAGCCGGGCTCGCTGATGAAGTCGGACACCACGAACACGCTGGAGCGCCGCGGAATCGCGCCGGCCGCCCGCTGCAGCAGGTCGGCCAGCCGGGTGCCGGTGCCCAGCTTGGCCGCGGGCCGCGACTGCAGCCGGTGCAGCAGGTGCAGCACATGGCGGCGGCCGCCGCGCGCGGGGATCACCGCGTCCACCTGGCTGCCGTAGAGCAGGGCGCCCACGCGATTGCCGTGGCGGGTGAGGCCGCGTGCCATCGCGCCGACGAAGTGGGTGGACAGCGTGCGCTTGCGCACCCGGGCGCCGAAGTCGATGGACGGGCTGAGGTCCAGCAGGAACCAGGCGCTCAGCTCCCGGTCCTCGGTGAACTCGCGCACATGCGGCTGCTGCAGCCGGGCGGTGACGTTCCAGTCGATGTGGCGCACGTCGTCGTGGTGCTGGTACTCGCGCAGGTCGGCCAGGTCCAGGCCGTTGCCGCGCATCAGCGTGCGGTAGTCGCCCTGCAGCCAGCCGTCCAGGCGGCGCAGCACGGTCCATTCCAGCTGCGTCAGCAGCGCCTCGACGCCGCCGGGCGGGGTTTCGGTGGCTTGCATGGTGGCGTGCCGGCTCAGCCGTTGACGACCTTGGCGTCCTGGTGCTCCAGCGGCCGCGCCGGCGCGGGCACCTTCTGCAGGATCTGCGAGACGATCTGCTCGGCGGTGATGCCGTCGCTCAGCGCCTCGTAGCTCAGCGACAGGCGGTGGCGCAGCACATCGGCAGCCAGGTCGCTCACGTCCTCCGGCAGCGCATAGTTGCGGCCCCGCAGGAAGCCCAGCGCCCGCGCGCCTTCGATCAGGTTGATGGTGGCCCGCGGGCTGGCGCCGAAGGTGATGTACTTCGCCAGGTCGGGCAGGCCGAAGCGGCCGGGCTCGCGGGTGGCGGCCACCAGCTTGACCGCGTAGTTGATCAGCGACGGATCGACGTACGAGCGTCGGCACTCCTGCTGCAGCGCGGCCAGCTGGTCGGTGGTGGCCACCGGCACCACGTCCACCGGCGCGCCGGTCACCCGCTGCACGATGACGAACTCTTCCTCGTCGGTGGGGTAGCCGACGATCACCTTCATCATGAACCGGTCCACCTGCGCCTCGGGCAGCGGGTAGGTGCCTTCGGTCTCGATCGGGTTCTGCGTGGCCATCACCAGGAAGGGCTTGGGCACCGGGTAGCTGTGACCGGCGATGGTCACCTGCCGCTCCTGCATCACCTCCAGCAGCGCGCTCTGCACCTTGGCCGGCGCGCGGTTGATCTCGTCGGCCAGCAGCAGGTTGGCGAACACCGGCCCCAGCGAGGTGCTGAAGTCGCCGCTCTTCTGGTTGTAGATGCGCGTGCCCACCAGGTCGGCCGGGACCAGGTCGGGCGTGAACTGGATGCGCTTGAACTGGCCCGACACCGCCTTGGCCAGCGTGTTGACCGTCAGCGTCTTGGCCAGGCCGGGCACGCCTTCGACCAGCAGGTGGCCCTGCGCCAGCATGGCCACCATCACCCGCTCGAGGAAGCGGTCCTGGCCCACCACCACCCGCTTGACCTCGTAGAGCACCTGCTCCATCAAGGTGCTGACGTCGGCGGCGCTGCGTTGGTTATCCATCGATGGAACTCCTGGTGAACTGGAAACAGGACAGGCTGTGCCTAGAACGGGTGCATGCCGGCGCCGGCCGCGGCGTTCTCGATGGGCACGGCAAAGCCGATGCCCACGAAGAAGCGCTGCTGCACCGGGTTGAGGATGGCGGTGACGATGCCCACCACCTCGCCTTCGTCGGTGACCAGCGGGCCGCCCGAATTGCCCGGGTTGGCCGCGGCGTCGAACTGGATGAGGTTGGTGAGAACCTGCTTGCCTTCGGGCGAGCGGAACTCGCGCTTCAGCCCCGAGACCACGCCGTGCGACACCGAAGGCCCGATGCCGAACGGAAAGCCCACCGCCGTCACCCGGTCGCCGGGGCGCAGGTCGCCGGTGGAGCGCATGGTGGCGGGCACCAGGTCGTCGGGCAGCTTCTGCGCCTGCAGCACCGCCAGGTCGTTCTCGGGCTGCACGTTGATCACCTGCGCGTCGGCCTCGGTGCCGTCGGCAAACGTGACCTTCACCCGGCGCGAGCCCGCCACCACATGCAGGTTGGTGAGGATCACGCCGCGGTCGGTGATGACCACGCCGCTGCCCACGCCGCCCTCATCGTCGTCCTTGGCCTCGGCATCGCTGGGGCTGGACAGGCCCACCACCCGCACCACCGATGGCCGAACGATGTCGGCCGCCTTGGTGGACAGCTGCGGCAGCGGCTTGGTGTTGAGGGTGTGCAGCACCGCCTTGTCGATGTCCTTCTGCGTCAGCCGCTGGCCGGGCGGCTGCAGCATCAACAGCGCCACGGTGGCCACGCACAGGCCCACCAGCGCACCGCCGCCCGCGAAGGCCCAGCGGCCTGCCCGGGTGGAAGTGCCGCGCGGCGGCCGTGGCGCACCTGCACCGGCGCTTGCCTCGGGCGGTCCATGCGCCGACGCTTCTCCGGGCGATGGGCCCGGCGCGGCGCTGCGCCGTGCGGCCTCGGTCGGCGCCGTGGGCACCGGAGGAGCGGCCTGCCGCGAGCGGCTGGCCGCGCTGTAGAGCGGAGTTCGTTTCATGACGCCCCTGAACAGTCAAGAAGACTCAAGACGACAGTAGCACGGCATGCGGGTTTGCGCAGCAAGCCGGGACTTCGGGCTTGCTGCGGCATGATCCATGCCATGTCCTGGATCGACACCCACATCCATCTCGACGCGCCCGAATTCGACGCCGACCGCGGCGAAGTGGTGGCCCGGGCCCGTGCGGCAGGGGTTGGCATGCTGGTGCTGCCGGCGGTGCTGGTGAAGCATTTCGATACGGTTCGCACGCTGGCGCACCAGCATGGCCTGGCCTATGCCTGGGGCATCCATCCGCTGTACGTGGGCCAGTCGGCCGACGAGGACCTCGACCGCATGGCCCAGGCGCTGCGCGAACATGCGGACGACCCGCGGCTGGTGGCGGTGGGCGAGATCGGCCTCGACCTCTTCGTGCCCGGGCTGGATGTCGCGCGGCAGGAGCGCTTCTATGCGGCCCAGCTCAAGCTGGCGCGGGATGCCGGCCTGCCGGTCATCGTGCATGTGCGGCGCTCGGCCGACCTGCTGCTCAAGCACCTGCGCCGCATCGAGGTGCCCGGCGGCATCGTGCATGCGTTCAACGGCAGCGACGCGCAGGCCGCGCAGTTCGTGGACCGCGGCTTTCGCCTGGGCTTCGGCGGTGCGATGACCTTCGAGCGCGCACGGCAGATCCGCCACCTGGCCGCCAGCGTGCCGGACCATGTGCCGGTGCTGGAGACCGACGCGCCGGACATCCCGCCGCACTGGCTCTACCGCACCGCCGACACCCGCGCCCAGGGCGAGGCCAGCGGCCGCAACGAGGCGGCCGAGCTGCCGCGCATCGCCCGCACGTTGGCCGAGCTGCGCGGCTGGACGCTGGAGCACACCGCCCGCCGCACGGCCGACAATGCGCGCGCCGCGCTGCCGCGGTTGTCGGCACTCGCTGCATGACCGGGCCGCTGCCCGTGCTCACCGGCCTGGCGCCGGTCATCGCCTCCCACACCCGGCTGGTGGTGCTGGGCAGCTTTCCCGGTGCGCGGTCGTTGGTGGCGCAGCAGTACTACGCCCATCCCCGCAATCATTTCTGGCCGATCCTGTCGGCCCTCTGGGAGATCGACCTGCGTTCCCTGACTTATGAAGCGCGCCTGCAGGAAGTGCGCGACCGCGGCCTCGGACTGTGGGATGTGTATGCGGCCTGCCGCCGCTCCGGCAGCCTGGACAGCGCGATCAAGGCCGCCGAGCCCAACGACCTGCCCGACCTGCTGCGGCACGCACCCGGCCTGCGCGGCATCGCGCACAACGGCGCCGAATCGGCCCGCTCCATGCGCGTGACTGCGGCGCTCGGTTTGCCGGTGTGGCGCCTGCCATCCACCAGCCCGGCCAACGCGAGCTGGTCCTTCGAGCGCAAGCTGGCCGCCTGGCGCGAGGCCTTCGTGGCCGCCGGGGTGGCCGCATGAAGGCGGCCTCCCTGCCCGAGGTCACGCTGTCGGAGCTGGACGGCGTGCGCTACCTGCACCTCGAATCGGTCTGGGTGCAGGGCGCCATGCGCATCGCCAAGCCACGTGCGCTGGAGCTGGAATACATCCAGCGCATGATGGCCTGGATGCTGTGGCGCCCCACCGACGAACTCACGCAGGGCCATGCGGTGCAGCTGGGGCTGGGCGCGGCGGCCATCACCCGCTTCTGCCACCAGGTGCTGCGCATGCGGACCACGGCGGTGGAGATCAACCCGGCCGTCATCGCCGCCTGCCGCATGCGCTTCCGGCTGGGTGACGACGACGAGCGGCTGACGGTGCTGAACCAGGACGCAGGCGCCTGGGTGCGCAGCGCGGCCCACACGCAGACGGTGCAGGTGCTCAACGTCGACCTGTACGACCACGAGGCTGCCGCGCCGGTGCTGGACGACGAGCGCTTCTACGCCGACTGCCATCGCGTGCTGGCCCATGGCGGGCTGATGACGGTCAACCTGTTCGGCCGCCATGCCAGCTTCCTGGCGAGCGCCGAGCGCATCGCCGCCGCCTTCGGTCGCGACCAGGTGTGGAGCCTGCGGCCCACGCGCGAAGGCAACACCGTGGTGGTGGCCGCGCGCGGCGTGGTGGTGCCGGATCGTGAAGAACTCATTGCCCGCGCCGATAACATCGAAAAGCGGTTCGGCCCGCTGGGCGTGCCGGCCCGCAAGTGGCTGCGCATGGTGCGCCCGCTGCCGCTGCCGGCCGCCGCCGCCTGATCCCCGCCGAACCGCCCGCCGCAGTACACGCCCGCATGAATCCAGCCGCTTCCTCCCCTGCGCAGCGCGCAATCGCCGACGCACCTGCCGGCCGGCTCGACTGGCGGGCCCTGCTGCAGTGGCTGCAGGCCGATGGCTGGATCGCCGCGGAGGAGGCCGAGCGCGTGGCCCGCCGCTTCGGCGCCGGCGACAGCCGCCAGCATCCGCTGGTGCGCCTGGGCGCCGCCGGCCTGGTGCGCCAGGGCATTGGCAAGCCGCTGGACACCGAGGCCCTGACCGAATGGCTGGCCGGCCACCTCGGCATGCCTTATGTGCGCATCGACCCGCTGAAGGTGGACGTGGGCCGCGTGGCCGACGTCATGTCCATCCACTATGCCGAATCGCGCCGCGCGTTGCCGCTGAACGTCGGGCTGGTGGAAGTGACCGTGGCCACCAGCGAGCCGCTGGACACCGGCTGGCTGTCCGAGATCGAGGGCCACACCCGCAAGAAGCTCAAGCTGGTGCTGGCCAACCCGGTGGACGTGCAGCGCTACACCACCGAGTTCTACACGCTGGCGCGGTCGGTCAAGGCCGCGGCCCGGAGCGGCGAGACCTCGGCCATCGCCAGCTTCGAGCAGCTGGTGGAGCTGGGCAAGGCCAACAAGCAGCTGGACGCCAACGACCAGGGCGTGGTGCAGGTGGTGGACTGGTTGTGGCAGTACGCCTTCGACCAGCGTGCCAGCGACATCCACCTGGAGCCGCGGCGCGACATGGGCGCCATCCGCTTCCGCATCGACGGCGTGCTGCATACCGTCTACCAGCTGCCGGCCTCGGTGATGACCGCGATGACCGCGCGCATCAAGCTGCTGGGCCGCATGGACGTGGTGGAGCGCCGCCGCCCGCAGGACGGCCGCATCAAGACCATCCGCCCCGAGGTGGGCGGCGTGCCCGGCGGCGAGGTGGAGATGCGGCTGTCCACGCTGCCCACGGCCTTCGGCGAGAAGATGGTGATGCGCATCTTCGACCCCGACACCGTGGTCAAGAGCATCGAGGCGCTGGGCTTCGGCGCCAACGAGGCGCAGCGCTGGCAGGAGCTGACCGGCCGCGCGCACGGCATCATCCTGGTGACCGGGCCCACCGGCAGCGGCAAGACCACCACGCTGTATTCCACGCTGAAGAAGCTGGCCACCGACGAGGTGAACGTCTGCACGATCGAAGACCCGATCGAGATGGTGGAGCCCGCGCTCAACCAGACGCAGGTGCAGACCGCGCTGGACCTGGGCTTTGCCGAAGGCCTTCGCGCGTTGATGCGGCAGGACCCGGACATCATCATGGTGGGCGAGATACGCGACCTGGCCACCGCCGAGATGGCCATCCAGGCCGCGCTCACCGGCCACCTGGTGTTCAGCACGCTGCACACCAACGACGCCGCCAGCGCCATCACCCGGCTGGCCGACCTGGGCGTGCCGCCGTACCTCATCAGCGCCACCGTCATCGGCGTGCTGGCGCAGCGGCTGGCGCGCACGCTGTGCCCGGCCTGCAAGGTGCGCGACGAGGGCGCCACCCGCGAAACGCTGGATGCCGCCGCCCATCCGTGGCGGCTGAAGGGCGCGGTGCGGGCCTACCGGCCGGTGGGCTGCCTGGAATGCCGCATGACGGGCTTCCGCGGCCGCGCCGGCCTGTACGAGCTGATGGTGATGAGCGACGCGGCCCGCGCCGCCGTGCATCCGGTGCTGGACCCGGCCGCCCTGCGCCGCCAGGCCCTGGCCGACGGCATGCACCCGCTGCGCCTGGCCGGCGTGATGAAGGTCGCCGACGGCAGCACCACGATCGAGGAAGTGCTGCGCACCACGCCCAAGTGGAGCGAGACCGGCTGACCTTCTAGGGACAGGGGCCGGCCACCATGCCACGGGCGCGGTCATACTGGTGGCGGATGTCCAGCACCGACGATCACCCGATGGGCAGCCCCGGGGAGCGCACTGCGCAAGCGGCCCCGCCACCGCCCCCAGAGGTCGCCGCCCAGGTGACCACCGAACAGCTGCGCATGCTGTTCGCCCACACCACGCTGGGCACCCTGGTGGCCACCGGCTTCGCGATGGTGCTGGCGCTGCATGTCTACGGCCGGGTGGAGCCGCAGCTGCTGTGGACCTGGGTGGCGCTGAAGATCGGCGTGGCCGTGCCGCGCATGGTGCAGGCCCAGGTGTACCGGCTGCGCGGGCGGCCTGGCACCGAAGGCTGGTTGCGCTGGACGGTGGCGCTGCTGGCGGTGGATGGCGCGGTATGGGGCCTGGGCGGCGCCTGGCTGATGCGCTCGCCCGACGAGGAGATCGTCGCCGTGATCGCGGCCAGCCTGTGCAGCGTGGCCGCGGTGGCCACCTTCGGACTGCAGGTGCGCCAGCAGGCGACGCTGGCCTACGTGCTGCCGATGATCCTGCCCACCGCGCTGGCGATGATCTGGCGCGGCGACCGCATCGGCCTGACCGGCGGCATCGGCCTGCTGCTGTTCCTGGGCCTGCTGCTGGCCACCGCGCGGCGATCGGAGCTGCGGCTGGCCGAGGTGTTCCGGCTGCGCTTCCTCACCGCCCGCATCGCGGAGGAGCGTGCGCTGGCGCTGGCCCTGGCGCAGCGGGAAAGCCGCGTGAAGACACGCTTCCTGGCCACCATGAGCCATGAGCTGCGCACGCCGCTGCACGGCATTCTGGGGCTGGCGCGCATGCTGGCCGCCGAGCATCCCGATCCGCAGGTGCGCCACCGGCTGGGCCTGATCGAGCATTCGGGCGAGCACCTGCTGCAGATCATCAACGACCTGCTCGACCTCTCCCGCATCGAGGCCGGCCGGGTGGAGCTCAAGCCCGCGCCCTTCTACCTGCTGGCCGACCTGGAGGAGCTGGTGGACATCTACCTGGTGCGCTGCCAGGAGCGTGGCATCGGCTTCCATGCGGCGCTGGACATCGATCCCGAGACCCAGGTCATCGCCGATGCCACCCGCCTGCGCCAGGTGCTGCACAACCTGCTGGGCAATGCGGTGAAGTTCACCGAGCATGGCGAGGTGCGGCTGTCCGCCGACTGGTGCGACGAGGGCCTGCGCATCACCGTGGCCGATACCGGCCCCGGCATCGCCGAGGCCGACCTGCCGCACATCTTCGACGCCTTCACGCAGGCGCGGCGGCCCGGCACGGTGCCCGGGGCCGGCGTGGGCCTGGGCCTGAACATCGCACGCGAGATCACCCAGGCCAT
Organism: Aquincola tertiaricarbonis; assembly: GCF_000969605.1. Classification (GTDB taxonomy): domain Bacteria; phylum Pseudomonadota; class Gammaproteobacteria; order Burkholderiales; family Burkholderiaceae_C; genus Aquincola; species Aquincola tertiaricarbonis. The sequence goes on along the minus strand of NZ_JZUE01000005.1, from coordinate 101,144 downwards.
GCGCGGGCGGCTGCGCTGCGACAGCCGGGTGGGCCAGGGCAGCCGGTTCGAGCTGGTGCTGCCGCTGCAGCCGCTGCAGCCCGCCGTGCCGCAGCCGCCGCAAGGTGCCGGCCTGCGCGCGGTGGGCCTGCCGCACAAGGTGCTGCTGGCCGAGGACAACGAGGTGAACGCGATGCTGGCCGAGGCCATGCTGCAGCGGCTGCGCTGCCAGGTCACGCATGTGCGCGACGGCCTGGCGGCGGTGGCCGCGGCCGCCGGTGCGCCGCAGCAGCGGCCGGACCTGGTGCTGATGGATTGCCAGATGCCGGTGCTGGATGGCCTGGAGGCCACGCGCCGCATCCGCGAGGCCGAGCGGCAGGCGGGGCTGCCGCGTCTGCCGGTGGTGGCGCTCACGGCCAACAGCGCGCTGGAGGACCGCCAGCGCTGTGCCGATGCCGGCATGGATGCCTTCCTCAGCAAGCCCTTCACCGAGGAGGAGCTGAAGGCGGTGATGGCTTCGGTGACCGGCGGGCGCCGACCGCCCGATGGCTGCTTCGCGGACTCAGGCCGCTAGCGCCTGCAGGCCGGCCGCGGGCACCGCCTGCTGCTGCGGCAGCGGCGTGATGTCGGGGTGCTGCTGCTCGATCATGAAGCCGTAGAACGGATGCTGCGCGGCCTGCCAGTCGGCACGTGCGGTGCGCACGTTGAAGGCCAGCACCCGGTGCGGCAGGTTGCCCGCATGGGCCAGCGGCACCATCTCGCCGCGCGGCAGGGCATCGGTGAAGCCCAGGCGCTGGTAGCCGCGCACCAGGCTGGGCAGGCGCGCGCCGATCACCATCCACTCCACGCTGCGTGCCAGCGCCGCCTGGTACACCGCCTTCATCAGCGCCAGCTTGATGGCCGGATCGTCCTGGCCGGGCAGGATGGCCAGCCGCGTGATCTCGGCATTGCGGGTGCCCAGGTAGGCCGCGGGCAGGGCGGCGCTGCCTTCGATCTGCAGCGGCCGCTGGTGGTTGGTGGCCAGGCGCACCGTGCCGATGGCCTCGCCGGTGGCCTTGCTGAAGGCCGCGAACACGATGACGCCAGGCTGGCGGTCCAGCTCGTCCGGCTCGCACCACAGGCTCACCACGTTGGGCAGGCGGCGGCCGTAGGCGGTGGCCCGCACCGCACAGGCTGCTCTCAGTTCCGCTTCGTCGGCAACCGGACGGACGGTGAAGTGCAGCAGGTGGGTGCGCATGGCGTGGGACCTTTCTTGGCGGCGAGGGACAGTTTCAAGATGTAGTTTCGGCGGCCCCCGCCATCGCTAAACCCTTGTCAGCGCTTGTTTCCCCGGCCTGGTCGAGTGGCGTTGCGCCGCTCATCTGTGATAAGGCATTACGTGGAATCCACAGGGGCCGTGCCGACCCCCCTGCCTAGAATCCGCCGCCATCAACGCATCGCAAGGAGACAGCGTGAAGATCAAGAGCCAGAAAGATTTCTGGTCGGGGCTGATGTTCGTGGTCGTGGGCATCGCGTTCGCCTGGGGAGCGACCAGCTACAGCTTCGGCGCCTCGGCGCGGCCGGGTCCCGGCTACTTCCCGTTCGGCCTCGGCATCCTGATGGCCGTCCTGGGCGCCATCGTGCTGTTCCAGGCCCTGACCATCGAGACCGAGACCGGCGACCCGATCGGCAAGTGGGCGTGGAAGCCGCTGATCATCGTTGTGGGTGCCGTGGCCGCCTTCGGCTGGCTGCTGCCGCACATGGGCATGGTCATCGCGCTGCCGCTGCTGGTGCTCATCTCGGCCTCGGCCAGCGACGAGTTCCGCCTGCGCGAGGCGCTCATCAACGCCATCGTGCTCACCGTCTTCTCCTGGCTCATCTTCATCAAGGGGCTCAGCCTCGTGATCCCGCTGTGGCCTTCCTTCATGGCCACCGGCGGCTGAGGTTCCTGACATGGACTTGTTGACCAATCTGTCCACCGGCTTCGCGGTGGCATTCACGATCGAGAACCTGCTGTACGCCTTCGGCGGCGCGGTGCTCGGCACGCTGATCGGCGTGCTGCCGGGCCTGGGCCCGGTGGCTACCATCGCGATGCTGCTGCCCTCGGTCTATGCACTCGACGCCACGCCGGCGCTCATCATGCTGGCGGGCATCTACTACGGCGCGCAGTACGGCGGCTCCACCACCGCCATCCTGATCAACGTGCCGGGTGAATCCAGCTCGGTGGTCACGGCCATCGACGGCTACCAGATGGCGCGCCAGGGGCGGGCCGGATCGGCACTGGCGGCCGCGGGCCTGGGCTCCTTCTTCGCCGGCTGCGTGGGCACCATCGTCATCGCGGCCTTCGCGCCGCCGCTGACGGAGCTGGCCTTCAAGTTCGGCCCGGCAGAGTACTTCTCGCTGATGGTGCTGGGCCTGATCGGTGCCGTGGTGCTGGCCTCGGGCTCGCTGCTCAAGGCCATCTCGATGATCATCCTGGGCCTGCTGCTGGGCCAGGTGAACACCGACGTCATCTCGGGCACGCCGCGCTTCTCGTTCGACATCCCCGAGCTCACCGACGGCATCAACTTCGTGGCCATCGCCATGGGCGTGTTCGGCTTCGGCGAGATCATCGCCAACCTGGGCCAGCCGGCCGAGAGCCGCGAGGTCTTCACCAAGAACGTGAAGGGCCTGTGGCCCACGAAGGAAGACTTCAGGATGGCCGCGCCGGCCGTGCTGCGCGGCACCGCGCTGGGCTCCATCCTGGGCGTGCTGCCCGGCGGTGGCGCACTGCTGTCGTCCTTCGCCTCGTACACGATGGAGAAGAAGCTGGCCGGTGCCAGCGGGCGCTTCGGCAAGGGCGACATCCGCGGCGTGGCGGGCCCCGAGTCGGCCAACAACGCCGGCGCGCAGACCTCCTTCATCCCGATGCTGACGCTGGGCATCCCGCCCAACGCGGTGATGGCGCTGATGGTGGGTGCGATGACCATCAAGGGCATCCAGCCCGGCCCGCAGGTGATGAGCAGCAACCCCGACCTCTTCTGGGGCCTGATCGCCTCGATGTGGATCGGCAACCTGATGCTGATCATCCTGAACCTGCCGCTGATCGGCATCTGGATCAAGCTGCTGACGGTGCCCTACCGCTTCCTGTTCCCGGCCATCATGTGCTTCTGCTGCATTGGCCTCTACACGCTGAACAACAACGCGTTCGACGTGTACATGGGCGCCGGCTTCGCGGTGGTGGGCTACATCTTCTACAAGCTGGGCTGCGAGCCCGCGCCGTTGCTGCTGGGCTTCATCCTGGGCCCGATGATGGAAGAGAACCTGCGGCGCGCACTGCTGCTGTCGCGCGGCGACTGGAGCACCTTCATGACGCGTCCGCTGTCGGCCGGCCTGCTGATCGCCGCCGCGCTGATGGTCGTCATCGTGCTGCTGCCTTCGGTCAAGAAGAAGCGCGAGGAAGCCTTCCAGGAAGAGTGACCGCGCGGCGCGCAGGTCATGCACAAGGGGCTGCTTCGGCAGCCCTTTTCCATGGCGGCCTGCAGCCTTCGCGATGCGGCAAGGCCTGCGGCGCATCCGGCTGCGCGCGTCTATAGTGCCCGGCCGATGTCCACGCCCCCTGCCGCCCCTGCCGTTCCCCAGCCCGCCGCTGCCGCGCCGGTGTGGCCCGGGCTGGCGCTGGCCAGTGCGGGTGCCATCGCGTTCTCCGGCAAGGCCATCGTGGCCAAGCTGATGTACCGCCACGGCGTGGATGCGGTGCAGGTGCTGTTCTTCCGCATGCTCATCGCGCTGCCGCTGTTCATGCTGCTGGCCTGGTGGGCCGGGCGTGGCAAGCCAGCGCTGTCGCGCCGCGACTGGGGCACGGTGGGTCTGCTGGGCTTCACCGGCTACTACCTGGCCAGCTTCCTCGACTTCATCGGGTTGCAGTACATCAGCGCCAGCCTGGAGCGGCTGATCCTGTACCTCAACCCCACCATCGTGCTGCTGATCGGCTGGCTGGTGTACCGCCGCCGCGTCAGCGGCAAGCAGGCGCTGGCACTGGCCGTGGGCTATGCGGGCGTGGCGCTGGTGTTCGGCCGTGAACTCAGCTTCGAGGGACCGCGCGCCGCGCTGGGCGCCGGCCTGGTGTTTGCCAGCGCGGTGAGCTATGCGGTGTACCTGGTGCTCAGCGGCGAGGCGGTGCGCCGCCTGGGCTCGGCCCGCCTGAGCGGCCTGGCCAGCAGCGTGGCCTGCCTGCTGTGCATCGCGCAGTTCTTCGTGCTGAAGCCGGTGGCCGCGCTGCAGGTGCCCGACGCGGTGCTGTGGATGAGCCTGCTGAACGCCACCGTGTGCACGGTGGCGCCGGTGCTGATGGTGATGATGGCCATCGAGCGCATTGGCGCATCGATGGCTTCGCAGGTGGGCATGATCGGGCCGATGAGCACGCTCGCGATGGGCGTGCTGATACTGGACGAGCCGTTCACACCCTGGCTGGCCGTGGGCACGGGCCTGGTGCTGGGCGGGGTATGGTTGTTGACGCGTTGGAGGCAGTAGCGATGGATCTGGGTGTGGCAGGCAAGTGGGCGCTGGTGTGCGCCGCCAGCAAGGGGCTGGGCAAGGGATGCGCCGAGGCGCTGGTGCGCGAAGGCGTCAACGTCACCATCACCGCACGCGGCGAGGAGGCATTGCAGGACACGGCGGCCGCGCTGCGTGCGCTGAATCCGCAGGTGGAGGTGCGCGCGGTGGCCGGCGACATCGCCACCGCCGACGGCCGGGCCGAGGCGCTGGCCGCCTGCCCGCAGGTCGACATCCTGGTGAACAACGCCGGCGGCCCGCCGCCCGGCGACTTCCGCAGCTGGGACCGCGAGGCCTGGATCGCCGCGCTGGATGCCAACATGCTCACGCCGATCGAGCTGATCAAGGCCACGGTGGACGGCATGGCCGAGCGCGGCTTCGGCCGCGTGGTCAACATCACCTCGGGCGCGGTGAAGGCACCCATCGACGTGCTGGGCCTGTCCAACGGCGCGCGCAGCGGGCTCACCGGCTTCGTGGCAGGACTGGCGCGGCAGGGCCGGCTGGCCTCGCGCAACGTCACCATCAACAACTTGCTGCCGGGCGCGTTCGATACCGACCGGCTGCGCAAGACCATGCAGGCCGGCGCCGCCAAGAGCGGCGTGGGCGTGGACGAGCTGGCCGATCGCCGGCGCATGGGCATTCCGGCGCAGCGCTTCGGCAGCGCCGAAGAGTTCGGCGCGGTGTGTGCCTTCCTGTGCAGCATGCAGGCCGGCTACCTGACGGGCCAGAACATCCTGCTCGACGGTGGCGCCTACCCGGGCACCTTCTGAGGCGCGCAAGGCGCGGGGAGCGCGACGATGGACCACGAAGCAAGCTGTGTGCTGTATGGCTATGACGGCAGCGGGTCGGCCGCGGTGGAAGCCGCGCTGGAGCTGGCCGGCCAGCCCTACCGGCGGGTGGATGCGGCCACCTGGGACGAGGCCTCCGCGCTGGAAGAGCTGCGCGGCGTCAACCGGCTGCAGCAGATCCCGGCGCTGCGCTGGCCCGATGGCAGCGTGATGAGCGAAAGCGCCGCCATCCTTGCCGAGCTGGGCCTGCGCCACCCGGACAGCGGCCTGCTGCCGCAGGCGCCGGCCGCCCGCGCGCAATCGCTGCGCGGGCTGGTCTACATCGTGGCCAACTGCTATGCGGCCATCGGCATCATCGACTACCCCGAGCGCTGGTGCAGCCCGGCCGAGCCGGCCCACTGCGATGCGTTGAAGGCCGGCGCACGGCAGCGCCTGCATGCGCTGTGGGAGGTGTTTGCCGACAGCTTCGAGGCCACGCCCTGGCTGGCCGGCGGGCAGCTCGGCGCGCTCGACCTGCTGGCCGCGGTGGTGTCCAAGTGGTCGGGCGCCCGCGCCCATCTGGCCACGCACCGGCCGGCCTTCGCGGCGCTGATGCAGCGGGTGGATGCGCATCCGGTGGTGGCGCCGGTGTTCGCGCGGCACTGGCCCGGCTAGCCGGGGCGGCACAGCGGCCGGTCAGGCGGCGGAGATCGACGCCCTTTCCGCCAGCACGTCCTGGACGACGCGCATCGCATTGAGCGCCGCCGGAAAGCCGGCATAGGCGGCGACCTGGATCACCACCTCCACCAGCTGCTCCGGCGTGCCGCCCACGTTCAGCAGGCCGTGTGCATGCACCCGCAGCTGCGGCGCGGCATGGCCCAGCGCACTGAGCATGGCCACCGTGGCCAGCTCGCGCTGCAGCAGGTCGAGCCCGCCGCGGGTGTAGACGTCGCCGAAGGCGAACTCGACGATGAAGCGGCCCAGGTAGGGCGCCACGCCGGCCAGCGACGCCACGACCTGCGTGCCCGCGCTGCCGTCGATGCGGCACAGCGCTTCCCATCCGGCCCGGTAGCGGTCGGCCGCGGCGGCGCCTGCGCCGGCCGGCGGGGCCGGCTGGTGCGGCACGCCCCGCTCGGTGAACACTTCCTGGGCGGCGAACATGCCGTTCAGGCCGGCAGGAAAGCCGGCATACACCACCAGGTGGATCATCAGCTCCACGATCTCCTGGCTGCTGCAGCCGGCATTCAGGGCGCCAGCGATGTGGAACTTGAGCTGCGGCCTGGCATGGCCCATCGCCGCCAGCGCGGCAACGGTGACGAGCTGGCGCTGCGGCAGCGCCAGCTGCGGCCGCGCGAGGACCTCGCCGTAGACGAAGCCGATGGCCAGCCGCGCCAGGTCGGGCGCCACGTCGCCGAGCGCCTCGACCAGGGACGGTGGCTCGCGGCCCTCCAGGCGCTGCAGCAGGGCCAGGCCCCGGTCGTACGGGGTGGGTGGGGGAAGGGTGTGAGGTGATGTCATGCCGCCACCGTAGCGCCGCCGCCAACAGGGCGCCAATGCCTTTTGCCTGATACCTTTGCGGCATCACCCCTTCGACGGAGCAGCATGTGGCACAGCCGCCCAGCCTCAGGCAGTTGCGGTATTTCGTGGCCGTGGCCGAGGAACTGAACTTCCGGCGCGCAGCGGAGCGGCTGTTCATCACCCAGCCGCCGTTGAGCCGGCAGATCCAGGCGCTGGAAGCGATGCTGGGCGCCCGGCTGCTCGACCGCGACCGGCGCGGCGTCCGGCTCACGGAGGCCGGCGAACGCTTCCTGGAGCAGGCACGTGCGCTCGTGCGCGGCCTCGACCAGGCGGTCAGCCGCTTCCAGCCCGCCGCCGGCCGCAGTGCGCTGCGGCTGGGCATCACCACCGTGGTGGACGTGAGCCTGTTCGCCGGCATCGGCGATGCCTTCGAGTCGGAATGGCCCGGCCTGCCGCTGCGCATCCGGCGGCAGCTCTCGTCGCAGCTGATCCGCGACCTGCACCGCGGTGCGCTCGACGCCGCCGTCATCGGCCTGCCTTCGGCCACGCAGGGCCTGGTCACCGAACACCTGGGCGACGACCCGCTGGTGGTGTGCCTGTCGTCGGCCCACCGCCTGGCGCGGCGTCGGCGCATCCGGCTGCTGGACCTGGCGCAGGACACGCTGTTCTGGTTCGACCGCAAGCTCAACCCTGCCTACTTCGAGCATTGCGAGCAGGTGTTCGCGCGGCTGGGGTTCGATCCGCCGCGCCTGGCCGAACCCGCGGAGCATCCGGTGCTGCTGGGCCTGATCGCCCAAGGCCGCGGCTTTGCGTTGGTGCCCCAGTCCCTGAACACCGTCCGGCGCCAGGGGGTGGTGTTCCGCCGCCTGGAAGAGGAGTCGGCGCTGTGCATACGCCTGGCCGCGGCCCGGCCCGCCGGTCCCGTGGCGCCCGAGGTGCAGGCGCTGGTGGCGGCCCTGAAACGGGTGTTTCCCAAGGCCGGGGCCGGCGCCGGTGCCTGAAGCCGCCCGCGGCGGCCGCGCTATCGCCTGGACGACACCACGATGCCCGCCACGATCAGCGCGAAGGCCAGCGCGTGGTAGGCCTGCGGCGGCACGCCCAGCAGCAGCGCCTGCAGCAGCGCGGCGAACAGCGGCGTCAGGTTGATGAAGAAGCCCGCGGTGGAAGGGCCCACCGCCGCCACGCCGCGGCCCCAGCACAGGTAGGCCAGGATCGAGGGACCCAGCGCGATGTACACCAGCGTGAGCGCGGTGGCCAGGCTCCAGTGCACCTGCGTGGGCACCAGCGCGGCTTCCAGCAGCGCGGCACCGCCGGCCCAGCCCAGGCCGAACAGCGTCTGGATCAGCATGAAGCCCCACCAATCCCAGGCCGGGCGCTGGTCGCCGGCCATGGAGGCCGGCGGCTTGGCCAGCATCCAGCTGTAGAAGGCCCAGCTCAGCATGGCCAGCAGCATCAGCAGGTCGCCCGGCACGAACTGGATGCCGGCCAGCGATGCCAGCTCGCCGCGGGCCAGCACCAGGGCCACGCCCAGCAGCGACAACGCCGCGCCCAGCAGGCCGCGGCCGGTGGGGCGCTGGCCGTAGAACAGCGCGCCGACGATCATCATGCACACCGGCGAGCTGGCCGTGATGAGCGTGACGTTGAGCGGCGTGGAGGTGGTGAGCGCCACGTACTGCAGCGCGTTGTAGGCGCCCACGCCGGTCAGCCCCAGCAGGGCCAGCGGCTTCCAGCGCGCCAGCACCTGGGCCCGCGCGGCCGGGGTGCCGATGGCCTGCCAGCCCAGCGGCAGCAGCACCATCAGGGCCAGGATCCAGCGCGCCGCATTGATCATCACCGGCGGCACGATGCCCACCAGCATGCGACCGGCGACCGCATTGCTGGCCCACAGCAGGGGAGGTAGCGTCAGGAGGAGGGCGGTGCGGACATTCAGGGACTGCGCGGTCATGCCGGCATCATCGCACCGCAGTTCCAGCACTGTTCGAAGCCGCCTTCGATGGACTCGCCACAGCCGCGGCAATGCCAGTGGCGGCTGGGCCGGGCGCGCAGTTCGGCCAGCAGCGCGCGGGCCCGGTCGTAGTGGCTGTCGTCGGTCAGCCAGACCTCGGGCAGGGCCTGGTCGGGCGGGATCTCGCCGGCAATGCCGCTGGTGAAGGCGCGCTGCACCGTGGCCGGTATGCCGCCCTGGCAGAGCCAGTCGGCCCACAGCGTGGCGATGGCGAGGTTGGGTGCAAGGTCGAGTCTGCGCATGGCCTGCAGGGTACGTGCAAGCGCGGCAAGATGGCGCTCCTTGTCCCACAGACGTATCGAGGAGACCGCCTTGCCCACCACCGCCCCTGCCATCCAGATCACCGAGTACGGTGGCCCCGAGGTCATGAAGCTGGTCGACGTGAGCGTCGGCGAGCCCGGCCCCGGCGAGCTGCGCATCCGCCACCAGGCCTGCGGCCTGAACTTCATCGACGTCTACCAGCGCACCGGCCTGTACAACAACCCGCTGCCGCTGACGCTGGGCATGGAAGGCGCGGGCATCGTGGAGGCGGTGGGCGAGGGCGTCACCCACCTGCGGCCCGGTGACCGCGCGGCCTACGCCAGCCAGCCGCCCGGTGCCTACAGCCTGCTGCGGGTGATGCCGGCCAAGTGCGTGGTGAAGCTGCCGGAGGCCATCAGCTTCGAGGAAGGCGCGGCCATGATGCTCAAGGGGCTGACGGTGCAGTACCTGCTGCGCAAGACGCAGCCGGCGGGCGGCCTGCAGCCGGGCGACCATGTGCTGTTCCATGCGGCGGCCGGCGGCGTGGGCCTGATCGCCTGCCAATGGGCCAAGGCCATGGGCCTGCAGCTGATCGGCACCGCCGGCAGCGACGAGAAGTGCCAGCTGGCGCTGGACCACGGCGCGGCCCATGCCATCAACTACCGCAGCGAGGATTTCGTTGAGCGCGTCAAGCAGATCACCGGCGGCGCCGGCGTGAAGGTGGTGTACGACTCGGTGGGCAAGGACACTTTCGTGCGCTCGATGGACGTGCTGCGGCCTTTCGGCCTGCTGGCCAACTTCGGCAATGCCTCGGGCAAGGCGCCGCCGGTGGACCTGGGCATGCTGGCGGCCAAGGGCTCGCTGTACGTCACGCGGCCCACGGTGTTCACCCACCTGGCCACGCGCGAATCCACCCAGGCCATGGCCGACGACCTGTTCGACATGGTGGCCCGCGGCGCGGTCAAGGTGCCCATCGACCAGCGCTATCCGCTGGCCGAGGCCGCGCAGGCGCACCGCGAGCTGGAATCGCGCGCCACCACCGGCTGCAGCATCCTGCTGCCCTGAGGCGGCCCGCCCCGGCGCTCAGGTGTAGGTGGCCCACCCGGCGCAGTCCGGGTGCTCGAAGTGCGGCAGGCCGTTGTAGCTCAGCAGCATGTGGCGCCTGGGCGTGAAGGCGAACTCGGTCACCGAGCAGTTGCGGATGCGCAGGTTCAGCTCGATGGTGGTCTCGGCCGAGGTACCCAGCACATGGCCCACCGCGGTGGCGATGGGCCCGCCGCTGGACACCAGCAGCACGTCGCCGGCGTACTGGCTGCGCACATGGTCCAGGGCGCTGGTCACGCCTTGCAGGAAGTCGGCATAGCTCGGCATGCCCACCGGCTGCGTCTGCCCGCGCATCCAGCGCGCCAGGCCGTCGCGCAACAACCGGAAGTGGTGGCGGATCAACTCCGGCGTGTCGGGCACGGCCAGCGGCTGGGTGTGGAAGGCGCCGATCACCGCGGCGGCGTCGTACTCGTTCAATCCTGGCCAGGCCAGCGGCTGCAACGGCGCCTCCAGGCCTTCGACGATCCCTTCGAAGGTCTGTACATGCCGGCGCAACGTGCCCACCAGCGCCGCCTCGAAGCTGATGCCCTTGGCACGGAAGTATTCGCCCAGGCGCACCGCCTGCCGGCGGCCCAGCGGGCTCAGCTGGTCGTAGTCGTCGGCGCCGAAGGACGCCTGGCCGTGCCGGATGAGGTGGAGGGTGCCCATGCGCCGATTCTGCGGCGGCTGCGCGCGGGCGCGCGTCGCGAAAGTGTCAGGACCTCCCAGCTCGCTGCGCTCGCGGCCCCAAGGGCGGGTGGATCAGCGGCTGCTTCTCACCCGGCGCAGCTCATCCACGATCAGGCTGATGGCGCCCAGCGTGATCGCGCTGTCGGCGATGTTGAAGCTGGGGAAGTACTTGCCGCCGGCATGCACCTGGATGAAGTCGACCACATAGCCGTGCAGGGCGCGGTCCACCACGTTGCCGATGGCGCCGCCCAGGATCATGGCCAGCGCGAAGCAGAACAGCTTCTGCCCCGGGTGCTTCTTCAGCATCACCAAGATGAAGACCGACACCACGCTGGCCAGTCCGATGAAGAACCAGCGCTGCCAGCCCGAAGCCCCAGCCAGGAAGCTGAATGCCGCGCCGGTGTTGTGCACCCGGACCACGTTGAAGAAGGATGTGACGGTGCGGCTGTCACCCAGCTGGAAGTAGCCGAGGATGAGCGTCTTGGTGAACTGGTCCAGCAGGATGATGACCACCGCCAGCCCCAGCCAGACGGCCAGGCTGGGGGCGGACGAGGACGACGACTTGGAGACGGCGGGGGAACGTTTGGCGGCCATGTTCAATGTGATGTCAGGCGGCCGAACACCTTGGCCGGATCCTGCGCGGTGTGAAAGACGAGCAGCACGGTGAGCAGCCGATCGTCCGCAGTGAAGTACGCGTGGTACGGAAAGCGGCGGACCACCACACGACGGAAGCGGCCCTCCAGCAGTGGAAAGCTTTCGGGTGAATGCAGCGCGGGCAGCAAGGCTGCCTCCACCGCTGACTCCAGCTGCGCACCCAGGCCGGCGCGACGAGCGTCGTACCAGCGGCAGGCGCGGCGCAGGTCGTCGAATGCCTCGGGCGTGAAGACCAGCGCCCTCATCGAGCCGCTTGCAGCCGCCGTTTCACCTCGTCCCAGGGAACGGCCGCGCCAGGATCGGCTTCATGCTTGCGGAGCCGATCCTGCAGCTCGGCGCCGATGGCCGGGTGCAGCGGCGCATCTGCGGTGCTGTCGGCCACGCTGTCCCAGAGCTGTTCGATGAGCGCCAGCCGGTCAGCGACCGGCAGGTTCAACAACGCGCTGTAGTCGGCAGGCTGTCGCATGGCAATTCCTTCGAGCAGATCACGCAACTGTACGACGCTCACCCTCGCCATACAGGTTGCTCGTGCAGCGCCCGCAGATCGTCGGGTGGGCCGTGTCGACGCCGACGTCGTCGCGCCAGTGCCAGCAGCGCTCGCACTTGGTGGCGGTGGACGGCGTCACTTGTATGGACAACTCGTCGGCCGCCGCCAGCACGGCTTCGGACGTGATGAACACGAACTTCAGGTCGTCGCCCAGTGACGCCAGGATGGCATGGTCCTCGGCGGGCGCGCCCACCGTCACCGTGGCCTGCAGCGACGAGCCCACCGCGCCTTCGGCCCGCACCGCCTCGATCGCCTTGTTCACTGCGTCGCGCACCGCATGCACCCGGTTCCACTTGGCGATGAGGCCTTCGTCGGCCTGCGGCAGCGACCAGTAGTGCTCCACGAAGATGGTTTGCTTGCCGCCGAACACGCGCCACGCTTCCTCGGCCGTGAAGCTGAGGAAAGGCGCCATCCAGCGCAGCATCGCCTGGGTGATGTGCCACAGCGCGGTCTGCGCGCTGCGCCGGGCAAGGCTGTCGGGCGCGCTGGTGTACAGGCGGTCCTTCAGCACGTCGAGGTAGAAGGCGCCCAGGTCTTCGCTGCAATACACCTGCAGCTTGGCCACCACCGGATGGAACTCGTACTTCTCGTAGTGGGCCAGGATCTCGGCCTGGAACTGCGAGGCACGCGCCAGCGCATAGCGGTCCACCTCCAGCATCCGCTCCAGCGGCACGGCCTGCGTGGCGGCGTCGAAGTCCGACACGTTGGCCAGGAGGAAGCGCAGCGTGTTGCGGATGCGCCGGTAGGCATCCACCACGCGGGCCAGGATCTTGTCGTCGCCGGCGATGTCACCGGAGTAGTCGCTCGCGGCCACCCACAGCCGGATGATCTCGGCGCCCAGCTTCTTGGTGATGTCCTGCGGGTCGATGCCGTTGCCCAGCGACTTGCTCATCTTGCGGCCCTTGCTGTCCACGGTGAAGCCGTGGGTCAGCAGGCCGCGGTAGGGCGCGCGGTCGAACAGCGCGCAGGCCAGCAGCAGCGACGAATGGAACCAGCCGCGGTGCTGGTCGTGGCCTTCCAGGTACAGGTCGGCCTCGGGGCCGCTCTGGTGGTGGCCCGGATGCTCGGCGGTGCCCTGGTGGGTGCCGCGCAGCACGTGGAAGAAGGTGCTGCCGGAGTCGAACCACACTTCCAGGATGTCGCTGCTCTTGGCGTAGTGCGGTGCGTCGTCGGCGCCCAGCATCTCCTCGGGCGTGACGCGGCTCCAGGCCTCGATGCCGCCGGCCTCGACGATGGCCGCGGCCTGGTCCAGGATCTCCATCGTGCGCGGGTGCAGCTCGCCGGTCACCTTGTGCAGGAAGAACGGGATCGGCACGCCCCAGCTGCGCTGGCGGCTGATGCACCAGTCGGGCCGGTTGGCGATCATGTCGTGCAGGCGGGCGCGGCCGTTCTCCGGGTAGAACTGGGTCTGCTCGATCGCGTCGAGCGCCAGCTGGCGCAGCGTCTTCGGCGCCTTGTCCTGGGTGAACACGCCTTCGCCTTCGTCCATGCGGATGAACCACTGCGCCGCGGCGCGGTAGATCACCGGCGTCTTGTGGCGCCAGCAGTGCGGGTAGCTGTGGGTGATGTCGTGCGTGACCAGCAGGTGGCCGGCATCCTTCAGCGCCTGGATGATGTTCGGCACTGCCTTCCAGATGTGCTGGCCGCCGAACAGCGGGAAATCGGCCGCGTACACGCCGTTGCCCTGCACCGGGTTGAGGATGTCCTCCACCTTCACGCCGTGGGCCAGGCAGGAGTTGAAGTCGTCCAGGCCGTAGGCGGGCGACGAGTGCACGATGCCGGTGCCGTCGTCGGCGGTGGCGTAGTCGGCCAGGTACACCGGGCTCAGCCGGTCGTAGCCCGGGTGCACCGCGGCCAGCGGATGGCGGAACTGCAGGCCGTCGAGCGCGCGGCCCTTCACGGTGGCCAGCACCGTGCCGTGCAGGCCGTAGCGTTCCATGCACTTGTCGACCAGGGCCGAGGCCAGCAGCAGCACGCCGCGCTCGGTGTCCACCAGGCTGTAGTCCAGCTCGGGGTTGAGGTTGAGCGCCTGATTGGCCGGGATGGTCCACGCGGTGGTGGTCCAGATGACGACGAAGGCCGGCTTGGGCAGCGCCGACAGGCCGAAGGCCGCGGCCAGCGCGGCCGGGTCGGCGGCCGGGAAGGCCACGTCGATGGTGCTGCTCTTCTTGTCGGCGTATTCGATCTCGAACTCGGCCAGCGACGAGCCGCAGTCGAAGCACCAGTACACCGGCTTCTGGCCGCGGTAGACGAAGCCGCGCTCGATCACGCGCTTGAAGGCGCGGATCTCGCCGGCCTCGTTCGCGAAGTCCATCGTGCGGTAGGGGCGCTCCCAGGTGCCCAGCACGCCCAGGCGCTTGAAGTCGGTGCGCTGCTGGTCGATCTGTTCGGTGGCATAGGCACGGCTCTTGGCCTGCATCTCGTCACGGCTGAGGTTGCGGCCGAACTTCTTCTCGATCGCGTTTTCGATCGGCAGGCCGTGGCAGTCCCAGCCGGGCACGTACTGAGCGTCGAAGCCGGCCAGCTGCCGCGCCTTGACGATCATGTCCTTCAGGATCTTGTTGACCGCATGGCCCATGTGCAGCTGGCCGTTGGCGTACGGCGGGCCGTCATGCAGCACGAACAGCGGCGCGCCGCAGCGGGCATCGCGCAGCTGCTTGTAGGTGCCTTCCTCGTCCCAGGCCTTGACCCAGCCCGGCTCGCGCTTGGGCAGGTCGCCACGCATGGGGAAGGGCGTGTCGGGCAGGTTGAGGGTGGCGCGGTAGTCCGTGGCGGCTGCCGCGGCGGTGGAGTTGTCGGTCTTGTCGGTCATGGCGCTTGCCGCACCCGTGCTGCGGGTGCGCTCGTGGCATCAGGGCAAAGTGGGGCGGTGCCACCGGGGCAGGTCGCTGGCCGGCAGGGGTGCGGCAGCAGCGGCCGCGGCCACGGTAGCGGCGGCAGGATCAGCGCGCGCGCCGAATTCGGTCGCGCGTGGTCTGCCGGCGGCCGGCGGCATGCCAGCGCAGCAGATCGAGCAAAGTCCGGTCGGTGGCCATCGGGGGATTCTAGGTGGCAAGCCGGAACCAGGCCCGCGCATCGGCTTCGTCGCGGGCGATGCCGGCCTTCAGGGCCTCGAGCGACTCGTACTTGCGCTCGTCGTGCAGCTTGTGCAGCAGCTCCACGCGGATCACGCGGCCGTAGCCTTCGTCCAGGTCGAGCGGCCATTCCAGGCAGTGGGTTTCCAGCAGCACGCGGCCGGCGTCCTCCACCGTGGGCCGCACGCCCAGGCTGGCCACGCCGGCCAGCGGGCCGCGGCCCAGGCCGTGCACCCGCACGACGAAGATGCCGGCGGCGGCCGGCAGCCGGTGGCCGAAGCGCAGGTTCAGCGTGCGGAAGCCCAGCTCGCGGCCCAGCTTGCGGCCGTGCACCACGTGGCCGCTGATGCTGTAGGGGCGGCCCAGCAGCGCGGCGGCGCGCGCCATGTCGCCGGCGGCCAGCGCCAGCCGCACGGCCGAGCTGCTCACGCGCAGGCCGTGCACCTCGTAGCTCTGCATGCGCGCCACGTCGAAGCCCAGTTGCGGGCCGGCGGCGTCCAGCATGGCGTAGTCGCCGGCGCGGCGGGCGCCGAAGCGGAAATCGTCGCCCACCAGCACGTAGCGGGCATGCAGGCCGTCGGCCAGCACGTCGTGCATGAAGGCTTGCGGCGGCTGCGCGGCGAAGCCTTCGTCGAAGCGCAGCACCACCGCCTGCTCGATGCCGCAGCGCTCCAGCTCGGAGAGCTTGTCGCGCAGCGTGGCGATGCGCGCCGGCGCCTTCTCGGGCGTGCCGGCCTTCATCGCGAAGAAGTCGCGCGGATGCGGCTCGAAGGTGAGCACGCAGCTGGGCACGCCGCGGTGGCGGGCCTCGTTGTTCAGCAGGGCCAGCATCGCCTGGTGGCCGCGGTGCACGCCGTCGAAGTTGCCGACGGTCAGCGCACAGGCGGGGGCGATGTCGGGGTGGTGAAAACCGCGGAAAACGCGCATGGCCGGGATTATCGCGGTGCCAGCAGCGCGGCGCGTTCCTCGCTGGACACCCAGCGCCACAGGCCGGCGGCCGGCCCGTCGGCCAGCGTCAGGCCGCCGATGGCGCTGCGATGCAGGCCCTCGCAGCGGTTGCCCACCGCGGCCAGCATGCGCTTGACCTGGTGGTACTTGCCTTCGGTCAGCGTCAGCCGCAGCGCGTGTTCGCCGGTGGCTTCGCAGGCGGCGGCGCGCACCGGCTGGGGGTCGTCGTCCAGCACCACGCCGGCCAGCAGCTTGTTGACCTGCGCTTCGTCCACCGGGTGCCTGGCCGTCACCTCGTACACCTTGGGCACATGGTGCTTGGGCGAGGTGAGCTTGTGGATCAGCGTGCCGTCGTCGGTGAGCAGCAGCACGCCGGTGGTGTCCTCGTCCAGCCGGCCGACGGGCTGCAGGCCCCGGGTGCGCAGCGGCGCGGGCAGCAGGCTCAGCACGCTGGGGTGGTGCTTGGGCTTCTGCGAGCATTCGTAACCCGCCGGCTTGTTCAGCAGCACCAGGGCGCTGGCGTGGAACTGCCACTCGCGGCCCTGGACGGAAAAGCGCAGGCCGTCGGTGTCCACGTCTTCGTCGGGATCGTCGGCCACCCGCCCGCCGATGGACACCAGGCCCTGGCCGATCAGGCCCGCGCACACCCGCCGGGTGCCGAAGCCTTGCGTGAACAACACCTGAGCCAAGCGCACAGCATCTCCTTGCGGCCCGCCGCGGAGCCCAACATGCATGAGGGGCGGGAGTGTAGCCAGCGGTTTCATCCGACATCCGCCGGGGCAAAACCTGCGTACGCTCCGGCAGGTACGCAGTAACGCAGTGGAAGAGGACGTGATGGCCGAACAGGCAGGTGGCAAGTCGACGGGATCTTCGCAACAGCAGCCGGACGACTTCACCGCGGCCATCGAGGCTTTGATGTCCCGCGTGGCTGCCGCCGCGCGCGCCGACGACGGCCGGGCCCAGGCCGGTGCGGCAGAACTGAAGGTGGACCTGGCGGTGGACGCCGAGGGCCGCGTGGCCGGTCAGGCCAGGCCCGCGGAGCCGACGACGGACATGGTGCAACTGGCACCGCTGCAGCCCGCGCCGGATGCGGCGGCGCAGGCCCGGGCCGCGCAGGACGAGGCGCACCGGGCCCAGGCAGCCCGGAAGGCGCATGCCGAGCGGGAAGCCGAGGAGGCGCGTCGGGCCGAGGCGTCGAAGGCCGAGCAGGCGGCGCGTGAGGCTCGGCGGGTCAAGGCCGAGCAGGACGCGCAGGCCGCCAGGGCGGCCGAAGCAGCGCGCAAGGCCGAGGCCGAGATGGCCGCACAGGCTGAAGTGCAACGCAGGGCGCGCCTGGCGCAGGAGGCAGAAGCCGCCCGGCAGGCAGAAGTCCTGAAGGCCGAGCACGCCGCGCAGGAAGCCCGGCGGATCGAGGCCGAGCAGGAGGCCCGGGCCGCCAAGGCGGCCGACGAAGCGCGCAGGGCCGAGGCCGCCAGGGCCGAAAGGGCGGAGGCAGAGCGCCAGGCCCGCGCCGCGCGGGAGGCTGAAGAAGCCCGCCGAGCGGAGGCGCTGAAGGCCGAGCAAGCTGCGCGAGAGGCCGAGCGGGCCAGGGCGGAGCAGGAAGCGCGAGCTGCCAAGGCGGCCGAGGAAGCCCGCCAGGCCGAGGCCGCAAAGGCTGCGCAGGTGGAAGCAGAACGCAGGGCACGCCTGGCGCAGGAGGCGGAAGCCGCTCGCCGGGCGGAGGCGTTGAAGGCCGAGCAAGCTGCGCGCGAGGCCGAGCGGGCCAGGGCCGAGCAGGAAGCCCGAGCTGCCAAGGCGGCCGAGGAAGCCCGCCAGGCCGAGGCCGCAAAGGCTGCGCACGTGGAAGCGGAACGCAGGGCACGCCTGGCGCAGGAGGCGGAAGCCGCTCGCCGGGCGGAGGCGTTGAAGGCCGAGCAAGCTGCGCGCGAGGCCGAGCGGGCCAGGGCCGAGCAGGAAGCCCGAGCTGCCAAGGCGGCCGAGGAAGCCCGCCAGGCCGAGGCCGCAAAGGCTGCGCAGGTGGAAGCAGAACGCAGGGCACGCCTGGCGCAGGAGGCGGAAGCCGCTCGCCGGGCGGAGGCGTTGAAGGCCGAGCAAGCTGCGCGCGAGGCCGAGCGGGCCAGGGCCGAGCAGGAAGCCCGAGCTGCCAAGGCGGCCGAGGAAGCCCGCCAGGCCGAGGCCGCCCGGGCCGAAAAGGCCGAGGCAGAGCGCAGAGCCCGCGCGGCGCAGGAGGCCGAAGAGGCCCGCCGAGCAGAGGCGCTGAAAGCCGAGCAGGCCGCGCAAGAGGCCCGGCGGGTGAAGGCCGAACTGCAAGCGCAGGCTGCAGCGCGCGAGGCCGAGGCTGCCAAGGCCGTGCAGGCTGAAGCGGAACGCAAAGCCCGCGCGGCGCAGGAAGCTGAACGGGCCCGCCAGGACCAGGCCCGGCGAGACGAGCAGGCCGCGCAAGAGGCCCAGGCCGCCCAGGCAGCCCACGCCGCCGAGCCCCGCCTGCTGCCCGATCCGCCAGCCGGCGCCTCGCGCGCAGCCGGACACAAGCCGGTCTTCCGCGCGCCGCCGTCCGGGCCTGCGCCAGCCTCGCCGCCAACCGGGCGCCACACGGGCTGGCAGCGCTGGACGGCGGTGCCTGTGGCAGCGGTGGCGCTGGGCATCGCCTTCTGGCTGTGGCCGTCGCCGCCGGGTACTTCCACCGATCCCATGGACGGCCTGGAAGCGCCCAGCGCCGGATTGCCGGCGGCCCCGCCGCCGGTGCCGAATCCCGCGCCGGCCGTCACACCGCCGGCGCCCGCGCCGGCCGCCCTGGCGCCGCCGCTGGAGGTGCTGGCCGATGCCGATGCCTCCACCGACCAACGCATGGCTGCCGAGCTGGGCCGCGCGCTGGCGGCCGAGGGGCTGGCGCCGGGCGCGGCGCCGCTGGCCATCGTGCGCTATGACGCGCTGCAGATCGCTCCCGCCGCCTGGCGGGTGGTGGCGCCGCTGCATCTGCAGCCGGTGCTGGCCCTGGTGCGGGCGGATTCGCCGCTGCGCAACCTGCAGGCGCTGCGCGGCCAGCGCATCAACACCGGGCTGCTGGATGGCGCGCGGGCGCAGTCGTCGCTGGTGCTGTACCGCCGGCTGTTCGGCGAGGAGCTGCCGCTGTCGGCCGTCACCTCGCTGGGCCGTGACGCCGCCATGGTGGCGCTGGCCCAGGGCAAGCTGGACGCGGTGCTGCTGATGGACGGCCAGCCGTCGGCCTGGCTGGCGTCGCTGCCTTCGGGCACCGCCGCCGGCCTGCGCCTGCTGCCGCTGGACAGCGCCAGCGACGCCGGACGCCGCGCGCTGAAGACCTACCTGCCCACCGAGGCGGCGCTGCCCGGCGGCGGCGCGCCGGTGCCTACGCTGGGCGTGATGTCGTACCTGGTGGCCACCGACGCGGCCGCCTCGCCCGAGGCGCTGGCCGCCGTGGCGCGCGGCCTGTGCGCCCGCCTGCCTCAGCTGCAGCGCGAAGGCCATGCCAAGTGGCGCGAGGTGCGCCCCGGCCTCGACCTGCCCGCGCCGCGGCCCATGCCGCCCGCCGTGCGCGCCGCCTGGCGTGCCTGCAGCGGCGGCCCCGACAGCAGCGCCGCCCGCCCCGCACCTGCTTCGACAGCCTCTCCAGGAGCCCGCTCATGACCCTGCCCGCCCAACGTCCCGCTCTCCAGCGCCGGTCCCGCCTGCGCGCCGCGGCCGCCGCCTGCTGCTGCAGCCTGCTCGCCGCCGCGGCCTTCGCCGCCGATCCCCCGGCCGGCCCGGTGGAAAAGGTGGCGGTCAAGGCCGTCGCCCGCTTCCACTTCGACCGCACCGATGTGCTGCCCGCCGACCAGCAGACGCTGCTGGCCGAGGTGGCCAAGATGAAGGACGTGACCTGGCAGAGCGTCTCGGCCCGCGGCTACACCGACAACGTGGGCACCGACGCCTACAACGAGAAGCTCTCCCAGCGCCGGGCCGATGCGGTCAAGCGCTTCCTGGTGGGCAAGGGACTGGAACCCGGGATGATTGCCACCGAAGGCCTGGGGCCGCAGTCGCCCGTGGCCGACAACGCCAGCGCCGCCGGCCGGGCGCAGAACCGCCGCACCGAGGTCACCTTCGAAGGCGTGCGGCCCACCTCCGTCGCCGGCCGCTGAGCCGGCGCTTCAGCCCAGCTCGCGCCAGGCCGGCAGGCCCGGCAGGCCGGTGGCGGCGCGCACCGCGTTGAGCACCGCCCGGGCCACCACCTCGGCCGCCAGCGTGCCCAGCACCGACATCGGCGGGGCGGCGGCGGCGGTGCCGGTGGCCAGCGCGAACAGCGTGTCGCCGTCGCTGGCGGTGTGCACCGGGTTGATGCTGCGCGCCAGCCCGTCGTGCGCCACGGTCGCCAGCCGGTTGGCCTGAGGCTTGGTCAACACCGCATCGGTGGCCACGATGCCCAGCGTGGTGGCACTGCCGGTGGCTGGCACCTGCACCGCCAGGCCTTCGACGATGCTGCGCGCGCTGTGCTGCAGCGCCATGCCGTCGCCGGTGCGTGCGCCAGCCAGCGGCTGGCCGGTGGCCGGATCGATGACGTCACCGATGGCATTGACCGCCACCATCGCCGCGACCGTCACGCCATGCGCCTGCAGCGATGCACTGCCGATGCCGCCCTTCATCGCGCGGCCGATACCGAACAGCTTGCCCACCGTGGCGCCGGTGCCGGCGCCCACGCAGCCTTCGGCCTCCGGCTGGGATGAGGCCGCCTCGCAGGCTGCCCAGCCGGCCGCCGCATCGGGCCGCGCCGTGGGCGCCAGCCACAGGTCGAACAGCACCGCGGCCGGCACGATGGGCACGCGCGCCGGACCCACCGGCAGGCCGTGGCCCTGGGCTTCCAGCCAGCGCATCACGCCGCCGGCCGCATCCAGGCCGAAGGCGCTGCCACCGGACAGCAGCAGCGCATGCACCCGGTCGACCAGGTTGTCGGAGTGCAGCAGGTCGGTCTCGCGGGTACCGGGGGCGGCGCCCCGCACGTCGGCCCCGCATACCGCGCCGCCGGGCGGGCACAGCACCACGCTGCAGCCGGTGGGGGCGCCTGGCAGCGTGTGGTGGCCGACCCGCAGGCCGGCCACGTCGGTCAGGTGACCGGGAAAACGCTCGATCAGGCGTGGGACGGCTTCAGGCATGCGGCCACTGTAGCGGCGCGCTGGCGACGCCGCGCGGCCACGCCCAGGCCGGCCAGGCCCAGCGCCATCAGCGCATAGGTCTGCGGTTCGGGCACCGAGGCCACGTAGGCCTGCACGCCGGCCACGGCCAGGTCGGGGTAGTTGCTGAACACGCCGTCCATGCCCATTTCCAGGTAGCGCTGGTACTCGGCGGCGGCCAGGGCCTTGTCGGGCTGGCCGAAGGTCCAACCGTGCACTTCCAGGCCGGCGGCGTGGGCCTGGTCGATGAAGGCCTTGCTCAGCGGCGCGG
Organism: Aquincola tertiaricarbonis; assembly: GCF_000969605.1. Classification (GTDB taxonomy): domain Bacteria; phylum Pseudomonadota; class Gammaproteobacteria; order Burkholderiales; family Burkholderiaceae_C; genus Aquincola; species Aquincola tertiaricarbonis. The sequence continues at coordinate 79,694 of NZ_JZUE01000005.1, read as the reverse complement.
CCGCATAGTTGATGACCATGCCGATGCCGTCGGCAAAGCTCGCCACTTCGGCCAGCGACAGCATCTGCACGCTGCCGCCCGCGCCGAACACGCCCACTCGCGCCACGCCGTCGCCGCCGGTCAGTGCCGCGCCCAGCAGCACCAGCTTCATGTCCTGGCCCTGGGCCTGCTGCTTGGCCTCGATGCTGCGCAGCGTGCCGTCGCTGAAGGACTGGATGTACACCTTGTCGGCGGCGCGGCCGTAGCCGTTGGCCGTCAGCGTGGACAGGATCTGGTCCTCCATCACCGGGTCGGCCTGCTTGGCCTCGGGGTAGATGCCCACGGTGCGGCCGACCAGCGCGCTCTGCTGCTTGGCGAAGCTGATCACCTCCTGGAAGGTGGGCACGTCATAGCGCGGGTTGGCCGGCGTGAAGCCCGGGTACACCGACTTGGCGGTGCCACCGGCCGGCGGCACCACCGTCAGCGTCTTGATCTCGGCCAGCGTGAAGTCGCTGACCTTGTAGCCGCCGTTGCGCGGCACGAACCACGAGGCCACGTTGGTGGTGCGGTGCAGCGTGTCGTCGTGCAGCGCCACCAGCTGGCCGTCCTTGGTCAGCTGCAGGTCGGGCTCGATGTAGTCGGCGCCCATCTTGATGGCCAGCTCGTAGGCGGCCAGCGTGTGCTCGGGCAGGTAACCGCTGGCGCCGCGGTGGGCGATGACGATGGGGTTGGCGGCCTGCGCGGCGGGCGCGATGGCCAGCAGCGCGGCCAGCGTGAGGCCGGCGAGCACGAAGCCCTGGCGGATGGTGACGTTCATGGGGTACTCCTGGCGATCTTGTGGCTGTGCAATGCAAACAGGCCCGCTTTGGGCGGGCCTGCCGGCAGCTTGCCTAGACAAGATGACGCGGCCATGAACCTCGCCGCCGGTGATCCCGCTATGCAAACACGCCGGCCGTGTCCTGCATGCGGGCCGACACTTCGCCCAGGTGGTGCATCGTGTCGCCGTAGGCCATTTCCAGCATCGTCAGGCGCTTGAAGTAGTGGCTGGCCACGTACTCGTCCGTCACGCCGATGCCGCCGTGCAGCTGCACGCACTGCTGGCCGACGAAGCGCATGCTGTGGCCCAGCTGCACCTTGGCCTGCGACAGCGCGCGCCGGCGCTGCTCCTGCGGCTCGCCGAGCTTGAGCGTGGCGTAGTAGCTCATCGATCGACCCAGCTCCACCTGCATCTTCACGTCGGCCACGCGGTGGCGCAGCGCCTGGAAGGTGGCGATGGTCACGCCGAACTGCTTGCGCTGGTTCATGTACTCGACGGTGATGGCCAGCAGCCGGTCCATCAGGCCGACGGCCTCGGCGCACACCGCGGCGATGCCCACGTCGGTGGCATGCATCAGCGCCGGCAGGCCATCCTGCGCCACCAGCGCGGCGGCAGCGTTGTCGAACGTGACCTCGGCCGCCCGCGCGCCGTCCTGCGTGGGATAGCCGCGCACCTGCGCCGCGGCCTTGTCCACCAGGAAGAGGCCGATGCCGCCCGCATGCCGCGCGCTCACCACGAAGGCATCTGCCTCGTCGCCCGCGGCCACCACGCTCTTGGCGCCGCTCACGGTCCATCCTTCGCCGGCCTGCGTCGCGGTGGCCTGCACGTCGTCCAGCCGGTAGCGGCTGCGGCGCTCCTGCAGCGCCGGCACCACCAGGGCCGAGCCGTCGGCGATCCTCGGCAGCCACTCGGCCTGCAGCGCCTCGGGTGCAGCGGACAACAAGGCCGGGGCCACCAGCGCGGCCTCGGTGTAGGGCGCGTTGACCAGGCCGCGGCCCAGTTCCTCCATCACCACCATGGCCTCGACCGGGCCGAAGTTCATGCCGCCGTGCGCCTCCGGCACGGCCAGGCCGGCCAGGCCCAGCTCGGCCAGTTCGGCATATACCGCGCGCGTGGCGCCGCCGGCCTTGGCCAGGCCATGGCGGCGGTCGAAGGAGAAGCCTTTTTCCACCCAGCGCTGCACCGCGTCGCGCAGCGAGGCCTGGTCTTCCGTGAAGTCGAAGTTCATGTCAGCTCCCGAGCACGGTTTGCGCAACGATGTTGCGTTGCACTTCGTTCGAGCCACCGTAGATGGTGGTCTTGCGCATGTTGAAGTAGGTGCCGGACAGCGGCGCCAGGTAGGCCGCGCCGACGTGGTCGCCCTGCCAGCCGGCTTCCATGGCCTCGTGCACATAGGGCCGGGCGAAGGGCCCGGCGGCCAGCATCATCAGCTCGGTGTAGCGCTGCTGGATCTCGCTGCCGCGGATCTTCAGCAGGCCGGCCACGTCCAGGCTGCTCTTGCCGCTGGTCTCGGCGCTCAGCACCCGCAGCACCATCATCTCCAGCGCCACGATGTCCACTTCCAGCAGCGCGATCTGGTCGCGGAAGCGGGCGTCGTCGTACACGCCCTCGGCCTTGGCGATGCGCTTGAGCCGTTCCAGCTCGCGCTTGGCACGGTTCACGTCGGCGATGTTGGTGCGCTCGTGCGCCAGCAGGTACTTGGCGTAGGTCCAGCCCTTGTTCTCCTCGCCCACCAGGTTCTCGGCCGGCACCTCGACGTTGTCGAAGAACACCTCGTTGACCTCGTGCTCGCCGTCCAGCGTGATGATGGGCCGCACGGTGATGCCGGGGCTCTTCATGTCGATCAGCAGGAAGCTGATGCCCGTTTGCGGCTTGCCTTCGGTGCTGGTGCGCACCAGGCAGAAGATCCAGTCGCCGTACTGGCCGAGCGTTGTCCAGGTCTTCTGGCCGTTGACGATGTACTTGTCGCCCTGGCGCACCGCCCGCGTCTTGACCGAGGCCAGGTCGGAGCCGGAGCCCGGCTCGCTGTAGCCCTGGCTCCACCACACCTCGCCACTCATGATGCCGGGCAAGTGCTTCTTCTGCTGCTCGGGCGTGCCGAAGGCCATGATCACCGGGGCCACCATCACCGGGCCGAAGGGCACCACGCGCGGTGCGCCGGCCAGCGCGGTCTCTTCCTCGAACAGGTGGCGCTGGATGGCGTTCCAGCCCGGGCCGCCGAACTGCTTGGGCCAGGCCCAGCCGTGCCAGCCCTGCTTGCCGAGGATCTTGGCCCAGCGCTGCAGGTCGTCCTTGCTCAGGCGCAGGGCGTTGTGCACCTTGTGGCTGATGTCCTGCGGCAGGTGGGCGGCCACCCACTGCCGGATCTCTTGGCGGAACGCTTGCTCTTCCGCGGTGAAGTTGAGGTCCATCGATGTGTCTCCTGGGGGATCGCGCGTTTTAGCACGGTCGTTCGATTCGGCTTTGTCGCTGGTGCGACAGGCCCGCACCGGGATAATCCACGGCATGCCCGCCGCTGTCCATCCGCGTTGATGTCGAGTGCCATCGATGCCCTGCTTGCCGACCCGCGCCGCATGCGCGTGGCCGATGCCGACGTGCTGTCGCTGGCCTTCATCGACGCGCGCAACCGCACGCTGCGCTGGCTGGCGCTGTTCGAGGGCGCGCCCGACACCCGCCGCCTGCCCACCGCCGATGCCGCGGTGCTGGCGCCGGCCCGCTGGCTGGCCGGCCATGCGGCCTGGTATCAGGAGCGCTGGATCGCCCGCAACCTGCAGCGCGCCCGCGGCCCGCAGGCCGACCGCGGCCGTGCGCCGCTGGCCAGCATCGACCCCGGCGCCGACGGCTGGTGGAACCCTGACGCCGTGGGCGGCGCCGCCCGCTGGCACATGGCGCTGCCCGACTTCGGCGCCACCCGGGCCTACCTGGCCGACACGCTGGATGTCACGGTGGAGTTGCTGGCCGGCGAGGACGACGACGACCTGCACTGGTTCCGCGATGCGCTGATGTACGAGGACGCGCTGGTCGAGCGCTTTGCCGCGCTGGCCCAGGCGCTGGGTCTGGAGGGCGCCGCCACGCTGGCCGTCGCGGCGCCGGTGCTGCCGCTGCGCCAGCCGCTGCTGTTCGGCGCGCAGCGCTTTCCGCTCGGGTCGCAGCCGGGCGGCTACGTGCCGCCGTCCGAGCAGTGGGCGCATGAGGAGGCGGTGCCCGAGTTCGAGATCGACGCCCAGCCGGTGAGCTGGTCGCAGTTCGCCGAGTTCGTGGAGGACGGCGGCTACGACGAGGCCCGCTGGTGGCATGCCGACGGCTGGGCCTGGGTGGAACGAGAGAGCCGGCGCAGCCCGCGCGACGTGGAGCAGCTGCGCAACGGCGTGCTGCTGCGCCGCTTCGGCCGGCTGCAGCGCGCCGCGGCCGCGCAGCCGGTGCTGCATGTCAACTGGTACGAGGCCGATGCCTGGTGCCGCTGGGCCGGCCGCCGGCTGCCCACCGAGGTGGAATGGGAACTGGCCGCGATGCAGGGCGGCGCGCGCGGCTGGGCCTGGGGCGGCGTGCGCGAATGGGTGGCCGGCCATGCCCGCGCCTGGCCGGGCGGCGCGGCCAGCGGCGTCGATGGCCGGCTGCGGGTGCTGCGCGGCGTGGCGGCGCTGGAGCCACACCGCATCGCCCACCCCAAGGCGCGGCGTTTTGCCGCGGCCGAGCGGGACGAGGGCTTCACCGGTTTCCGCAGCGCGGCCTTGTAACCGCGGGTGGCGGCACGGCGCTTGCCGCATGCGCCGCCATGAATCAAAGCGAACTGATCGACTGGTTTGGCGTCACCCGGCTGGGCGGCGTGCCCTTGAGCAACCTGCTGTGGGGCCTGCTGGCGGCCTGCATCGCCTACCTGGTGCTGACCACCGCGCTGCGCTTCGCCGTCTCACGCGCGGGCAAGGTGGCGCAGCACACCGCCACGCGCATCGACGACTTCCTGGTCAACGTGCTGGCCGGCACCAACCGCTGGCTGATCCTGGTGGCCTCGGTGCTCATCGGCGTGGGCGTGCTGGACCTGCCGGACCGCTGGCACAGCCGGGTGGAGCACCTGTGGTTCCTGGCGCTGGCGGTGCAGATGGGCCTGTGGATGAACCGCGCGGTGCAGGCCGGCCTGGCCGCCTACCACCAGCGCCACACGGCGGGAAGCGCCAATCCGCAGCAGGTGAGCGCCGCCGGAACCTTGATGGCCTGGGGCGCCAGCACGCTGGTATGGGCGGTGGTGCTGCTGTCCATCCTGGCCAACCTGGGCGTGAACATCACCGCCTTCGTGGCCAGCCTGGGCGTGGGCGGCATCGCCATCGCGCTGGCGGTGCAGAACATCCTGGGCGACCTGTTCGCCAGCGTCTCCATCGCGGTGGACAAGCCCTTCGAGGTGGGCGACTTCATCGTCATCGGCAGCACCGCCGGCACGGTGGAGCGCATCGGCCTGAAGACCACGCGCATCCGCAGCCTGCAGGGCGAGCAGATCGTGATGTCGAACACCGAGCTGCTGAAGCAGACGATCAACAACTACAAGCGGCTGCAGACCCGGCGCATCGTCTTCACCTTCGGCATCACCTACGACGCCACGCCCGAGCAGGCCGAGCAGGTGCCCGGCATCGTGCAGCGCATCGTGCAGGCCAGCGATCGGCTGAAGTTCGACCGGGCGCACTTCAAGGGCTTCGGCGAAAGCTCGCTGGACTACGAGGTGGTCTACATCGTCCAGGACCCGGGTTTCAACGTCTACATGGACGAGCAGCAGCGCATCAACCTGGCGCTGATGCGCGAGCTGGCCGGCATCGGCGTGCAGTTCGCGTTCCCGACCCGTACGCTGATCGTGCAGGGGCCGGTGCCGATCGACATGCCGGTGTCCGACGGGCCCGCGGCTGGCGGGCGCGGGGCGTCTTCGGCTTTGAACTGACTGCGGTGCTGATGGCTGATGGGGCGGGGCTCAATGCCTATCGCTGACGATGTGCCTGCAGCACGTAGCTTCGGGGTGATGTGTTCCGCTCGAGGCGGCAGCGAGGCCCACGCGGGAGGGTGGGGTGCTGGGCGCAGGGACATAAGAGGAGGAGGTCCCAGCCCTAGGATGGGGCCGGGGGACAGTCCCGGAGGCCAGTGCCCCGCCCTCCCGCGGCGTCCAAGCACCTATGGCCTCCCCCCGCCAAGAACTCAAATCCGCTTCAACAACTCCGCCTTCTTCGCCGCGAATTCCTCGTCGCTCAGGATGCCCTTGGACCGCAGGTCGGCCAGGCGCTCGATGGTGGCGAAGACGTCGCCTTGCTCGCCCGGCGACGATGACGATGGCGACGAAGTCGACGAGAACGAGGCCGACGACGCCGCGGCCGGCTGCTGCTGCTGAGTGTCCGACGACCACACCACGGGCAGCGTGGCCACGTCGATCAGGCCGTACTGGCTGTTGAAGCTCAGCGTGCCGCTGCCCGACTGCTGCTGGCCGAAGCCGCCGATGTTGTGGTCCTGCGTGTCGTACACCGTCACGCGGCCGCCCACGTCAATGGCCAGGCGGTGGGCCTGGGCGAAGTAGGCATAGCGCACGTTGTTCTGCGCACCGGTGCTGTTGGGCCAGCGCAGGTCGTCGGGCCACCAGTCGCCGCTGCCGCCGCCCGACGCCGCCGGCACGAACAGGCTGGCCTGGCCGAAGCTGTTGCGGTCGTTGCTCTGCACGCCGCCTTGGCCGCCGCTGTGCTGCTGCTGGCCGTAGCCGCCGCCCTGGCTTTGCGATTGAAAGCTGCCGCTGCGCACCAGGTCGGGCTGGCTGGACACCAGCTCGGCCAGCTCGGCGCACAGGCTGTCCACCCGGCTCTTGAGCTGGTTGTTGAACATGTCCGACACCATCGTCATGCCGCCGCGCATCCACTGGCCGGAGCCGGCGAACTCGGGATGGCTGAACTGGGCCATGCCGCCGTTGCCGTTGATCACGGCTTCCAGCATGTGCGTCACCGCATCGGCGCTGAAGCCGTGCCGCTGGGCGATGCCGTTGACTGCGTCCTGGCCGGCAGGAGAAAGTTGTCGCATGGAAGGCCTCGTCGCTCGTGGGCTGTGAAACCCGCGATTCTGAGGCCTTGCCATGTCAGGTGTTGCTCGTGGCGCGCACTTCCTCGATGGTGGTCAGGCCCTGCAGCACCTTCTCGATGCCGTCCTGGCGCAGGGTGCGCATGCCTTCGGCCAGCCCGGTGTTGAGGATCTCCTCCACGCGGCCGCCGGTCTGCACCAGCCGGCGCAGTTCGCGTGACATGGACAGCAGCTCATGCAGGCCCACCCGGCCCTTGAAGCCGCTGTCGTCGCAGTGCTTGCAGCCCGGCGCGTGGTAGTGCATCAGCTTGCCATTGCTGCCGAAGCGCGCGGTCCAGTCCGCCAGCAGCGCCTCCTCCGTCTCGCCGGCAAAGCGCTCGTCCTGCGGCGGGAACACATGCAGGTAGTCGTGCAGCAGCTCGGCCACCTGCTGCTCGGTGGCGGGGCTCGCCACGCGGCAGTGGGCGCAGATGCGGCGCACCAGCCGCTGGGCCAGCACCGCCAGCAGCGCATCGGCGAAGTTGAACGGGTCCATGCCCATGTCCAGCAGCCGCGTCACCGTCTCCGGCGCGCTGTTGGTGTGCAGGGTGCTGAACACCAGGTGGCCAGTGAGCGAGGCCTCCACCGCCATGTGCGCCGTCTCGCCGTCGCGGATCTCGCCCACCATGATGACGTCCGGGTCGGCGCGCAGGAAGGCGCGCAGCGCCTTGGCGAAGGTCCAGTCGATCTTGGCATTCACCTGCACCTGCCGCAGGCCGGCCTGGGTGATTTCCACCGGGTCCTCGGCCGTCCAGATCTTGCGCTCGGGCGTGTTGATCTTGGCCAGCGCCGAATGCAGCGTGGTGGTCTTGCCGCTGCCGGTGGGGCCCACGCACAGCACCATGCCGTAGGGGCGGCCCACGGCCTCGGTCAGGCGCTTGTAGTTGCGCTCCGAGACGCCCAGCTTCTCCAGCGGCAGCGGCTTGGCCGAGGCCAGCAGCCGCATCACCACGTCTTCCAGGCTGTTGTTGGTGGGAATGGTGGCGATGCGCAGCTCCAGCTTGTGCTGGGGGCTGAACTTGGCGAAGTTGATCTTGCCGTCCTGCGGCTTGCGGCGCTCGGAGATGTCGAGGTCGCACATGATCTTGATGCGCGCGATCAGCGCCGCGCGGTAGGTGTGCGGCAGCTCCAGGTAGGCACGCAGCACGCCGTCCTTGCGGAAGCGGATCTTCAGCTTCTCGCGGCCGGGGTAGGTCTCGATGTGGATGTCGGACACGCCCTGGTTGTGGGCGTCGATGATCATCTGGTTGATCAGCCGCACCAGCGAGTTGTCCGACTGCTCGATCGGCTGGTCGTCGTCGCTTTCCTTGGCGGCGCTGGAATGCTGCAGTTCCAGCGTCTCCACCAGCTTGCTGGCGTCCTGCGGCTCGAACTCGATGGCGGCGCTGGGGTCGTCGTTGCGGGCGCCCGAGGTGTCCATGCCGAAGCGCTCGTACACGCCGGGCAGCGCCCGCTGCACCTGCGCGGCAGTGGCCAGCGTGGGCACCACCTTCAGCTGCGAGACGAATTCCAGCTCCTCGATCACCGCCCGGCGCGAGGGATCCTCCAGCGCCACGATCAGGCGGCCGCCGCGCAGCAGCAGCGGCAGCGTGGTCAGCCGCGTGGCCACCGCGAACGGCAGCTTGCGCACCGCTTCCTGTTCCACCGGGAAGTGGGCGACGTCCACCACGGGGTAGCCCATCTTGCGGGCCAGCGCGGTCTGCAGGTCCTGGCGCGAGACCAGGCCCTGGCGCACCAGCATCTCGCCCAGCGGCACCGAGCGGTCGTGCTTCTGCTGCGCCAGCGCGTCGTCCAGCTGCTGGCCGGTGATCAGGCCCAGCGCGGTGAGCGCCTCGCCGATGCGCACCATCGGCATCTTGGCCTGCTGCTCGATGGCTTCCAGCAGCTGGTCGGCGGTGACGATCTGGCGGGTGACGAGGATGTCGCCCAGCTTCTGGGAGCGCATGCGCGACTGTTCTTCCACCGCCTGCTCGATCTGCGCCGGCGTGGCGGCCTGCTGTTCCACCAGCAGCTCGCCCAGGCGGGTGCCGAACTCCACCTCGCTGTAGGCCTCGCGCGGGATGAAGCTGCGCAGCACGGTGCCGGCGTCGTCCACCGGCTCGAAGATGAACACGCCGTAGGCCGCATCCACATGGCCGATGGTCAGGCCTTCGGTGGCGGTGCCGTCGCGCCAGATGATGCGGAAGGGCACCGCCGGCCGGTGGTCGACGATGGCCGCATGCGGGTCGTTGTGGGCCGAGCCCAGCGTGGGCAGCGGCGCCTTCAGCGTGAGGCGGCGGAACTGGTCGAAGCGCAGCGGGATGGCGGCGCGCGCGGGCAGCACCTTGACATGCGCGATGCCGGCTTCGGGCGTGAGCGACATCAGCTTGCCGGGGCGGGCCTTGCCGCTCAGGCCTTCCAGGTCGCAGTCCTCGGGGCGGCTCTGGCGCACCGGCTCCGGGTAGCTGGCATAGGGCGGCGTGGGCCACTTGAACGGATCGTAGGCCGGCCCGCGGTCGGGGCCGAGGTCGGCCGGGACCGTGTCCTGCATCGAGAACTCGAGCGGCGGCAAGGAAAGATCAGACATCAGGTGTCCTCGTGGCACGTGGGAAGCGCCGGAACAGACACACCGGCACGCCCCTGCATGCTAGGCAGGCGCGCCGATCCAGAAAGGCCGATAAGCCGGGCCGCCGGCCCTCAATTGGTGCCCGGCGGCGCCACCACCGGATCGGCTCCCATCACCGCATCGGGCAGCCATGTAACAAGCTGGGGGAATACCGTGACGAGCACGATGCACACCACCAGGCAGCCGAAGAAGGGCAGGGCGGCGCGGGCGATGGTGTTGCTGTCCTTGCCGGTCATGTTCTGCAGCACGAAGAGGTTGAATCCCACCGGCGGCGTGACCTCGGCGATCTCCACCAGCAGCACCACGAAGATGCCGAACCACACCAGGTCGAAGCCGGCCTTCTGGATCATCGGCAGCACCACGGCCGAGGTGAGCACGATCATCGAGATGCCGTCCAGCGCGGTGCCCAGCACCAGGTACACGCCCACCAGCACCGCGATCAGCGCATAGGGGCTGAGCTGCAGGCTGTCCACCCACTCGGCCAGCTCGCGCGGAATGCCGGTGAAGGCCATGGTCTTGGTGAGGAAGGAGGCCCCGGCCAGGATGAACATGATCATGCAGCTGGTGCGGGTGGCGCTCATCAGTCCTTCGACGAAGTTGCGCCAGGTCAGGCTGCGGCCCCAGGCGGCCAGCGCCAGCGCGCCGGCCACGCCGTAGGCCGCGCATTCGGTGGCGGTGGCGTAGCCGGCGATGAGCACCCAGCAGATGAAGACGATGAGCGCCGCGCAGGGGATGAGCTGGCCCGAGCGGCGGATCTTCTCCATGAAAGAGGTGGGCGCATCCGGCGGCGGCACCTGGGCCGGGTGGCGGATGCTCCACCAGGCGATGTAGCCCGAGAACAGTGCCATCAGCACCGCACTGGGAATGAAGCCGGCCAGGAAGATGCGGATGATGGAGGCATCGGCCGCCACCGCGTACACCACCATGGTGATCGATGGCGGGATGAGGATGCCCAGCGTGCCGGCGGTGGCCAGCGAGCCCAGCGCGAGCCGCTCGGAGTAGCCGCGGCGCTGCAGCTCGGGCAGGGCCACCTTGGCGATGGTGGCGCAGGTGGCGGCCGACGAGCCCGAGACCGAGCCGAAGATGCCGCAGCCCAGCACCGTGGTGTGCATCAGCCGGCCCGGCACGCGGTTGAGCCAGGGCCGCAGGCCCTCGAACATCTCCTCCGACAGCCGGGTGCGGAACAGGATCTCGCCCATCCAGATGAACAGCGGCAGCGCCGCCAGCTCCCACGAGGCGTTGGACTCCCAGAAGGCGGAGAACAGGTTCTTGGCCGGCTGCGTGCTGGTGAAGAACGCCTGCCCCACCCAGCCCACGATCGCCAGCGTCATCGCGATCCACACGCCGCCGGCCAGCAGCACCAGCATCAGCACGAGCAGGATCGCGCCCATCGTCAGGATGTCCATCGTCGCGTCGGTCCCGGGTTCGTCAGATGTCGGAAGAAAAATCGCCCTGCGCGTGCCGCTGCTCCACGGCCACCACGAAGCTGGGCCGGCCGCCGCGCAGCACGATCACCAGCTCGTCCACCACCGCGATCCACAGCAGCACCGAGCCGATGGCAAAGCCCAGCTGCGGAATCCACAGCGGCATCGGCAGCAGGCCGGTGGCGATGTCGTTGAACTCCCAGCTCTCGTAGGTGAACGACACGGCAGCCCACATCAGGTAGCTGGCGGCGGCGGTGCCGATCAGCAGCGACACCAGCTCCAGCACGCGCCGCACCCGGGGCGACACATGCTCCAGCAGCAGGGTCACGCGCACGAAGTCGCCATGCTTGAAGGCATGGGCCATCGCGAAGAAGCCGGCCGCCGCGCAGCACCAGGCCACCACGTCGGGCACGGCGCCGGTGCGCACGCCCAGGCCGCGCAGCACGCTCTGGCCGATCATCAGCAGCGCGATCAGCGCCACGAAGCTCGCGGCCACCACGCCGGCCGCGAAGTACAGCCCGTCCAGCAGACGGCGCATCACTTGCGGAAGGCGCTGATCACCGCATCCCCGTCAGGCCCGGCCTTCTTCTGCCAGTCGGCCAGCATGATGCCGCCCACCTGCTTCAGGTCGGCCACCAGCTTGGGCGAAGGCGTCATGATCTTCATGCCCTTGTCGGTCAGCGCCTTCTTGTACCAGGCGTTCTTCTCCTCGCTGATCTTCCAGCCGCGGGCCTCGGCATCGGCGGCGGCCTTGAGCAGCGCGTCCTGCGTGGGCTTGTCCAGCGCGTCGAAGGCCTTCTTGTTGACCAGGATGCCGTTCTTGGGCAGCCAGGCCTGGGTGTCGTACCAGTACTTGATGCTCTCGTAGGTCTTGCTGTCGTAGCCGGTGGAGCCGCTGGACATGTAGCTCTCCACCACGCCGGTGGCCAGCGCCTGCGAGAGCTCGGCCGCCTGGATGGTGACCGGCTGCGCACCGATCAGCTCGGCCACCTTGGCCGTGGCCGGGCTGTAGGCGCGCCACTTCAGCCCGCGCATGTCGGCCACCGAGGCGATCTCCTTCTTCACGTAGATGCCCTGCGGCGGCCACGGCACGGCGTACAGCAGCATCATGCCCTGCGAGGCCAGCAGCTTCTGCAGCACCGGCTTCTGCGCCTCGGCGAGCTTCTTCGACTCGGCATAGCTGGTGGCCAGGAAGGGAATGCCGTCCACGCCGTAGATCGGGTTCTCGTTCTCGAAGTTGGCCAGCAGCACCTCGCCGATGGGCGCCTGGCCGCCTTGCACCGCGCGCTTGATCTCGTTGGCCTTGAACAGCGAGGCGTTGGCATGCACGGTGATCTTGAGCTTGCCGCCGGTGGCCTTGTCCACGTCGGCCGCGAACTGGGTCAGGTTCTCGGTGTGGAAGTTGGTGGCGGGGTAGGCGGCGGGCAGGTCCCACTTGGTCTGGGCCTGGCTGGCCATCACCGCGCCCAGCGTCAGCAGCGTGGCGGCCAGGGTGGTGGGCATCGAAGGGACACGGGTCACAGGCATGAGGTCGCTCCAGCAAAGAGGTGTGCGAACTGTCGCACCGAAAACGGGCATGGCTAGCACGGTGCGTGCCGGGGCTTACCCGGAGGTGCCTGGCAGCCGCATTGCCGGGGCCACGGCTTTGCGATAAAACGTCGATGTTTTCTCAGCAACTTGCCGACATGACGCAGGCAACCCGCATGCAAAAACGCGCGACTCCCAGCGCCGCCCCGGCCGGCTCGCACCGGCGCGGCAAGCCGGGCGCGGGCATCGTCAGCTCGGCGCACCTGGTGTCGCCGCGCAGCGCGGAGCTGTCGGAGTTCGAGTTCGGCCTCATCGTCGCCTTCAATGCCTTCTCCCGCTGGGCGGTGCGTTGCATGGCCGCGGCCGGGCAGGGCGAGTTCACCTTCACCGACGTGCTGCTGCTGCACCACGTGGCCCACCGTGCGCGCCACAAGAAGCTGGCCGACATCTGCTTCGTGCTGAACTACGAGGACACCCATGTGGTGGCCTATTCGCTGAAGAAGCTGGTGGCCGCCGGGCTGCTGGAGGCCAGCAGGCAGGGCAAGGAGGTGTTCTACCAGCCCACCCCCGCCGGCGAAGCCGCGGTGCAGGCCTACCGCGCGGTGCGCGAGCAGTGCCTGCTGCAAAGCCTGGACACCGAGCTGAATGCCCCGGTGGGCGAGCTGGCCCGGCTGCTGCGCACCATGAGCGGCATGTACGACCAGGCCGCCCGCTCGGCCGGCTCGCTGTGATGGCCGCGCCGTTCCTCGGCATCCTGATGCTGCAGACCCGCTTTCCGCGCCTGCCGGGCGACATCGGCCATCCGCACACCTTCGCCTTCCCGGTGCGGCGCCGGGTGGTGGCCGGTGCCAGCCCGCAGCGCGTGGTGCGGGAGCAGGCGGCCGGGCTGCTGCAGCCCTTCGTCGATGCCGCGCGGCAGCTGGTGGACGAGGGCGCGGCCGCCATCGCCACCAGCTGCGGCTTTCTCGCCATGTTCCAGCCGCAGCTGCAGGCGGCGCTGCCGGTGCCGGTGTGGACGTCCAGCCTGCTGAAGCTGGCCGAGCTGCCGCCCGGCAGTGCCGGCGTGGTGACGGTGGATGCGCAGGCCCTGGGCACCGCCCACCTGCGGGCCGTGGGCGCGGACGTGGCCACGCCGGTGGCCGGCCTGCCGCCCGGCTGCCGGCTGCAGCGCACGCTGGTCGACGACCTGCCGATGCTGGACGAAGCCGATGCGCAGGCCGAGGTGGTGCAGGCCGCGCTGCGCCTGCTGCAGCAGGCCGGGCCGCTGCAGCACATCGTGCTGGAATGCACCAACATGCCGCCCTATGCGGCCGCCGTGCACGCCGCCACCGGCGCCACGGTGCACGACATCACCACCGTGCTGACCGAACGCTGGTCGGCGCTTTCCCTGACCGAGTGAGCAAGCCCATGGACCCACGCTGGCAGTTCTGGATCGACCGCGGCGGCACCTTCACCGACATCGTGGGCCGTGCGCCCGGCGGCGTGCTGCACACCCTGAAGCTGCTGAGCGAGGACCCCGGCCGTTATGACGACGCGGCGGTCGAGGGCATCCGCCGGCTGCTGCAGCTGGAGCCCGACGAGCCGGTGACGCCGGAGCTGGTGGGCTGCGTGAAGATGGGCACCACCGTGGCCACCAATGCGCTGCTGGAGCGCAAGGGCGACCGCACGGTGCTGGTCACCACCCGCGGCTTCCGCGATGCGCTGCGCATCGCCTACCAGGCGCGGCCGCGGCTGTTCGACCGCCGCATCCTGCTGCCCGAGCTGCTGCATGAGCGGGTGATCGAGGCCGACGAACGCATCGGCGCCGACGGCAGCGTGGTGCAGCCGCTGGACGAGGCCGCGCTGCGCACCCGGCTGCAGCAGGCCTTCGACAGCGGCATACGCGCCTGCGCAGTGGTGTTCATGCACGGCTGGCGCTTCACCGCGCACGAGGCCGCGGCCGGCGCGCTGGCGCGCGAGATCGGCTTCACCCAGGTGTCCATCTCGCACGAGGTGAGCCCGCTCATCAAGCTGGTGCCGCGCGGCGACACCACGGTGGTGGATGCCTACCTGAGCCCCATCCTGCGCCGCTACGTGGACCGCGTGGCCGCGCAGATGCCGGGCGTGCGGCTGCTGTTCATGCAGAGCTCGGGCGGCCTGGCCGAGGCCCGCCGGTTCCAGGGCAAGGACGCCATCCTCTCCGGCCCGGCCGGCGGCATCGTGGGCATGGTGCGCACCGCCGCGGCGGCCGGCCATGCCAAGGTCATCGGCTTCGACATGGGCGGCACCTCCACCGACGTGTCGCACTATGCCGGGGAGTTCGAGCGCGCCTTCGAGACGCAGGTGGCCGGCGTGCGCATGCGCGCGCCGATGATGAGCATCCACACCGTGGCCGCCGGCGGCGGCTCCATCATCCGCTTCGACGGGGCGCGGCTGCGCGTGGGGCCGGAATCGGCCGGCGCCCATCCCGGGCCGGCCAGCTACCGCCGCGGCGGCCCGCTGGCCACCACCGATGCCAACGTGATGCTGGGCCGCATCCAGCCGGCGCACTTCCCCGCGCTGTTCGGGCCGCGCGGCAACCAGCCGCTGGACCGTGCCGAGGTGCTGCACCGCTTCGAGGCCATCGCCGAGCAGATGCAGCAGGCCGGCGGCCGCAGCGTGCATGCGGAGGACGTGGCCGCCGGCGCACTGCAGATCGCGGTGGCCAACATGGCCAATGCCATCAAGCGCATCTCGGTGGCACGCGGCTACGACGTCACCGCCTACACGCTGCAGTGCTTTGGCGGCGCGGGTGGCCAGCATGCCTGCGCGGTGGCCGATGCCCTGGGCATGCGCACGGTGTACGTGCATCCGCTCGCCGGCGTGCTGAGTGCCTACGGCATGGGCCTGGCCGACCAGATCGTGATGCGCGAAGCCTCGGTGGAACAGGCGTTGGACGCTGCAGGCCTGGCCGCCGCGCAGGCCCTGGCCGCCACGCTGGAAGCGGCCGCGCGCCAGGAGCTGGCCGCCCAGGCCGGCGAGGCGACCGGCGAGCCGGCCGGCATGCAGCTGCAGGCCCGGGCCCAGCTGCGCCTGCGCGGCACCGACACCGCGCTGCAGGTGGCGCTGACCGAGCCGGAGCGCATGCGCGCGGACTTCGAGGCCGCCTACCGCCAGCGCTTCGCCTTCCTGCCGCCGGACAAGCCGCTGGAAATCGAATCGGTGTCGGTGGAAGCGGTGCTGCCCGGCGACCGCATCGCCACGCCGGGCGCCGGCGCGGCGCCCCTGCACACCGTGCCGCGGGCCGAGGCGGTGCGCATGTACTGCCTGGCCGACGACCAGCCGGCCGGCTGGCGCGATGCCTGGCTGTTCCAGCGCGAGCAGCTGCCGCCCGGCGCGCATGTGGACGGCCCGGCCATCCTGGCCGAGCGCAATGCCACCACCGTGGTGGAGCCCGGCTGGCAGGCCCGGCTGCTGGCCGGCGGCGCGGTGGAGCTGCACCGGGTGCGGCCACGCGCCGGCACCGTGGCAGTGGGCACCCAGGCCGACCCGGTGATGCTGGAGGTGTTCAACAACCTCTTCATGAACATCGCCGAGCAGATGGGCCTGCGGCTGCAGAACACCGCGCACTCGGTGAACATCAAGGAGCGGCTGGACTTCTCCTGCGCGCTGTTCGACAGCGCCGGCAACCTCATCGCCAATGCGCCGCACATGCCGGTGCATCTGGGCTCGATGAGCGAATCCATCAAGAGCGTGATCGCGCGCAACCCGGGCATGAAGCGGGGCGAGGTGTTCGTTCTGAACGACCCGTACCACGGCGGCACCCACCTGCCCGACATCACCGTGGTGACGCCGGTGTTCCTCGACGAGGCCAGCGGCGCCGATGCCACGCGGCCCGCCTTCTACGTGGCCTCGCGCGGCCACCATGCCGACGTGGGCGGCAGCACGCCGGGCTCGATGCCGCCGTTCTCGCAGACCATCGCCGACGAAGGCGTGCTGATCGACAACATGAAGCTGGTGGAGGTGGGCCCGCAGGGCCCGGTGCTGCGCGAGCAGGCGTTGCTGGCGCTGCTGGCCAGCGGCCCCTGGCCGGCGCGCAACCCGGCGCAGAACCTGGCCGACCTGCAGGCGCAGATCGCGGCCAACGAGAAGGGCGTGCAGGAGCTGCATGCGATGGTGGCGCAGTACGGCCTGCCCACCGTGGCCGCTTACATGGGCCATGTGCAGGACAACGCGGAGGAATCGGTGCGCCGCGTGATCACCGCGCTGAAGGACGGGCGCTTCGAGCTGCCGCTGGACAACGGTGCCTGCATCCGGGTGCAGGTGCAGGTGGATGCGGCCGCGCGGGCGGCCACCATCGACTTCACCGGCACCAGTGGGCAGCTGCCCAATAACTTCAATGCGCCGAAGGCGGTGACCATGGCCGCGGTGCTGTACGTCTTCCGCACGCTGGTGGACGACGACATCCCGCTCAACGCCGGCTGCCTGAAGCCGCTGCAGGTCATCGTGCCCGAGGGGTGCATGCTCAACCCGCGTCCGCCGGCGGCGGTGGTGGCCGGCAACGTGGAGACCTCCACCTGCGTGACCAATGCGCTGTATGGCGCGCTGGGCGTGATGGCGGCCGGCCAGTGCACGATGAACAACTTCACCTTCGGCAATGCGCGCCACCAGTACTACGAGACGGTGTCCGGCGGCTCCGGCGCGGGCGAGGGTTTCGACGGCACCAGCGTCGTGCAGACGCACATGACCAACTCCCGCCTGACCGATCCCGAGGTGCTGGAGTTCCGCTTCCCGGTGCGGCTGGAAGGCTATGAGATCCGTGCC
This sequence comes from Aquincola tertiaricarbonis, assembly GCF_000969605.1. GTDB lineage: Bacteria > Pseudomonadota > Gammaproteobacteria > Burkholderiales > Burkholderiaceae_C > Aquincola > Aquincola tertiaricarbonis. The sequence continues at coordinate 62,485 of NZ_JZUE01000005.1, read as the reverse complement.
GGCTCCGGCGGCGCCGGCCGCTGGAAGGGCGGCGATGGCGGCACCCGCCGCATCCGCTTCCTGGAGCCGATGACGGCCAGCATCCTGAGCAACGGCCGCCTCCATGGCGCCTTCGGGCTGCAGGGCGGCCGGCCGGGCCAGGTGGGCAGCAACCATGTGCAAAGAGCCGATGGCCGCGTGGAGACGCTGGGGCACATCGGCTCGGCCGAACTGCAGCCCGGCGACGTGTTCGTGCTGAACACGCCGGGCGGCGGCGGCTGGGGGGACCCTGCCGCTTAGCTGTTGGCCACCTGCAGCTTGTTCACCACCGAGGTGACGCCGATCACGGTGGAGGCCACCTGTTCGGCCTTGGTCTTCTCGTTGGCGTTCTTCACCTCGCCATTGAGCGTGACCACGCCGTTGGCGGTGTCCACGTCGATGTTGAGCGAACCCAGGTCGGGCGCGGTGATCAGTGCGGTCTTCACCTTCGCCGTGAGGCTGGCGTCGCCGGTGGCGCTGGCCACGTTGCCGGCGGCGTTCTCGGCGGCATTGCCCAGGCTGCGGGCCGCATCGCCCACGTTGTCCATGGTGCTGCCGGTGTTGCCGCTGCCCGCCGTGGTGGTCGTCGAGTCGGTGGTGGTGGCCGGCGGCGTGGTCGAGGGCGTGGTGGGCACCGGTGCGGGCTCGGTGCTGGCCACCGTGCCGCCGGCGGTGCCGGTGGCGGCGGTGTCGTCGCTGCGCGGGCTGCAGGCCGTCAGCAGGGTGAGGGCGGCGGCCGAGGCCACGATCGCGAGCCGGTTGCGGTGGGTCGCTTGCATCGTTCGAACTCCTGTGCAGATGCGCCTGGGCGCGATACGGAAACTGTAGGCAGCGCTGCGCGGCGCGCCTGTCGGGCCGGCTCGGCAATGCCTGTAGTCATGTTCCGACGCCTGTGAAGAGGTGTACGCGGCGGGCCAGAATGCAGCGATGCACAGCAGTCAAGCCCTTCCCACGGTGCTCGTCACCGGCTTTGAGCCCTTCGGCGGCATGCCGCTCAACCCCAGTGGCGCGGTGGCGCAGGCGCTGCACGGCCGCCAGCTGGAGTTGCCCGGCGGCCCGGCGGCGCAGGTGGTCGGCGTGGTGCTGCCCTGCGTGTTCGGCCAGTCGTTGCGGGCGCTGGATGAAGCACTGGCCCTGCATCGGCCCCGGCTGGTGCTGGCCCTGGGCCAGGCCGACGGCCGCACCGACCTGTCGGTGGAGCGCGTGGCCATCAACGTCGACGACGCGCGCATCCCCGACAACGCCGGCGCGCAGCCGGTGGACCTGCCGGTGGTGGCGGATGGGCCGGCGGCCTACTTCAGCACCCTGCCCATCAAGGCCATCGTGGCGGCGCTGAAGGCGGCGGGCCATCCGGCATCGGTGTCGCAGACCGCCGGCACCTTCGTCTGCAACCATGTGTTCTACGGGCTGCAGCACCGGCTGGCCGGCAGCGGCGTGCGCAGCGGCTTCGTGCATGTGCCGCTGCTGCCGCAGCAGGCGGCGCTGGCAGCCGCGGGCGTGTCGCCGCCCAGCCTGGCGCTCGTGCTGCAGATCGAGGCCGTGGTGCTGGCGCTGCAGGTGGCGCTGGGCTGGCAGGGGCAGGACCTGCAGCGCGGCGGCGGCGCGCTGGATTGAGGCGTCGTGGGCCTTGCGGCCGGGCGGTCAGTCGTGCGGCCGCCTGGGCAGCGGCGGATCGGCCGGGCCGTCCCGGCCGGCGCGCCACTGCTTCATGGCCTCGCGCATCACGAGCACCTGCGCCGAGAAATGCGTGCAGCCGTGGCATGCCATCAGGTGCAGGCGCACGCCGATGCGCTCGCCCAGCCGCAGGCGGCGGTCTTCGCCGGCCAGCACCAGGCGGGTGGTTTCGCGGCAGTTGGGCATCAGCTTCATGGGTGTCGTCGCAACATCAGGCGGGGCGGCTGGCACGTTGGAACCAGCGCAGGTCCAGGCACTCGCGCAGCCGCAGCCGCGCGCGGTGCAGCAGCACCCAGAGGTTGGTCGGGGTGATGCGCAATTCCTTGCAGATTTCTTCGCTGTCCAGCTCCAGCCACTCGCGCATCATGAACACGCGGCCCTGGGCGGGCGGCAGATGCTGCACGCAGGCTTCCAGCACCTCGAGGAACTGGCGCTCGCCCAGCGAGGCCTCCGGGCTGGCCCAGGCCGCCGGTGGCTCGCGCCAATGGCCCTGGGGCGTGAACAGCAGCTCGTCCAGGTCCTCGCCGTCCTCGTCCACCAGCACCGTGGCTTCGCGTGCATGGCGTCGCAGCTGGTCCACCACCTTGTGCTTGAGGATGCCCACCAGCCAGGTCTTGAGCTGCGACTGGCCACCGAAGGCCTGCGGCCGTTCCAGCGCAGCCAGCAAGGTGTCGGATACCGCATCCTCGGCCCAGGCCTCGTTGCGCAACTGCGTGCGGGCAAAGCGCAGCAGCTGGGGACGCAGGCTTTCGACCTGACGCGCGAAATCACTCATGGGCACGAAGGAAAGTTTTTTGTCGGCCGCAGTGTAATTAGCGGTGGGTACCGTCGACTGAAGCAGGCCGGCAGCGTTGCCGGTATGCCGGTCCTCGACGACCATCCCAACTTCCTTCAGTCCTTCAACGGAGCATCCTCATGAACCACCGCCTCATCGCCTCTTCCGCCCTTGCCTCGGTGCTGGCCCTCGGCCTGGCCGGCCACGCCGCCGCGCAGGACAAGGGCAAGGAGAAGTGCTACGGCATCGCCAAGGCCGGCCAGAACGATTGCGCCAACCTCAGCAAGACCCACAGCTGCGCCGGCCAGGCCAAGACCGACAACGCACCGGACGAATGGAAGTACGTGGCCAAGGGCACCTGCAAGGACATGAAGGGCATGACCGCCGAGGAAGCGGCCAAGGCCAAGAGCTGAGCGCACGAACCCTGACCGCCCGCGCCATGCATTCCACGCCTGCACCCGCCGCCGGCATCGGCTGGCGCCAGCCGCACGAGGCCGAGCTGCTGCAGCGCCGGCCGGCGCTGGGCTTCATCGAGGTGCATTCGGAGAACTACTTCGCCGAAGGCGGTGCCGCGCTGGCGGTGCTGGCGCGGGCCCGCGAGGCCTATGCGCTGAGCCTGCATGGCGTGGGCCTGGCGCTGGGCTCGGCGGCCGGTCTGGATGCCTGGCACCTGGACCGGCTGGCCATGCTGGCGCAGCGCATGCAGCCGGTGCGCGTGTCCGACCATGCCTGCTTCGCCCGCGCGCCGCAGGCGGCCGGCGGGCCGGTGGTGCATGGCAACGACCTGCTGCCGCTGGGCTTCAACGATGAATCGCTGCGCATCCTGTGCAGCAACGTGCAGCGGGTGCAGGAGCGGCTGCGCCGGCCCATCGGCGTGGAGAACCTGGCCGCGTACCTGGGCTGGGCCGACGACACGCTGGCCGAGCCGCAGTTCTTCAATGAGCTGGCCCGCCGTACCGGCTGCTGGCTGCTGCTGGACCTGAACAACATCGCCGTCAATGCGTTGAATGCGGGCCTCGATCCGCTGGCCGAAGGCCGGGCCTGGGTCGATGCGCTGGACGCGCGGCAGGTGGGCGAGATCCACCTGGCCGGCTACGACGACAGCGGCGACATCGTGGTGGACGACCATGGCAGCCGGGTGCATCCGCCGGTGTGGCAGCTGTATGCCCATGCGGTGCGGCGCCTGGGCCCCGTGCCCACGCTGATCGAATGGGACACCGATCTGCCTGCGCTGGACGTGCTGCTGGAAGAAGCCGCGCGGGCCGATGCGCTGCAGCGCCAGGAGGCGGGCCTGTGAGCGCCGCCGATACCTCCGGCCGCGAGGCGGCGCGGCAGGCCGCGCTGCTGGGCGCGGTGCAGCCTGGCGGCCATGTGCCGGGCCCGGGGCTGGCACTGCGGGCGCCGCAGGCCGGCCTGGCGCGCGGCCTGCAGGTCTACCAGGCCAATGCCGGCGCGGCGGCCGAACGTGCGCTGGCCGCGGCGTATCCCACCGTGGCCGCGCTCATCGGCGGCGAATCGATGGCCGCGCTGGCGCGGGTGTTCTGGCGCGCCCAGCCCCCCAGGCGGGGCGACCTCGGTGAATTGGGGTCCGGCTTGCCGGCCTTCATCGCCGACAGCCCCACGCTGGCCAGCGAGCCCTACCTGCCCGACGTGGCCCGGCTGGACTGGCTGGTGCACCAGGCTGCACGCGCGGCCGATGCGCCGGCCACGGTGCAGGCCCTGGAGCGGCTGGGCGACACCGATCCCGACCGGCTGCAGCTGCTGCTGGTGCCCGGCGCGGCACTGCTGCGCTCTCGCTGGCCGGTGGTGGCCATCTGGCAGGCGCACCAGCCGCTGCCCGCGGGCCAGCCGCAGCCGGCGGACCGCTTCGCCGACGTGCGCGCCGCGATGGCCGTGCGGCGTGGCGAAGCGGCCGCGGTGTGGCGACAGGGCTGGCATGTGCGCGTGGCGGCGCTGGGCCCGGCGGCCAGCGACTTCACGCAGGCACTGCTGGCCGGGCAGGTGCTGTCCGAGGCGCTGGATGCAGCGCCCGATCTCGACTTCGCCAGCTGGCTGGGCGAGGCATTGCAACAAGACCGGTTGGCCGGCGTGCGGGTGTTGCCGCCGGTGGCGCCGGAAGGAGAGTCCCCATGAACAGCATCACTCCCGCCACGGCCCTGCAGGCCTGGCAGCGCCGCATCGTCGGCGCGCTCGAAGCGGCCCAGCCGCTGGCCCAGCTGGCCGCCCGGCTGTACCTGGCCCAGGTGTTCTTCCTGTCCGGCCTGACCAAGCTGCGCGACTGGGAGATCACCGTCGCGCTGTTCACCGACGAATACCGCGTGCCACTGCTGCCGCCGGAAGTGGCTGCGCTGATGGGCACGGCGGGCGAGCTGGTGCTGCCGGTGTTGCTGGTGCTCGGCCTGGCCGGCCGCTTCGCCGCGCTGGGCCTGTTCGTCGTCAATGCGGTGGCCGTCGTCAGCCTGCCCGACATCGGCGAGGCCGCGCTGCAGCAGCATGTGTTCTGGGGCAGCCTGCTGCTCGGCCTCCTCCTGTGGGGGCCGGGGCGTTGGTCGGTGGATGGGTGGTGGGTGCGGCGCGGCCGCTAGTCGCCCCGCCGGAACACGATCTCCATCGACGACGGCACGCGCCCGTCCACGTCGCGCGGCAGGGTATCGGTGCGGTCGATGGCACGCAGCACCGCATCGTCCCAGGCCTTCACGCCGCTGGCCTTGACCAGGCGGCGGCCCAGGATGGTGCCGTCGGGCGCGGCGCGCACCTCCACCACCGCCACGGGGCTGCCGGGCACCTCGTCCGTCAGCACGATGTTGGGCCGCACACGGGCGATGATGCGGCCCGCATAGCTGGCCGAGGGGCCCGCGGCGCGCTGGGCGGTGCCGGTGGCATCCGGTGCGCCGGTGGCGCCGGCCTGGCCCATCATGCGGGCCAGCTGGTCCTTGCGCAGCTGCTCCCGACGGGCCTCGGCGGCCTTCTCGGCCTTGTCCCGCTCGGCCTTCTCGCGGGCGGCCTTGGCCTGCTGCTCGGCCCGTTCCTTCTTCTCTTCCTCCGCCTTCTCGCGCCGCGCCTGTTCCTCGGCCTTCTGGCGCTCTGCCTTCTGCCGGGCCTCGCGTTCGCGGCGCTCCTCCTGGCGTTCGCGTTCCTGCTCCCGCTGCTTCTCGCGCTCGCGTTCACGGGCCAGCTCGGCCTGGCGTTCCTTCTCCTTCTTCGCCTTCTCCACCGCGATCTCGGCATCACGCTCGGCCGGCGAGGGCCGCGGCGGGGGCGCCGGCACCGGCGCGGGTGCCGGGGCGGGAGGAGGCGGCGGGGGCGGCGGCTCGGGAGCCGGGGCGGGCGCGGGCGCCGACGTGGGGGCTGGCGGCGGCGGCTCGCCGCGCGGCGCGGCTTCGGTGGTGTTGGCGGCCCACAGCTCGGCGGTGGTGCCCTCGGGCTCGCTCACGCGCCACTTCACGGCCAGCGCGATGGCGCCCACCAGCGCCAGGTGCGCCAGCACCGCAGCCACGGCGCCGGCCCGCATGCCGCCCGGTTGTTGCGGGCGCAGCACGTCGACGGCTTGTTCGTCGGCCATCCGCGTTCAGCCCCCCGCCTTGACCGACAGGCCCACGCGCTGGATGCCCGCGCGCTGCAGCGTGTCCATCACCTTCACCACGGTGTCGTACTTGACGTTGCGGTCGGCCGCGATCACCACCGGCACCTGCGCGTCGCCGGCCTGCGCGGCGCGCACGTTGGCGGCCAGTTCCTTCAGCGTGATGCTGCGCTCGTTGCCTTCGGAGGCCAGCTTCATGCTGCCGTCCAGCGCCACCTGCACATCGATCTTGCGGCTCTCGGCCTGCCTGGCCTTGCCCACGGTGGGCACGTCGATGGTGGCGGTGGTGATGAGCGGCGCGCTGACCATGAAGATGATCAGCAGCACCAGCATCACGTCGATGAACGGGACCATGTTGATCTCGTTCATCGCACGGCGCCGGCGGCCGCCGCCTCGGGAGTTGAGTGCTGCCATGGTCGGGGCCCTTCAGCGCGCGGCGGGCTGCGTGGCGTTGCGTTGCAGGATATTGGAGAACTCCTCGATGAAGGTCTCCAGCTGCGTGGCGATGCGGTCGATGTCGCGGGCGAAGCGGTTGTAGGCGATCACCGCCGGAATGGCCGCGAACAGGCCGATGGCCGTGGCCACCAGCGCCTCGGCGATGCCGGGGGCCACCGTGGCCAGCGACACCTGCTGCAGGTTGGCCAGGCCGACGAAGGCATGCATGATCCCCCACACCGTGCCGAACAGGCCCACGTACGGGCTGACCGAGGCCACCGAGCCGAGGAAGCTCAGGTTGCTCTCGATCACGTCCAGCTCGCGCTGGTAGCTGGCGCGCATGGCGCGGCGGGCGCCGTCCAGTTGCGCACCGCCGTCCAGCCGCTTCTCGCGCAGCTTCAGGAATTCGCGCATGCCGCTGGCGAAGATGCGCTCCATCGGCGCGGTGGTCTTGGAGGAGGTGGCCGCCTGCTGCAGCTCGGTCAGGCTGCGGCCGGACCAGAACTCGCGCTCGAAGCCTTCGTTCAGGCCGCGCACGCGCTTCAGGCCCACCAGCTTGCCGAAGATCACCGTCCAGCTGATCAGCGAGACGGTGAGCAGCCCGGCCATCACGAGTTGCACGACGAAGCTCGCTTCCAGCACGAGCGAGATGATGGACATGTCCTGGTTCATGGATGCATGGCGATGTCGGGCATCGCTTCGAGAAGGGGATTCGGAATGCGGCGCGGGCGGAAGGTTCCGGGCTCGACGCAGGCGATGCGCACCTCGCCCTCGGCAAGCAGCTCGCCCGCGCGGCGCGCATGCTGGCGCAGCGTGAGCGTGGCACGGCTTCGTTCCGCCAGTACCACGTCGATGTGAAGCAAGTCGTCGAGCCGGGCCGGCTTCAGGTGGCGGGTGCGGGTGTCGGTGACGACGAACATCGCGCCGCCCTCGTCCTTCAGCCGCTGCTGCTCATGGCCCAGGCTGCGCAGCCATTCGGTGCGCGCCCGTTCGAAGAACTTCAGGTAGTTGGCATAGAACACCACGCCGCCGGCGTCGGTGTCCTCCCAGTACACCCGCACCGGATATTCGAAGTGCGGCTTCACGGCGCCGGTCACAGCGCCTGGGAAAGCCGGCGCACGGCTTCCTCCAGTTGCGGCAGGCTGTTGGCGAAGGACAGCCGCATGTAGCGCTCGCCGGCCGCCGGGCCGAAGTCGCGGCCGGGGGTCAGGGCCACGTGGGCCTTGTCCATCATGCTGAAGCAGAAGTCCCAGCTGCTGGCTGCATGGGCGCTGACGTCGGCCCATACGTAGAAGGCGCCGTCCGGCACCACCGGCACGCCGAAGCCCAGGCTTTGCAGCGCCGGCACGATGAAGTCGCGCCGGGCGCGGAAGGCGGCTCGGCGGTCCTCGTAGGTGGCGATGGACTCGGGCAGGAAGCAGGCCAGCGCGGCCTGCTGCGCGATGCTGGAGGCGCAGATGAACAGGTTCTGCGCCAGCCGCTCCACCGGGGCCACCAGCCGCTCGGGCAGCACCATCCAGCCCAGCCGCCAGCCGGTCATGCTGAAGTACTTGCTGAAGCTGTTGATCGAGATGACGTCCTCGCCCAGCTGCAGCGCGCTGGCCGCGAAATGATCGTCGTAGCTCAGGCCGAGGTAGATCTCGTCGACGATGGCGAAGCCGTGGCGCTCGCGCACCACGTCGACGATGCGGCGCATCTCGTCCGGCGCGATGGAGGTGCCGGTGGGATTGGAGGGCGAGGCCAGCAGCACGCCGCGGGTGTGCGGCCCCCAGGCGGCCTGCACCGCGGTCGCATCCAGCTGGAAGCGGGACTGGGCACCGGCCGGCAGCAACACCGCCTGGCCGCCCGCCGCGGCCACGAAGTGCCGGTTGCAGGGGTAGCTGGGGTCGGGCAGCAGCACCTGGTCGCCCGGGTTCACCAGCGCCAGCGTGGCCAGCTGCAATGCGGCCGAGGCGCCCGCGGTGACGACGATGCGGCGCGCCGGCACTTCCAGACCGAAGCGCTCGGCATACCAGCGGCTGATGGCTTCGCGCAGCGCCGGCAGGCCGGTGGCCGCGGTGTATTGGGTGCGGCCGGCGGCCAGGCAGGCCTGCGCGGCCTGCAGCACTGGCGGCGGGGCGGTGAAGTCGGGTTCGCCGATGTTCAGGTAGATCATCGGCCGGCCGCCTTGGGCGGGGTCGCAGGCCGGGCTGCGGGCGATCTCGTCGGCCGCCTTGGCGCACTCCATCACGTAGAACGGATCGATGAACTGCAGTCGGTCGGCGAGCGGGAGCGGCATCTGGGAGGGCGTTGGCACGGCACGGCCCGGGCCGGGCGGGCCGGGGCAAAAGCCGCCAGTCTAAAGCCGCGGCCCGGGGCCGGCCCCGCGATTGCCCCTGCCGCAGGACGTCCCCAGGGCAGGGCATGCGCCTATCGAAGGCACGCACCGGGGCCACTCAGAATGCTTGCAGCACAGCAGTCCGCCGGTGAACGATGAACGCGCCACATGACCTTCTCATCGTCGACGACGATCCCACCGTCATCGTGGTGGTGGGCGCATGCCTGCGGTCGCTGGGCAAGGTGCGCTTCGCCAAGCGGGGCGCCGACGGCCTGCGGCTGGCCCGCCAGGCGATCCCCAACCTGGTGCTGCTGGACCTGAACCTGCCCGACCTGCCGGGGCTGCAGCTGCTGGCCGAGATGCGCGCCTCGGCGCCGCTGGCCACGGTGCCGGTGCTGCTGATGAGCGGCAGCGAGCCGGATGCCCGGGTGCAGGCCTGGTGCGAGCAGCCCGGGGTGGCCTTCCAGATGAAGCCGCCGCAGCCGCAGCGCCTGCTGGCCTGCGCGCAGGCGCTGCTGCAGGCGGCCGCGGACGGTGGCGTGGTGCCTCGCCGCCGCGGGGAGGACGCCGCTTGACCAGCGCCCGGCCGTGGCGCGCGCTGCACCAGCCCGCGGCCGGCGCGATCGCGCTGCTGCTGGCCGGGCTGCTGGTGGCGGCGCTGCTGGCGCTGCAGCAGTCGCAGCTGAACCAGGCCTTCGCCCAATCCCGCTTCGAGCAGCAGGCCGGCCGCGTGGCCGACCGGCTGATGGCCCGCATGCAGGACTATGAAAAGGGCCTGCGCGGCGCACGCGGCGTGGTGATGGCCGCCGGCGACCGCCTGAGCCGCGAGGTGTTCCGCCGCTACCACCTGTCCCGCGACATCGACCGCGAGTTTCCCGGCGCGCGCGGCTTCGGCTTCATCCGCCGCGTGCCGGTGGATGAGGAGGTGGCCTTCATCGAGGCCGCGCGGCGCGACGGCTGGCCCACCTTCGGGGTGCAGCAGTTCGCGCCGCATGCGGGCGAGCGCTTCGTCATCCTCTACATCGAGCCGGTGGAGCGCGGGCCCAATGCCGTGGGGCTGGACATCGCCTCCGAGGCCCGCCGCCGCAACGCCGCGCTGCAGGCCCTGGCCAGCGGCCGGGCCGCGCTCACCGCGCCCATCACGCTGGTGCAGGCGCGCGAACGGCCGATGCATTCCTTCCTGCTGCTGCTGCCGGTGTATGCCCCAGGCCTGCCAGTGGACACGCCCGAGCAGCGGCAGGCGGCGGGCATCGGCTGGGTATATGCGCCGCTGTCGATCGACGACGTGCTCAGGGAGGTGGCTTTGCGCGAGGTGGGCTTCGCCATCGGCGTGGCCGACAGCCAGCCGGGCGGGCCGGCGGAGCACTTCTTCGCATCGCCGGGCTTCCATGCCGGCGCGACCGCCGACCTGGGCATCCAGCTGCAGCGGGAGCTGTTCGGCCGGGCCTGGCACCTGGAGCTGCGGGCGCAGCCGGCCTTCATGCAGGGGCTGAACCTGGTGTCGCCGACGCGGGTGTTCGCCGGGGGTGTCGTCGCCTCGCTGCTGCTGGCGGCGCTGGGCTATGTGGTGCTGCGCAACCGGCGTGCGGAGCTGCGGGCGCGGCTGCACCAGAGCCGGCTGGCCGGCATCCTGCAGACCTCCAGCGACGCGATCATCGGCGAGTCGATGGCGGGCACGGTGATCGGCTGGAACCATGCGGCCGAACGCATCTTCGGCTACGGCGCGGCCGAGGCCATGGGCCAGCCGCTGTCCAGCGTGCTGCTGGCGCAGGACGGCACGCTGCCGCACGAGGGCCTGCGCGAGCGCATGGCGCGCGGCGAGTCGGTGCCGCCCTTCGATGCCGTGTGCCGGGTGCGCGACGGCTCGCTGGCCGAGGTGTCCATCGCGGTCTCGCCCATCCGCGATGCCCACGGCCGGCTGCAGGGCGTGGGCATGACCATCCGCGACGTGGGCGCACGCAAGGCCGCCGAGCGCCGGCTGCGCGAGCTGAGCGCCACCCTGGAGCAGCAGGTGCTGGACCGCACCGCCGCGCTGGAAGGCGCCCGTCGCGACCTGCAGACGCTGCTGGACGCGCTGCCTTCCATGGTCGGCTACTGGGACCGCCACCTGGACAACCGCTTTGCCAACGATGCATACCACCACTGGTTCGGCCTGCCGCGCGGCGCCATGCCCGGGCGCAACCTGCGCTCGGTGATGAGCCCGGAGATCTTCCGCAGCAACGAGCCGCACCTGCTGGCCGCGCTGGCTGGCGAGCCGCAGACCTTCGAGCGCACCTTCCCGGCGATGCACGGCCTGCCCGAGCGCCATACCCTTGCCCACTACGTGCCCGACAAGGTGGACGGCGAGGTGCGCGGCCTGTACGTGCTGGTGCACGACATCACCGAGCTGACCGAGCAGCGCCGCCGCCTCGATGCGCTGGTGCAGGAAAGCCGCGGCGCCCAGCGCGAGCTGGCCGACCGCGAACGGTTGCTGCGGCTGGCCATGGATGCCTTTCCCGGCGTGCTGGCGCACTGGGACACCGACATGCGCTGCACCTTCGCCAACAAGGCCTACCGCAGCTGGCTGGGGCTGGACCCGGCCGAGATGGTCGGCCGCACCCAGCGCGAGCTGTTCGGCCCCGAGCTGTATGCGCTGAACGAGCCGCTGATGCGGGCCGCGCTGCGCGGCGAGCGCGTGCGTGCCGAGCGCAGCCGCCAGCTGCCCGACGGCAGCACCGTGCACTACTGGCTGCACTACCTGCCCGACCGCGACGAGCACGGCGTGCACGGCTTTGTCTCGGTGGTGATGGACGTGACGGAGCTGAAGACGGTGCAGCTGCAGCTGGAGGAACGCACCGCGCAGGCCGAGCTGGCCAACATCGCCAAGAGCCAGTTCCTGGCCAACATGAGCCACGAGATCCGCACGCCGCTCAATGCGGTGATGGGGCTGTCGTACCTGCTGGAGCAATCGGCGCTGGATGCCGAGCAGCGCGGCTTCATCCAGCGCATCCAGACCGCCGGCCGGGCGCTGATGGGGGTCATCGACGACGTGCTCGACCTGTCGAAGATCGAGGCCGGCGAGATGCTGCTGGAGGAGGCGCCCTTCGACCTGGCGCGGCTGCTGGCCGAGCTGACCGAGGTGCTGTCGGTGCAGGCCGACGGCAAGGGCCTGGCCCTGCGCATGCCGGCGCTGGCCGGCGTGCCGCGCCATGTGCGCGGCGACGCCACCCGCGTGCGGCAGATCCTCACCAACCTGCTGAGCAATGCCATCAAGTTCACCGAGCAGGGCATCGTCTCGCTGGACGTGGAGGTGCTGCACCGGCAGGACGAGCGGGCGTGGCTGCGCTGGACGGTGCGCGACACCGGCATCGGCATCGCGCCGGAGGTGCAGCAGCGGCTGTTCGCGCCCTTCACCCAGGCCGATGCCTCCACCACCCGCCGCTTCGGCGGCACGGGCCTGGGCCTGTCCATCGTGCGCCGCCTGGCCGGGCTGATGGGCGGCGAGGTGGGCGTGCACAGCCGCCCCGGCGAGGGCAGCGAGTTCTGGGTGGTGCTGCCGCTGGGCCTGGCACGCGAGGACGAAGGCGCGCCCGGGCCGGCCGCCGCCGGCACGATGCGGCTGCTGGTGGCCGGCCAGGGCAGCGAGCAGCGGCCGGCGCTGCTGGGCGCCGCCAAGGCCCTGGGTTGGCAGGCCGACGAGCTGGCCGCCGGACCCGAGCGCAGCGCCGGCCGGCTGGCCGCCGCCGACGTGCTGGTGATTGACGCGGCACGGCCGCCGGCCGAGCAGGCCGCGGCCCTGCTGAACGACTGGCGGGCCGCCGTCCCGGCCCCGGGCCAGCCGGCGCTGGTGCTGGTGTGCGTGCCGGCGCCCGCCGCAGTGGCGGCGCCGGCCGATGCACGGCCGCTGGAGGGCGCCGATGCCTGGCTGCGGGAACCGGTGTGCGCGGCCGCGCTCTTCAATGCGGTGAACCAGGCGCTGCGCCGCTTCGGCCGTGGCGGCGCGCTGCTGGAGGCCACGCGGCTGGACGGCCAGTCGCTGCGCTGGCTGCCCGGCGTGCGGGTCATGGTGGTGGACGACAGCGAGGTCAACCTGGAGGTGGCGCGCCGGGTGCTGGAACGCGAGGGCGCCAGCGTGGTGGCCTGCGTCAACGGCCGTGATGCGCTGGAGCAGCTGCGCGGCGGCGAAGGCGGAGTGGACCTGGTGCTGATGGACGTGCAGATGCCGGTGATGGACGGCCTGGAGGCCACGCGCCGGCTGCGCCAGGAACCGGCGCTGCAGGCGCTGCCGGTGGTGGCGCTGACCGCGGGTGCGATGCTGGCCGAGCGGCAGCGGGTGTTCGAGGCCGGCATGAACGATTTCGTGGCCAAGCCGCTGGATGCACGCTCGCTGGTGCGCTGCGTGCGCCGCCATGTGGAGCGGGCACGGGGCCGGGCGCTGGCGGTGGCGCCCGGCGACGGCATCGGCCTGCCGGCCGACTGGCCGGCCATCGAGGGCATCGACGCCGAAGGCGCCGCGGTGCGGCTGGGTGGCGATGCCGACCTCTTCGTCAGACTGCTGGGCCGCATGCTGGACGAGTTCGGCGACCTGGCGGAGCTCGGCGAGACCGCGCCGGCCCACGGGTCCGCCAGCCCGCCGCCGCTGGCCGCGCGGGTGCACAAGCTGCGCGGCTCGGCCGGCACCCTGGGCGCGCTGGCGGTGCAGCGGCTGGCGGGCGAGGCCGAAGCCGCGCTGCTGGCGGAGCCCGGCGCCACGGCCGTGCCGCGTGCCATGGCGGCCCTGGCCCACGCGCTGGCCGCGCTGATGGCCCAGGCGCAGCCGGTGCTGCTGGCGCGTGCCCGGCAACAGCAGCAGGCGCGGGATGGCGCCGCCGCGCAGGCGCCGCTGGACACCGAGGCCCTGCGCCGGCTGCAGGCCCTGCTGCGGGCCCAGGACCTGAATGCGCTGCCGCGCTTCCAGGCGCTCGCGCCGGCGCTGCAGCAGGCGGTGGGCCGCACCCAGTTCGACGCGCTGGCCGCCCGCATCGACGAGCTGGACTTCGAGCAGGCCGCGGCGCTGATCGAAGACCTGCTGCCACCGGGCTCTTCAGCCGGCGCATAGACTGCGCGCCACGTTCTCAGGGCGGGGTGGAATTCCCCACCGGCGGTGATGGCGGCTGCGGCCGCATGAGCCCGCGAGCGCCCGGCCTGCTGCAGGCCGGGGTCAGCAGACCCGGTGCGATGCCGGGGCCGACGGTCACAGTCCGGATGAAAGAGAGCGCATGGCCTGCGGCACGTGACGGTGCGGCGGGCCGCTGCGCCCGTGCGCCCTGATTCTGGTCAACCTTGCAACAGGCCCTCCATGAATCAGCCATCCGCTTCCGCTTCCTCGCAACGCCCGCGCTTCGCCTTCATCCAGGCGGGCTGGCATGCCGACATCGTCGGCCGCGCCCGCGAGGCCTTCTTCGCCGAGCTCGAACAGCGCGACGTGCCGCCCGATGCGGTGGACGTGTTCGACGTGCCGGGCGCGTTCGAGATCCCGCTGCATGCGCAGCGCCTGGCGCGTTCAGGCCGCTATGCCGCCATCGTCGGCTGCGGCCTGGTGGTGGACGGCGGCATCTACCGCCACGACTTCGTCGCCCATGCGGTGATCGACGGCCTGATGCGGGTGCAGCTGGACACCGGCGTGCCGGTCATCTCGGCGGTGCTGACACCGCACCATTTCCACGAGCATGCGGAGCACCGCCGCTACTTCACCGAGCACTTCGTGGTCAAGGGCGGCGAGGCCGCGCGGGCCTGCCTGGCCACCGTGGCCGCGCTGGCGCGCCTGCCCGCTTCAGCCGGCTGAGGCCGGCGGCCGCAGCGCGCGGCCGCGCCAGGCCATCGCCTAGGCCGCCGATCCGGCCGCGCGGGCCAGTACCGCCGGCGTGGCCAGCGCGCCTGCGACCAGCGCATCAGGTCCAGGCCCGAACAGGCGCAGCGGCGCGGCCGCCCGCACCAGCGTCAGCAGCCCCAGGCCGGCGCCATACATCACCACGAAGGCAATGCAACCGGCCACGGCCGGGCTGCCGATGCCAGGCAGCAGCAAGCGCGCGGGCAGCAGGCCGAAGGTGAGGGCGCCCAGCCGCTGCGGCGCCAGCCGGTCGCCGGCGAGTAGATCCAGCATCCCCGCGGCCATGGCGGCGATCACGAAACCCTGTGCCGCGAAGGCCGCGGCCAGCCAGCACAGCCGGGCATCGCGCAGCGGCGGCGGACGGGCGCGCCAGCCCAGCGCCTGCACCAGGGCCAGGGTCAGCGGCCAGAACACTCTGCTGGCGAGGCCGGCGGACCGGCGCGCCCTCACTGCCTGCCGCGTCGGCGCGGCGGGCCGCGCGCATCGGCGCCCGCTTCAAGGGCCTGGCGGCGGAGCCTCGGCCTGCGGGGCCTGGCGCGCTTGCTCATCGGCCCGGTTCATCAGCCGCGCATACAGCGCGATGATGGCCACGTACATCAGCAGCGCGCCCTGCGCCGCGAACCAGAAGGCGAACGGCCAGTTGAGCCACTGGAACATCAGCTCGCGGGCGAAGAACAGCACGCCGAAGGTGGCCACCGACCACACGCCCAGCAGCGCGCCGATCAGGCGGCGGTTGCGTTGCCAGTAGCGTGAGGTTGCGGGGCCGGACATGGCCCGCATTGTGCGGCGGGCCGCAGGCGGCCGGCTATGCCGCGCTGGCCATCGGCAGTCCGCGTGGCAGCGAGAAGCTGAACACGGTGCGCCCCTCGTCGCTGGAGCGGCCCTGCACCTGGCCGCCGTGCGCTTCCAGGAACTGCGCCACGATGTACAGGCCCAGGCCGAGGCCGCCGCTGCTGGCGCTGCTGGTGCGGAAAGGCTCGAACAGCCGCTCGCGCACCGCCGGCGGCAGGGTGCCGGTGTTGCTCACCTCCACCGCGATGACCTCGGCCTGCGTGCCGTCCAGCCGCAGCTCCACCGGCTGGTCGGGCGCGCCGTGCTGCACCGCATTGGTCACCAGGTTGGCGATCACCTGCATCAGCCGGTCGGGGTCGAAGCTGGCGTTCAGGTCGCCTTCGGTATGCAGCTGGATGTGGGCATCGGGCCGCGCCTGGCGGATCTCGTCCAGCACCGTGGCGCACAGCGCGCCCAGGTCCGACGGTGCCTTGTCGATGCGCAGCGAGCCCGAGCGGATGCGCGAGAAGTCCAGCAGCTGCGCGATCATGCGGTTCATGCGCTGGCCGCTGGAGCGGATGCCGTCGGCCGCGTTGCGGGCGCCGCTGTCGGCCGACTTGCGGCGGATCAGGTCCGCGCCGGCCATCATCGCCTGCAGCGGCGTGCGCAGGTCGTGCGTCAGCACCGCGACCATCGCCTCGTTGAGCGCGATCACGCGCTGCAGCTCGCCCACCGTCTGCGCCAGCGTACGGCGCTGCTCGAACAGCTCGACGAACACCGCCACCTTGCTGCGCAGCACCTCGGGGTCGATCGGCTTGTAGAGGAAGTCCACCGCGCCGGCCTCGTAGCCGCGGAACAGCCGCTGGCCGTCGCGCGGCGCGGCGGTCAGGAAGATGATGGGCACGCCGCGGGTGCGTTCGGCGCCGCGCATCAGCTCGGCCAGCTCGAAGCCGTCCATGCCCGGCATCTGCACGTCCAGCAGCGCCAGCGCGATGTCCTGCGTCAGCAGCAGTTCCAGCGCCTCGGGGCCGCTGCGGGCGGTGAGCACCTGCACGCCGGGGCGGGCCAGCAGGGCCTGCATCGCGATGAGGTTCTGCTGCACGTCGTCGACCACCAGCAGGTTGACGTCGTCACGTTCGGGGGTTCGCGTCGTCGTCATCATCGACAGGCCCATGCACCCAGGCGGGCGCCCAGTTCGTCCAGGGGCGCCACCAGGTCGGCGCCGGCGTGGGCCAGCGCGGCCGCCGGCATGGTGGAGACGAGGGCGGTGGAGGGTGCCTCCACCCAGGCCTGGCCGCCTTGCCGCCGCACCGCGGCCAGGCCTTCGCTGCCGTCGCGGCTGGCGCCGGTGAGCACGATGCCCAGCAGCGCCGGGCCGTAGGCGATGGCCGCGCTTTCGAACAGCGGGTCGATGGCGGGGCGCGAATACAGCAGCGGTGCATCCACCGACAGCGCCACGCTGCGGTCGGGCTCCACCAGCAGGTGGTAGTCGGGCGGCGCCAGCAGCACCTGTCCGGGCAGCATCGGCTGCTTGTCGATGGCCTCGGCCACGGGCAGCGCGCAGCTCGCGCCCAGCAACGAGGCCAGCGCGCTCGGCCGGTCGGGCGGCAGGTGCAGCACCACCGCGATGGCCGCCGGGAAGTGCGCGGGCACCGCGGCCAGCAGCGTCTGCAGCGCCTGCACGCCACCGGCGGAGGCACCGATGACCACCGCCTCCGGCCGGAACGGCTCAGGCACCGTGTTCACTGGCGCACCGTCCCGCTGCGCGGGATCCTTCCAGGAGGAGGCGCCGCCTTCGGGCGGTCGGGCGGCGGCGCTCATACCTTGCGGTAGATGCGTTGGTCGGGCACCACCGGCTCGAAGGCACCGGCGTGGCCGCTGAACTGCACCGTCTCGCGCAGGCCCAGGCCGAGGAAGCCGCGGCGCACCAGCGCCTCGGCAAACAAGCCCAGCGCGCGGTCCTGCAGCGGGCGTTTGAAGTAGATGAGCACGTTGCGGCAAGAGACGAAATGCACCTCGGAAAACACGCTGTCGGTGGCCAGGCTGTGGTCCGCGAACACGATCTGCTGCTTGAGCCGACGGTCGAAGGCCACGCCGCCGTAGGCGCTGGTGTAGTGGTCGGAGAGCGAGCCGCGCCCGCCCGCGGCCAGGTAGTTGCGGCTGAAGCCGGCCACGCGGTCCAGCGGATAGATGCCGGCCTCCGCGCGCTGCAGCGCCGCGGCATTGATGTCGGTGGCATAGAGGATGGTGCGCGACAGCAGCCCTTCCTCGGCCAGCAGGATGGCCAGCGACCACACCTCCTCGCCATGGCTGCAGCCGGCCACCCAGATCTTCAGCGACGGGTAGGTGCGCAGCACCGGCAGCACCTGCTCGCGCAGCGCGCGGAAGTAGCTGGGGTCGCGGAACATCTCGCTGACCTGCACGGTGAAGAACTGCAGCATCTGCGCGAACACCTCCGGCTCGTGCAGCACGCGGCCCTGCAGCGCCGAGAGGCTGTCGCAGTGGAAATGCGCCATCGCCTGGCGCATGCGCCGGCGCAGCGAGCTGATGGCGTAGTCGCGGAAATCGTGCTGCCAGCGCTGGTACACCGCCTCCAGCAGCAGCCGGATCTCCAGGTCGAACAGCTGTTCTTCCTGCAGCGCCGCGGCGGGGGTGGTGGCGTGCTCGCCCAGGGTGTTCACTTGGGCATCCACACGCGGCACAGCGACACCAGCTTGTCGATGTCGATGGGCTTGGCGATGTAGTCGTTGGCGCCGGCGGCCAGGCAGCGCTCGCGGTCGTCGGCCATGGCCTTGGCGGTGAGCGCGATGACCGGCAGGCTGGCCCATTCGGCATGCTCGCGGATGTGGCGCAGGGCGGTCAGGCCGTCCATCTCCGGCATCATGATGTCCATCAGCACCAGGTCGATCTGGCTGCGTTCGGCCTCCAGCTTCTGCAGCGCCTCCTTGCCGTTGCGGGCGATCACCAGCTTGGCCCCCAGCGGCTCGAACACGCTGGACAGCGCGAAGATGTTGCGCACGTCGTCCTCGGCCAGCAGGATGCGCCGGCCGTCCAGCACCGCGTCGCGCTGGCGGGCCTGACGCAGCAGCTGGCGCTGGTTGGCCGGCAGTGTGGCTTCCACGCTGTGCAGGAACAGGGTCACCTCGTCCAGCAGCCGCTCGGGCGAGCGCGCGCCCTTGACGATGATGGACCGCGAATGCTTGCGCAGCCGCTGTTCCTCGTCGCGGCTGAGCTCGCGGCCGGTGTAGACGATGACGGGTGGGAAGGCGTAGTCCTCGGTTGCGGCAATCCGTTCCAGCAGGTCGTAACCGGTGCCGTCGGGCAGGGCCAGGTCCATCACCATGCAGTCGAAGGTGGAGCGGCCGAGCTGCGCGAGCGCATCGGCGATCGTTCCCACGGCAGTGATCTCCACACCTTCGCCTCCCAGCAGCAACTGCAGGTGGCTGCGCAAGCCCTCGTCATCCTCCACGATCAGCAACCTGCGTACCTGCTGCTGCATGCGGCGCTGCAGCGCATCCAGCGCGCCGGCCAGGCCTTCGCGGTCCACCGGCTTCTGCAGGTAGCCCACTGCACCCAGCTCGCGGGCGGTCTGCACATGCGGATGGGCCGAGACCACATGCACCGGGATGTGGCGGGTGTCGGGGTCGCGCTTCAGGCGCTCCAGCACCGTCAGGCCCGACTGGTCGGGCAGGCCCACGTCCAGCAGGATGCCGTTGGGCCGCAGCTCGCGCGCCAGCTGCAGCGCTTCCTCGCCGCTGGAGGCGATCTCGCAGTCGAAGCCGAGGTCGGTGGCCAGCTCGCACAGCACCTTGGCGAAGGTGGGATCGTCCTCCACCGCCAGCACCAGCCGGCCGGTGTGGCGGCGCGGGCTGGGCGTGCGTGCCGCGACCGGCGCGGCAGGCGGTGCGGGCTCCGGCGCCGGCGCGGCGGCCGGTGCCGGGGACGGGGCCCGGGCCGGTGCGGGGGACGCGGCGGCTGCCGGTGCCGGTGCCGGCGTGGCGCTGCGCTCGGCCGCCATGTCGGCCGGGCCGCCGGCTTCTTCCTGCAGCTCCACCGGCAGGTCCAGCGTGAAGGTGCTGCCCCGGCCGGGCTCGCTGTCCACCGTGATGTCGCCGCCCAGCCGGCGGGCCAGCTCGCGCGAGATGGACAGGCCCAGCCCGGTGCCGCCGAAGCGGCGGCTGGTGCTGCCGTCGGCCTGGCGGAAGGCCTCGAAGATCACTTCCTGCTGCGACTTCGGAATGCCGATGCCGGTGTCCTGCACCGCGAACGCGATGCGACCCTCTGTCGTGGGCAGGGCACGCAGCGAGACCTGGCCACGCTCGGTGAACTTCAGCGCATTGGCCATCAGGTTCTTCAGCACCTGCTGCAGCCGCAGCGCATCGGTGTGCAGGCGCTCGGGCATGCCGGGCTCGGCCACCACCTGCAGCGCCACGCCCTTCTGCAGGGCCAGCGGCTCGAAGGTGGCGCGCAGGCGCTGCAGCAGGTCGTCGGTGCGCACCGTGCCCAGTTCCAGGTCGGCCTTGCCGGCCTCGATCTTCGACAGGTCCAGCACGTCGTTGATGAGCGCCAGCAGGTCGTTGTTGGCGGCATGGATGGTCTGGGCGTACTTCACCTGCTCGGGCGTCAGCGTGCCTTCGCGGTTGTCGGCCAGCAGGCGCGACAGGATCAGCGCGCTGTTGAGCGGCGTGCGCAGCTCATGCGACATGTTGGCCAGGAACTCCGACTTGTAGCGGCTGGCCTCCTTCAGCTGCTCGGCATGCGTGCGCAGCGCGTTCTGCGCCTGCACCAGGTGCTGCTTCTGCCGTTCCAGCGATGCCTTCTGCTCCGACAACGCCAGGTTGGTGTGCTCCAGCTCCACCTGCTGCGTCTCCAGCCGCGCCTGGGACTCGGAGAGCACGCGGCTCTGCTCCTCCAGCTCCTCGTTGGTCACGCGCAGCTCTTCCTGCTGGGCCTGCAGCTCCTCGCTCTGGCGCTGGGTCTCCTCCAGCAGCGACAGCAACCGCTCGCGGTACAGCGCGCTGCGCATGGCCACGCCCACCGCCTCGCCCACGTCGCGCATCAGCGCGCGCTTGCGGGCCATGCGGGCCTCGCCCAGTTCCTCGGCACTGGTGGCGAAGCCCAGCTCGATCACGCCGCAGACCTGTCCGTCGGCGCGCAGCGGCGCGATGAGCAACTGCGCCGAGGGACTGCGGCCCAGGCCACTGGCGATCGGCAGGTGCTCGATGGGTACCTTGCGCAGGTGGCGCAGCTGGCCGCTGACGGCCACCTCGCCCAGCAGGCCGTCGGGCAGCTGCCAGCGCTCGGCGGTGGTGGCCGGGTCGAAGCCATGGCCGCCGCAGCGCAGCAGGGTCTGGCCTTCCAGCCGGTACAGCACGCCCACCGGCGCATGGGTGAACTCGCACAGCGCGCTCATCGCCTTCTGGCCGATCTGCTCGGGCGTCAGCTCGCCCAACAGCGCCTGCGCCACCGCGCTCTCGCCCTGCTGCTGCCACAGGATGTCGTTGACCTGGTGGCGCGTCTTCAGCGCATTGACCACGGTGAAGGCGATGGTCCACACCGCCGTGATACCGATGCCGCGGTTGATGTGGGCGAAGCCCGACGCGGTGGTGGCCCCGGCCGACTGGTAGTAGCCCACGATGATGAGCACCGTGCACACCGCCGCTTCCACCAGCGGCACCGCGCTGCGGTTCTGCAGCAGCGTCAGCGACATCGGGATGATGTACATGGCCCATTCGGCATAGCCGAGCGGTGTTTGCACATCCAGCAGAAAGATCAATGCGGGCAGGGCCGCGAGCAAGAAGGTGACGAACAGCTGACGCGTCTGGGTGTACTGCATCGGGCCATTCTAGGAAGAGCCGGCGCCACGGCCGCCGCGGTCGTCGAACCGCTGGTTGTGCCCGCGTATGCGCCGGCTTGCGGCCTCTTTTTGCGGTTTCTATCACTTGGGTGGCCGCTATCGTGGCTGCTTATGTCACTTGTCGAATCTTCCTGCGCCGCGGCCGATCCGCCCGCCCTCGCACTGCGCCTGCAGGCCGCCACGCTGGCCCATGCCCGGCTGGCCGAAGCCGCCGCGGCCGCCGCCACCGAGCTGTCGGTGGCCCTGGGCTGCGACCGCGTGGCCATTGGCCTGCGCGACGAGGCCGATGCCACCCGGCTGCTGGGCGTGTCCCACCAGGCGCAGGCGCCGGCCGGGCGGGCGCTGGCCCGGGCCTTGGCCGCCGCGATGGACGAGGCCATCGACCAGGCCGCCACGCTGGTGCATCCGCAGCCCACGGACGGGCCACCAGACATCCACTGGGCGCACGAAGCCCTGGCCCGCGACCATGCGGGCACGCATGCAGCGCTGTGCAGCGTGCCGCTGGCCGATGCCGGCCGGCCGCTGGGCGCCATCGTGTTCGAGCGCGGCGCTGGCCGCGGCTTCGAGCCGGCGGAGGTGGCGCTGTGCGAGCACCTGGCCTGCCTGCTCGGCCCGCTGCTGGAGCTCAAGCGCCGGCAGCAACGCAGCCTGCCGCGCCATGCGCTGGACGAGCTGCGCGCGCTGCGCGACCGGCTGCTCGGCCCCGGCCACGCCGGCACCAAGCTGCTGGCCTGCGCCGTGGCCCTGGCGGCTTCGGCGGCCCTGGTGGCGGCCGTGGTGCCGGCGGACCACCGCATCACCGGCCAGGCCCGCATCGAGGGCGCGGTGCAGCGGGTGCTGGTGGCGCCGGTGGACGGCTTCATCGAGCAGGTGCATGCGCGGCCGGGCGACGTGGTGGCTGCCGGCCAGGTGCTGGCCGAGCTGGCCCGCGACGAACTCGACAGCGAACGCCGGCGCTGGCAGAGCCAGGCCCAGCAGCAGGGCCAGGCCTATGCCGAGGCGCTGGCCCGCCACGACCGTGCGCAGCTGGTGATGGCGTTGTCCCGCGCCGAGGAAGCGCGTGCCCAGCTCGACCTGGCCGAGCAGACGCTGCGCCGCGCTCGGTTGGAGGCGCCGTTTGCCGGCGTGGTGATCCAGGGCGACCTGTCGGCCTCGCTGGGTGCGCCGGTGCGCCGGGGCGACGTGCTGATGACGGTGGCCCAGGGCGACGGCCACCGCGTGATCGTGGAGGTGGACGAGCGCGACATCGCCGGCCTGCGGGTGGGCCAGCCCGGCCGCATGGTGCTGGCCGCCTCGCCGGCGCAGCCGCTGGCGCTGCGCATCCGCCGCATCACGCCGGTGGCCGCGGTGGTGCAGGGCCGCAACGTGTTCGAGGTGGAAGCCGCGATCGAGGGCGCCACGCCGCCGCTGCGGCCAGGCCTGCGCGGCATCGCCCGCATCGAGGCCGGCCGCCGCCCCGCGTTGTGGATCGCCAGCCACCGCCTGGTGGATTGGCTGCGCCTGCAGTGGTGGAGCTGGGTGGCATGAACGAGCCCGTCGACAGCCCCCACTGGTACCGCGTGGCCGGCCTGCATCCTCGGCTGCATGCGCAGGTGCGGGTGCAGCGGCGCCCGGCGCGCGGCGGCGTCTGGTACGTGCTGGAGGACACCCTGTCCGGCCGCCACCACCGCATCAATGCCGCGGCCTGGCGGCTGGCCGGCCGCTTCGATGGCCGTGCCAGCGTCCAGCAGGCGTGGGATGCGGTGCGGGCCCTGGGCGACGACGCCGCGCCCACCCAGCGCGAGGTGATCGTGCTGCTGGCGCAGCTGGATGCCGCCGGACTGATGCAGTGCGAGCGCACGCCCGACGTGGCGCTGCTGTTCCGCCGCGCCGACGAGCGCCGGCGTGCCGAGCGGCGGCGCGCCGTCAATCCGCTGGCCTTCAAGGTGACGCTGGGCGATCCGTCGTCGCTGCTGCGGCGGCTGGATCCGCTGTCGCGCCGGCTGGCCAGCGGCCCGGTGCTGCTGGCCTGGCTGGCCTGCATCGCCGCAGCCGCCGTCGCCGCCTGCCTGCATGCGCAGGAGATCGCCGCCTTCGCCGCGGCGCACATGGCGTCGCCGCGGCACCTGCTCATCGCCTGGCTGGCCTACCCGGTGCTCAAGGGCCTGCACGAGCTGGCCCACGGCATGGCGGTGCGGGCCTTCGGCGGCGAGGTGCACAAGGTGGGCATCACGCTGATGCTGGCGCTGCCGGTGCCCTTCGTGGATGCATCGGCCTCCAACGGCTTTCCGGCACGCAGGCATCGCATCGCGGTGGCGGCGGCCGGCATCGTGGCCGAGCTGCTGCTGGCCGCCTGCGCGCTGGCGGTGTGGCTGCTGGTGGAGCCGGGCCTGGTGCAGGACACGGCCTTCGTGGTGATGTTCGTCTGCGGCGTGTCCACGCTGCTGTTCAACGGCAATCCGCTGCTGCGCATGGACGGCTACTTCATGCTCAGCGACCTGCTGGACATGCCCAACCTGGCCCAGCGCAGCCAGGCCTACCTGCTGTGGCTGCTGCAGCGCCACCTGCTGGGCTTGCGGGCCCGTGCCGCGCCGGTGCAAGGCCCGGGCGAGGTGCCCTGGCTGGTGGGCTACGGCCTGGCCGCGGCCGCTTACCGCTGGGTGGTGGCGGTGATGGTGGTGGGCTGGGTCACCGCGCAATCGGTGGCGCTGGGCGCGGTGGCGCTGCTGTGGGCGGCCGTCACGCTGGTGCTGGCCCCGCTGTGGAAGCTGGTGCAGTTCCTGCGGCACGACGGCCGGCTGCACCGGCGCCGCGGCCGCGCGGTGGCCACCGCCGCCGGCCTGGCCGCGGCGCTGCTGCTGCTGCTGGTGGCCGTGCCGCTGCCGCAGCGCACGCTGGCGCAGGGCGTGGTCACCGCGCCCGAAGGCGCCCAGCTGCGCGCGGGCAGCGCCGGCTTCGTCACCGAGGTGCTGGCCGCCGATGGCGACAGCGTGCGCGAGGGCCAGCTGCTGCTGCGGCTGGACGACCCGGCACTGCGCGCCGAGCGCAGCTCGCTGGCCGCGCGGGCCGAGGCGCTGGAGGTGGAACGGCTGCAGCGGCTGTTCATCGACCCCGCGCAGGCGCAGCGGCTGGGTACCGAGCTGGCCCGGCTGGATGCCGAGCTGGCGCGGCTGGATGCCCGCATCGCCGCGCTGGCGCTGCACAGCCCGGCCGACGGCCGCCTGGTGCTGCCCAAGCCGCAGGACCTGCCGCTGCAGTACGCCGCCCAGGGCAGCCTGCTGGGCTACGTGCTGGACGGCCGGCCGCTGTCGCTGCGGGTGCCGGTGCCGGAGGCCGACATCGACCTGCTTCGTCGCAGCCCGCCGGCGGTGTCGGTGCGGCTGTCGGATGCGCCCGCGGCGCTGCAAGGCCGCGCGCTCACCGCCGTCGCGCTGCGCGAAGTGCCGGCCGCCGCCGGCCAGCTGCCCAGCGCCGCGCTGGGCGAGGCCGCCGGCGGCCGCTGGCTCACCGATCCGGCCGATCCGCAGGGGCTGAAGACGCTGTCCCCCGCCTTCGTCGTCGACCTGCAGGTGCCGGCCGCGCCGGCCGAGCGCATCGGCGCCCGTGCCTGGGTGCGCTTCGACCACGGCAGCGCGCCGCTGGCCACGCAGGCCTGGCGCCGCGCCCGCCAGCTGCTGCTGCGCCATTTCCAGGCGGCCTGACGGTGTTGCTGTCCTTTGCGCCCCCCATGCCGCTGCCGCGCCCGGGCGTGCTGCACGGCGCCTATCCGCAGCGGCCCGATGCGCCGCCGCCGCGCTGGCTGGCCGCGCTGGCCACCGCCTGGCGGCTGCTGCCCCGGCCGGGCGAGTGCCTGGGCACGCGCCGCTTCCTGCAGGCGGTGCAGCAGGCGACCGCGGTGCTGGCGGCGCTGCCCGAGCCCGGCCGCATCGCGCGGCTGCAGGCGGTGCGCGCCACGCTGGCCCGCCAGGGCCTGGCCGCGGCGGTGCTGCCCGAAGCCCTGGCGCTGGCCGCCGATGCGGCGCAGCGCCAGCTGGGGCTGGTGCCGCATGCGGTGCAGCTGCTGGCCGCCCGCACGATGCTGCAGGGCCGGCTGGCCGAGATGGCCACCGGCGAAGGCAAGACGCTGGCCGCCTTCCTGGCCGCGGCGGTGGCCGGCCTGGCCGGCGTGCCGGTGCACCTGGTCACCGCCAACGACTACCTCGTGCAGCGCGACGCCGCCTGGCTGCAGCCGGCCTATGCGGCGCTGGGCCTCGGCGTGGGCACCGTGGTGCAGCCCGACGGCCCGGTGCAGCGCATGGCCGCCTACCGCTGCCACGTGACCTACTGCACCGCGCGCGAGCTGGTGTTCGACTGGCTGCGCGACCAGCTCGCGCGCCGCGGCGCCACCACCGACCTGCAGCTGCGCGCGGCCACCGGCCTGCCGCTGCTGCTGCGCGGCCTGTGCTGCGCCTTCATCGACGAGGCCGACGCCATCCTGCTCGACGACGCCATGACCCCGCTGGTGCTCAGCCACAGCCTGCCCGACGAAGACGAGCTGGCCCGCTGCCGTGCGGCCTGGCGCATCAGCGGCCTGCTGGGCGCGCGGCGCGACTACCGGCTGCACACCGCCGAGCGCAGCGCCGAGCTCACCGAGGCCGGCAGCGCCGCCGTGGCCGCCCATCTGCAGCGGCTGGGCGTGGCGCCGGCGGCGCGGCGGCAGACCACCGATGCGGTGCGGCTGGCCCTGGCCGCACGCCACCTGTACCAGCGCGACCGGCACTACCTGGTGCGCGACGGCAAGCTGCTGCTGATCGACGAAACCACCGGCCGCGTGGCCGAGGGCCGGGTCTGGTCGCGCGGCCTGCAGGCGCTGGTGGAGCTGAAGGAAGGCTGCAAGCCCAGCGGCAGCAGCCGCACGCTGACGCAGACCACCTTCCAGCGCTTCTTTCCGCGCTATCTGCTGCTGGGCGGCATGAGCGGCACGCTGAACGAATCGCGGGCCGAGCTGGCCACGGCCTACGGCCTGGCGCTGCGCCGCATTCCGCTGCGCCGTCCCAGCCGCCGCCTGCACCGGCCGACGCGCCTGCATGCCACCGACGCCGCCCGCTGGACCGGCGTGGTGGCCGAGGCACAGCGGCTGCATGCGGCCGGCCTGCCGGTGCTGCTGGCCACCGATTCGGTGGCCGATTCCGAGCAGGCGTCCGCGCTGCTGGCCCGCGCCGGCCTGCCGCATGAAGTGCTCAATGCCCGCCACGATGCCGCCGAGGCCGCCATCGTGGCGTGCGCCGGCCAGGCCGGTGCCATCACCGTGGCCACCAACATGGCCGGCCGAGGCACCGACATCGCCGTGCCCGCAGACGTGGCGGCCGCCGGGGGCCTGCAGATACTGGCCTGCCAGCACAACCCCGCCCGCCGGCTGGACCGCCAGTTGGCCGGCCGCTGCGCGCGCCAGGGCCAGCCCGGTGCGGTGCAGCGCTGGCTGGCGCTGGACGCCGGCCTGTTCCTGCTGCATCCGCGGCTGGCGCGCGCGGCGGCGGCACTGTGCCGCCGGTTGCCCGGCGCGGTGGTGCAGGGCCCGCTGGCCGACCTGCTGGCGGCGCTGCCGCAGCGCCTGGCCGAGCGCCATGACGCGGGCCGCCGGGCCGCCCTGCGCCAGGACGACCGGACCACCTGCGAGCAGCTGGGTTTTGCAGGGCCGGCGGATTGATTGGAGGTGGCAAAAATGACCAAAACACTACTTTGGTATGGGCTTTCTGCCGATATCCACCCATCGCAATGTGGCCGCCGGCCCCGCACCATGACGTTTCGTGTCTTCCATCCGCAGTCACTGTCGCAGTTGCATCCGCCTTCCCGCCCGCGCGGCCGACTGCGCCGCCTGGCCGCCGGGGCTGCCTTGTGCGCCGCCGCCCTGGCCCCGGTCGACGCCGCTGCCCAGCAGGCGCTGGGCTGCCTGATCGAGCCTTCGCAGACGGTGGAGCTGGGCGCGCCCGTGGTGGGCGTGGTCAGCCGCATGCTGGCCGAGCGCGGCGACAACGTGCGCAAAGGCCAGGTGCTGGTGCAGCTGTCCGCCGCGGTGGAACGCGCCGGTTATTCCGCCGCCGAGCAGCGCAGCCGCGCGCAGGCCGAGCTGGCCTCGGCCGAGAGCGCCGAGGCCTTCGCCCACAGCAAGCTGCAGCGCACCCGCGAGCTGCATGGCCAGGCCTTCGTCTCCGCGGTGGCGGTGGACCAGGCGGTGGCCGATCACGCCATGGCCGCCGCCCGCACCCGCCAGGTGCGCGAGCAGCTCGAAGTGGCCGCGCAGGACCTGGCCGTGGCCGGTGCGCAGCTGGGCCAGCGGGTGATCCGCAGTCCGCTGGACGGCGTGGTGCTGGAGCGCTACGCCTCGCCCGGCGAGCGGGTGGAGGACAAGCCGGTGCTGCGCCTGGCGGTGCTGGACCCGCTGCGGGTGGAGGTGCTGATGCCGGCCGCCGCCTTCCTGCGCATCCGCCCCGGCATGGCCGCCACCGTGCTGCCCGAACTGCCCGGCCTGCCGCCCCAGCAGGCGCAGGTGCAGCTGGTGGACCGCACCATCGACGCGGCCAGCAGCTCCTTCCGCGTGCGGCTGCTGCTGCCCAACCCCGACGGCGCGCTGCCCGGCGGCCTGCGCTGCAAGGTCAGCTTTGCCGGCCTGGCGGCACCGGCGCCCACGCCCGCCGCCACGCCCGCCGCCGCGCCCGCCGCCGTGCCCATGCCCGCGGCCCTGGCGGCGCCGCGGCCATGATGCTGGTGCGCCTGGGCCCGGCCGAACGCATCGCCATCGGCCTGGCGGCCCTCACCAGCCTGCTGGTGCTGCTGCTGGACCTGCTGCTGGGCGTGTTCCCGCCGGCCGGCGAGCCGGAGCGCATGGCCCGCGTGCGGCTGGCCAACACCGTGTCCACGCAGCTGGCGGTGCTGGTGCAGCAGCCCGATCCGGCGCCGCTGCTGCGCCGGGCGATGGAGCAGGCGGTGGCCGCCGACGGCGAGCTGCTGTCGATGGCGGTGCGCCGCATCGACGGCAGCCTGCTGGCCGCCACCGAAGGCCATGCGCACTGGGTGCCGCCGCCCGGTGGTGGCTCCTCGGTCACCCACCTGATGGTGGAGGTGCGGCGCCAGGCCCAGCCCTGGGGCCAGGTGGAGATGCGCTTCGCCCCGCCGGCGGCCGACTGGCGCTGGCTGCAGTTCATGGCCGGCATGTGGCTGGCCGGCGGCCTGCTGTATGCCTTGTTCCTGCGCCGCGTGCTGCACCACCTGGACCCCGGCGCCGCCGTGCCCGAGCGTGTCAAGCATGCCTTCGACACGCTGACCGAGGCGGTGATGATCGTGGACCGCGCCGGCCGCATCGTCATGGCCAACCGCGCCTTCGACGGGCTGCATCCGCAGGCGGCCGCGGCCGACCGGCTGGGCAAGCCGGCCTCGGGCCTGCAATGGCTGGTGCAGGCCATGCCCGCCGAGCCGCACGAGCATGCCTGGCACCGTGTGATGGACAGCCGCGAAGCCAGCACCGGCGAGGTGCTGGCCATCCCGCAGCCCGACGGTGCGCCGCCGCGCCGGCTGGTGCTGCATGCCACGCCGGTGAAGGACACCCGTGGTGCCGTGCGGGGCGCACTGGTCACCTTCGACGACGTGACCGAGCTGGACCGCATGAACACCGAGCTGCGGGCCGCACTGGGCGCGCTGGAGGCGTCGCGCCAGGAGATCGAGGCCAAGAACCGCGAGCTGACCGAGCTGGCCACGCGCGATCCGCTGTCGGGCTGCTTCAACCGGCGTGCATTGTTTGCCGCCTTCGAGCCGATCTTCGCCCGTGCGCTGGCCGCGCGGCAGCATGGCGATGCCAGCGGCGGCGGCCTGTGCGTGGTGATGGCCGACATCGACCACTTCAAGTCCTTCAACGACCGCTATGGCCATGCGGTGGGCGACCTGGTGATCAAGGCCGTGGCCCGGGCACTGGGCACCACGCTGCGGCCGCAGGACATCCTGGCGCGCTACGGCGGCGAGGAGTTCTGCATCCTGCTGCCCGGCCTGGACATCGACGAGGCCCGCCAAGTGGCCGACCGGCTGCGCCAGCAGATCGAGCGCCATGCCGGCGAGCACATCGAAGGACAGGGCACGCTGCGCATCACCAGCAGCTTCGGCGTGGCCTCGGTGGCGGGCGGCGCGGCCAGCGCCCAGGCGCTGCTGGAGCAGGCCGACGCCGCCCTGTACGCGGCCAAGAAGGCCGGCCGCAACCGCGTGGAATGCGCGGTGCTTGTCTAGACAGGTCGTCTATCCGATCACACCGGCCGGCAGCAGCGGCACGATCAGCAGCGCCACGATGTTGATGATCTTGATCAGCGGATTGACCGCCGGGCCGGCGGTGTCCTTGTAGGGATCGCCCACGGTGTCGCCGGTGACGGCGGCCTTGTGCGCCTCGCTGCCCTTGCCGCCGTGGTGGCCGTCCTCGATGTACTTCTTGGCGTTGTCCCAGGCGCCGCCGCCGGTGCACATGCTGATGGCCACGAACAGGCCGGTGACGATGGTGCCCATCAGCAGCCCGCCGAGCGCGGCCGGGCCCAGCAGCAGGCCCACCAGGATCGGCACCACCACCGGCAGCAGGCTGGGGATCACCATCTCCTTGATGGCGGCGCTGGTCAGCATGTCCACCGCCTGGCCGTACTGCGGCTTGGCCGTGCCTTCCATGATGCCGGGGATCTCCTTGAACTGCCGGCGCACCTCGACCACCACGCTGCCCGCGGCGCGGCCCACGGCCTCCATCGCCATGGCGCCGAACAGGTAGGGGATCAGCCCGCCGATGAACAGCCCCACGATCACCATGTGGTTGCTCAGGTCGAAGCTCACCTGCATGCCGCGGGCCTCCAGCGCATGGGTGTAGTCGGCGAACAGCACCAGAGCGGCGAGGCCGGCGGAGCCGATGGCATAACCCTTGGTGACGGCCTTGGTGGTGTTGCCCACCGCGTCCAGCGGGTCGGTGACGGCGCGCACGCTGTCAGGCAGCTCGGCCATCTCGGCGATGCCGCCGGCGTTGTCGGTGATGGGGCCGTAGGCATCCAGCGCCACCACGATGCCGGCCATGCTCAGCATGGAGGTGGCGGCGATGGCGATGCCGTACAGCCCGCCCAGCGCATAGGCGGCCACGATGGCGATGCACACGAAGATCACCGGCCAGGCGGTGGAGCGCATCGACACGCCCAGGCCCGCGATGATGTTGGTGCCGTGGCCGGTGGTGCTGGCCTGCGCCACATGTTGCACCGGCTTGTATTGGGTGCCGGTGTAGTACTCGGTGACCCACACCAGCGCGGCAGTGAGCAGCAGGCCCACGATGCAGGCGCCGAACAGCCGCATCTGCGTGCCCGCACCCAGCGCGTCGTCGGGCATCACCGCGGCGGTGACGAACCAGAAGGCGATGAGCGAGAGCAGGCCCGAGACCACCAGGCCCTTGTACAGCGCCGGCATCACGTTCTTCATGCCCGGGCTGGCCTTGACGAAGGCGCAGCCGACGATGGAGGCGATGATGGAGACACCGCCGAGCACCAGCGGATACAGAACCGCGGCCATCGGGGCCGCGGTCACCATCAGCGCGCCGAGCGCCATGGTTGCAATGAGCGTGACGGCATACGTCTCGAACAGGTCGGCCGCCATGCCGGCGCAGTCGCCCACGTTGTCGCCCACGTTGTCGGCGATCACCGCCGGGTTGCGCGGGTCGTCCTCGGGGATGCCGGCCTCCACCTTGCCCACCAGGTCGGCGCCCACGTCGGCGCCCTTGGTGAAGATGCCGCCGCCCAGCCGCGCGAAGATGGAGATGAGCGAGGAGCCGAAGGCCAGCCCCAGCATCGGCTTGAGCGCGGCCGACAGCGCCTTGCCGTCGGTGGTGGAAGCGTTGCCCGCCACGAACCAGAAGAAGAGCGACACGCCCAGCAGGCCCAGGCCTACCACCAGCATGCCGGTGATGGCGCCACCCTTGAAGGCCACGTCCAGCGCCGGGCCGATGCCTCGCGTGGCGGCCTGCGCGGTGCGCACATTGGCCCGTACCGAGACGTTCATGCCGATGAAGCCGCAGGCGCCCGACAGCACCGCGCCCACCACGAAGCCGATGGCGGTGGTGAGGTCCAGGAAGATGCCCATCAGCACCGCCAATACCACGCCCACGATGGCGATGGTGCGGTATTGCCGCGCCAGGTAGGCCGCCGCACCCTGCTGGATGGCGGCGGCGATCTCCTGCATGCGCGCGGTGCCCGCGTCCTGCCGCAGGATCCAGCTTCGCTGCACGAAGCCGTAGATGACAGCGGCCAGGCCGCAGGCCAGCGCTGCATACAGCGCCATCTGATTCGACATCGGTTCTCTCCTCTTCCAGTGGGTCACATGGTGCGGATCGAGTGCCAGTCTTGTCTTGTTACGCACGCCTGTGGGTGGCGCCTGGGCTGGCAGTGCCGGGCCATGCTACGGGAAGGTCATGCACGGATTGCATGGTGTTTTCCTTGTGCTGCCGGCGCGCCGTCAGGGCCGCGAAAAGTGCGGCTCATAGAATCGCGCACCTCCCATCAGAGCCTCGAGAAACCGCATGAGCCTTGAAAAAGTCAGCCCTGGCAAGAACGCCCCGGACCAGTTCAACGTGATCATCGAGATACCGATGAACGCGGACCCGATCAAGTACGAAGTGGACAAGGACAGCGGTGCGCTCTTCGTCGACCGCTTCATGACCACGGCCATGCACTACCCGTGCAACTACGGCTACGTGCCGCAGACGCTGTCCGACGACGGCGACCCGGTGGACGTGCTGGTGATCACGCCGTTCGCGCTGTCGCCCGGCGTGGTGGTCACCTGCCGCCCGATCGGCGTGCTGAAGATGGAAGACGAAGCCGGCGGCGACGCCAAGCTGCTGGCCGTGCCCATCGACAAGGTGCTGCCCATCTATACCCACTGGCAGAAGCCCGAGGACATCAACCAGATGCGCCTGAAGGCCATCCAGCACTTCTTCGAGCACTACAAGGACCTGGAAGCCGGCAAGTGGGTCAAGGTGCAGGGCTGGGAAGGCCCCGAGGCCGCCAAGGAAGAGATCCGCTCGGGCATCGAGGCCTACAAGAAGGCCAGGCAACAGGCCTGAGCCGAACCGCTAGCCGGGCGGCTTGAAGGGGTTGCGCTCCTTCAGTTCGTCCACGTAGGCGCCAATGCCGGCGCCTTCCTGTTCCAGGAAATCGGCCACGGCCGATGCAAAGCGGCGGTCGGCCAGCCAGTGGGCCGAGGCCGTCTTCACCGGCAGCAGGCCGCGGGCCATCTTGTGCTCGCCCTGCGCCCCGCCTTCGAAGCGCTGGTAGCCGTTGGCAATGCACCAGGCCAGCGGCTGGTAGTAGCAGGCCTCGAAGTGCAGGCAGGGCACGTACGCGGTGGCCCCCCAATAGCGGCCGTAGGCCACCCGGCGCTGCGGATCCAGCGCGATCAGCGATGCGCCGATGCGCTGCCGCTGCGCCCCTTCACCCTGCCACGCCACGAACAGCAGCCAGTGCTTCGGCATGTGGCGCGCCATCTCGGTGAAGAAGGCCCGCTGGAGGTAGGGCCTGGAATGGTGCGCCCGGTAGGTGAGGGTGTAGCAGCGGTGGAAGAAGTCCCACAGGTCGTCGTCGATCTGCTCGCCGTGATGCACCGTGAAGCTCACGCCGGCCTCGGCCACCTTGCGCCGCTCCTGCTGGATCTTCTTGCGCTTCTCGCGCTGCAGGCTGCCCAGGAAGGCCTCGAAGCTGGACCACGGCTGGCCCTGCGGCGCGGTCCAGTGGAACTGCACGCCTTCGCGCAGCAGCCAGCCGGCACGCTCGAAGGCGGCGCGGTCGGTCTCGTCGAAGAACAGCAGGTGGGCCGACGACAGCTTGGCCTGGCGGGCAAAGGCGGCAATGGCCTGCACCAGCAGGTCGCGCGCGGCCTCGTCCACCGCCAGCAGCCGCGTGCCGGGCACCGGCGTGAAGGGCACCGCGCCCAGCAGCTTGGGGTAGTAGGCGAGGCCGTGGCGCTCGTAGGCATCGGCCCAGGCCCAGTCGAACACGTATTCACCGTAGGAATGGGTCTTCAGGTACAGCGGGCAGGCGGCCAGCAGCCGGCCGTCCTGCTCCACCGTGACGAAGGCGGCCGACCAGCCGGTGGACGCCACCGCGCTGCGCGAACGCTGCATCGCCAGCAGGTATTCATGGCGCAGGAACGGGGTGGGCGAGGGCTGGGCGGCCAGCAGGGCGTTCCAGGCTGCGGCGTCGATGCCGGCGAGGTCGTCGTGCACCCGGATCACCGGCTCGGAACCCGGCGGCAGGGGGGTCGGGGCGGGGGGCAGATCATGTGCTTTCACCCCCGGATCATCGCCTGCCGGGCGGCGCCCGCGCGGTGACCCGCCATGAGGCCGGGGCGCTGCCGCCACCATCCCCGGGGCCGGGGGCTTCCATGCTTAAATCAGCGTAATTTGACGCATTCCCGGAGCCCGCCATGAAACAGATCACCGCCGTCATCAAGCCCTTCAAGCTCGAGGAAGTGCGCGAGGCGCTGGCCGAGGTGGGCGTCTCCGGCCTCACCGTGGTGGAGGTCAAGGGCTTCGGCCGCCAGAAGGGCCACACCGAGCTCTACCGCGGCGCCGAATACGTGGTGGACTTCCTGCCCAAGGTGAAGGTGGAAGTGGTGGTCAAGGACGATGACGTCGACCGCTGCATCGAGGCCATCGTCAAGGCCGCCAAGACCGGCAAGATCGGCGACGGCAAGATCTTCGTCTCGCCGATCGACCAGGTGGTGCGCATCCGCACCGGCGAGACGGACGAGTCGGCGATCTGAAGCACCCCGCCGGGCGCTACAGCTTGGAGTAGTCGTCCGGCGCGGTGGCCCGTGCCGCTGCGGCGGCCAGCCGCTGCATCAGCCGCTGCGCGTCGGTGTCCACGATCAAGGCCTCGAACTGGGGCTGGGACACGAAGCCGCGCTGGTGGCTGATGCGCGTGAATTCGAGCAGCGCGTCGTAGTAGCCATCGACGTTGAGCAGCGCCACCGGCTTGTCGTGGTAGCCCAGCTGCTGCCACGACCACATCTCGTAGATCTCCTCCAGCGTGCCGATGCCGCCGGGCAGCGCGACGAACACGTCGGATGCCTCGGCCATGGCCAGCTTGCGCTGGTGCATGGTGTCCACCACCTGCAGCTCGGTCAGGCCGCGGTGGCCCACTTCCCGCGCCATCAGTGCCTGCGGGATCACGCCCAGCACCTCGGCGCCGGCGGCCAGCGCCGCATCGGCCACCGCGCCCATCAGGCCCACCTTGCCGCCGCCGTACACCAGCCGGCCACCGGCCTGGCCGATGAGCATGCCCACCTCGCGGGCGGCCTGCAGGAAGAGCGACGAATCCCCCGTGCGGGAGCCGCAGTACACACACACCGACAACGCCATCGTCAACCTCCTCCCCACCGATGCCACCCGGCGGCAAGCCAGATGCCGCCGCACAGCAGCAGCGACATCAGCACCGCCGCACTGCCGATGTCCTTGGCGCGCTTGGACAGCGGGTGATGCTCCAGCGACACCCGGTCCACCACCGCTTCGACGGCGGAATTGAGCAGCTCCACGATCAGCACCAGCAGCACGCTGCCGGCCAGCAGCGCCACCTCCACCCAGCCCCGCCCCAGCCAGAAGGCGGCCGGCAGCATCAGCACCGCCACCCACACTTCCTGGCGGAAAGACGGTTCGCCGGCATAGGCCGCGCGCAGCCCCGCGGCCGAGTAGCCGGTGGCATACAGGATGCGGGCGAGGCCGCTGCGGCCCTTGTCGGGCCGGGTCATGCCGCGGCCGTGCGCCGCGGCGGGCGCACCGGCCGCCAGGTGATGAGCTGCGTGCCGCACAGGGCGTCGTGCAGGAACTGCCGCTGCGGATGCAGCCGGGCCAGCGCGGCATAGGTGGCCACGCCGGCGATCAGCAAGGCGGTGATGGCGCCCAGGCTGTGCAGCCCGGCCAGCCAGGCGGTGGCCGTGGCGGGCAGGAACCAGATCCAGCTCAGCAACGAGCGCGCCAGCGCCCGGCCCTGGCTCAGCGGCTGGCCGTCACGGCGCACCACCCGCACATGCCAGGCCTTCATGGCCACCGTCTGGCCGCCATGCGACCAGAACCACACGAAATACACCGTGAGCACCAGGAAGAGGAAGGCCATCAGCCCGTGGCGGCCCTCCAGTGCATTGCGCTGCTGCGTGAGGCTGCTGTAGAGGTAGCCGGCGATCATCACCACGCCGAACAGCAGCACGCCTTCGTAGAGGAAACAGGCCAGCCGGCGCCAGATGCCGGGAATGTCGAATTGCGGGGGGCGCTCAGCCGTCATGTAACAGGGGTCAAGGGCCCTCGGACGCCGGCTCGGAGGCCGGCGCCGAACGCGCCGCGGCTCCCTGGGCGCCACGCTTGGGCAGCAGGGTGGTGGAGTCGACGAAGGCCGGCGTGGCCGCGATCTTGGGCACGCCGGTCTGCTGGTGCAGCGGCGGCTTGGCCGGGCGCGACAGCAAGGTGGTGGTGGCGCCGGGCCCGGCCTGCACCACGGTGGGCGCCACTGGCCGCACCGGCGTGGGCGCCGAGGGCGCGCGCACGATGTTGCTCTTGCTGCCGTCGGTGTGGGTGGCCGAGCCGGGCAGCAGGGTGTCGCGGTCGTTGCGCGGCGGGCGGGCCCGGTCGGCCAGCCGGCGCTTCTCGTCGGGCGGCAGGGCCTGGTAGCTCTCCCAGCGGGCCTTGCGCTCCTCGGGGCTGATCTGCCGCGCTTCCTGGAAATTGATGCGGGCCTGGCCGCGCTCGCGCGGCGACAGCTTGGCCCATTCGGCCATGCGCTGCTGCATGCGCTCGCGCTCGTCGGCCGACATCCCCGGGAAGCGCGCGGCAATCTCCAGCCACTTCTGCTGGCGCGACGCATCCAGCGTCGCCCAGTCGCGCTCCAGCGGGGCCAGGGCGCTGCGCTGCGGCGCGCTCAGGCGCTTCCAGGGCGTGCCGTCACCGCTGGTCTGCGCCAAGGTGGCGCCGGTGGTGCACAGCAGTGCCAGCAGCAGCCCGCGGGCCGCCTGCCGTTGCAGCAAGCGCAGTGCAGCGGTCATTCGGCCGCGGTGCGCAGGAACTCGACGAAGCCGGGATCGGCATAGGCGTCGGGCGGCACGCTGTCGGACAGCAAGGCGGTGTCGATCTCCACCGCGGCCTGGATCTGCGAGCGGCTCTGCCATTCCTGGATCAGCAGCAGGCCGCCGGCCAGCACCAGCAGCGGCAGCGCCGAGCCCAGCCGCAGCCACCAGTTGGTGCCGCCGCCGCGGCCCAGGCGCAGGGTGCCGGCCATGCCGTGGCCCAGGGCCACCACCGGCTCGGCGCTTTCAGCGGCCTGGCGCACCGCACGGGCGCGCTGCAGCGCCTGCTCGCGCGCGAAGCGCAGGCGGGTGTCGATGTCCGGCGGGGTGCCGGCGGCCACCGCTTCGCTCAGCCGCGCGGCCACGCGGCGCGCGAACTGGTCCTGCAACGATTCGGGGGCCAAGGAAGATGTGTTCGTCATGGTGCAATTCCCTTGGAGCGAAGTGCCTTCGCGAGTGCATGGACCGCCCGTGAGCAGTGCGTCTTGACGCTGCCTTCGGAGCAACCCATCACGGAGGCGGTCTCTGCGACGTCGAGTTCCTCCCAGTAACGAAGCAGGAAGGCCTCGCGTTGACGGGCCGGAAGCTCGCCGACCTGGGTATCGATCAGTTGCAGGATCTGCGCCCGCGACACGCTGTCGGCCGCGCTCTCGGCGCCCAGGCTGCCGTCGGCGCTTTCCAGCGCTTCCAGCAGATCGAAATCGCCGCCGCCCGCGTCGTCTTCGGACGATTCGAACGACGAGAGGTTCCGTACCACCGCATTGCGCACCTTCTGCCGCCGGAACCAGTCCATGGTGGCGTTGGACAGGATGCGCGGAAACACCAGCGGCAGCTCGGCCGCAGGCCGGTCGGCGTACTTCTCGGCCAGCCGGATCATCGAGTCCTGCACGATGTCCAGTGCGGCATCGTCGTCGCGCACCGCGTACACGGTGCGCTTGAAGGCGCGCTTTTCCACGCTCTTCAGGAAATCGGATAGTTCTTTGTCGGTGGCCAAGGCAGCAAGAGGCGGCAGCCCCTGTTGCGAGGCCGGCGGATTATGGCACCGGGCCTGCACGTCCATCCCCCAAAGGTGCCAGGAGTGATGCCATAATCCTCGGCTCAGCACATCTTGCTGGGGGGCACGCCGATCTGGGGCGCCTCCCGGCAGCACCGGCTCCACATCCGCCTCACGAGGGCGCGAGAAGGGGCACCGATGGTTTTTCGTCAGAGAAAATCGCAAAGGTCAGTCATGGACATCTCCCCCGCCGAAATCAAGCGCGCCGCCTCGGCGCAGCCTTCCTCCCCCCACGCCGCCTCCGCCGACCCCAACGGGTCCGAGATCCTCGTGCGCTGCCTGCAGGCCGAAGGCGTCAAGTATCTCTGGGGCTATCCCGGCGGTGCCGTCCTCTACATCTACGACGCCCTGTACAAGCAGGACACGATCGAGCACGTGCTGGTGCGCCACGAACAGGCCGCCGTGCATGCCGCCGACGGCTACGCACGCGCCACCGGCGACGTGGGCGTGGCGCTGGTCACCTCGGGCCCGGGCGTCACCAATGCCATCACCGGCATTGCCACCGCGTACATGGATTCCATCCCGATGGTGATCATCACCGGGCAGGTTCCCACGCCGGCCATCGGCCTGGACGCCTTCCAGGAATGCGACACCGTCGGCATCACGCGGCCCATCGTCAAGCACAACTTCCTCGTCAAGGACGTGCGCGACCTGGCCGCCACGCTGAAGAAGGCCTTCCACATCGCCCGCACCGGCCGGCCCGGCCCGGTGGTGGTCGACATCCCGAAGGACGTCTCGCTCAACACCGCCCCCTTCGTCTACCCGGACAAGGTGGAGATGCGTTCGTACAACCCGGTGCGCAAGGGCCACGGCGGCCAGATCCGCAAGGCGGTGCAGCTGCTGCTGCAGGCCAAGCGCCCCTACATCTACACCGGCGGCGGCGTGATCCTGGGCAATGCCTCGGCTGAGCTGCGCGAGCTCACCGCGCTGCTGGGCGCGCCCGTCACCAACACGCTGATGGGCCTGGGCGCCTCGGCCGCCAGCGACCCGCAGTTCCTGGGCATGCTGGGCATGCACGGCACCTACGAAGCCAACATGACGATGCAGAACTGCGACGTCCTGCTGGCGGTGGGCGCGCGCTTCGACGACCGCGTGATCGGCAACCCGAAGCACTTCGCCTCGGTGGAACGCAAGATCATCCACGTGGACATCGATCCCTCGTCGATCTCCAAGCGCGTGCGGGTGGACATCCCCATCGTCGGCGACGTGAAGGACGTGCTGGTCGAGCTGATCGCCCAGATCCGCGAGGCGCAGAGCAAGCCGGACACCGCGTCGATGTCGGCCTGGTGGAGCCAGATCAACGAGTGGCGCAAGCGCGAGTGCCTGAAGTACAAGGGCAGCAGCGAGGTCATCAAGCCGCAGTACGTGATCGAGACGCTGTGCGAGCTCACGCGCGACCGCGACACCTACATCACGTCCGACGTCGGCCAGCACCAGATGTGGGCCGCGCAGTACTTCCGCTTCGAACAGCCGCGCCGCTGGATCAACTCCGGCGGCCTGGGCACCATGGGCGTGGGCCTGCCGTATGCGATGGGCATCAAGCTGGCCAAGCCGGACAGCGACGTGTTCTGCGTCACCGGCGAAGGCTCGATCCAGATGTGCATCCAGGAGCTGTCGACCTGCCTGCAGTACAAGACGCCGGTCAAGATCCTGTCGCTGAACAACCGCTACCTGGGCATGGTGCGCCAGTGGCAGCAGCTGGACTACGGCGGCCGCTACTCGCACAGCTACATGGACGCGCTGCCCGACTTTGTGAAGCTGGCCGAGGCCTATGGCCACGTGGGCCTGAAGATCGAGAAGCCGGGCGACGTGGAAGGCGCGCTGCGCGAAGCCATGGCGCTGAAGGACCGCACCGTGTTCCTCGACATCCGCACCGACCCCACCGAGAACGTGTGGCCGATGGTGCAGGCCGGCAAGGGCATCAGCGAGATGCTGCTGGGCTCGGAAGACCTGTGAAGCGCCACTAGGCAGGTGAGGGCGGCTGGCGTTACCGCGCGGCCGCAGCCACCTGCCGAAGGGTGCCGACCAGCTTCCGGCCGACTCACTTTTTCCTCAACCTCGCACAGCGTGGCCAAGGGCCGTCGGTTACCGCCGCCGGTCTGAAGAGCGCGCAGGACGAAAACTCATGAAACACGTCATTGCCCTGTTGCTCGAGAACGAGCCGGGCGCCCTCTCGCGCGTGGTGGCCTTGTTTTCCGCCCGCGGCTACAACATCGAGAGCCTCACGGTCGCCCCGACCGAGGACCCTTCGCTGTCGCGCATGACCATCGTCACCAGCGGCAGCGACGAGGTGATCGAGCAGATCACCAAGCACCTGAACCGCCTGATCGAAGTGGTCAAGGTCGTCGACCTGACCGAAGGCGCCTTCACCGAGCGCGAGTTGATGCTCATCAAGGTGCGCGCCGTCGGCAAGGAGCGCGAGGAGATGAAGCGCATGGCCGACATCTTCCGCGGCCGCATCATCGACGTCACCGAGAAGAGCTACACCATCGAGCTGACCGGCGACTCCGGCAAGCTCGACGCCTTCATCGAGGCGATCGACCGCACGGCCATCCTGGAGACCGTGCGCACCGGCACCAGCGGCATCGGCCGCGGCGAACGGATTCTTAGAGTCTGACCCACCCCCGGCAGAGCCGTTTTCGCGGCGGCTGCTTGTTCACTGAACCCACCTAATTTCTGCTGGAGAGAACCATGAAGGTCTATTACGACAAGGACGCCGACCTGAGCCTGATCAAGGGCAAGAACGTCACCATCATCGGCTACGGCTCGCAAGGCCATGCCCATGCCCAGAACCTGACCGACAGCGGTGTCAAGGTCACGGTCGGCCTGCGCAAGGGCGGTGCCTCGTGGAGCAAGGTCGAGAAGGCCGGCCTGAAGGTGGCCGAGGTGGCCGAGGCCGTCAAGGGCGCCGATGTCGTGATGATGCTGCTGCCCGACGAGCAGATCGCCGACGTGTACAAGCGCGACGTGGAGCCCAACATCAAGGAAGGCGCCTCGCTGGCCTTCGCCCACGGCTTCAACGTGCACTACGGCCAGGTGATCCCGCGTGCCGACCTGGACGTGTGGATGGTCGCACCCAAGGCCCCGGGCCACACCGTGCGCGCCACCTACCAGCAAGGCGGTGGCGTGCCCCACCTGATCGCCGTGCATGGAGACAAGAGCGGCAAGGCGCGTGACCTGGCCCTGAGCTACGCCGTGGCCAACGGCGGCGGCAAGGCCGGCGTGATCGAGACCAACTTCCGCGAAGAGACCGAGACCGACCTGTTCGGCGAGCAGGCCGTGCTGTGCGGCGGCACCGTCGAGCTGATCAAGGCCGGTTTCGAGACGCTGGTGGAAGCCGGCTACGCACCCGAGATGGCCTACTTCGAGTGCCTGCACGAGCTGAAGCTGATCGTGGACCTGATCTACGAAGGCGGCATCGCCAACATGAACTACTCGATCTCGAACAACGCCGAATACGGCGAGTACGTCACCGGCCCGCGCGTGGTGACCGAAGAGACCAAGAAGGCCATGAAGCAGTGCCTGAAGGACATCCAGACCGGCGAATACGCCAAGAGCTTCATCCTGGAGAACAAGGCCGGCGCGCCCACGCTGCAATCGCGCCGCCGCCTGACGGCCGAGCACGACATCGAGGTGGTCGGCGAGAAGCTGCGCGCGATGATGCCGTGGATCAAGAAGAACCGCCTGGTCGACCAGTCGAAGAACTGATCGCCATCGGCGATCTCCGGGCCGCGGCGGCCCGGGCCTTCGCCGGCCCGGGTTCCGCGGCCTTCGGCTGTCTGCGGCCCTCATATCTCTGCGGGGTATGCTTTGAAGATGAATGACCAGAACGACGCAGCCCTGTCGCTGCAGGAACCCGACGACCTGCGCGACCGGCCCCGCCGCAAGGGCATCTACATCCTGCCCAACCTGTTCACGCTGGCCGCGCTGTTCGGCGGCTTCTATGCGGTGGTGATGGCGATGAACGGCCGCTTCGAGCAGGCGGCCATCGGCATCTTCATGGCCGCGGTGCTGGACAGCCTGGACGGCCGCGTCGCCCGCATGACCAACACGCAGAGCGCCTTCGGCGAGCAGATGGACAGCCTG
The DNA here is from genome assembly GCF_000969605.1 of Aquincola tertiaricarbonis. Classification (GTDB taxonomy): domain Bacteria; phylum Pseudomonadota; class Gammaproteobacteria; order Burkholderiales; family Burkholderiaceae_C; genus Aquincola; species Aquincola tertiaricarbonis. The sequence goes on along the minus strand of NZ_JZUE01000005.1, from coordinate 21,010 downwards.
TCGGACATGGTGAGCTTCGGCGCCGCGCCGGCGCTCATCACCTACGAATGGGCGCTCAAGGGCCTGGGCAAGGCGGGCTGGATCGCGGCCTTCGTGTACTGCGCCTGCGCCGCGCTGCGGCTGGCGCGCTTCAACACCAACATTGGCGTGGTGGACAAGCGCTACTTCCAGGGCTTGCCCAGCCCGGCCGCGGCGGCGCTGATCATCGGCTTCATCTGGGTGATGGACGACGCGGGCTTCCGCGAGGTGTGGAGCCTGCCGTGGCTGGCCTGGTCCGCCTTCGGCGCCACGCTGTACGCGGGGCTGACGATGGTGACCAACGTGCCGTTCTACAGCTTCAAGGACGTGAGCTTCAAGCGCTCGGTGCCGTTCATCGTCATCGTGCTGATCGCGCTCGGCATCGCGGTGATCAACATCCACCCGCCGATCGTGCTGTTCGCGCTGTTCTGCGTGTACGGCCTCTCGGGCTACGGCGTGTACGTATACCGCAAGATGAAGGGCCGGCCGGTGAGCGTGATCGCCACGTCCACCGATGAGCCGGACGAGGAAGGCCTTCATCGCTAGAACACGTTCCCCCATTCGGGTGATATATTCGTGGCCATGTCGTTCCGCATCGCAACCACCTCGCTGCTACTAGGCGTGCTTCAGGCGCGCTGAACGATCTCGTCCAGAATTTTTTTCTCCCCGGATCAACGGCCCGCCCAGCGCAACGCAGCGGGCCGTTTGCTTTTGGGAAATCCGGCTGCGTTCACACCAACGAAAGACCACCATGTCGATGTTGAAGAACCCTGCCGCCAAGTACCGCGCTGCCACCACCGTCGGCCTCGTCGACCGCCGCTGGCCCGATGTTGTGATCGACAAGCCGCCCGTGTGGTGCAGCGTCGACCTGCGCGACGGCAACCAGGCGCTGATCGAGCCGATGGACCCGGCGCGCAAGCTGCGCATGTTCGAGCAGCTCGTGCGCATCGGCTTCAAGGAGATCGAGGTCGGCTTCCCGTCGGCGTCGCAGGCCGACTTCGACTTCGTGCGGCTGCTGATCGAGCGCAACCTCGTGCCCGACGACGTGACCATCCAGGTGCTGACGCAGGCGCGTGACCACCTCATCACCCGCACCTTCGAATCGCTGGTGGGCGCCAAGCGCGTGATCGTGCACCTGTACAACGCCACCGCGCCGGTGATGCGCCGCGTGGTGCTGGGTCTGGACGAAGACGGCGTGGTCGATCTCGCCGTCAGGCATGCCCGCATGATCCGCGAATGCGCAGAGCGCCAGCCCGGTACGCAGTGGACCTTCGAGTATTCGCCGGAGATGTTCTCCAACACCGAGCTGCCGTTCGCCAAGCGCATCGTCGATGCGGTGTCGGCCGAATGGCGCGCCACGCCGCAGCGGCCTTGCATCATCAACCTGCCTTCGACGGTGGAGTGCTGCACGCCCAATGTGTTCGCTGACATGGTGGAGTGGATGCACCGCCACCTTGAGCGGCGCGACGGCATCGTGATGTCGATCCACCCGCACAACGACCGCGGCACCGGCAGCGCCGCCGCCGAGATGGCCCTGATGGCCGGCGCCGACCGGCTGGAAGGCTGCCTGTTCGGCAACGGCGAGCGCACCGGCAACCTCGACGTGGTGAACGTGGCGCTCAACCTGTACACCCAGGGCGTGGCGCCGGGCCTCGACTTTTCCGACATCGACGAGATCCGCCGCACGGTGGAGCACTGCAACCAGCTGCCGGTGCACCCGCGCCATCCGTACGTGGGCGATCTTGTCTATACAAGTTTCTCGGGCTCGCACCAGGACGCGATCAAGAAGGCCTTCGCCGCGCGGCGCGAGGGCGACATCTGGGACATGCCCTACCTGCCCATCGACCCGATGGACCTCGGCCGCAGCTACGAGGCGGTGATCCGCGTCAACAGCCAGTCGGGCAAGGGCGGCATCGCGTACCTGCTCGAGAGCGAATACGGCCTGGAGCTGCCGCGCCGGGTGCAGATCGACTTCAGCCGCGTGGTGCAGCAGGTGATGGACACCGAGGGCAAGGAGCTGAACGCCGCCGACCTGTGGGCCATCTTCGAGCGTGAATACGGCGTGGCACAGGCCCATATCGCGCATGTGCAGGTGACCGAGCAGGACGAAGGCCGCGTGACGGTGCGCGCCGACGTGCTGCACGCCGGCCGCACCCATCGCCTGCAGGGCGAAGGCAACGGTCCGGTGGACGCGTTCGTCGACGGCCTGCGCGCGCTGTCGCCGGCCACGGTGGAGGTGCTGGACTACCATCAGCACGCGATCGGCGGCGGTGCCCAGGCCCGCGCGGCGGCCTACCTGGAGCTGCGCATCGATGGCGCCACCCGCTTCGGCGTGGGCATCGATGCCAACACCACCACTGCGTCGATGAAGGCGGTGCTGGGCGGCCTGATGCGCGCCGGGCGCTTCGAGCCACAGGCCGAAGGCGCCACTGCCTGACGCTGCCGCTCGACACGACAAAGACACCCACGAGGCATCCGAAGGAGACCCGCCATGGCCGACAAGCTCATCATCTTCGACACCACCTTGCGCGATGGCGAGCAGTCGCCCGGCGCGTCGATGACCAAGGACGAGAAGCTGCGCATCGCGCGGCAGCTCGAGCGGCTGCGCGTTGACGTGATCGAGGCGGGCTTCGCGGCCTCGAGCAACGGCGATTTCGAGGCGGTGAAGGCGATCGCCGACGTCATCAAGGAGTCGACCGTGTGCTCGCTGGCCCGCGCCAACGACCGCGACATCGCCCGCGCTGCGGAGGCGCTGAAAGGTGCGGCGCGCTCACGCATCCACACCTTCATCGCCACCAGCGAACTGCACATGGAGAAGAAGCTGCGCATGACGCGCGAGCAGGTGCTGGAGCAGGCGCGGCAGGCGGTGCGCTTCGCCCGCAACCTGACGGCCGACGTGGAGTTCTCGCCCGAGGACGGCTACCGGTCGGACCCGGACTTCCTGTGCCGCGTGCTGGAGGCCGTGATCGAGGAGGGCGCCACCACGCTGAACATCCCGGACACGGTGGGCTATGCCATTCCGGAGCTGTACGGCAACTTCATCCGGCAGCTGCGCGAGCGGGTGCCCAACAGCGACAAGGCGATCTGGTCGGTGCACTGCCACAACGACCTGGGCATGGCCGTGGCCAACTCGCTGGCCGGCGTCAAGCTGGGCGGCGCGCGGCAGATCGAATGCACGATCAACGGCCTGGGCGAGCGCGCGGGCAACTGCTCGCTCGAAGAGATCGTGATGGCGGTGAAGACCCGCCGCGACTACTTCGGCCTGGAGCTGGGCATCGACGCGACGCAGATCGTGCCGGCCTCGCGCATGGTCAGCCAGACCACCGGCTTCGTGGTGCAGCCCAACAAGGCGGTGGTGGGCGCCAATGCCTTCGCACATGCCTCGGGCATCCACCAGGACGGCGTGCTGAAGGCGCGCGACACCTACGAGATCATGCGCGCCGAGGACGTGGGCTGGTCGGCCAACAAGATCGTGCTGGGCAAGCTGTCGGGCCGCAATGCCTTCAAGCAGCGGCTGCAGGAGCTGGGCATCGGGCTCGAATCGGAAGCCGACGTGAACGCGGCCTTCACCCGCTTCAAGGACCTGGCCGACCGAAAGTCGGAGATCTTCGACGAGGACATCCTGGCGCTGGTGTCGGACGAAAGCGTTACGCCCGACCGCGAGCACTACCGGCTGCTGGCGCTGTCCCAGCGCTCGGAGATGGGCGAGCGCCCGCACGCCACAGTGGCCTTCGCGGCCGGCGAAGTGGAGCATCACGCCAGCAGCGACGGCAACGGCCCGGTGGACGCGAGCCTGAAGGCCATCGAGTCCCGCGTCGGAAGTGGCGCCGAACTGCTGCTCTATTCGGTCAATGCGATTACATCCGGAAGCACAGAATCCCAGGGAGAGGTGACCGTGCGCCTGCAGCTGGGCGGACGTGTCGTCAATGGTGTGGGTGCCGATCCGGACATCGTGGTGGCTTCGGCCAAGGCGTACCTGGCGGCGTTGAACAAGTTGCACAGCAAGACCGAACGTGTCGCGGCCCAAGGCTGAGGCCCCAGGTGGCGCCAAAAGGCGCCACTTGAGGAACGTGGCGTAAGTTTCTGATCTTGCGTGTGTTTTTTGCTTCGCCTACACTGACTTCTTGACAGGAGCCGGGTGTGGTACGCGCACTGAAATCTTTACGTTTGTTGTGTGTGGCAGGTGCTGTCGGCGTGGCCGCGGCATTGTTCCAACCGCTCACCGCGGAAGCGGCGACCAAGCCCGCGAAGACGGTCAAGGCCAAGAAGCCGGCGGCGCGCCAGGCCAGCGCCAAGGTCAAGGCCGACCGCACCACCAAGGTGGTGGCCAAGCGCCGCGTGGCGATCGTCAACCCCGAGCCGGCCCGCATGTCCTTCGGCCAGCTCTACGGCCTGCATGGCGCCACCGATCCGCTGGACCTCAAGTCCAGCGTCGCGCTGGTGCTGGACCAGGACACCAACGAGGTGTTGTTCAGCAAGAACTCCCAGGCCGTGCTGCCGATCGCCTCCATCACCAAGCTGATGACGGCGCTGGTGGTGGCCGAAGCCAACCTGCCGGCCGACGAGGTGCTGACCATCACGCAGGACGACGTCGACACCGAGAAGCACAGCGGCTCCCGGCTGGCCGTGGGCACGCAGCTCACGCGTGGCGAGATGATGCACCTGGCGCTGATGTCGTCGGAGAACCGCGCAGCCAATGCGCTGGGCCGGCACTACCCGGGCGGCCTGCAGGCCTTCGTCGCGGCGATGAACCGCAAGGCCCACCAGCTGGGCATGAACGACACGCGCTATGTTGAGCCCACCGGCCTGTCGAGCAACAACCAGTCCAGCGCCCATGACCTGGCCGAGCTGGTGAAGGAAGCCAGCAAGCACGAGGTGATCCGCCAGCTCTCCACATCGCCCGAGCACCGGGTGGAGGTGGGCAGCCGGCTGCTTCAGTTCCGCAACAGCAACGGCCTGGTGCGCAGCGGCTCCTGGGACATCGGCCTGCAGAAGACCGGCTATATCTCCGAAGCTGGCCGCTGCCTCGTGATGCAGGCCCAGGTGGCCGGCCGAAAGGTCATCATGGTGCTGCTGGATTCGGCCGGAAAGTATTCGCGCATCGGCGATGCCGAGCGCATCCGCAAGTGGGTCACCACCGAGCTGCCGGGCAGCCTGGCGGTGAGCACGGCGGTCAAGACGACGCCTTGAGCCCCGCCGCCGGGCCCTGCGAGATGCGGTGGCCCAGGGCCGACGAGATCTGGCTGGCGGTGGCCTTCAGGCGCTCCAGCCAGCCTTCTTCCAGCCGGTCCGCCGGCGCCGAGATCGACAGTCCGGCCACCAGCTTGTTCTGGTCGTCGTAGATGCCGGCGGCCATGCAGCGCACGCCCAGCTCCAGTTCCTCGTCGTCGCGTGCCACCGTCTGGTGGCGCACGCCGTGCAGCTCGCGCTCCAGCCGCGCGATGTCGGTGATGCTGTTGCGCGTGTGGCCGGCCAGGCCGGTGCGCGTGGCATAGGCGCGTACCCGCTGCGGGTCTTCATGGGCCAGGAACAGCTTGCCCACCGAGGTGAGGTGCAGCGGCGCGCGGCCGCCGATGGCACGCACCACCTGCATGCCCGAGCGTTCGCTGTACGTGCGCTCGATGTAGACGATCTCGTCGCCCTGCCGCACCGAGAGGTTCACCGGCTGGTGGGTGAGCTTGTGCAGTTCGCGCATCGGCGCCAGCGCCGCGTCGCGCACGTCCAGCCGCGCCTTCACCAGGTTGCCGAGCTCCAGCAGGCGCATGCCGAGCCGATAACTGCCGGCCTGGGGCCGGTCCACCAGGCGGCCGACCGCCATGTCGTTGAGGATGCGGTGCGCGGTGGAAGGATGCAGTCCCGACCGCTCGCTGATTTCCTTGAGCGAGACAGGATCCTGGTGCTCGGCCAGTACATCGAGTAGCGCGAAAGCCCGTTCCAATACCTGGATCGTGGGCGTTTGACCATCATTTTTTCGCATGCCGATATTGTGAAGCGCTTCTTGAATTTTTGCATCGCGAAACTGGCGTGCGCCGCGCGGCATGCCGTCGTGTTACTGGCCGGCGTGTCGCTGGCTGCAGTGGCCACCGCGCAAGCGCCTTCGGCTGCGGCATCCGCCGGATCCGCCGCTGCCGAAGCCCCGGCCTCCGAGCCCGCACCAGAAGCTGCGCGGCAATGGATCCAGGTGCCACGCGTGGGCACGCGGCTCATGCCGGCCGACATCGGCCTGGTGATCAACACCGCGGACCCGTACTCGGTGGCGGTGGGCGCCTACTACATCGAGCGGCGGGGCTTGAAGCCGCGACAGGTGCTGCGGTTGGAGCTGCCGATGCGCGGCAGCCTGACACCGGAGGAATTCGCCGCGCTGCGCCAGCAGGTGGAAAGCCATTTCGGCGACACCACGCAGGCGCTGGCCCTGGCCTGGACGGTGCCTTATGGGGTGCAGTGCCAGTCCATCACCGGCGCGCTGGCGCTGGGCTTCGATGCCGATTTCTGCCGCCGCAGCTGCGACCGCTCGCGGCCTTCGCCCTACTTCAACTCGGCCAGCAGCATGCCGTGGCGGGACCATCAGCTGCGGCCGTCGATGCTGCTGGCTGCGCGTGACGTGGAGCAGGCCCGGCGGCTGATCGACCGCGGCGTCTCGGCCGACGGGCGGCTGGGCCGGCGCTGGTCCGGGCCGGCGAATGCGCTGTTCCTGTCCACCACCGACGCAGCGCGCAACGTGCGCCATCGGCTGTTTCCGCCGGCCGGGCCGGTACCGGCGCTGGGCCTGGCGGTGCGGGTGGAGCAGGCCGACCAGCCGCGGCAGCAGCAGCGCCTGCTGCTGCTGCAGACCGGTACTGCACAGCTCAGCGGGCTGGACGGCCTGGGGTGGGTGGACGGCGCCCTGGCCGACCATCTGACCTCCTTCGGCGGCCAGCTGGATCGGGTGGGCGGGCAGAGCACCGCGCTGGAATGGCTGGACTCGGGCGCCACCGCCAGCTACGGCACGGTGAGCGAGCCCTGCAACCACCTGCAGAAGTTTCCGCATCCGCAGGTGCTGCTGCTGCACTACGCGCAGGGCGCCACGGCCATCGAGGCCTACTGGAAGAGCGTGGCCTGGCCACTGCAGGGCGTGTTCGTGGGCGAACCGCTGGCGGCGCCGTTCGGGCCGGTTCTTCCAGCGCCGGCGGGCGGCGGCCTGGAGCCGGTGTCGATGCGCGCGCCGAAGCGCTGAGCAAGCTCGGGGCTCAGCCGGCCAGCGCCGCGGCGAGCGCCGCCTGCCCGGCCCGCACCGCGCCTTCCAGCGTGGCGGGGTAGGGGCCTTCCACGTAGTCGCCGGCGGCCCACAGGCCGGGTGCCACCGCGGCGGGCGGGCGGTCCAGCCCCGGGGTGCAGAGGAAGGTGGCGCGCCGCTCGGCCAGCGTGCGCAGCACCGTGGGCACCACCGGCCAGGTGCCGGGGGCAAAGGCGGCCTGGGCCTGCAGCAGCGTGGCCTCGGCCGTGGCCTCCAGACCGAGTGCCGCCCAATCGCGGGCGCCGCTGATGACGAAGGCAAACACGCCATGGGTGCCGCGGTCGCCGGCCAGCGCTCCCAGGTCGAACACGAACTGCGCCGGCGCCTGCGGGCCGGCCTGCAACGCCATCATCGGCAGCGGCAGGCGGGCGCCGGGGCAGCGCAGGTACACGGTGATGATGGGTTCGTAGTCGAAGGCCGCGGCGCGCGCGGCCCAGGCGGGCGCCAGCGGCTGAGCCAGCCGGGCCGCCTCGCGGGCGGAGGTGGCCAGCAGCACCTGGTCGAACGCCTGGCCTTCCATCTGCCAGGCGCTGCCTTCGCGCTGCAGCTGCTGCACCCGCTGGCCCATGCGCACGGTGGCGCCGCGCGACTGCAGCCAGGCCTGCGCCGGCGCGGGCAGCAGCGCGCCCAGGCTGGCGCGCGGCAGCAGCAAGTCGGCGCTGCCGGCGCCGCTGAACAGCGCATCGCGCAGCACCCGCAGGAACACCCGCCCGCTGGCGCGCTCGGTTGGCGTGTTGAGCGCGGCCACGCACAGCGGCTCGATGAGCTGCTGGCGCACCGCCGGGCTCAGGCTGCGGGTGAGCTGCGCCACGCTGGCGTGCGGCGCGCAGCGGAAGCCGCTGGCGCCCCAGCGGCCGGCGGCCAGCAGCAGCGAAGCGCGGTCGCGCCAGCCCCAGCCGGGATAGGCCAGCACGCCGCGCACGAAGGCCGGGATGGCCGGCCCGGGCGGCAGCCGCAGCCCGCTGCCGTCGGGATACACCAGCGCCAGCGGGCAGCGCAGCAGCAGGGCCTCGGGCGATGCACCCACGGTGCGCATCAGGGCCAGCGTATGGCGGTAGGCGCCGATGAGGATGTGCTGGCCGTTGTCCAGCGGCAGTCCGTCCACCGGCACCTCGCGGGCGCGGCCGCCCAGCTGCGGTGCCATCTCGAACAGCGTCACCTGGGCACCCCGCTGCACGCCGGCCACCGCGGCGGCCAGGCCGGCCCAGCCGCCACCGATCACCGCGACGCGGCAGGCCACGGCTAGCGCGCTTGCCAGTTGGTGCGCATCGCGATCCACACCTTGCGCACCGGCGTGAGGGCGATGCGCTGGTGCAGCACCTGGAAGTCGCTGGCCTCGATCTCGCGCAGCAGCGTGCGGTAGATGTTGGCCATCATCAGCCCCGGGCGCTGGGCGCGGCGGTCCTGCGCGGGCAGCAGCGCGAAGGCCTCGTCGTAGAAGCGGTGGGCACGCTCGGCCTGGAAGCGCATCAGCGCGGTGAAGCGGTCGCTGTAGCCCCAGGGCGCGGTGCGCTGCAGCAGCTCATGCGCCTTCACGTCGAACTGCTGAAGTTCCGAGACCGGCAGGTAGATGCGGCCGCGGCGCGCGTCCTCGCCCACGTCGCGGATGATGTTGGTGAGCTGCAGGGCCAGGCCCAGGCGGTGCGCGTACTCGATCGTCTGCGCCTGGGTACGGCCGAAGATGCTGGCCGCCACCTCGCCCACCACGCCGGCCACCAGGTGGCAATAGCGCTGCAGGCCGGCGAAGTCGAGGTAGCGGCTCTGCTCCAGGTCCATCTGGCAGCCGTCGATCACCGCCATCAGGTGCTCGGGGCGGATGTCGTAGTCGCCTGCGTGCGGCATCAGCGCCTTCATCACCGGATGGGTGGCGGTGCCGGCGAAGGACTGCGCCACCTCCTTGCGCCACCAGGCCAGCTTGGTGGCGGCCACGCCGGTGTCGTGGACCTCGTCCACCACGTCGTCCACCTCGCGGCAGAAGGCGTAGAAGGCGGTGATCGCCGCGCGCCGTGGCGGCGTGAGGAACTTGAACGCGTAATAGAAGGAGGAGCCGCTGCGCGCGGCCTTCTCCTGCACGTATTGCTCGGGGGTCATGCGGGCCTTCGGGCCGGTGCGTCGGCGGGGGTCATGGTGAGCGCGCGCCACAGCAGGCGCGGCGCGTCGGCGGCGCCCACGGTGGGGCGGCGGCGCAGGCTGTCGTGGTTCTGGCCGGCGATCTTGTCGAGGATGCGCAGGCCGCCCTGCACCACCAGGCGCAGCTCCCAGCCGGCACGGCCGGGCAGGCGGTGCACCAGCGGCGCGCCGGCCAGCATGGACTGGCGGGCCCAGGCGCACAGCTCGCGCACCAGTGCGCGGGTGGCGGGCGAGGCCTGCTGCGCCGCGGCCTCGGCCTCCAGGCCAGCCGGCGTCAGGCCATGCCGGCGGGCATCGGCCAGCGGCACGTAGTGGCGGCTGCGCGGCAGGTCGATGCGCAGGTCCTGCCAGAAGTTGATGAGTTGCAAGGCGGTGCAGACGGCGTCGGATTCGGCCAGCGCCGCCGGCGTATCCACGCCGTACAGGTGCAGCAGCAGGCGGCCGATGGGATTGGCGGAGCGCGCGCAATAGTCCAGCAGCGCGGCGCGGTCGGGGTAGAGCGGGTTGCGGGTGTCCTGCTCGAAGGCGCTGAGCAGGTCTTCCAGCGGCTGGCGCGGCAGGCGGTGCGCAATGATCATGCGCTGCAGTGGCGCGAACACCGGCGCCCAGCGGCCGGAGCAGTCGCCGTCGAAGGCGCGCTGCAGCGCCGCGCGGTACTCGGCCAGCGCGGCCAGGCGCTCGTCAGCCGGCAGGTCGCCCTCGTCGGCCAGGTCGTCGGCGGTGCGCGCGAACCAGTAGATGGCCTGGATCGGCGGCCGCAATCCTGGCGGGCACAGCCAGGAGGCAACGGGGAAGTTTTCGTAGTGGTCGACGCTCACGGGACCGCGATTGTCCACATAAGCGGCACTCAACCCTCGCAGGTGCGCAGTCGATTGACATGCCACCCGCGCGACTTCTACATTACTGACCGGTCAGTCAGTACCAGAGAACAGCCGCAAAACACGGCACACGACAATCCGCGAACCGCGGGGTTCCGACGTCACAAGGACACGTTTCGATGCGCCTTCACCTCCTTTCCGTCGCCGCTGGCGCGCTGTCGCTGGCCCTGCTGGCCGCTTGTTCGCGGCCCGAGCCGGAAGCCGAGCCCATCCGCGCCGTGCGCACCACGGTGATCGCCGCGGGCAGCGCGGGCGGCAGCGTCGATTACGCGGCGGAGGTGCGGGCGCGCACCGAATCGCGGCTGTCCTTCCAGGTGCCGGGCAAGATCACCCGCCGCCCGGTGGACCTGGGCGACACCGTCAAGCGCGGCCAGCTGCTGGCCCAGCTGGACCCGCAGGACCTGCGCCTGGGCGAAGCCGCCGCCCAGGCCGCGGTGCGCGCCGCGCAGGTGAACTACGACCTGGCTGCCGCCGACCTCAAGCGCTATCGCGAGCTGAAGGCCCAGGGCTTCATCAGCGGCGCCGAGCTGGAACGCCGCGAGACCGCCACCCAGGCGGCCCAGGCGCAGCTGGAGCAGGCGCGGGCGCAGGCCGGCGTGCAGGGCAACCAGCGGGCGTACACCGCGCTGCTGGCCGACGCGCCCGGCGTCATCACCTCGGTGGATGCGGAGCCCGGCACGGTGGTGGCCGCCGGCACGCCGGTGCTGCGCCTGGCCCACGACGGCCCGCGCGACGTGGTGTTCAGCGTGCCGGAAGACCGGCTCAACGGCATGCGGGCGCTGATGGGCAAGGCCGGCGCGGTGCAGGTGTCGCTGTGGGGCCAGGAAGGCAAGCCCATTCCCGCCACGGTGCGGGAGGTGGCGGCCGCCGCCGATCCGGTGACGCGCACCTTCCTGGTCAAGGCGGACGTGGGCAGCACCGGCGTGCGGCTGGGCCAGACCGCCACCGCCTCCATCGCGCTGCCGCGGGTGGAGGGCGTGACGAAGCTGCCGCTGTCGGCCGTGTTCGAGGAGCAGGGCCGCTCCACCGTGTGGGTGGTGGAGCCGGGCACGATGACGGTGCGTGCGCAGCCGGTGCAGGTGGGTGGTGCCGACGGCAAGGACGTGGTGATCGCCGGCGGCCTGCAGCCGGGCCAGCGGGTGGTGACGGCCGGCGTGCATGTGCTGACACCGGGGCAGAAGGTCACGCTGTATGCCGAGCCGGGCGCGCCGGTGCCGCCGCCGGCCGCACCGGCCGCTTCCGCCGCACGCTGAGCCACCGGAGCCGCCCCCCATGACCGACCCGACTCCGCTGGCCGTCGAGCCTTCGCGCTTCAATGTCTCGCGCTGGGCGCTGGAGCATCCGGCGCTCACCCGCTACCTGATGATCGTGCTGATGGTGCTCGGCGTGGCCGCGTACTTCCAGCTCGGCCAGGACGAGGACCCGCCCTTCACCTTCCGTGCGATGGTGGTGCAGGCCTACTGGCCCGGCGCCACCGCGCAGCAGGTGGCCGACCAGGTCACCGACAAGATCGAAAAGGCGCTGCAGGAGGTGCCGCATGCCGACAAGATCCGCAGCTACACCAAGCCCGGCGAATCGCTGACCATCTTCCAGCTGCAGGAAAGCACGCCGCCCAAGGAGGTCTCGGGCACCTGGTACCAGGTGCGCAAGAAGATCGGCGACATGCGCGCCACGCTGCCGGCGGGCGTGATCGGCCCCTTCTTCAACGACGAGTTCGGCGACGTCTACGGCACCATCTACGCGCTGTCGGCCGACGGCTTCAGCGACGAGGAGCTGCGGGTGCAGGCCGAGGCCGTGCGCCAGGAGCTGCTGAAGGTGCCCTACGTGGCCAAGGTGGAGCTGTTCGGCGTGCAGCCCGAAAAGCTGTTCATCGAGATCTCGGCCCGCCGCCTGGCGCAGCTGGGGCTGGACTTCAACCAGGTGATCGGCCAGCTCGGCGCGCAGAACGCGGTGGAAGGCGCCGGCGTGCTCAACGCCGGCACCGACAACCTGCAGGTGCGCATCGGCGGCGCCTTCAATTCGGTGGAGGAGCTGCGCCAGTTCCCCATCCGCGGCACCAACCCGGCCACCGGGGCCGGCAGCACGCTGCGTCTGGGCGACATCGCCGAGATCCGCCGCGACTACGCCGACCCGCCTTCCACCATGGTGCGCCACCAGGGCCGCCAGGTGGTGGCGCTGGGCATCTCGATGGCCAAGGGCGGCGACATCATCGAGCTGGGCAAGCAGCTGCGCGCCCGTGCCGACACCGTGCGCCGCACGCTGCCCGCCGGGCTGGAGCTGTCGCAGGTGCAGGACCAGCCTTCGGCCGTCTCGCGCTCGGTGGGCGAGTTCGTCAAGGTGCTGGTGGAGGCGGTGGTGGTGGTGCTGGCGGTGAGCTTCATCAGCCTGGGCCTGCACACCCGGCCGCTGCGCATCGACGTGTGGCCGGGGCTGGTGGTGGGCATCACCATTCCGCTGGTGCTGGCCATCACCTTCGTCACGATGTTCTATTGGGGCATCGGCCTGCACAAGATCTCGCTGGGTTCGCTGATCATCGCGCTGGGCCTGCTGGTGGACGACGCCATCATTGCGGTCGAGATGATGGTGCGCAAGCTGGAGGAGGGCTTCGACAAGCTGCATGCCGCCACCTACGCCTACGAGGTGACGGCCATGCCGATGCTCACCGGCACGCTGATCACCGCGGCCGGCTTCCTGCCCATCGGCCTGGCCAAGTCGATGACCGGCGAATACACCTTCGCCATCTTCGCCGTCACCACCGCGGCGCTGGTCATCTCCTGGGTTGTTTCGGTGTACTTCGTGCCCTACCTGGGCGCCCGCCTGCTGCACACCCACAGCCGGGTGCAGGGCGGCGAGGTGCACGAGCTGTTCGATTCGCCGTTCTACATGCGCTTTCGCCGCCTGGTGGACTGGTGCGTGCACCACCGCTGGATCACCATCGGCCTGACGGTGCTCACCTTCGCGCTGGGCATCGTGGGCATGGGCAAGGTGCAGCAGCAGTTCTTCCCCGATTCCAGCCGCCCCGAGGTGCTGGTGGACCTGTGGTTGCCCGAAGGCAGCACCATCCAGCACAGCAACGAGGTGGCCAAGCGCTTCGAGGCCCGGATGATGAAGGAGCCCGGCGTCGAGAGCGTCACCCTCTGGGTGGGCTCGGGCCTGCCGCGCTTCTACCTGCCGCTGGACCAGATCTTCCCGCAGGCCAACGTCTCGCAGGCCATCGTGCTGCCCAAGGACCTGGAAACCCGCGAGCACCTGCGCAAGGCGCTGCCGGCCATCCTCGCCGCCGAATTCCCGGACGTCCGCGGCCGCGTGAAGCTGCTGCCCAACGGCCCGCCGGTGCCGTATCCGGTGCAGTTCCGGGTGATGGGCGACGACGTGACCCAGGTGCGCCAGTGGGCCGACCAGGCGCTGGCCATCCTGCGCGCCAGCCCCAACATGCGCGGTGTCAACGACAACTGGAACGAGTCGGTCAAGGTGCTGCGGCTGGAGATCGACCAGGACAAGGCGCGCGCGCTGGGCGTCACCAGCCAGGGCATCGCCCAGGCGTCACGCACGCTGCTGTCCGGCACGCCGGTGGGCCAGTACCGCGAAGGCGACCGGCTGATCGACATCCTGCTGCGCCAGCCGGCCGACGAGCGCGCCGCCGTCACGTCGCTGGCCAACGGCTACGTGCCCACCGCCACCGGCCGCGTCATCCCGCTGACGCAGATCGCCAGCATCCGCTTCGACTGGGAGCCGGGCGTGATCTGGCGCGAGGGGCGACAGTTCGCCGTCACCGTGCAGGGCGACGTGGCCGAAGGCCTGCAGGGCCCGACAGTCACCGCCGAGCTGTGGCCGCAGCTCAATGAGCTGCGCCAGCGCATGCCGCCGGGCTACACCATCGAGATCGCCGGCGCGGTGGAGGAAAGCAGCAAGGGCCAGGGCTCCATCGCCGCCGGCGTGCCGCTGATGCTGTTCATCATCTTCACCCTGCTGATGCTGCAGCTGCAGAGCTTCAGCCGCTCGGTGCTGGTGTTCCTCACCGGGCCGCTGGGCATCGCCGGCGTGGCCGGCGCGCTGCTGCTGCTGAACCGGCCGTTCGGCTTCGTCGCGCTGCTGGGCGTGATCGCGCTGATGGGCATGATCATGCGCAACTCGGTCATCCTGATCGACCAGATCGAGCACGACCGCGCCCGCGGCGTGCCCACCTGGACGGCGGTGGTGGAGTCGGCGGTGCGCCGCTTCCGCCCCATCGTGCTGACGGCCGCGGCCGCGGTGCTGGCGATGATCCCTCTGTCGCGCAGCGTGTTCTGGGGTCCGATGGCGGTGGCCATCATGGGCGGGCTCATCGTCGCCACCGCGCTCACGCTGCTGGCGCTGCCGGCGATGTACGCGGCATGGTTCCGTGTGAAACGTGAGCCCGCGCAGGCTGGTTAGAATCCGCGGTTCACAAAAACAGCGAAGGGGCGCTTCCGCCCGGAAGCAGCCCCTTCTTTCCACTTCCAGCGCGGGTGGCGAAATTGGTAGACGCACCAGGTTTAGGTCCTGACGCCAGCAATGGTGTGGGGGTTCGAGTCCCCCCCCGCGCACCACAGTACGCAACAAGAGAGTCGGACAAATGACGGTCACGGTTGAAACCCTCGAGAAACTGCAACGCCGGATCACGCTGACGCTGCCGGCCGATGTCATCGCCGGCGAAGTGTCGACGCGGCTGAAGAAGCTGGCTCGCACCGTCAAGGCCGACGGCTTCCGCCCCGGCAAGGTGCCGATGAGCGTGGTGACGCAGCGCTACGGCTACTCGGTGCAGTACGAGGTGGTGAACGACAAGGTCGGCGAGGCCTTCAACACCGCCGCCAACGAAGCCAAGCTGCGCGTGGCCGGCATGCCCAGCATCACGCAGAAGGACGAAGCGCCCGAGGGCTCCTTTGCATTCGACGCCACCTTCGAGGTGTATCCGGAAGTGGTCATCGGCGACCTGGCCGGCGCCGAGGTGGAGCGCGTGTCGTCCGAGGTGACCGACGCCGCCATCGACAAGACCGTCGACATCCTGCGCAAGCAGCGCCGCACCTTCGCCCAGCGCCCGGCCGACGCCGCCGCCGAGGAAGGCGACCGCGTGACCATCGACTTCGAAGGCAAGATCGACGGCGAGCCTTTCGCCGGCGGCAAGGCCGAGGCCTTCCAGTTCATCGTCGGCGAAGGCCAGATGCTGGAGCAGTTCGACAAGGCCGTGCGCGGCATGAAGGCCGGCGAGAGCAAGACCTTCCCGCTGCAGTTCCCCGAGGACTACCAGGGCAAGGACGTCGCCGGCAAGGAAGCCGACTTCCTGGTCACGATGACCAAGATCGAATCGCAGGTGCTGCCGGAGATCGACGCCGCCTTCGCCCAGTCGCTCGGCATCGCCGACGGCACGGTGGAAGCGCTGCGCGCCGACATCAAGAAGAACCTGGAGCGCGAGGTCAAGTTCCGCGTGCTGGCCCGCAACAAGGCCTCCGTGATGGACGCACTGGTGTCGGTGGCCCAGCTGGACGTGCCGCAGGCGCTGGTCAAGACCGAGACCGAGCGCATGGTCGAGTCGGCCCGCGCCGACCTGAAGCAGCGCGGTGTCAAGGACGCCGACAAGGCGCCGATCCCGGCCGAACTGTTCACCGCGCAGGCCGAAAAGCGCGTGCGCCTGGGCCTGGTGGTGGCCGAACTGGTGCGTGCCAACAACCTGCAGGCCAAGCCCGAGCAGCTGCAGGCCCACATCGAAGAGATGAGCCAGAGCTACGAGAAGCCGGCCGAGGTGGTGCGCTGGTACCTGAGCGACCGACAGCGCATGGCCGAGGTGGAAGCCGTGGTGATCGAGAACAACGTGACCGACTTCGTGCTCGGCCGCGCCAAGGTCACCGACAAGCAGCTGCCTTTCGACGAGCTGATGACCGCCTGACCTCCCTGCGCGATCCGCAGGTCGCAACGGAAGGCGCCGCGCCGCAAGGCAGGCGCCTTTTCCGTTCTTAGGGCCTCCTCTTGCAGGCCCATAATCGACCCGCATGTTGTACAGACTCCCTATTCGCAAGGACAACTCATGAGCGCGCTTGAAACCACCGGCCTGGGCATGGTGCCCGTGGTCATCGAACAATCCGGCCGCGGTGAGCGGGCTTACGACATCTACAGCCGCCTGCTGCGCGAACGGGTCATCTTCCTCGTCGGCCCGGTGAACGACCAGACTGCCAACCTCGTGGTGGCGCAGCTGCTGTTCCTGGAGAGCGAAAACCCCGACAAGGACATCCACCTGTACATCAACTCGCCGGGCGGCAGCGTCAGCGCGGGCCTGTCGATCTTCGACACGATGCAGTTCATCAAGCCCGACGTGTCCACGCTGTGCATGGGCATCGCCGCCAGCATGGGCTCGTTCCTGCTGATGGCCGGCGCCAAGGGCAAGCGCTTCGCGCTGCCGAACTCCCGCGTGATGATCCACCAGCCGTCGGGCGGCGCGCAGGGCCAGGCCACCGACATCGAGATCCATGCCCGCGAGATCCTCAAGACCCGCGAGCAGCTCAACCGCATCTACGCCGACCGCACCGGCCAGTCCATCGAGAAGATCCGCGCCGACATGGAGCGCGACTTCTTCCTGGACCCCGAGGAATCGAAGGCCTACGGCCTGATCGACCAGGTGCTGGACAAGCGCCCGTAACAGCCCTGCCACCCGGGGCGGGCGGCTGAGCTGCGAGGCCCCGTCAGGGGCTTTGCCGGCCCGCCGGTACCCCGGTGGCGTTGGACTATCATTCCCTGCATTGACCTTCGCGTCTGCGAAACCTGAATACCCATGGCCGAGAAAAAAGGCGCTTCGAGCGAAAAGGTTCTGTACTGCTCCTTCTGCGGCAAGAGCCAGCACGAGGTGAAGAAGCTCATCGCCGGTCCGTCGGTGTTCATCTGCGACGAGTGCATCGAGCTGTGCAACGACATCATCCGTGACGAGGTGCCGGCCGACGGCGCCACCGCCAAGGCGGCCAAGTCCGACCTGCCGACGCCCGCGGAGATCAAGACCAGCCTCGACCAGTACGTGATCGGCCAGGAAGTGGCCAAGCGCACGCTGTCGGTGGCCGTCTACAACCACTACAAGCGCCTGAAGCACATGGGCGCCAGCAGCAAGGATGAGGTAGAGCTCAGCAAGAGCAACATCCTGCTGATCGGCCCCACCGGCTCGGGCAAGACGCTGCTGGCGCAGACGCTGGCGCGGCTGCTGAACGTGCCCTTCGTGATCGCCGACGCCACCACGCTGACCGAAGCCGGCTACGTGGGCGAGGACGTCGAGAACATCATCCAGAAGCTGCTGCAGAACTGCAACTACGACGTCGAGCGCGCCCAGCGCGGCATCGTCTACATCGACGAAATCGACAAGATCAGCCGCAAGGCCGACAACCCCAGCATCACGCGCGACGTGTCGGGCGAAGGCGTGCAGCAGGCGCTGCTGAAGCTGGTGGAAGGCACCATGGCCAGCGTGCCGCCGCAGGGCGGGCGCAAGCATCCGAACCAGGATTTCCTGCAGATCGACACGACGAACATCCTGTTCATCTGCGGCGGCGCGTTCGACGGCCTTGAGAAGGTCATCCAGAACCGCACGGAGAAGTCGGGCATCGGTTTTGGCGCCACGGTGCACACCAAGACCGAGAAGCGCGTCTCGGAGGTGTTCCGCTCCACCGAGCCGGAAGACCTGATCAAGTTCGGCCTGATTCCGGAACTGGTCGGCCGCCTGCCGGTGGTCGCCACGCTGGGCGAGCTGACCGAGGACGCACTGGTGCAGATCCTGACCGAGCCGAAGAACGCGCTGCTCAAGCAGTACCAGCGCCTGTTCGGCATGGACGGCGTCGAGCTGGAGATCCGCACTTCGGCGCTCCAGGCCATCTCGCGAAAGGCGCTGGCCCGCAAGACCGGCGCCCGCGGCCTGCGCTCGATCATGGAACATGCGCTGATCGACACGATGTTCGACCTGCCCAACCTCGATGGCGTGGCCAAGGTGGTGGTCGATGAACACAACATCGAAGAGGGCTCCAAGCCCCTGCTGGTCTACCACGAGGCCAAGGCGAGTGCCTGAGTTGCTGCCGCCCGCACCCGCGGCCGGCGGCGGTCTCCTGGAAGCTTCTCATGCGGCCCTGGCGGGCCGCCTTGCAATCCCCCGCTCGGGCCCCACGTCGGCTTGAGAAAGAGAGGTTTCTACATGTCCGGACATCCTGTTTTGCCCTCGGATCCGATCACCCTGCCGTTGCTGCCCTTGCGCGACGTGGTGGTGTTTCCGCACATGGTGATCCCGCTGTTCGTGGGTCGCCCGAAATCGATCAAGGCGCTGGAAGCCGCCATGGAAGCCGGCCGCCAGATCATGCTGGTGGCGCAGAAGGCCGCCGGCAAGGACGAGCCCAAGGCCGACGACATGTTCGACGTCGGCTGCGTCTCCAGCATCCTGCAGATGCTGAAACTGCCTGACGGCACCGTGAAGGTGTTGGTCGAAGGCACCCAGCGCGCCAATACGCTGTCGATCACCGAGACGGAGGAGCACTTCGTCTCCGAGGTGTCGCCGATCCAGCCGGCCGTTGACACCAAGCCCGAGATCGAGGCCCTGCGCCGCGCGGTCACGCAGCAGTTCGACCAGTACGTCAAGCTGAACAAGAAGATCCCGCCCGAGATCCTCACGTCCATCGCCGGGATCGACGATGCGGGCCGCCTGGCCGACACCATCGCCGCGCATCTGCCGCTCAAGCTCGAGGCCAAGCAGTCGGTGCTGGACCTGTTCGAGACCGACAAGCGGCTGGAAAAGCTGCTGGAACTGCTCGAGCACGAAGTCGACATCCTGCAGGTGGAAAAGCGCATCCGCGGCCGCGTCAAGCGCCAGATGGAAAAGAGCCAGCGCGAGTACTACCTGAACGAGCAGGTCAAGGCCATCCAGAAGGAACTGGGCGACGGCGAAGAGGGCGCGGATCTCGAGGAACTCGAGAAGAAGATCGCCGCGGCCAAGATGCCGAAGGACGCGCGCAAGAAGGCCGAGAGCGAGCTGAAGAAGCTCAAACTGATGTCGCCGATGTCGGCCGAAGCCACGGTCGTGCGCAACTACATCGACACCCTGGTCGGCCTGCCCTGGGCCAAGAAGACCAAGATCAAGCATGACCTGTCGAACGCCGAGGAGGTGCTCAACGAGGACCACTACGGGCTGGACAAGGTCAAGGACCGCATCCTGGAATACCTCGCGGTGCAGCAGCGCGTCGACAAGGTGAAGGCGCCGATCCTGTGCCTGGTGGGCCCTCCGGGCGTGGGCAAGACCTCGCTCGGCCAGAGCGTGGCGCGCGCCACCGGCCGCAAGTTCGTGCGCATGGCGCTGGGCGGCATGCGTGACGAAGCCGAGATCCGCGGCCACCGCCGCACCTACATCGGCTCCATGCCGGGCAAGGTGCTGCAGAGCCTGAGCAAGGTGGGCACGCGCAATCCGCTGTTCCTGCTCGACGAGATCGACAAGCTGGGCATGGACTTCCGCGGCGATCCGTCTTCGGCGCTGCTGGAAGTGCTCGACCCCGAGCAGAACCACACCTTCAGCGACCACTACGTCGAGGTCGACTTCGACTTGTCGGACGTGATGTTCGTGGCGACGTCCAACTCGATGAACATCCCGCCGGCGCTGCTGGACCGGATGGAAGTGATCCGCCTGTCGGGCTACACCGAGGACGAGAAGCTCAACATCGCCCAGCGCTACCTGCTGCCCAAGCAGGCCAAGAACAACGGCGTGCTGGACGACGAGATGGAAGTCACCGAGAGCGCGCTGCGCGGCATCATCCGCTACTACACGCGGGAGGCCGGCGTGCGTTCGCTGGAACGCGAGATCTCGAAGATCTGCCGCAAGGTGGTCAAGGGCATCCAGCTGAAGAAGTACGAGGGCAAGGTCGTCGTCACCGACGAGAACCTGCATGACTTCCTGGGCGTGCGCAAGTACGACTACGGCCGTGCCGAGAAGAAGAACCAGGTGGGGCAGGTGTCCGGCCTCGCCTGGACCGAGGTGGGCGGCGACCTGCTGACCATCGAGGCGGCGGTGATGCCCGGCAAGGGCAACATCATCCGCACCGGCTCGCTCGGTGACGTCATGAAGGAATCGGTCGAGGCGGCACGCTCGGTGGTCCGGTCACGCTCGCGGCGCCTGGGCATCAAGGACGAGCTCTTCGAGAAGCGCGACGTGCACATCCACGTGCCCGATGGCGCCACGCCGAAGGATGGCCCGAGTGCCGGCATCGCGATGACCACGGCATTCGTCTCGGCGCTGCTGGGCATCCCCGTCAAGGCCGACGTGGCCATGACCGGCGAGATCACCCTGCGCGGCGAAGTGACGGCCATTGGCGGCTTGAAGGAGAAGCTGCTGGCGGCGCACCGGGGTGGCATCAAGACGGTGATCATCCCGGAGGAGAACGTCAAGGACCTGCAGGAGATCCCCGAGAACGTGAAGAACAATCTCGAGATCGTGCCGGTGAAGTGGATCGACCGCGTGCTGGAAGTGGCGCTCGAAAGCGCGCCGCAGCCTCTGCCGGACGAGGAAGTGGTGCTGGAGACCAAGGCCGCGCCGGCTGCGGGCGAAGGTAGCGTGACGCCCGCGGGCATCAAGCATTGAGTTTTAGTCGGGATTAGGCTTGCCTCAGTCGCTGGGGCTGCCTATACTGCAGAGCTTCGCTGAACACACCAAGTCAGCGTCGTATGCGGGAATAGCTCAGTTGGTAGAGCGCAA
>NZ_JZUE01000004.1 GCF_000969605.1 Aquincola tertiaricarbonis | reverse complement strand
GGCGCCATCACGCCGGCCGGCGCCCCGGCCGGCAGCCTGCGGAGGGCAGCTTGATGCAGGCGGTCGACCGGGCCGGCGCCCGGCCCGTGCAGGCGGAACCCAACGGCGGCCTTCCCGCGGCCGTGCGCCGCCAGGCTCGTGCCGCCGCGGCCCTGGCCCTGGCCGGCACGCCGCGGCGGGCGCAGCTGGGCTGGGACGACCTGGCCGCCTGGCCGGCCTGGGCCGGCTGGCCCGCCGACCGGCGCGACCGGCTGCTGTCGGCCGCGGGCGCCTGGTACCTGGCACCCGTGCTGCGCCAGTGCATCGACGGCCGCGTGCTGCAAGCCCTGGCCGGCATGCTCGGCCAGGCCGAGGCCGATCGGCTGCTGCAGTCCGACGGGGGCGGGGAGCCGGACGGCCCATGGCCGGACCTGTCGCCCGCCATGCTGGCCGACCGGCTGGCACACACCGGCCGCGAGGTGCTGCTGGCGGCCGTCGCATCGCCCGCCCTGCGGCTGGTGCTGCGCGAAGCGTTCTGGCCTGACACGCGGGCCCCGCTGCCGGCGCTGGACACGGCCGCCGCCGCCGCTGCGCTGCAGGCAGCGGCCCGCGCGGAGGCCCGCTTATGACACCCGCCTTCATCGCGGTGCACCGCAGCCAGCTCGGCAGCCTGGCGGTGGGTCGGCCCTGGCTGTCCGCCGACGAGCTCACCGCCTGCGGCAGCGCAGCGGCGCTGCTGGCGCGGCTGCAGGCACTGGTGCTGGCACGGGAGGCCGACCTGGCGCAGGCGCGCGAGGCCGCCCGCCAGGCCGGGCAGGCCGAAGGCCTGGCCGAGGCGCTGCACCGTGCCGGCCCGGCGCTGGCGCAGTCGTGGCGACAGGCCGCCGACGACGCGGCGCTGCAGGCAGAGGAATTGCGCGAAGCCGCCATCGCGCTGGCGTTGCAGATCGTCGAGCGCATCGCGGCCGAGCTGGCGCCGGCCGACGTGGTGGCGGCGCTGGTGCGCCGCGCCGCGGAATCCCTGGCGCCGGGTCAGCCGGCGGTGCTGCGGCTGCATCCGGAAGTGGCGGCCGCCCTGCAGCACCTGCCCGAGGTGGCCGCCGGCGGCCCGCTGCAGTTGCGCGCCGATCCTGCGCTGGCGCTGCTGGACTGCGTGTTCGACACGCCGGCCGGCCAGCTGATCGCCGGCCTGCCGGCGCAACTGCGCCGCGTGGGCGACCGGCTGCAGGCCGCCGCGGCGGCGGAGCAGGTGCGATGAACACGCTGCTCACGCCCGCCGTGCGCCAGGCGCTGCAGCACGGCCGCACGCTGGGCGAGCGCGGCCGGGTGGTTCAGGCCTTCGGCACCACGCTGCGCGTCAGTGGGTTGCAGGCGCGCATCGGGCAGCAGTGCCTGGTGTGGGACGCCCGCGGCGCCCGGCTGCCGGCCGAGGTGGTGGGGCTGTCGCGCGGCGAAGCCATCCTGGTGCCGCTGGGCGGGTTGGCCGACGTGGCCGCCGATGCCTGGGTGGAGGTGGTGTCGGAAGCCCCGGCAGTGCCCTGCGGCACCGGCCTGCTGGGCCGCGTGCTCGATGCCTTCGGCCAGCCGCTGGACGGCCGGCCGCTGCCGCCGGACGGCCTGGCCTGGCGGCCGGTGCAGCAGCCGGCGCCCAATCCGCTGTCGCGCCTGCCGGTGCAGCAGGTGTTCGCCACCGGCGTCAAGGCCATCGATGCCGCGCTGTCGATCGGCGAGGGCCAGCGCGTGGGCGTGTTCGCCACCGCGGGCGGCGGCAAGAGCACGCTGCTGGGCATGCTGGCGCGGCAGGCCGAGAGCGACGTCAACGTGGTGGGCCTGGTCGGCGAGCGTGGGCGCGAGGTGCGCGAGTTCCTCGACGACAGCCTGGGCGCGGCCGGGCTGGCGCGCTCGGTGGTGGTGGTGGCCACTTCGGAACGGCCGGCGATGGAGCGGCTGCGCGCGGCGCAGGCGGCCACCGCCATCGCCGAGGGCTTCCGCGCCCAGGGCGCGCGGGTGATGCTGCTGGTGGACTCGGTCACCCGCTATGCCCGCGCGCTGCGCGAGATCGGCCTGTCGGTGGGCGAGCCACCGGTGCGCCGCGGCTTCCCGCCTTCGGTGTTCGCCGAACTGCCGCGGCTGTTCGAGCGGGCGGGCAACGATGCCCACGGCTCGATGACCGCCTTCTACACCGTGCTGGCCGAGGACGAGGACGGCAGCGACCCGGTGGCCGAGGAAGTGCGGTCCATCCTCGACGGCCACATCGTGCTGTCGCGCGAGCTGGCGCAGGCCGGCCACTATCCCGCCATCGACGTGCCGGCCAGTGCCAGCCGGGTGTTCCACCGCGTGGTGCCGCCGGCGCACCGGGCGGCCGCATTGCGGCTGCGGGCGCTGATGGCCAAGCATGCCGAGATCCGCCTGCTGCTGCAGGTCGGCGAGTACCAGCGCGGTGCCGATGCGCTGGCCGACGAGGCCATCGCCCGCTGGCCCGCCATCCAGGCCCTGCTGCGCCAGCAGCCCGACGAGTCCAGCGGCTGGCACGACACCTGGCAGCAGCTGCAGGAGGCGGTGCAATGACACCCGCGGCCCGTCAACGGTCCGACCTGGCCCAGCTGCAGCGCGTGCGCGCGCTGCGCGAGGAGGCGGCGCGCCGGCTGTGCGAGGTGCAGCGGCTGGCCTGCGATGCGGCGCGCGTGGCCATCGGCCGGCGCCAGCAGGCCATCCACGCGCTGCGGCGCGACATCGCCGCGCTGGCGCGCCACCAGGCCGGCGAGGGCGCGGCCCAGGCGCCGCAGCTCGGCCGCATCGCCGCCGCGCACCGGGAGATGCTGGACGACCGGCTGGAGCGGGCCGAATACGGCCTGATCGACGACGAGGAGGCGCTGGAGGCCGCCGAGGCGCGCCTGGCCGAGGCCCAGGCCGCGCTGCGCCGCTGCCGCACGCAGACGCAGGCGCTGGACGACCTGCAGGACCAGCTCCGCCGCGACGACGCCCGGCTGCGCGCCCAGCGGCTGGAACGCGAGGCCGAACCGGTGCGCCGGCACCCGGTCAGCGGGAGCTGGGTATGAAGCCGGTGGCCGACCGCATCCTGCCGACGCAGCGCCCGTCGCAGGCCGACGAGGCGCCGCGCTCGCAGCCGCAGCAGCAGCAGCAGCGCTTCGACCGGGCGCTGCAGCGCGCCGCCCAGCGCGTGCTGGGCGAGGTGGAGGACGACGCCGCAGCGGGCGAGGGCGCCAGTGCCTTGCCGGGACCGGCCGCGCCGTGGCCAACGGCGGTGCCGGCGCCGCGGCCCTTGCCGCCATCGGACGTCCGCATCGACGAGCCCGCCGCGCCAGCGGTGGAGGCGGGTGCCTGGCAGGCGCCGGCCTGGCCCGCTGCGCCTGCGCTGCGCAACGTCGTGATCCTTGCCGCGCCGGTGGCATCGCCGCCGGCGCTGCCGCCCACGGCCACGGTGCAGGCGCTGCAGCGATCGGCCCTGGCGGCCGGCGCGCCCACCGGCCACTGGCAGCTGCTGCTGCCCGGGCAGGCCCTGCCGCTGCGCGCCGTCGCGCTGCAGCAGCAGCCGGGCGGCGCGCCCGTGCTGCAGCTGCATCCGGCGCCCGGTGCTGCCGCGCCCGGCGGCAGCGCCGCGCTCGACCGGCTGCGCAGCCGGCTCTCGCGCCACGCGCTGCGCATGGAGTTCGGCAGCGCAACCAACCCTGCACCACGAGACGACGACTTCCTGCCATGAGCCCCGACACCGCTTCCTCCCCCGACACCCCTGCCCGCGCCACGGCGCTGGCCGAGCGGCTGGCCGCCACCTTTGGCGAGCTGCTGATGGGCGGCCCCGCCGACGCTGCCGACGACGTGGCCCCGCTGACGGTGATGCCGGCCGCGCAGTCCACTGCGCCGCAGCAGCTGGCCGCCGCCCATCCCGGCGGCCCGGCCGCGCGCAAGGAGGCGCTGGCGCTCTACCGCCGCTGCCTGGCGCACTACCGGCAGCGCATGCAGGCCGGCCAGCCCGAGGACGACGTGGGCGCGGCGGCCGCCTATTTCGTGCTGGCCTGCGTCGCGGCGCTGCAGCAGATCGACGTCAGCCCGGCGCAGCTCGCGCTGGTCGAGCGCCAGATGCGGCGCCTGCTCGGCCAGCACCCGGCCTGGCTGCAGGCCGACGCGGCCGAGCGGCAGGCGCTGTTCGAGCAGTTCGCGGTGCTGGGCGTGCTGGTGGGTGAAAGCCAGCACGAGGCGCGGCGCCAGGGGCCGGCCGCCCGCGCCAATGTGCAGCGGGCCGCGCGCGGCTACCTGCGCCAGCTGCTCGGGCTGCAGCCCGACCATCTCCAGCTCGGCGACCACGGCCTGGTGCTGCGCCTGCCGGTGCAGCCGCTGGCCGACGCATTGAAGGACGCGGGCGCCGCATGAATCCGTTGACGCCGGTGTCGGGCGGGGAGGCGGGCGGTGCCGGCCTGGCCGCGCTGTGGCAGCAGGTGGCCGCGGCCACGGCGCAGCCGATGGCCGGCGGCGAGTCGGGGCAGGGCCTGTCGCTGCCCACGGGTGCCGCGGCTGCGGCAGGTCCGGCGGCGCCCGCCGTGCCGGCTGCCACCGCGTCGCCGGCGGCCGACGCCACCGCGACCGCGGCGGTGCTGGCCGCGCCGTCACCGGCCGTGTCGCTGCGCGACCGGCTGTCGCCCGCGCCCCATGCCAGTGCAGCCGCCCTGCCGCGCGCCGAGGCACACGACGGCCCGAACGTCGGCGCGCAGGCAATGGCGCCGGGGCTGGCTGCGCCGTCCAGCGCCGCCTCGGCACCGGTACCCGCCACGGCCGCGCCCTTGCAGGCGCCGGTGGTGGTGTCGACCCTGTTCACCCTGCCGCCGGACCTGCCGCGCCGCCAGCCGCTGCCGCAGGACGAAGCCGCGGCACCACGCCGCCGCGGCGGCCACCGACCGGCCAGCGACCCGGCCGACGACGGCCCGGCGGACGAGGGCGACAACCCCGGGGCCCCGAAGGCGTTGGTGCCACCGCCCGACCCGGACGATGGCTCCCCGGAGGGCGATGCGGTCGGCGACATGCCGGCGTCCGGCAGCGTGCCGACGCTGGCCGCCTGCCGCGCACTGCTCGCCCGCGCCGGCCGCGAGGAAGCGGTGCGGGAACTGGCGCTGCAGCGTCACGTCCTGCTCGTGTGCGCGCCGCCTGCCGCAGGCCCGGCGGAAGCGGTCGACCTGGCCGCCTGGCTGATCGGCGGCCCGCGCAACGGCGTCGCCACCTTCCCGGCCCGCTGGTGGCCGCCGGCCGGCCTGGGCCTGCCCGCGCAGTGGCGCCTGCACCGGCAGGACGGTGCCGCCGAGGGCCTGCGCAGCCGCAGCGCCGCGCCCGGCGGCGCCGCCACGCCCGCCGCCGGCTGTCGCCTGCTGCTGGGCACCTGGCCGCGCCTGGCCGACCCAGGCTGCGCGCTGCTGGGCCTGTCGCAGCCCCGGCGCTTCGGCCGCAGCCTGGGGGCGCAGTGGAGCTTGCTGCTGGTGGTGCTGCCCACGGACCTGGCCGCATGACCGAGGCCGACCGCAGCCCCGTCCGCGCCGCGCAGCGGCCTGCGCGCAGCCGCGCCGCCGCGCTGGAGCAGATCCGCCGCCGCGAGCATGACGCGATGCGGCTGGCCCTGGATGCCTTCGACTGCGGCCTGGCGCTGGTGGACCTGACCCACCGCCGCCTTCAGTGGTGCAGCCCGGCCTTCAGCACCCACTGCTGCGTGCAGGCCGACGATGCGCTGGCGGCGCTGGAGCCGCGGCTGCCGGGCGTCACCGCGGCGCTGGTGCGGCTGGTGCGCGGTGCGCAGGCGCGCCTGGCGTGGCCGGCCGCGCTGGCCGGCGGGCTGCAGGCACAGGCCACGCTGGTGCGGCCCGGCCTGGCCGCCCTGCGGCTGATGGCGCCGGAGGAGCCCGGCGCGCCGGCCGCCGGGGCGGGCGAAGCGGTCCAGGCGCCCGTCGCCGCGCCCACCCATCGCGCCACCCCGTCGGCCGAGGACGAGCAGGCCGAGGCCGCACGCCGCCATCTGGAGGACCGCGAAAGGCTGCTCTTCACCTCGCGCGCGCTGTCGGTGGGCGAGATGGCCTCCACGCTGGCGCATGAACTCAACCAGCCGATCGGCACCGTGGCCAATGTGCTGCGCGGGCTGCGCATGCGGCTGCAGCGGCCCGCCCCGGCCGATGGCGGCGACCTGCTGGCCGGCCTGCAGCTGGCGCTGGACCAGGCCTTGTTCGCCTCGCGCATCATCGCCCGCATCCGCGAATACACGCAGGCGCGTGGCCCGCGGCTGCAGCGGCTGGAGCTGGGCACGGTGCTGCGCGAATCGCTGTCGCTGCTGGACTGGGAAGTGCGGCGCGACGGCATCGACGTGCAGCTCGACCTGGTGCCGCAGCCCTGCCCGGTGCAGGGCGACGAGGTGATGCTGCAGCAACTCTTCGTCAACCTGATGCGCAATGCCATCGAGGCGATGCGCGACAACCCGCCCGATGCCGCCGGCCGCGTGCAGCGCCGGCTGCTGCTGCGCCTGCGCATCGAGCGCGGCGGCCGCGAAGCCGTGCTGCGCCTGCGCGACAACGGCTGCGGCCTGCCCAGCGACGACGCGGCGCAGCTCTTCGTGCCCTTCCAGTCCAGCAAGCCGAACGGCATGGGCATCGGGCTGAACATCTGCCGCTCCTTCGCGGAGCTGCACCAGGGCCGGCTGTGGTTCAGCCGCAATGAATCGCCCGACGGCGCGCCCGAGCGCGGCTGCAGCTTCCATGTGGCGCTGCCGCTGCTGGCGCCTGCCGCCGCGGGCGACCCTCCGAGTCTTCTTTCACCACGGAGCACGACATGACCGCCACCGCGACCGACGGCGCCGCCGCGCGCACCATCTTCATCGTCGACGACAACGCCGACTTCCGCAGCTCGGCCCACTGGTGGCTGGCCGGCGCCGGCTACGAGGTGCAGGACTACGCCGACCCGCAGGAGGCCCTGCAGGCCCTGTGCAGCGCGCGGCCGGCCGGCGCCGCCTGCGTGCTGCTGGACGTGCGCATGCCCGGCATGAGCGGCCTCGACCTGCACGACCGGCTGCGAGCCCAGGGCGTGCACTGGCCGGTGGTCTACATGACCGGCCACGGCGACGTGCCGCTGGCGGTGCAGGCGATGCAGCGCGGCGCGGTGAGCTTCCTCGAGAAGCCGTTCGCCGACCAGGCGCTGGAGGAGGCGCTGGACCGCGCCTTCGACGCCAGCGCCGTGCCGGCGGCCGCGCTGCGGCCCGTGGCCGCCGCGCCCGCAGCCGACGCCTCCTCATCCGCGCCCGTGGCCGCGCCCGTGGCCGACTCCCCGGCGCAGCAGGCCTGGCAGCAGCGCCTGGCCCGGCTCACGCCGCGTGAACGCGAGCTGCTGGGCTGGGTGGTGGAAGGCCGCCTGAACAAGGTCATCGCCGACCGCATGGGCATCAGCATCAAGACGGTGGAGCTGCACCGCAAGCGGGTGATGGAGAAGCTGCAGGCGCAGTCGGTCACGCACCTGATCACCATGGTGGTCAGCGGCCGCGTCGCATGACGGTCGAGGTGGCGTACTGGCGATATGGCTGTGCACTGGGCGCGGGCCGCCTGCTGATCGAACTGCCGGCCACCGCAGCCGCGCCGCAGCCACCCGATGCGGTGGCCCTGGCGCAGGCGCTGGCGTCCTGCGAGCCGCTGCTGGGGGCGCTGGAGGCCTGGTGCGGCACCGGGCTCGATCCACAGCCGCTGGCCCTGGACGAAGCTGCGCCGGCCGTCCCGCAGGCGCCGGCCGTCACCGTGCACGCCGGTGACCTGGTGGACACGCCGTCCGGCCTGCGGCTGCAGCTGCCGCTGGCCTGGCTGGCCGAGCAGGCGCCGCCACCGCCGGGGTTGCTGCGATGGCCGGTGCTGGCGCTGCAGGTGGAAGTGGCGGCCTATGCGCAGGATGCGCTGCCGCTGCCAGCCTGCGGCGGTGTCGACGGCGGCGGGGCGCTGCTGCTGCCGGGCGCCTTCGAACCGCGCTGGTCCTTGCGCCTGCTGTGGGCCGCGCAGGGCCTGGCCTGGTCCGGGAGCTGGGGCGGGCCGGGCAGTGCCATCAGCGTGTCGCCGGCCGCGCCGCAGCCGCTGCCGGGCGTGGACGAGGAGGGCGCCGCGGGCTGGCGCGTGCTGCTCGACGAGCCCTGGCGCCTGCCGCTGCCAGCGCTGCTGGGCTGGCCGGCGGAGGAGGGCCAGGCGTCCGTGCCGCCGCCGCAGCCCCGCGGGGCCGATGGCCAGGCCCGCCTGCTCGGGCCGGGCGTCGATCGCGTGGGCCGCATCGTGCCGGTGCTGCAGGGCGCGGCGCTGCTGCTGCCGCCGGACGGAAGCAGTGCATGGACCTGACCCAGTTCTCGCCCTCTTCGGCGCTGGTCACGGTCATCGTGCTGGCGCTGGCGCCCTTCGTCGCGGTGATGGTCACCTCGTTCACCAAGATCATCGTGGTGCTCAGCCTGCTGCGCAACGCGCTGGGCCTGCAGCAGGTGCCGCCCAACGTGGTGCTCAACGGCATCGCCATCGTGCTCAGCCTGTACGTGATGTACCCGGTCGGCCAGCAGATGGGCGAGCGGGTGGGCAGCGTGCAGGGCCTGGGCAGCAGCACCGAATCGCTGATGGCCGCGGCCGACCGCGCGAAGGAGCCGCTGCGCGAATTCCTCATCAAGCACTCGCATCCGCGCGAGCGGGCCTTCTTCCACCGCACCGCGCAGAAGTCGCTCAGCGCCGACCGCGCCGCCCAGGTCACCGAGCGCGACTTCATCGTGGTGCTGCCCGCCTTCACCGTGAGCGAGCTGTCCACCGCCTTCCAGATCGGCTTCCTGATCTTCCTGCCCTTCCTGGTGATCGACCTGGTGATCAGCAACATCCTGATGTCCATGGGCATGCAGATGCTCACGCCCACCACCGTGTCGCTGCCCTTCAAGCTGCTGCTGTTCGTGCTGGTGGACGGCTGGATCAAGCTGGTGCACGGGCTGGTGCTGTCCTACGCATGACCGAAAGGAACCGCGACCGATGATGCAGACCGAAGCCCTGCAGCTCACCTACCAGGCACTGTGGCTGGTGCTGCTGCTGTCCGCCCCGCCAGTGATCGTGGCTGCGCTGGTCGGGCTGCTGATCGCCTTCCTGCAGGCGGCCACGCAGATCCAGGAGCAGACCTTCCAGTACGCGGCCAAGTTCTTCGCCATCGTGGTGACGATCTTCCTCACCGCCTCGCTGCTGGGCGGCACGCTGCTGCAGTACACCGACACGGTGATGAGCGGCTTCGCCGGCATGGTCAGGCGCTGAGCGCATGGGCCCGTTCGATGCCATCGGCCCGCTGGGCGATGCGGCGCTGCTGGTGGGCCTGGCCAGCACCCGCATCGCGGTGGCCTTCCTGCTGCTGCCGGTGCTGGCGCCCGACACGGTGCCGGCGCTGGTGCGCAATGCCATCTTCCTGTCGCTGGGCACGCTGACGCTGGCGCTGCAGCCCACGGTGGCGCTGGGCAGCTTCGGCGCCTGGCAGTGGCTGCTGCTGTTCGGGCGCGAGGCCGTGCTGGGCCTGGCGCTGGGCTTCGGCCTGGCGGCCTTCCTGTGGGCCTTCGAGGCCGCGGGCCAGATCGTCGACACCAAGGTGGCGGTGGGCAATGGCCAGCTGATGGACCCGATGTCGGGCCAGCAGGTGTCGGTCACCGGCGCGCTGCTGGGCCGGCTGGCCGGCTTCCTGTTCATGTTCGGCGGCGGCTTCATGCTGTTCATCGGCGTGCTGCTGGAGAGCTTCCGCGCCTGGCCGCTGGCCCAGCCCGGGCTGGTGCCGCGGCTGCAGGGGCTGTCGGTGTTCGAGGGCTACCTGCATGAGCTGATGGCGCTGGCCTTCCTGCTAGCCGCGCCGGCGCTGGTGGTGATGTTCGCGGTGGACCTGGCGCTGGGGCTGGTCAACCGCTTCGCGCCGCAGCTCAACGTCATCGCGCTGTCGATGTCGCTGAAGGCGCTGGCCGCCACCGCCATCTGGCTGCTGCTGCTGGGCACGCTGGTGCAGGGCTTCGCCGATGAACTCGCCCGGCGCATCGCCGCCGTGCTGCCCACGCTGGCGCGGCTGTTCGTCGCGCCCTGACCGGCGCCGACCGGCCGTGCGGCCGACCCCAGCTCGGGTGCGCCCCGGCATGCGCCGCGGCCGGCCGCATGCTCAAGTGCGGGCTTCCAAGAACACCTTCAGGAGCCTCGCCATGAACCTGTCCTCCGCCGGCGCCCAAGCGGCCGCATCGGCCGCCTACCGTGCCGCCGATGCCGGCAATCCCACCCACGCCGCCACCACGATGGTGGGCGGCAAGGTGCAGTTCGAGAACGACCGCTACCGCATCACGATGGACGACAACAACCAGGTGCACATCGCCAACAAGGCCACCGGCGAGGACTACCGCATCTGGGGCGACCCGCATGTGGAGATCGACGGCCGGCATGCCTTCGACTTCTGGGGCACCACCACCTTCGCACTGGACGACGGCACCAAGGTGACGATCGAGACCACGCCCTGGCAGGGCAGTGCCGAGGCCACGGTGTCGTCCAAGGTCACCATCACCAACGACGACTACGCGGTGCATGTCAGCGGCATCGACAGCAACACCCGCGGCGACCTGAAGTTCGAGGAAGCCACCGGCTGGGGCCGCCTGGCCGACCTGGCGGTGGACGACGGCAACGTGCTGCACGAGAACCGCTTCGGCAGCGGCTTCCTGGCACTGGACGGGGCTGGGCAGGTCCGCCGCGTCGACCAGCAGTACATCCACGAGACCGACCTGAAGAAGGGCGGCGCGCTGCAGGCGCAGTACGCCGAAGCCTTCCGGCAGATGGGCGGCCTGATGTCCATCCTCTTCCTTGGCGCGCTGGCGGGCGGCATGGAAGGGCAGGCCGAGGCCCGCTCGCGCCAGGGCTTCGTGCTCACGCACCGGCCGGAGACCACCGGCTGGTTCCGCGCCCATGCCGATTGACCGTCGCCCACCGCGCCCCGGCCACGCTGGGGTCCACCCCAGCTGGGGCGCGCCCGGGCTGTGCGCCGCCGGGCCGGCTGCCTAAGCTGGTCCGCCAGTACCTGGTGACGACATGAGCCTGCACGCCCTTTCCACGCTTTCACCCGCCGCTCCGGCCGCGGCGGCCCGGCTGTCGGCCGGCCATGGGTCGGCGGCGGTGTCGGCCCCGACGATCGAGCAGTGGCTGCTGGCCGACGACGGCGTGGGCGGCCTGCTGCTGCAGGCCGGACCGCGGTCGGCGCGGCTGTCGATCGACGCGATGGAGCGGCAGTTTGCCGCGGCCCTGCTGCCCACCGGCACCGAGGCGGGCCGCTGATGCATGGCGCCGAGCCGCTGTCGCTGCGCCCCGCGCCCGACTGGGCCGGCGCGGCCCAGCTGCTGATCGACGGCTGCGCGCATGCCGAAGGCGCGTCGGACCGGGTGGAGCTGCTGGAACGCCTGTGCGATGCCCTGGGCCAGCAGCTCTATCCGGCCTTCCTCAAGGTGCTGTGCGTGGTGGCCGAACATGGCAGCGGCGCGGCGCAGGCCGCGGTGGCGCAGGCCCTGGTGGACGCCTTGGCGCAGGGCCGCCTGCCCAGCGGCCGCCGGCCGGCGTGGGGTGCAGTGCCGGGCGCTCCAGGCGCGTTGCGGGGCGGCGGCGAGCCGCTGGGCCCCATCGAATACCTGTGTGCCTGGCAGGTGCAGGCCGATGGCCCGCCCTCGGCGCGGCAGGCCGCCTTCACCGCCTCGCTGGGCCGGCTGCTGGGGCTGCTGGCGCATGCCCCGCTGGCGCGCGAGGCCTACCGCGCGCGGCTGCGGATGGTGGCGCAGGACCCCATCAGCGGCGTGTTGTCGCGTGACACCCGCGCGGGGCTGCAGGCCCTGGCCGATGGCTGGCACGACGGCAGCGGGCCGGGCGCGGCCCAGGCGGTGCAGGCCTTCATGCAGTCCGTCGACGGTCGGCGACCGCCGCCTGCGGGCGGCCTGCTGCTGCGCTCAGCGTGAGCGCAGGCTGCGGCCGGGCTCGTGGGTGTGCTCCAGCCGCAGCAGCGTCTGCGGGCGGCCGCGGAACAGGCCCTGGAAGGACGGGCCGACGCGCCGGAAACCCCGGCCGCGGTAGAACGCCAGGGCCGCCGGCCAGGCCTCCGGCAGCTCCACGAACGAAGCCTGCAGCCGCCCGACCGCACATTCGAGCAGCGCCGTGCCCAGGCCCTGGTTGCGGTAGTCCGGCAACACGTCGAGCAGCACCACCTGTGCCTCGGCCAGTGCCACGAAGGCCACCGGCCGGCCGCGCGCGGTGTAGTAGGCCTGCACGCTGGACACCTCCAGCAGCTGCCGCCGCACGGCATGGGCGCAGCCGTACAGCGCCGCCATGCCGTGGCCGCTCAGCAGTTCGAACTCGCTCTTCTCCCAGACGTGCACCAGCTCGGCATGCTCGCTGGCCGGCACCGGCCGGATCGGTGACGCCAGGGTGTGTGTGACGGCGAACAACAGCAACTCCCTCAGTGAGAATGGTTCTCACTCTAGGCAACACCGGTCGCGGCCTGTATCGCCCCCATGGGGGTGCGCCTGTGGACTACGAGCGGGCCTACGGCCGGCGCCGGCGCGCCAGGGCGCCCACCAGCGCACCGCCGGCCAGCATCAGCGCATAGGTGCCCGGTTCGGGCACCGGGGAGGCGAACTGGGTGCTGCCGGGGCTGCCGATGGTGCCGGCGGCGGAGCGCCAGGAGCCTTCGCTGTCGCCGACGGCGGACAACACCCAGCCGGAGACCTGGTTGGCTCCCAGCACCGCGCTGCTGCCGGGCCGGCCGCTCACGTCGCTGGTGACCACCGACCTGTCGTAGGTCAGGCGGTCGACCAGCGTGCCGGCCGCGTCGAAGAGGTTGATCTCGTCGCCATTGCCCAGGTTGTTGGTGTAGTTGCCGATCACCTTGACGGTGGACGACAGGTTCCAGTCGCTGCGGAACACCGCGGCGTCGGCCTCGGTGATCAGCACCGATTCGCCGGCCGCCAGCGTGCCGAAGGCCGACAGGTCCAGCACGCCGGGCAGGCGCGATTCGTCGTCGAAGCTCCAGCCGGCCAGGTCGATGGCCTGGTTGCCCACGTTGGTGAACTCGACGAACTCGCCGACGCCGCCGCGGTACATCCATTCGGTGATGGCCACGCTGGGGGCCGCCTGGGCCGCGCCGGCGGCCAGCGACAGCAGCAAGGGCAGGGAAGTCTTCATGATGGTCTCGGAGTTGGTTTGCAGGAACCGGGTCGTGCTCAGCCGAGGCGGCGGCGCGCCGCCCAGCCGATGGCCGCCACGCCGCACAGCATCAGCGCATAGGTGGCCGGCTCAGGCACCGGCGCGGCCGTCAGCATGTAGATGTTGGGGGTCTCGTCGGTGAGGAAGATGGTGCCGTCGGCGGTGATGGTCACGCCTTCGGTGGTGCTGCTGATGGCGCTGAAGTCGAGGCTGCTGAGCACCACCCCGCTGCGCGAGACTTCCAGCAGCCGGCCCGATTCCTGGCTGAACACCAGCAGGTTGCCGGAGGTGGGCAGCACCTGCACGTCCGACAGGTCGAGCACGCCCAGGTTGGGCGTGAACAGGGAGGTCATCGTGTGCGTGCCGGCATCGAAGTCGATCTGGCCGAACTGCACCGCCTGCGGGCTCTTCTCCTTCACGGTGAAGTACTGGCCCGTGCTGCGCTCGTACGAGATGCCTTCCAGTCCGATGTTGCCCACGGTGTCGCCCAGCGACACCGACTTGAGGGCGCCGCGGGTGGCGGTGCCGTTGGCCTGGTAGGTGAGCTGGTACACGTCCTGCAGCCGTTCCTCGCCGACCACGAAGCGGCCCTGGCCGGTGTAGGTCAGCGCCTCGGTGTCGCTGAAGCCGGAAAGCCGCATGCTGCCCACCACCGCGCCGGTGGTGGTGACCTCGGTGATGTACTCGCCTTCGTCGCCCAGGACGAACAGCGTCTGCGTGTCCCAGTTCCAGGTGATGGCCGACGACTCCGAAGCGGTCGACGTCGGCAGCGCGAAGGTGGACGTGAGGCTGTAGCGCCCCAGGTCGAGTGCGGCCGACGCGGCGCCGGCGGTGCCGAGCAACAACGTGGCGACCAGGCCGGTGAGCGCACGGGCGGCGGGGGAACGTGAATTCATGGAACCTCCTGACGTTTTCCGTCAGCATGTCCCCGGTTCATGTCATGCGCGTGTCACTCAGCCCGGTGCGGCGCGCCCGCAGGAGTCCGCATGGCGCTGAACCATGCGGCGCATGGCGGTACTTGGCGCACGCTGAGCAGCGTCGCAGGCGGCTTCTGCCGCGCGGATTCCTAGCTGGTCGGCGGCAGCTCGATGCCCTTGAGCAGGTGGCGCATCGAATCGCCCACCTCTTCGCTGGTCGGCGACCGCGGCCGGCCGCTTTCGGCCAGGCGCCGGACCAGCAGCAGCAGCGAATCGATGTCGAACGGCTTGACCAGGAAGGCGTCGTAGTCGCGGCAGGCCTGGCGCACGATGGACTCGCTGGTGGCGCTCATGAACACGAACGGCAGCTCGCACAGCGCCGGATCGCGCCGCACGGCCGCGCACAGCTCGGCGCCGTTCATCGTCGGCATCATGAAGTCCGACAGGATCACGGCCGGCACTTCGCCGGCCAGGAAATCGAGCGCGGCCCGGCCATTGGAAACCGCATGGGTGCGAAAGCCCTCGGCCTCGAGCAGCAGCTGCAGCACTTCGCGATTCCCGAATTCATCCTCGACGATCAGAACCAGCTTCATCGAGACATCCCGGCTCAGTGGCTTGACGGTCGTTCGGCATCGAGCAGCGCGAGCTGCACATCCACCGAGGCCTGGCTGGGCTGCGTGCCGCGCACCTTGGCCACGCTCAGGGTGCGGCTTGCTTCAGTGGCACGGGCGGCGGCGTGGTGGCGGAACACGAAGGCGTTGTCGAACCGGCCGACCACGCCCTCGGCCAGGCCGGTGCCGCCGGCCACGGCCAACGCCGCGGGATCGACGGTGAACAGCGAGGTGACGCCGCGCTGCTTCAGCTCGGTCAGCAGCCGGCCCAGGAAGCGGTAGCCGCGCTCGGGGAAGGCCAGCGTGTCGGCCAGACCCTCGAGCCCGTCGACCACCACCCGCCGGATGTGGCGCTCGTCGACCAGCCGCAGCAGCTTGTGCCCCATCTCGTCCATCGACTCGTCCTCATGCCCCAGGTGTTCTATCGTCAGTGCGCCGGCATCCAGTGCCTGCCCCAGCCCCAGCCCCAGCTGGTCGCCGGTGCGGCGAAGGTCGCCGGCGAACTCGGTGCCGGCCAGCAGCAACCCTGGCTGCGACAGCGAGGAGGCCGCGGCGAAGGCCAGCGCCAGGGTGGTTTTCCCGGCCCCACTATGGCCGATCACCACGGAAGCGCTGCCGGCCAGCAGCCCGCCCGCGCGTAGGATGGCATCCCACGCCGGCAGGCCGGTGGACACCGCACCGCCGCCGAGCGTCGCCGGTTCGTCTCGCATCGGCAGGCTTTCCAGCCGCGGGAAGAACTGCAGCCCGCGCCGCGAGATGCAGAAGGTGTGGCTGCCGCGGATGATCTGGCTGCCGCGGAACTTGCGCACCTGCATGCGCCGTTCCGCCCGCCAATGGAAGCCGTGGTCCTCGAAGGTGAAGATGCCGTCCACCATCGTCTGCTCCGCGCTCAGGGCATTGCCGGTGCCGCTGGTCAGGATGAGGCAGGTGCAGGACATCGCGCTGACCAGGCTCTGCAGCTCGTGCACGAACTGGCGCACGCTGTCCCCGCTGAGGCCGCGCTGTTCCACCACCAGGCCGTCGATCACCAGCAAGGCGGCGCGGCTGCGCAGCAGCTCGCCCTGCAGCAGGCCGATCACGGCACGCAGCCCGCCCTGTTCCAGTTCGCCGTAGGCGCTGACATAGAACACGCTGGCATTGACATGCTGCTGCTCGAAGAACACCTGGTGCTCCATGTGCTGGAGCATGCGGGCATGGGATTCGGTGAGCATGGTCACGTACAGCGTGCGCTGCCTGCGCTGCACCAGCCCGTAGGCGATCTGGTTGGCCAGCGTGGTCTTGCCGACGCCGGGCGGGCCTTCGAAGATGTAGACGCCGCCTTCGAACAAGCCACCTTGCAGGATGTCGTCGAGTCCATCGATGGCGGTGGGCAGTCTTTTCAGTGTCATGGGTACGGCAGGCGCATCGGGTGGCCCAAAGTGTGACATGTCGCCGCGGCCCTGACGGCGGCGCGCCGGGAGGCGGCGAATGCAAAAGTCCGATTGATGCTTCCGAAGGAAGTATTGATTGGACCGTCGGCGCGGGCGATCCAATACTGGGAGTCCACCGCCCCACTCGAAGACGTCGCCAGACGCTGCACCCCCCTCGAAAGGAGACTGACCCATGACCGCTTTCCGCATCGCCGCCGGTGCCTTCCTGCTCAGCCTGTCGGCGCTGGCAGGGGCCCAGACCTATCCCGCCAAGTCCGTGCGCATCGTCGTGCCCTATGCGCCCGGCGGGGCCGTGGATGCGGTCACCCGCAAGATCGCGCAGAAGCTCACCGAGCAGACCGGGCAGACCTTCTACGTGGAGAACAAGGCCGGGGCCACCGGCACCATCGGCGCTTCGGAGGTGGCACGTTCGGCGCCGGACGGCTATACGCTGATGGCCAACGACAGCACCTACTCGCTGCTGCCTCACATCTTCAAGAAGCTGCCCTTCGACCACCGCGCGGACCTGGTGCCGGTCAGCACCTTCATGACGGCGCCGATGGCGCTGGTGGTGTCGCAGGACTCCAAGTACAAGACGCTGCAGGACCTGCTGGCCGCGGCCCGTGCCAACAAGGGCGGCCTGACCTACGGCACCGGCGGTGCAGGCACCACGCCGCATTTCTCGAGCGAGGCGCTGGGCATCGCCGCCGACGTGAAGTTCCTGCATGTGCCGTTCAAGGGCGCGGGCGAGGCGACGCTGGCGCTGCTGTCGGGCACCATCGATTTCCAGATGGCGTCCACGCCCGGCGTGATCGGCCAGGTCAAGGGCGGCAAGGCGCGCCTGCTGGCCATCAGCGGCGACAAGCGGGTGCCGTCGCTGGCCGACACGCCCACCTTCGCCGAGGCCGGGCTGAAGAACTTCAGCGTCATCCAGTTCTCCGGCCTGTGGGCCCCCAAGGGCACGCCCGCGCCGGTGATGGAGCGGCTGCAGAAGGAAGTGGCGGCGGCCGTGGCATCGGCCGACTTCAAGGCCTATGCGGACGGCCTGGGCGCGCAGCCGAACAGCGCCGGCACCGAGGTGTTCGCCCGGATGTTGAACGACAGCACCACCTACTGGGGCAAGGTGGCGGCACATTCGTCGTTCGAGAAGGAATGAGGTCGGCATCATGTTCCTGCTGAAGACCCCGGAAGTCCGCGATGCGGAAGTGTTCACTCGGCTGCCGGACGAATTCCGGCGCACCGGCGTGCGCTCCGCCTGGGCCGACGCGAACCGCGGCGGCGAGCCGGTGGACAGCTTCCTCGAGGCGCCGGTGTTCGACGCCGACGGCATGCTCTACGTGGCCGACATCCCGTTCGGCCGCGTGTTCCGCATCGACCCGCAAGGCCGCTGGAGCCTGGTCGCCGAATACGACGGCGAGCCCAACGGCATGAAGTTCCTGGATGCCCACACGCTGGTGGTGGCCGACTACAGGAACGGCCTGATGCGGATCGACGTGCGCAGCGGGCAGGTGACGCCCTTGCTGGAGCGGCGCAACTCCGAGCGCTTCAAGGGCCCCAACGACCTGTGCTTCGACCGCGGCGGCAACCTCTACTTCACCGACCAGGGGCAGACCGGCCTGCACGACCCGACCGGCCGTGTCTTCCGGCTGCGGCGCAACGGGCAGCTCGACCTGCTGCTGGACAACGTGCCCAGCCCGAACGGCCTGGTGCTGTCGGCCGACGAGCGCGTGCTGTTCGTGGCGGTCACACGGGCCAACCAGGTGTGGCGGGTGCCGCTGCAGGCCGATGGCAGCGTGTCGAAGGTCAGCGCGTTCTTCACCTCGTACGGACCGAGCGGCCCCGATGGCCTGGCGATGGACGAGCAGGGCCGGCTGGTGGTGGCCAATCCCGGCCTGGGCCTTGCCTGGGTGCTGAACCCGCGTGCCGAGCCGGTGCTGGTGCTGCGCAGCCCGGCGGGCGCATCGCTCACCAACGTGGCCTTTGGCGGCCCCGGGCGCCGCAGCCTGTTCTGCACCGAGTCGACCACCGGCTGCGTGCTGCACGCCGAAATGGACGCGGCCGGCCTTCCGGTGGCCAGCGGGGCCTGACTAGGCCCGACGGGTCTGGCCGACACGTCGGCCATGGATGCTTCAGCGCGCGGCGCTGAGCGCGCCGCTCAGCGCGGGCTTGCGCTCATCCAGGCTGAAGCCGCCACCGCCGAAGGCGACGAACTGCAGCAGGCCGCCGGCCATGGCCAGGTTCTTCAGGAAGTGGAACATCTGGTTCTGGTCGGCCAGGGCGCTGTGGAACAGCAGGGCCGAGACCACCGAGAAGGCCGCCAGCGCGGCCGCCACCCAGCGGGTGCGGTAGCCCAGCACCAGCAGCAGGCCGCCGCCCAGTTCGGCGATCAGCGCGCCGGCATAGGCCAGCTCCGGCAGCGGCAGGCCCACCGAGGCGATGTAGCCGATGGTGCCGCCCGGGGCCATCAGCTTGCCGAAGCCGCTGACCAGGAAGATGGCTGCGACGAGCAGGCGGGCCACCAGCGGCAGCACCGACAGCTGCAGGGAGGTGGACGAGTTGCGCGAGTAGGTCGATTGCATGAGGAAACTCCTTGAGGGATGGTGGGTTGCAGGGGGATCGGCTTGCTTGAATCCGATGGACGAAGCGTAGGAACAGGCGGCCTTGCCGGGAAGCCAGAACGTTTCGATGGCATCCATCTGCGGCGCCGATGGGTGCGCGGGCCGGGCCCGGCATTTGCTGGACGAGGCCCCGCCTTGCGATGGAGACCTGCGATGGAGACGCCCGTGCCCAAGCCCCTCATCAACCTGGCCGACGTCGAGTTCGACGACATCGAGGACAACGGCTACTACAGCTCGCGCAGGGCGCTGTTCAGCGCATCCATCGGCGCCCGGCAGCTGGGCTACAACCTGACCGAGCTGCCGCCGGGCAAGGCGCAGTGCCCCTTCCATGCGCACCGTGCCGAGGAGGAGGTGTTCGTCATCCTGGAAGGCGAGGGCGAGCTGCGCTTCGGCGACCAGCGCTTTGCGCTGCGGCCGCATGACGTGGTGGCCTGCCCCACCGGCGGGCCCGAGGTGGCGCACCAGATCATCAACACCGGCCGCGTGACCATGCGCTACCTGGCTTTGTCGAACCAGGCGGAGCTGGACGTATGCGAGTACCCCGATTCCGACAAGGTCGGCGTGTCCGCCCGCACGCCCGGAGCACCGCGGCTGCGCGGCCTGTACCGCCGCGGCGCGGCGGTGGACTACTACGACGGCGAGCGCACCGAGCCGCCCGACCCTTCGGGGTCGTGAAGGCGGGTGGCACCGGCCCGCAGGGCCCGCCGGGCCACCGCCAGCACGCCTTCGTCGTCCAGCTGGTAGTGGCGGTACAGATGGGTAGGGGGCGCGATCAGGCTGTACTCGTCCTGGATGCCATGGCGCACCAGGCGGGCGCCGGTGGGTTCCTCGGCCAGCACCTCGGCCACCGCCGCGCCCAGGCCGCCCAGCACGTTGTGCTCCTCCACCGTCAGCAGCACCGGTGAGCGGCGCGCGGCCCGCAGCACCGCGGCCCGGTCGAGC
The DNA here is from genome assembly GCF_000969605.1 of Aquincola tertiaricarbonis. Lineage (GTDB taxonomy): Bacteria > Pseudomonadota > Gammaproteobacteria > Burkholderiales > Burkholderiaceae_C > Aquincola > Aquincola tertiaricarbonis. The sequence goes on along the minus strand of NZ_JZUE01000004.1, from coordinate 311,136 downwards.
GGCTTGACGGTGGCCATGTCGATCACGCCCACCGACCGGCCTTCGGCCCGCAGCGTGCGCGCGGCCGAGAGCGCGGCCGCCAGCGGCAGGCCGCAGGCCACGATGGTGAGCTCTTCGCCGGTGCCATGCTCGATGGCCTGGCCGAAGACGAAGGGCGTGTCCGCGGGATACACCTGCGGCTCGCGACCGCGGCCGATGCGGAAGTAGATCGGCTGGGGCCAGTCCACCGACGCACGCACGGCCGCGGCCAGCTGCGCGCCATCGGCCGGCGACACGATGGTGAGCCCCGCGATGGAGCGCAGGCAGCCGATGTCCTCGGTGGCATGGTGGGAGGTGCCATAGAAGCCCAGCGAGATGCCGGTGTGGTGGCCGATCAGCCGCACCGGCAGGCCGCAGTAGGCCACGTCCATGCGGATCTGCTCGCAGCACAGCAGCGCCATGAAGGATGCGAAGGTGGCCACGAAGGGCATGTGGCCTGTGGTGGCCAGGCCGGCCGCGGCCGACACCATGTTCTGCTCGGAGATGCCGAACTGGATGTAGCGCTCCGGGTGCCGTGCGGCGAAGCGGTCCAGGCCGTTGGAGTACTGCAGGTCGGCCGAGCCGGCCAGCACTGGATGGCCCTGGCGCACCAGGTCGTCCAGGGCGTCCGACAGGGCCGACAGGCCCGGGTTCAACGCGTTCAGCGCGCGGTATTGCCAGCTGTCGGGCGAGCGCAAGGGGGTGGTCATGTCAGATCTCGGTGGCGTTGATTTCGGCGATGGCCAGCGCGGCGTCCTCGGGGGCGAGGTAGCCGAGGTGCCAGCCGGGTTCGGTCTCCATGTGGCGCACGCCCTTGCCCTTGACGGTGTGGGCGATGACGCAGGCCGGCTGTTCGCGCGTGGTGTCAGCCTTCAGCGCGCGCAGCAGCGGCACCAGGGCGGCCAGGTCATGGCCGTCCACCTCGTGCACCTGCCAGCCGAAGGACCGCCACTTGTCGGCCAGCGACTCCACGCCGATGACCTCGTCCACCCGCCCGTCGAGCTGCCAGCCATTGCGGTCCACGACGGCCACCAGGCGTGACAGCCGGTAGTGGGCGGCGAACAGCGCCGCCTCCCACACCTGGCCCTCCTGCATTTCGCCGTCGCCCAGCATCACGAAGGTGTGGAAGCCGCGCCCGGCGCTGCGGCCGCCCAGCGCAATGCCCGCACCGTTGGACAGCGCATGGCCGATGGAGCCGGAGCTGAAGTCGATGCCCGGCACCTTGCGCATGTCCGGGTGGTCGCCCAGCGGGTTGCCCAGCCGGGTGTAGCCGTCCAGCGTCGTGCTGTCGATGAAGCCATGGTCGGCCAGGATGGGAAACAGGCCCACCGCCGCATGGCCCTTGCCCATCAGGAAGCGGTCGCGGTCCGGCCAGCCGGGCTCGCCGGGGTGCAGGGCCATCACGTCGTAGTACAGGGCCGCGAAGATCTCCGCAGCCGAGAAGACCGAGCTGTAGTGCCCCACCTTGGCGATCTCGATCAGCCGGATGGTCTCCAGCCGCACGAAGCGGGCCTTGTCGCGCAGCCGCTGGTGCTCGGCAGAGGTGAGGGAAGGTCGGGCGGCCGACGGCGGGGGCGGCGGCGCAAGAGGTGTGTGCATCGGCATGGGTTGGGTCCTGCTGGAAAAAAGCGCTTGTCGCAGCGCCTGGGCAACTATAGGATATATCCTGTAGCTTGCGAAGAACGAATCTGCCCGCTGCCGCCAATCCTTTCCGTGGAGCCGTCATGCCTCTTGCCTTGCGCCGCCGCCTGCCCAGGCTTCTTCCATTGCTGGTGTGCTGTTTCGCCACCGGTCTTCCCGCGGCCGCCGCACGGGCGGCCGACCTCACGGTGGTCGCCTTCGGCGGTGCCTTGCAGGAGGCCTTCCGCAAGGCCTACTTCGAGCCTTACCGGCGCCAGGCTGGCGCGGTGCTGGTGGAGGACAGCTACACCGGCGGCTTCGCGCGCCAGAAGGCGATGGTCGAGACCGGACAGGTCACCTGGGACCTGGTGCAGATGGACGAGAACGAGATGACCGCCGCCTGCGAGCAGGGCCTCCTGGAGCCCATCGACAGGCAGCGCCTGCCGCATGCGCGGGAGGTGATGGACAAGGCCTTCGCCCGCTGCGGCGTGGGCGCCTTCGTGTGGTCCAAGGTGGTGGCCTACGACAGCCGCCGGTTCGGGGAGCAGGGGCCGCGCAGCTGGGCCGACCTGTGGAACGTGGAGCGCTGGCCGGGCAAGCGCGGCCTGCGCAAGCAGCCGCGCATGACGCTGGAGATCGCGCTGCTGGCCGATGGCGTGCCGCCGACGTCGGTGTACACGGTGCTGGCCACGCGCGCTGGCCAGGACCGCGCCTTTGCCAAGCTGGAAGCGCTGCGGCCGCACATCGTCTGGTGGGAGTCGGGCGCCCAGCCGCTGGAATGGCTGGACAACGGCTCGGTGGCCGTCACGGCCGCATACAGCGGACGCATCGCCGCGGCCAACCAGCAGGGCAAGCGCTTTGCATCGAGCTGGCAGCAGCAGCTCTACAGCATGGACTACTGGACGCTGGTCAAGGGCAGCCCGCATGCAGCCCGCGCCTATGAGCTGCTGGACCTGATGCTCACCGCCGAACGGCAAGTGGCCTTTGCCGAGCAGGTGCCCTATGGCCTGACCAACCTGCGCGCCAGCGACCGGCTGCCGCCGCGCCTGAGGCCGCTGCTGCCCACCGAGCCGCGCAACCTGGAAGGCGCGGTGCAGCTCGACACGGCCTTCTGGGTGGACCATGAAGAGGAGCTGCTGCAGCGCTTCACGCGCTGGGTGGCCCGCAACTGAAGGAGGCAACGGCCATGTCCTCGCCTTCTCTTGCCCTGTCCGCCGCGGGCGCCGCGACTGCAGAAGCGGCTACTTCCCCGCTGCAGGGGCAGCGGCTGCAGCAGGCCGTGCGGCGCGCCGAGGCGCCCGGCCGGCTGGTTTCGCTGCTGCTGGTGCTGCCGCTGCTGCTGTACGGCGCCGTGTTCTTCCTCGTGCCGCTGGCCATGATGGTGCACCGCGCGGTGGCCAATCCCGAAGTGCAGGAGGCGCTGCCGCGCACCGCCGTGGCGCTGGCCGGCTGGGCGACCGAGGGCGGCGCCGCATCGGACGGGCCGCCGCCCGCGGCGGCCGCGGCCCTGGTGCAGGAGCTGCAGCAGGGCGCCGGCAGCCGGCAGCTGGGCGAGCTGGCGCGCCGCCTGAACTACGAGCAGGCGGGCTACCGCACGCTGGTCATCAAGACGGCCCGCCAGGCCGCGGCGCTGCCGGCGCCGCCGCCCGATGCCGCGTCCTGGCTGGCCGGCGTGGACGAGCGCTGGGCCGAACCCGCGCCGTGGCGCGCCCTGCAGCGGGCCGCCTCGCCCTGGACGGCCTACTACCTGCTGAGCGCGCTCGACCTTCGGCAGGACGATGCCGGCCGCATCGTGCAGGCGCCGGCCGACCAGCGCATCTACCTCGACGTGGTGCTGCGCACGCTGGGCATCGCCGGCGGTGTGACGCTGTGCTGCGTGCTGCTGGGCTATCCGCTGGCCGCGCTGCTGGTGCGCGCGCCGCGGAAGTTCGCACTGCTGCTTACGCTGGCCATCCTGCTGCCGTTCTGGACATCGCTGCTGGCGCGCACCACGGCCTGGATCGTGGTGCTGCAGGAAAACGGCCTGGTCAACGGCCTGCTGCAGGCGCTGGGCCTGGTGTCGCGTCCGTTGACGCTGGTGTTCAACGCGACCGGGCTGTACATCGTGATGGTGCACATCCTGCTGCCCTTCACCGTGCTGCCGATCTACAGCAGCCTCAAGGGCATTCCGCCGCACCTGATGCGCGCATCCGCCTCGCTGGGGGCGCATCCGGTGCGTGGCTTCCTGGCCGTGGTGCTGCCGCTGAGCATGCCCGGCGTGGCCGCCGGCGCGCTGCTGACCTTCATCGTGGCCGCGGGCTACTACATCACGCCATCGCTGGTGGGCAGCGCCCGCGAGCAGATGCTGGGCTACTTCGTGGCCTTCTACGCCAACAACACGGTGAACTGGGGCATGGCCTCGGCCTTGGGCCTGGTGCTGCTGGCCTGCGTGGGCGCCGTCTATGTGGTGGCCGCCTCCACGCTGGGCGTGCGCCAGCTGGCGGGGCTGAAGTGAGCAGGCCGCCCATGCTGCACCACCGTCTGGCCCGCGCGGCCACCGCGCTGCATGCCGCCTATGGCGTGCTGATGATCGTCTTCCTGCTGGCGCCGCTGCTGGCCATGGTGCCGCTGTCCTTCAGCGCCGGTTCGTTCCTGTCGTATCCGCTGCCGGGCTGGTCGCTGCAGTGGTATCGCAAGGTGTTCAGCGAAGGGCCCTGGGTGGCAGCCCTGGCCAACAGCCTGGTGGTGGGCCTGGCGTCCACCGTACTGGCCACCGCACTGGGCACCGCGGCGGCCTTCGCCATCGCGCGGCGCAACCTGCCGGTGCGCCGCTCGCTGCTGGGCCTGCTGCTGGCGCCAATGATCGTGCCGCCAGTCATCACCGGCCTGGGCATGTACTTCCTGTTCAGCCGGCTGGGGCTGACCGCATCGCTGCCCGGCCTGGTGCTGGCGCACACGGTGCTGGCCACGCCCTTCGTGGTGATCACCGTCACCGCCACGCTGCAGCAGTTCGACATGAACCTGCTGCGCGCGGCCTACAGCCTGGGCGCGCCGCCGTGGCGCGCCTTCGCCGGCGTGGCGGTGCCATGCATCCTGCCGGGCATCGTGTCGGGCGCGCTGTTTGCGTTCATCACCTCGTTCGACGAGGTGGTGGTGGCGATCTTCATCGCCGGGCCGGCCCAGCGCACGCTGCCGCGGCAGATGTTCGACGGCATCCGCGACACCATCGACCCGTCGATCATCGCCATGTCCACCTTCCTGATGGTGGTGGCCGCAATGGCGGTCGGGCTGTCGGCCTGGCTGTCCTCGCGTGCCGCCCCTTCCCAACGAGCCTCCGTGCCTGCCACCCCATGAACCACCCGCCCTCCGACGGCATCGCCTACACCGGCGGCCGCTACCTGCCGCTGGCCGAGGCCAGCATCCCGATGACCGACCGCGGCTTCGTACGCTCCGACGCCACCTACGACGTGGCCCATGTGCACCAGGGCCGCTTCTTCCGGCTGGACGACCACATCGAGCGCTTCTTCTGGTCGATGTCGCAGCTGCGCATGTCGCTGCCGCTGGATGCCGCAGCGGTACGCGAGATCCTGCTGCAATGCGTGGCCCGCAGCGGCCTGCGCGAGGCCTATGTGCAGATGACCTGCACCCGCGGCGTGCCGCCGCCGGGTTCCCGCGATCCTCGGGCCTGCACCAACCGCTTCCATGCCTTCTGCCAGCCCTTCGTGTGGATCGCCACGCCGCAGCAGCAGGAGGCCGGCATTGCCATGGTGGTGAGCCGGGTGCAGCGCATTCCGGCGGCCTCGGTGGACACGCGGGTGAAGAACTTCCACTGGCTGGACCTCACCATGGGCATCTTCGAGGCCTATGACCGGGGCGCGCTGGTGGCGGTGCTGGTGGACGGCCAGGGCCAGGTCACCGAAGGCGCGGGCTTCAACGTCTTCGCGGTGGCCGGCGGCCAGCTGCACACGCCGGGGCACAACGTGTTCGAGGGCATGACCCGCCGCACCGTGCTGGAGCTGGCGCCTCATCTGGGACTGCAGGCGCGGGTGGGACCGGTGTCGGTGGTCGCGCTGCAGGCGGCCGACGAGGTCTTCATCACCAGTACCGCGGGCGGCGTGATGCCGGTCACCCGCCTGGACGGCCATGCCGTGGGCAGCGGCCGGCCGGGGCCGGTCACCCGCGCGGTGCAGTCAGCCTACTGGCAGCGCGCCGCCAGCGATCCCCGCTGCACCGCGGTGGACTACACCGCCTTCGAAGCAGGAGCCTGCGCATGATCCTCGTCACCGGAGGCACCCATGGCATCGGGGCGGCCATCGTCCAGCAGCTGGCGGCCCAGGGCCGGCCGGTGCTGTTCACCGGCCGCGACGAAGCGGCCGGCGCCCAGGTACAAGCCGCCGCGGCCGGCAGCCGCTTCTTCATGGCCGACATGGCGCGGCCCGAGCAGGCCAGTGCCGCGCTGGCCGAGGCGCTGCAGCTGGGCGGCGGCCGCCTGGAAGGTTTGGTGAACAACGCCGGCGTGTCCTCGCGCCGCGCCTTCCTCGACACCGACCTGGATGAATGGGACCGGGTCATGGCGGTCAACACCCGCGCCGTGTTCCAGCTCACGCGGGAGGCCTTGCCCGCGCTGCTGGACTGCGGCGGCGCGGTGGTCAACGTGGCCTCCATCGCCGGCAAGGTGGGCGAGGAAGGCCTGGCCACCTACTGCGCCAGCAAGGGCGCGGTGATCGCGCTGACGCAGGCGCTGGCGCTGGAGTTCGGCGACCGCGTGCGCTTCAACGCGGTGTGCCCTGGCCAGATCGGCACGCGGATGATGTCCCGCGTGGTGGCGGATGCCCAGCGGCTGCAGCGCCTGGTGCGTCGCATCCCGGCCGGCCGCCTGGGCGAGCCGCAGGAGGTGGCGCGCACCGTGGCCTGGCTGCTGTCGGCCGAGGCCAGCTTCATCAATGGCGCCGTGCTGTCCATCGATGGCGGCGAGACCGCGGGCTACCGCACCCCGGCCTGAAGGAGCCCCAATCCATGCTTCCCGTCCTCTACACCGAAGCCCACCGCCAGCACGAGCCGGGCTTCTTCTTCGTGGCCGGTCGCTTCCAACCGGCGCAGGAGCGCATCGATCGTGCCGAGCAGCTGCGCGATGCCGCCGTTGCCGCCGGCTGCACCCTGGCGTCGGCCACCGACCATGGCCTGGCGCCGGTGGCTGCGGTGCACACGCCCGACTACCTGTGCTTCCTGGAGGAGGCGCACTCCCGCTGGTCCGACATCGCGAATGCGGCGCCCGAGGTGGTGCCCAACGTGTTCGCGGTGCCCGGCCTGCAGCACGGCTATCCGCAGCGGGTGGTGGGCCAGGCCGGCTACCACATGCAGGACCTGGCATCGCCCATCGGCCCCGGCACCTGGGCCGCGGCCCGAGCCTCCGCCAACCTGGCCGCCGATGCGGCGCACCGGGTAGTGCAGGGCGCGCCGGCGGCCTATGCCATCTGCCGGCCGCCCGGCCACCATGCCTACAAGGAGCGTGGCGGCGGCGTGTGCTACCTCAACAATGCCGCCATCGCAGCCGAGGTGCTGCGGGCCGATGCCCGGCGCGTGGCCATCATCGACATCGACGTGCACCACGGCAACGGCACCCAGGGCATCTTCTACGAGCGCAGCGACGTCTACTTCGTCTCCCTGCACCGCGACCCGCTGAATTACCACCCGTACTTCTGCGGCTATGCGCAGGAGCGCGGGGCCGGCGCGGGCCTGGGCTACAACCTCAACCTGCCGCTGCCCGCCGACACCGGCGACGACACCTACCTGCTGGCCCTGGAACAGGCCTGCCGCCGCATCCGCGCCTTCAGCCCCGATGCGCTGGTGATCTCGCTGGGCCTGGATGCGCACGAGAACGACCCGTTCCAGGGCCTGCGCATCACCACCGACGGCTTCGGCCGCATCGGCCGCCGCCTGGGGCAGCTCGGGCTGCCGACGGTGATGGTGCAGGAGGGCGGCTACGACTGCACGCACATCGGCGCCAACCTCGTGCGCTTCCTCCAGGGCTTCACCGCGCCACGCACCGGCTGAAGCCCGCCGCCGCGGCAGCTGCCGCGGCGCTCCACCGCTCCGTCTTCCTTCCCCTCAACGACCCCTTGGAGTCGCCATGCCTTCGCTCGCCCGTGTCCTTGCCTCCGGCCTCGTCTTCTCGGCGCTGGTGCCGCCCCTGGCCGCCTCCGCCCGCGATCTCACTGTCGTCAGCGTCGGCGGCGCCCTGCAGGAAGCCTTCCGCCAGGCCTACTGGCAGCCCTATGCCGCGGCCCGTGGCGAACGCCTGGTGGAGGACACCAACGTCGTCGGCCTGACCAAGGTGCGGGCGATGGTGGAGGCCGGCCAGCTGCAATGGGACCTGGTGCAGATGGACGAGGAGGACGTGGTGGTGGGCTGCGACACCGGCCTGCTCGAGCGCATCGACTGGCGCGCCGCGGTGCCCGCCTCGCGCGACCTGCCGCCCGAGATGCTCAATCCCTGCGGCCTGCCCACCATGATCTGGGCCAAGGTGCTGAGCTACGACGAGCGCCGCTTGTCCCAGGGCCCGCGCTCCTGGGCTGATTTCTGGGACACGCGCCGCTGGCCCGGCAAGCGCGGGCTGCGCAAGCAGGCCAAGCAGACGCTGGAGATCGCGCTGATGGCCGACGGCGTGCCGCCCTCGGAGGTGTACAAGCTCCTGGCCACCCGCGCCGGGCAGGACCGCGCATTCGCCAAGCTGGACCAGCTCAAGGCCGACATCCAGTGGTGGGAGGCCGGCGCCCAGCCCATCGAGTGGCTGGCTTCCGGGGCGGTGGTGATGAGCTCGGCCTACAACGGCCGCATCGCGGCGGCCAACCGCGAAGGCAAGTCGCTGGCCACGGTGTGGAAGCAGCAGATCAACGGGCCCACCTACTGGGTGGTGCTCAAGGGCTCGCCCAACAAGGCGCAGGCGCTGGCCCTGGTGGACTACATGACCGGCGCGGCCCGGCAGAAGGTGTTCGCCGAGACCATTCCCTATGGCCCGGTGAACCCCAAGGCGCAGGCGTTGCTGGGCAAGCCGGTGCTGGCCATGCTGCCCAATGCGCCGCAGAACCTGGACGCGCCACTGCTGCAGAACACGCAGTTCTGGGCCGACCACCTGGACGATCTGCAGCAGCGCTTCGCCCGCTGGGTGGGCCGCTAGGGCGGCCATGACGCTGCCCGTGCTGGCCACCGCGCGCCACCGGCTGCATGAGCCCGGCCCTTTGGGCCACCTGGGCGGCTGGCGCGCCTCGCGCGACGGCCCTGGGCGCATCGACGCCATCGAGCGCAGGCTGCGCGAGGCCGGCGTGGCAGTGCAGTCGGTGGAGCCGCCGCCCCTGCCGCCGCAGGCGCTGCTGGCCCGGGTGCATGACGCGCGCTACCTGGACTTCCTGGCCCAGGCGCATGCGCAGTGGCGGCTGCTACCGGATGCGGGGCCGCAGGTGCAGCCGCATGCCTTCGCCGCCCACCGGCTGCCGGGCAGCTATCCGCAGGCCATCGAGGGCCGCGCGGCGATGCACATGCAGGACCTGCTGGCGCCCATCGGCGCAGGCACCTTCGAGGCGGCGATGGCGGCCGCCGGCCTGGCCGTGGCTGCGGCCGACCGCGTGGTGCAGGGTGTTCCTTGCGCCTATGCGCTGTGCCGGCCGCCGGGCCACCACGCCAGTGCGGACATGGCTGCCGGCGGCACCTATCTGAACAATGCCGCGTTGGCGGCCGAGCGGCTGCGCCAGCGCTGGCCACGCGTGGCGCTGCTGGACATCGACGTGCACCACGGCCATGGCACGCAGCAGATCTTCCTGCAGCGCGACGACGTGTTCTTCGCCTCGCTGCATCGCGACCCGCGCGACTACTACCCTTATGCCAGCGGCCATGCCGGCGAGCGCGGGCTGGGTGCCGGCGAGGGCTTCACCCTGAACCTGCCATTGCCGGCGCATGCGGCCGGCACGGCCTACCTGCGCCAGCTGGAGCGGGCGGTGCAGGCCCTGGTGCGCTTCGGCGCGCAAGCTCTGGTGGTCTCGCTGGGGCTGGACGCCCACCAGGCCGACCCGGCCCGGGGCCTGGCCTTGCAGGATGCGGACTTCGCCGCCATCGGCCGCGAGCTGGCCGGCCTGCGCTGGCCAACGGTGCTGGTGCAGGAGGGCGGCTACCAGGCGGCGGTGGTGGGTGGCAGCGCGCTGTCCTTCGTTTCGGCCTGGCTGTAGCGGCGCCGGCGGCGCCCGGGCTCAGGCGGTGGCTTCGGCGGCCGCGGCCTCGTGCTGCACCAGGAAGCGCTCGATGCTGGGCGCGGCTGACAGCATGTCGGCCTTCAGGGCGGCCACCGCCGCCGCCGCGTCGCGCCGCTCCAGCGCCGCCAGCAGCTGCGCATGGTGGTTGGCACCTTCGTCGTAGCCGCTGTCGCCGGCTTCGTAGAAGGCCCGCAGGATGGGGCCCATCGAGGCCCACATGTTCTCGATCATCGACAGCAGGCGCGGCAGGCCGCAGTGCATGTAGATGCCGAAATGGAACTCGCGGTTGTACTTGAGCTGCTGGGCGGCCTGGTGGGCCGCCTCGGCCTGCTCGAAGCGGCGGTTGATCCGGACCAGCTCGGCCATCTCGCGGCTGCCGATGCGCGGCGCGGCGGCCTCGACCGCCGCCGTCTCCAGCGCCATGCGCACGGTGCGGATCTCCACGTAGCGCTCCAGCGAAAGCGGTGGCACCACGATCTGCTTGGCCGTCTCCATCTCCAGCGCGTGCTCGCTCACCAGCCGCAGCAGGGCCTCGCGCACCGGGGTGTCGCTGGTGCCGAAGGCCTGCGCCGCCTCGCTGATGCGGATGCGGTCGCTGGGCATGTAGCGCCCGGCGATCAGGGCCTCGCGCATCTCGCCGTACACCCGTGCGGCGAGGTTGGTCTTGTCGATCGGCTTGATCTTGTTCTTCAAGGGCTTCCCTTTGCGGTCGCGCGGGCCTCAGCTGCGGGCCGGGAACACCGTCATGTCGGCGGCCCGCCATCCCAGCGTGACGCCGGCCCCGATGCCTGCATCGGCCGGCAGCTGGCCGGGGCCCAATTTTGCGACAAGCGTGGCACCGCCCGGCAGCCGCGCCACCAGCCGTGTGTGGTCGCCCAGGTAGACCAGGTCGCTCACGGTGGCGGCCAGGCGGATGTCGCCGGCACCCACGTGCACCCGCTCGGGCCGCACCCGCACCCGCGCCCGGGCCGAGGCCACCGGCCGCGGCAGCGGAATGGGCGCGCTGCCCGGCAGCTGCAGCAAGGCCTGCTGCGGGCCGGCGCTGCGCACCTCGCCTTCGAGCGCATTGTTCTCGCCGATGAAGCCCGCGATGTAATCGGTGGCAGGCGTGTCGTACAGCATGGCGGGCGGCGCCAGCTGCTCCACCCGGCCCTCGTGGAACACGGCCACGCGGTCTGACATGGTCAGCGCCTCGCCCTGGTCGTGGGTGACGTAGACCACCGTCACGCCCAGCTGCTGGTGGATGCGCTTGATCTCGTACTGCATGTGCTCGCGCAGGTTCTTGTCCAGCGCGCCCAGGGGCTCGTCCATCAGCACCAGCTCGGGCTCGAACACCAGCGCACGCGCCAGGGCCACCCGCTGCTGCTGGCCGCCCGACAGCTGCGCCGGCCGGCGCTGGGCCATGCCCTCCAGCTGCACCAGCTCGATGGCCCGGTCCACCTTGGCCTGCAGCGCCGCGCCCTTCAGCCCGCGCATGCGCAGCGGATAGGCCAGGTTCTGCATCACCGTCATGTGCGGGAACAGCGCGTAGTTCTGGAACACCATGCCGATGCCGCGGCGGTGCGGCGGCACATCCTCGATCGGCCGGCCGTTCATGAGGATGTGGCCGGCGGTGGGTGTCTCGAAGCCGGCCAGCATCATCAGCGTGGTGGTCTTGCCGGAGCCGGAGGCGCCCAGCAGCGTGAGGAATTCGCCGCGCCGCACCGACAGGTCCAGCCCCGGGATCACAAGGTGCTGGCCGTCGTAGCTCTTCTGCACGCCCACCAGCTCGATCAGCGCGCCTTGTGCCTGCGGCGCGTTCATGCGGCACTCCGTTGCGCGGCCCAGGGGTCGCGCGCGGCCACGTCGTCCAGCGCCTCGCGCAGCGTGGCGCCGATCCACCGCAGCTGGCCCTCGTCGAGGATGTACGGCGGACTGAGCGCGATCACGTCGCCCATGTTGCGCACGATCAGCCCGCGCTGTCGCGCCGCCAGCTCCACCTGTGCGCCGATGCCGGCGGCGGGATCGAAGGGCCGGCGGGTGGCGCGATCGGCCACCAGTTCCACGCCGGCGAGGTAGCCGCGCCCGCGCACTTCGCCCACCAGCGGATGGGCCTGCAGCCCGGCCAGCGACTGGTGCAGCAACGCGGCCAGGCCGCGCGCGTGGGTGGGCAGTTCCATGTCGCGGTAGATGGCCAGCGCCTCGCGGGCCACGGCCGCGGCCAGCGGATGGCCGGAATAGGTGAATCCGTGGCCAAAGCCGCCGGTGCGCCCGCTCAGGCCCTCCAGCGGGGCATAGACCTGCGGCGCCACGATCACGCAGGAGATCGGCGCATATCCGGCCGACAGGCCCTTGGCGGCCGACAGCAGGTCAGGCTGGAAGCCGAAGGCCTTGCAGCCGAACCATTGCCCGGTACGGCCGAAGCCGCAGATGATCTCGTCGGACAGCACCAGGATGCCGTGGCGCCGCAGCACCGCCTGCATCGCCGGGAAGTAGCCTTCGGGCGGCACGATGACGCCGCCCGCGCCGATGATGGGCTCGGCGATGAAGGCGGCGATGGTGTGTGCGCCTTCGCGCTCGATGGTGTCCTCCAGCTCGGCCACCAGGCAGGCGACATGGGCGGCATCCGTTTGCCCGGGCTGGCCCATCCGGTAGGGATAGGGGCACTGCAGCCGCACGATGCCTTCGATGGGCAGCCCGAAGTGCGCATGCATGTTCGGCAGCCCGGACAGGCTGGCGCCCATCACCGTGGAGCCATGGAAGGCACGGTCGCGCGCCAGGATCTTGCGCCGCTGCGGCTCGCCGCGGGCGCGGTGGTACTGCCAGGCCAGCTTGACCATGCTGTCGTTGGCCTCGGAGCCGGAGGACGCGAAGAAGACCCGCGCATCGGCCATCGGCGACAGGGCCGCCACGTCCGCGGCCAGCAGCGAGGCGATGTCGCTCGTGCGGTGGTTGAACGTGTGGTAGTAGGGCAGCCGGGCCAGCTGCCGCTGTGCTGCCCCCACCAGCCGCGATTCGGAAAAGCCGAGCGAGGCGCACCACAGGCCCGACATCGCATCGAGGTAGCGCCGGCCCTGCTCGTCGATGACGTAGGGGCCATCGCCCCGCACCATCACCAGCGGGCCCCGCACGCGGTGGGCCAGCAGGTTGGTCTGGGAGTGAAGGTGGTGCTCCACGTCCGCACGGGCAACGGAAGTCCAGTCGGGGGAAGCGGCTTGTCGGTTCATGGAGTCGGTCCTGTCCTCGGAATAGGATATATCCTATAGGACAATTGAGGCGCTGCCAAGGCGCCGGGCCTCGGCTGCCGGCCCTCGGCGGGTGACCGGGTCCCGGCCGCCCTGCGCCGCCGCCTGGGTTAAGGTGCCGCACCATGCGCATACTGCTGGTGGAAGACGACAAGGTGCTGGCCGATGCCTTGTCGCGCACGTTGGTGCAGGCGGCCCATGCGGTGGATGTGGTGGCCACCGGTGAGCAGGCCGACCATGCCCTGAGCCTGGGCCTGTACGACCTCGCCATCCTGGACATCGGCCTGCCGGGCCTGAGCGGGCTGGAGGTGCTGCAGCGGCTGCGGGCGCGTAAGTCCACGGTGCCGGTGCTGATGCTCACCGCGCTGGACAGCGTGCACGACCGCGTGCGCGGACTGGACCTGGGCGCCGACGACTACCTGGCCAAGCCCTTCGACCTGCCCGAGCTGGAAGCGCGGGTGCGGGCCCTGCTGCGCCGCAGCCACAACACCACGCCCGACCTGGAGCTGGGCCTGCTGCGGCTGGACACCGTGGCCCGCCGCGTGTTCTTCGACAAGCGCCCGCTGGAGCTGTCGCCGCGCGAGCTGGCGGTGCTGGAGCTGCTGCTGATGCGCGCCGGCCGCGTGGTGAGCAAGGAGCAGATGGTCAACCACCTCTACGGCTGGGGCGACGAGGTGGGCGACAACGCGATCGAGGTGAACGTGTACCGGCTGCGCAAGAAGCTGGAACCGCTGGGCTGCGAGATCCGCACCGTGCGTGGCATGGGCTACCTGATGGACCGTGGCGATGGGCCGGCCTGACGCCCGGCGCGAGCCCTGGCTGCGCCGCCAGCTGCCGGCCTGGCTGCTGGGCCCGCTGCTGCTGCTGCTGGTGCTGGATTCGGCGGCGGCCTACTGGAATGCGCTGCGCTTCTCCGACCTGGCCTACGACCGCGCGCTGCACGAGGTGGGCCGCGAGATGGCGCTGCATGTCAAGCACGATGCCGCCGGCCAGGCGCGGCTGGAGCTGTCCGATGCCGCGGGCCGCCTGCTGCTGGGCGATGCCGACGACCGCGTGTACTACCGCGTGACCAGTGCCGACGGCACCGTGCTCGGCAGCCTGGGGGAGCTGCCCGCGGCCGCGCCGGCAGCGCCGCCCACCGACACCGCGCCGCGCTACAGCCGCCAGCAGCTGCAGGGCGAGCCGGTGCGCATGCTGGTGGCCTGGATGCCCACCGAGGCCACGCCGTCCGCGCCGCCGGCGCAGGTGCTGGTGCAGGTGGCCGAGACGCTGCACAAGCGCAACCGCTTTGCCTGGGAGATGGTGGCCAACGTGGTGCTGCCGCAGCTGCTGCTCATCGTGATGGCCACCGCGGTGGTGTGGTTCGGCGTGGCCCATGCGCTGCAGCCGCTGCAGCGCCTGCGCCGAGCGCTGGCCGGCCGCTCGCACCTGGACCTCAGCCCCATCGCCACCCATGGCGTGCCGGGCGAGGTGCGGCCGTTGGTGGATGAAGTCAACGACCTCATGGGCCGGCTGGGCAAGACCTTCGATTTCCAGAACCGCTTTGTGGCCGATGCGGCCCACCAGCTGAAGACGCCCGTCAGCGGCCTGAAGGCGCAGATCGAGCTGGCCCAGCGCGAGGCCGATCCACAGCGGGTGCGCCATTCGCTGCAGCAGCTGTCCATCAGCGTGGACCGGCTGGCGCGGCTGGTGCGGCAGCTGCTTTCGCTGGCGCGCAACGAGCCCGGCGCGCTGGATGCGGTGCAGCTGCGGCCCCTGGACCTCAATGCCCATGCGCTGGAGGTCAGCATGGAATGGGTGCCGCAGGCGCTCAAGCGCCAGATCGACCTGGGCTTCGAGGGCGCGCCGCAGCCGCTGGTGATCCATGCCGACGGCGACCGCGTGCGCGAGCTGATCAACAACCTGATCGACAACGCCATCCGCTACAGCGCCTGCGGCGGCCGGGTGACGGTGCGGGTGGCCGCGGCCGAGGGCGGCCAGTGCCGGCTGGCCATCAGCGACGACGGCCCCGGCATCCCGGTGGCGGAGCGGGCGCGCATTTTCGAGCGCTTCCACCGCCTGCTGGGCACGCAGCAGGACGGCAGCGGCCTGGGCCTGGCCATCGTCAGCGAGATCGCGCTGATGCACGGCGCGCGCATCACGCTGGAGGACGACCTCGACGGCGTGGGCAACACCTTCAGCGTGTTCTTCCCGCTGGCGGCTGTCAGCTCGCTGACAGCTTTCGGACAGGCTGCTGACAGCGCATCCACGTAGCCTGCGGGGCTACAACGTGGAGGCAACGTGGCGGTCCTGACCCATCCCGATTTCTGGCTTGCGCTGGCGCAGATCATCCTCATCAACATCGTGCTGAGCGGCGACAACGCCGTGGTCATCGCCATGGCCTCGCGCTCGCTGGCGCCGGCGCAGCAGAAGCAGGCCATCCTCTTCGGCAGCGTGGGCGCCATCGTGCTGCGCGTGGTGCTCACCTTCTTCGCGGTGTACCTGCTGACGCTGCCCTACCTGAAGCTGGTGGGCGCGGTGCTGCTGCTGTGGATCGGCGTGGGGCTGCTGAAGGGCGGCGATGCGGACGACGAGCTGCAGGGCCATGCGAGCCTGGGCGCGGCCATCAAGACCATCGTGGTGGCCGACCTGGTGATGAGCCTGGACAACGTGGTGGGCGTGGCGGCCGCGGCCAAGGGCAACGTGACGCTGCTGGTGCTGGGCCTGGTGATCAGCATCCCGCTGATCATCTTTGGCAGCACGCTGCTGCTCAAGCTGATGGAGCGCCTGCCGGTCATCGTGACGCTGGGCGCGGGCCTGCTGGGCTGGGTGGCCGGCGAGATGGCGGTGTCCGATCCCGCCATCGCCGACTGGGCGCAGCAGCGCCATGTGCTGCACACCCTGGTGCCGGCCCTGGGCGCCATCGGCGTGGTGCTGGTGGGCAAGTGGCTCACCAGCCGCCAGCCGGCGCCGGGCGCGGACCCCACGGCGGCCTGAGCCGCGCGGGGTCCAGGTCGTCAGTAGCGGCGCGGGGCGCCGCGGCCGGCAACCTTGCCGGCGCCGGTCACCTTCTTGAAGACCCAGCTCAGCACGCCCATCTTGATTCCGAATCGCAGCAAAGATCCCAGCATGTCGTTCTCCTGTAGACGTGCTGCATGGTGCGGCAGACCGGTGGCGGGCGCTGTCGTGCGGCGCCCGCATCGGCCGTAGGACGGCGCCTTGCGCTGCTAGCCCGTCCGCATCCACATCCTCACCTGGCCCGCGCAGCGCACGCCCGCTGCCAGCGCCAGCAACGCTGCCAGCACCAGCCCCAGCCACGATCCCACCGGCGCATCCTCCGCCCGCGCTGGCGGCTGGAAGCGCGGCAGCGCCGCGAAGTCCGCCGACCCGTAGCGGCCGTCCCGGAACAGGTAGGGGTAGTAGTGCTCGCGCAGCCGCTGGTGGAAGGTGGCGATGGCGTCCTGGTAGGCGAGCTGGGCCAGCAGGTCGGTGTGTGCCTGGCGGTGCAGCGCGACCTGCAGGCCCACGCCGGGCAGCAGGCCGCCGAGCCAGGCGGTCCAGCGTTGGCGGGCCTGCAGGCTCGCGCGGTAGTCGGCGAACTGCGCCGCCACCTGCTCATCGCCCAGCTGCTGGAAGGCGAAGTACCACTTCCAGTGGAAGCCGGTGGGCAGCGGCGCGGTGTCGCGCCATTGCGGGTGGCTGCGGAAGAAGCGTTCGAGCGTGGCCTCGCGCGGCTCGTCCCAGGCGCCGTGCACCGCCTGCCGCTGCGCCAGCATCAGCTGCACGCCCTGGTGTACCGGCACCATGCGCGCCAGCACCGACTGGGCCAGCGTGGGCAGCAGCAGCGTGAGCAGCACCCAGGCGCCCACCAGTCGGGTGGCGCTGGCCACCGAGCCGGCGGCACGGCAAGCCACTACCAGCGACAGGCCGGCCCAGAAGGCCATGTACGCCGCGGTGGCCAGCAGCACACCGGCCAGCGTGGCCGCGCCGCAGCCGTGGTACAGCCCGCCCGCCAGCACCGGCAAGGCCAGGCAGGCCACCGCCAGGGCGCTGCGCAAGCCGGCGCGGCGCAGCCACAGCCGTCGGCCGGTACCGCCGGGCAACGACAGCAGCAGGCCCAGCCGGCCGGCATGGCGCTCGGCCGAGACCAGGTCATGCAGCAGCGCGATCAGCAGCAGCGGCGCCAGGTACACCAGCACGAAGGCGTAGTCGAAGCGCCCGGCCAGGGCCAGCTCGGGATTGAAGGTCTCGCCCTCATGCAGCTGCGCCTGCAGCGCCAGCGCGCGCACCCGCAGCACATGGGGCGACGCATCGCGCAGCCCCAGCGCCAGGAAGGCGGCGCTGGAAGGCGGGTCCCAGGTGGCATGGAAGGTGTAGTAGGCCGCGCTGCCGACGTCGCCGCTGCGGGTCAGCCGCGGGGCCTGCGCCTGCAGCGACTGCTGCTGCAACTGCACCAGGTGCTGCTGCAGGTGGCGCTGCCGGGCCACCTCGCGGCTGCCGGCCAGCACCGCCAGGCTGGACAGCACCAGCAGCAGCACCAGCGCGGCTCCTGCGGTGCGGGCGCGCAGCAGCAGCCGCGCCTCGTGCATCAGGCCGCTCATCGCACGCTCCTGCCCAGGCGGCCGGCCAGCGCCCGCAGCAGCAGGCCCAGCCCGGCCAGCCAGGCCAGCAGCACCGCGGCCGCGGGCAGCGCCTGGCGCAGCACCTCAGCCGGCGGCGCGGGCTGGTAGCGGAAGTCCGCCAGGCCGTGCCAGTGCTCGCGGCCGATGCGCACGTCGCGGCTGGAGCGGTCCTGTGCATACGGCAGTTTGTCGGCCTGCAGCCGGTTGAGCGCCTGCACCATGCGGTAGCGGAACTGCTCGCCCTGCTCGACGAAGCGGCGGTAGCTGGCCAGGTCGGTGCCGGCCACGGCCATGGAGATGCGGCGCAGCGCGATCACCGGGCCGGCCCAGGCCAGCGCGTCCACCGTGCGCAGCTGCGCTGCCTGCAGCGCGAAGCCGGCGGCGGCATGGCGGTCGAACAGCGCGCTGGTCAGGCGTTCGCCTTCCATGCCCAGCAGGCCCTTGTAGTTCACCGGCAGATCCTCCACCCGGCTCACGCCGTACTGCGCCAGCACCTGCCTGCGGAAGTCGGCGAAATACGGGTCGTCGGGATCGTGGCTGTCGCCCAGCGCGGCCAGCTCGCGCGCCACAGTGATGTCCGTCTCGAAGCGGGTGGGCAGCGCCCGGGTGGAAGCGGCCACCTCCGCCGCCAGCCGGGGCAGCAGCACCACGACCACGGCCCAGGCAGCCAGCAGCAGCATCAGCGCGTCGCGGCCGCGGGCCAGGGCGGTGGAGGTGGCCACCACGGCCATCACCCACAGCAGCAGCCAGACCGCATACGCGGCCAGCCAGGCCAGCCCCAGGCTGGCCGGCGCCGCGCCGGACAGGGTTGCCGCGCCCAGCCCCAGCGCAGCGGGCAGCAGCATCACGCCGGCCGCGCCGGCCAGCGCCAGCATCTTGCCGGCCAGCAGCCGGCCCGGCCGCACGCCCTGGGCCAGCAGCAGCCGCAGGGTGCCCGATTCGCGCTCGCGCGCCAGGCTGGCATGCCCCACGATCACCAGCACCAGCGGCGCCAGCACCTGCAGCACGAAGGCCGGCGTGAGCTGGCCGAAGCGCAGCAGCAGCGACGACTGCCGCACGTCGCCAAAGTTGGCGCTGTTCTGCCGGTGGCCTTCCAGGTACAGCGTGTGGTCGGTGTAGCTGTCCACGCCGGCCTCGAAGGCCGCCAGCGGCGCCAGCGGCCGGAACACGAAGTGGCCGTAATGGACCATGCGGTGCGGGTGGCGGTCGGGCTGCGACTCGAACTCCTGGTGCACCTGGGCCTGGTAGCGGCTGCGCTCGGCATCCGCGCTGCGGCGGTGCTCCCAGGCGGTGAACAGCGCAGCCACCGCCAGCAGCAGCAGCAGCGCCAAAGCCGGCACGGCCACGCGGTCGCGCCGCAGCAGCCGCCATTCATGGCGGGCGATGCGCCACACGACGGCCGGGGATGCCTGCCGGCGGACGCCGCCCTCGGTCAGCGGGATGGCCTGGTTCATGGCCGTGCCTCCTGCGCCGCATGGCGGCGGTGCAGTTGGCGCACGTCGAAGCGCTCGCAGCCGGTGGCGGCCACTTCCTCGCGCAATCGTCCGTGCTCGATGAAGCCGATGCGGTCGGCGACGTCGGCGGCGCCCAGCAGGTCGTGCGTGACCATCAGCACTGCCACGCCCTGCGCACGCAGCCGCAGCAGCAGGCGGCTGAATTCGGCGCTGGACTGCGGATCCAGGCCCGAGGCGGGTTCGTCCAGCAGCAGCGCCGGCACCTGGCGCGCCAGTGCCAGCGCGATGGCCACCTTCTGCCGCATGCCCTTGGAGAAGCCGGCCACCGGCCGCGCATGGGCATCGGCCTGCAGGCCGGCATCGGCCAGCGCCTGGTCGATGCGCGCCGGCGCTGCCGGTTGCCCGGCCAGGTCCAGCAGGTAGGCAAGGTTCTCGCGGGCGCTGAGCTGCCCGTACAGCGCCACGTTCTCAGGGACGTAGGCCAGCTGGCGGCGTGCGGCCGATGGCTGGGCCACCGGGTCGATGCCCAGCACCTGCACGCGGCCCTGCACCGGCTGCACGAAGCCCAGGAACAGGCTCAGCGTGGTGGTCTTGCCGGCGCCGTTGGCGCCCAGCAGGGCATAGATCTCGCCGGCGCCGACCGACAGGTGCAGGCCCTGCAGGACCGGGCGGCCGCCATGGCCGGCGGTGACGCCGGTGGCGAGCAAGGCCGGCATCGGGGCGGAGGAGGGGGTGGATGTCATGAAGCTTCCTGCAAGTCAGAAGCGGGCCTGCAGGCCCAGGGTCACATGGCGGTCGCTGCCGGGCGTGACCCACACGCGGCTGTAGGAGCTGGTGTAGTGATCGCGGTCGAACAGGTTGTCCACGTCCAGCGTCAGCCGCAGCGCGGGCGTGGCGCGCCACCAGGCGGTGAGCTTGGCGGTGGTGTAGGCCGGCAGCTCGAAGGCGGGCGTGCCGGCGGTGGCCTCCGCGTGCGTGCGGGCCTGGCCCAGCCGGCGGCCCATGTAGGTCACCCCGCCGCCGATGCCGTAGCGCTGCCCGTGGGCCAGGCCATGCTCGTACACGGCCAGCAGGCTGCCGTTGACCCTGGGCACGTTGAGCAGGCGGCCGCCCACCTCCAGGAGCTGGTCGCGGGTGATCTCCACGTCGTTGAACACCAGGCTGGCATTCAGCCGCCAGTGCCGGCCCAGTTGGCCGGCCAGGTCGAATTCCGCCCCGCGGCTGCGCACCGCACCGGCGGCCACCGAGAAGCCGGCATTCGACGGGTCGGAGGTCAGCACATGACGCTTGCGGATGTCGAACAGCGCCGCGGTAGCGCCCAGGCGGCGGTCGGCGCTTTCCCACTTGCCGCCCAGCTCCAGCGAGCGGCCGGTCTCGGCATGGAAGGACTTGCCGGTGGCGTCCGATCCCACGTTGGGCCGGAAGGAGCGGCCGGCATTGGCATACAGCGTCCAGCCCGGGCCGGGCAGCCAGCTCAGGCCCAGCCGCGGGGAGGTGGCCGACGGGCTTTGCTGTTGCCGGGTGGCGGTGCGGCGGTTGTCCAGCGACTGACGGTAGTGGTCCGTGCGCAGGCCCGCCACCAGCCGCCACTGTGGCGACAGCGTGATGACGTCCTGCAGGTACAGCGCATGGTTGCGCTGCCGTTCCAGCGTGCTGGTGTGGGGCTGCGGCTCCGGCCGCGGCTGGCCGTACACCGGATCGAAGATGTCCATCGCATAGGGCGCGGCGGCGCTGGGATTGGCGCGCAGCATCAGCGTGTCCATCCGGAAGCGGAAGGTCTCGAAGCCGAGCAGCAGCTCATGCGCCAGGCCGCCGGTGCGCAGCCGGCCCTGCAGCTCGGCCTGCAGCGCCAGGTCGGACGAATCGAAGTCGCGGTAGCGGCGCTGCCGGGTCAGGCTGCCGTCGGGCCGCAGCGCGGTGGGCTCGGTGGAGTAGCCCTCGACGCCGGTGCGGCGCGCCGACAGGCCCAGCCGGCCCTGCCAGTGGTCGGACAGCTCATGCGACAGCATCAGCTGGTGGGTCTGGTTGTCCACCGTCACGTCGCCGTCGGCCGGCTCGCCGAGGAAGCGGCTGCGCGGGATGGCGCCCAGCCGGTTATCCACCGCCACCACGCCGCGGTCCAGCGGCGTGCGGTGGCGCAGCAGCTCGCCCACGTAGTCGATGGTGGTGCGGTCGTCCAGCTGCCAGCGAAAGGCCGGCGCCAGCACGCGGCGGCTGGCCTGCACATGGTCGCGGAAGCTGTCGCGGTCCTCGATCGCCAGGTTCAGCCGGTAGGCCAGGCGCTCGCCCAGCGGGCCGGTGCTGTCCAGCGCGGTGCGGCGCAGGCCGTGGCTGCCCAAATAGCCTTCCAGCGAATGCGCCGGCCGCCACAGCGGCCGCTTGGACACGATGTTCAGCGTGCCGCCGGGCTCGCTGCTGCCGTACAGCGCGGCGGCCGGGCCCTTGAGGAACTCGATGCGCTCCACGCCGGCCAGGTCGCGCGGCGCATTGAAGCCGCGGTTGGACGAGAAGCCGTTGAGCAGCGTGGCCATGCCGGTGTTCTCGTTGCCGGGCAGGCCGCGGATGGCGATGTTGTCCCACAGGCCGCCGAAATTGTTCTGCCGCGAGACACCGCCTACATAGTCCAGCACCTCGTCCAGCCGGGTCGCGCCCAGGTCGTCGATGGCCTGCCGGGTGACGATGCGCACCGACTGCGGCAGTTCGCGCAGCGGCAGTTCGGTCTTGGCGCCGGTGGCCTCGGCGCCGTGGTAGGCGCCCGACTGGCTGCGGCCGACGACCTCGATGGCCTGTGACGGTGTTTCCGCCGGCTGGGCCCGGGCGGCGTGGGCGCATGAAAGAAGGCTGGCCGCCAGGACCAGCGGCACGGGGGCCGGCCGCAGGCGGCAGGCGAAGGATGCGATGAGCATGATGGGCACGGACGAGGGCAAGCGCCACGCGGCATGAGGCCGCGGCACTGGCGTGAACAGGGCAGCGCCGCCGCGCGACCAGGGGCGGCCGGCGGGCTGGGGGCGATGAAGACGGGGCCGGGACGGCCGTGGCCGGCGAGAACGCTCGCGGGCAGCCGGCGGAGGGCCGGCGCGGCCTCAGGCCGTCAGCGGCGGATCACGCGAGGCAAAGCGCCAGCGCCCCGGGCTGGGCAGCAGCGGTTGCGGCGGCGGGCGCAAGGCTGGTGTCGTGGCGCCGGGCGGATGCAGCCGCGGTGCGGCCGGCCCGGGCCCGCCATCGGCCAGCTGCGCTTGGGCATGGCAGGCGGCGCACAGCGCATGGGCGCCCTCGGCATCTTCTTCCTGCGCCGGTGCTTCGTCGCCGGCGCCATGCAGGCCGGCGATGGCCGACTGCCAATGCGTGGCCTCATGCCGCGCCATGCCGAAGGCCATGTTCAGGAACATGGCCAGCAGCACAGTTTTCAACAGCAGGTTGCGCATCGCGGCCCATCATACTGTTGATAACGAAATCTCAATAGACAGTTTGCTCAGGGCCATCGGCGATGCGGCGCGTGACGGACTTGGCATGCGAATCGAACGGAAGCCAATAAAGCCTGGGCCGTGCATGCCGCGGGGCTGATGCCACTGGCCGCTGCCTGGCTGGCACCACCGCCGCCCGGCTGGTGGCCGCCGTGCTGGGCTCGCAGGCCTGGCGTGCGCTGCAGCGCCTGCAGGCGGAGGCCGACGGCGCCGCGCAGCGGCTGCAGCAGTTGCTGGCCGAAGCGCAGCGCATGGCCCGTGCACACGAGGCCGGGGACATCGACGCGGTGATGCCGCTGGACGCCTTCGAAGGCGCGGCTTCCGCCACGGCCGCCGCCGCTGCCGAGGCACCGGCCCGGCGCGTGATCGCCAGTGCCATGGGCCGCCGCACGCCGCGTCGGCCGCCGCCCGCGCAACGGCTGTCGATGCTGGATGTGGAAGAGACCGACTTCACCCGCTTCTGAGCGGCCGCGGTATCCCGATTGCCGCAGACATGCTGCCGGCAATCCCGCCGGCATCGTGGTCAGGTCAAGTGCTTCAGGGGCCCCGGCGGCCCCTGCTTTTTTACCGGCCCGGACGGCGGCGGGCCACCGCGGCCAGCACGCCGGCGCCACACAGCATCAGCGCATAGGTGCCGGGCTCGGGCACGGCGGGAATGTTGTAGGTGGTCACCACCGGGAAGTGGTCGGAGGCCACGGCCGCCAGGCCGCCGGTCACCACCCGGTTGCCGGTCACCTGCCAGGCATCGGCGCCCAGGCTGGTGTTGAAGTCGATGGCCTGCGTGCCGCCCTCCAGCGTGGGCACGTCGGTCGGGCTGTCGATGCGCCAGCCCAGCGACTGCCAGTGCGCCATCGAGGCCGAGGCCGGCCCGGCATTGAAGTCTCCGTTGACCACCGCCGGCAGCGTGCGGTCGATGGCCGCGTCGATCAGGTTCATGCTGTCGATCTGCACCGTGGAGCCGGGCACCGTCTGCGAGGCCTGGTTGCGGTGGGTCAGGTGGGTGGTGGCGAACTGGAAGCGCGTGCCGGCCAGCTCGAACACCGCGAGGCCGGCCGATCGGGCGCCGTCACCGGCGGGGTCGGGCAGGCCCAGCACCTTGAACGACTGCAGGCTGAGCGCGCCGGTGTCGAACAGAATGGCATTGCCGTACTGGCCGCCCTGGTAGTTGATGGCCGGTGCCGACAGCGCCTGCCACACCGAGCCGGTGCGCGCGGACATCATCGCGGCCAGCTCGTTGGGCTGGTGCACGAAGCCCGTGCGGCCGTTGGCCATGTCGTTTTCCTGCAGGCCGATGATCTGGGCATCCAGGCCCGACATCACGCCCGCGATGCGGTCCAGGTCGACGACGTTGTCGGCACCGGCGGCATGGTGGATGTTGTAGGTGGCGATGGACAGGCTGGCCGCCTGCGCGTTGCCGCCGGCGGCGGCCAGTGCAGCCAGGGCGGCCAGCAAGGCGATGTGGATGCCGCGCGGCCGTGGCAGGCGGGGGCTGAAGGAATGCGTCATCGGGTACTGCTCCTGCGTTGGTAGGGCTTGCAGCCTAGGAACGCGGGATGACCGGTGCGTGACGCGAGGAATTGCTTACAGCTGGAAAGGTGGCATCGTCGCGCCGGGTGACGGGTTCCCTGGCTTGCGCCTTCCGCCCATTGCTGCGGTCGATTTGCGCTCCGATGGGTGCATTAGGCCCGCGCCGCATGACAGCGGCGTGACCGCCACTGCAGCGTGCCGCCCAGCAGCGCGCCCCACATCAGGTGGTCGGCCAGCTGCGGCCCGAAGGGCAGGGCCGCCACCCGCGGGAAGGCCAGCGGCGCGATGACCAGCAGGTCCAGCAGGGCCACCGCCACCGAGCCCGCCAGCGCGCCCGCCAGCGGCCTGCGCACCGGCAGCCATCGTGCGAACACCAGCGTCCAGAAGGCCGAGATGGCCGGGTGCACCACCGCCGCTGCCATGAACAGCGTGGGCGTGTGCGTGGCCTGCGGCAGCAGCATCGCGCCGGCGGCGCGGGTGGCCTCCAGCACGTCGGCGCCGGTGATCAGCGCATGCAGCGTGGACGGCAGCCCGCTGAACGCCGTGGCGACGAACCAGGCGAGGACCAGGTCGGACTTTGCAAAGCGGGCCATCGTGCGTGCGTGGACTGCGTGGCGGTTTCGGGCGGCATGCCGAGGAACACATGGCGGTAGGCCACGTACAGCAGCGTGCCGATCAGCGGATAGAAGGGCACGGCGGCCACGCCGTTCCACATCGCACCGCCCAGGCACAGCAATCCGGCTGCCGCGCCCACGCGCCAGGCGAAGGGATTGAGCGCATGCGCCTGCCGCGCCAGGGCCAGCGCCTGCCGCACGGGCAGTTGCGCACACACCAGCAGCGGCAGCAGGAAGAACAGCAGCGGCACCAGCAGCCACAGGAACAGCACCAGCAGCGCGCTTTGCCCGGCGGCGAAGTCGCTGGTAGCCGTGCCGGCCGTCCAGGCCGCCTGGCCCGCGGCCGGCGCGCCTGCGCCGCCGAAGGCCAGCGCACCGGCAATCGCGGCCAGCACCGCATACAGCACGGCCAGCACCGTGGCCGCGCACAGCACCGCCCGGCCGACGCCCGGCAGGCTGCCGCGCAGCACCTGGTGCAGCCGCCGCGGGGTGTGCGCCCGCGAGGCCACGGCCGCGAACAGCGCGACCAGGCCCGGCGCCAGGCAGCCCAGCAGCAGCCGCCCGGGATCGGCCTGCAGCAGCTGCACGCCGCCCAGCAGGCCCAGCACCAGCATGGTGTTGGGCAGCCATTGCGCGGTGCAGAGGTCCAGGGCCTCGGTGACCCAGTGGCGCCAGCTGTCGGGCGGCACGGCCTTCGGCTCGAAGGCTTTCATCGCAGCGCCCCGTGGGACGGGGCGGCGGTCGGCAGGTACGTCATGCCTGCCTTATCGGCGCGGGCGCGCCGGGCTTCAGCGGTAGAAGGGCTCCACCTTGCCCTTGAGTTGCAGCAGCAGCGGCCGGCCCTTGCGGTCCAGCGTCTTGCCGGAGGGCACCTTCACCCAGCCGGCGCTGATGCAGTACTCCTCCACGTTGGTGAGCTCGCGGCCGTTCAGGCGGATGCCGATGGCGTGCTCGAAGATGGCGGGCACATGGTGCGGGCTGCGCGGATCGGTGGACAGGCGGTCGGGCAGCTCGGGGCGCTGCGGCGCGGCTGCAGCGGAGTCGGCCGGGTCGGCGGGGGTGTCGGAAGCAGCGGTCATCGGGCGTCTCGTGTCATGCGAAGCGCGCCATTCTGCCGGCTCATACACTGGCCCGATGCTCATCGCCCAGCCATTGCAAGCCCAAGCCTTCGCACCTTACGGCCTGGTGCTGCACGCGCCCGCCCAAGGGGGCAGGCCGATCAACGGCGGCAATGCGCAGCGCTTCGACCTGGCGGCCGACCTGCAGCTCACGGCCGAAGGCGGGCGGCCGATGCTGGCGCTGTTCCGCGCGCAGGCGCGGGCCTTTCCGCATGCGGTGCATGAGATGGAGCGCCATGCGCTGGGCAGCCAGAGCTTCGTGCCGCTGGGCGAGCGCCGCTTCGTGCTGGTGGTGGCACCGGCCGGCGCGGCGCCGCAGGCCGCGTCGCTGGCCGCCTTCGTCACCGATGGCCGCCAGGGCGTGACGCTGTGGCCCGGCACCTGGCACCACGCGCTGCTGGCCGTGGAGGACGGCGACTTCGTGGTGCTGGAGCGCGCCGCGGCGCAGGTGGACTGCGACGTGCATGCGCTGCCCCAACCGGTGCAGGTGCACCTCGGGTGAATCCGCGGCCGATGCCGGGCTGAGCCGGGCGCAGCGTCAGCCGGCGTGGGCGGACAGCTGCCGGGCCAGCGCCACCAGGCTGCGGTCGCTGCCTGCCGGCGCCAGCAGCGACAGGCCCAGCGGCGCGCCGTCACGCCGTGCCAGCGGCATCGACAGCTGCGGCAGGCCGGCCAGGCCGGCGATGCACAGCAGCCGGATGGCGCGGTTGCGGTAGTCCTCCAGGCTGGCCTCGCCGGCCGCGCGCAGCGGCGCGATGTCGGGCATGGTGGGCATCAACAGTACGCCGTCGTGGCCCAGCAGCCGCGCCAGGTGGCTGCTGAAACGCTGGCGGAAGGCACGCGCCTGCAGCACCTGCTCGTCGGTGACGGAGCGCGACCAGGCGAAGCGCTCCGCCACGCCCGGGCCCAGCACCAGCGCATGGCGCTCGATCAGCGGGCCATCGGTCTGCCAGGCCTCGCGGCCCTGGATGGCGCGGAAATGCCAGTACATCGCATCGAAGTCCTCCAGCGCCACTGACACCGGCGTGGCCGGCCCCAGCAGCGCCTGCACCCGGTCGGCGGCGGGCTGCAGCGCCTGCACCGCCGCCGGCTCGGCCAGCGCCCACACGTCCTGCGGCCACAGCAGGCGCGCCTGCGTCAGCGGGCGGGCATCGGCGCCCAGCAGCACCTCGGCCACGCGGTCGAAGGTGTCCGCATCGCGGCTGAACCAGCCGCAGGTGTCGCAGCTGGGCGCCAGGTCCAGCGCGCCCTGCAGGCTCACCCGGCCATGGGTTGGCCGCAGGCCGTACAGCCCGCAGTGGCTGGCCGGTGCCCGCACCGAGCCGCCGGTGTCGGTGCCCAGCGCCAGGTCGCACAGGCCGGCGGCCACCGCGGCGGCCGAGCCCGAGGACGAGCCGCCGGTGATGCGCTGCGGGGCCGCGCTGTTCAGCGGCGCGCCGAAGTGTGCGTTGTCGCCGTTCATCGAGAAGGCCAGCTCGTCGGTCACCGTCTTGCCGACGAAGCGCGCGCCGGCCTCCAGCAGCCGCTGCACCGTAGGTGCGGTGCGGGTCTTGATGCCCGACATCGCCAGCACGACGGGATGGCCGCCGCCGGTGGGATAGCCGGCCACGTCGAACAGGTCCTTCACGCCGAAGTCCAGCCCGGCCAGCGGGCCGGTGGCGGCCCGGGGCACCTCGGCCTCGGGATAGGGCACGAAGGCATGGACGGGATCGTGCAGCGGCATCGTCTTCCTCGGAAGGTTCCAGGTCAGGGCAGGGCGGGCGTGGCCAGCAGCGCGGCGGTGGCATCGGTGCGCAGGCAGCGCGCCTGGTGGCCGGGGCCGATGGCCACCGGTGGCGGCTGCACCGCCAGGCACTCCGGCCGCGCCAGGGCACAGCGCTCGGCGAAGGCGCAGCCCGGGGGCAGGGCAGCCAGGTCGGGCGGCGCGCCGCCGATGGTGGGCAGCCGCGTGCCGCGGGTCATGGCGCCGTGGGCGCGGCTGGTGAGCAGCGCGATGGTGTACGGATGGCGCGGCGTGCGGATCAGCTCGCGGGCGCTGCCTTCTTCCACGATGCGCCCGGCATACATCACCGCGATGCGGTCGGCCACCTCCACCGCCGCACCGATGTCGTGGGTGACGAAGATGACCGACAGCCCCAGGTCGCGCTGCAGCTCGCGCAGCAGCAGCAGGATCTGGATCTGCACCGTGGCGTCCAGCGCGGTGGTGGGCTCGTCGGCCAGCAGCAGCTGCGGCCGGCAGGCCAGGGCCAGGGCGATCATCGCGCGCTGGCGCATGCCGCCCGACATCTCGTGCGGATAGGCCGCCAGCCGGCGCTCCGGGCTGGGAATGCGCACCCGCTCGAACAGCGCCAGCGCACGCTGCCGGGCCTCGGCGGCGGTCACCCGCTCATGCCTGCGGATGGATTCGACGATCTGCGCGCCCACGCTGTACACCGGGTCCAGCGCCAGCAGCGGCTCCTGGAAGATCATGGCCGCCACCTTGCCGCGGTAGTCGGCCAGCTCACGGCCGCCCATCGCCAGCACGTCGCGGCCGGCCACCTGCACGCGGCCGCCCACGCGGGTGCGCCGCTCGGGGTGCAGCCGCAGCAGGGTGCGCAGCGTCACGCTCTTGCCGGAGCCCGATTCGCCGATCAGGGCCAGCACCTGGCCGCGCTGCAGTTCCAGGCTCACGCCGCTGACGGCCTGCACCGGCTTGCGGCCGCCGCTGAACTGCACGCTCAGGTCCTGCAGCGAGACCATCGGCCCGGCGTCGTCCGGCGGCGCGGTCATGCGGCCTCCCGCAGCGCCGGTGCGGCGGGATGGCCGCTGCCGGCTTCGTGCATCAGGCAGGCGGCCGTGTGCAGGCTGCGGTGCTCGGCCAGCCGCGGCATCTGCTGGCCGCACACCGGCGCCGCATGCGGGCAGCGCGGATGGAAGCGGCAGCCGGCAGGCGGGTCGATGGGGTTGGGCGGATCGCCCGCCAGCAGCGCCTGCTCGGTGCGGTGGTCGGGGTCCATCGACGGCATGGAGGACAGCAGCGCCCGGGTGTAGGGATGCAGCGGCGCGGTGTACAGCGCCTCCGACGGGCCCAGCTCGGCCACCCGGCCCAGGTACATCACCAGCACGCGGTCGCTCATGTAGCGCACCACCTGCAGGTCGTGGCTGATGAAGACGTAGGTCAGGCCGAACTCGGCCTTCAGGTCCAGCAGCAGGTTGATCACCTGCGCCTCCACCGACTTGTCCAGCGCCGACACCGCCTCGTCCAGGATCAGCAGCCGCGGCTGCAGCGCCAGCGCGCGGGCGATGTTCACCCGCTGCCGCTGCCCGCCCGAGAGCTCATGCGGATAACGCTCGGCAAAGCGCTGCGGCTCCAGGCCCACGCGGGACAGCAGCTCCCGCGCGCGCTGCACCGCGGCGCGCCGCGGCAGGCCGTGCACCTGCGGACCGAAGGCGACGGAGTCCTCGATGGTCAGCCGCGGGTTGAGCGAGGCATAGCTGTCCTGGAACACCATCTGCACTTGTCGATGGAACTCCTTGAGCGGCAGCGAGCGGCCGCCCACGGCCTGGCCGTCGAACACCACCTCGCCGGCGGTGGGGCGGATCAGCTGCATCAGCAGCCGTGCGGTGGTGCTCTTGCCGCAGCCCGATTCACCCACCACGCCCAGCGTCTCGCCCTTCTTCACGGTGAAGTCCACGCCGTCCACCGCCCGCACCGTGCCGCCGCCGCGGCCGAGCACGCCGCGGGCCAGCGGATAGTGCTTCTGCAGCCCGCGGATGGTCAGCAGCGGCTGCGCCGGCCCGCCCACGTCGGCCGGCTGCGCGGCTCCGGGGCCGGATCCCCCCAGCGGACGAGGGGCTCCATTCATGTCTTGTGGTCCATGGCGTTGCGCAGTCCGTCCGACAGCAGGTTGAAGGTGATGGAGGTGACGAAGATCATCACGCCCGGCAGCGCGGCCACCCACGGCTGCACGTAGATGGCGGTGCGCAGGGTGTTGAGCATCAGGCCCCACTCCGGCTCGGGCGGCTTGACGCCCAGGCCCAGGAAGGACAGGCCGGAGGCCAGGATCATCGACACCGCGATCAGGCTGGTGGCATAGACGAAGATGGGCCCCAGCACATTGCCCAGCACATGCACCCGCACGATGGTGAAGGCGCCGGCGCCCGAGGCCCGGGCGGCTTCCACATAGTCGCGCCCGCGCACCTGCGTGGTCACGCTCTCGGCCACGCGCGCGATCTGCGGGATGAACACCACCGTCAGCGACACCAGCGAATT
This sequence comes from Aquincola tertiaricarbonis, assembly GCF_000969605.1. Classification (GTDB taxonomy): domain Bacteria; phylum Pseudomonadota; class Gammaproteobacteria; order Burkholderiales; family Burkholderiaceae_C; genus Aquincola; species Aquincola tertiaricarbonis. The sequence goes on along the minus strand of NZ_JZUE01000004.1, from coordinate 281,022 downwards.
GAAGATGCCCGCACCCAGCGTGCCCGACAGCGCGATGGCCAGCAGCACCGACGGAAAGGCATAGAACACGTCGATGGTGCGCATCACCAGCGTGTTGGTGGTGCCGCCCGCATAACCGGCCAGGATGCCGATGGCCGCGCCCACCACGAAGGCGCACAGCACCGGCACGATGCCCATGAACAGCGACAGCCGCGCGCCGACGATCAGCCGCGAGAGCATGTCGCGGCCCAGCTCGTCGCTGCCCAGCGGCAGCCCCGGCGTGCCGATGGGCTTGAGCCGCTTGAGCATCGACGACTGGTAGGGGTCGGCCGGCGCCAGCCAGGGCCCGAACAGGGCCAGCGACAACAGCAGCAGCGCCACCAGCGCCGCGCCCACGGCCACCGGGTCGCGCAGGAAGCGGTGGCCCACGGACGCCCAGTAGCCACGCGAGCGCTGCGCCGGCAGGGCGGCCACCGCGGCGGCGGCAGGGGGTGCAAGCGTGGTCATGGCGGTGGCCTCGTGGATGCCGTGGGGATGTCAGGCGCGGGCGATGCGCGGGTCCAGCAGCGTCTGCAGCACATCCACCAGCAGGTTGAGGACGACGAAGAACAGCGCCAGCACCAGGATGGTTCCCTGCAGCAGCGGCAGGTCGCGCTGGAAGATGGCCGAGTTGAGCAGGAAGCCGGTGCCCGGCCAGGAGAACACCGTCTCGATCAGGATGGAGCCGCCCAGCAGGTAGCCCAGCTGCAGGCCCATCACCGCCAGCGCGGTGGGCGCCGCGTTCTTCACCACGTGCAGGAAGATGCCCAGGTGCGTCAGCCCCTTGGCCCGCAGGCCGACGATGAACTCCTGGTCCAGCAGCTCGGACACCAGCGCCCGCACCGTGCGCGCGATGATGCCCATCGGGATGACCGACATGGTGAGGGCCGGCAGCAGCATGTACTGCACATGCGCCCAGTCCCAGGCCCATTCGTCGGAGCCGCCGGGCCCGGCGCCGGTGGCCGGCAGCCACATCAGCTGCGACGAGAACACGATGACCATCACCATGCCCAGCCAGTAGTGCGGCACGCTCACGCCCAGCACCGACAGCATGGAGGCCGCGCGGTCCACCCAGGAGCGGCGGAAGTAGCCGGCCACGAAGCCGAACAGGCAACCCAGCACGAAGCCGATCAGCGTGGCCACCACCGCCAGGCGCAGCGTGTTCACCACCGCCTTCAGCACCTCCCCGACGACCGGCCGGCTGGTGGCGATGGACATGCCCAGGTCGCCGTGCAGCGCCCGCCACACCCAGGCCAGGAACTGCTCGGGGTAGCTGCGGTTGAAGCCGTACAGCTCGCGCAGCTGCGCCTGCAGCTCGGCCGATGCATCGGGCGGCAGGATGGACACCAGCGGATCGCCCGGCGCCAGGTGCACCAGCGCGAAGCACACCAGCGCCACGCCCAGCATGATGGGCAGCGCCACCAGCACGCGCCGCACGAGGTAGGCCAGCATCGCGGCCTCAGTCCATCGTCATGGTGGCGATGTCGATGAACCAGCTCCGCGGCTGCACCACGTTCTTCACCTTGGCCGACATGGCGCGCGGGCCCACGTCGTGCGCGATCCAGACGAAGGGCGCGTCCTCCACGATGTGGGCATGCAGCCGCGCCAGCGCCGCATCGCGCGCCTTGTCGTCGAAGGCGGTGCGGGCATCGGCCACCAGCTTGTCCACCTCGGCATTGCCGTAGTAGCCCCAGTTGTTGGACACCGGCGGGAAGGTCTTGGTGCTGACGAAGCGCACCATCGCGAAGAACGGGTCCATCGCCGCGAAGCTCACGTTGACCGCATTGGCGCCGTTGGCCGACGGGTCCTTGGCGCCCTTGCGCCAGTTGGTGAACAGGGTGTTCCACTCGATGACGTCGAACTGCACGTCGAAGTGGCATTCCTTGAGCGACTGCTGCACGTATTCGTTCATCGGCAGCGGCTGCATCTGGCCCGAGCCCGAGGCCGAGATCTGCACCTTGACCTTCAGCGGCTTGGCGGCCGAATGGCCGGCCGCCGTCATCAGCGCCTGCGCGGCCTTGACGTCGGTCTTGATGTCGAACTTGGGATTGCCCCACCACGGATGGCCCGGCGGCACGGTGCCCTTGGGCTCGGCCATCATGCCGCCCAGCAGCTGCTTCAGGCCGCCGCGGTCCACGCACAGGTTGGCAGCCTGGCGCACCCGCTTGTCCAGCCAGGGCGAGCCTTCGGCAAAGGAGAGCTGCCACGGCCACACATGCGGCTGCGCATTGGAATAGATCTTGAAGCCGCGCTGCTGGATCTGCGGCATTGCGTCCGGCGAAGGCGCCTCGATCCAGTCGACCTGACCACCGAGCAGCGCCGCGGTGCGGGCATTGGCCTCGGGCATCGGGATCAGCACCACCTTGTCGATGCGCGGCGTGCGCTTGGCATCCCAGTAGGCCTTGTTGGCGGCCAGCTCCAGCCGCTCGCGGGCGACGAAGCGGGTGACCTTGAAGGGGCCCGAGCCCGAGGGATCGGCGGCGAAGGCCGTCCAGGCGGCCTTCGCCCGCTCGGCCGGATCGGTGGTGGCCGCGGGCACCGCCTTCAGCTTGGCCTCCCAGTGCGCAGGCGAGGCCATGAACAGGTTGGTCAGGTTGATGGGCAGGAAGGAGTCCGGCTCGCTGGTCAGCAGTTCCACCGTCAGGTCGTCGATCTTGCGGGCGCTCTTGAGCGTGGGCATGCGCGAGGCGGTGACGCCCACCTGGCTGGCATCGAAGTGCGGCGCCGCCTTGTCCAGCACCTTGTTCACGTTCCACACCACCGCGTCGGCATTCAGCGGCGAGCCGTCGTGGAACTTCACGCCCGGGCGCAGCTTGAACAGCCATTTGGTCTTGTCGGCGGCATCCACCGCCCAGCTGGCGGCCAGGCCCGGCACCAGCACGCTGGGCGCGTCGGCCTTGGACAGGTCCCAGTGCGTCAGCGCGTCGTAGATGGGAATGCCGGTGAAGCGGTTGCCCTCGAAGCCCTGGTCGGGCTGGCCCAGCGTGCGCGGGATGTCGGCGGCCGTCATCGCGATGCGCAGCACCTTCTCCTGCGCCAGGGCGGCGCTGCTGCCAAGCAGCGACAGCGCGGCGGCAAGGGCGAGGTGGCGCAGGCGGCAGGGCTGCAACGGGTTCAGGCTCATCGGGTCACCATCCGGGTATTGAAGAAGGTTGCACATCAAGAGGCCGGCACCGTCATGCAAGCGCTGTGCCAAAAACCGGCGCAAACAGCCGCAAACGTATCGATTAACGATATGGTGCTATGTTTTGTCGATAGTGGTCTACTGGTTATCCATACTCCCATCCATTGCAAGACGCCAAGCCGATGCGCACCGCCCCACAGCAGCCCACCCCCCTTCCCGACAGCCCGCGCATCGACGGCGCACGCCTGTGGCAATCGCTGATGGCGCTGGCCGCCATCGGCGCCACGCCCAAGGGCGGCGTGCGGCGCATCGCGCTCACCGACGAAGACCGCGCCGGCCGCGACCAGGTGGTGCGGTGGTTCCGCGAAGCCGGCCTCGAGGTGCGCGTCGACGAGGTGGGCAACGTGTTCGGCCGCCGCGCCGGCACCGATCCCGCTGCCCGCGCGGTGGCCACCGGCAGCCACATCGACACCCAGCCTTCCGGCGGCAAGTTCGATGGCAACTTCGGCGTGCTGGCAGGCCTCGAAGTGGTGCGCACCCTGAACGATCACGGCATGGCCACCCGTGCACCGATCGAGGTCGTGTTCTGGACCAACGAGGAAGGCACCCGCTTCACGCCGGTGATGATGGGCTCCGGCGCCTTCGCCGGCGTGTTCGAGGTGCCGCGCATCCATGCGGAGTGCGACGGCGCCGGGCTGTCGGTGGGCGACGAGCTGCGGCGCATCGGCTACCTGGGCCCGCAGCCCTGCGGCCAGGTGCCCGGCGGCATGTATGCCGCCTACCTGGAAGCCCACATCGAGCAGGGCCCGGTGCTGGAAGACCAGGGCCTGCCCATCGGCGTGGTGCGCGGCGCGCTGGGCCAGCAGTGGTACGACGTGACGGTGACCGGCATGGATGCCCATGCCGGCCCCACGCCGATGGCGCTGCGCCGCGATGCGCTGCTGGCCGCGGCGCGCATGGTGGAACTGGTCAACCGCATCGCGCTGCAGGAGGCGCCCGACGGCCGCGGCACCGTGGGCCACCTGCAGGTGCTGCCCAACTCACGCAATGTGGTGCCCGGCGAGGTGCGCTTCTCGGTGGACTTCCGCCACCTGGCGCAGGCCGGGCTGGACCGCATGGACCAGGCGATGCGTACCGGCTTCGCCGCGCTGGCCGAGGCCGCGGGCGTGCAGGTGGCGGTGCAGCAGGTGGTGAGCTTCGATCCCTGCGTGTTCGACGCGGCCTGCGTGGACGGCGTGCGGGCGGCGGCGCAGTCGCTCGGGCTGCCGCACATGGACATCGTCAGCGGCGCCGGCCACGACGCCGTCTACCTGGCCCGGGTGGCGCCCACGGCGATGATCTTCGTGCCCTGCAAGGACGGCATCAGCCACAACGAGATCGAGGATGCGCTGCCCGCGCACATCTCCGCCGGCGGCGATGTGCTGCTGCGCACGATGCTGGCACTGGCGATGTGAGCGGGCCGCGGCGCCGCGCCCTCAGTGCGCCACCGCCAGCGAGATGGCGCGCGCGCATTCGATGACCATGGGCGCCAGCTTCTTCTGCGCCTCCTCCATCGTCCAGCGGCTGGTGGGCGGCGACACATGCACCGCGGCCACCGGCCGGCCGGTGCTGTCCACCACCGCGGCGCCCAGGCCCATGTCGCCCAGGAACAGCTCCTCGCAGTTGGTGGCGTAGCCCACCTTCCGGCACTGGGCGACGCGCTTCATGATGGCGTCCACGTCCACCAGGGTGGCCGGCGTGCGGCGCTCCCGGTGGCTGGCCTGCAGCAGCGCCCGGGCCTGCTCGGCCGGCAGCGCGCTGAGCCATGCGCGGCCCGAGCTGGTGCAGTACATCGGGATGCGCATGCCCACCGGCGTGAGCACCGGGATGAACTTGGGCGTGAGCAGCTGCGCCACGTACACCATCTCGGTATCCACCGCCTCGGTCAGGCTGGCCGTCTCGCCGCTGGCATTCGCCAGCTGCGTCAGGTAGGGATGGGCGGCACGGATCAGCGGATGCGCGGACAGGTAGTTGAAGCCGATCTCGATGACCCTGGGCAGCAGCTGGAAGCGCCGCGTCTGCGGATGCTTGCCCACGTAGCCCAGCACCTGCAGCGTGTGCACCGTGCGCTGCACCGAACCCTTGCTCATGCCGGTGAGCTCGGCCAGTTCCACCAGCGTCATGGTGCGGTGGGCGGCGTCGAAGGCCCGCAGCACCTGCAGGCCTTTTTCCAGGGAGACGTTGTAGAGCGCGTCGGCCACCGCCGGGGGCGGTTCGGGCGCGGCGGCGCGGGCGGTCTTGCGGGAGGGTGTCTTGCGGCTGGTGGCCATCGTGCCCGGCGGCGGAGGGGTATCGAAAGCCGAGTCTAGCGAATCGGCTATCGAACCCTGACCTGCCGCCGGTGCGCGCCGGCCCTAGCGCAGCACGCTGGAATCGGCCGCCTGCTGGATGCGCAGCTGCGCATCCCGCGGCAGCAGCAGCCGCTGGGCCACCAGCGCATCGGCCGCGCTGCGCACCGCCGCCACATAGCCGTCATGGCTGCCGTACAGCGATTCCAGCGAGGGCCGGCTGTCGCCGGCCGCCAGGCGGGCCGCCTCGGTGGCATGGAAGGGGATGAAGGCGCCGGTGAGGTTGGACAGGTCGACGATGCCCGGCGTGGCCACGTAGTTGAACTCGATGCTGGTGCCCAGCGGTGCCTGCGCCTCCACGCTCTTGATGCCGGCGCGCGTCAGGCCGGTGCCCGGGTCCACCTGCGGCACCAGGATCGCGTAGTCGCGGCCGGTGTAATAGGGCGGCAGCTGGTCGGCGATGCCCGATTCGTCCTGCGGGATGTACTGCGGGCCGAAGTCGTACAGCGCAAAGCCGTTGTAGCGGGCCAGGTAGTTGAAGTCGGGGATGGCCGTCTGCGTGCCGCCCACGGACCAGGTCAGGCCCTTCATCACCGGGAACACCAGCTGGTCCGGCCGCACCAGGGTGCCGTCGGTCACCTTCGGCACCTGGCTGGCCGGCGGCTCGGTGCCGCGCACCACCCAGTCTTCCAGCGCCACGAAGAGGGCTCGGAAGGTGTCGGTGAAGTGCACCACCGTGCCGGCCGGGTACACGTTGCGGCTGGGTGCGTAGCTGATGCTGGCCACGCCGCCGTTGCCGCCGTGCTGGGTGCTGGCGTAGTAGTAGATGCGGGCGTTGGCCGGCTGCACCAGGTCGCGGAAGCCGTAGGCATCGGTGAGCACCGGCGAGCCCTGCAGCTGCCAGAACTCCGTGCCCGACAGGCCGAGGAAGAACTTGGGGCAGGTGCTGGTGGCCTCGCAGCGCTTCATCACGCCGCCCTGGCGGCCGCTGACGTCGTCCTGGTAGTCCGCGGCCAGGCCGCGCGGGGCCGTCTGGCCGAAGGCGGTGTGGTCGGTGCGCAGGCCGCCGCCGCCGCCGGGCACGGCAAAGCGGGTGTTGATGTTGGTCTGGCGCGCCGCCACATGGGCGAACAGGCCGTCGAAGACCTTGCCGCCGTCCAGCGCTTGGTTGAAGCCCAGGTGCAGGAAGGTCTTCATCGCATTGCCCGACTGCGAGGTGCCCTGGCCCAGCGTGTGGGTGATGCGGCCGGCCAGCGGATTGGGCGTGCCGGCCGAATCCGCCGCCTGCTTGCGGAAGAAGCTCACCGTGTCGCGCAGCGCGGCCAGGCCGACGCCCATCACCTTCGGGTCCTTGGCGACGTAGACCAGCTCGTACAGGTACTGCGGATCGAAGCCGCCCTTCAGGCAGATGCTGCTGAGGCTGGCGGTGCCGGGGAAGGGATTGGCCGCGGTGTCGCAGGTAGCGAACTTCCAGTCGGCCGGCGCCACCGGGATGCGCGGGTCGGTCTCGTTGCGCCGGCGGGTGAGCGAATAGCCGGGCAGGGTGTTGTCCAGGCTGGCCGGCTCGTAGGGAATCATGGTGCCGTTGAACACGCCGCCGGGCAGGGCCATCGCAGGCACCGCGGCCGTGGGCACCAGCTCGCTGCGGTAAGGGCCGGTGATGCTGCTGCCGTCGGCATTCTTGGCCACCGGCACCGTGACCGTGAGGCGGGCCGGGTTGCTCTTGGGCACGTCGCCCTGCCAGGCCGAATACAGCATCACGTAGCCGCGCTCGAGGTACACCGCATCGCTGGGCGTGGCCACGGGGTTGAGCATCGTCAGGATGTTGCCGCGGTTGGGCGCGTCGTAGCGCAGCACGCCGCTGGCCTTGCTCATGTCCTTGGGCTTGAGCATCACGAAGTCGGCGCTGTACTCCACCATGCCGTTGGCATTGCGCGGGGCCAGCTGCAGGTCCTGGATCACCGCGTTCTTCGGGTCGGCGGGGTCCACCTCGCCGGCGATGGTGCCGGTGAGTTTTTCATAGGCGCCCACGCTGCCCCAGCTGCCGGCAAAGTCCTCGGTGGCGCTGACCGTCATGCGCAGCTGCGGCGCCTTGGCGGGCGTGGGCGGCGGGTTGGCGCTGCCGTCGTCGTTGTCGTTGTCGCTGCCGCAGGCGGCCAGCAGCGCGGCGGCCAGTACCAGGGCGAGCTTGTGATTGACTTGTCTAGACATGTCGTGTCTCCTCAACGGCAGGTGAAGTTGGCGGCGTCGTCGGTGCTGCCGCTGCCGCTGTACACGGCGTGGGCAGGCCAGGCGCACAACGGCCGGGTGCGGGTGACGGCGCCATTGGCCACGCGGGAGGCGATCAGGCGCTGCGGTGCGGTGCCCTGTTCCACCCAGCGGTCGAGTGCGGACAGCAGGTCGTGCTCGGCATCCACCACCGGCGGCGTGCCGCCGTTGCCGAACGAGGTGGCGCCCGGGCCGCCCGAGCAGTGGCCCATGCCCGGCACCATGAACAGCTTGAAGAAGCGGTCCACCTCTGCCTGCGAGCCCTGCGCGGCGCGCACCGCCTCGTAGTAGGCGATGGTGTCGGTGGCCACCACCACCGGGTCGATCCAGCCCTGGTAGGTGATGAGCTTGGCGCCCGCGGCCTTGAAGGCCGACAGGTCGGTGGAGGTCTGGTCCACCCGGCTGCCCACCTTGGCCAGCGCGAAGGCGTAGTCGCGGTCGAAGTCGAACTGCCACCAGTTCCACGACGGATCCTCGAAGGCCCACAACCGCCAGTAGTCGGTGCGCACCGGCTCGGCGCCGCCCCAGTAGCCGGGCCAGCCGCTTTCGCTGCTGACCACCTGGCCGGGATAGATCTGCGCGCCGGTGCGCGGGTTCTTCGGGCCTGCGTAGATCTTGCGGGCGGCTTCCACCTGCGGCGCGGTCAGGCAGGTGGCGGCATCGGCGCCGGTGCATTGCAGCGAGCCGACGTCGAAGCGGGCGCTGGTGCATTGCCGAGGATCGGTGATCACGCCGTCGGCCACGCCGTCGAGGGTGTCGCAGGCGGCCACCGCGGCGCTGGTGATCAGCGCGGCCTTGGCCGGCGTCAGCAGCAGCGCCGGATCGGCTTCGCTGGTGCGGTTGGACAGGTAGCGCCACAGGAACTCGGCATTCAGCGCGGTGCGGTTGTTGCCGGGCGCGCCGGCGATCACGCCGTCGAAGTCGGTGGGGTAGCGCTGCACCTGGGCATAGGCCTGGTGGCCGCCGGTGGAGCAGCCGTAGTAGTAGGCACGCTTGGCCGGCTGGCCCTGCAGCGTGGCCACCAGCTGCTTGGCCGGCACGGTGATGGCGTGGATGGAGCGGCTGCCCCAGTCGGTGATCTTCTCCGGGTGGCCCAGGCCCCAGTCCATCGCATTGGGGTCGCCCTGGTGGCCGGTGTCGCCACCGATCACGGCATAACCCTGGGCCATCGCATAGGCCATGTCGCGGTGGCTGAGTGCAGGGCTGTAGCCGCCGTTGCCGGTGGTCACCAGCTTGCCGTTCCAGGCCGCGCCGGTGGGTACCCAGGCTTCGAAGTTGATGAGGGAGTCGCTGGTGGGCGTGGCCTGGCCCTTGACCAGGCAGAAGGCCGGCAGGCCCTCCAGCACGGTGCGGGTGCCGGGGGGCGTGTAGCTGCCGGCGGGCACCGGCGTGGCCGAGGTGATGGTGGCGTTGTCGAGCTTCAGCGCGGCAAAGGAAGCGGCCTCGCAGGCCAGCGGCGTGGGCGCCGGCGGCGGTGCGGTCGCGCCGTCGTCGTCACCGTCGCCGCCGCAGGCGGTGAGCGCGACGGCGCCGAGCGTGCACAGCGCGAACAGCGCGCCGAGCTTGGGGTGGGGGCGGGTCATGTCTTGTCTCCTGGCTGTGTTCGGGCATGGCGCGGCCCGGCCCGCCGTTCTGCGCGGCGGTGCGGGGTCGGGCTGTCGGGGGATGGAAGCGGTGCGGCCGGTTACTCGGCTTCGATGCCGGCGGCCTTGATGACCTTTCCCCATTTCTGGGTCTCGGCCGCCTGGAACCTGGCCAGCTCGTCGGGCGTGGTGGTCCAGGGTTCGGAGCCGGCGGTGTCGAAGAAGGTCTTGGCGGCGGGGCCCTTGACGGCGGTCTGCAGCAGCTCGTTCAGCCGCGCCACCACCGGCGCCGGCGTGCCGGCCGGCACATAGGCCGCGAACCAGTAGCCCATGTCGTAGCCCTTGACGCCGGCCTCGTCGATGGTGGGCACGTCGGGCAGCTGCACGCTGCGCTTCTGCGTGGAATAGCCCAGCGCCCGCAGCTTGCCGGCCTTGACCTGCGGCACGCCGGTGGAGGTGTCGGTGATCATCAGGTCGATCTGGCCGCCCAGCAGGTCGGTGATGCCCAGCGGGTTGCTCTTGTAGGGCACGTGCAGGATGTCCACGCCGGCCAGCTGCTTGAGCATCTCGCCGGCCATGCGGCTGGAGGAGCTGCCGCTGCCGAAGGTGAGCTTGCCCGGCGACTGCTTGGCCGCCGCCACCACATCGCCCACGCTCTTGTACGGCGAGTTCACGTTGACCACCATCACCTGCCCGCCCTTGCCCAGGCCGGTGACGGGCATGAAGTCCTTCACCGGGTCGTAGGGCATCTTCTTGTACAGGTGCTCGTTGGCCGCATGCGTGGTGTTGGTGGTGATCAGCACCGTGTAGCCGTCGGCCGCGCTGCGCGCCACCTGCTGCGCCGCCGGCATGCCGCTGGCGCCGGCCTTGTTCTCCACCACCACCGTCTGCTTCGTCTGCTCGGTGACCGAGTTGCCCAGTGCCCGGGCCAGCTGGTCGGTGGCGCTGCCGGCGGCGAACGGCACCACGAAGGTGATGGGCTTCTCGGGGTACTTGCCCTGGGCCCAGGCGGCGGGCGCCAGGCTGGCGGCCAGCAGCAGGGCCATTGTGTGGCGGCGGGTGGCGGGGTACTTCATGTCGTCTCCTGTGGGATGTGATGTCGGTCTGGTTCGGAAGGGCCCTGGCCGTGGCCGCGCAACAGCGGCGCCAGGTGGGCGGGCAGCTGCAGCGGCAGCTCCAGCAGCAGGAAGGACAGGGCCTTGCCATGGCTGTCCAGGTTCAGTGCATCGTTGACGCCGCCGTCCAGCACGTCGTCCAGCACGAAGTTCATCGCCTGCAGCGCGGGCAGCAGGTGGCGCTGCACCCGGCTGGGCCGGCGGTGCGCGAAGCGCTGGGCCACCACCGCCTCGGTGATCTGCTCGACGATGGGTGCGAACAGGTCTTCATGCCAGGCGATCACGCTGATGTTGGAGCGGTTGCCCTTGTCGCCGGTGCGGCCGTGCGCGGCACGCCAGAGCGGCACGGTGATGAGGGTCTCGTTCATGCCGCGCCCTCCGCCGCCAGCATCTCGAAGCGCGCAGGCACCAGCGCGCGCGGCATCAGGCACGACACCGTGCCCAGCGTGGGCCGCAGCGTGGTGCGCACGCCGCCGCCGCCGGCGGGGCCGCAGGTGTACAGCGCCAGCACCTCGCGCGCCAGCCGCTCGGCGCCGGCCTTGCTGGCGTGGCGCAGTGCCACGCGCAGCCGCACGTCGGTGGCGCCGCGGTCGGGCGTGTCGGCCAGCCAGCGGCCTGCGTCATCGGCGAACACGCTGGCCACGCCGATCAGGTCGGCCCGCAGCGGGCCCAGGCCGGCCAGCCGCTCGCGCAGCACCTGCGCGGCCAGCCGGGCGCGGGCCTCGGCCCGCGGGCCGGCATAGGAGATTTCGCCTTCGGCCAGCCAGCCCGACTCGAAGCACACGTTGACCTTCAGCGTGTCCGTGCGCGCATGGCCGCGCACACCTTCCAGCCGCACGAGGTCGGGCGCCAGCTGCCGCACGCGGGCCTGGCTGAGGTCGGCCACCACGTCGGGCGTGAGGTAGGCGGCGGGATCGTGCACCTCGTACAGCAGCTGTTCCTTCACCGTGTGCTCGTTCACCAGGCCGCCGGTGCCGGCGGGCTTGCCGATGCTGCAGTGGCCGTCGGCATCGATCTCGGCGATGGGATAGCCCAGCGTGGCCAGGCCGGGCACGTCCTTCACGCCGGGGTCGGCGAAGTAGCCGCCGGTGACCTGCGCGCCGCATTCCAGCAGGTGGCCGGCCATGGTGGCGCGGGCCAGGCGGTCCCAGTCGTCCGGCGCCCAGCCGAAATGGGCCAGCGCCGGGCCCACCACCAGGGAAGGATCGGCCACGCGGCCGCACACCACGACCTGCGCGCCGGCCTTCAGCGCCTGGGCGATGGCCTCGGCGCCCAGGTAGGCATTGGCACTGACCAGCGGGCGCTCGGCCAGCAGCTGGCGGTCGGCTTCGGACAGGCATTCCAGCAGCGCCGGCCGCTGCGCGGGCCCGGAGACGTCGTCGCCGCTGACCACCGCGATGCGCGGCGCAGGCAGGCCCAGCTCGGCGGCCAGCGCCTGGATGCGGCGCGCCGCGCCCATCGGATGGGCTGCGCCAAAGTTGCTGACGATGCGGATGCCGTGGGCCAGGCAGTCGGCCAGCACCGGGCGCAGCAGGTCGTCCAGCAGCGGCTCGTAGCCGGCCTCGGGGTTCTGCCGGCGCGCGAGCTGGGCCAGCGCCAGGGTGCGCTCGGCCAGCGTCTCGAAGATCAGCACGGCCGGCCCGCCGGCAGCGATCAGCGCCTGCACCACGGGTGCGGCGGCGTCGGTGCGGTCACCCGAGAAGCCTGCGGCACCACCGATGCGCAAGGGTTGCGGAACCATGTGTCTCCTCTTGTTGCCGGCGAATGTAGGGCGGCGCGATTGATAAGAGAATTCGAGAATTCGGATCACTTGATCGGAAACGCAGATGAATGTCTCCACCCGCCAGCTGCGCGCCTTCCTGGCGCTGGCCGCGCAGCGCAACTTCACCCGCGCGGCTGCGCAAAGCCACCTGTCGCAGCCGGCGTTCAGCGCGCTGATCCGGCAGCTGGAGGAGTCGCTGGGCCTGCGGCTGTTCGACCGCAGCACCCGCTCGGTGGAGCTGACGGCCGAGGGCCGCGAGTTCGAGGCCTCGGCCCGGCGGGTGCTGGAAGAGTTCGAGCATGCGGTGGCCGGCATGCAGGACCATGCGGCGCGACGGCGCGGCCGCGTGTCCATCGCGCTGCTGCCTTCGCTGGCGGCGGGCTGGCTGCCGCAGGTGCTGGCGCAGTTCCAGGCGCAGCATCCCGGCATCGAGCTGCGGGTGGCCGACGTGCTGTCCGAGCCCTGCATCGAGCGCGTGCGCCGCGGCGAGGCCGACTTCGCCCTGGCCGCCACGCGGGCCGAGACGCCCGAGCTGCAGGCCGAGCCCTTCTGCAGCGACGACTTCCACCTGGTGTGCCCCGAGGACCATGCGCTGGCCCGTGCCCGCGAGGTGCGGCCGCGCGACGTGGCGGCCTGGCCCTTCATCCACCTGTCGCGCACCTCCAGCGTGCGGCAGTACCTGGATGCCGCCACCCATCCGCAGGCCATGCAGTCGGTGATGGAGGTGGACCAGCTGGCCACGGTGATGGGCATGGTGCGCGCCGGCATCGGCATCAGCGTGGTGCCGCGGCTCACGCTGTTCCATTTCCAGGCGCCGGGCATCGTCACCCGTCGGCTGGCCTGGCCCGGGCTGCAGCGCCACATCTACCTGGTGCGACCGCGCGACCGCAGCCTGTCGGTGGCGGCGCAGGCGCTGTGCAGCGCGATGCTGGCGCAGCGGCCGCAGGGCATCCAGCGCGCAGCGCGCGGCCGGCGCAGCGCGGCGGCCTGAGGCGTGCGGCGGCCTGAGGCGTGCGGCCGCCGCCGTCAGCGGATGCGCAGCTCGAACTCGGCGGCCAGCCCGCGGTAGCGGGCCATGCTCTGCGCGATGAACTCGTCCAGCTCCGGCCCGCTGCGCCAGAACGGATAGAGGCCGACGGCCTGCAGCTGCCGCGCGTGCTCGGGCGAGTGCTGCGCGCGCTCCAGCAGCTGCTGCCATTGGCGGAAGGCCTCGGGCGGCACGTCGCGGCCCATGTACAGGCCGCGGGCGGTGGCCCATTGCAGGTCGAAACCCTGCTCCAGCGCGGTGGGCACCCGCGCCAGCGGGCCGGGCAGGCGCTGCGGCGCCAGCACCGCCAGCACCCGCACGCCAGCGCTGCGCTTCAGGTGCTGGGCCACCTCGGCGGCATCGCCGGTGAACACCTGCACATGGCCGCCTTCCAGCGCGGACAGCGCATCGCCGCCGCCCTCGAAGGCCACGAAGCGGATGATGCGGTGGCTGACGCCCGCGGCCCGCGCCAGCATCGCGGCCTTCACCCAGTCCTGGCTGCCGATGGTGCCGCCGGCGCCGATCACCACGCCCGAAGGCCTGGCCTTCAACGCGGCCACCAGCTCGCCCAGGTTCCGGTAGGGCGAGTCGCGCGCCACCGCGATCACGCCGTAGTCGGTGGCCACCGCGGCCAGCCAGCGTACGTCGCGCTCGGTGTGCGCGCCGAACTTGCCCTGGGCCAGGTTGAGCAGCGAGCCCGCCGAGAAGGCGACCACCGCGTTGCCGTCGGCCGGCCGGCGGTTGACCGCCGCCTCGAAGGCCACCGCGCCGATGCCGCCGGGCAGGTAGCTCAGCCGCATCGGCGGCGCGCCGGCGGGCCGCGGCGTGCTCTGCAGCATGGCCTGCACCAGCTGGCAGGTGAGGTCGAAGCCGCCGCCCGCCTTGGCCGGCACCACGCATTCGGGCCGGTCGTCGGGGCCGGCTGCCGCGGCGGGGCCGGCAAGGGCGAGGGCGATGCACAGCCCGCGAGAGAGGGCGCCCCTGGCGCCGGTGGCCCACGCGCGCCGCCTCATGCCGATGCCCCGTCCGCCGGCAACCCGGCGCTTGGCCACCACAGCCGCGCCAGCAGGCCGGGACCGTCCCCGGCCGGCTCCAGCACCAGCGTGCCGCCATGGCGCTCGGCGATGTTGCGGGCGATGGCCAGGCCCAGGCCGGCGCCGTTGCTGCCGCGGCCCTTGACGAAGCGCTGGCCGATGCGCGGCTGCACCGCCGCATCCAGGCCCGGGCCTTCGTCGCGCACCCACAGGCTGCAGCCGAAGCCGTCGGCGGCGGCGCCCAGGGTCACCTTGCCCTGCGCCGGGCTGTGCACGATGGCGTTGTGTACCAGGTTGCCGAAGGCCTCGCCCAGCAGCGTGGCGTCGCCGCGGGCCTGCGCCGGCGTGCCGGCGGCCGGCGGCTCCACGCCGAAGTCCAGCGAGCGGGCGCGGGCCTGGGGCAGCAGCTTCAGCGCCACCGTGCGCAGGAAGTCGCCCAGGTCGAAGGCGGCGGGCTGCAGCGCCACCGTGTCCGACCGCGCCATGGCCAGCAGCTGGTGGGTGCTGCGCACCGCGTCGTCCAGCTGCTGCGACAGCGCCTGCAGCGTGTGCCGCCACTGCTGCGGATCGGTCTCGCGCAGGCCGTAGTCGATCTGCGCGCGCAGCGTGGCCAGCGGCGTGCGCAGCTGGTGCGAGGCATCGTCGAGGAAGGCGCGCTCGCGCTGCAGCACCGCCTGCGTGCGGGCCATCTGCCGGTTCACCGCCTCGACCAGCGGCTGCACGTCGGCCGGCAGGCCGCGGCTTTCCAGCGGCCGCAGGTCGGCATCGCTGCGGCCGGCCACCTGCGCCGCCAGCACCGACAGCGGCCGCATCGCCCAGGCCATCAGCCCGGCCAGGCCCAGGCCCACCAGCGCGATCAGCGAGCCGTCGCGCAGCGTGGCCCGCCACATGAAGCTGCGGATGAACTCGCGCCGGTTGGCCAGGTTCTCGGCCACCTGGATCACCAGCTCGCGCACGCCGGAGCTGCTCAGCGGCTGCTCCAGCAGCCGCACGTAGGTGCCCACGCGCACCGCGTCGCCCAGGTAGGTGGCGTCGTAGAACACCGGCGTGCCGATGGCCGGCAGGGCCGGCGGCTTGGGCAGGTCGGGGCTGCCGATCTCCACCAGGCCGTCGGCGGTGGCCACGCGGAAGTACACGTCGCCGCGGGCGGTGAGCTGGAAGAACTCGAACAGCCGGTAGGGCAGTTCCACCGACAGCCCGCCCGAGGCGGTGGACACGTTGAGGTCCAGCGAGCGGATGGCGCCCAGCAGCGAACGGTCGTAGGCCGCATTGGCCGCCTCCAGCGCATCGGCGCGGGTGAGCGACAGCTCCACCGCGATGATGCCCGCCAGCCCCGGCAGCAGCAGCGCCAGCACCGTGGCCTTAAGCGTCAGGCGCCGGGTCTTCTTCCAGTACATAGCCCAGGCCCCGGTAGGTGGCGATGCGCACGCCGCTGTGCTCCAGCCGCTTGCGCAGCCGGTGCACCAGCACCTCCACCGCGGAGGGCAGCACGCTGTCGTCGTCGGTGAACACGCGGTCGAGGAGCTGCTGGCGCGTCAGCGGCTCGCCGCTGCGCTGCAGCAGGCTGCGCAGCAGCGCCTGCTCGCGCGGCGACAGCAGCAGCGGCTGGCCGGCCAGCGACAGCTGCCGGGTGACGGTGTCGAACACCAGCGGCCCGCAGGCCAGCCGCGGATGCTCCACGCCGCGGGCGCGGCGGATCAGCGCGGTCAGCCGCGCTTCCAGCTCGGCCAGGGCGAAGGGCTTGGCCAGGAAGTCGTCGGCGCCCTCGTTGAGCAGGCTCACCCGCTCGGCCAGCGAATCGCGGGCGGTGAGGATCAGCACCGGCAGCCGCTGGTCGCTGGCGCGCAGCTGCTGCAGCACCTGGTGGCCGCTGCGCCCGGGCAGGCCCAGGTCCAGCACCAGCGCGTCGTAGTCCTGCGATTGCAGCGCCCGCAGCGCCAGGCCGCCGTGGTCCACCCAGTCGACACGGAAGCCCGACTGGCCCAGGGCCTTGGCCAGCCACTGGGCCAGCGTGTGTTCGTCTTCGGCAAGCAGGATGCGCATGGCGGCGCCGATTCTCTGCCAAGCGCCCGGCGATGAAAGTGGTTTGAAAGGTGGCCGCAGGCACCATGGGCGCTTCAACCCCAAGAACCTGGAGACAAGCCCATGCACAACCCTCACATCACCCGCCGCAGCGCGCTGCTGGGCGCCGCCGGCCTGGGCCTGGGCGCGGCCTGGCCGCTGCGTAGCCAAGCGCAGGCCTGGCCGGCCAAGTCCATCCGCTTCGTGGTGCCGTTTGCGCCCGGCGGCAGCTCCGAGATCGTGGCGCGCGCCGCGGCGGCCGAGATGACCAAGCTGCTGGGCCAGAGCGTGTACGTGGACAACAAGCCCGGCGGCGCCGGCAACGTGGCGATGCAGGAAGTGGCGCGCGCCGAGGACCAGCACACCATCATCCTCGGCCACATCGGCACGCTGGCGGTCAACCCATTCATCTTCGACAAGCTGCCCTACGACGCCAACAAGGACTTCCGCCCGGTGAGCCTGCTGGCCAAGGTGCCCAGCCTGTACCTGGTGAACAACGACGTGCCGGCACGCAACCTGAAGGAGTTCGTGGCGCTGGCCAAGGCCAAGCCCGGCCAGCTGAACTACGGCTCGGCGGGCAACGGCAGCGCCGGCCACCTGGCCTTCGAGTACCTGAAGATGGCCACCGGCACCTTCATCACCCACGTGCCCTACCGCGGCACCGGTCCGCAGCTCACCGACCTGCTGGCCGGCCGGCTGGACGCCGCCTCGGTGGGCGCACCGGCGGTGATGCAGTTCATCAAGACCGGCAAGCTGCGCTGCATCGCCACCGGCACGCCGCAGCGCATCCCGCAGTTGCCCGACGTGCCCACGGTGGCGGAGCAGGGCTTCCCCGGCTTCGAGATGACGCAGTGGTACGGCCTGCTGGCCCCGGCCAGCCTGTCGCAGGGCGCGCTGGACACCCTGGCCGCGGCCGCCGCCAAGGCCATCACCTCGGCCACCGCGGTGGATCACCTCACCAAGGAAGCCGCCATCGCCGTGGGCAGCACGCCGGCCGAGTTCGCACGCTTCATCGGCGTGGAGCAGCAGCGCTGGAAGCCGGTGCTGGCGCGGGCGAAGGTGAAGCCGGACAACTGACCCGCCTGCGCCTCGAACGCGCCGTCGGCGTTCAGAGGTACTCGGCCTTCCAGCGAGCGGCGTCCGCCACCGCTTGCGCCAGCCGTCGCGCCTGCTCGGTCACGAAGCGGGCGATGCCGCGCACGAAGGCTTGTTCGGCTTCGCCTTGGTAGTCGGTGGCCTGGGCCTGGGCCGCTGCCTCGGCAACAGCCACTTTTGCAAGGCGCTGACCTTCGCGGCGCATCAGCTGGCGGTCGATGCCGCAGCGCGCAGCGAAGTCCGCCAACGCAAACGGCGAAACATGGGCATGGCTGAACTCGTCGCCCCAGGCCATGGCCAGCTCGGTGTCGAAGCCGCCGTACTGCAGGACGCTCACCAGGTCGTACCAGGGGGCGGGTTCCAGCAGGCCGCCCGGGCGGACGAAGAACGAGAAGTTCTTGCCGTGCGCATCGCTGTTGCCGATGAGGAACTGGAAAAGTGCCCAGCGCAGCATGGCCAGCCGCGCGGTGGCCTTGGAGGCCGTGAGTTCGACGCAGCCGAACAATCGCTCGAAGCTCACGCCATCGCGGATGTGCCGCACGGCAGATGCGTTGCCCAGGTTGCGTTCGTACTTGTAGGCGACCGACAGGTCACAGGCCTGGCAGGCGTCGATGATGTGCCTCCGGAGAACCGCCGTCTGGCCGTCGGCTTGCTCCACTGCACGGTCGAAGCGCCGCACGACCAGCACGGGCCGGGGCGTGCGCAGCAGGCCCACTTCGGCGGCCGGCAGGCCCATGCGGCGGGCCAGTGACATGCAGAAGTGCTCATTGACCACCAGGTGGGGCGTCTGGGGATTGGTGGCGTCGGGCTTGAGGATGTGCGTAGATGCCAGCCGCTGCCCATCCACCAGAAACAGCCGCCCGCCGTCCGCCAGGGGCCGGTCGAGGTAGACCAGCAGCTTGTCCTGCAGCCCGGCCACCGACATGCGCACCTGGCCGTCCCAGACGTTCAGCGGCACATGGTTGCGCTCGGCAATGCGCTGTTCGAGTTCCTGCAGGGGAATTTCGCGCAGCCGCGGCTCGCCGGCGGCGGGCGACGCCGCGGAATCGCCGGTAAAGCGCAAGGCGCCCGCCGTCTCCGCACCCAGTGCCCAGATGAGGCCGAAGACGTTGGTTCTCGTGAGGCCGTTGTAGGCGACCGCCACGTCCAGCGCCCTGCCTTCGGGCAACAGATGCTCGATGAAGCGCTTGATGGATGCTGAGGCGTAGCCGTCCGTCGGGCGCTTCAAGGGCAGCGTTGGTGACAGTGGGTAGGCATACGCTTCGGCGACCCAAGGCTCGGCATAGCTCAGACTCCAGCGGTCGTCGCGCCCCTCGTGTTCGATCCTGGCGATGGGGGTGTCCCCTGCCCAGACGCGCAGTGCATGGCTCACGGGTGCCGCCTCAGTCCTGGCTGTCGGCCTGACGGGTCCACGGGTGCTCCTTGGGAAGCACCATCAGAGCGAGGCCCAGCCCATCCAGCACGGCCAGCGCCTTGTCCAGGCGCACCGACCCTCGGCCGTTCTCCAGCCGGGACATCAGATCCACCGACACGCCGAGCAGCGCGGCGGCATCGTCGATGCGCAAGGCCTGCGATTTGCGTCGCTCTCGCACGAGCGGGCCGAGCACAGGCGCTGACGTCAGCAGGACAGGTCGGCGGCTGGATGCATCGCTCATTTCGGAATTTCAGTCGTGAGCTGGGAAAGCTCGTTCCCTGCAAGTCTATTGCTGATATTCCGAAACTGACGCCGTATCAACTCGGATGTACTCCAAATTTCGGCGAATCCGAAACTAATTGAAGTCCAGCACCGAATGCCTGCGCCGCCCCACGCTCACCTCGCCGTGGCGGCGCACCAGCTCCACCGGCGTGTCGTGGCCCAGGAACAGCAGCGGGCTGGCGGTCAGGCCGTAGGCGCCTGACTGGCCTACGCCGATCAGGTCGCCCGGCTGCGGCGTGGGCAGGGTGGCATCCACGCCCAGCAGGTCGGTGGGATTGCAGGACGGGCCGGCCACCTGGCAGGCCGTCGGCTCGGCCTCGGGCCGGCTGAGGTTGAACAGCGGGAAGTTGCCCCGCAGCGCCGCACCGAAGGTGCCGGCCGCGGCCAGCTGGTGGTTCAGGCCGCCGTCGCACACCACGTAGGCCTTGCCGCGCGAGGCCTTGGTGTCCACCACGCGGGTGACGTACACGCCGGCCTCGGCCGTGAGGTAGCGGCCCAGCTCGAACAGCAGCGTGCCCATGGGAAAGCGCTGCCGCCAGGCCTGGAAGTCGGGCTGCAGCATCCCGCCGGCCGCGGCCAGGTCCAGCAGCTTGCGCTCGGCGGACTGCCCCAGGCCGAAGCCACCGCCCAGGTTGAGCAACCGGCTTACCAGGCCGTGGCGGTCAGCCAGCTGCCCGGCGATGCGCAAGGTGTCGCGCGTGGTCTCGGCCACGACCGCGGCGTCGAAGCACTGGCTGCCCACATAGGCATGCAGGCCCTGGAACTGCAGGGCCGGGCCGTGGGCCTGCAGGCGGGCCACGGCCTCGTCCAGCGCGGCCTCGTCGATGCCGAACTGCACCGGCCGGCCGCCCATCTTCACGCCGTAGCCGCGGTTGGGCGCGATGGGGTTCACCCGCAGCAGCACCCGGGCCGGCCGGTCGAGCCGGCGCGCCAGCGCGGCGCAGCGGTCCAGCTCCCGCAGCGATTCGCAGCTGATGCCGCCCACGCCGGCGGCGATGGCGTCCTGCAGTTCCTCGTCCGTCTTGCCCGGGCCGGCGAAGCTCATCGCCGCCGGATCATGGCCGGCCAGCCGGGCCTGCGCCAACTCGCCGCCGGAGGAGATGTCCAGCCCGTCCACCACGCCGGCCAGCGCCCGCAGCAGGCCCAGGTTCGGGTTGGCCTTGACCGCGTAATACACCTGAGCCAGGCCGCCGAAGGCCTCGCGCACCGCCTGCACCCGCTGGGCCACCACGTCGGCATCCAGCAGGTACAGCGGCGTGCCGTGCGCTTCGGCCAGCGCCTGCCATTGCGCGGGCGGCGTGGCCGTCCAGTCCACCGCGGGCAGCAGGGCGGCGGTCATGGGTGCACCTCTTCGGTGGCGGTGATGCCGGCCACCCAGATCTCGTAGCGGCTGTCCACCTGCACCCGCGGCGCGGGCGTGCCGGGGCGTTGCAGCAGCGCCAGCAGCCGGGCCACCACCGGCGGCTCCATCAGCTGGCCGGCGCCGCCGGTCAGCAGCACCTGGGCCACCGCGTCCAGCTGGCCGGTGGGCAGTCCCGGGCCGTGGCCGCGGGCGAAGCGGTCCAGCGCCAGGAACAGGCAGCCATGCGCCAGCAGCGCCGGCGTGGGTTCGGCCTCGCCTTCGCGCAGCGCCGCATACAGGCCGCGCACGTCGCTGCCGTGGCAGGCCACCAGGAATTCATACAGCTGCGGATGGCTGCGCAGCTGCTGCAGCAAGGTGTCGCGCGAGGCCACGATGCCCAGGTCGGCGAACACATAGCGCGCCACCGACACGCCGCTGGCCGGCCGGGCCGGGCTGTCCTCGGCCACCAGCTCCACGGTGTAGTGCAGGTCGGTGGTGGCGCCGCCCACGTCCAGCGCCAGGCAGTTGCCCACCACCGGCAGGCCGGTCTGGCCCAGCACTGCGCGCAGGAAGCCGCGGCTGGCCACCTCCGGCGTGGGCCGGATGCGGTGGGCGATGGAAGGTGGCAGCTCGCTCACGCCTTCCTTGAACACCAGGTCGGCCAGGTAGGCGCGGCGCACGCACTCGAACACGCTGCCCACGCGGTTGCTCAGGCTGTCGCCCTGCGGGTTGGCTATCACCAGCGCCTGCGGATGGCGCTGTCGGAAGGCTTCGGCAAGGTGGCGGTTGCCCGCATACACCAGCGCGCCGTGCGGATAGCGGCCGATGTCGAAGCCGGCCAGCCGCTGGGCCATCGGCCCGGCGTCCTCGCAGTCGATGCCGCCGCCCACCAGCAGCAGGTCGACCCGGCGCAGGTCGCCGCGGGCCTCGTCGAAGGCATGCACGTATTCGGGGTTGGCGCCGGCCAGCAGCACCTGGTTGCGCAGCGCTGCACCGCTGAACAGCGGGCTCAGGCACACGATGCCCACGCGCAGGCCGCCGTTGGCGGACGAGCAGGCCAGCACCGGCTGCTGGTCGGGGTCGATGCCGTGCTCGGCCAGCAGCGCCATCACCTGGCGGCGGATGCCGGCCTGGAAGTCGCGCGGATAGAAGCGCTGCTCGGCCAGGCCGCCGGCGTCGTCCAGCCAGGCCAGCTTGACGACGGTGGAGCCGATGTCCAGCGCGATGCGCGCGGGTGGCAGGCGGGCGTGGTCGTTGAACATGGAGCTGCTCACACCATCATCGAGATGTCGGCCAGCATGCGCCGGTAGGTCTTCTCGCCGTTGTCGGGCCGGGCATCGATGGCGCGCCGCTCGGCGGCGATGGCCTGCGGGGGCAGCGGCAGCGCACCGGGGTCGGCGATGCGGATGGACTGCTGCGCATCGCGCATCGTCACCAGCTTGTTGGCATTGTCGGCATGCGGCGAGAAGGGCAGGTCGATCCAGCCCATCTGGAAGGCGCGGTACACGCTCTCCCAGAACATGTCGCCGGACAGGCCGTAGATGGCCTGCAGCAGGCTGCGCACCTCGCTCTCGATCAGCGCGGCCTCGGCATCGATCTGCGGCGAGGCGGTGCCGCCCGGCAGCGCGAAGGTGCGCAGCACGTAGCGCACCGCATCCACCGCCTGCGCATTCACCTCGGGCCGGGGCACGCCGAAGGCCTCGTCCACCGTCTTGACCACGATCTTGTCGGCATCGATGGCGCCGGCCACCACGGCCGAGCCGGCGATCAGCGCGGCCGCCCGCTCGCGCTGCATCGGGAACTGGCCCATCCACTGGTGGTAGACCAGACGCAGCTGCACGTCGGCGAAGCCGTGCTCGTCCAGCGCCTCGCGGGCCAGCGCCCGCAGCACGCGCGCGGTGGCCACGTCCTGCACGAAGGAGCCGGTCTGGCCGAAGCTCACGGCGAAGGACATCACGCCCTGCTCGGCCGCCAGCAGCGCTTCGGCGATCTGCACCGTGATGGCGATGACCGGCGGCACCAGCGTGGCGCTCAGCGGGCCGAAGCTCTCGCGATGCACCGGCCGGCCGGGCGTGGAGTACAGCGCGCACACCCGGTCCACGTACTGCCAGTGCAGCAGCGCCCGGTCCAGCGGAAAGCCTTCGGAGTAGGGCAGGCAGTAGCACAGCCCGCCGCCTTCGATCTCCACGATGCCCGAGGCGATGGCCAGCTCCACCAGCAGCCGCGCATCGGGCGTGCCGTGGCGCAGGCTCACCGGCTTGTCCAGCCCTTCGTACAGCTGCCGCGTGAGCTCATGGCCATGGCACACCAGCGGGTAGCCGTTGAGCAGGCTGCGGCCTTCCTCCTCGCTGCGGCGCAGCAGCTGCATCGCGGTGTCGTACTGGTTGTGGCGGGTGCAGCTGTCGATGGTCAGCGGGATGAAGTCGGCACCGGCGTCGCTGAGCGCGCGGGTGAGCATCAGCTGCTCGTCGAAGGTGGGCACGCCGCCGCGCGGCTGGATCAGCGGCAGCGGGCCGCGGCTGCCGTACATCGTGCTGGGAAAGCGCTGCGCCGGCAGGCCGGCCAGGTGGCGCGCCACCTCGGCCGGGTCCAGCCCGCGGGCCAGCGGATGGGCCAGCACCTGCGCACGCTGGCTGTCGATATGGGGCAGGCGGGCATCAATGCTGGGTCGGGCCATGCTGCAGGTCCTCGAACAGGTCGTTGATGGCCGCGCCGATGTCGGGCCGCTGGTGGTACACGCGGTCGAAGCCGTAGCCCTTGAACAGGGCCACCACCTCGGCCTCCGGCCGGTTGCCCACCACCACGTTGCCGCCCACGTACAGCAGCACCCGGCCCAGGCCCAGGCGCTGCAGCTGCTCGCGCAGGCCGGCGCACCAGTACTCGCCCTCGCCGTTGAGCGAGCTGACGAAGATGGCGTCGGCATTGACCTCCAGCGCGGCCTGGCAGAAGTGCTCCGGCCGGTTGCGGGTGCGCAGGTTGAACACCTGGCAGCCCGATTCTTCCAGCGCCAGCTGCATGATGCGGTTGCCCACGATGTGGATGTCGTCGCCGATGACGCCGATGACGATGCGGGGTGGCTGCTGCGGCATGGCTCGCGTGCCCGTCAGGCCGCCGGCGGCGTGGCGGCCAGCCGCTCCAGCGCGGCCTGCTTGATGGCCTTGCGGTCCAGCTTGCCGGCATTGCCCAGGATGGGGAAGCCGTCGAAGTGCAGCAGCAGCGCCGGCACCATGTGGCTGGGCAGGCCGCCCTTGAGGAACTGGCGGAACACCGCCTCCGGCAGCGGCTTGCCGCTGACGGTGGTGTAGGCGCAGGCCACGTCCTCGCCCACGCTGATGTTGGGCACCGCGAAGGCCACCGCCTCCACCACCTCGGGATGGCGCACCACCTCGATCTCCACCTCGGTGGGGCTGACGCGGAAGCCCTTGGTCTTGATCATGTCGTCGGCGCGGGCGACGAAGTAGATGAAGTCGTTCTCGTCCCGGTACACCCGGTCGCCGGAGAACACCAGCGTCTCGCCGGGAAAACGCGGATGTGTCCTGAAGGTCTTGGCGGTGTTCTCCGGGTCGTTCCAGTAGCCCTTGGTGACGGTGGCGCCGCGCTGCACCAGCTCGCCCACCACATGCGGCGGGCATTCGTCGCCGTTCTCGTCCAGCACCATCACCTGGCAGTCGGGGATGCTGCGGCCCACCGACTGCGGATGGCTGGCCAGCTTGTCCGGCGGCAGGTAGGTGGCGCGGAAGGCCTCGGTGAGGCCGAACATCGAATAGACCTGCGCCTGCGGGAAGGCGCCGCGCAGGTCGGAGATCATGTCGTCGGACAGCCGCCCGCCGGTGGAGCACACGTAGCGCAGGGCGGAGAAGTCGAAGGCCGCGGTGTTCACCTTGAGCCGGCGGTCGAACATCTTGGTGATGAAGACCGGCATCACCGGCAGCGCGGTGATGCGCTCCTTGGCCATCATCGCGAACAGGTCGTTGGGCAGGGCCAGCTCATGCAGCACCAGGGTGCAGCCCTGGCGGATGGTCTGCCAGATCTGGTTCATGCCGTAGTCGAAGTTGAACGACAGCATGCAGCCGATGCGGTCGTCCTCCCGCGTGCCCAGGTACTCGGCCACGATGTCCGCGCCCTCGGCCAGGTTGCGGTGCGAGATGAGGATGCCCTTGGGCCGGCCGGTGGAGCCCGACGAATAGATGATGGCCGCGTTGTCGTTGCCGATGCGGTCGAAGATGTTGCGCGGCTGGGTGAAGCGGCGCAGGTAGGGCAGGTTGGGCCAGTCGTTGCTCACCTCGCCGTGGCCGGTGATCAGCCGCGTGATGCCGGCGAAGTCGCTCACCTCGCCCAGCCGGTCGGCGTCGGTCACCATCGCGGCCATGCCCGAGTTCTCGATGATGTGGCGGATGTTGGGCGCCTTCAGCCGCGGCAGGATGGGCACCACCACCGCATTCGCATGCAGCACGCCCAGGATGGCCAGCACCTGGTCGATGGTCTTTTCCATGCAGATGCCCACGCGGTCGCCGGGCTGCAGGCCCATCTCGCGCAGGCACAGCGCGGTGGCCTGGGCCTGCGCCTGCAGCTCGCCGAAGGTGATGGAACGCTCGCGCGAGACGATGGCCACCTTGTCGGGCAGGCGCTGCGCGGTCTGGGCCAGGTAGCGGGGAATGGAAGCGGGCATGGCGAATTCAGGCGGTGGCGGTACGGCGCTTGATCAGCGCCACCAGGCTGGACAGGCGGGCCAGGTTGTCGCGCACCAGGTCCTCGCCCTCGAACTCGACGCCGAACTGTTCCTGCGCATGCATGGCCAGCGAGACGATGTTGAAGCTGTCCAGCACGCCGGCCTGCAGCAGGTCCTCGTCGGGGTCGATGGGGCCGGTGTAGCCGGTTTCCTCGCGGATCCAGGCGATCAGGGTGTCGATGTCAGTCATGGGGCGGCTCGCGTTTCAGGGAAGGCGGGGCGGGCACGGCGCTGCTGGCGGGCGCGGCCTGCTGCAGCACCTGCGGCTGGAGGTGCAGCGGCACGCGGCCGGTGGTGGTCACGGCCAGCCACGGGCGCACGGTGGCCACCATCAGCTCCACCGGTCCGGCATGCAGGAACACGGCACGGCCCACGCGCTTCCAGCCCAGGTGCGCATGCGCCTTGCGGGAGGCCAGGTTGAAGCGGGTGAGGCGGCTGAAGGTGTAGCGGATGCCCTGCGCATGCAGGTACTGGTTGGCGCCGTGCCACACCGCCATGAAGCCGATGCCCATGCGGTGGGCCGGCATCACGTAGAGGTCGAAGTCGAAGATGGAGGCGGCTGCCGGCTGCAGGTGGTAGGTGCAGCGCACCTCGTCCTCCTCGTAGCGGGCGGCGCAGAACCACAGGTAGCCGATCAGCTCGCCACGGCGCCACACGCCCAGGCAGCGGGCACCCTGGGCGAAGCGTGCGGCCTTGATGTCCTCGCGCGCCGGCATCAGCGCCAGCGCCGGGTGGCCGGGGCCGATCTCGTCGAACTGCAGGTCGCGCACGAGCTTGGGGCCCAGCAGCGCCCGGCCGGTGATGGGCTGCACCATCAGCTCGTACACATACAGCCCCAGCCGGGGCGACAGGCTGCGCAGCAGGCGGTCGATGAGGTAGAGGCTGCCGGCCAGCCCGCCGAATTCACGGAAGGGGGATGCCAGCCGCCCCCACAACGACGAGGGCGGTGCGCCTGCGCCGCTCACGCCGGTGCGCGTGCAGATGGGGTGGCGGTGCGGACGGCGCGGGGCCGGTGGAATGGGTGCGGTACTTCGACTGCCACTTGCGTACTCCCTGCCTGGCTGCCCATGTCTTTGTGCAGGCAAGAATAGCGCAACGCAAGCTGCGAACTTAGGGGTGAAGACCCGGTACCCGCCGCATCAGGTGCCCAGGGCGTCGAGCAGGCTGTCGCTGATCTGGGCCGCCTCGTCGAAGCGCACCACGCGGTTGCGGCCGCTGCGCTTGGCCGAGTACAGCGCCACGTCGGCGGCATGGGTGGCGGCGGCCGCGTCGCGGAAGGCCTCGGCCCGGGTCGCCAGGCCCACGCTCACCGTCACCGTGCCCACCGCGGCGATGGGATGGGCCTGCACCGCGGCGCGCAGCTTCTCCGCGGCCAGCAGGCCGCCGGCGGCATCGGTATCGGGCAGCAGCACGATGAATTCCTCGCCGCCGGTGCGGGCCACGAAGTCGGTGGTGCGCAGGGTGCGCTGCAGCACCTGCGCCACCTCGGCCAGCACGGTGTCGCCCACCGCATGGCCGTGCTGGTCGTTCACCCGCTTGAAGTGGTCGATGTCCAGCACCAGCAGCGCCAGCGGCAGCTGGCTGCGGCGGTGGCGCGCCACCTCGGACTGCAGCCGCTCGTCGGCGGCGCGGCGGTTGGGCAGGCCGGTGAGGGCGTCGCGCCGGGCCAGCAGCGTCAGCTCGGCATTGGCGTCGGCCAGCGCCTGGGTGCGCTCGGCCACGCGGGCTTCCAGCGTCTCGTTGGCCGTGCGCAGCGAGCGTTCGCGCGTGGCCAGCGTGGCCATCATGGTGGTGAGCGCGGCATTCAGGCTGCGCACCTCGCTGGCGCCGCTGGGCGCCGGCAGCTGCACGTCGGTCTCGCCCGCGCCGATGCGGCGCGCGGCCGCATGCAGCGCGGTGAGCGGCCGGCTCAGGTTGCCGGCCATCCACCAGGCCAGCACCGCGGCCAGCAGCGACAGGCCCAGCCCCGACCACCACACCACCCGCTGCGCCGCATAGGCCGGGCGCAGCGCCTCGCTGGCGGGCTGGCGCACCACCACCTTCCAGCCCAGCCGGTTGGGCCCGGCATTGGCTTCCACCGGGGTGACGGCGGTCAGGTAGTCGGTGCCGTCAGGCCATTCCAGCAGCGCCGGCGCATGGGCCGCCCGGTCCAGCTGCGGCACGGTGTCGTCGGACGGCGCATCCAGCGGCAGCAGGATGGCATTGCCGGTGGCGTCGACGATGTACACCCGCACGCCGTGCTGGCGTGCGTCGTTGCTGCGCAGCAGGGCGATGATCTCGCGGCCCCAGTCCCAGTTCACATGGGCGCCGATGACCGCCACCACGCGGCCGTTGCCGTCGGTCAGCGGCGCGGCGAAGTCGATGAAGCGCGGCGGCGCGCCATCGGCCGCCGGCGGCAGCATGGCGGCCAGCAGCTTGGCCTTGTGCACGTCACCGGTGTAGGGCGCCTGCAGGCCGTGGCGGAACCACGGCCGCTCGGCCACGCTCTGGCCCACCAGCATGTGGCGGGTGGCGGCCAGCACCTGGCCGTCGGTGCGGGCCATGCCGATCCAGCTGTAGTGGGCGCGGTTGGCGGCGATGCGGTCCAGGCTGCGGTCGTCGATCGTGCGCGGGCCGGCGGCATACGGATACAGGTCGCCTTCGGCCAGGCGGGCGATCTCGTCCAGCCGCTCGTCCAGGCCCTGGCCCATCAGGCTGGCGATGCCGCGCCCCAGGTTGTGCAGCGCCCGGCCCTGCTCGGCAGCCAGCTGCCGCGACATGCTGGCACCCACCATCCAGGACAGGCTGCCCATGCTGCCGAGCAGCAGCAGGGCCATCAGCACGGCAAGGCGGAGACGAAAACTTCTGAACATGGGCTGGCGGCCGGCTGACCCGGCCGCGCGAGGAGGACGACCGCAGGCTTATCGACCGGCCGCCGCCCCGCATGAGCCCTTGTTACCTTTTGAGGGCGGCGCTGCGGTTCAGCCGCACCGTCAGCAGCCACAGCAGCACGCCCACGCCCAGCAGGATGCCGGCGATCTCGTACTGCACCGTGGCGCGGCCGGTCCACGGCCCCACCAGGAAGGCGCAGGACAGCGCCCCCAGCACCGGCAGCAGCGTCGGTGTCTTGAAATGCTTGTGGTTGACCTTGTCCTTGCGCAGCACCAGCACCGACACGTTGACCACGGTGAACACGCACAGCAGCAGCAGCGCGGTGGTGCCGCCCAGGGCCGGCACCTCGCCCACGAAGAGGATGAGCCCGAAGGCCAGCAGCGTGGTGAAGCCGATGGCCACGTAGGGCGTGCGGCGCGTGGCATGCACCTGGCCCAGGGCGGCGGGCAGCACCTGCTCGCGCGCCATGCCGTACACCAGGCGGCTGGCCATCAGCATGTTGATCAGGGCGCTGTTGGCCACCGCGAACATGGTGATCACGCCGAAGATGCCCAGCGGGAAGGAGGGTGCGCCGGCCTGCACCACCTGCAGCAGCGGCGTCTCGCCCTCGCCCAGCTTTTCCGGCGACACCAGCGTGATGGCCGAGACCGACACCAGCACGTAGATGATGCCGGTGATGACCAGCCCGCCCAGCAGCACCTTCGGGAAGTGGCGCACCGGGTCCTTGCATTCCTCGGCCATGTTCACCGAGTCCTCGAACCCCACCATGGCGAAGAAGGCCAGCGTCGTGGCCGCGATGACGGACCAGAACATGCCGCCGTCCACCGCCGGCTTGAACTGGGTGATGCGCGACACGTCGCCATTGCCCTGGGTGATGGCCCACAGGCCGATGCCGATGATGAGCAGCAGGCCGGACAGCTCCACGCAGGTGAGCAGCACGTTCACCTTCACGCTTTCGCCCACGCCGCGGAAGTTGACCGCCGCCACCAGCGCCATGAAGCCCAGGCCCACCGCGGTGATGGCAAAGCCGCCTTCGAATCCCAGCCCGAAGGCCTGCGACAGGTTGGCCGCGAAGGCGCGCGAGGCGGTGGAGGCCGAGGTGATGCCCGAGCACATCACCGCGAAGGCCACGATGAAGGTGATGAAGTGGATGCCAAAGGCCTTGTGCGCATACAGCGCCGCGCCGGCGGCCTTGGGGTACTTGGTCACCAGCTCCAGGTAGCTGAAGGCGGTGATCACCGCCACGACGAAGGCCACCAGGAACGGCAGCCACACCACGCCGCCCACCTGCTTGGCCACCTGGCCGGTGAGCGCATAGATGCCGGTGCCCAGGATGTCGCCGACGATGAACAGCAGCAGCAGCCAGGGGCCCATCACCCGGTGCAGGCTGGGCTCGGCGGTGGGGTTGGCCTGCGGGCCTGCCAGGGAATCGGCCGTCTGCTGCGTCATCGTCGCTCCTCTCGTTGTGCGCGCCTGCGGCACTTGGCGTGCCTGCGGCGCGCACACGGCGCCCGGACCGCGGTCACACGGCGCTGCGGTGGCGTTCGATGCAGGTGTCCAGCACCCGTTCGCCGGGCTGCTGCCACCAGTGCTCGGAGAAGATCTCCACCTCGGCAAAGCCGCGGTAGCCGGCGGCCTCCACGGCCGCGCGCAGGGCCTTCAGCTCGATCACGCCGTCGCCCATCATGCCGCGGTCGTTCAGCAGGTCGCGCGTGGGCACCAGCCAGTCGCACACGTGGTAGGCCAGCAGGCGCTGCGCGCCGGCGCGCTCGATCTGCTGCTGCAGCTTCGGGTCCCACCACACGTGGTAGGCGTCCAGGGCCACGCCCAGGGCGCCGCTGCGATCGGGGTCGAGCTCGTCGCACAGGTCCAGCGCCTGCTCCAGCGTGTTGATGCAGGCACGTTCGGCGGCCTGCATCGGGTGCAGCGGCTCGATGGCCAGCGGCATGCCGACCTGCCTGGCGTAATCCAGGCTGGCGGCGATGCCGTCGCGCACCTCTGCGCGGGCGCGTGCCAGGCTTGTATAGACAGGCTGGCCGGCCAGCGCGCCGGGGGTTGTGCCGGGAAGGGAGCCCACCACCAGCACCAGGCAGGGCGCGCCCAGCGTCCTGGCCTCGTCGATCGCGCGGCGGTTGTCGTCCAGCGCCGCCTGCAGGCCGGCGGCATCGGCGGCCGGGTAGAAGCCGCCGCGGCAGTAGCCCGACAGCTGCATGCCGTGCGCGCGCAGCTGCCGCGCGGTGGCCTCCAGGCCCACCGCGGCCACCTGGTCGCGCCAGGGGCTGATGGCGCGGATCTCGCGCCGCGCGCATTCGTCGATGATGCGGTCCAGCGGCCATTGCTTGCGCACCGTGGCGGTGTTGATCGACAGCCACTGGTGGCTGTCGCTGAAGTCGCGGCTCATGTTCAAGCGTCCACCCCATGCAGCGCCAGCAGCGTGCGCATCCGTTGCGCGGCCAGCGCCGGGTCGTCCAGCAGCCGCGCCGCATCGGCCAGGCGGAACAGCTCGGCCAGGTGCACCATTGACCGGGTGCTCTGCTGCCCGCCCACCATCGTGAAGTGCTGCTGGTGGCCGTTGAGCCAGGCCATGAACACCACGCCGGTCTTGTAGAAGCGCGTGGGCGCCGCGAAGATGTGGCGCGACAGCGGCACCGTGGGCGTCAGGATCTCGTGGAAGCGCGCTTCGTCGCCCGCGGCCAGCGCACTCAGCGCCGCGCTGGCCGCCGGCGCGATGGCGTCGAAGATGCCCAGCAGCGCATCGCTCTGCCCATGCACCTTGGCCGGCCCGTGGCCGTCGCCGGCGATCAGCTCCGCATAGTTGAAGTCGTCGCCGGTGTACATGCGCACGCCTTGCCCATCGGCCCCGCCGGTGGCGGGCAGGCGGCGGCGCATCGCGATTTCCTTGTCCTTGTCCAGCAGGCTGATCTTGATGCCGTCCACCTTGTCGGCATGCGCCTCGATGATGCCCAGCGCCGTGTCCATCGCGGCCTGCACGTCGCTGCCGCCGCCCCAGTAGCCGGCCAGCGCGGGGTCGAACATCTCGCCCAGCCAGTGCAGGATGACCGGCTGCCGCGCCTGGCGCAGGATGCGGCCGTACACCCGCTCATAGTCGGCCGGGCCGCTGGCCACCCGGGCCAGCGCGCGGCTGGCCATCACGATCAGCCGGCCGCCCAGGGCCTCGATGGCCTCCATCTGTTCCTCGTAGGCGCGGATCACGTCGTCCACGCTGCGCACCGCGTCCAGCGCCAGGTGGTCGGTGCCGCAGCCGCTGGCCACCAGCGCCCCCGGATGGTCGCGTGCCGCATCCAGGCTGCGGCGGATCAGCTCCAGCGAGGTGGGCCAGTCCAGGCCCATGCCACGCTGGGCGGTGTCCATCGCCTCGGCCACGCCCAGGCCCAGGCTCCACAGCCGCTGGCGGTAGGCGATGGTGGTGTCCCAGTCGATGGCGCATTGCAGCCACGGGTCGACGGCGGCCAGCGGATCGGCCACCACATGCGCGGCCGAGTAGGCGATGCGGTTGAAGGGCAGGCGGCCTGCGCCGCGCGCGGCGGCGAGCGGGGCCGCGGCCTGCAGCGTGTAGGGCCGCAGCAGGCCGTCGGCGGTGGGCAGGGAGAGCGTGATGGCCATGCCGCCCACCTACACCTGCAGCGCCGGCACGTCGATCCAGCGGCGTTCCTTCCAGCTCCTGGTGGCGGCCTCCACCAGCTGCACGCCCTTGGCGCCTTCGGGCAGCGTCCACTGGTAGGGCGCGTCCTCCACCACGTGGCGGATGAAGTGCTCCCACTGGATCTTGAAGCCGTTGTCGTAGGCCTGGGTGTCGGGCACCTCCTGCCACTGGTCGAAGAAGGGCATGGTCTGCTTGACGTCGGGGTTCCACACCGGCCGCGGCGTGGTCACGCGGGATTGCGCGCGGCAGTCGCTCAGGCCGGCCACGGCCGAGCCGTCGGTGCCATCGACATGGAAGGTCACCAGGTCATCGCGCCGCACCCGGGTGGCCCAGCTCATGTTGAGCTGCGCGATCACCGGCTCGCCGTTGTGGCCCACCAGCTCTGCGGTGGCATAGGCGGCGTCGTCGGCGGTGGCCTTGTACGGCTGGCCGGCTTCGTCCCAGCGGGTGGGGATGTGGGTGGCGCCGATGCAGGAGATGCTCTTGACCTGGCCGAACAGGTTGTCCAGCACGTAGCGCCAGTGGCACATCATGTCGAGGATCATGCCGCCGCCGTCTTCCTTGCGGTAATTCCAGCTCGGGCGCTGGATCGGCTGCAGGTCGCCCTCGAAGACCCAGTAGCCGAACTCCAGCCGCACGCTGAGCATGCGGCCGAAGAAGCCGGCGCGGCGCAGCATGTCCAGCTTGCGCAGGCCGGGCAGGAACAGCTTGTCCTGCACCGCGCCGTGCTTCAGGCCCGAGGCCTGCGCCACCTGGGCGATCTCCAGCGCCTCGGCCAGCGTGGTGGCGATGGGCTTCTCGCAGTACACATGCTTGCCGGCGCGCAGCGCCTGCGCCAGCAGCTGCGGCCGCATCTGCGTGGTGCCGGCGTCGAAGAACACGCTGTCGGCCTTGTCGGCCAGCGCCGCCTCCAGGTTGGTGCCGAAGCGGTTGATGCCATGGGCCCGTGCCAGCGCCTCGATCTTCTCGGCATTGCGGCCGATCAGGATGGGGTCGGGCATCACCTTGTCGCCGTTGGCCAGGGTGACGCCGCCTTGCGCGCGGATCGCCACGATGGAGCGGATCAGGTGCTGGTTCATGCCCATGCGGCCGGTGACGCCATGCATCACGATGCCGAGCCGTTGAGTGGCCATCTTCGAGTACTCCGGGTTGCGTTATTGCGGGGACAGGCCGGCGGCCTTGACGAGCTTGGCATTGGCCGCGATCTCGTCCTTGATGTACTGGTCGAACTGCTCGGGCTGCATCGTCCACGGGTCGGCGCCCAGCTTGGCAAAGCGCTCCTTCACCTCGGGCGAGGCCAGGGCCTTGGCCACTTCGTCATGCAGCTTCTTCACGATGTCGCGCGGGGTCTTGGCCGGGGCCATCATCCCGATCCAGAAGTTGAATTCCGAGCCCGGCACGCCGGCCTCGGCGGTGGTGGGCACGTCGGGCAGCGCGGCCGAGCGCTTGGGCGAACCCACCGCCAGCGCCAGCAGCTGCCCGTCCTTGATCTGGCCGATCACCGGCGCGATGGGCGAGAAGTAGTAGTCCACCCGGCCGCCCAGCACCTCGCTCACCGCCTCGGCCGAGCCCTTGAACGGGATGTTGGTGGCCTCGATGTGGGCGGCCAGCTTGAACTTCTCGGCATTCAGGTGCGTGGCGCTGCCCTGGCCGGCCGAGGCGTAGTTGAAGCTGCCCGGCTTGGCACGCGCCGCGGCCAGCAGGTCGGGCAGCGACTTCACGCCCTTGGCCGGCGAGATCACCATCACGTTGGCCAGCGAGGCGATCGGCGTGATGCCGGCGAAGTCGGCCTGGGTGTCGAACGGCAGCTTGGCGAAGGTCCAGGGGCTGACGGTGTGCGACGACGAATGGATCATCAGCGTGTAGCCGTCGGGGGCCGCGGTGGCCACCATCTGCTGGCCGATGGTGCCGCTGGCGCCGCCGCGGTTGTCCACGATCACCTGCTGGCCCAGGCTGGCGCTGAGCTTGTCGCTGATCGCGCGGGCCATGATGTCGGTGGTGCTGCCGGCCGCGAACGGCACGATCACGCGGATGGGCTTGGTGGGGTAGCCGTTCTGCGCGGCGGCGGGGCCAGCAGCGGCCAGCAACCCCCAGAACATCGCGGCGGAGGACAGCACCAGGGCGGTGCGGCGTACAGGCTTCATCGCGGTCTCCTCGAACTTCTAATTCACTGGATGGTGAATTGATTCTAGGAGGACCGTCCGCACCGCGTACAGGCGGCGCGGCTTGGGAATTACCCGAAGGGCTAGATCAGCACATAGCCCAGGATCACGTCGCTCATGTGCGAGAGCCGCTGCTGCAGCGCCTTGGCCGCCATCAGGTCGCGCCCGAAGATGGCGGAGAGCGTGTGGTTGTTCGACAGGTAGAAGTACGCCATCCCGGCGATGGACACGTACAGCTGCAGCGGGTCCACCCCGCCGCGGAAGCTGCCTTCGCGCCGGCCGCGCTCCAGGATCTCGCCCAGCGTCTCGATCAGCGGCGTGTTCAGCTCCCGCGCGCGCTGCGAATCCGTCAGGTGCCGCGCGCGGTGCAGGTTGGCGCTGTTGAGCAGCGTCAGGAACTCGGGGTGCGCCAGGTAGTAGTTCCAGGTGAATTCCACCAGCCGCCGCACCGCGTCGGCCGGCGGCAGGTCGAGCAGGTGCAGGTCTTGTTCGGCGGCGCGGATGTCGCGGTAGGCCTGCTCCAGCACCGCCTGGAACAGCCGCTCCTTGTCGGCGAAGTAGTAGTAGATGAGCCGCTTGTTCAGGCCCGCCCGCTCGGCGATGCGGTCCACCCGCGCGCCGCCCAGGCCGTGTTCGGCGAACTCGTCGCGGGCGGCAGCCAGGATGGTGGCCTGCGATCGGTCGGCGTCGCGCAGGCGCTCGTCGGTGGGGGTAGATGGCTCGGTGCTCATTCGGATGCAGTTAACCAGTCAGTGAATTATGCGGCGCGCAGGCAGGGCGCGGCGCGGCCGATTGTGGTGGCAGCGTCGGCGCTGTCCGACGAGCGCCAGCGTGGCGCGCCGATACACGCGGCCACAACCGTCCCCGACCATGAGGCTTGCCGTTTCCCGGCGGCGGGGCGTTTTGCTGCCCCGGCCGCCGCCTTCCCACGTCACCCAGCCTGGACGACCCGCATGCCCACTTCCTACGACGCCCGCCTGAGTGAAGGCACGCCGCATCCCCGTGGTGCGACCTGCATCGGCGATGGCGTCAACTTCGCGCTGTTCTCCGCCCATGCCACCAAGGTGGAGGTGTGCCTGTTCGACGACAGCGGCCGCGAGGAGATCGCGCGCATCACGCTGCCCGAATACACCGACGAGGTGTGGCACGGCCACATCGCCGGCCTGAAGCCCGGCCAGCGCTACGGCTATCGCGTGCACGGCCCGTACGAGCCCGAGAAGGGTCACCGCTTCAATCCCAACAAACTGCTGCTCGACCCCTATGCCCGCGCCCACGTCGGCCAGGTGGAATGGCGCGACGAGCTGTTCGGCTACACCGTCGGTCATCCGGACGCCGACCTCAGCTTCGACGAGCGCGACAGCGCGCCCTTCGTGCCCAAGTGCGTGGTGGTGGACAGCCGCTTCGACTGGACGCTGCGCGAGCGCAGCCGCGTGGCCTGGGACCGGACCGTGTTCTACGAGGCCCACGTCAAGGGCATGACCAAGCGCCACCCCGAGGTGCCCGAGAACGAGCGCGGCACCTTCAAGGGACTGGCCCACGACGCGGTGATCGGCCACCTGAAGAACCTGGGCGTCACCAGCATCGAGCTGCTGCCCTCGCAGACCTTCCTCACCCAGCCCTTCCTGCTGGACAAGGGCCTGAGCAACTACTGGGGCTACGACACCATCGGCTTCTTCGCGGTGCACCCCGACTACCTGAGCCGGCCCGACGTGGACGAGTTCAAGGAGATGGTGGCGCGCTACCACCAGGCCGGGCTGGAGGTGATCCTCGACGTGGTCTACAACCACACGCCCGAAGGCAACGAGCTGGGCCCGACGCTGAGCTTCAAGGGCATCGACAACGCCAGCTACTACCGGCTGATGCCCGACCAGCCGCGCTACTACATCAACGACACCGGCACCGGCAACACGGTGAACCTGAGCCACCCGCGGGTGCTGCAGATGGTGACCGACAGTCTGCGCTACTGGGTGACGGAGATGCAGGTGGACGGCTTCCGCTTCGACCTGGCCACCATCCTGGCGCGCGAGCCCTACGGCTTCGACGAAGGCGGCGGCTTCCTGGATGCCTGCCGGCAGGACCCGATCCTGTCCAGCGTCAAGCTGATCGCAGAGCCCTGGGACTGCGGCCCCGGCGGCTACCAGGTGGGCGGCTTCCCGCCCGGCTGGGCGGAATGGAACGACCGCTTCCGCGACACCGTGCGCAGCTACTGGAAGGGCGAGACCGGCACCGCCGCCGCGCTGGCCGGCTGCGTGACCGCCAGCGGCGACACCTTCAACCGCCGCGGACGCCGGCCCTGGGCCAGCGTCAACTTCATCACCGCGCACGACGGCTTCGTGCTGGCCGATCTGGTGAGCTACAACGAGCGCCACAACGACGCCAACGGTGAGGACAACCGCGACGGCCACAGCGACAACCGCTCGTGGAACTGCGGCGCCGAGGGCCTGACCGACGACGAGGCGATCAACGCCCTGCGGGCCCAGCAGCAGCGCAACCTGCTGGCCACGCTGCTGCTGTCCCAGGGCACGCCGATGATCGTGGCGGGCGACGAGTTCGGCCGCAGCCAGAACGGCAACAACAACGCCTACTGCCAGGACAACGACATCTCCTGGCTGCACTGGGACCGCATCGACGAACGCGGCCAGGCGCTGCAGGCCTTCGTGCGCAAGCTGCTGGCGCTGCGCCGCGACCTGCCGGTGCTGCGCCGAGGCCGCTTCCTCACCGGCCAGCCGCACGAGGAACTGGGCCTGCGCGATGCCATCTGGTGGGCACCCGACGGCCAGGAGATGCAGCCTGGCCACTGGGAAGACGGCAACACCTTGTGCTTCGGCCTCTCGCTCGACGGGCGGGCGCCGCGCTCGCACCTGGAGCGGCCGGCCGAGGACGCCTCGGTGCTGATGCTGTTCAACGCCTGGCATGAGCCGATCGACTTCACGCTGCCGGCGCCGCCGGCCGAGGGCACGCACTGGGCGCTGGAGGTTGATACGGCTCAGCCCGATGCCAGCGGCGAGACCGCCGAAGGCGGCTCGGTGCGCCAGCTGGCCGGCCGCTCGCTGCTGCTGTTCGTGGCCCGCTGACCCCGCCCCCGCCGTCGGACGCGGGGGCCGCCTGGCCGCGGGAATGGCATTTGCCCCCGTCGGTCAGGCGCATGCAAGGGCAGCGGAGGTCGATATGGAGTGGCAGTACGAGCTCGTCCAGGACGTGGATCTTCTGTGGCGTTGGGCGATGGTCTCGGACCAGCAGAAGTCGCTGACGACGATGGAGGTCTCGCTGGTCGCGTTCCCGACGCGCGCCGAGGCGCACGAGGACCTGCAGGTGCAGCTGGCCGGCCGCTGGGACAGCCGCGGCCACCTGCAGATACCGGCCAGCCACGTGCAGAAGCTGGTGCGCGGTGTGGCCTGGCACCGGCCCGAATGCGGCGGCCTGGCCAACGTGGCCATCATCAAGCACCCGCGCGATGCCACCGGCTGCAACTGGAACATCGGGCCGATGAGCGGCATCTGCTGCGACAAGTGCAAGGCGGCGTTGATCGAGGAGATCAACGTGCTGCGGCAGTGGTATTCCGTGCCCGACGGCATCTGAATTGCCGAAGCGGGATGTCGCCCCGACGGGGCATCTTGAGCAAGGAGCAGCCATGCCCAGCACCGATTGGTCCGCCAAGCGGGAGCGCCAGTACGACCACATCAAGACCGGCCTGAAGCAGCGCGGCAAGCCGGAGAAGGTCGCCGAGGAGATCGCGGCGCGCACCGTCAACAAGGAGCGCGCGCAGCACGGCGAGTCGAAGACCGCCAGCCGCTCGTCAGTGAAGGACGCGTCGCCCGGCCACCGCGGCGGCAAGCGCTCGCACAGCGGCGAGGGCGGCCGCACCTATGCGCAGCTCTACAACGAGGCGCAGAAGAAGGGCGTGAAGGGGCGGTCGAGGATGAACAAGCAGCAGCTGCTCGACGCCGTCGGCAGGTAGGTTCACCCCCAAGCTCCGCGGCTCCCCGAGGGGGCCGGCGGCCGCGTCGGAGGCCCGGCGGCCGCCTTGGGCGGCGCCTGCGTGCCGGGTCAGCGCTGCGCCGCTGCTGCCTGAGCGGCGCTGGCGGGCGGTCGGGCGGTGTTGCGCTGCAGGCTGGCGCGTGAGCCGTTGGCGGCGCGGCGCTCGGGTACCAGGCGGATGGGCTGGGTGGCGGGGGCCATGTGCAGTGGCGCCAAGCCCCAGCCGTCGGTGGCCTGGGCGAAGCTGCTGCTGCGCCAGCCGGCGTCGGCGATGCCGGCCTTCACCGCGCCGGCCACCACCGCATCGGCCTCGGCCGGGCTGAGGTCCAGCGACAGCCGCTGCCAGCGGCGCTGCACCAGCGGGTCGCTCCAGGCGCCGATCAGCGCAGCCTTCATCGCCGCGGCATCCCAGGCATGGCCGCCGGCCACCCGGCGGGCCAGCAGCGTGGTCATGAAGACATGGAACGCCGGGCGGGCCCGGGCCGGCACCAGCGCGGCGATCGGCGCCAGCCGCGGCAGGTCGGCCGTGCCGGCGAACGGCAGCGACAGCACCACCTGCAGCGCCTGAACCGGATTGATCACCCGCACCCGGTTGGGCGGCAGCAGCACCAGCGGCATTGCGGCGGCCTGGTCGTGCTGCAGCGGCGTGGCGAAGCTGATCAGCACCGCCAGGCGCAGCCACTGCGCGGCGGTCAGGCCCTCCAGCGCCTCGTCGGCCGGCAGGGCCTCGGCCTCGCGCGCCGCCTGCAGGGCGGCCTGCGCATCGCGGCCGGCACGGGCGACCTGGGCCCGGCGGCTCATCATCGCCAGGTTGCCTGCCGCATAGGCGGCCTGGGCGTTCAGGCGCTCGACGACCGCATCGCTGGGGTGGCCGGTGGACTGCGTCAGGCGCTCGCCGGTCACCGGGCACTGGGTGGTGGCGATCTGCTTCATCAGGTGCGGCGTCACCTGCAGATCCTCGAAGGCCGCGCCGCGCAGCCAGGCCTGCAGTCGCAGCGCGAGCCACTGGCGCACGGCCGGCGTGGCCGGCCGGGTGCGGCGGCGGAAGGCGGGCTGGCCGGCGTCCCAGCCCTGGCGCAGCGGATGGCCGAACAGCATCTGGTCGGCCGGCGGCGTCAGGCCGTAGCGGGCATGGTCGCGGCCGATCTCCCAGCCGGTGCGCTCGAAGGCGGTGGTGGGGGCGCCGGACGGAGCGTGGGCATGGCCGGCAGCATGGTGCTCGGCACCGAAGTCGAGGGCGAGGGCAAGGGCGGCTTGGGCCATGGAAGACAGCTCCGGAAGGAGACACCGGGACGACCCCGGCAACACCAGTTTGGGTGGTCACAGGCTCATGGCGTGAGCCTGCGATACCCTGCGTGTGTTTTTTCCTTGGCGCCCCGGCCGGGCGCTGCTACCGCCGTGGACCGTACCGAACGCTTCTACAAGATCGAGCTGCTGATCCGCAGCCGCCGCCCCGAGCAGGGCCTGGTGAGCTTCAACGAGCTGATGGACGAGCTGGGCGTGTCCCGCGCCACGCTCAAGCGCGACCTGGAATACCTGCGCAGCCGCATGGACGCGCCGATCGAGTACGACCGCTTCCACAACGGCTACCGCTTCGCGGCGGGCGCGGGCGCCGCGGCTTCCGGCGGCGAAGCCGGGCCCGACGGCGCGGCCGGCAAGACCCACGAGCTGCCCGGCGTGTGGTTCAGCGAGCGCGAGATCCATGCGCTGCTGACGATGCACCAGCTGATCCAGGGCCTGGACGAAGGGGGCGTGCTGGCGCGCCACCTGCAGCCGCTGCTGGACAAGCTGCACCGCATGCTGGGCACCAGCGAGGCCGATGCGATGGCGCTGATGAAGCGCATCCGCATCGCCAGCCCGGCGCGCCGCGCGGTGTCGCCGCGGCACTTCGAGCTGCTGGGCAGCGCCATCACCCAGCGCTGCCAGGCCGAGCTGGACTACTACGTGCGCAGCCGGCAGCAGGCCTCGCTGCGCACGGTGTCGCCGCAGCGGCTGGTCTACCACCGCAACACCTGGTACCTGGACGCCTGGTGCCACGCCAGCGACGGGCTGCGCCGCTTCGCGGTGGACGCGGTGCGCAGCGCGCGCCTGCTGGACACCCCGGCGCGCGAGGTGCCGATCGCCACGGTGGAAGCCGCGCTCGATGCCGGCTACGGCGTGTTCGGCGGCACCACGCTGCGCGAGGCGACGCTGCTGTTCACGCCCGAGGCGGCCGAGTGGGTGGCCAACGAGCAATGGCATCCGCAGCAGCGGGGCGAGCGCCAGCCCGACGGCAGCTACCGCCTGACCCTGCCCTACACCGACCCCACCGAACTGGCCATGGACGTGCTGCGCCACGGCGGCGACGTGCGCGTGCTGGGCGATGACCTGCTGCTGCAGCAGGTGCAGGCCGCGCTGGCGGCGGCGGTGGCGGGGTATGGGGGGAGGGTGGTGGCGGTGGCGTAGGCGGGCGCCGAGTCGGGCTTGGCGCCCTGTCATCTGTGGCCATTCGGCCCGTTGGAGGGCAGCAGGGCGGCCGCCAGCGCGGTGCGCAGGACCAGCACCACCCCGGGCAAGGGCTGTGGCGGCAGGTCGTTCTTGTTGAGAAACGCCCGCCACAGCGCCTGCCGTGACGCGTCCTGCGCGAATTCGTCTGTCAAGCCGATAGGCAGTGCTGCGGGCAGCGATGTGCCTCGCCGCTCGAAGGTGGCGCGGATGGCTTGGGTCAGGATCTGCGCGTCCAGCGATTCACGTTCCACCAGCACCGCCAGGTCGAAGTAGTCCTTCAACCGGCTATTGGCCATCCCCAGCAGGGTGATGGCGTCCAGCTTTTCTGCGACCACGGTATAGGTCGGGTAAGCCTGCAGCCTGGGTGCCGGCAAGTCGTCCAGCAGAACCGGGTACACCGATGCCACCGTGGCCGGGGTGACCGCATCACCGAAACCGACGTCGATTTGCGTCCTGCAGCGAGCCCGAGCCAGTTCGCCCCCCACCACCACGCGGACGCCGCCGTAACCCGCCTCCTTGCGGATCTCCTCGACGGCGACGGAAGCCGGATCGAACACGATGCCGTCATCCACTTCCACCGCGGCAATGTCGCGAAAGACAGATGCGATCGACACCAGGTCGCTGGCGCCGAACCCCAGCAGATCCACATCGCGTGTGGCGCGGTGCGGCATGTCATACCAGAGCGTGAACAGCAGCGCGCCCTTGAGCACGAAGCGGTCGGCGTGTGCGGAAAGCGTCAGTCGATACAGCATGCGCTCCAGTGCAAAGCGCACGAGTACCTGGTTGAAATCGGCGCCCTGCGCCTTGGCCACGTTCAGCAGCCGGGCGCGGATCGACGCCGCGGCGTTGGCATCGCAACGGCTCATCCGATGCTCTCCATGTAAGGCCGCATGACGTTGGACACCCTGCAGACCTTGGCGTAGTGCCACAGCTCGTCGGCGGTGGCGCGCCGGCGGGCGCGTGCTTCCTTCAGCGCCTCCAGGGCCACGTCCAGGCCGATCTTGTTGCGCTGCTTGAAGCAGTCCGCCACCGTCTTGGCGATGCCGTACACGCGGAGCGTGGCGCCGTCGCGGATCACTTCCTCGACACCGGCGGCATAGGCTTCACCGCCGTACTGCACCATCTTGAGCGGCGGATGGTCGATCTTCGGCGCATGGCTGCCGCGCGGCATGGCGATCCACACCTTGCGCGGCAGTTGGGTGGTCAGCTCATGAATCTGCAGGGCGGTAAGTAGGCAGAACACTGCCTGCGGCGCCAGGACAGCGACTTTCACCAAGCCGTCGTGCTCGGAGCCGGCGGTGTTCGGCAGCCGATATAGCCCGCGGCCAACACGCTCCAGGAGCCCGGCGGCGGTCATCCTCGTGAGCAGCACGCGAGGTGCTCCGATGGCTTGCAGGTCGCAGGCACGCAGCAGCCCGTTGCGCTCTGCCAGCGCCTGCACCCGCTGCATGTGGCTGTTGTCGGTCATGAGGGCAAGTATGTTCCATTTGTTCGTTGGTTTCCGACAAATGGAGGCCGAACGGAAC
Source organism: Aquincola tertiaricarbonis (assembly GCF_000969605.1). Taxonomy (GTDB): domain Bacteria; phylum Pseudomonadota; class Gammaproteobacteria; order Burkholderiales; family Burkholderiaceae_C; genus Aquincola; species Aquincola tertiaricarbonis. Next base: position 239,153 of record NZ_JZUE01000004.1, on the reverse strand, counting down.
ACCAGCAGCCCTACTGCACCGTGGCCGGAGCGGCTTGCGGCGGCTCAGCGCAGCGCTTGCATGAATGCCAGCGTGTCAGCCACCGCCGCCTCGCGCGAAGCCGGATGGCTCTCGACCGTAATCCACTTCTCCCGGCGGCAGGCATCTTGCGCTGCAAGCCAGGCAGCGTCGTCGGTGAACCGCTCGCCCGTCTTGTAGTTGCCCCACAGAAAGCGCGAAGGCTTTGTACGGCGGTCGGTGACGGTGTGCTCGAGCGAGCAGTCGGCAGATGTGCCTTCCCTGAAGCGGGCCCAGGGCTGGTTCAGGCGGTCGAACACATGGTGAGCGTCGGGATACAGCCTGTAGCGAACATCATGGCCTTCGGCAGCCAGGTACTGCACATACTCGATGCACGGCTGCGCCGGTGTCATGTCGTCCTTACCGGCCAGCAGCAGCAGCACCGGCGCAGTGTTGGTGGCAGTCAACTCCTCGTGGAAGCGGACGTTGCAACCCGGGTATACGGCGATGTGTCCGGCATAGCGCACGCCCGCCGGCAGCACCACCTGCTGGTAGATGGGCCACGCACTGGCATAGGAAGCCGAAGCGCCGCGAGAGAAGCCGATGTGGAAAATGCGGCCGGCATCGATCTCCGGATGCGTCGCCAGCACCCGCAGCGCGTTCAGCCCGTCGGCAATGTTGGCCGTCGTGTTCCAGCTCAACTGCAGACTGCCCAGGTTGCGCGCGACGCCGCGTGGCTTCTGGCTGTCGACGATGAAGACGGCATAGCCCTCGGCCAGAAAGGCCTTGGCCCACACGTCGTAGTACAGCGAGCCGGCACCTTCGCTGCCATGGCTGACCACCACGGCAGGCAGTTTCCGCCCGGGCGCGTGTGTTGGCGGAAAGAGCAGGTCGCCCCAGATCACGAGGGGCGCCTCGGGCGCGGCGTTGCCCAGTGCGCTTCGAGCCATCACCCAGCGGTTCTTGGGCGAACTGGACATGAACTCGATCCGGCCGCGCTGTCCGGCCTCGAGCTTCTCGACCGGTTCACTCCGCACTGTCGCCGTGCTGGCGAGCCACACCGGCAGCAGACATGCCAGCAGACGCAGCCACCGTGGCGCGGCAGCCGCTCGAGAGGTGCGGAAGCGGGTCTTCATTCGGCTCTCCTGTCCGGGGTTGTAGCCAACGCCTCCCTCAACCGCGCCAGCAGCCCCGAATCCCGCTGCGTGGGCGACTGGATGGCGGCGGTGAGGGTGGCTTCGGGGCCGCTGAGGGCCACGCGGCGGCGGGCGCGGGTGACGGCGGTGTAGAGGAGTTCGCGGCTCGTCAGGCGGCCGGGGCGGGCGGGCAGCACCACCAGCACCTCGTCGAACTCCGAGCCCTGGGACTTGTGCACCGTCATCGCATAGGCCGTCTCGTGCGGCGGCAGCCGCACCGGCGCCACCGGGCGGAAGCCGCCTTCGGCGGCCGCGTCGGCGAACCACACCAGCAAGGTGCCGTCGGCCGCGGGCAGCGCCAGGCCGACGTCGCCATTGAACAGGCGCAGCAGCGGATCGTTGCGCAGCACCATCACCGGGCGGCCGGCGTACCAGGGGCCGGGCTGCGCGGGGCCACCGGCCGCCGCGCGGGCGTGGGCGGTGAGCTGCCGGTTCAGTTCCACCAGCCCGCGCGGGCCTTCGCGCTGGGCGCACAGCACGCGGAAGCGCTCGTAGGCCGCGGTGGCCGCCGCCACGTCGTCCGGCGCGACGGCCACCGCCTGCAGCAGCGGCGCGAAGCCGGCCTGCGCCGCCGCCAGGGTGGACGGGGAGGGCAGGGCGCCTTCGTCCTCCAGCCAGGTGACGCCGTCATCCGGCTCGCCCGCCGCGCCGCGGCCCTGCGCCGCGCGCAGGCGCCGGACCACCGCGGCCGACTGGCCGGTGTTGATCTCGCGCGCCAGCAGGCCGATGCCGCTGTCGGCCGCGAAGCGGAAGTTCTGGGTGAACCACACCGCGCTGTCATGCAGCGCACTCGGCCGCGCCGGCGCGGGCGGGGCGATCAGCATCGGCGGCGTGCCGCTGAGGGCGGCCAGGTCGGCCAGCGCGCCGTCGCTCAAGGTCGGGTCGGCGCTCAGCTCGGCGAACACGGCGCCCGATTCCACCGCGGCCAGCTGGTCCTTGTCGCCCAGCAGCACGATGCGCGCCTGCGGCGGCACCGCTTCCAGCAGCCGGGTGGCCAGCGCCAGGTCGAGCATCGAGGCTTCGTCCACCACCAGCGCGTCGATGGGCAGCGGATGCCGTGCATCGTGCGCGAAGCCGTCGCGGGTGACGCCCAGCAGCCGGTGGATGGTGGCGGCCGAGGTGGGCAGCTGCTCGCGCAGCGCCGCGGGCAGGTGGGCGGCGCGCTGGCGCAGCGCGTCGGTCATGCGGGCCGCGGCCTTGCCGGTGGGCGCGGCCAGCGCGATGCGGCAGCCCGGCTGCATCGTCAGCAGGCAGGCCAGCAGGTTGACCACCATCGTCGTCTTGCCGGTGCCGGGGCCGCCGCTCACCACCGCCAGCTTGCCGCGCAGCGCCAGCGCGGCGGCCAGCTGCTGCCAGTCGGCCTCGCCGTGCAGCACCGCCGCATTGGCCTTGAACAGGCCCTGCAGCCGCTTGGCCACCTCGGGCCCGGGCAGCGTGGGCGTGGCCTGCGCGCTGGTGGCCAGGCGCTTGGCCAGCCGGCGTTCATGGTCGAAGTAGCGGTGCAGGTAGAGCCGGCCGTCGTCGTCCAGCACCAGCGGCATGGCGCCCGGCGCGGCCGGGGTGCCCACGACGCCCGATCGCAGCAGCGCGGCCCGCAGCGCCTGCGGCGAGATGACCGGCTCGGCCGCGGCGGCGATGTCGGCCAGCGACAGGCATACATGGCCCTCGCGCGTGGCCAGGCTCAGCGCCTGGCCGGCGTGGCGGGCGATCTCGGCGTCGTCCGCGCTGCCGCCCTGCTCGGTGCACCAGCGCGCCAGCCAGTCGCCCAGGCCCTCGGCCAGCCAGGCGGTGGCGGTTGGCACCTCGCCGGAAAGGGACACCGTGTCGGTCATGCCGCCGCCTCCGTTTCGCCCAGCAGGGCCGACAGCCGCTGCAACGTCGCCTCGGCCGGGCGATGGAAATACACGCCGGCCGGCAGGCCGTCGGGCTGCTGCCAGCCGGGCCGCACGCCGCGCACGAACAGGTAGAACACGCCGCCGAAATGGCGTTCATGCCGGTAATCCGGCAGCCTGCGCTGCAGGTGCCGCTGCAGCGCCACCGCATACAGCAGGTACTGCAGGTGGTAGCCGTGCCCGGCCATCGCATCGGCCAGCGCCTCGCGGCCGTAGTGCTCGGCGGCGTCGCCCAGGTGGTTGGACTTCCAGTCCAGCAGGTAGTAGCGCCCGCCATGCTCGAACACCAGGTCGATGAAGCCGCGCAGGTAGCCCTCCAGCCCGCCGAACACCAGCGACGGCGTGGGATAGCCCAGGTCGCGCAGGGCCTCGGTCAGGTCGCCGGCGGTCAGCCCGCGCGAAGGCAGCGTGAATTCCAGCTCCACCAGCTGCTGCCGCGGCATGAGCGACGACAGCCGCACCGGCCCGGCCTGCGCGTCGCCGGTGGGCAGCGGGGTGTTGAGCACGTCGTCCAGCATGCGCAGCAGCATCGGCTCCAGCGGCGGCTGCTCGCCGGTGAGGTGGGCGGTGGACAGCGGCTGCGGATGCAGTGCCAGCGCGCGGCGGATGCCCTCGGGCCACTGCGTGGCGTCGTCGAAGCGCACCTGTTCGAACACCGCATGCAGTGCATCGCCGGCCGCCGGGCCGCGCGGAAAGCGCAGGATGTCGTCCTCGGCCAGCCGGCCGCGTGGGGCGGGCACTGGCAGGTCCGCAGGCTGCGCACGCAGGTCATGGTCGATGGCCGCCGCCTCGTGCCGCGCGCCGGAGGCCAGGCTGCTGTAGCTGCCGATCCACCAGGCCTGCGGCAGCACCGCGGGCGGAGGCAGGGCCACCAGCGCATCGGCCGCGGTCTCGGCCGGCGGCACCGGCAGGCCGGGCTCGGTGGGCAGGGGCTCGTGCACGATGTCGGGCGTGCACTCGGCCGCCAGCGAAGCCCATTCGGCGGTGACCCATTCGGCCGCATTCTTGTGCGTGCCCCAGGCCTCGGGATCCAGGCCCGCGCCGGCGGCCAGCCAGTTGAGCAGGCTGCGGTTGGCCTCGGTGCAGCTGTTGCGCACCGCATAGGCGCCCGTCACCAGGTAGCAGCGGTGCACCGCGCGGGTGAGCGCGACGTACACCAGCCGCAGGAATTCGGCCGCAGCGTCGCGCTTGCGCTGGGCCTTGATCTCGTCCAGCGCCGCCTTGTCGTGCAGGCGGAAGTCCAGCACCGGGCGGCCGTCGGCATCGTGGTACTCCACCGCATCGCCGCCGGGCTCGGGCATGGCCCGGCCGTCCCACAGGAAGGGGCAGAACACCACCGGGTACTCCAGCCCCTTGCTCTTGTGCACGGTGACGATCTGCACCAGGTTGCGGTCGCTTTCCAGCCGCAGCTGCGCCGCCTCGTCGGCCTGGCCTGCCTGGCGCTGGCGCTGCAGCCACTGCAGCAGCGCGGCCGGTGCGCTGTGCTGCTCGGCCGCGGCATGCAGCAGCTCGGCCAGGTGCAGCAGGTTGGTCAGGCGGCGCTCGCCGTCGCTGCGGGCCAGCAGCCGTTCGGCCACCGCCTCGCCCTGCATCCAGTGGCGCAGCATCACGCCCACGCCGCGGTCCAGCCACACATGGCGGTACTGCGCGAAGCGCTGCACCAGGGCCAGCAGCCGGCTCTCGTCGGCCGACACCGCATCGATCTCGCCGGCGTCCAGCCCCATCCATTCGGTGGCCAGGGCCGCACGCAGGAGGCGTTCGCGCGTGGGCTCGAGGATGGCTGCCAGCAGCCATTCCATCGCCTCCGCATCCGGCCCCTGGAACACGCTGGCCTGCGACAGCTCCACGCTGCCGATGTTCAGCGCCGCCAGCGCCAGCCGCATGCGGGCGCCCTGCGAATGGCTGCGCACCAGCACCGCGATGTCGCCGGCCGCCAGCGGCCGCTCGCCCAGCGTCAGCTCGCCGGCCCGGGCGGCCCGCAGCAGCCGCGAGACCTCCGCCGCGCAGGCATGGGCGGTGCGGCCCAGCGCCTGCGACTTGGCCAGCGGCTGGCCCTCGGCATCCGGCGGCAGCGACCAGCAGTGCAGCGGCGCCCGCGCCGGCTGGCTGCGGTCTTCGAACCGGGTGCGCGGCTTGGCGCCCACGCCCACCGGCCGGTACTCCAGGTCGTTGAGCAGGAAGGCCCGCGGATTGCGGCCGAAGAAGGCATTCAGCGCGCCGATCAGCGCCGCGCTGGACCGCTGGTTGTCGCCCAGCGTGTACTCGGCCGTGGCCTGGGCGCGCGCATGCAGGTAGGTGTGCAGGTCCGCATTGCGGAAGCTGTAGATCGCCTGCTTGGGGTCGCCGACGAAGAACAGCGGCCGCAGGCCATCCGCATACAGCCGCCGGAAGATGGCGAACTGCAGCGGGTCGGTGTCCTGGAACTCGTCGATCAGCGCCGCCGGAAAGCGCGCCCGCAGCGAGTCGGCCAGCGCCGGGCCGTGCGGGCCGGCCAGCCGCTCGTGCAGGTTGTAGAGCATGTCGCCGAAGGCGATGACGCGCTGCTCGCGCTTGTGGTCGCGCACCGCCTGCGCGCCCTGTTCCAGCACGCGGCGCAGCAGCGCCAGCCGCTGCAGGGCCACGGCCTGGGACGCGGCCGCACGCGCATCCAGCAGCGCCTGGGCCGCGCCGAAGAAGGCATGGGCCGGCGGCACCAGGCCCTTCTTCGTGCGCGCCTCGATGCGGTCGCGGCCCAGCAGGTCAAGGCCCTTGGGCGTGAGCGCCAGGGCCGCGGCGGCATCGGCGCCGGCCAGCACCTGGTCCCAGCCCTCGGCCGCAGCCAGCACCGCCTCGGGCTTGTAGGTGTTGGCATTCAGGCGGGGCAGCCCGTCCATCAGGGCCTGCACCGTCGCGGCGCGGCCGGCCTGCCACAGCTGGCGTGCGGCATCGTGCGCTGCCTGCAGCGGTGCCGCCAGCGTGGCGGGATCGGCGGCGGTGTCCAGCCCGTCGGGCCACAGCACCGCCGACAGCGGCTTGGCCAGCCGGCGCTTGAGCAGTGCGGCCCAGGTGTCGGGCGTGTCCTTGCAGCGGGCCAGCTCGGCGGCCAGCAGCGGCGGCAGGCCGGGCGCGGCCACCTCGCGGCGCCAGAGGTCGGCGGCCACCTGGTGCAGCAGGTCGCTGTCGTCGGCCACCAGCTCCAGCGACAGCGGCATCTGCGCGGTGAAGGGCGTGTCGGCCAGCGCCCGCTGGCAGAAGCCGTGGATGGTGAAGATGGCGGCTTCGTCGAAGGTCTGCAGCGCGCTGTCCAGCCGCTGGCGCAGCGTGTCGTCGTCCAGCGCCGGGTCGTCGCGCAGGGCCTGCAGCAGGCCGGTGATGAACGGGTCGGCGCCTTCGGCCACCTGCGGGCCGCGCAGCCAGGCCAGCACCTCGGCGATGCGGGTGCGGATGCGGTCGCGCAGCTCGGCGGTGGCGGCATTGGTGAAGGTCACCACCAGGATGTGCTGCACCGGCAGCGCACGCTCCAGCAGCAGCCGCAGGTACAGGCCGCAGATGTTCCAGGTCTTGCCGGTGCCGGCGGAGGCTTCGATCAGGTTGATGCCGCCGAGCGGGCAGCGAAAGACGTCGAGCGGGCTCATGCCGCTTCCTTGGCGTCGGCGGTCACGCGCGGGTCGTCCAGCGCGGCCAGCAGCGGGCGGTACACCGCGTCGGCGACCTGCACGAAGGCCTCGTCCAGCGGGTCGGGCAGGCCGCGCAGCACCAGGCGGTGGGCGGCGTCGGCTTCCTCCGCGAAGGGGCGCTGCGGGCCGCGTCGCCAGGTGGCCTCCACCTGGCTGCGCGAGGCGCCGGTGGCCTGCGCCCACGAGGTCCTGGGAAAGAAGTGCAGCGGTGCCTGCAGGCCTTGCCTATACAAGTCCACCAGCGTGCGCAGCGTGGCGGCGGCCCCGGGCACCGGCCGCAGCACGAAGCTGCCGTCGCGGGACCACACCCGGGTGACGGTGCCGGGCTGCTGCACGTTGAGTAGCAGGTGCGGCAGCCAGGCCTGCAGGTAGTCCACCGGGCGGGTGTTGTCGTAGTGCCAGCGGTAGTGGCGCCAGCCGTCGCCTTCGGCCCGCAGTTCGGCAAAGCTGCCCTGCAGCTGCCAGGGCTCGCCGGCCACGTCCAGCGCCAGGTGCACATGCTGCGCCGGCAGCGGCGCCTGCTGCGTGGCTTCGCGCACCTGCGCGGCGAACTGCATCAGCTGCGCCAGCTCGGCCGCCCGTTGCTGGGCCCCCAGGGCGCCGGGCGGATATTCGGTGCCGGCCTCGGCCAGCGCCTGCACCGTGGCGGCATCGGCGCCCTGCAGCAGCAGCGGCAGCAGCCGCGCGGCCATCGCCTGGCGGCCGGCGCGGTCGGCCACGAAGGGTTCGTCGTCCTGCAGCTCGTCCGCGGCCTGCGGCAGGTCGATGCCGAGCCGGCGGCGCAGCAGCGCGCGGCTCGGGTGGCGGAAGAACTCGGCCAGCTGGGCGATGTCCACCTGCCGCCAGGCGGCCTCGGGCGGCGGCAGCGGCCGGGCGAACAGCGGCCGCGCGGGCAGGCCGGGCGTGGCGTCGTCGCCTTCGGTGTCGTCCTCCGGCAGGTCGAAGGCGGCGGCCGGCAGGGTGTCGGCGGCCGGCGGCTGGCGGCGCTGCACGGCCAGGGCCTGCGCATATTCGCGGTGGAAGCTGCGGCGCGGCAGCGGCGTGTCCACATGAAAGTTGTCGGCCGAGAAGGGCTGCAGCGCATGCTCCACCACCAGCGCGCCGCGGCCTTGCCGCACCGCCGGCGCCAGCGTGTCCAGCAGCTCGGAGACCAGCACCGAAGGCGGCAGCTCGGCGTTGTCGCGCACGCTGCGGCCGGTGTAGGCCAGCAGCAGCCGGTCGCGCGCGGCCAGCAGCAGGTCGAGGAACAGGTTGCGCTCGTCGAAGCGTCGCTGGCGGTCGCCGCGCTGCGGGCGCAGCGCCATCAGGTCGAACTCGGCCTCGCGCGTGGCGGTGGGGAAGGCGCCGTCGTCCAGCCCGATGGCGCACACCACGCGGTACGGCAGCCCGCGCAGGCTGGACATCGACGAGAAGGTGATGCTGCCGGTGGGCACGCCGCCGCGGGCGGGATCGTCCAGCGCCCGCTCCAGCGCGCTGCGCAGCACGGCCAGCGGCAGCGGCTGCGCGCCTTCGTCGGCCAGGCCGCCGCGCGCCATCGCCTCCACCAGCGACTGCACCGCCTGGCGCAGCTCGCGCAGGTCTTCCAGCTCGTCGTCGTCGGGGTGGATGAACTGGTCCATCGCCTGCTGCAGCAACGCCTGCCAGCCGGCCGGCGTGTGCGGCACCGCGCAGCGCCGCTGCAGCTGCGCCAGCGCACGGGCATAGCGCCAGAAGGCACCCAGCGTGTCGGCCTCGCCGCCTTCGGCATCGCCGGCGGGCAGGCGGCCGGCGAAGGGCGCGGTGGCCTGCGCCGGCAGCGCATAGCCCAGGAACAGCCGGGCCAGGCCGTCGTCCAGCGTGTGATGGGCCTCGGCCGGCACGCCGAAGCTGCCGCGGTGCTGCGCATCGAAGGCCCAGCGCACGCCGGCCTCGGCCAGCCAGCCCTGCACCTGCTCCAGCGCATCGGCATCCAGGCCGAAGCGCCGGGCCACCACCGGCTGCTGCAGCAGGCCGTGCAGGCCGCTGGCCGGCAGGCGCGAGCCCAGCAGCGACAGCAGCTCCAGCAGCGCCCGCGCGCAGCGGTTGATGCGGCTGCGCGGCCGGCCGGTGACGGCAAACGGCAGCTGGCGGTCGGCCGGCGCGGTGCCGAACACCGCATCGATCAGCGGTGCCGCGGCATCCAGGTCGGGCGTGACCACCAGCACGTCGGAAGGCTGCAGGCCCGGCAGCGCCGGGTCGCTGAACATCGCCAGCAGCTGGTCCTGCAGTACCTCCAGCTGCCGCGTGAGCGAATGGCAGCGGTGCACCTCGATGCTGCGGTCGGCGTGCAGGCTGGCGGGCGGCAGCTCCACCAGGTCGAGCACCGCGTTCTGTACCGCGGCCAGCAGCGTGGGCGCCTCATGCGCCACGAACAGCGCGTCGTCCACCAGGGCTTCGCCGCCGGCTTCCACCAGCAGGTCGATCTGCGCCTGCGTCTGCCGGCCCCAGGCGGCCAGCAGGTGGTTGCCTTCCTCGTGCAGCGCATCGCGGCCCTCGCGCGCCAGGTGGGCCAGGCGGCGGCGGTCGATCACCTCGAACCAGTATTCCCGGCAGGGATTGAGCACGTACACCTGCAGCGCCATGCAGCGGCCCAGCGCCTGCAGCAGCCGGATGTACATCGGCGGCATGGCCGGCAGCGCGAACACATGGGCGCTGGCGGGCAGGCCGGCCTCGCGCGCCCGCTCCACGCCGCCGGGCTGCTCCAGCACGTCGATCAGCCGCCGTGCGGGGTCGTCCTTCAGCTGCAGCTCGGCGGCGATGCGGCGCCACAGCGCGGCCTGCCAGGCCTCGTCGGCCCGGGCCGCGGGCTCGGCCGTGCCCAGCGGCGCCGGCTCATGTGCCAGCCAGGCCTGCAGCCACTGCGGCCGGTAGGTGATGTACTGCTCCAGCAGGCCGGCGCTGCGGCGGGCCAGGTCCAGCCGCATCACGTCGTCGGCCTCGGCCAGGTAGGCGGCCAGCCGCGGATGGGCGGCCACGAAGGCCGCATCGCCGAAGGCCGCATACACCCGCCAGGCCATCACGTCGGGCGCGAAGGGCGACTCCGCCTGCACCTCGGGCAGCACCCGGCCGATCTGCTGCCACAGCCACTGCGCCAGGAAGGTGAACGCCACGTTGGCGCAGATGCCGTGCGCGTCGGCGGCGGCCAGCGTCAGGTGCCGCTGCATCGCCGCGCTGGCCACGATGACCTGGGCCGCCGCCAGCGGATCGCCGCGCCCGTCTTCGCCCAGCCGCGCCAGCAGCAGCGTGGTGAGCGATTCCAGGCGGTTGGCGAAATGGATCTGCAGCATCGGCGGGCGGTGGGGTGCGACTCGGGGCGGGGCTGCAGAGCCTACCCCGGAACCCGTGGTGCGCCGGCCGGCTAAGCTGTTGCCGCCGCAGTCCACCCTCCGCATGGCCAACATGACCGATACCGTCGAAACCCGCCTGGCCGCCGCCGGCCTCGTGCTGCCCGCGCTGGTCGCACCGCGCGGCAACTTCCAGCCCTGCACCCTGGCCGGCGACCTGCTCTACCTGTCCGGCAAGGGCTTGCCCTTGCGCGATGCCGGCACGGTGCCGGTGCCCAAGGTGGGCGGCCAGGTGTCGGTGGCCCAGGCGCGCGCCCATGCGCACGACATCGCCCTCTACCAGCTCGCCGTGGTGAAGCAGGCGCTGGGCGACCTGGAGCGCATCGTGCAGGTGGTCAAGGTGTTCGGCATGGTCAATGCCGTGCCCGACTTCACTGAGCACACCGAGGTGGTCAACGGCTTCTCCGACCTGTGGGTGCAGCTGCTGGGCGAGCGCGGCCGGCATGCGCGCTCGGCCATCGGCGTGGGCTCGCTGCCGATGGGCTTCGCGGTGGAGATCGAGGCCGTGGTCCGCTTCCGCTGAAGGCGGCTCCGGCGCGCGGCACCCAGCGGACCGGCCGGCCCGACCGGGTCTTGAGCAGGGTGGGCTCTCAGTCCTGCCCGAGGGCCGAGCGCAGCTCGCGCGCGGCCTCGGCGCAGCGCCCGGCCAGCACCTCCACCTCGGCGGCCACGCGGCTGAAGCCCCGGCCGTGGCGGCCGGCCCGCGCTGCCTCCACCGAGGCGCTGAGCGCCAGCACATGGCTCTGGAAGGCCAGCGAGTCGACCAGCCCGGCCACCTCCGCCATGCGCTGCGGCGCGGGTGGCGGGGGCGCCAGCGTCGTCACGGGCGCCGTGGGCGCCGTCGGCTCCACCGGCAGGTCATGCGGCGCCTGCAACCCGCCTTGCGGGCCCAGGGCCGCCAGCCGTCGGCGCAGCCGGCGCGCCTGCCAGGCCGCACTGGCGGCGGCCCAGGCCAGCGCCAGCAGCCAGCCGAGCACCGCCGCGGCCAGCAGTGCCAGCAGCAGCGCACCGGCCACCGCGGGCGGCAGCAGGGCGGCGTGCGGACCCAGGCTGGGCAGCAGCCGGGCCGTGCCCAGGCCCAGCACCCCGCCGGTGGCCGCGGCCACCAGGCCCGCCAGCAGGCCGGTGGCCCGCAGGCCCGGCGCCGGCCGGCCCAGGGCCTGCATGCGTTGCCACAGCCGGCCCTGCGGCATCCGCAGCCGGGCATACAGCCGCTCGGCCTGCGCCACCTGGGCCCGCGTGGCCGGCAGCTCGGCCACCATGTAGCCGATGGTGCGGCCCTGCTGCACCAGCGGGGCGATGTCGGCCACCATCCAGAAGTGGTCCCCGTTCTTGCGGCGGTGCTTCAGCGTGCCGGTCCAGCGCCGTCCGGCCAGCACCGCGCGCCACAGCTGCCGGAACAGCTCGGAAGGCACGTCGGGATGGCACAGCACTTCGCAGCGCATGCCGATCAGCTCCTGCGGGCCGTAGCCGCTGGCTTCCACCAGCGCGGCATTGCAGTAGGTGATGCGGGTGTCCAGATCGCCGGTGGACAGCAGCAGCAGGCCGTCGGCGAGCGGATGCTCCCGCTGCGTGATGGGCAGGGCTGTGCGCATGGGAGGCGGCTGGTGGTCGTACCAGCAGATTCGGACGCACCCGCCGCCGCTTGATGCCGCGCCGGCCGGTCCACCCAACGGAGGGAGGCCGGCCACCGGCTTCGTCCTACAGCCGCGCTTGGCCGGCGACGACAGACGGCCCTTGCCACGCCCGACAGACTGCGGTGTTTTGCCCGCGGCGCCGATGCGCGCCCCATGTACCGATGGCCCATGCCTGGCAATTCCAGCGCGCCGGCGGTGTCGACCAGGTCGTCATCGCCAGCGGCGCCGACATCGCCCACCTGCACGAGCTCGACCAGAAGCTGTGGGTGGCCCTGGCCTGCCCCACCCGCGGCATCGACTTCGACCCGCGCACGCTGGACCTCATCGACACCGACCACGATGGCCGCATCCGCGCGCCCGAGCTGCTGGCCGCCTGCCGCTGGGCCTGCGAGCGGCTGGCCGATCCGCAGCAGCTGATCCGCGGTGGCGACCGCCTGGCGCTGGCCTCGCTGGCCGACACCGAGGAAGGCCGCGGCCTGGCCGACGAGGCCCGCCGCACGCTGCAGCGCCATGGCGTGGCCGATGCGCCCGACATCGGCCTGCCGGAGATCACGGAGCGGCAGAAGCACCTGGCCGGCGAGCGCTTCAATGGCGACGGCATCGTCATTCCCGCCAGCGCGGGCGACGATGCGGCGCTGCAGGCGGTCATCGAGCTGGCGTTGGCCACCCAGGGCGGCGTGCCCGATGCCGGCGGCACGCCGGGGCTGGACGAAGCGCGCGCCCATGCCTTCTTCGATGCGGCGCAGGCCCTGCTGGACTGGCATGCCCGCGGCGAGGCCGACTGCGGCCCGCTGCGCGCCGCCGCCCAGGCAGTGGATGCGGTGCACGACAAGGTGGAGGACTACTTCGCCCGCTGCCGCCTGGCCAGCTACGACCCCCGCGCCGCGGAGGCCCTGAACGCCCCCACGGTGGAGGAACTGCGCAAGCTGGCCACGGTGCGCCTGTCGCTGGCCACCGACCCGCTGCTGCAGATGCCGCTGGCGCCGGTGGCGGCGGGCCAGCCGCTGCCGCTGGGCGAAGGCGCCAACCCCGCCTGGCAGGCCGCGCTGGCCACGCTGCACGAGGTGGCAGTGCAGCCGCTGCTGCAGCAGCGCCAAGCCCTGCTGGACGAAGCGGGCTGGCAGCGGCTGAAGGCGCGCGTGGCGCCGTGCCGTGCCTGGCTGGCCGCGCGGCCGGGCGGCGCGCTGGCTGCATCGGGCGTGGACAAGCTGCAGGCCGTGCTGGGCGACGACCTGCCCGCGCGCCGCCAGCAGGTGCTGGCCCTGATCGCCGAGGACCAGGCCGCCGCGCCGCTGCACGGCCATGTGAACGACCTCGAGAAGCTGCTGCGGCTGCAGCGCGACCTGCGGGTGCTGCTGCGCAACTTCGTCTCCTTCGCCGCTTTCTACAAGCGCGAAGGCGCCATCTTCCAGGCCGGCCGGCTGTACCTGGACGGCCGCAGCTGCGACCTCACCGTGAACGTGGCCGATGCCGCCAAGCATGCGGTCATCGCCGGCCTGGCCAAGGCCTACCTGGCCTACTGCGAATGCACCCGCGGCACGGAGAAGATGACGGTGGCGGCGGCCTTCACCGCGGGCGACGTGGACTTCCTCTTCGTCGGCCGCAATGGCCTGTTCTACGACCGCCAGGGCCGCGACTGGGATGCCCGCATCGTCAAGGTGATCGAGAACCCCATCAGCATCGGCCAGGCCTTCCTGTCGCCGTACAAGAAGTTCCTGCGCATGATCGAGGAGCAGGTGGCCAAGCGCGCCGCCGCCAGCGACGCCACCGCCGAAGGCCGGCTGGGCGGCTGGGCCGGGCGCATCGCCACCGCGGACAAGTCGCCGCCGGTGGGTGCGGTGGCCAGTGCCGCGCCGGCCACGCCGGCCGATGCCGCCGCCGCACGCGCGCGCATCGACGTGGGCACCGTGGCGGCGCTGGGCGTGGCCCTGGGCAGCATCAGCGCGGTGCTGGTGGGCGTGTTCACCAAGTTCGTGGACCTGGGCTGGTGGATCCCGGTGGCGGTGGCCGGCATCGTGCTGTCGATCTCCGGTCCCAGCATGCTCATCGCCTGGCTGAAGCTGCGCCAGCGCAGCCTGGGGCCGATCCTGGACGCCAGCGGCTGGGCCATCAATGGCCGCATGCGGCTGAACGTGCGGCTGGGCGCCTCGCTGTCGCAGACGGCGCAGCTGCCGCGCGGCACGCTGCGCCGGCCCGACCCTTTCGCCGAACGGCACGGCTGGGGCTGGGCCCTGGGCGCGCTGGCGCTGGTGGCGGTGCTGGCCGCCGCCGCTTGGGGAGCGTGGCGCCTGGGGTGGGCGCCACGCTGGCCGCTCTTCTAGCGGCTCAGGGCTTCATCGCTCCGGCTTCAGGGCTTGAAGCTGTCGCCCAGCACCAGGCCTTCACGCCGCGGATCGGCGCCGCCGGCCAGCACGCTGCGGCCGTTGACGCTGGACCGCATGATGGTGCCGATGCCGCTGCTCTGCGCATTCAGGTTCACCGTGTGGCCCAGTGCGCGCAGGCCGGTCACCAGCGGGTCGTTGTTGCCGCCGTTGCTGGTGTCGATGGCCGGATGCTCGCCGCCCACGTTGGTGGTGGCCGAGTTGGCGGCGCCGAAGTCCACCAGCGAGGTGGCCTGCTGCGCATCCAGCCCCCAGTCCAGCGCCCCGACCACCGTCTTGGCCACGTACTGGATGATGGTGGCGCCGCCCGGCGAGCCGGTGGCCAGCGCGAAGTCGCCCGCGCTGCCGTCGGCATTGAGCTTGAACACCAGCGTGGGCGCCATCGAGCTGCGCGGCCGCTTGCCCGGGCCCGGCCGGTTGGCGATGGGCAGGCCGGCCGCATCCACCGGCGCATCGAAGTCGGTGAGCTGGTTGTTCAGGATGAAGCCGTTGGTCATGTGGTAGGAGCCGAAGCCCGCTTCCACCGTGGTGGTCATCGACACCACGTTGCCTTCGCGGTCCACGATGGTCATGTGGGTGGTGCCGGCTTCCTGCGCGGTGCTGGTGCCGCTGGGCGTGGCGGTGCCGAAGGTGCCCGGCTGCGCGGTGCCCATGCTGCGCGTCATGCTGATGAGCGCGGCGCGGCTCTTCAGGTAGTTCTTGTCCACCATCGCCGCCGGTGAGCCGCCGGGCAGCGGCACGAAGTCGGTGTCGGCCACGTACTTGTTGCGGTCGGCATAGGCCAGGCGGCCGGCTTCCGACAGCAGGTGCACGCCCATCACCGTGGGCTTGCCGCCTTCGCCGTCGATGTTGGTGGGCTTGAGCGAGGCCAGGTCGAAGTTCTCGACGATGCCCAGCATCTGGGCCACGGCCAGGCCACCGGACGACGGCGGCGGCATGCCGCAGACCATGTAGGTGGCGCGGTAGGTGGTGCAGATGGCTTCGCGCTTCTTGGCCTGGTAGCTGGACAGGTCGGACAGCGTGAGCTTGCTGGGCGTGATGGGCGCGCCATTGGCACCCACCGACACGCCTGCCTTGTCCACGATGGCCTGGGCCAGCGGGCCGTTGTACAGCGCATCGGCGCCGCCGTTGGCCAGCGTGGTGAGCGTGGCCGCATAGGCGGGCAGCTTGAAGGTGGTGCCCAGCGCCTTGGGCGTGCCGTCGGCATTCAGGTAGGCGGCGGTGGCATCGGCATCGCGCAGGAAGTTGGTGGCCGCGCCGGCGATGGCGTCGGACATGCGCCCGCTGATCAGGAAGCCGTTGGTCGCCAGGTCGATGCCGGGCTGGAACAGGTCCTTCCACGGCTTCTTGCCATGCTCGCTGTGGGCCAGGCCCAGCATCTTCACCGCGCCAGGCACGCCGATGGAGCGGCCGCTGGCGCGCGCGCTGGGCACCGGCGCGGTGCGGTTGCTGGTGTCGTCGATCCAGCGGATGTAGTTCTCGGTGGCGGCCGCGGGCGCGGTCTCGCGGCCGTCGTAGGCGGTCACGGCCTTGGTGCGGGCGTTGTAGTGCAGCATGAAGGCGCCGCCGCCGATGCCGCTGGACTGCGGCTCCACCAGGCCCAGCACGGCCTGCACGGCCACGGCCGCGTCCACTGCGCTGCCGCCGCTCTTGAGCACCTCGCAGCCGGCCTTGCTGGCCAGCGGGTTGGCCGTGGCCACCATGTACTTGCTTGAATAGACAACTTTCTTGCCGGTGCGGTAGCCGCTGGCGGGCTCGGGCGCGGCGGGGTCGCCCGGCAGGCCGGAGCCCACGACGACGCTGCCGCCGCTGTCGCTGAGGATCTCGCAGCCCATCTCGGGGCCGTCGGAATCACTGAAGAAGCAGCCCGACAGGGCCAGGGCCGAAGCAGCGGCGAGCGGGGTCAGGACCAGTAGCCGGCGGTTCATTGGGATCAAGGTTTGCTCCAAAGACGAGTGGTGCGCAGGCGGCCGACTATCCGCCGCCAGCGCAGCCCCGCCAATCAGCAAGAACCATGCACGCGCCGCATTCAGGCCGCCCGGCGGAAACAGCCCTGCATGAAGGCCCAGGCCAGGCGCGACGCATCCGGCCCGGCGGGGTCGCTGTAGCTCTGGGCGGCATCGCCGCCGCTCCAGGCGTGGCCCAGGCCCTGGATCTCCACCAGCCGCACGGCCACCTGGCGGGCGCGGCGGTAGTCGGTGACGGTCATCGCATGGCGGGTGCCGCGCTGCAGGTTGCGCGGCTTGCCCGCCCGGGCGCCGGCGGCCTGGGCCCAGGCCTCGGCGGCGGCGCGGCCGTTGGCCGGGTCCACCACGCGGTCGGCACTGCCTTGCAGCACCATCAGGGGCGGCAGCACCACGCCCGGCGGCAGGGCCACGCTGCCGCCGCCGCGCATGGCCTGCAGTCCGGTGGCGGTGGAGCGGCCGCTGCCGGGTGCCACGCCCGAATGCATCACCACCGCGGCATAACGCAGCGGCTCGCGGGTGGCCATCAGCGCGGCCATGCCGGCGCCGGCCGACAGGCCCGCCACCGCCACGCGCGTGCGGTCGATGGCATGGCGCAGGCCCACCTGGTCCAGCATCAGCTGCAGCGTCTGTGCCTCAGCCTGTGCATGGCCCGAGCGCAGCTCGTACCAGCGCCAGCAGCCTTGCGGATGGGCCAGCGTGTCCTGCTCGGGGTACAGCACGAAGAAGCCATGCCGGTCGGCCAGCCGGTGCATGCGGCTGCTGATCGCCAGGCCGCGGCCGTTCTGCGCGCAGCCGTGCAGCATCACCACCAGCGGCGCCGGGGCCAGCGGCTGCCCCAGCGCCATGCCCTGCGGCGGACCGCGCAGCGCGGCGGGGCGGTAGAGCGTGAAGCGCCGCGTGCCGGCCGGCCCGATGGCCAGGCCGGGCAGCCAGTCGCCGCGCGCCTTCGGGAAGCGGTGCTGGGCGGCGATGGCATCCAGTGCCGGCTTGGCGATGCGGCCGGCACGGGTCAGCGGCGCAGGGCGTTTCTTCACGGCCGGCCGGGCAAGCCGGGGCGTGGCCGGTACCAGCGGCTTGGGCTGGGCGGCAGCGGCCTTCCGGGCCGGTTTCACCGGCTTGAGCAGCGCCTTCTGCTGCCGCACCGCGGCCTTGGCCAGCACCTTGCTGCCGCGGTTGAACAGCCGGGCCCAGGAGGCGACGAGGCTGCGCTTGGCCACGGCCGCGCTGCCGTGGCTAGAACAGCTGCTGGGCCAGGAACTGCAGCGAGCGTCCGTGCGCCAATGCAGCCGATGCGGGATGGTAGGAGCCACGCGCCCAGCAGTTGAAGCCGTGCGTGGCGCCCGGGTACACATGCAGCTCGGCCGGCTTGCCGGCAAAGGCGGTGCGCACCTGTTCCACCTTGTCCAGCGGGATGGCGTGGTCCTGTTCCGCGTAGTGGAACTGGATCGGGCAGCTGATGCTGCCGCTGCGCTGCAGCTGGTCGTGGATGCCGCCGCCGTAGTAGCACACCGCCGCGTCCACGCCAGGATCGGCGGCGGCGATATAGGCCAGCCGGCCGCCCATGCAGTAGCCGATGGCGCCCACCTTGCCGCCGGCCGCGTCCACCTCGGTGCGGGCGCGCAGCGTGGCCACGGTGGTCTTGATGTCGGCGGCCAGCTGCTCGGGCCTGGCGGCCTTCATCAGCTCGATCGCGCGGTCATAGTCGGGCCCGCTGTAGCCCAGCTCCACGCGGGGTGCGTCGCGCCAGAACACGTCGGGCGCCAGCACCACGAAGCCGTCCTGCGCATATTGGTCGGCCACCGCGCGGATGTGCGCATTGACGCCGAAGATCTCCTGGAACAGCACCAGCCCCGGGCCGGTGCCGGCCGGCGGCAAGGCCAGGTAGGCGCCGTACTGCCCGCCGTCCTGGGCGTTGATGGTGATCCATTGACTGCTCATTGGTACTCCTGTGCTGGCTGGTGGTCGCGAGCCATTGTGGTTCAGTCCTCCGGGCCGTGCGCCCTGGGTCCACTTCCACCCGTAACGGTTTGAAGTTTGTGGTTGATAGGCGGAAGTGGCGCGCCTAGCATGCGCCAGCGCCGCCGGCCCAGGCCACAAGAGCGGTCATGCAGTACAGGAGACATGCAGGATGGACGGGTCGTGCTGAACCCTTGGGCCGAGTTGTCGGGTGGCGAACGGGCCGTGCTCGACGCGGTGATGTGGTCCACCGGGCTGCCGCGCGAGGCCCTGGCCACGCGGGCCGAGCTGTCCCGCACCCGCGCCAATGCCGCCGTGGCCGCGCTGGTGGAGCAGGGCCTGCTGGAAGAAGCCGGCCCGCAGGCCAGCACCGGCGGCCGCCGGGCCGAGACCCTGCGCCTGGCGCGCAGCCTGGGCGTGGTGCTGGCGGTGGACCTGGGCGCCACCGGGCTGGACGTGGCGGTGCTCACGCCCGACCTGCGCATCCTCGAGCGCCACACCGAGGCGATGGACGTGCGCCGCGGCCCCGGCCTGGTGCTGAGCCGCGTGCGCGCCCTGCTGCGCGAGCTGCTGGCCCGCTGCGGCGCCACGCCGCGCCAGGTGCTGGCCATCGGCCTGGGCGTGCCGGGCCCGGTGGACTTCGAGCATGCGCAACTGGTGGCGCCGCCCCTGATGCCCGAATGGGACGGCTTCTCCATCCGCGACGACCTGCGCGCCGACTATGCGGCCCCGGTGTTCGTCGACAACGACGTGAACCTGATGGCGCTGGGCGAGCTGTGGCGGCTGCAGCGCGGGCTGAAGAACTTCGTCGTCATCAAGGTGGGCACCGGCATCGGCTGCGGCATCGTGTGCCAGGGCCAGGTGTACCGCGGCGTCAACGGCTCGGCCGGCGACGTGGGCCATATCTGCGTCGACCCCCACGGCCCGCGCTGCCACTGCGGCAACCTGGGCTGCGTGGAAGCCATGGCCGCCGGCCCGGCCATCGCCCGCATCGCCACCGAAGCCGCGCTGGAAGGCAAGAGCCCGATGCTGGCCCAGGTGCTGGCCGAGCGCGGCAGCATCACCCCGGCCGACGTGGCCCAGGCCAGCCGTGCCGGCGATGCAGCCAGCAACGACATCGTGCAGAAGGCCGGCGCGCTGATCGGCCAGATGCTGGCCTCGGTGGTCAACTTCTTCAATCCCAGCCATGTGTTCATCGGCGGCGGCGTCACCCGCACCGGCCCGCTGTTCCTGGCCAGCGTGCGGCAAAGCATCTACCACCGCAGCCTGGCGCTGAGCACGCGGCACCTGGAGATCCAGTACACGCCGCTGGGCGACGAGGCCGGCGTGGTGGGCGCGGGCGCGCTGGCGCTGCAGCAGGCGATGCTGGCGGGGGCGCGCGCATGAGCCTTCAAATCACGTTCGACGACATCACCAAGGCCTTCGGCCCGGTGCAGGTGCTGCATGGCGTGAGCTTCGAGGTGCAGCCCGGCACCGTGGTGGGCCTGCTCGGCGAAAACGGCGCCGGCAAGAGCACGCTGATGAAGATCCTGTCGGGCTACGAGCAGCCCAGCGGCGGCACCCTGCGCATCGGCGGCCAGCCGGTGGCCTTTGCCGGATCGCGCGAGGCCGAGGCCGCGGGCATCGTGCTCATCCACCAGGAGTTCAACCTGGCGGAAGACCTGAGCATCGCGCAGAACATCTTCCTGGGCCACGAGAAGAAGCGCGGATGGCTGCTGGACGACGCCACCATGCGCGCCGAGGCCGCGCAGGCGCTGAAGCTGGTGGGCCTGGACGTGAGCCCCGACACGCCGGTGCGCCGCCTGATCGTGGCCGAGAAGCAGCTGGTGGAAATCGCCAAGGCCCTGGCCCGCAAGGCCCGGCTGCTGGTGATGGACGAGCCCACCGCCACCCTCACGCCCGGCGAGACCGAAGCGCTGTTCCAGCTGATGGCGCGGCTGAAGAGCGAGGGCGTGACCATCCTCTACATCAGCCACAAGCTCGATGAAGTGGAGCGTGTGACCGACGAGATCGTGGTGATGCGCGACGGCCGCTTCGTCACCCGCGCGCCCACCGCCAGCGTCACCCGCCGCGAGATGGCCAACCTGATGGTGGGCCGCGAGCTGAGCGACCTCTACCCGGCCAAGGACGCGCCGCCGCCCGAGACCACCGCGCCGTTGCTGAAGGTGCAGGGCCTGACCGTGCCCGGCTGGGCGCAGGACATCGGCTTCGAGGTGCGGCCCGGCGAGATCCTGGGCTTTGCCGGCCTGGTGGGCGCCGGCCGCACCGAGCTGTTCGAAGGCCTGCTGGGCCTGCGCCCGCACAGCGTGCAGCGGCTGGAGCTGGCCGGCCGCGCCGTGCCCGGCCTGCGCAGCCCGCGCGATGCCGCCCGCCATGGGCTGACGTACCTCAGCGAAGACCGCAAGGGCAAGGGCCTGCACGTGGCCTTCGGCCTGAAGGAAAACCTGACGCTGATGGCGCTGGAGCGTTATGCCCGGCCCTGGCTCAACCCCGCGGCCGAGCGCGCGGCCCTGCAGCAGGCGGTGCAGGACTTCGGCATCCGCACCGGCTCGCTGGACATCGCGGCCTCGTCGCTGTCGGGCGGCAACCAGCAGAAGCTGGCGCTGGCCAAGGTGCTGCACCCCGACCCCAAGGTGATCGTGCTGGACGAGCCCACCCGCGGCGTGGACGTGGGCGCCAAGCGCGACATCTATTTCCAGGTGCAGGCGCTGGCGCGCGAAGGCCGCGGCGTCATCGTGGTGTCGTCGGAGTTGATGGAGCTGGTGGGCTTGTGCCACCGCGTGGCCGTGATGCGTGCCGGCCGCCTGATGGCGGTGGTGCAGGGCGCGCAATTGACCGAAGAGGAGTTGATCGCGCATGCGACCGGAACCCGTGAGCACTGAGAAACGATCCGCGGCCGGCCGGCTTCATGGCCTGGGCCCGGTGGTGGGCCTGGTGGTGCTGCTGATCGGCGGCACGCTGCTCAACAGCGACTTCGCCAGCTTCGACAACCTGATGAACGTGCTCACCCGCACCGCCTTCATCGGCATCATCGCGGTGGGCATGTGCTTCGTCATCATCTCCGGCGGCATCGACCTGTCGGTGGGCTCGATGGCGGCACTGATCGCCGGCTGCGTCATCCTGCTGATGAATGCGCTGGGCGAACGCGGGCTGCAGCCGGTGGCGGTGGTGGCGCTGGGCATGGGCTTCGCGGTACTGCTGGGCGCGCTGTTCGGGCTGGCGCATGGGCTGCTGATCACCCGCGGCCGCATCGAGCCCTTCATCGTCACGCTGGGCACGCTGGGCATCTTTCGCGCGTACCTCACCTACTTCTCCAACGGCGGCGCCATCACGCTGGACAACACGCTGAGCGACGTCTACAGCCCGGTGTACTACGCCGCGCTGTTCGGCGTGCCGGTGCCGGTGTGGGTGTTCATCGCGGTGGCCGCGCTGGGCGGGCTGGTGCTCAACCGCACCGCCTATGGCCGCTATGTGCAGGCCATTGGCTCCAACGAGCAGGTGGCCCGGTATGCCGCGGTGGACGTGGACCGCATCAAGGTCGTCACCTACATGCTGCTGGGCGTGTGCGTGGGTATCGCCACGCTGCTGTACGTGCCGCGGCTGGGCAGCGCATCGCCCACCACCGGCCTGCTGTGGGAGCTGGAAGCCATTGCCGCGGTGATCGTGGGCGGCACCGCGCTCAAGGGCGGCGCGGGCAGCATCACCGGCACGGTGGTGGGCGCCATCCTGCTCTCGGTCATCAGCAACATCCTCAACCTCACCAGCATCATCAGCGTGTACCTGAACGCGGCGGTGCAGGGCTTCGTGATCATCGTGGTCGCCTTCCTGCAAAGGCGGCGGCGTTAGCAGTCCGGGCACATCGGGCCCTTGTTCCAACCCCCCAAGAGGAGACGAGACATGACACAGCACTTCACCCGCCGCACGGCCCTGCTGGCCGCCACCGCCGCCGCGGCCGCGATGGCTTTTTCCACCGGCGCCAGGGCGCAGGCACCGGCCAACGTGAACCTGGGCGTGGCCATTCCGGCGGCCACGCACGGCTTCACCGGCGGCATCGTCTGGTGGGCCAACGAGGCCAAGAAGGAACTGGAGAAGACCCACAAGAACCTGAAGGTGACGATCAAGACCGCGGCCAACGCCGGCGAGCAGGCCAACCAGCTGCAGGACCTGGTCACCGCCAACAAGATCAATGCGCTGGTGATCTTCCCGTTCGAATCGGCGGCGCTGACCAAGCCGGTGCAGCAGGTCAAGGGCAAGGGCGTGTACGTCACCGTGGTGGACCGCGGCCTGACCGACCCCAGCGCGCAGGACGCCTACGTGGCCGGCGACAACACCGCCTTCGGCAAGGTGCCGGCCGAATACATCGCCAAGGCGCTGGGCGGCAAGGGCAACGTGGTGGCGCTGCGCGGCATCGCCACCACGCTGGACAACGAGCGCATGGACGCCTTCAACAGCGTGCTGAAGCAGCACCCCGACATCAAGCTGCTGGACGCCAAGTACGCCAACTGGAACCGCGACGACGCCTTCAAGGTGATGCAGGACTACCTGACGCGCTTCAAGCAGATCGACGCGGTGTGGGCGGCCGACGACGACATGGCGGTGGGCGTGCTCAAGGCCATCGACCAGGCCAAGCGCACCGACATCAAGCTGGTGTTCGGCGGCGCCGGTGCCAAGGGCATGGTCAAGACGCTGATGGACGCGAAGGACCCGCGCATCCAGGCCAATGTGTCGTACTCGCCCAAGTTCATCTACGACGCCATCAAGCTCACCGCCGAGGCGCGGCTGAAGGGCGACAAGCTGCCGCCCACCACCATCATCCCCTCGGTGTTGATCACGAAGGACAACGCCAAGGAGTTCTACTTCCCCAACTCGCCGTTCTGACGCCATGGCCCGCCCCGTCACGCTTTTCACCGGCCAGTGGGTTGACCTGCCGCTGGCCGAGCTGGCGCCGCTGGCCAGGCGCATGGGCTACGACGGCCTGGAGCTGGCCTGCGGCGGCGACCACTTCAACGTGCAGCGCGCGTTGAAGGAGCCGGGCTACGTGCAGCAGCAGCGCGAGCTGCTGCAGCAGCATGGCCTGCAGTGCTGGGCCATCGGCAACCACCTGGTGGGCCAGGCGGTGTGCGACCTCATCGACCAGCGCCACCAGAAGATCCTGCCCGCCCATGTGTGGGGCGACGGCGAGCCCGAAGGCGTGCGCCAGCGCGCCGCGCTGGAGATGGCCGACACCGCGCGGGCGGCCAAGGCCTTCGGCGTGAAGACGGTGACGGGCTTCACCGGCTCGTCGATCTGGCATGCCATCTATGCCTTTCCGCCCACCACCCAGGCCTTCTGGGATGCGGGTTATGAGGACTTCGGCCGCCGCTTCGCGCCCATCCTGCAGGCCTTCGACGAGTGCGACGTCAACTTTGCGCTGGAGGTGCACCCTACCGAGATCGCGTTCGACATCGCCACCGCCGAGCGGGCCTTGCAGGCGGTGAACCAGCACCGCCGCTTCGGCTTCAACTTCGACCCCAGCCACTTCGGCTACCAGGGCGTGGACTATGTGCGCTTCCTGCGCACCTTCCCCGATCGCATCCACAACGTGCACATGAAGGACGTGTGGTGGGGCAAGGGCGACGGCACGGTGGGCACCTTCGGCGGGCACACCAGCTTCGGCGATGCACGCCGCACCTGGGACTTCCGCAGCGTGGGCCGCGGCATGATCGACTTCGAATCCATCTTCGTCGCGCTCAACGACATCGGCTACCGCGGCCCGCTGTCCATCGAATGGGAAGACAGCCGCATGGACCGCGTGCACGGCGCCACCGAGAGCGCAGCGTTCACCCGCCGCATGGACTTTCCGCCCGCGGGCGGCGCGTTCGACGACGTGTTCGGCCGACCCGACCAAGGGCAGGGCACACGATGACGACCCCCCACAAGCTGCGCGTGGCCATGGTGGGCGGCGGCCGCGACGCTTTCATCGGCGCGGTGCACCGGCATGCGATGGCGCTGGACGGCCAATGGGAACTGGTGGCCGGCGCCCTGAGCAGCACGCCGGAAAAAGCCAAGGCCTCGGGCCGCGACCTGGGCCTGGCCGACGACCGCAACCACGGCAGCTGGCCGGAACTGCTGGCCGACGAGCTGCGGCGCCCGCCCGAGCAGCGCATCCATGCGGTGAGCATCGTCACGCCCAACCACCTGCACTTTCCGGTGGCGATGGCCTTCGTGCAAGCCGGTTTCCATGTGGTGTGCGACAAGCCGCTGGTGCACACCAGCGAGCAGGCGGCCCAGCTGGTGCAGGCCGTGCACCAGGCCGGCACTGTGTTCGGCGTGACCTACAACTACAGCGGCTACCCCATGGTGCGCGAGGCCCGCGAGCTGGTGCGCCAGGGCGCCATCGGCACCATCCGCAAGGTGGTGATGGAGTACCACCAGGGCTGGTTGTCTAGCCAAGTGCAGAGCAAGCAGGCCGACTGGCGCACCGACCCCACCCGAAGCGGCGCGGCGGGTGCGGTGGGCGACATCGGCACCCATGCCGAACACCTGATCGCCACGGTGACCGGCCTGGAGATCGAAAGCCTGTGCGCCGACCTGAGCACCTTCGTGCCCGGACGGCAGCTGGACGACGACGCCAGCATCCTGCTGCGCTTCAAGGGTGGGGCGAAGGGCGTGTTGCTGTGCTCGCAGATCGAAGCGGGCTGCGAGAACGACATCCGGCTGCGGGTGTTCGGTAGCGCGGGTTATCTCGATTGGCGGCAGGAGGAGCCAAACCTCCTGATCCACGCGCCGGCCGATGGGCCAAAGCGGGTGCTGACGAGGAATGCGCCGTGGCTGAGCGAGGCGGCGAAGGCCGCGTGCCGACTACCGGCCGGGCATCCTGAGGCGTTCATCGAGGCCTTTGCCAACGTGTACCGCGGGGTGGCGGCAGATATTCGGGCAAGGCTGGACGGTGTGCGCGCTGATCTGCTGGTGGCGGATTACCCGCGCGTGGAGGACGGGGCGCGGGGGGTGGGGTTTGTGGAGGTGGTGGTGGGGTCGGGGGGTGAGTGGACCGCTAAGGCCGAGACTTCGAGCTGCTTCCCCCTTAATGGCGACCTCGCGGTTTTGCCTTGACCTTCTTCATTAAGTCGGCGTGCAATGGTATTGTCGCCAGCTCCACTTGGAAATTCATTGCGCGTAAGCTTTTTAGCGCGTTTTTGAGAGTTAGTTTGGAGAAGAATGGAAGCTGCTCGGGAAGCTTCTTGACGGTAGCAATCGCGTAAACAATAGTATATGAGCTTGCGTCAATGCGTTTGCGCGGGTCCGTTAGCTTGCAGGTGTGCGGGAGTTTGTCGTTCAGTCGCGTGCGGAATTCTTCATCTTTGACGAATGCTTCTGTGGCAATCAATCCTTGAGCGAACAGATGGCTCAAAGTACTTGAACTGCGATACTGTTTGACGTGAACGAGACTCCTTGAGTCCCAGATGAGATCGCAAAACTCAATCTTGTCATAGGATCCGCCAAGTCCTATATTCCGCTTGTCCATGAGCTTCACCGAGCTATTCGCCCGAGCGACATCTTCGTTATATAAGCCCTCGCCTTCATGATTGAACGCTGGGAAACTTAATTTCGACAGTGGTAGCGTCTTCAGGTATTTCTCAGTTGCCTCGACCAAGTCGGGATTTACCTTATACCAGACACCGTTGCGGAGAATATAGTTTCCGCTGTGCTTGTCTGCTATTTCTATATATAAGCAACGAAAGGCGCTCCAGGATGCAAGTTGCTTGTAATTGACGTCGATAACGTGGATCCATCGTCTGCGAAGATTATCGAAGCTAAGCTCCTCGCCTTTTGCGGCCAACTCATCGAGTAGTTTTTTTAGGTCGAGTGTGCAATGGATTGGGCTACTAGGCCTGAGGTCAAAAGCATAGCCAGCTTGCGACTCCCAGTCGACGATTTCCGGTTCTCCTAGCCAGATTGTTCCACTAGCGGGATTAAGAAGTAAATCTGTGGCCAAGAGTTCAACTAAAGCCAACTCGTCGTTGTCTCTTACACGCTGCACGTTGTGGATGTGGTTGAAGTGAGGTGGCAGCGGTTTCCGGTACTGCTGAAGTGCTACGTTGAGTACCGAAGAAAGACTTTCTGCTGTCACTGGTAGATTTAACTGCAGCGCATCCCGCCCGCTTAGGACTTCGCCCAATTCCGGGACGTCGGAAATTCCGGTAAGTGCATAAACAATCTCACACTCACCGTCAACATTGAGGTCGTGGATGTCAACCCCCTTGGTGCTTTGCGTTCGTGAGTTCAGAGGATTCTGGATGTAGTTTGCTTTGTCTAAGCTTCTAAGTTCGTTTGCACCGACGGAGTTTAGGGTGACCCTTAATCCGAAGTATCGCTCGACTGCATCGTCCTTGATCAAGAAGTGTCCTGTTCCAAAGGATATCAAGAATGTCGCTTCTTCCGTCCTATGAACAAGCACTGCTCCGACTGAGTTCGGCTTTCCGAACTCGTCCGCTGATACTTCAGGTAAGACAGTGAAGAGCGCGGTCCAAGGCGGCAGTCGTTTTGGAAGCTCAGTTTTTATGTACAGCCTAGCGGTGACATCGTTTAACACCAGATCAATGGGTGGTTTTGCGTTCTCGATCTTGAGGAAGCTGTCATCATCCATGGATTTATCGCGCACCAAGTAGATGGAAAGCTTGTATTTACGGGGCGGTGTAGTGGTTGGCATCGCGACAGTAAACTGTAGGCAAGCGTGTAACTCGTTAGAAGTGTCGCTTCCAGCATGACGCTGCTAAAAGCGATTCATAGGCAAATATTGAAGGGTTTGATGGGTCCAAACCCCAGTTGCCATGCGTGAAACGCTTGCCTACTCATACGTCATTCAACGTATTTCATGATCCCCGCTCCCGCCGCCCAATGCGCCCATCCCAGCCACCAAGCAGCAGGAGCCCCCATGAACCACGGCGACATCTCCAGCAGCAGCGACACCGTCGGTGTCGCCGTCGTCAACTACGAGATGCCCCGCCTGCATACCAAGGCGGAAGTGCTGGCCAACGCGCGGGCGATCGCGGAGATGGTCGTCGGCATGAAGCGCGGACTGCCGGGGCTGGATCTGGTGATCTTTCCGGAGTACAGCACCCACGGGATCATGTACGACCCGCAGGAGATGTTCGATACCGCGGCCACCATCCCGGGCGAGGAGACGGCCGTGTTTGCCGACGCCTGCCGGCGGGCCAAGGTGTGGGGCGTGTTCTCGCTCACCGGTGAGCGCCACGAGCAGCACCCGCGCAAGGCGCCGTACAACACGCTGATCTTGGTGAACGACCAGGGCGAGATCGTCCAGAAGTACCGCAAGATCATGCCGTGGGTGCCTATCGAGGGCTGGTACCCGGGCAACCAGACCTATGTGAGCGATGGGCCCAAGGGCCTGAAGGTCAGCCTCATCATCTGCGACGACGGCAACTACCCCGAGATCTGGCGCGACTGCGCGATGAAGGGCGCCGAACTCATCGTGCGCTGCCAGGGCTACATGTATCCGGCCAAGGAGCAGCAGGTGATGATGGCCAAGAGCATGGCCTGGGCCAACAACTGCTATGTGGCGGTGGCCAATGCGGCGGGCTTTGACGGCGTGTACAGCTACTTCGGCCACAGCGCGGTGATCGGCTTCGACGGCCGCACGCTGGGTGAATGCGGCGAGGAGGACAACGGCATCCAGTACGCCGCGCTCAGCAAGCACCTGATCCGCGACTTCCGCAAGAACGCGCAGTCGGAAAACCACCTCTTCAAGCTGCTGCACCGCGGCTATACCGGCCTCATCAACTCCGACGACGGCGACCGCGGCCTGGCCGACTGCCCCTACGACTTCTACCGCCAGTGGGTGGCCGACCCCGCCGCCGCGCGCGCTGCGGTGGAAGCGATCACGCGGCCGATGGTGGGCACCGAGGAATGTCCGATCGAGGGCATTCCGAACCCGCGCAGCGTCGGCTAGAACCCCGGCCTGTTCCCGCGCGCGAGCCCGCCCGGCTTGGTGGCCGGCCCCTTGCCCCAGCCTGGCTTGGGCGGCGCCTTGTTGAACACCGCGCCGCCCAGCGAAGGGTACTTGTCTTCGGTCTTTTCCAGCAGCGCGGCCATCTCCGCCTTCTTGCGCTCTTCTTCCAGCCGTTCCGCTTCGGCCTTGTCGGCCAGCTCCTTGTTCTTGCGCTGCACATGCACCTCGATCTGTCCTTCGGTGATGCTGTAGCCACGTGCACGGCCGACGGTGCGTGGCACGGTGCCTGGCGGGTGTGAGGCGTACACCTTGCCGCCTTTGGCGTGGGTGGCCACGAACAGCGACACCTTCACCGCCTTCCACACGAACATGCGCGATTTCGTGCCGTCGGCATAGCTGCGGTCGATCATCTCGGCCGACAGGTGCAGGTGGAACTCGTACTCGTCGTTGAACTCGTCGCCCGGGATGGTGAGCGTGATGTGCGGGTCTTCCACGCGCTGATGGATACCCTTGTCGACGCTGATCACCTCGTCGGGCGAGGCCAGTGCGTCCAGCAGGCGCTTGAAAGGCCGCTGCGCCGGCTCGGAGTCGTCGAAGGCGCCGCCGGTCAGCAGGCCGATGGTGTCCAGCACCAGCCGCTGCACCTCGCTCCACTCCATGTTGCTGTCGTGATCGGGGAACCAGAGGCCGTCGCGGTTCTGGCTGCTGCCGTGGTCGCTGTACAGCTTCTTCAAGGTGGGCATGGTGCCTCCGGCAATGTGGGGGTTCACGATGCTAGGCACCGCGGCACCGGCACCAAGCAGTGAATGTGCGGATGGCCGCGTGCCGCTTGACCGACTACGTGCCCTGCAGCCTGCGCCGCGCCGCGTTGTGCGGATGCGCCGCCGCTTCGACCATGCCCAGCACCGGCGCAAAGCACACGTCGGTGCCTTCCAGCAGCGCGCACCACTCGTCCCGGCTGCGGCTGGCAAACAGCGCGGTGAAGCGCGCCTTCAGCGCCGGCCAGTCGGCCGTCTCGTACTGGCGGGCCGGGTCTACGTCGGTCAGGCCCAGCTTGTCCAGCAGCAGCGCATAGAAGGGCGGCTCCAGCGCCGCCACCGTCACCTGGCCGCCGCAGGCGCAGGCATACACGTCGTAGAACGGTGAATCGTGGAACGGGCTGGGCGGCGCGCCCGGGCCGTTGCCCAGCTGGCCATTGGCATGGATCCAGTGGGCGATGCCGCCCAGGCTCTGCACGATGTCGACGATGGCCGCATCCACCACCCGGCCCCGGCCGGTGTGCCGCGCTTCCAGCAGCGCGCACACGATGCCGAAGGCCAGGCCCAGCGCGCCTGCGCCATCGCCCAGCACCGTGGGCGGCACCATGGGCAGCTGGCCCGGCCGGGCCGAGAGGCTGAGCAGTCCGGTCAGCGCCACGTAGTTCAGGTCATGGCCGGCCACGCGGGCCAGCGGGCCGGTCTGGCCCCAGCCGGTCATGCGGCCGTACACCAGCCGCGGGTGCCGCTGCGCGAACACCTCGGGCCCCAGGCCCAGCCGTTCCATCACGCCGGGGCGCTGGCCTTCGATCAGCGCATCCGCGCCCATCACCAGCTCGATGGCGCGGTCCCGGTCGGCGGGCTGCTTCAGGTCCAGCACCACCACCTGCTTGCCGCGGCGCAGCGGGTTGTGCGCCTCGTCGCCGCCGAGCTGCGCGCTCACTGCGCCCTGGCCGGGCCGGGCGATCAGCGTCACCTGCGCACCCAGGTCGGCCAACATGCGGCCGGCCAGCGGGCCGGGGCCGAGGCCCTCGAACTCGATGAGGCGGATGGTGGAGAGGGTGGGGGAAGAGGACATGGGCGCTGCTATTAGGGATGTGGTCGCCCAGCATGTCCACACGTGTGAGGACGCCCGCGCGGCGGCGGCTGTCTAGGCTGCCGGCATTACAACCTGGAGGGGCGCGCGATGGAGGGCAACGGCAGGTACAACCCCGGCGGCGACCAGCGCCGCACCGGCGTGTGGGTGGCCATCGGGCTGCTGCTGCTGGTGTTCGGCTTCACCTTGGTGCTCACGCTGCCCACCTACGCCAGCATCCGCGGCAACCCGTTCTGGTTCGTCGGCATGCTGGTGATCTTCGGCGCGGCGCTGGCGCTGATGGCGGTGGTGTTCACCTGGCTGGGCCTGGCCGCCAAGGACGAAGCCTTCGGGCTGCCGGCGGGCTCGGTGCGGTCGATGCTGGCCATCGGCGTGATGGTGCTGTTCGCGGTCTTCGGTCTGCAGGCCTTGTCGGGCGAGGGGCCCACGATCAAGCCGGCCACGCAGCCGCTGGCCACGGTGGTGCTGACCGACCCGGCGCAGGCCCGGGCCGAGATCGAGCGTTATGAAAAGGCCGGCCTGCTGGCGGTGGCCGGTGCCGCTTCCGGCGTGCAGGGCACCTCGCTGAGCATCTATGTCCTGACGCGCGAAACACCGGCTGCGGCGCAGGAATCGCAGAAGCAGATCATCACCGCGCTGATCACGCTGGTGACGTCGGTGGTGAGCTTCTACTTCGGCAGCCGCAGCGTGGAGGCGATGGCCAAGGGCATGTCGGGCGGCGGCGGGCCGGGCGGCGTGATGCCGCGTGTGACCGAGCAGGAGCTCAAGCGACTGGACGACGCGATCGGCAAGGCGGAAGCCGGCATCGCTGGCCTGGCCGGGCAGGAGCCCACCAGCGGCACCGCGGAGGAGCTGGCCCGCGTGGTGAGCGCCTTGCAGGCCGCCTTGAAGAAGCTGAAGGATGAGCGCGCCAGTCTGGATGCGTTGTCCAAGGACGCGGTGAGCGGCAGTGCCACCTTTGAGCAGGTGGACCAGCGCAGCAGGCAGCTGGCCGCCCAGCTGCAGTCGCTGCAGCAGGACCTGGCCGCGGCGCAGAGCCGCGTGGCCAAGGGCTGAGCATGCTGTCCACCTGGCAGGTGACGGCCACCGCACTCAATCTGCGGGTGGCGCCACAGGTGGGCTCGCCCATCGTCGCGGTGATGAAGCAGGGCGACTTGTGCACCGACACCGGCGCGCCGGCCACCCAGGCCGGCTGGCTGGCGGTGGCCTACCAGGGCCGGCTTGGCCACGCGAATGCGCAATACCTGCGTAGCGTACCGGATGCCGGTGCAATGGCAGCGGGTGATCGGCCGGTGCCCACCTCGCCGCCTGCGCCGGCGCCGGTGCCCATCACCCAGCCATCGGCGCGGCAGAGCGACCTGGCGCTGCTCCACCCCCGCTTCCGGCAGGCTGTGGCGGGCCTGCTGGCGTCGCTGGCCCAGGCCGGCGCGCCATTCCGCGTGTTCGAGTCCTACCGCACGCCGGAGCGCCAGAAGTGGCTGTACGACCAGGGCCGCACCCGCCCCGGCAGCATCGTGACCAAGGCGCCGCCCTGGCGATCGATGCACCAGTACGGCCTGGCTGCGGACCTGGTGCTGTTCATCGACGGTCAATGGAGCTGGCGCGACAGCGGGCCACTTGCGGCGCACTGGGCGCTGCTGCGCCAGCACGCTGCCGCGGCGGGGCTGCGCACCCTGTCTTGGGAAGCACCGCATGTGGAGTGGCCGGTGAGCCTGGAGGACGCCGCCGGCCCCACGCTGATGGCCAGCGGCGATGCCGCCTGGCTGGACAACGTGGAAGCCTCGGCCGACCGCTGGCAGCAGGCCGGCCACGACGGCGCGCCGGTGCTGGCCGCGCTGCAGCGGCCGGGCCTGGCGCCCGCGTGACGCGGCCGCTCAGGCCGCGTTCGGCGCGAGCAGGCCCGCCGTCTCTCCCGCCCCCATCTTCTCCGCCAGCTCCCCCGCCGTCATGCCGGCGGCGTCGCGTCGGCCGGGGTCGGCGCCGGCCTGCAGCAGCCGCTGCACCATGGCCGTGCGGTTGAACATCGCGGCGAACATGAGCGCGGTGCGGCCGTCGGCGCCGGTGGCGTCCACCTGGGCGCCGTGGGACAGCAGCAGTTCCACCACGTCCTGCGCGCCCTTGAAGGCGGCGGCGCCCAGGGGCGACTGGCCCTTGTCGTTGCGCAGCTCGGCGTCCGCGCCGTGGTCCAGCAGCAGCTGCACCACCGGCGCATGGCAGTGGTAGGCGGCCAGCATCAGCAGGGTGTCGCCCTTGTCGTTGCGCAGGTTGGGCGGCAGCCCGGCCTTGAGCAGCGGCGCGATGTGGGCCGCGTCGCCCTGGCGCGCGGCATGGAACACCTCGCGCAGCGCGTCCAGCACCGCTTCGTCGAGAGGGGGAGGGGAGGTGGCCGTCGTCGTGCTCATGCCCACCTCCGGCACCCGCCGTGCCCGCGCCGGCCCGGCTCAGCGGGTGAGGGTGACGCCCGATCCGTCGATGCGCAGGGAGCCGTCGCGCTCCGGCTTGACCAGCCGGCCGTCCTCCAGCCGGTATTCGGTCAGCCCGGTGGGCTCCCATTGCTCGTTGCCCAGGTTCAGCGACGGGTCGCGTACCAGGTGCTCGTAGCCCATCACCTTGTAGTGGCTGCCGTCGGAGCCGCGGGCCTGGAACGATTCCAGCAGGTGCAGTTGCTTGTCCATGGCGCTTGTTCCTTCATGAGATGGAAGAACGGCCGCGCGCCGCTGCCGGTGCGCGGGGTGCCGTTGCGGCAAGCGATGTACCTGCCCACGCGCGCCGCCCGCCGGTTCTACGCCTGCACGGCCCGGCCGCAAAGCCCGGATTTACCGCAACCAGCTCTGCACCGCATGGCCGATGGCGCCCGGCGACACCACCGCCATGAACAGCACGCCGGCCACCGCGCCGGCCACATGGGCATCGTGGTTCACCCGGCCTATGCGGTTGCGCCCCGCATACAGGCTGAAGCCGAGGTAGCCGAGCGCGAACAGCGGCGCCGGAATGGGCACCGGGATCGGCAGGATGAACAGCGACGCGTCGGGAAACACCACGATGGACGCGAACAGCACCGCCAGGATGGCGCCCGAGGCGCCCAGGCTGGCATAGCCCGGCTGGTGGCGGTGGATGAGCCAGGTGGCCAGACTGCTGGCCAGCAGGCCGAAGGCATACAGCGCCACGAACAGCGGCGTGCCCAGGTGCCGCTCCAGCCCGAAGCCGAAGGCCCAGAAGGTGAAGCCGTTGAACACCAGGTGCGGCAGGTCGGCATGGATGAAGCCGCTGGTGACCAGCGTGTGCCAGTCGCCGCGCCGGGCCAGGCCGTGCGGGCGCAGCAGGTGGCGCTCGACCAGCCGCGGCATCTTGTACAGGCCCAGCAGGCTGACCACCGCGATGGTGGCCAGCAGCAGGGCGGCGGCCGGGGCGCCGGCGGTGAGTTGTTGCAGGAAGGGATTCATGGCGCCCACTGTAAGCAGGCGCCATGAAGCCTCATCGGCAGCTGTAGCTGGCCGCGGCGTTCACGTCGCCGCCCAGGTAGCTCACCTGCCTGGGATACACGCACAGCGGGCGGCTGCGCGCCGGGCTCACGCTGGCGGCCGTGGTGGCGGGCAGGGCGTCGGCCGGGGCGGTGCCGTTCTCCACCCAGTTCACCATCATCGAGAAGAACTCCAGCTGCGGATTGGCCACGTTGCCGTTGGGTGCGCGCGGCGTGGCGCCGGGCGTGCCGGCACCGCTGCAGTGGCCCAGGCCCGGCATCATGTACAGCCGCGCAAAGGCCTGCACCGCCGCATAGCCGCCCTGCTCGTTGGCCAGCCGCTCGTAGTAGTTGAGCGTGCCCTGCGGGAAGATCAGCGGATCCGACAGGCCATGGAACATCACCAGCTTGCCGCCCCGGGCCTTGAAGGCCGAGAGGTCGGGGTCGTCGGTGCCCAGCACCTCATGCGTCAGCGCCACCGAGCGGCTGTACATGCCGTACCAGGAGTTGCTGCCGCCGTAGGTCAGCTCCCGCACGCGGTTCTGGCCGGTGCCGGTGGCATTGACGAAGCCGGTGCTGCCGTAGCTGGGATCCTGCATCACGATGGCCACATGGTCGGCCCCGGTGCCGAAGGGCATTGCGCCAGCCAGGGAGGCCAGGTTGGTGCCGCGGGTCAGGCCGTACCAGAGCTGGCCCGGCTGCAGCACCGGGTTGAAGCCGTTGTCGCGTGCCGGCGCGGGCACCTCGCCGCTGGCGGTGGGGCCATGCCAGATCTTGTTGAGCGCGCCCGCCTCGGCCCGCGTCAGGCAGGTGGCGGTGTTGTTGCTGCCGCCATCGGTGGTGCACAGCAGGGCCGTGTCCTGCGCGGGGTCGTAGGTGCAGCGGCCGGGCTGCTCGATGAAGCCGTCGGCCTGGCCGGTGAGGCTGCTGCCGCAGGCGGCCACCGCGGCGCTGGTGGCGGCCGTGAGCTTGGCCGTGGCGATGGGCCCGCCCAGGTCCTGCTGCATCACCACCTGCGGCCACATCTGCGCGGGGTGGAAGCGGTCCCAGTTGAAGGCGGGCGCGCCGGCCACGATGCCGTCGAACACCTCGGGATGGCGCTGCGCCATCATCATGCCCTGCCGGCCGCCCGTGGAGCACCCCAGCCAGTAGTTGCGCGCGGGCTGGCCGCCGAAGTAGGCCGCGGCCAGCGCCTTGCTCTTGGCCGCCATCTCCACCAGGGAGCGCTCGGCGTTGTCCTTCAGCAGCACCTGGTTGATGCTGCCGTCGGGCAGCATGCCGAAGCTGCCGCTGCTGCCGCCCTTGTCATGCCCGGTGTCGGTGAAGGAGCTGACGTAGCCGCCGCCGGCCATCTGCGCGGCCAGCGTGCTGGCCACGGCGGCGGGGTCCTTGGTGGCGGTGCCGCCCTGCCAGCCGCCGCCGCCCACGGCCACGTACTTCTGGTTCCAGGCGGTCTTGGCCGGCAACCAGATTTCCACGCCGATGCCGCTGGAGGTGGAGGGCGCATCGGCCGGGCCGGCGTTGCCGGGGCCCACCACCAGCTTGACGCGGCAGAGGTCGGCCGCGGCCGTGGGTGCGTTGTTGGCGGCGGTCAGCGGCGTGCCGGCGGCAAAGGCCTTCACGTCCAGGATGGTGGTGTCGGCCGCCAGCGCATGCGCCTTGAGCGTGTCGTCGCAGGCCAGCGCCACCGGGGCCGGCGCGGGGGCGGGCGTGTCGTCGTCGTCATCGTCGCCGCCGCAGGCCGCCAGCAGCGCGGCCAGCAGGGTGATGGAAGCGGCACGGCTGCGCGAGCGGCGGTGGCGGGGCGCGCATGACGGCGCCGGAGGGCGCGGCGCGACGGGTACTGCATGCATGGTGTGTCTCCTGTGGCTGGGGTGCCGCTGCCGTGGCGCTGCGTGGCGCCCAGGTCGGCGGACCCACCCATGCTGGAACCGCCGGCAGGCGCCCGCGCCCGGGTAATCCAGCAGACGGGGCGGCTTGCGCACAAACGTGGCGGCCGCCCGGGGGCGTGCCGGGGCCTCCGATGGCGGGCACGCGGGCCACTTGTCTAGACAAGCGAAGCAGGCCGGCGCCGTGTCGGCTAGCATCGCTACCGCCGGAGCACGGCCGCGGGCAGCGGCAGGCTCGCACCGCCGCATCACCACCATGCCCACTGCGCCACCCACGCCATCGCCGCATGCCGCACCCGACGCCCAGGCCCTGCGCCGCTGGGGCGCCGGCCTGTCCACCCAGGACATGGCGGCGCTGCTGGCGCTGGGCGGCTACGGCAAGCTGGGCACCGCCGCGCAGGCGCTGGACATGGCGCCGGCCTCCCTGAGCCAGCGACTCAAGGGCATCGAGCAGCGGCTGGGTGCGCCGCTGTTCAAGCGCTCGGCCGCCGGCATGCAGGCCAACCAGCTGGGCGAGCTGGTGCTGGCCCAGGTGCGCGAGCTGGCCGCGCCGCTGGATGCGCTGGCCGCGCTCACCGAAGGCCTGCGCGCCGGGCAGGCAGCGCCGCGCATCACCATCAGCTGCCCCGGGCAGGTGGGCGAGCAGTGGCTGCAGCCGCTGCTGCTGGAGTTCATGGCCCGCCATCCCGGCCTGCGCACCCACCTGGAATACGACAACCGCTGGCACGACCTGAACCGCACGCCGGTGGACCTGGTGTTCCGCCAGCACCGGCTGTTCGCCGACGAGGCCCTGCCGCCCTATGCCCATGTGGCGCGGCGGGTGCTGCAGCGCCCGCAGGTGCTGTGCGCCGCTGCCGGCTACCTGGCCGCGCTGCCGGCGCCACCCGCCACGCCCGCCGACCTGGCGGGCCTGCATTGCCTGGACATCAAGGTCGACCTGGCGCGCGACTGGGCGCTGCCGGCTTCCGACTGGCGCTTTCGTGCGGCAGCGGCGCGTGGCAAGGCCGCGGCCCGCACGCTGGTGCAGCAGGTGCCCGTGCGCCACAGCGTGAACACCGCCGGCGCGCTGCTGCAGGCGGTGCGTGCCGGCCTGGGCGTGGCGGTGCTGCCGCTGGACATGGTGCAGCCCGACCTTGCCGCCGGGCGGCTGCAGCCGCTGCTGCCGGGCTACAGGCTGCCTTCGCTGGACCTGTACCTGATCGAGCCCTATGTGCGCGCCGGCCCGCTGCAGAAGCAGCTGGTGGCCTTCCTGCTGCGGCGGCTGCGCGCCATCACGCCAGCATGACGAGGCCGATGGCGGCGAACACCACCGCCAGCAGCCGCGGCAGCCAGCGCTCGCGGCCGCGGCGGCGCAGGGCGGACATCAAGGCGCTGCCGGCCACGCCGTAGCTGGCATTGCTGACGAACTGGATGGCCAGGTAGGTGGCGCCCAGCAGCAGGAACTGCCCGGTGTAGGGCCGCTGCACGTCGATGAAGCGCGGGAACAGCGCCGCGAAGAACAGGATGGCCTTCGGATTGGTGGCCGCGATGAGGAAGCCGCGCAGCCAGATGCGGCCCAGGCCGCCCGCCGGTGTCGCCGCCGCCGCGGCGGTGGGCGAAGGCGCCGCCAGACCCGGCGCCCGCCACTGCCGCCAGGCCATCCACAGGAAGTAGCAGCCGCCGGCCACCCGCACTGCGCGCAGCGTCCCGGCGCTCCAGCCGGCGATGGTGGCCAGCGAGGCATAGACGATCGCCAGGTGCCCCAGGTAGGCGGTGCTGCCGCCCAGGATGCCCACCAGTGCCGCGCGCCGGCCGTGCGACATGGCATTGGCCATGGCAAACAGCGTCATTGGCCCGGGCGAGAACACCACCGCGGTGACCACCGCCGCATACATCCACCATGCCTGCATCGCCGCCTTTCATTGCCTGGCGGCCATGCTAGGCGGCGCCCGCCGGCGCGGGAAGCCGCCGCGGCCGAACAGGCCCTTAGGCAGCGCCGAAGGCCGCGCACAAAGCAGTTGCCAGCGCGGGCTCAAACTCACTATAGTTGTCTATACAACTTGCCGCCCCGCCCCGGAGATGCCCGTGACCCACGCCGACGAAGCCCTGCGCAACGACCCCCGCTATGACGCCACCCGCGTGATCCGCGCGCCCCGCGGCAGCACGCTGAGCTGCAAGAACTGGCTGGCCGAGGCGGCCTACCGCATGATCCAGAACAACCTGGACGCCGAGGTGGCCGAGAACCCCAAGCACCTGGTGGTGTATGGCGGCATCGGCCGCGCCGCGCGCGACTGGGCCTGCTTCGACCAGATCCTGGAATCGCTGCGCAACCTGGAGGAGGACGAGTCGCTGCTCATCCAGTCCGGCAAGCCGGTGGGTGTGTTCAAGACGCATGCCAACGCGCCGCGGGTGCTCATCGCCAACTCCAACCTGGTGCCCAAGTGGGGCAACTGGGAGCACTTCAACGAGCTGGACCGCAAGGGCCTGTTCATGTATGGCCAGATGACGGCCGGCAGCTGGATCTACATCGGCAGCCAGGGCATCGTGCAGGGCACCTTCGAGACCTTCGTGGAAGCCGGCCGCCAGCACTATGGCAACGACTGGTCGGGCCGCTGGATCCTCACCGCCGGCCTGGGCGGCATGGGCGGCGCGCAGCCGCTGGCCGCCACGCTGGCCGGCGCGGTGTCGCTCACGGTGGAATGCCAGCAGAGCAGCATCGACTTCCGGCTGCGCACCAGGTACCTGGACAAGCAGGCGCGCGACATCGACGAGGCGCTGGCGCTGGTGAAGCACCACTGCGAGCGCAAGGAAGCCGTGTCCATCGGCCTGCTGGGCAATGCGGCCGAGGTGCTGCCCGAACTGGTGCGCCGCGCCCGTGCCGGTGGCCCGAAGCCCGACCTGGTGACCGACCAGACCTCGGCGCACGAC
Organism: Aquincola tertiaricarbonis; assembly: GCF_000969605.1. Lineage (GTDB taxonomy): Bacteria > Pseudomonadota > Gammaproteobacteria > Burkholderiales > Burkholderiaceae_C > Aquincola > Aquincola tertiaricarbonis. Next base: position 201,053 of record NZ_JZUE01000004.1, on the reverse strand, counting down.
CTGGTCAACGGCTACCTGCCGCCGGGCTGGACGGTGGCCCGCTGGAAGGCCGCCCAGCACGACCCCGCGCAGCATGCCGAGCTGCAGGCCGCCGCGGCGCAGGGTTGCGCGCAGCATGTGCAGGCCATGCTCGATTTCCAGGCGATGGGCATTCCCACGGTGGACTACGGCAACAACATCCGCCAGGTGGCCTTCGACCAGGGCGTGGCCAACGCCTTCGACTTCCCCGGCTTCGTGCCCGCCTACATCCGGCCGCTGTTCTGCGAAGGCAAGGGCCCCTTCCGCTGGGTGGCGCTGTCGGGCGATCCGGAAGACATCTACAAGACCGACGCCAAGATCAAGGAGCTGTTCCCGAACGAGCGGCTGACCCACCGCTGGCTGGACATGGCACGCGAGCGCATCAGCTTCCAGGGCCTGCCGGCGCGCATCTGCTGGCTGGGCCTGGGTGAGCGGCACATCGCCGGCCTGGCCTTCAACGAGATGGTCAAGCGCGGCGAACTCAAGGCGCCCATCGTCATCGGCCGCGACCACCTGGACACCGGCTCGGTGGCCAGCCCCAACCGCGAGACCGAGCGCATGAAGGACGGCACCGATGCGGTGAGCGACTGGCCGCTGCTGAACGCGCTGCTGAACACCGCGGGCGGCGCCACCTGGGTGAGCCTGCACCACGGCGGCGGCGTGGGCATGGGCTACTCGCAGCATGCCGGCATGGTGATCGTGGCCGACGGCACCGATGCCGCGGCCGAGCGCCTGGCGCGCGTGCTGGTCAATGATTGCGGCTCGGGCGTGATGCGCCATGCCGATGCCGGCTACGAGGCGGCGGTGGCCTGTGCCAAGCGCTTCGGCCTCAAGCTGCCGATGGTGCGCTGAAGGACCGCACGCCATGCAATGCGACGACCTGTGGCGCAGTGTGCACCTGGCCACCATGGCCGGTGGTGGCGCCGACTATGGCGCCATCCCCGACGGCGCCATCGCGGTGCACCAGGGCCGCATCGCGTGGCTCGGCCGCGAGGCCGAGCTGCCGGCCGACCTGCAGCCGGCGGCCGAGCACGATGGCGGCGGCCGCTGGCTCACGCCCGGCCTCATCGATTGCCATACCCACATCGTGCATGCGGGCAACCGCAGCGACGAGTTCGAGGCACGGCTGAACGGCGTGCCCTATGAGGAGATCGCGCGCCGGGGCGGCGGCATCGTCTCCACCATGCGGGCCACGCGTGCGGCCAGCGAGGCCGAACTGCTGGCGGCCAGCCTGCCGCGGGTGCGCACGCTGCTGGCCGAGGGCGTGACCACGCTGGAAGTGAAGTCGGGCTACGGCCTGGACACGCCCAACGAAGCCAAGATGCTGCGGGTGGCCCGCGAGCTGGCGCGGGTGCTGCCGCTGCGGGTGCGCACCACCTTCCTGGGCGCGCATGCCCTGCCGCCGGAATACGCCGGCCGCCCCGACGACTTCATCCACCTGATGTGCGAGGAGACGCTGCCCGCCCTGGTGGCCGAAGGCCTGGTGGATGCGGTGGATGCCTTCTGCGAGCACATCGGCTTCACGCCCGCGCAAACCCGCCGCATGTTCGAAGCGGCAGCCGCCCACGGCCTGCAGGTGAAGCTGCATGCCGAGCAGCTCAGCGACCAGGGCGGCGCCGCGCTGGTGGCCGGCTTCAAGGGCCTGTCGGCCGATCACCTGGAATGCCTGAGTGCCGAAGGCATCGACGCGATGGCCCGGGCCGGCACGGTGGCGGTGCTGCTGCCCGGCGCCTTCTACTTCCTGCGCGAGACGCGGTTGCCGCCGGTGCAGGCGCTGCGCGAGGCCGGCGTGCCGATGGCCGTGTCCACCGACTGCAACCCCGGCACCTCGCCCATGCCCTCCCTGCTGGCGGCGATGAACATGGCCTGCACCCTGTTCCGGCTGACGCCGCAGGAAGCCCTGGCCGGCGCCACCCGCCATGCTGCCGCCGCGCTCGGCCTGCAGGCCGAGCTGGGCACGCTGCAGACCGGCAAGCGGGCCGACTTCGCCCTGTGGTCCATCGACCGGCCGGCCGACCTGTGCCACGGGCTGGGGCTCAACCCGTGCTGGCAGGTGGTGAACGCGGGCGTGCCGCGCACGCCTACCGGCAGCTGAAGCTCTCCGCCTTCTCCACATCCCCCGCGCCGTCGTAGCGCGCCTGCTGGGGATAGGGGCACAGCGGCCGCGTACGGCCGGGCCAGGGCGTGGCGGCTCCGGCGCGGGCCACGATGCGGTCGGGCGCGGTGCCTTGCTCCACCCATTGCACCAGCGCGGCCAGCGCGTCGTACTGGTCGGTGGCCGGGCCGCCGGAGTTGGCGCAGTGGTTCATGCCCGGCACCAGGTACAGCCGCGCAAAGCCGCGGGTGGCCTCGGCACCGCCCTGGGCGGCCTGCAGCCGCTGGTAGTAGTCGATGGTGTCGTTGGCCGAGAAGATCGGGTCGCCCAGCCCATGCACCAGCAGCATCTTGCCGCCGCGGTTGCGGAAGGCGCCCACGTCGGTGGAGGTGGTGTGGTAGATGGCCGCATAGGCGTCCATGCGCGCCGGGTCGGTGTCGAAGTTGAAGGCCATGTAGTCGAACGTGGGGTCCGGCGGCGTGAAGAACTCGTAGCGCATGGCATCGGCCGCGATCAGCGTGGCATTGCGCGCATTGGGCACGGCGGTGGTGGAGGTGCCCAGCCGCCAGTTGCGCCAGTCGGGGCCGGCGATGCCCGCGTCCCACGGCCAGCTGGCATACAGCGGCTGGCCGGCGCTGTTGCGCGGGCCGCCGAAGTCCTTCTTCAGCGCGCCCACCTGCTCGGCCGACAGGCAATCGGCCGCCTTGGCGCCAGTGCATTGCAGCACCGCCGGATCGAAGCCGCAGGCCGACGGATTGGCATGCACCATGCCGTCGACCGCGCCGTCCAGTGCGTCGCAGCGCTGCACCACCGCATCGGCCACGAGCTTCAGGTCGGCGTTGCTGTAGGCCTGGCTGAGGATGCGCGCGCCGCCGGCATCCACCGGCGCGATGGCGGTGTGGGTGATGACGTTCCACACCGAGGCTACGCTGGCCTCGCGCGCCACCTTCATCGCCGGTGCGGTGGCGGCGATGCCATCGAAGTGCTGCGGAAAGCGCTGCGGGAACAGCATGGCCTGGCGGCCGCCGCCCGAGCAGCCGACGAAATAGGAGCGATCGGGTCCGCGGCCGTAGGCGCGCTGGATCAGGTCCTTGGCGGTGGTGGTGACCACGTCGTAGCTGTTGTAGGCATGGTCGATGCGCGCCTGCGGATCGAGGCCGAAGCGGGCATTGCCGCCCTGGTGGCCGGCGTCGGTGCTCACCACCGCGAAGCCCTGGCCCAGCGCGCTGGTGTTCAGGCCCGCCACCGCGCCCAGCGCATTGGCCACGAAGCCGTCGTTGCCGCCGCCGCCCTGGAACATGAAGCGACCGTTCCAGCTGCGAGGCAGCCGCAGCTCGAAGCCGATGGCGTAGGGCTGGCCATCGGCCCCGGTGCGCTCGTTCATGCGGCCGCGCAGCACGCAGTGGGCGGGCAGGGTGTTGCCGGCCACCACGGTGCCGGCTTCCACCGTGGCGGCGGTCAGCGTCATGCCGGCCGTGGCCAGGCCGGTGAGGGTGGCGCAGTCGCCTGCCAGCGCCGTCTCGGCGGGCGGCGCCGGGGCGGGGGCAGGGGTGGTCGGCGCGGAGGAGTCGTCGTCGCTGCCGCAGGCGGCCAGCGTGATGAGCGCGCAGGCGGCCGCCAGCGCGCCCAGGCCCTGCAGGCCGGTGCGTGTCGTCATGTCTTGTCTCCTGGGTTCTTGTGGGTGTGCCGTCAGTCGGCCTTGAAGCCGGTGGCCTTGACCACCGCGGCCCAGCGGGCGGCCTCGGCGCGGGTCATGCGCTCGGCGTCGGCGCGCGAAGTGCCCAGCACGCTGAAGCCGGCGTCCTGCAGCTTCTGGCGCACCTCGGGCGTCTGCACCGCGGCCACGATCTGGCGGTTCAGTGCATCCAGCGCGGCGGGCGGCGTGCCGGCCGGCGCAAACACCGCGAACCAGGCCGAGAAGTCCACCTTGGGCCAGCCGGCCTCGGCGAAGGTGGGCACCTCGGGCAGCTGCGGCAAGCGGGTACCGGCGGTGGTGGCCAGCGCCCGCAGCTTGCCGCCCTTGACCTGCGGCACTGCCAGCGCGGTGGTGACGAAGGCGGCCTGCACGTCACCGGCCACCAGGGCGGTGATGGCATCGCCGGTGGCGCGGTAGTGCACCGGCTCGATGCGGAAGCCGGCCTGCTCGGCCAGCACCTCGGCACCGAAGTGGCCCGGCGTGCCGGCGCCGAAGGTGGCGAAGTTCACCCGGTCGCCGCCGGCGCGCGCGGCCTCGATGAAGGCCTTCACGTCGGCCGACTTGGCGCTGGCCGGCACCACCAGCACGAAGTCCGAGCGCACCACCTCGCTCACCGCCACCAGCTCCCTGGCCGGGTCGTACGGCAGCTTGCTGTAGGCCGCCGGGGCGATGGCGATGGAGCCCACCTCGCCGAGCAGCAGCCCGTAGCCGTCGGGCGGGCTCTTGGCGGTCATCTGCGCCGCGATCTGGCCGCCGGCGCCGGGGCGGTTGTCCACCACCACCGGCTGCTTGAGCAGCGCTTCCAGCCGCTGGCCCAGCGTGCGGGCCACCACGTCGGGGCCGGTGCCGGGCGGGAAGCCCACGGCCAGCTTGAGCGGCCGGTCGGGAAAGGTCTGCGCTGTGGCGGGCAGGGCGGCGGCCAGCATCAGCGCGGCGGCAAGCAGGGTTCGGCGGTGCATCGGCTGTCTCCGGGTTTCGGTGTTTCGCCGCAGTGTGCGAGCCGGGTCCCGGGCCGGCTGTCAGCCGAAAGGTCTACAGCAGCGGCGCCCCGGTGGCCGGTGCCGCATCGGGCACGAAGAGGGCGAACAGCTCGTTCTTGAAGTGGATGTCCAGCCGCTCGAAGGCCCGGGCGCGATAGGTCTTCACGGTGGCCAGGCTCAGGCCGATGTCGGCGGCGATGCCGTCGTAGGTCATGCCCTGCAGCAGGCGTTCCAGCACGTCCAGCTCGCGCGGGGTGAGGGCGGGGCAGCGCTGCAGCAGCGCCTGCCGGCTGCCCAGCGGCGCGGGGGGGGCCTGCTGCGCCCAGTCCACATGCCGGGCCACCGCGGCCAGCAGCGGCTCGGCCAGCAGCGCGAAGCGCTCCACCTCGGCATCGCTGAAGCGGCCCTGCGGCTGGTGGCGGTACAGGTTGACGGCCAGCAGCGAGCCGTCGGCTTCGGTGCGCGCCACCGACAGCCGCTCCAGCATGCCGTGGCGCAGGTAGATCGCATCGCGGTGGTCGGCGCTGGGTGCCTCGTCGGCATGCATGCGCAGCATCACCGAAGACCCGCGCGCCTGGCGGCCGCGGGCGGCCTCGAAGCTGCAGTCGCGCCGGTACAGGCCGCTGTCGCGGTAGATGGCGAAGCAGCTGGCGGTGGTGTCGGCCACGCCCTGGCTGGCCGACAGGTGCATGGCGGGCGGCCGGTCGGGCCACACCCGGTACACCGCCCAGGAACCGGCCTGCAGCGCGCCGTTGACGGCCCGCAGCGCCTGCTGCGCGAAGCCCGCGCGGCCCACCGCCTCGATCACCGCCGCCAGCGCGGCCAGTGCCGCCTGCGCGCAGGGTGCGCCCGCGGGCGCCAGGGTCCAGGCCTGCATCGTCGGTCTCCTACGCCACTGCCGGTCGAGCAGCGTAGGCGCCGGTGTGCCGCCGCGCCTGGTGGTTTACCCGCCGGGCGTGCGCTATGCGCCCGTCTGAAGGCCCAGCGGTTCGACACCTGGGCCCGGCGATCGTTGTGCGTCGGCCACTTGCAATCGGCAAATAGGGTCCGCGCGTGCACAAGGCAGGCGCGGCTATCGACACTGGCGGCCTTGCCCGATTGCCCCTGCTCATGTTCCGTCCGCGCCGCCCCCGCCGTCGTACCGCCACCATCCTTTCGTTGCTGCTGTTGCTGGGCCTGCTGCTTGCGGCCGAAACCGCCGTCCGGTGGGCGGGCTTGGTGGACTTTCCCGTCTATCAGGCGGATGCGCGCATCGGCTACATCCCGGCGCCCGGTCAGCAAGGCAGCTTCATGAACCGCAACCACTGGCGCTTCAATGCGCTGAGCATGGCCGGGCCGGAATTCGCGCCTTCGGCGGCCATCGACGTGCTGCTGGTCGGCGACAGCGTGGTGCTGGGTGGCAATGCCTACCGTGAGGAAGACCGCCTGGGTCCGCGCTTGGCACAGGCCAGCGGCCAAGTGGTGTGGCCGATCGCAGCGGGCAGCTGGGCGCTGCGCAACCAGTTGGTGTACCTGCAGTCCCATCCGGAGGTGGTGCGGCAGGTGGACCGCATTGTCTTCGTGCTCAACAGTGGCGACTTCGCGCAGGCCAGCTCATGGGCCTGCAGCACCTCCCATCCGCTGGCGCGGCCGACCGTCGCCTGGCTGTTCCTGGCGCGCAAGGCCGTGATGCGCGGGGAGACCTGTGGCAAGACGCCGCCGGCCTTGCAGGTGCCGCCCGGCGACTGGAAAAGCGAGCTGCAAGCCTGGGCGGCTGCACGACCTGCGGATGCGGCGCCCGTCAGCGTGTTCCTGTATCCCAACCGCCGGCAGACCGCTCAGCCGGCGCTGGCGTCCAGCGAGCTGGAGACGCAGGCCTCGGCCTTGCGCCAGGCGCTGGGGCCGGGGGTGGTACTCCACAGCATCGTGCGGGACCCACGCTGGCATGGCGGGTTCTACAAGGACGCCATCCATCCCACCGAAGCGGGTACGGCCACGCTGGCGGCCATCGTCGCCGCGCCGCACGAGGTCTCGCGGCTGCCGCATTGATGCAGGCGCACCGGGGCGCCCTGGCGGTCAACCCGCCAGGCGCCCCGGCGCCTGCACGGGCGCGGCCGGATCCGCCACGTAGTGCGGCGACACCATTGCCACGCCGGCTTCGCTGAACACGTCCTGGATGTTGGCCAGCAGCTGGTTCATCGCCTCGGCGCGGCGACGCGGCGCGCTGCGGTCGGCTTGCGCGCACAGGCGGTATTCGACGTAGAAGTCCGACAGCGCGGTCTGCACCACGTAGGGCGCCGGCTCGGCGGCCACGCCGGGTGTGCGGCGGGCGGCCTCCAGCAGCATCTGGTGCACCTGCCGCCAGGGCGTGCCGTAGCCCACGGTGATGGCGGTGTGCAGCACGAAGCGGCCGTCGGCCACCAGGCGCGAGAAGTTGCGCACCGGCTGGCTGGCGATGGCGGTGTTGGGCAGGCTCACCTCCTCGCCCAGGCCGGTGTGCAGCCGGGTGCTGAACAGGCCGATGTGGGCCACCGTGCCTTCCACGCCGCCGATGGTCACGTACTCGCCCAGCCGCAGCGCGCGCGAGTACATCAGGCTCAGCCCCGACATCGCCTGGCCCACCGCGCCCGAGGCGCCCAGCGACAGCATCAGCCCGGCCAGCACCGTCACGCCCTTGAACGATTCGCTCTCGGCGCCGGGCAGGTAGGGGTAGGCGATGGCCAGCGCGAACAGCCACACCACGAAGTTGCCCAGCCGCCGCGTGGGGCCGGCGGTGTCCCTGTCCAGCCAGGCCAGCTGCAGCTCGCCGTCTTCCACCCGCCGCAGCAGCTGGCCCAGCAGGCGGGTGAGGCCCCAGGCCAGCGCGAAGATCAGCGCGGCGGTCAGCAGCCCCGGCACTGCGCGGGCGATGCCCAGCGCGAACTGCTGCAGCAGCTCCAGCAACCACAGCGTGGCGCGTTCGCCCCAAGGCCGGGTGTAGGCGAACTGGCGCAGCACAAAGCCCGCCCACAGCTCCGCCAGCAGCGCCAGGCCGGTCCAGGTGAGCAACTGCGCCGCCAGCCGCACGCCGGCATGGGCATGGCGGCCATAGGTGCCCACCAGGCTGGCGCCAGGGTGGCGGCGCTGCCAGCGCGCCAGCGCCGCGTCCAGCCGGCGCACCAGCCGCCGCCGCAGCCGCAGCACGCCCCAGGCCAGCAGCCAGGCCGCCACCGTGGCTGCCACGGCCGTGGCCGCGCCGATGGCCAGGCGGCGCGGGTCCGACCGTTCGCGGGCCTCCAGCACCGCCTGCTGCAGCCGGTGCTCGGCCTGCCGCGCCGCCGCCTCCAGCAGCAGGCCGCCCCGCGGGCCGCCCACGTCGGCAGGCAGCAGGTAGAACACCGTCTGCCCGTCCACCTGGAAGCGCACTGCGTCGCCGGCCATGCTGCGGCTCACCTGGCCGGGGCCCGGCTGCGCCAGCACCAGCTCCAGGGCCTGGTGCGCCAGGTCCGCACGTTGCTGCGGCGTGTCGTCCAGCAGCCGGGCGCGCAGGTCGGCGATGCGGCGGTGGTTGAGCAGCACGCTCGCCGGCGGGTCGGCGGCCGCCGTCGTCGCTGCCGCCTCCGCCGGCACGGGTGTTCCACCGGCCTGCGCCCTCACCGGTCCGCCGGCCAGCAGCATGCAGCTCAGCAGGACGCAGCCACCCAGCAGGCGGGCCCGCCGACCCCGCCATGCCCTGATCCACTGCCTTGCCCCTGCCCGGGCCGTACTGCAACGGGCGGGCGTTGTCGGTGTGCGCATCGGCCTCGCTCCTCATCGAATTTGTAACCATGTTGCCCAGCGCGCGCGCAACGGCCGCCGTCTCCCTAGCCCTTGGGAGGCGGCTTGTCGCCCTGCGGAACACACTGGCTCCACACCGCTTGCCGGAGGAACACCATGCCGTCGCCTCTGCTTCGCCGGGCCGGGCCGGCCTGCGCCGTGCTGTCCTGCATCCTGCTGTTGACCGCCTGCGCCGCCAGCGGCCCGGGCCAGCCGCAAGCCTCCGCGCCCCGGCCCGCGGGCGGTGCGCCCGGCGCGCTGCAGGCCACCGCGGATTTCTACTGGCCCTATGCGGCGCTGGCCGCCGAGGTGTACGGCGCCGGCGACCGGCCCGACAACTACACGATGCTGGCCTTCGACTCGCCGTCCCTGCGGCAGGAGGTGCGTGAGCTGGGCCATGCGCCGGCCATCGAGCGCGTGCGCCAGCTGGACCAGCCCGCGGTGCAGAACGACTATGCCGCGCGCTATGCCAGCCTGTGTGGCGCCGAAGCCGAGGCCCGCGCGCGCGATGCCGGCCGGCTGGTGCAGTGGCAGCAGCACTGCATGCTGCTGGACGACCGTGCCGCCGAAAGCCTGCGCAAGGCCGCACTGCGGCAGGTGGAGGCCAACGTGTACCAGGACGCGACGCCCGCCGACGCCAGCGACTGCCGCTACCTGGACCATGAGCCCAAGGTGCCGGTGGCCGAGGCCATCGCCGAGTTCCGCTGGACCCGGCTGCCCGAGTTCCATGCCGAGGCGCCGGCCCGCGGCTGGTCGCTCTTCGTGCCCGACCTGGCCATCGACGTGTGGCGCCGCCCGCGCGCCGCGCCCGATGGCGGCCGCACGCTGGAATATGCGCTGGTGTTCCGCGGCACCGTGGGCGGTGGCGGCTGGGTGTCCAACGTGCGCGGCGTCACCTCGTTCACGCCCTTCGTGTGGGACCAGTACCGCCAGGCCGACCGGGCCGGTCGCACCATCATCCGGCGCGTGCAGCGCCTGCATGCGCTGAGCGACCTGGTGCATGAACGGGCCACGCCCACGCGGCTGCTGTTCACCACGGTGGGCCACTCGCTGGGCGCCGGCCTGGCCAGCTACGTGCATGTGCTCAATCCCGAGGTCACGCGCACCGTGGGCTTCAATCCCTCGCCGGTGGACGGCGGCTCCATGGTGCAGGTGGGCGATGCCTACAACCCCAGGCGGCCTTCGCGCGCGGTGGTGAACCAGCAGATCGCCGACGGCGTGCGCGTGGCGGATGCCGAGGGCGCGCCGGCCCCGGCCGCGATCTTCCACCTGTACGAGGAGGGCGAGGTGCTCAGCCGCTTCAGTGCCTGCAGCTCGGGCCCAATGTGGGGCAGCGAGGGCGGCCCGATGACCCATTGCGACAGCGTGAACCTCAGCCGCGGCAGCTGGATCCGCCAGCACAACATGGCGCAGATGGCCTGCAAGCTGGCCCTGGCCCGCCGCGGTGCCACCGCGCTGGTGGACTGAAGCCATGTCACGCCACCCCATCCTGACGCTGCTGGCGCTGAGGCTGCCGATGGCCCTGCTGGTGCTGCTGGCCACGGCCTGCCAGCAGCCGCCCGAAGCTGCGCCGCAGGCGCCCGACCTGCCCATGGCCAACCCCTACGGCCTGTTCACCGAGGCCGAGCTGCCCGGTGCGCTGCAGGCCACCATCGAGCCCTTCTGGCAGGCCCGGGTGCGCACCGGCCAGGTGGCCGGCAAGGGCGGCCTGATGCTGGCCTATGCGGCCGCGGAGCCGGCGGCGCCGCGGGCCAGCGTGGTCATCGTCAATGGCCGCACCGAGTCGCTGCTGAAGTACAAGGAGGTGTTCCACGACCTGTGGCGCCAGGGCTATGCGGTGTATGCGCTGGACCACCGCGGGCAGGGCCTGTCGCCCCGGCTGCTGCCGCAGCAGCCGCACAAGGGCCATGTGGCCAGCTTCGACGACTATGTCGACGACCTGGCCGCCTTCGTCGATGGCGTGGTGCGCCCGCGCTCGGCGGGCCGGCCGCTGCTGATGCTGGCGCATTCGATGGGCGGCGGCATCGGCACGCTGTACCTGGAGCGGCACTCCGGCGTGTTCAAGGCGGCGGCGCTGTCGTCGCCGATGCATGCGCCCAATGCCAAGGTGGTGGCCAGCGCCACCGCGGGCTGCCTGTGGTTCAAGGCCACCGGCGGCCTGTGCCCCACCTGCTATGCGGGGCTGCTGGACAAGGGCTTCGAGCCCACGCCGTTCGATGCGCAGCGCAACGAGCTCACGCATTCGGCCGTGCGCCATGCCATCGTGCAGCAGGCCATTGCCGATGCACCGCAGACCGCGCTGGGCGGGCCCACGCGCGGCTGGGCCGCGGCGGCCTGCCGCGCGTCGGACGAGCTGATCGCCCAGGCCGGCCGCATCGATGCCCGGCTGCTGGTGCTGCAGGCCGGGGCCGACACCGCGGTGACGCCGGAAGGCCAGGCCGCCTTCTGCGCCGCGCTGGCCCCGCAGGTGCGGCCCAGCCCCTGCCCGCTGCGGCTGGAAGGCGCGCGGCACGAGCTGCTGGTGGAGAGCGACCGCCACCGCCTGCCGGCAATGACGGCCATCCTCGACTTCTTCGCGCGGCCGTAGCCGCGGCGGCTCAGGCCTTCTTCAGCGCCTGCCCGGCGATGGGCAGCTTGCGCACCCGCTGGCCGGTGGCGGCGAACACCGCGTTGGCCAATGCCGGGGCCAGCGCGGAAGTGCCCGGCTCGCCGATGCCGCCCGGGTCTTCCGAGCTGTTGACGATGTGCACCTCGATGGAGGGCGACTCGTTCATGCGCAGCATGCGGTAGTCGTGGAAGTTGCTCTGCTGCGCGCGGCCCTTGGCGAAGGTGATCTCGTTCCAAAGCGCCGCGGTGATGCCGAAGTTCACGCCGCTCTCGATCTGCGCATGCACCGTGTCGGGGTTCACCACCTGGCCGCAGTCCAGCGCGCACACCACCCGCAGCACCTGCACCTGGCCCTCGGCATCCACCGCCACCTCGGCCACCTGGGCCATGTAGCTGCCGAAGGCGAACTGCACCGAGATGCCGCGGCCCACGCGCTTGCCCTCGATCGGCTTCATCGGCGTGCCCCAGCCCGCCTTCTGCGCGGCCAGCTCCAGCACCCGCCGCTCCCGCGGCGCATCGGCCAGCAGGCCGCGGCGGTATTCGAAGGGGTCGGCACCGGCGGCGGCGGCCAGCTCGTCGATGAAGCTCTCCACCACGAAGATGTTGTGCGTGGGGCCCACGCCGCGCCAGAAGGCGGTGGGCACCGGCGGTTCATGCCGCACGTAGTCCACCATCACGTTCGGGATCTTGTAGGGCATGTCCTTGGCGCCCTCCACCGCGTCCGGATCCACGCCGTCCTTCACCGCCGGCGGCGCGAAGCGCGCCATGATGGACGAGCCGGTGACGCGGTGGGTCCAGGCCACCGGCCGGCCCTGCGCATCCAGCGCGGCGGCCAGGCGGTCGTAGTAGTAGGGCCGGTACATGTCGTGCTGGATGTCCTCCTCGCGCGTCCACACGAACTTGATCGGCGTGCCCGGCCTGGCTTTCCTGGCGAAGGCCACCGCCTGCACCACCGAGTCCACTTCCAGCCGGCGCCCGAAGCCGCCGCCCAGCAGGTGGTTGTGGATGCGCACCTTGTCCAGCGGCAGTCCGGTGAGCTTGGCCACCGCGCCCTGGGCGATGGTGGGCACCTGGGTGCCCACGTAGATGTCGCAGCCGTCGGCCTTGAGCACCACGGTGCAGTTCATCGGCTCCATCGTGGCATGGGCCAGGAAGGGCATCTCGTACACCGCCTCCACCTTGCGCACGCCGGCTGCGGACAGGGCCTGGGCGGCATTGCCGTCATTGCGGGCCATCGCACCGGGCTTGGCGGCGGTGGCCTGCATGCTGGCCACCAGGGCGGCGTTGTCGAAGCTGGCGTTGGGGCCGTCGTTCCAGGTGGGCTCCAGCGCGGCCAGGCCCTGGCGGACGGCCCACATATGGTCGCCCACCACGGCCACCGCGTTGTCGATCTTCAGCACCTGGCGCACGCCCTTGACGGCCAGCGCCTTCTTGTCGCTGCTGCCCTTGAGCTTGCCGCCCACCACCGGCGATGCGGCCACCGTGGCCACCAGCATGCCGGGCAGGCGCACGTCGATGCCGAACACCGCCTTGCCGTTGACCTTGTCGGCCGAATCCAGTCGCTTGACCGGGGTGCCGATCAGCTTGAAGTCCTTGGGTGCCTTCAGCACCACCTGGGCCGGCGCCGGCCGGCGGGCGGCCTCGTCCACCAGCTGGCCGTAGTGCAGGCTGCGGCCGCTGGCCGCATGGCTGACCACGCCGCCGGCCACGCTGCAGTCGGCCGCGGGCACGCCCCAGCGCTGGGCGGCGGTGTCCACCAGCACCATGCGCGCCATGGCGCCGGCCTGGCGCAGCGGCGTCCAGGCGCCGCGCACCGAGGTGGAGCCGCCGGTCACCTGGCCGCCCAGCAGCGGGTCGCCGTAGCGTTCGTTGTCGGGCGGGGCGTGTTCCAGCTTCACCTTCGCCAGGTCCACCTCCAGTTCCTCGGCCAGCAGCATCGGCATCGAGGTGTAGGTGCCCTGGCCCATCTCCACCTTGTGCATCACCAGGGTGACGATGCCTTCGCGGTCGATGCGGATGAAGGCATTGCGGGCCAGCGCGCCGGCCTCGCCGGTGGCCTTCTCGGCGGCCTGGCCGACGGCGGTCTCCGACGGCTTTTCCTTGCGGTCGGGCTGTGCGCGCAGCGGCAGCGCGAAGCTCACCACCAGGCCGCCACCGGCCGCGGCGCCCAGCTTGAGGAAGCTGCGGCGGGGCAGGGTGGCGTCATGCGCTTGCGTGGGCATCTGCATCTCAGGCTCCCTTGCGCGAAGCGGCCAGCTTGATCGCGGCGCGAATGCGGTTGTAGGTGCCGCAGCGGCACACATTGCCGCTCATCGCGGCATCGATGTCGGCATCGCTGGGGTTGGGATTGCTGCGCAGCAGGGCGGTGGCCTGCATCACCTGGCCCGACTGGCAGTAGCCGCACTGCACCACGTCCAGCTCGCGCCAGGCGGCCTGCACCCGGCGGCCCACCGGGTCCTGCTCCATCGCCTCGATGGTGACCACGCGCTTGCCGTTGGCCGCGGCCACCGGCGTGACGCAGGAGCGCACGGCCTCGCTGTCGATGTGCACGGTGCAGGCACCGCACATGGCGATGCCGCAGCCAAACTTGGTGCCGGTGAGGCCGGCGACGTCGCGCACGGCCCAGAGCAGGGGCATGTCGTCGGTGACGTCCAGTGCGCGCTGCTGGCCGTTGATGTCGAGTGTGGGCATGGAGGTTCTCGGATCGTCGATGGGTTGCGAAGGGGCTGGCGGGTCCGCAGCGGGCATGGCGCGTGCCAAAGGCGCTGCGTCCGCCACCTTGTCAGCATCATGCCTCGTCGATTACCCACGCTTGCGCTGCGCACCGCATCCCCCGAAGGACATACGGATTTCAGTGGCCAGGAGTGGCTGGTGACCAACGGCCTGGGCGGATATGCCTCGGGCCCGGTGGCGGGCGCCGCCACCCTGCGCTACCACGGCTGGTTCGTGCCCAACCTGAGCGAGCCGCGCGGCCGCCATGTGCTGCTGCCCCGGCTGGACGACAGCGTGGTGAGCGACGAGGGCGCCTGGCAGCTGGGCGCGCACCTGGCGCAGTTCCGGCTGGAAGGCACGCTGCCGGTGTGGCGCTTCGAGCTGCCCGGCCGCGTGATCGAGCGCCGCGTGGTGATGCCGCATGGCCGCCATGCGGTGGTGGTGCGCTGGCAGCTGGTGGAAGGCGCGCCCTGCCGGCTGCTGCTGCGCCCCTTCATCGCCGCACGCCGCCAGGACGCGGCGCTGCAGCCCGATGAAGTGCCGGCCTGGCAGGCCCGCACCGTGGCCGGCGGCGGCCTGCAGGTGGCGCTGGGCTGCGGCGGTGCCGACCTGCAGCTGCAGCCGCTGGCGCCCGGCGCCGCCTTCACCGCCGATCCGCTGATCGACCGCCATTGCCACTTCAGCATGGAGGCCGAGCGCGGCTACGACCACACCGAGCACCAGCACAGCCCCGGCCACTGGACGCTGCAGCTGGCCGCGGGCCAGGCGGTGGCGCTGCAGGCCACGATGGCGGGCGATGCACCGCTGGCCGAGCCGCAGGCGCTGCTGCAGGCCGAGCGCGACCGCCAGCTGCTGCTGCTGGCCACCGCCGGCCTGGCCGAGCAGGAGGAGGACATCGAGGCTCGCCTGGTACTGGCCGCCGATGCCTTCATCGTGCAGCCCGGCAGCCGCGCCGAGGAGGCCGACGGCAGCTTCCGCTCGGTGATGGCCGGCTACCACTGGTTCAACGACTGGGGCCGCGACACCATGATCTCGCTGGAGGGCCTGACGCTGTGCACCGGCCGCCATGCCGAGGCGCGGGCCATCCTGCATACCTTCGCCGGCTACATCCGCGACGGGCTGCTGCCCAACCTCTTCCCTGAAGGCGGGCGGCAGGCGCTTTACCACACGGTGGATGCCACGCTGTGGTTCTTTCATGCGCTGGACCGCTACACCCTGCGCAGCGGCGACGACACCCTGGTGCCCGAGCTGTTCCCGGCACTGCGCGAGGTGATCCGCCACCATGTCCGGGGCACCCACTACGGCATCGGCATGGACCCGCAGGACGGCCTGCTGCGCGCCGCGGCCGACGGCTACCAGCTCACCTGGATGGACGCCAAGATGGACGGCTGGGTGGTGACGCCGCGGCGCGGCAAGCCGGTGGAGATCCAGGCGCTGTGGTTCAACGCGCTGCGCCTGATGGCCGCCTGGGCGCAGCGCTTCGAGCAGCCCGACGACGGCTTCGACGACCTGGCCGACCGCACCGGCACCAGCTTCAACCGCCGCTTCTGGTCGGCCCCGCATGGCCACCTGCTGGACGTGGTGGACGGCCCCGATCCTGCGGCGCCCGACGATGCCAGCCTGCGGCCCAACCAGGTGTTCAGCCTGTCGCTCACCTACCCGGTGCTGGAACGGCGCCACTGGCCGGCAGTGCTGCAGGCGGTGCGCGCCGAGCTGCTGACGCCCATGGGCCTGCGCACCCTGGGCCCGCGCGAGCCGGCCTACCGGCCGCACTACCAGGGCGACCTGCGATCGCGCGACGGCGCCTACCACCAGGGCACCGTGTGGCCCTGGCTGCTGGGGCATTTCGTCGATGGCTGGCTGCGCGCGCATGGCGACGTGCCGGCGGCCCGCGGCTTCCTCGATGCGCTCCCGGCCCACCTGCGACAGGCCGGCATCGGCCAGGTGAGCGAGGTGTTCGATGCCCAGGCGCCGCACCACCCGGGCGGCTGCATCGCCCAGGCCTGGAGCGTGGCCGAGCTGCTGCGCGCCTGGCAGGCCACCCGGCCGACAGCCTGTCTAGACAACCTGCCCGAGGAGGAAGCCGACCATGGCTGAGCACTGGTACAAGAACGCGCTGCTGTACTGCCTGGACGTGAAGACCTTTGCCGACGGCAATGGCGATGGCATCGGCGACTTCCAGGGCCTGACGGCCAAGCTGCAGTACCTGGCCGGCCTGAACGTGGACTGCGTGTGGCTGCAGCCCTTCCATCCCTCGCCGATGCGCGACAACGGCTATGACATCACCGACTACTACGCCGTGGACCCTCGGCTGGGCACGCTGGGCGACTTCGTCGAGTTCACCCGCTGCGCCCGCAACAAGGGCATCCGCGTGATGATCGACCTGGTGGTCAACCACACCTCCATCGACCACCCGTGGTTCCAGGCCGCGCGCAGCGATGCCAACTCGCCCTACCGGGACTTCTACGTGTGGTCGGACACCAAGCCCGAGGACGCGGCCGAGGGCACGGTGTTTCCCGGCGAGCAGGTGACCACCTGGACCTGGGACCCTGAGGCCAAGGCCTTCTATTTCCACCGCTTCTACGGCCACCAGGCCGAGCTGAACATCAGCAACCCCGCGGTGCGGCGCGAGATCGAGAAGATCACCGGCTTCTGGCTGCAGATGGGCGTCACGGGTTTCCGCATCGATGCGCTGCCCTTCCTGCTGGAGCTGAAGAACCTGCCCACCGAAGGCCGCATCGATCCGCACGACTACCTGCGCGAGCTGCGCCAGCATGTGCAGACGCTGGCCGGCGACGTCTGCCTGATGGCCGAGGCCAACCTGCCGCCGGAGGAGGTGCCCGACTACTTCGGCGATGGCGACAAGATCCACATGTCGTTCAACTTCTGGCTCAACCAGCACATGTTCCTGGCCTTTGCGCGCGAGCAGGCCACGCCGGTGCGTGAAGCCTGGGAGCAGCTGCCGCCGCTGCCGGCCTGGTGCCAGTGGAACAACTTCCTGCGCAGCCATGACGAGCTGGACCTGGGCCGGCTGACCGATGCGCAGCGCGCCGAGGTGTTCAAGGCCTTCGGGCCCGATGCCGACATGCAGCTCTACGGCCGCGGCCTGCGCCGCCGGCTGGCGCCGATGCTGGGCAACGACCGCCGGCGGCTGGAAATGGCGCACAGCCTGATGCTCACGCTGCCCGGCACGCCGGTGCTGCGCTATGGCGACGAGATCGGCATGGGCGACGACCTGGGCCTGCCCGACCGCTGGAGCGTGCGCACGCCGATGCAGTGGAACGACCTGCCCAACGGCGGCTTCTCGTCGGCGCCGGCGGACCAGCTCTCGCTGCCCGTCATCGCCGACGGTGAATTCGGCTACCCCACCCTCAACGTGGAGCGCCAGCGACAGGACCCCAACTCCTTGCTGAACTGGCTGGAGCGCATGACCCGCCGGCGCAAGGAGTGCGCCACCTTTGGCATGGGCGACTGCAGCTTCATCGACACCGGCCGCGACGAGCTGCTGGCCCACCGCTGCGACGACGGCCGCACCACCGTGTTCGCGGTGCACAACTTCAGCCGCAAGCGCATCCGCTACAGCCTGCCCGTGGCCGCGCCGGAAGAAGGCCGACCGCCCGCGCAGCTGGAAGACGTGCTGGCCGGCCGTCGCTTCGCAGTGCAGGCCGATGGCCACTACACCATCGACCTGGAGCCCTTCGGCTATCGCTGGCTGCTGCGCACGCAGCAGGACTGAGGCCGCTGCCTCAGATGTCCACCGGCTTCTGCAGCGCGCTCAGCGGCAGCATGCCCTGGTCGCCGTCCTCGTACACCAGCACCACCGCCATGGGCAGCGCGCCCCAGCAGGCGCGGTAGGACTTGCCGTCCACCGTGGCGCGGGCCTGGCGGAAATAGGGCCGGGCCTCGGGCTCGATGCGCTCGAGCACGGCGGCATCGGTGCAGGCTGTGTCGGTGAGCCGGATGGCATTGGTGCCCTGGTAGGCCACCAGGTCGTTGGTCTGTGCCGCAGCACCCGCGCTGGCCAGGCATGCCGCAGCCAGCAAGACAGTGATTCGAACCATCATCGACCTCCGACCGCGGCGCCCTGCCACGTTGGCTCCATTGCAAACGCTGGCGGGTTCGCGTGGTGTAGGACAGCCGGCAGCCCGCGGGCCGACGGCGCCGCCTGCGCACGTGCGTGCGGATGAAGCGGCTGCCCATGCGCTGCCTACACTCGCGCACCCCCGTTCCCCACGCCGCATGCAAGCCCTGCTCGACACCATCGCCATCCTGCCGCGCCCCAGCGAAGCCGGCCGCCTGTTCCATGGCCGCGGCGGCCTGCATCCCGGCTGCGAGCAGTGGACGCTGGACGCCTATCCGCCGGTCTGGCTGCTCACCAGCTTCGCCCCGGCCACGGATGGGCAACTGCAGGCCGTGGGCGATGCGCTGGCCGCACGCTGGCAGCAGGTGGCCCCGGGCGAGCCGCTGAACTGGGTGTTCCAGCAGCGCGACGAGACCTGCGCCAGCAACCGGCTGATGGCCGGCAGCGTGCCCGACGAGCATGTGGTGCAGGAGGACGGCGCCCGCTTCCTGGTGCACCTGCTGCGCGGCCAGAACCACGGCTTGTTCCTCGACATGGCCGAGGGCCGTCGCTGGGTGCGGCGGTGGGCGGCGGGGCGGCCCGGCGGCCGGGTGCTGAACCTGTTCGCCTACACCTGCGCCTTCTCGGTGGCGGCCTTGCAGGCTGGCGCCGGCTCGGTGAGCAACATCGACATGGCCGGCGGCGCCCTGGCCATCGGCCAGCGCAACCACCGGCTCAACGGGCTGGACTCGGGCGCGGGCTTCCTGCCGCACGACGTCTTCGCCTCCTGGGGCCGGCTGCGCCGGGGCGGGCCCTATGACCTGATCGTGGCCGATCCGCCCAGCCACCAGAAGGGCAGCTTCATGGCCCCCAAGGACTACCCGCGGCTGGTGCGCCGCCTGCCCGAGCTGCTGGCGCCGGGCGGCCTGGCGCTGCTGTGCCTGAACACGCCCAAGCTGGGCAGCCAGTTCCTGCACGAGGTGGTGCAGGCCGAGGCACCGGAACTGCGTTTCGTCGAGCGGGTGGCCCATCCGGCGGCGTTCGGCGACATGTCGGCCGAACGGGCATTGAAGGTCATGGCCTGGCAGGCGGCATGACGGCGGCCACCGGCGGCGGATGGCGTTCGGCGAACTGGCCATTCCAGTAGGGATAGGCGGGGTAGGGCGGCGTGGTGGCGCTGGCCGCATCCAGCAGCGCCATGTGCCCGGCGTCCAGCTGCCAGCCCAGTGCACCCAGGTTCTGCCGCAGCTGCGCCTCGTCGCGCGCGCCGATCAGCACGCAGGCCACGCTGGGCCGCTGCAGCAGCCAGTTGATCGCGATCTGCGGCAGCGTGCGGCCGGTGTCGGCGGCCACCTGGTCCATTGCGTCGATCACGCGGTACAGCCGCTCGTCGTCCACCGGCGGGGCGAAGGCGGCCGTCTGGTGCAGCCGGCTGCCGGCAGGCCAGGGCTGGCCGCGGCGCAGCCGGCCGGTGAGGCGGCCCCAGCCCAGCGGGCTCCACACGATGGCGCCCACGCCCTGGTCCAGCGCCAGCGGCATCAGCTCATGCTCGTAGTCGCGGCCGACCAGGGAGTAATAGGCCTGGTGGGCCACGTGGCGCTCCAGCCCCAGGCGGTCTGCCGCGGCCAGCGACTTCATCAGCTGCCAGGCCGGGAAGTTGGAGGCGCCGATGTAGCGCACCTTGCCGGCGCGCACCAGGTCGTCCAGCGTGCGCAGCACCTGTTCCACCGGCGTCATCGCGTCCACCGCATGCAGCTGCAGCAGGTCGATGTGGTCGGTGCCCAGGCGGGCCAGCGCCGCATGCACGCCTTCGATCAGGTGGTGGCGCGAGCTGCCCACGTCGTTGGGCCCCGGCCCGCTGCGCAGCGCCAGCTTGGTGGAGACGATGGCCTGGTGCCGCCGGCCCTTGAGCGCCTGGCCCAGGATGGTTTCGGAGGCGCCATCGGAGTACACGTCGGCGGTGTCGAACAGGTGGACGCCGGCCTCCAGGCAGATGTCGACGATGCGGCGCGCGGCCGCTGCGTCGGTGCGGCCCCAGGCGCTGAACAGCGGGCCCTGGCCACCGAAGGTGCCGGCGCCAAAGCCCAGGGCCGGCACGTGAAAGCCGGAGCGGCCGAGAGGGCGGTGTTCCATGCGATGCCTTTGCGTTGGATGCGATGCAGCCACTGTGCCGGCGATGGATATCGTTGACTAGAATGCCGCCCTTACACGCAGCTGTGCGTTGAAGTCACAAGCCCACGCACCACCGCCATGCCCCGCATCGAGGTCAACCGCTCCGGCGAGATGGAAGTGTTCGTGCAGGTGTTCGAGCGCGGCGGCTTCTCCGCCGCCGCCCGCGGGATGGGCATGACGCCTTCGGCCGTGAGCAAGCTCGTCAGCCGGCTGGAGGCGCGGCTGGGCGTGCAGCTGGTGCACCGGTCCACGCGCAAGCTGCAGCTGACGCCCGAGGGCCAGCAGTTCTACGAGCGCAGCGTGCGGGTGCTGGCCGACATCGACGAGGCCGAGCGCAGCGCCACCGCCGATGCCGCGCCGCGCGGGCGGGTGAGCATCAACACCAGCGTGGCGGTGGGCATGCAGGTGCTGGTGCCGCTGGTGCCCGATTTCATGCGGGAGCATCCGCAGGTGCAGCTGGACATCGTGCTCACCGACCGCGTGGTGGACCTGATGGACGAGCGGGCCGACATCGCCATCCGCTGGGGGCCGCTGCCCTCGTCCGACCTGGTGGCCCGCAAGCTGGGCGAGACGCGGCTGGTCATCGTGGGCTCGCCCGACTACCTGGCGCGCCAGGGCATGCCGCGCAAGCCGCAGGACCTGTTGAAGCACCAGCGGCTGGACTTCAGCTACCGCCGCCGCGTGCCCGACTGGCCGCTGCGCGTGGGTGGCCAGGTGGTGGAGGTGCCGGTGCAGGGCAACGTGCGCGCCGGCGACGGCGAGACGCTGCGCCAGCTGGCGGTGGCCGGCGCCGGCCTGGTCAGGCTGTCGCGCTACCAGGTGCAGGCCGACATCGACGCCGGTCGGCTGCTGCCGGTGCTGGAGAAGCACAACCCCGGCGACAGCGCCCCGCTGCATGCGGTCTACCTCGGCAAGGCCGGCCGCCTGCCATCGCGGGTGCGGGTGGTGCTGGATTTCCTGCAGGCGCGGATGGCGGCCGATCCGCGTTTCGGCCCGGCCGCCTGAGTTCACCCGCTGCGCGGCGGGCCTGCCGTGCCCTCAGGCATCCGTCCCCGGCTGCCCCTCCCGCGCAAAGTACTTCCCGGCGCCGGCCATCTTCAGGTACTTGGCCATGGCCTTGCGGTCCGACAGCGGCAGCACCGCCTCGTCGCTGCCGATGCCCGCGGCCTGGGCCAGTCGCTGGCCGGCGGCGTCCAGGCCGATGGCCTTCAGGTGGCGCCAGGCGTCGCGCAGGAAGTCCAGCGCGGCGGGGTGGCCCAGCAGCGGCTCGATGCCTTGCTGGCCGCCCACCACGATCACCGCGCCGAACAGGCAGGACGGCGATGCGGCCAGCGCGCCATCAGGCTTCAGCAGCGTGCCGTCGGCCAGGCTCACGCCTTCGATCTTCTCGGCAATGATGGACACGCGGGCCCGTGCCTTTTCCAGCGCCTGCCTGGCGGTGCTCACCAGCTCGGGGTCGGCGCCCTCGGCCACCAGCATCGCCAGGTGGCGGCCCTTCAAGGTACCGGCGCGGCTGGCCACCTGGCTCAGCGCGGGGGAGGGCGGCAGGTCCTGCGGCGGGCGGGCCGGGGTGGCGCGCGAGATGGCCGCGGGCTGCACCCCCAGCTTGTCGGCCACGCCCTGGGCCAGCGTCTCGTCCACCAGCACCAGGTGCGACAGCACGCGGTCGCGGATGGCACCCGTCTCCACCTTGCCCAGCTCGAAGCCCAGCGCATTGATCATGTGGTTCTGCTCGGTGGCCGTCATCGAGCGGAAGAACAGCCGCGCCTGCGAATAGTGGTCGGCGAAGCTCTCCGGGCGCAGCCGCTGCTTCGGTCCGGTCTCGGCCAGGGCCAGGCTGTTGAAGCCCCGTTCCGGCGATTCACGCGGGCCGCCGGCGCCCAGCGAATTGGGCTCGTAGGCCACGCGGCCGGTGGGCACCCGCATCTGCATCTGGCCGTCGCGCTGGAAGTTGGCGAAGGCATTGCGCGGCTGGTTGATCGGCAGCTGGTGGAAGTTGGGCGTGCCCAGGCGCGAGAGCTGGGTGTCCAGGTACGAATGGAGCCGGCCCTGCAGCAGCGGGTCGTTGCTGAAGTCCAGGCCCGGCACTAAATGGCTGGGGCAGAAGGCCACCTGCTCGGTCTCGGCGAAGAAGTTGGCCGGGTTGCGGTCCAGCACCATGCGGCCCACCACCTCGATCGGCACGATCTCCTCCGGAATCACCTTGGTGGAGTCCAGCACGTCGAAGGGCAGGCTGTCGGCGGTGGCCTGGTCGAACACCTGCAGGCCCAGCTCCCAGGTCGGGAAGTCGCCACGCTCGATGGCTTCCCAGAGGTCGCGGCGGTGGTAGTCGGTGTCCGCACCGGCGATCTTCACCGCCTCGTCCCAGGTGGTGGATTCCACGCCCAGGCCGGCGCGCCAGTGGAACTTGACGAAGCGCCATTCGCCCGCCGCGTTCACCAGCCGGAAGGTGTGCACGCCGAAGCCGTCGATCATGCGCAGCGAGCGCGGGATGGTGCGGTCGCTCATCGCCCACATGATCATGTGCATGCTCTCGGGCATCAGCGAGACGAAGTCCCAGAAGGTGTCGTGCGCCGAAGCCGCCTGCGGGAAGCCGCGGTCCGGCTCCATCTTCACCGCATGGATCAGGTCGGGGAACTTGATCGCGTCCTGGATGAAGAAGACCGGGATGTTGTTGCCCACCAGGTCGAAGTTGCCTTCGTCGGTGTAGAACTTGACCGCGAAGCCACGCACGTCGCGCGGCGTGTCCACCGAGCCGGCACCGCCGGCCACGGTGGAAAAGCGGGTGAACACCGGCGTGCGCTTCTTCGGCTTGGCGAGGAAGCTGGCCCGGGTCCATTCGCTGCAGTCGCGCAGGCATTCGAAATAGCCATGCGCTGCCGAGCCGCGCGCATGCACGATGCGCTCGGGAATGCGCTCATGGTCGAAGTGGGTGATCTTCTCGCGCAGCAGGAAGTCTTCCAGCAGCGTGGGGCCACGCTGGCCACCGTGCAGCGAGTTCTGGTTGTCCGCAATCGCCAGGCCCTGGTTGCTGGTGAGCACCGCCTGCCCGGCCGCGGCCGTCTGGTGGGTCTCACCCCCCTGGCCCACCTCGGGTCGGGTGGGCGAGGCGCCGGGGCCGCTGCGGCGGCGGGCAGGCGTGGGGGTGGCGGGCATCGCGGGCTTGCGGGTGGCCATGGGCTGTCCTTCTGGAATGCGTGAAAAACCGCGCCGCCGGCGCGTGCGCACCGGCGGCGGGGGGCTGTCTGGGCATTCCGCAGGCTAGACGCCAGGCGGCGCTCACCCTGTGGGTGAGCCGCTTCGTGCGCTGTAGGACAACGCGACGAAACGTAAGCGGATCAGGCGGTACGGAACCTCGTCAGCAGCTCGACCAGCCTCTGCGCCTGCTGCCGCAGCGACTCGGTGGCCGCGGTGGCTTCTTCCACCATCGCGGCGTTCTGCTGGGTGGAGCGGTCCATCTCGGCCACGGTCTGGTTCACCTGCGCGATGCCGCTGGCCTGTTCGGCCGTGGCGCGCGAGATGTCGTCCACCGTGCCGGCCACGCGCTCGATGGCGCCGACGATGCGGCCCATGGTCTGGCCCGCCGCCTGCACTTTCACTGCGCCCGCTTCGATCTGCTCGACCGACGAGCCGATCAGCGTGCGGATCTCGCGCGCCGCCTCGGCGCTGCGCTGGGCCAGCGTGCGCACCTCGCTGGCCACCACGCTGAAGCCGCGGCCCTGCTCGCCGGCGCGTGCCGCCTCCACCGCCGCGTTCAACGCGAGGATGTTGGTCTGGAACGCGATGCCGTCGATGGTGCCGATGATCTCGCCGATCTTCTTGGCCTGGGCGTTGATGGCGTCCATGGTGGTGATCACGTCGGCCACCATCTGGCCGCCTTCGCGGGCCACGGTGGAGGCGTCGTGCGCCATGGTGTTGGCCTCGCGGGCGTTGTCCGCACTGCTGCGGATGGTGGCGGCCAGCTGCTCGATGGAAGCCGCCGTCTGCTGCAGCGCCGCCGCGGTGTTCTCGGTGCGGCCCGAGAGGTCGCTGTTGCCGGTGGCGATCTCGCCCGAGGCGGTGCTGATCTCGTCGGCCGTGCGGCGGATGTCCACCACGATGCCGCTGAGGCCGCGTGACACCTCGCCCAGTGCCGACAGCACGCGGCCGGTGGCATCGGTCGAGGCGGCCTGCTCGGTGCGCGTCAGGTCGCCCTGCGCCAGCAGGCCGGCCAGCTGCGCCGCCTGGCCCAGCGGCTGGCTGATGGCCCGCACGAACATGGCGGACATGCCCGCGGCCAGCACGATGGCTACCAGGGTGGTGGCCACGATCACCATGCTGTTGCGCGCGGCGCTGGCCGAGGCGGCGGCCACGCTCTGCGCGGTGGCTTCCTGCTCGCGGGCGATGTACTGCTTGAGCTGCTGCTGGCTGGCCTTGAACTGGTTGTCCAGGGTCACCACGAAACTGGCCGCGGTGGCCACGCCGGCGGTCTTGATGTCCAGCGTGTCGCGCGCGCTCTTCGCATAGGCCACGTAGCCCTGGGCGATGGGGCCCAGCAGCGCGCGGTCTTCCTCCGACAGCGCGGCATCCGCCGCCGAGGCCTGCACCGCCGTCTCGAAGTCCTTCAGCTGCACCACGATGGCATCGTCCAGCTGCTTGATCAGCTCGGCCCGCTGGCCGATGGCCTCCCAGGTCAGGCTCTGGTAGATCTGCTGGTGCAGGAAGGTGAGCTGCTGCGCGAAGTCCTCGGCCTTGACGATGCGGGCCACGCCCTCGCCACCGATGTCCTGCAGCTCCTGGGTCAGCGAGCGGTTGGCCAGCCAGCCCACCGCGGCCACCACCACCAGGCACAGGATGGCGAAAGCGGGTGCCAGCGACACCTTCACGCCGATCGAGGCGTTGCGAAAGAACTGCGTCATGGAGTCAACCCCGGGTTGAGGAAGGAGGGCAGGTCTTCAGCGGTAGATGCCGACGCCGACGAATCCTTCGCCATTGGGTTGCTTGCGGGCGTAGGTGGACTTGCCCATCATCTTCTTGGAGATGGGGTCCGGCCAGTCGTAGTCGTACCAGCCGCCGCCCTTGGCGGCCATGTCGATCAGGCCGGTGACCACGGGCTTGCCGTTGCCGTCCTTCACCGCGGACATGTCCTTGCCCAGCAGCTTCTCGTTGCCGCCATGGGCCAGCACCACGGCCTTGCTGTCGTAGACCATGACGTACAGGTCCTTCTTCGTCCACGCGGCCTTGTCGGTGGTGAAGTCGGCGTAGGCCTTCTGCGCGCCCACCTTCTTGATGTGCTCGAAAGCAGCGTCGGCCATCGCCTTGGCCTCATCCTTGGTGCCGCGGTCCTCGGCGGCGGTGGCGGGCAGGGCAAGGCAGGCGGCCATCAGCATGGCGGCGGCAATACGAGAGGTGTTCTGCATGTCGACGGTACTTCCACAAGGGGCTGAAGAAAGCGGCCGAAGCCGCAGGAGCCCCTGCTATCGGGTGGCTGCTGCCGATACTTGAGGGCGGAGCAACCCGAAAGGGTGATTCAGCGCTCGATCGACTGGCCGATGAAGCGCGACACCTTGGGCGGCCCCTCGCCCCGGTGGAAGGCCAGGCGGCGGTCGCGCAGCGCCACCTCCACGGCGGTGATGCGGTCGAAGCGGCGCAGGTGCTCCACCCAGCTCTCGTCCACGTAGTACTCCATCCAGTGGCGCGGGTTGGCATGGTCGCGCAGCAGGCCCCAGGAGAGCGCGCCCTGCTGCAGCCGGCTGCGCCGGCTCTCGCGCATCAGGTCGGCGAAGGCTTCGGCATCGGCGGGGTCGATGTCGTAGTCCACCGTCACCATCACCGGGCCGGCATGGGGGTCGATGTCCAGCACGGTGGTGGGGCTGGGCAGCACGTCGCGCTGCGGCGTGAGGTCGTGGTCGCCGCCCAGGCGCTCCACCTGCTGGCGGCGCATCAGCACCAGCATCACCAGGCCGCTGGCGGCCGATGCCAGCAGGCTGGCCTGCAGGCTGCTCAGGCTGGCCACCTGGCCCCACAGCGCCGCGCCGCCGGCGCTGCCGGCCATCAGCGCGGTCTGGTAGATGGCCATGCCGCGGGCGCGCACCCAGTCGGGCAGGGCCAGCTGGGCCGACAGGGTCAGCGAGTTGGCCACCGAGATCCAGCCCGCGCCGGCCAGCGCCATGGCCGGCGCGCTGAGCCACAGGCTGGGCGACAGCGCCACCACCAGCGTGCCGGCCGCATGCATCAGCGTGCCGTACAGCACCAGGTCGTCCCGGGTGAAGCGCTCGCGGATGCGCGGCAGCATCAGCGCCGTGGCCACCGCGCCGGCGCCCATGCACGACAGCAGCAGCGTGAAGATGGCGGCCCCGCCGTGCGAGAGCTGCTGTGCCACCAGCGGCATCAGTGCCAGCAGCGCGGTGCTGTGCAGGAAGAACACGAAGATGCGCAGCAGGATCACCCGCATGCCCGGCGACTGCCGCACGTACTGCACGCCCACCCGCATCGCGCCGACGAAGCGTTCCCCCGGCAGCGCGCTGGCCCGCGGCGTGTTGCGCCAGCGCCAGATGATGCCGGCCGCGCCCAGCGACAGCAGCGCGTTCAGCCCGAAGACCCAGGCCGGCCCCAGCCCGGTGAGGATGGCCCCGGCCAGGATGGGCCCGGCAATGCGCGAGGCATTCATCGCGATGGCATTCAGCGCCATCGCCGAGGTGAGCTCATGCCGCGGCACCAGTTCCGGCACTATGGCCGCGAACACCGGCCAGCGCATCGCCAGGCCGACGCCGTTGGCGAACACCAGCAGCAGCAGCAGCGGCGCGTTCAGCGCCCCGCTGAAGGCCAGCACGCTCAGCAGCACCGCGGTGGCGGCCACCCACAGCTGCGTGAACATGAACCAGTGCCGGCGGTCCACGATGTCGGCCATGGCGCCGCTGGGCAGGCCCAGCAGGAACACCGGCAGCGTGGCCGCCGTCTGCACCAGGGCCACCCACACCGGGTTGGGCGCCAGCTCGGTCATCATCCAGGCGGCAGCCACGTCGTTCATCCACATGCACACATTGGCCGTGACCGAGGCCAGCCAGAGCATGCGGAACACCGGGCGGGCCAGCGGGGCCAGCGTGCCCGCACGCGGCGGCATGGCGGGCGCCGCAGGAGGCTCGGGCGGCGGGGGCGAGGGGGGCGGCAGGGCGTCTGAAGTCATCGTGTGGCGGGCCCACTGTAGCCCCATGCCGGCCGGCCGCCGATGTGGGAACTGCGGTGTGCCCACCGGCCAGTTCCGGTTTCAGCGGCCGCGCCGGGCGGCCGATATCGGGCCCATGAAGAAGTACATGCGCCTGGTTCCTTCCGCGTTGGCCGCGCTGGTGCTGGTGGCCTGCGGCGGCGGTGGCGGCTCCGGCGGCGGCGAGGCCGAAGCCGCGCCCGCCTTGCCGGCGGCCGCTTCGGCCACCGGCGACGCGGCCGGCCCCACCGATGCGGCCGCCCTCGCCTTGGCCACGCTGAACACCGAACGCGAGCGTTGCGGCTTCGGCAGCGTGCGCCGGCATGCGGCGCTGGACACCGCCGCCGGCTGGCATGCCGCCTACCTGAAACAAGGTTTTGCCGAGGGCCGGCCCGCCAGCCACCAGCAGGAGCCGTCGCGTACCGGCTTCGTGGCGGCCACGCCGGCCGAGCGGGTGCTGCAGGCCGGCTACGACTATGCGGCCACCGGTGAGTACCTGAGCTTCGTGCCGCTGGCGGGCACCGCGGCGCCCGGCGATGCGCTGGTGCGCGCGATGCTGGCCACGGTCTACCACCTGGCCGGCATGCTGGACGGCAACCGCGACGTCGGCATCGCCGTGGCCCGGGCCGACAGCGCGCCGCCGGCCTACCGCCAGGCCATCCTGGCCTGGGAAACCGGCACCCCCCGCGGCAGCCGCCCCACCGAGCCCGCGGGCCTGGTGACCTATCCCTGCGCCGGCAGCAGCGGCCTGCAGCCCTTCATGTATGGCGAAAGCCCCGATCCCTTCACCGCACTGGGCTTCGCGGCCGGCCCGGGCACGGGCCACCCGCTGTACCTGCGCGCGCCCGCCGGCACCCAGCTGCGCCTGGCCGTGGCGCAGCTCACCCACGTGGCCAGCGGCCGCCCGGTGGCCGTGCAGCTCTACCACGCCAGCGACGATCCCCAACGCCTGCTGGGCGCCCACCAGGCCTTCGCCATCCCGCGCGAGCCGCTGGAACCAGGCGCCAGCTACCGCGCGCAACTGCAGGGCAGCGTCGACGGGGTGCCGTTCACGCGGGAGTTCACTTTCGGGACGATGAGGTTCTGAGCGGTTCGAGCGGTTCTCCGACAGGCTGACCCGGCCCCCGGCCGCATCCGGGCCATCGACGCCTGCGTATGCTGGCGCGATGACTTCGATCTCTCGTGCGTGGATGGCGCCGTTGC
The DNA here is from genome assembly GCF_000969605.1 of Aquincola tertiaricarbonis. Classification (GTDB taxonomy): domain Bacteria; phylum Pseudomonadota; class Gammaproteobacteria; order Burkholderiales; family Burkholderiaceae_C; genus Aquincola; species Aquincola tertiaricarbonis. Next base: position 172,553 of record NZ_JZUE01000004.1, on the reverse strand, counting down.
TGGCGCTGGGCCTGGCGGCCTGCCTGGCCGGCTGCTCGCCGGTCACGGCGCTCAATGTGCTGGCCCGCGCGGGCGACCACACGGTGACCGCCGGCGTGGCCTATGGCCCGGGGCCGCGGCAGCAGCTGGACGTGTACCGCCCGGCCGGGCCGGCGCCCAGCGACGGCTGGCCGATGGTGGTGTTCTTCTACGGCGGCTCCTGGAACAGCGGCGCGCGTGCCGACTATGCCTTCGTCGGCCAGGCCCTCGCCTCGCGCGGCATCGTGGCGCTGGTGGCCGACTACCGGCTGTATCCGCAGGTGCGCTATCCGGGGTTCCTGCAGGACTGCGCGGCCGCGCTTGCCTGGGCGCTGGAGCGGTCGCGTGCGCTGGGCGCCGATCCACGCCGGGTGCATGTGATGGGCCACAGCGCTGGGGCCTACAACGCCGCCATGCTGGCGATGGATGCCCGCTGGCTGGCGGCCACCGGCCATGCGCCCGCGGAGCTGGCCGGCTTCATCGGCCTGGCCGGGCCCTATGACTTCCTGCCCAGCGGCAATCCCGACGTGCAGCCGGTGTTCTTCCATCCCGCGGTGCCGCCCGGCGCACAGCCGGTGGAGTGGGCCGGCCCGGCCACGCCGCGCAGCTTCCTGGGTGCGGCGCGCAGCGACGCGCTGGTCGATCCCCAGCGCAACACCGTGGCCCTCGCCACGCGGCTGCAGGCCGCGGGTGTGCCGGTCATGCTGCGGCTGTACGACGGCGTGAACCACGTGACCTTGGCCGGCGCGCTGGCTCGGCCGCTGCGCTGGCTGGCACCTGTGCTGGACGACGTGGCCAGCTTCGTGCAGGCACCGGCCACCGCCCCGCACGCATCCGCCATGCAGGCGACGGCTGCGGCCGGTGGGCCGGCCCGCGCGCAGGTGCAGCCATGAGCGGCCTGTGGCAGCGCATCGGCGCCGCACGCAGCGATGCGTCGCAGGTGGCCGCCTTCGGGCTCATCCTCTATTCACGCGCGGACGTGCACCTGCGCAAGCTGCTGGACGATCCCGACTACGTGGCAGCGCTGGATGCCGTCTCCGGCTTTCGCTGGACGGTGTTCTATGCCCGCGTGGGCAGCCATGCCGGCCCGGTGGCGGGTGGGCCGGTGCAGCCGCGGCGCCTGCAGGAAAGCCCCGACCGGCCGGAGCAGGAACCCAGCGATGCGTTGCTGGAGGCCTTCGGCCTGCAGCCGCGGGACGTGCCCTGCCTGCTGGTGTTCGTGCCGCTGGACGACGACCAGGCCGTGGTGCGCCATCTGCGCCTGCAGGCCGATTCCCTGGAACAGGCCTTCACCTCGCTGCGCGAAGCCATCGGCACCATCACCGAGGTGTTCGACGACATTGCGCCGGCCCATCTGCAGGATGCCGAGGGCCTGGTGGCGGCACTGGACCTGCGGCTGGTCAATGACCGTCACCGCCGGCTGGCCGGGCGCATGCTGTCGCTGGTGCGGTGGCTGCGCAGCTTCATGCCGCGCCTGCCCGGTTAGCTAGCCGAAGTTCTGGATCCACTCCACGCCCTGGGCGTAGGCGGACTGGATGGCCACGTCCTCGCTGGGCAGCGGGTCGCGCCGGACGGCGATGGTGCGCGGGCGGCTGGGCCACACCAGCTTGGAGATCACCAGCGCCGGCTCGAAAAGGCCGTTGTCGCGCGCCTGGGCGCTGCACACCAGCTCATAGTCGGCGACGCGGAAGGTTTGGGTAGCAGCCATGGAGGTCCTACGACGTGATGGGCGAGTATGCGTCACGCTGCGCCGGCCCATGTGGCGACGCCGGCGCGAGGCCGGCATCGGTGTGACAAGCCCGCCCGGCGCAGCCCCTGCGGGCCGGCCCGGCGTGGCGGCCGAACTTACTTCTTGACCGCGCCCGTGCCGCCGGTGGTGGCCTGGTTGCTGTTGTTCTCCACCGTGCCGGTGCCGCGCGGGTTGGTGTTGCTGTTCATCGTGCCGGCATCGCTGCGGCCGGTGGTGCCCGACGACGAGCTCGACGAGCCCGAGGTGCCGCCCGACGACATGCTGCCGGCAGCGCCCGTGCCGCCCGGGGTGGCCTGGGTGCCGTTGTTCTCCACGGTGCCGGTGCCGCGCGGGTTGGTGTTGCTGTTCATCGTGGTGCCCGACTTGCCGGCGGACTTCATCTTGTCCTTCTTGCCGTCCATCGACTGCGTGCTGCCATGGGCGCCGGAGGCGTCATGGTTGGCACCGCTGCTCAGCTGGTTGTTGGTGGTGCCCGGCACCGCGGTGGCAGAGCCTTGCGCCTGGGCCAGGCCGAAGGTACCGGCCAGAGCTGCGGCGGCGATGAGGGAGGTGATCGATTGCTTGTTCATGCTGTCTCCTGCAAGAGGGTTTGGAAAGTGCGGCCTGCGTGGGTCGTCAGCCGTGGCTGCCGGCCTTCAGGGCCTGGAGTGCACTCTAGGGGGGTGGCTCATCGCCCCGCGTCGGCCGCTTGCGCCGATGGATGTAGGACATACCCACGTGGCGTTGAAGTACTGCCGGGTCGAGACGGCTGCTTAGGTTGGGGGGCTGCTGAGCCTGTGGGCATCGGCCGACACGCGGGCAGGGCGCCGCCCCGCGCGCCGATGCGCCATGTGTCCCTGGCCCGCGTCGCGGCAACGCCTTAACTTTGCTGTACCGAAACCAAGGAGACCTCTCATGACCGATCACATCGACGACAAGACCAAGCATCCCGTGGCAACCGGCACCGGTGCCGTGGTGGGTGGCGTGGCAGGTGGCGTGGCCGGCGGCGCAGCCGCAGGCGCCGCGGTGGGTGGCATGACCGGCCCGGTGGGCGCGGTGGTGGGCGCGGCCGTGGGTGCCGTGGCCGGCGCACTGGCCGGCAAGGGCATCGGCAAGGCGGTGGATCCGGCGGCCGAGGAAACCTACTGGCGCGACAACTACGCCAGCCGCCCCTACGTCACCCCAGGCTCCACCTATGACGACTACGGCCCGGCCTACCGGCATGGCGTGGATGCGTACTCGCGTTATCCGGACCGCAACTACGACGACATCGAGTCCGACCTCAGCCGCGACTGGGGCACCTCGCGCGGCAATTCGTCGCTCGAATGGGAACACGCCAAGCATGCCTCGCGCGACGCCTGGCACCGCCTGAGCAACCGCGTGGAACGCGCAGTGCCGGGTGACTCGGACGGCGACGGCCGTTGATGGCGCACTGACTCGGCCGGTCTTGCTTGACCGGCCGGGGCAAAGCTCCGGCAAAAGGGTGCTTTTGGCACCCTTTTGCCTTTGTGCGTTGGGTGACTTGCCTCGTGTGGGCGGCGCAATCAGCCAGGCATCAGCCACGCGCCCGCGCTCAACCCGTCGAAGGCAACGGCAGGTCGAAGTGCAACACCTCTTCCCGCAAGCCCAGCTTCTCGTACAGCGCGATGGCCGGCGGGTCGCTGTGGTCGGCCTGCACGAACACCACCCAGGCGCCGCGCTCGCGGGCCATTGCCTGCAGGCTGCGGATGAGCCCCGTGGCCACGCCCTGGCGTCGAGCGTGCGCCGCCACCGCCAGGTCGTACAGGTAGACCTCGCTGCGCGCCTGCTCCAACTTGGGCAGCTCGTACGCCACCAGCCCGCCCACCACCGCGCCGGCCTGCAGCGCCACCAGCGCGAACACATGCGGTTGCGCCAACACCTGCTGCACATAGGCGTCGTCGGGTGGCGAGTGCGCATAACTCGCCAGGTCCTCGAAGGCGCTGGCGAACAGCGCGTTCAACGCGCGCAGCAGCGCCAGGTCCGCCGACCCCAGGCGCCGGATGTCCAAGGCGGGCGTCGGCGCGGGCATGGGCTCAGAACCAGACATCGCGGATGCACTTGCCGTCGCTCGGCAGGTCCTCCCAGCGGTCCAGCCCGTCGAAGTGGTCGATGCGCAGGTGGGCGATGGGCCCGGGCTCGCACAGCCGCAGGTTTACCGCCATTCGGCGTCGGCCCTCCGCGTCGGGCTGCTGGGCAAGCCAGTGGGTGAGGCAACCGCAGCGCGGGCAGAAATTGAAGCTGAGAGACCGGCCGCGCACATAGGCCGTGGTGGTGCCGTGCACGCGGATGTCCTCGCCCTCGTGACCGTAGGCCCACAGCACGCCGTAGCGGCGGCAGGCGGTGCAGTTGCAGGCAGTGGCAGATTCGGGCACGTCGTCGAGCTGCCAGCCCGCGCCGCCGCAATGGCAGGTTCCTTCAAGCATCGGCGTCCTCCGCAGGGGGCGGTCCCACGACCACCTCGTCACCCACCATGATGCAGCCACCGGCCAGCACCCGGGCGGTGAGCCCGCCGTGGCCCCGCATCGCGTTGTAGGCGCCGGGCCCCAGCTCGGCTTCCATCTTCGAGCAGGGATCGCACGGGCCGGTGAGCTGCAGCAGCACCTGCGCGCCGATGCGCAGCACCAGCGGCTGGTCGGCGAACAGGCTGCGCGCGGCCAGCAGGTTCAGGCCCGAGACCACCAGGTTGCGCCGCAGCGTGGTGGCCTCGATCTGCGCATGGCCGGTCCAGGCGGCGATGAGCGGCAGGTGCTCGGCCTGCACCAGCGTGACCTGGCGCTTGCCGCCGGCCGCGCCGGGCCGCGGCGCTCGATCGGCCGCACGGTCGCCCTGCAGGCCACGCTGCACCAGCGCCTGCGCCTGCGCCACGGCCACCGCCGGCAGGCCCCGCGCGGGACGCAGCACGATGGCCTGCAGCCGGCCCGGGCGCGGAAAGCGCGCGGTCAGGCGGCGCAGGCCGGCCGCCTCGTCGTCGTCGCCGGGCCGGGCCATCTAGTTCTTCAGCCGGTAGCCGGTGCGGAACATCCAGCCCACCACCGCGATGCACAGCGCCAGGAAGCCGCAGGTGGCCGCCAGGCTCCAGCCCACGCCCACGTCGGCGGTGCCGAAGAAGCTCCAGCGGAAGCCGTCGATCAGGTACACCACCGGGTTGAACAGCGTCACCTGGCGCCACAGCGGCGGCAGCATGTCGATGGAATAGAAGGCCCCGCCGAGGAAGGTGAGCGGCGTGATGATCAGCATCGGGATCAGCTGCAGCTGCTCGAAGCCCTTGGCCCACAGCCCGATGATGAAGCCGAACAGGCTGAAGGTGACCGAGGTGAGCAGCAGGAAGGCCACCATCCACACCGGATGCTCGATGCGCAGCGGCACGAAGAACGATGCCGTGGCCAGGATCACCAGCCCCAGGATGACCGACTTGGTGGCCGCCGCGCCCACGTAGGCGATGAGCATCTCCAGGTACGAGATGGGTGCCGACAGCAACTCGTAGATGGTGCCGGTGAAACGCGGGAAGTAGATGCCGAAGGACGCGTTGGACAGGCTCTGCGTCAGCAGCGACAACATGATGAGCCCTGGCACGATGAAGGCACCGTAGGCCACGCCGTTGACCGATTCCATGCGCGCGCCGATGGCCGCGCCGAAGACGATGAAGTACAGCGAGGTGGTGATCACCGGCGTGACCAGGCTCTGCCCCACGGTGCGGGCGAAGCGTGCCATCTCGAAGCGGTAGATGGCCCACACGCCGTGGCCGTTGAATCCGCGGGCGCTGCTCATCGGGCCGCTCCTGGTTGATGCACCAGGCTCACGAAGATGTCCTCCAGCGAGCTCTGGCGCGTGTTCACGTCGGTGTAGCCGATGCCCAGCTCGGCCAGCCGGCGCAGCACCGGGGCCACGCCGCCGCCGGCGTCATGGGCATCGAACTCGCGCTGCAGCGTGTGGCCGCCGGGCTTGAGCACCAGGTCCATCGCCGCCAGCTCGGCCGGCAGCGCATGCAACGGCTGCTCCAGCTCCACCGTCAGCTGCTTCTTGCCCAGCTGCTTCATCAGCGCCTTCTTCTCCTGCACCACGATCAGCTCGCCCTGGCGGATGACGCCGATGCGGTCGGCCATGTCCTCGGCTTCCTCGATGTAGTGGGTGGTCAGGATGATGGTGACGCCGCCGTCGCGCAGCCGCCGCACCATCTCCCACATGTCGCGCCGCAGCTCCACGTCCACGCCGGCGGTGGGCTCGTCCAGGAACAGGATCTGCGGCTCATGCGACAGCGCCTTGGCGATCATCACCCGCCGCTTCATGCCGCCCGACAGGGCCATGATCTTTTCGTCGCGCTTGTCCCACAGCGAGAGATCGCGCAGCACCTGTTCCACCTTGGCCGCATCGCGCGGCTTGCCGAACAGGCCGCGGCTGAAGCTCACCGTGGCCCACACCGTCTCGAAGGCGTCGGTGGACAACTCCTGCGGCACCAGCCCGATCAGCGAGCGGGTGATGCGGTAGTCGCGCTGGATGTCATGGCCGGCCACCGCCACGCTGCCGCTGCTGGCGGTGACGATGCCGCAGATGATGGAGATCAGCGTGGTCTTGCCGGCACCGTTGGGTCCCAGCAGCGCGAAGATCTCGCCGCGCTGGATGTCGAGGTCGACGCGCTTGAGCGCCTGGAAGCCGCTGGCGTAGGTCTTGGTGAGGCCGCGCAGCGCGACGGCGGGTGTGGGGGAGGATGGCTCGGATGGGCTGTCGGGCATGGGATGGGCGGCGGGTGTCGGCGGGCCATGTTAGGCGCCCCCGCTGGCAGCTTCAGGGCCGCCGCAGGCTGCCCCCACCGGCGAAGTTGATGGCCTGCGTGGTGGTGGGCGCCGCGCCGGTGCTGGTCAGCGTGGCGTCCAGGGTCACGTTGCCGCCGGCGCGCTGGATCACCAGGCGCAGGCTGTCCACCGCGGCATGGCCCTGCAGCGGCACCGGGGCGGCGCTGCCGCGCTGCTCGGTGCCCACCAGCAGCACCGCGGGTTTGGCGTCGTTGCCGGCCGGGTCGGTGGCCAGGGACAGCCGCCAGGGCTGGCCGCTGGCGTCCTGGCCCACCCAGTCGCCGCTGAGCGCGGGCAGGAAGCGGTCGTTCTCGTTGCGGTGCACGGTGAAGGCACTGCCCGGGCCTTCGGGCGTGAACTCCACCGTGTCGCCGTCGAGGAAGCGGCCCGTGTAGCGCGCCACCAGCGGCGATTGCGGCGCCGTCACCGTGATGCGCAGGTTGCGGTTGCTGAAGTCGCCGGACAGCAGGTGGCGGTGGTCATCCGCGCCCAGGGGATCGTCGATGTTGATCGAGGCCTGCGTCTCGTCGAAGCGGCCGCTGGCACCGTCGGCCGACACGCCGGTGGTCTGGAAGTTGACGCTGACGATGCGCCGCTCCACCACGCCCACGTAGGAGAACACGAAGATCGGCGCGAACAGCAGCTCCGAGCCGCCGCCGCAACCGTGCAGCGGCAGCAGCAGCGCGCCGGCACCGGCGCCGGAGGCGGCCAGCAGCAGCCGGCGGCGCAGTGCATCGGGCCGCTCGAGCGGACAGGCCTTGGGACGAGGCAGGAAGGGGATCATGGCGGCTCCTTGCGGGCAAGCTGCTGCAGAAAGCCCTCGATGTCGGACTGCAGCCGCTGCAGCGCCGGCTCCAGCTCTTGCATGCGGGCCCGCACCTCGGGCGGCGAGGCCTGGGCATCGAAGATGGCCTGCGAGTCGGCCGCATTCATGCGCCAGATCACCTGGTGCACCGACCACAGGCTGTCGCGCAGGGCCTGCCAGCGGGCCAGCACCGGCGCCGGCCAGTGGCGGGCCAGGGCGCCGTCGTGCCGTTCGCGCGCGTCGCGGAAGCGGTTCACCGCGGCGTTGTATTCATTGGCAAAGGCAACGAAGCGGGTGCGCGGCACGCTGGGCCGCAGCAGCAGCTGCTGCAGGTTGCGCACGCCGAACAGGTACTGGTTCAGGGTCTCGGCCAGGTCCACCTCGGCCGCGCGCGGATCGGTGGGCGGGATGTTGCGCGCCTCCTGCAGCCGCCACACGCCCAGCGACCGCAGGCTGCGCTCGACGGCCGCGGCCGGCAGCACGCTGAAGGCCAGGTCGTCCGCATCGGTCACCAGGCCCAGCACGCCGTGCCCACTCATCACCGGGCCGCCCGAGCTGCCGCCGCGCGCACCGGGAAACTCGATGCGCAGCAGCCCGGCGGGGGCTCCGGCAGCGCCGGCACCGGCCGAGCTGGCCGGCGATGCGGCCGGCACCACGGCCACCGCGCCGCTGCGTGCCACCAGGCCGCAGCGGCCTTCCTGGCCCAGCAGCCAGGCTTCCTGCCGCGGGGCGATGCCGGCCGCCGGCGCCAGCACCCGCTCCAGCGGCACATAACCCGCCGGCAGCGCGGTGCGCAGCACGGCCAGGTCCTGGTCCGGGGCCTCGAAGCCGGCCAGGCGCTGCGCCGGCTGCGGCGCAGCGGCCGGCGTGCCGTCGCAGAACACCACCTCCACCGCCGCGCCGGCCGGCTGCAGCACATGCGCCGCGGTGGCGATGTACGCATGCCGGCCGTCGCTGCCCACCACCAGGCCGAAGCCGTGTTCGCCACCGGCTTCCGCGGTGCGCACCTGCACCACGTTGCGCAGCAGCTGCCCGCCCAGCTGCGGGCCGTCGAGGAAGCTGGTGTCGGCCGCCGGCGCGGGCAGTCCGGTGGCCGCCGCCAGGACACAGGCCAGCAGGCGCAGCACGGGGCTGGCTGTTGCATGTTCCCGCCGAGCGGGAAGCCCCCAACAGGCAGGAGCGCCGCCTTCGGGCGGCCGGGCGGCGGCGGGGGATGGGGCACCCTCCCGCTGCGCGGGATCCCGCCGAGCGGGAAGCGCGCCGCCTTCGGGCGGCCGGGCGGCGGCGCTCATGCGGCCGCTCCGGTCAGCTGCCGGCGGGTCCAGGCCAGGGCGCCCCACAGCATGGCGGCCGCGCTCCACAGCAGGCCCACCAGGTGGTGGCGGGCCACCATCTCCAGCAGGCTGGGCTTGAGGGACTGCTCGAAGTCGCCCACGCGGGTGCGCAGGCCGGTGGCGCTGCCGCTCGCGGTCATCGCCAGGCCGCTGCCGGTGGCCTGCAGCGCCAGCCGTTCCACCGCCAGGCCGTCCAGCTCCAGCCAGTCGCCTGCGGCCAGGCGGTGCTGGCCGCCGGTGGCCGGCAGCTGCACCAGGCCTTCGTTCAGGCTGGAGCCCACGGCGGCGCCCGCCGCGCCGCCGTCCACCCGCTCGGCGAAGCGCAGCGACTCCGGCCGCAGCCCGCGCAGCCACTGGCCGGCCGCCGGCAAGGCCAGCAGCAGCGGCGGCGGCGCGGGAGAGGGGCGGGCCGCATCACCGGCCTGCAGGCGCAGCCATTCGGTGTCGGCCTGCGGGCGCGCCTGCACCAGGTCGCCCAGCTGCAGCCGGGTCTGGCCGCGCCATTGCAGTTCGGCCACCACCGGCGGCACCGGCGCTTCCACCTGCAGCAGCAGCTGGCCGCCCGCGGCCTGCAGCGTGAGCCGGCTGCCGGCCGGCAGCTGCAGGCTGCGCAGGCGCAACTCGGTGGCCTCGATGCGCAGCCGGTCGGCACCGGCCTGGCGGGCCAGGTCTTCCAGTGCCGCGTCGCCGGACTGCAGCTGGGTGAAGCCTTCGGCGCGCACCGGCCCCGCCTGCGCCGGCAGCTCCAGCTGCACCGCCTGCGGCAGTTGCAGCGTGACGCTGCCGGCCTGCAGGCTCAGCGACAGCGGCACGCTGCGCACCGGCACCGTGGCCGCCAGCAGCAGCACCGTGGCCACCAGCAGCACCGGCCAGCCGGCGGCACCCCAGCGCCTGGCACGCGGCCGCTGCCGTGCCGCCAGCGCGGCCAGCGCGGCGTCCAGCATCTGCAGCCGCTGCTGCAGGCCCAGCAGCTCGGCCGGCGGCGCATCGGGGTCGGCCAGGCGGCTGGTCCAGCGGGCCAGCGCCTCGTCGCGCAGCCGCGCCAGCGGTTCAGGGCCGGCCATGGCGTATGCCGGCCACCACGAATCGCAGCAGCGGCAGCGCGCGCCCGTCGGCCGCGGCCACTGCCTGCACCTCGATGCGCTGGCTGCCGCCATCGGCCGGCATCGGAAGCGGCAGCGTGCTGCGCTGCCAGGCGAAGAGCCGCGAGCCCGGCAGCTCGCTCCACGCCGACGCGGCGGCACCCGGGCTATCGGGCGCGGCCCGCCAGCGGATGGCGGCCACGTCCACCGACACCCGCAGCACCGCATGCGCCTGCAGTGGTGGCGCCGCCTGCCCGGCAGGCGACAGCGGCACGAAGACCGGATCGGCATGGCCCGACGTGCTGCCGGCTGCGCTGGTGGCCAGCGGCACCGCCAGGAAGCCGAGATCGGCCAGCCGCAGGCCGGTGGCAGCCAGCATCGGCGCCGGGTCCCAGGCCACCGGGCGACCGGGCGGCAGCTCGGCATCGGCACGGTAGAAGGGCGTGGAGCGCTGCGGCAGCACCGTCAGCCGCAGGGCCGGGCCGGTGGCCTCGGCCTGCCACAGCAGCGGGCCGGTGGTGGTCGGCGGCAGCGGCGCGCGGGTGAGCGAGACCAGTTCCACGAAGGGCTGGGAGACGGTGCGTTCGTAGAAGCCTTCGCAGCGGGCCGCATCGGGCACCGGCCGATAGGCCGGCATGCGGCTGCTGCTGGGCTGCACCCGCGCGCATTCGAAGGCCCCGGCCGGCCCCGCCACCAGCCCGGCCAGGGCCAGCAGGCTGGCGGCCCGGCACCTCGATCTCCGCATCGGCATCCCCTCGCATCGGCCGATGACGGTTATCGGGCCGGGTGCCGCGGCCGTCGATCCCTACCTTCTAGAGATGGGCGCGGCGGCCGTCAGTGCGCATGCATGGTGCTGCCGTGGCAGGCCTCGTCCTGCACGCCGAAGCCGCGGAACAGGCACATGCGCCGCCAGGCCTTGAGCGATTCCGAGCGTGCCGCCAGCGCCTGCGGCGTGCGGAAGGGCGCCAGGATCTCGGGCACCGTGCGGGCCACGCCGTTCTTCATCACCATCTCCACGTTGGCGGCGTTCTTCAGGTCCTCCAGCGGATTGCCGCGCACCATCACCAGGTCGGCCAGCTTGCCGGGCTCCACCGTGCCCAGGTCCTTGTCCAGGTAGCTCATGCGCGCGGCATTGATGGTCACGTTCTGCAGCGCGCGGTGGTTGCTGGTGACCAGCCCCGAGCCGCGCAGGTTCATGTGCAGCCCGATGCCCGGCGCCACCAGGGGCGAGTCGGTGCCGATGGCCAGCAGCCCGCCGGCATCCGCCACCTTCTGCGATTGCGCCGCATCGCGCCGGATGGTGGCCAGCGTCTCCGCCGTGGGCACCGGCGTGGCCAGCAGCCCGGCCACGAAGTTGGGCGGCACCAGCAGCGCGAAGCGCTCGCCCAGCAGCACGCTGGGGTCCTGGCCCACCAGCGCCATCGACGAGAACAGCGTGTCCACCACATGGAAGTCGGCCTTGGCATGCAGGTCGAAGGCGTCCTGGTAGGTGATGCCGTTCAGCGACTTCGCCCAGCCATAGCCCATGCGCTGCGTGGCCGACAGGTGCGTGGTGCCGCCGATGCCGGTGGCCGCGCCCGGCGACAGCATGTGGGTGCCGGTGGGAATGCCTTCGTCCAGCCCCGCCTGCGCGATGCGGGTCATGACGGGAATGGGCGCCCGCACGTACGACTTCATGTAGTCCACGCCCATCGCGCGCGCCTTGGCGATCTCCATCTCGGCCACCTCGGTGGTGCGCAGGGTGCGGGCGAAGCTGTAGAAGAGCCGGTTGCCCTCCCACAGCGGCGGCGAGACGAACACCCGCGGCCCCACCAGCCGCCCGGCCTCCAGCGATTCGCGCATCTCGATGCTCTGGTGCAGCGGCCCGGCCACCGACTGCGTGCTGGTGATGCCGTAGGCCAGCATCAGCGCCGAGATCTGCCCGAACTGCCCGCCCTGGTACAGCGTCAGCGGATGCACGTGCGGGTCCCACAGGCCGGGCATCACCGTCAGCGCGCTGGCGTCGATGTAGCGGTCGGCCGAGGTCTCGGCGCCGGCCTGGTGCGGCCGGATGGCGGTGATGCGGTGGCCACTGATGACGATGTCCACGTCGGTGGCCACCGTCTCGCTGCGGCCGTCCCACAGGCGGCCGGCGCGCACGATGGTGGTGGCCGGGCCCACGGCGGGCTGCCAGTCCAGCGACAGCGGCACGTCAGCCGCGCCGCTGCCGTCGGCCTGCACCGTGCGCAGCCGGGTGCCGGCCTTGTACAGCAGCGTGCGCGAATCACCGGCCCAGGAGGGCAGGTCGGCCGCCTCGGTGGTGATGGCGCGCGGCGGGCCCGATGGCACGCCGCCGGCGCCCAGCGGCATCACATGCAGCACCGAGTCCATCACGAAGGCCACCTGCGTGCCGTCGGGCGACACCACCGCCGCGCCTTCCTCGCGGTCGGAGATCTGCCGCGGCCGCTCGGCCACGCGGTGGAAGACCGCGGTCTTGGTGGCCAGGTCGATCACCCGCAGCGCGTTGTAACCCTCGCGGAAGCGGTTGTTCATGCGCTCGTTGTCGACCAGCACGATCTTGTCGCCGCCCGGCAGCCACTGCGGCGTGCTCACCTGCGAACTCACCTGCGGGATGACCACCTCGGCCGACTGCGCCGCGACGTTCCACAGCTCCAGCTGGCCCGAGCCGGTGGTGTAGGCGATGCGGCTGCCGTCGGGCGACATCATCGGCGTGACCATCGACTTGGCCGCGATGGCGCCCAGCCGCGTGCGCACGCCGGTGGCCACCACCACCTGGTCGATGGCCAGCGCGCCGGCGTTGCCGCGCTCGGTGGAGAAGTACACCGCGCTGCCGTCGCGGGTCCATTGCGGGCTGCCGTCGCGGTCCAGGTCGTCGGTCAGGCGCACCGGTGCCTCGCCGATCTTCATCACCCAGACGTCGTTCAGCGCCACGAAGGCCACGCTGCGGCCATCGGGCGACAGCGCCGGCGCGCTGACGCCGGTGACCGGCCGCGGCGCCAGGCGGTCGAAGCCGCGGTCCTTGGTGGCGGTGATCACCGGCCGCCGCACGCTGAGCTGCGCGGTGAAGCCGATGTCCGTGGGATTGCCGCCGCTGGCGTCGCGTGTGCGCAGCTTGCCGTCGGCGGTGTAGAGCATGCGGCCGTCGGGCATCCAGCGCACCGGGAAGCCGAACAGGTCCTCGCTGCCCGACACCGGCGTGCCGCCCACCGTCAGCACCCGCGCCGGGGTCTGGTACACCAGGGCGGAGCCATCGCGGTTGTAGGCCGGGGCGATGCCGGGGCCCACCAGCGTGCGCTCGCCGCCGGCGGCCGGCACGGTGTAGAGGTTGTTGGTGTCGACGAAGACCACCTTCGTGCCGTCGGGCGACACGATCGGGTTGCTCTCCGCCCCGGCGCCCTGGGTGACCTGCTGGTAGGCGCCGCTGGCCAGGGTGTAGCGCCAGATCTTGTAGTTGCCGTCGTTGCCCCGGTCGGAGGCGAACACCAGCGCGGTGCCGTCGGGCGTCCAGGCGGGCTCGCGGTCGTCGTAGGGGCCGGTGGTCAGCTCGGTGGCATTGGCGCCGTCGGGGTCGATGCGCCAGAGGTGGTAGTTGCCGTCCAGCGTGTAGTTCTGGAAGACGATGCTGCGACCGTCGGGCGACCACACCGGCGCGGTGGGCTCCAGCGTCCACGGCGTGATGCGCCGGGCCTCGCCGCCCTGGGCGTCGATGACCCACAGCGCGCCCTGGGCCGAGAACACGATGCGCCGGCCATCCGGCGAGGGGGAGGCGGCCATGTTGGTGCCTTCGCGCAGCTCCACCGTCACGTCGCGCACCGAGCCGCTGAGTCCGCTCAGCTCCTCGGGCCGGCCGGGGCCGTCGTCATCGTCGTCGTCGTCGAAGGGGCAGCCGCCGAGCAGGACGGCCACGGCCACGCCTGCGATCCATGCATGTCGCTTCATGTGCTCTGTCTCCTGGCAGGGGCCTTGTGGAAGGTGCCGGTCTGTGCGGCGGGCGGCCCGGTGCAACCCATTCTGGGGACTGCCCCGCGCCCGGCGCACCGGCCGATCCCCTACGCGGAACTACGCGGTCGGGCCTGCAGGCCCGGACGCAAACGGACACAAGCCCTGTTCACCACGCTGGTGCATGCGGGCCTAGACTGGCCCGGCCCCCACCGGGGCAGGAGGTGTTGGCGGATGCAGGCAAGCGGCTCAGGCAGGCCCACCCCGCTGCCCGTGCAGGCGGCGGACTGCGGCTGCAGCCAGGCCGAGGCGCGGCGCCAGGAACGCCGGCGCCTGGCAGCGGAACTGCACGACGGCGTGGCGCAGCAGCTGGTGGTCACCCGGTTGGCGCTGCAGGGCCTGCTGGTCGAGACCGCATCGAACCTGCCCGCCTCGCAGCGGCGGCTGCAGCAGGGCGTGCAGCGCTCGGTGCAGCGGCTGGAGGAAGCGCTGCAGGCCCTGCACCGGCTGGCGGTGGACCTGCATGGCCCGCCGCCGGTGGCCCTGCATGCGGCGCCGGTCCGGCTAACGCCGCGCGAGCGCACGCTGCTGCAGTGGCTGGCGCAGGGCGCCGGCAACCGCCGCATCGCCCAGGCGCTGGGCCTGTCGGTGCGCACGGTGGAGGCGCACCGGCTGCACCTGCGGCGCAAGCTGCACCTGGGCAGCCCGGGCGAGCTGGTGAAGTTCGCGGTGGAACACCTGCGGCCGGCCGACGACGTGCCCGCGGCTTCCGCCGAACAGGCAGGCAAGCACCCGCTACCTCTGATTCAAGCCGGGGGCCGCTTGCACCGATAGTGCAAGGATGCCCCCCGAGTCGCCCCCTGCAGTTCCCAGCGCTCTGCCTCCCATCGACGCCCGAGCGAACTCGGCCGACACCACCGATCCCGCCTTCGTCAGCTGGTGCGCCCGCATGCGCATTCCGGCCACGCCGCAGGCGCTGGAGGTCTGGCGGGCCGTGGCCGCCTCGCCCACGCCGCGGCAGTACGGAAAGATCGAGTTGTAGGTGTTTTTCGCCGGGCTTGCGGGTCCGGCAGCCGGCGGCCCTGCGCGCCGGAGCATGTCGTTGAGCAGTCCATGCCGAATTCCAACCCCCAGTCCCTGGTCGATCGAGTCGTCGCCAAGCGCGGCCGCTTGATGCGCTGGCTGCTGCTGGCCAACTTGCTGGTGGGCCTGCTGCTGGCAAGCCTGGTGTGGTCGGTGCTGCAGTCGACCAAGCGCGGCTACGAGACCCGTGCGCTCAACCTGGCCGAGGGCCTGGCGGCGGTGGCGCAGCTCAACATCGGCAGCGAACTGGCGCAGGTGGACTCGGTGATGCAGGCCACGCTGGACGACATGCAGCGCACTGGCCTGCGCAGCGCCAACGACGGCCCTGCCATCGATGCGCTGCTGCGCAGCCGCTACCGCCTGCTCAAGGGCGTGGAATCGCTGCGCATGTCCGACGAGAGCGGCCGCGTGGCCTGGGGCTGGCCGTCCACCACCTTCACCTCGGTGGCCGACCGCGAATACTTCCAGCAGGCGCTGAACCACCGCGGCGACCGGCCCATCCTGGCCGGGCCCTTCCGCTCGCGCGCCTCGGGCCACTGGGTCATCGCGGTGGTGCGGCCGGTGCTGGTGTCCGGCCGCTTCGCCGGCGCGATGTATGCCACCCTCACGGTGGAGCACTTCGCCCAGGTGTTCGACCGCTACGACCTGGGCCTGGGCGATGCGATGGCCCTGCGCACGCCCGACCTGCGGCTGGTGGCCCGCCGCTCGCCCGGCGGCGGCTCGCAGGGCGATGCGGGCACGGTCTCGGTCTCCCAGCAGCTGGCCGACGCCGTCGCGGCCAAGCCGGGCGGCGGCGCCTTCGTCTCCCGCGTGGCGGTGGACGGCATGTACCGCACCACCGCCTACCGCGCGGTGGAGGGCTGGCCGCTGACGGTGTTCGCCGGCGTCAGCAACGACCGCTTCTTCGCGCCCTGGTACCACCAGGCCTGGCAGGTGGGGCTGATGGCCGCGCTGGCCTGGGCGCTGGTGGGCCTGGCCACCGCGGCGGTGTACCGCTTCGGCGCCCGCGAGGCCGGCGCCATGCAGGCCATCACCGCCCATGCGCTGGCGCAGCGCCAGGCGCAGCAGCGCATCGGCAGCCTGCTGGCCGAGCAGACGGCCATGCTCAACAACGACCTGGTGGGCATGATCAAGCTGGAGCAGCGCATGATCACCTGGCGCAACCGGGCCTTCGAGACGCTGCTGGGCTACGGCGACGGCGAGCTGGAAGGCCAGCCGATGCGCCTGCTGTATGCCGACGAGGAAACCTTCCACCGCGTGGGCCGCGAGGCCTATCCGCTGCTGCTGAGCGGCGCCAACTACCGCGCGCAGGTGCGCATGCGGCGCAAGTCGGGCGACGAGCTGTGGGTGGACCTCAACGGCATGCGCCTGTCCGAGCACGAGACCTTCTGGATGGCGGTGGATGCCACTGCCACCCGCGAGGCGCACGACCACCTGAGCCATGCCGCCCGCCATGACGCGCTGACCCAGCTGCCCAACCGCGTGCTGCTGCTGGAGCGGCTGCAGCAGGGCCTGGCCGCGCGCCGCCGCCCGGGCGACGAGGTGGCCGTGTGCTACAGGGACCTGGACGGCTTCAAGGCGGTCAACGATGCCCATGGCCACGACGCCGGCGACCTGCTGCTGGTGGAGGTGGCCCGCCGCATGGCGGCGCAGGTGCGCACCACCGACACCGTGGCCCGCATCGGCGGCGACGAGTTCGTGCTGGTGCTGCAGCCGCTGGCCGGCGACGGCTGGCGCAAGGTGCTGGAGCGGGTGGTGGCCGCGGTGAATGCGCCCATCGTGCTGCCCGACGGGCGGGAGGTGCAGGTGGGCGCCAGCGCCGGCGTGGCCACCTCCAGCGCCGCCATCACCGATCCGGCCGAGCTGCTGAGCGCGGCCGACCGGGCGATGCTGGCCGCCAAGCGCGGCGGCAAGGGCCGGCTGGCGGTGGCCCCGGACGAGTGCGCCGGGCCTCACAGCCCCACGCGCGGCGCCACGCTGGACAGCAGCGCGCTGGCCTCCTCCGACAGCTGAAACGCCGCCAGCAGGTCCGCCAGCCGGTAGCCCGGCGACCGCGGCTGCAGGCTGTCCACCACCGCGCGGGCCTGCGGCCAGCGCCCGGCCAGGGCCAGGCACAGCGCCGCGATGGCCAGGATGTGCACATGCGCATGCGGCCGCGCCGCCGCCTTCAGCGCCGAATCGGCGGCTTCCTCGTGGCGGCCCAGGCGCACCAGCGCCAGGGCCCGCGCCGCCAGCATCGCGAACACCAGCGGGTCGTAGGGGCTCAGCGCCCGCGCATGGTCGCTGGCGGCAATGGCCTGCAGCGCATCGCCGGACTGCGCCAGGATGAAGGCGCGGGTGTAGTGGCCCTGCGCAAAGCTGGGGCTGAGCTGCAGCGCCGTCTCCAGCTCGCACAGCGCCTGCGGCACCTGGCCGCGCAGCCAGTGCGCGCGGCCCAGCGCCCAGCGGGCGGCGGGGTCCTGCTCGTCGGCTTCCACGGCCTGCATCGCGGCGCGCCAGGCCTGCTGCACCGCCAGCGCACGCGGCTGCCAGCCGAGGAAGGCGTCCTGGAAATGGGTGAAGGACAGGCCGGCATGGGCCCGTGCGAAGTGCGGATCGCGCCGCAGCGCGGCCTGGAAGAAGCCCTGCGCCTGCCGGTTGTCCGCCGCGTCGAAGCGGTACATCAGGCCCAGGCCGCGGTGGTGCGACTGCCAGGCGTCCAGTTCGCTGGGCGGCAGCAGCACCGCGCGGGCCCGCTCGGCGATCTCCACCTGGCTGGCCAGCGCGTTCACCAGCCGGTCGCCCAGCTGTTCCAGCACGTCCAGCAGGTCGCCCAGCGGCGCGCTGAAGACGTCGGCCCACACGATGCGGGCGCCGGCGGCTTCGGCCAGTTGCACGTCGAGGCGCAGCGCCTGCCGGTCGCGGTGCGGGCTGCCGCTGGCCACGTAGCCCACGTTCAAGGCCTGGGCAGCGGCGCCGGCGGCCAGGCCCTGGCCCGCCAGCGCCGCCGCACTGGCCTGCGCGATGACGAACACCGTGCGCAGCTTGGCCAGCCGGGTGGTGACGTCATGGGCGAGCCAGGCGCCCAGCGGGCTGCGGCCGTCGCCGCCGGCCTGCAGCTCCGTGAAGGGCATCACCGCGATGGAGGCGCGTCCGGCCGGCGCGCCCTGGGCCACGGCTGCCGGCCGGGGCGAAGGCGCCGCACCCAGCCGTGCCTGCTGCCAGGCCTGGCTGAGCGCCATCGCGTCCACCCGCTGCGCCGCGAACTGCTGCATCGCCGCCTGCAGGTGCTGCTGCGCTTCCGGCCAGCGGCCTTGCGCGGCCAGCGCCTGCAGCAGCCGCTCGTGCGCGGCCAGGTCCAGCGGCGCCAGCTGCAGCCAGCGGCCCAGCAGCTCGATGCGTTCGTCCGCCTGCCGCGGCAGCAGGTCCACCAGCGCCTGCAGCAGGCCGGCCTGCAGCGCCCGCAGCCGCCGGCGCTGGCCCTGCAGCCAGGCGTCGAACGGCGGGCTGTTCTGCAGTGCCAGGCCTTCGAGGAATTCGCCCTGGAAAGCGCCCAGCAGCCCGCGCAGCAGGTCGGCGTCCGGCGGCGGGCGAGGGGCTGGAGAAGCATCTGCCGGCCGCAGGGCCCGCTCGATGCGCAGCACGTCCACCTCGTGCGCATGCAGCGCCAGCCGCACGCCGCCGTCGGTGGCCAGCAGCCGCGGATGCCCCGGCTGGTCCACCACGCCACGCAGCTTGCTCAGGCACCAGCGCAGCTCGCCGCGCGGGTCGGTGGGCAGCTGCCACAGCAGCCCGCACAGCGCATCCCGGGCCACCGGCCGGGGCGACATCGCCAGGTAGGCCAGCAGCGCCCGGGCCTTGCGCGAGGCTGGCAGCGGCATCGGCCTTGGCCCGCGGCGCAACGTCAGCGGGCCCAGCAGGCACAGCGACAGCGCATCGGCCGGCGATCCGGCTTCCACCTCCGCCGCTCCATCCCGCCCCACCGCATCGCCGAGCGACTGCACGCCACCACCTCGCGTTCAGTTTCCACGGGCGCTCCCACGCGGCTTTCCACCGGCGCCGCGCACAGTGGCCGCTTCACCCGGCAGGAGACCCGACATGGACCCATTGTCTTCCTCTACCACCCCGGCGGCGCCGGATCTTTCGGCCCTCAAGGCGCGGCAGCGCGATGCCTGGGCATCCGGCGACTACGCGGTGATCGGCACCACGCTGCAGCTGGTGGGCGAGCAGCTGGCCGAGGCCTGCGACCTACACTGGGGCGAACAGGTGCTGGACGTGGCCGCCGGCAACGGCAATGCCACGCTGGCCGCAGCACGCCGCGGCGGCCGCGTCACCTCCACCGACTACGTGCCCGCGCTGCTCGAGCGCGGCGCCGAGCGAGCGCGTGCCGAGGGGCTCGAAGTGAGCTTCCAGGCCGCCGATGCGGAGCAGCTGCCCTTTGCCGATGCCTCGTTCGACGTGGTGCTGTCCACCTTCGGCGTGATGTTCACGCCGCGGCATGCGGTGGCCGCGCAGGAGCTGTTGCGCGTGTGCCGGCCGGGCGGCCGCATCGGCCTGGCCAACTGGACGCCAGGCGGCTTCATCGGCCAGCTGTTCAAGACGCTGGGCCGCCACCTGCCGCCGCCGGCCGGCGTGCAGCCGCCCTCGCTCTGGGGCACCGAGGCGCATCTGCAGGCGCTGTTCGGCGGGCAGGCGGCCCGCCTGCAGGCCGTGCCGCGGCTCTTCCAGTTCCGCTACCGCTCGGCCGAGCACTTCCTGGACGTGTTCCGCACCTGGTACGGGCCCACCCACAAGGCCTTTGCCTCGCTGCCGCCCGAGCGTGCGCAGGCGCTGGCGCAGGACATCCTGGCGCTGCTGGAGTCGCTGAACCGCGGCGGTCCCGGCACGCTGGTGGTGCCCAGCGAATACCTGGAGGTGGTGATCACCCGGCGGTGAGGCCGCCGCGGCGGCTGCTATAACCGGCCGCCCCGGTGGTCCGGGGGCAGGAGTTGGCCGATGCGGATGAAGTGCGATGGGCGGCGGGCGAGGCGGGTGGCAGGAGCGCTGGTGGCGCTCGGCATGCTGGGCGGCTGCGCCGTACCGGCACCGGCACCGGCGCCGCCGGCCCTGGTGGTGGACGGCCTGTGGCGGGTGGACCAGGCGCAGCAGGAACCCCTGCTCGACCGCAGCCAGGCCCGGCTGGACTTCGGCCAAGGCGGTGCGCTCACCGGCCACACCAGCTGCAACACGCTGAGCGGCAGCTACGTGCTGGAAGGCGACCGCCTGCGCGTGGGCCCGGTGGTGACCACCCGCCGCGCCTGCGGGCCGCTGGCCATGGAGCAGGAGGACCGCATCCTCACCGCGCTGGAGAACGCCCGCACCGCCCGCGTGCGGCCCGATGGCCTGCTGGAGCTGCGCGACGGCGCCGGCCGCGGCGTGCTGCGCGGCACCCGCTTTCCCTAGCCTGCTGCTGCGCCCGTGGGCGGCAGCTTCTTCAGCGCGGCGCCCAGCGTCTGCCGGCAGGTCCAGTAGCCGGCCCAGGGGTCCTGCTGCTGGAACGACAGGTACTCCCGCGCGGTGGCGATGGTCCACTGCGCGCCGCCCTTCAGCGCGGGCAGCTGCGCCCAGTCCACCGGCATCGACACGCCCATGCCCGGCCGCGCGCGGGCGGAGAAGGCCACCGCCGTGGTCTGGCCATGGCCGTTGCGCAGGTAGTCGATGAAGATCTTGCCCACCCGGTTGCCCCCTCCCGACTTGGCCACGAAGCGCTGCGGGATGGTGCGGGCCATGTGCTGCACCGCCGCCTGCGAGAAGGCCTTCACCTTGTCGTAGGCCAGCCGCGGCGCCAGCGGCACCACCACGTGCAGTCCCTTGCCGCCCGAGGTCTTCAGCCAGGCCTGCAGGCCCAGCTCGGTGAGCAGCGTGTGCATCAGCAGCGCGGCTTCCTGCAGCTGCGGCCAGGCCACGCCTTCGCCGGGGTCCAGGTCGAAGATCACCCGGTCGGGCTTGTCGATGTGGCGGGTGGTGGAGTTCCAGGTGTGGAACTCCACCACGTTGATCTGCGCGGCGGCCACCAGGGCCTCGGGCGTGTCCACCGCCAGCAGCGCGGCATGGCCGGGCCACAGCGCCGGGTCCAGCTCGCGCAGGCCGGGCATGCGGGTCTCCGGATGCTTCTGGAAGAACAGCTCGGCGGTGATGCCCTGCGGCGCCCGCACCAGCGACACCGGCCGGTCCTTCAGGTGCGGCAGCATCCACGGCGCGATGCTCTCGTAGTAGCGCACCAGCGCCAGCTTGGTGATGCCGGTGCTGGGGTCGATCACCCGCTGCGGATTGGTCACCTTCCGCCCGGGCGCGGCGGGCGGCGGTGCGGCAGCGGTGGCCATTGCCGTTGCCGGGCTGGCGGTGGCCTGCTCGCGGCGGATCTCCCGCGCGGGCTTGTCGCTGCGCACGCCGCGGAAGGTGGCATGCCGCACATGGCCTTCGGGCGTCCATTCGGCGAAGGCCACCTCCACCACCAGCTCCGGCCGCACCCAGCGTTCGCTGCCCGCGGTGCGGCGCGACCAGCGGCCG
The DNA here is from genome assembly GCF_000969605.1 of Aquincola tertiaricarbonis. Lineage (GTDB taxonomy): Bacteria > Pseudomonadota > Gammaproteobacteria > Burkholderiales > Burkholderiaceae_C > Aquincola > Aquincola tertiaricarbonis. Next base: position 151,224 of record NZ_JZUE01000004.1, on the reverse strand, counting down.
GGCTTCACCGTGGCCGGGTCGATGGCCGGCTGCGACGTCTCCAGCGCCAGCAGCATCTGGTGCAGCTCGCGCGCGGTGGCGGTGCTCCAGCCGGTGCCCACCGAGCCGGCCGAACGCAGCGCCCCGGCCGCGCGGCCGCCGTCGGGCGCCTCGTGGTAGGCCAGCAGCAGGCTGCCCACCTCGGCGCGCGCCCCGGCGCGGTCGGTGAAGCCCACCACCACGAATTCCTGCCGGTGCTGGCACTTGAGCTTGAGCCAGGTCTCGGTGCGGCCGGACACGTAGGGCGCATCGGCCTGCTTGAGGATCACGCCTTCCAGCCCGATCCGGCAGGCCGCGGCCAGCAGCTGCGCCGGCGGCGCATCGAAGGCCTGGCTGAACTGCACCTGCGTGCCGGCCCCGTCGGCCCGCTCGGCCATCAACGCCTGCAGCACCGCGCGGCGGTGGCGCAGCGGCACGGCGCGCAGGTCCTGGTCGCCCAGGTAGGGCAGGTCGAACACGAAGTACACGATGTGCTGCGCGCCGCGGCCGTCGTCGATGGCGTTCTGCAGCCGGTTGAAGTCGGGCACGCCGGCATCGTTCATCACCACGATCTCGCCGTCCAGCCAGGCGGCATCGATGCCCAGCGCCTGCACCGCGGCGACCAGGCCCGGCAGGCGGTCGCTCCAGTCGTGGCCGTTGCGGGTGATGAGCCGCACCGCGCCGCGCTGGATGCGCGCCAGCATGCGGTAGCCGTCGAACTTGCTCTCGGCCACCCACTGCAGCGCGTCCGGCCCGGTGGCCGGCGGGGCGGCGGCCAGCGTGGCCAGTTGCGGCGCCAGCCGGGCGGGCAGGGTCGCGCGGCGGGCGGCGGACAGGTCGGGGCCGTCGTCGTGCTGCTCCAGCAGGCCCAGCGGATGCGTCACCACGCTGTCGGGCAGCGCACTGATGACGTCGTACTCGGCGGTCGGCCGGGCCCAGGCGTCGCCGCGCTTCTTGAACAGCATCCACTGCGGCTGCTTGTCGTCGCTGCCGGGCCTGGAGATGCGCACCAGCTCCCACAGCCCGGCCAGCTTCTGCCCATGCAGCTTGAACAGCAGCTTGCCGCGCTGCAGGCCGGCCCGCGCATCGCCCACCGGCTCCCAGCTGCCCTGGTCCCACACGATGACGGTGCCGGCGCCGTACTGGCCCTTCGGGATGGTGCCTTCGAAGCTGCCGTAGGCCAGCGGATGGTCCTCCACCTGGATGGCCATCTGCTTGACCGCCGGGTCGAACGACGGGCCCTTGGGCACCGCCCAGCTCAGCAGCACGCCGTCCAGCTCCAGCCGGAAGTCGTAGTGCAGGCGCGAGGCCCAGTGCTTCTGGATCACGTAGGCCAGCGGCCGGGGTGCTTCCTGCTGCGGCGCGGGCAGCCCGGCCGGCTCGGCGGTGCGCTGGAAGTTGCGCTTGGCGTTGTAGCGTGCCAGCGGTGCTTCGGCGGTGGAAGGCTTGGCGGCGGCCATGGCGTCACTCGTCGCGCAGCGTGAGCCACACCGGCGCATGGTCGCTGCTGTCCTCGATGCCGCGCACCTCGCGGTCCACGCCGGCCTGCTGCAGCCGCGGCGCCAGCGCGGCGCTGAGCAGCAGGTGGTCGATGCGCAGGCCGGCATTGCGCTGCCAGTGGTTGCGCCGGTAGTCCCAGAAGGTGTAGTGCCGCTGCGTGGGATGGCAATGGCGCAGCGCATCGGTCCAGCCCTGCTGCAGCAGCCGCTGCCAGGCCTGGCGCGGCTCGGGCTGCAGCAGCGCGTTGTCGCGCCAGCGCTCGGGCGCATGGGCATCGGCATCGGTGGGCACCACGTTGAAGTCGCCGGCCAGCAGCACCGGATGGCCGGACTGCCACAGCCCCTGCGCATGGGCCAGCAGCCGCTCGAACCAGGCCATCTTGTAGTCGAACTTGGGGCCCGGCCACGGGTTGCCGTTGGGCAGGTACAGGCAGGCCACCACCATGCCGTGGATGGCGGCCTCGATGTAGCGGGCCTGGCGGTCAGTCTCGTCGCCGGGCAGGCTGCTGCGGATGGGCAGCGGCTCGGCCCCGCGGCACAGCAGGGCCACGCCGTTCCAGCTGGACTGGCCGGCCACCAGGGCCTGGTAGCCGGCGGCTTCCAGTGCCGCGCGCGGGAACTGCGCGCCGGTGCACTTCAGCTCCTGCAGGGCCACCACGTCGGGCTTGACCGCCTCCAGCCAGGCCAGCAGCAGCGGCAGCCGCTTGTTGACGTTGTTGACATTCCAGCTGGCCACCCGCATGCCCGGCGCTTGGCAACCGGTGTGCCGGGGCGGGCGATGGCCCTGCATTCAAGTCGGCCGCCGCGGGGCCGAAGACAAGCCGAGTCTGCTGACTGACATGGAGTTGTTCCGATGGCCATCCTGAGTGAAGTCGATCTGCTGCGGCGCGTGCCGCTGTTCTCCGGCCTGAGCGACGAGGCCGCACGGGTCATCGCGCAATCGGTCGTCAAGCGGCGCGTGTCGCGCAACGAGCTGATCCTGAAGCAGGGCGCCCGCTCGGCCGCGCTGGTGATCTTCCTCAACGGCCGCGCCCGCGTGATCCGCAGCGACGATGCCGGCCGCGAGGTGACGCTGGCCCTGCTGGGCGCCGGCGACCACGTGGGCGAGATGAGCCTGCTGGACGACGGCATCCATTCCGCCTCGGTGCGGGCCGACACCAAGGCCGACGTGCTGGTGATCCGCCGCAGCGACCTGGCCGGCCTGCTGCCGGCGCAGGACACGCTGGCGCATGCGGTGATGCGGGGCCTGGTGAGCCGGCTGCGCGCAGCCGACAACGGCATCCAGTCGCTGGCGCTGCTGGACGTGCGCGGCCGCGTGATCGAGAAGCTGAAGGCGCTGGCGGTGACGGTGGACGGCGCGCAGCTGATCCGCGCCCGCGTGTGCCGCCAGGACCTGGCCAAGCTGGTGGGGGCTTCCCGCGAGATGGTCAGCCGCGTGATGTGCCAGCTGGAGGCCGACGGCTTCATCCGCACCCGCGAGGACGGCGCCACCCAGCTGTTCGAGCAGCCCGAGCCCGCCGCCGCGCGCTGACCCGCCGCCCGGCCCCCGGCCGACCGGCGCCTACCGTGGCGGCCGCAGGCCCGCCAGGTGCATGCCGCTGTCGAGCATCAGCAGCTCGCCGGTGACGGTGCGTGCACCGTCCACCAGCCACACGATGGCCTCCGCCACGTCCTCCGGCGTGCAGGCCCGCGCCAGCGGCACGCCCGCCTGGTAGCTGGCCAGGCCGGCCTCGAAGCCCTGCTGCCCCACGCCCTGCACGAACCAGCGCGAGGTGACCATGCCTGGGCACACCGCATTCACCCGCACCGCCGGGGCCATCTCGCGTGCCAGGTGCAGCGTCATCGCATTGATCGCACCCTTGGAGGCGATGTAGGGCACCGACGAGCCCACGCCGAGTGCGCCCGCCACCGACGACACGTTGACGATGCAGCCCTGCGCCTGGCGCAGCGCCTCGGCGCAGGCCCGCACCATCTGGAAGCTGCCGATGGTGTTGACCGCCAGGATCTGCTGGAACACCGCTGCATCCAGCGCTTCCCATTGCGCCGCGGCACCGAAGACCGACATGCCGGCGTTGTTCACCAGCGCGTCGATGCGGCCCCAGCGCTGCAGCGCGGCCTGCGCCAGCGCGCGGCAGTCGGCATCCTCGGCCACGTCGCCCTGCATCGCCAGCGCATCGGCGCCGGCGGCGCGGCAGTCGGCGGCGGTGCGCTCGGCCTCCTCGGCACTGCGCGAATAGTTGACCAGCAGCTGGTAACCCTTGCCGGCCAGCAGCATGGCCGTGGCCGCGCCGATGCCGGTGCCGCCGCCGGTGATCACGGCCACCTTGCGTTCGCCCATGGCTTGCCTCCTGTGCCTGTCCTTCGGCGGGCCAGTCTAAGCGGGGCGAGGCGGCACGGGGATTGCTGCAGCGCACTGGTGCAGCAGGAGGGCCGCATGACGACGAAACGGGCAACGCCACGGGTGCTGGTGGTGGACGACGACGTGGACTGCGCGGACAGCCTGGCGCAGCTGCTGCAGGAGCTGGGCTGCACCGCCACCGCGCGGCATGACGCCCGCTCGGCCATCCAGGCGGCGATGGACGTGCTGCCCGAGCTGGTGATCGTGGACCTGGCGCTGGGCGCCGAGGACGGTTGCGCGGTGATGAACGGCATCCGCGACGTGCTGGCGCTGCGCCACCGGCCGGTGATGGTGTGCCTGACCGGCCGCGCCGACGGCCGCACCGAAGGCCTGTGCCTGCAGCGCGGCTTCGACCTCTTCCTCACCAAGCCGATGTGCCCCGATGCACTGCAGGAGGTGCTGCAGGTGGTGCACAGCCGGCGCCCGCGGGCACCGGTGGTGAAGATGCGAGGCGGCTGAAGCCGCGCCGTCAGGCGAAGGTGCCGACGGCCTTCACCAGGTTCCTGGTTTCCTGGCTGAGCGACATCGCGGCCGCCGAGGCCTGCTCCACCAGCGCGGCGTTCTGCTGGGTCGTCTGGTCCATCTGGGCGATGGCCTGGTTGATCTGCTCGATGCCGGCGGTCTGCTCCCGGGTGGCGGTGGTGATCTCGGCCACCACCGAGGTCACGCGCTGAACGCTGCCCACCACCTCCTGCATCGTGGCGCCGGCCTCGTCCACCAGCCTGGTGCCGGCTTCCACCATGTCCACCGAGCTGCCGATCAGGCCCTTGATCTCGCGCGCGGCCTGGGCCGAGCGCTGGGCCAGGCCGCGCACCTCGGAGGCCACCACCGCGAAGCCGCGGCCCTGCTCGCCGGCGCGGGCGGCTTCGACAGCGGCATTCAGCGCCAGGATGTTGGTCTGGAAGGCGATGCCGTCGATGACGCCGATGATGTCGGCGATCTTGCGCGAGGAGGCGCTGATCGACGACATCGTCTGCACCACCTGGCCCACCACCGCGCCGCCGCGGCTGGCGACCTGCGAGGCCGACAGCGCCAGCTCGTTGGCCTGGCGGGCGTTGTCGGCGTTGTGCTTGACGGTGGCGGTCAGCTGCTCCATGGAGGCGGCCGTCTGCTCCAGCGCGCTGGCCTGGGCTTCCGTGCGGGCCGACAGGTCCAGGTTGCCGGCGGCGATCTCGCCCGAGGCGGTGGCGATGGTGTCGGTGCTGCTGCGGATGCTGCCCACCGTGCTGGCCAGGCCCCGCTGCATCTGCTGCATGGCCGCCAGCAGGCTGTGGGCGTCGCCGGGCTTCAGGTCCACGTGGACGGACAGGTCGCCCGCGCCGATGCGGCGCACGATCTGCAGCGCATAGTCGGGCTCGCCGCCCAGCTCGCGGTAGATGCGGCGGGAGATCGCCCAGCCCAGGCCACCCACCACCGCCATCAGCGCACCGCCCACGCCCACCAGCAGCGCGGCTTCGCGCCAGAAGGCGGTCTCCACGTCGTCGATGTAGTCGCCGAAGCCCACTGTCCAGTCCCAGGGCTGGAAGTGCAGCACGGCATACATCTTGTCGACCTTGCCTTCCACGCCCGGGCGGGTGCCGGGGGCCACCAGCAGTCCCACTTCCTTGCCCTGCATCGCGGCGCGGTAGCGCTCGCCGGCCTCGCGGCCGCCCTTGGGGTCGACGATGCCCACGCGCTTGGGGTTGGGATGCACCAGGGTCACGTCGTCGTGGTAGCCGCGCACGAAGTAGTAGCGCTCGTCCTTGCGCAGGCTGCCCAGTACGCGCTTGGCCTGCTGCTGCGCCGATTCGCGGGTGAGCTTGCCGGCCTTCTCCTGCTCATGCAGTTCCTCCAGCGTGGAACGGGCCAGCACCACCAGCGTGGTGAGCTGGTTGCCCCGTTCGCTGAGCATCGTGTGCCTCAGGCTGGCCAGCGACAGCCCGCCGAGGACGAGCATGCCGCACAAGGCGGCGCTGCAGAGGACGAGGATGCGGGTACGGAGTGACATGCGTGCCGAAGGTGATTGGTGTCGCCTTCATATCGGCCGCACTGCGCCGAACTTCACGGAAGCCGCCCCCGGTGGCGGGAACTCCGCCGGCTGCAGCCTGCACGGCCACCGGCTCAGGCGCGCGCTGTGGCCTGCTGGCTGAACGACTGCGCCATGAAGTCCACGAAGGCCCGCACCCGCGCGGCCAGCTGGTGGCGCTGGGGGTAGACGGCGTAGATGTCGGCATCGGGCGTGGCATGGTGGGGCAGCACCTGCACCAGGCGGCCGCTGCGCAGGTGGCGGCCGATGTCCCATTCGGCGCGCATCACGATGCCCAGGCCTTCGAGCGCCCAGTTGACCGCGATCTCGCCATCGTTGGTGGCCAGGTTGCCGCGGGTCTTCACCGCTTCGGTCACCGCATGGCGGCCGCGGCCGCTGGTCAGCCGCCACACGCCATAGGCTTCCTCGCCCTGGCGGATGCCGATGCAGTTGTGCCTGACCAGGTCGTGCGGCACCTTGGGCGTGCCGTGCAGGGCCAGGTAGGCCGGCGAGGCGCACAGCACGCGCCGGTTGGGCGCGATGCGGCGCGACACCACGCGCGAATCGGGCGGCTCGCCGAAGCGGATGCAGACGTCGTAGGCATCGTCGGTGAGCGGCGGCGGGTTGACCGACAGCTGCAGCTGCACTTCCACGCCGGGATGGCGGCGCACGAACTTGCTGATCAGCGGCGACACATGCGTGCGGCCGAAGCCCAGCGTGGCATTGATGCGCAGCAGCCCCTTGGGCGTGGAGCTGGCCACGCCCAGCAGCTCCTGCAGGCCGTCGATCTCGCCGAGGATGCGCCGCGCATGTTCCAGGTAGAGCTCGCCCTCGGGCGTCAGGCTCATGCGGCGCGTGGTGCGGTTGACCAGCGCCACGCCGATGCGGCTTTCCATCAGCGCCAGGTGCTTGCTGACCGCCGGCGTGCTGATGCCCAGCTCCCGCGCGGCGGCACTCAGGCTGCCGGCCATCGCCAGCGTGGAGAAGAAGCCGAGGTCGGCCGGAAGAATGACGGAGGCCATGGCGGGGTCCCTGGTTGAACGCTGCAGGCACGGTAGCGCGCCGACGGCGGCCTGCATGCAATCGCGGGAATTCCCGGGGGATCGTTAACTTCAGGTGAACGACGGATTAACCGGCGCAGCGCGCGGGCACCGCAGGCCGAACCTACAGTGAATCCAGCATTCCTGGAGACACATGATGAAGACATACCGCATCGCCACCATCCCCGGTGACGGCATCGGCAAGGAAGTGGTGCCCGCCGGCCAGCAGGTGCTGGAAGCGCTGGCGCGGTCGGGCAGCGCGTTCCGCTTCGAGTTCGAGAACTTCGGCTGGGGCGGCGACTGGTACCGCGCGCACGGCGAGATGATGCCGGCCGACGGACTGGACGCGCTGCGCGACAAGGACGCCATCCTGTTCGGCTCCGCCGGCGATCCGCACATCCCCGACCACGTCACGCTGTGGGGCCTGCGGCTGAAGATCTGCCAGGGCTTCGACCAGTACGCCAACGTGCGGCCCACCCGCATCCTGCCGGGCATCGACGGCCCGCTCAAGCGCTGCGGCCCCGAGGACCTGAACTGGGTCATCGTGCGCGAGAACTCCGAAGGCGAGTACGCCGGCGTGGGCGGCCGGGTGCACCAGGGCCACCCGATCGAGGCGGCCACCGACGTATCGATGATGACCCGCGCCGGGGTCGAGCGCATCATGCGCTTCGCCTTCCAGCTGGCGCGGTCGCGGCCGCGCAAGCTGCTCACCGTCATCACCAAGAGCAACGCGCAGCGCCATGCGATGGTGATGTGGGACGAGATCGCGCTGCAGGTGTCGAAGGAGTTCCCGGACGTCACCTGGGACAAGGAACTGGTGGACGCCTCCACCGCCCGCATGATCAACCGGCCGGCGTCGCTGGACACCATCGTCGCCACCAACCTGCATGCCGACATCCTGAGCGACCTGGCCGCCGCACTGGCCGGCAGCCTGGGCATCGCGCCCACCGGCAACATCGACCCCGAGCGGCGCTTCCCGTCGATGTTCGAGCCCATCCACGGCTCGGCCTTCGACATCATGGGCCAGGGCCTGGCCAATCCGGTGGGCACCTTCTGGTCGGTGGTGATGCTGCTGGAGCACCTGGGCGAGCAGGAGGCTGCCCGCCGCGTGATGGCCGCCATCGAGCAGGTGACCGCGGACAAGCGCCTGCACACCCGGGACCTGGGCGGCAGCGCCACCACCGCGCAGGTGACCGAGGCCGTGTGCCAGGCGGTGCTGGCATGAAGCGCGCCGCGTTCCTGGTCGCCGCCGCCGCCCTGGCTGCGGCGCCCGCGGCCATGGCCCAGGCCTGGCCCAGCAAGCCGGTGACCCTCGTCGTGCCGTTCCCGGCCGGCGGCACCACCGACGTGCTGGCCCGCGCGCTGGCCGACAAGCTGCAGCAGTCGCTGGGCCAGACGGTCATCGTCGAGAGCAAGCCCGGCGCCGGTGCCACGCTGGGCGCCGACTACGTGGCCAAGGCCAGGCCCGACGGCTACACGCTGCTGATGGGCGCGGTGCACCACACCATCGCCACCAGCGTCTACAAGAAGCTGCCCTACGACTTCCAGAAGGACCTGGCACCCATCACCACCGTGGCCCTGGTGCCCAATGTGCTGGTGATCGGCGCCACCACGCCGGCCACCGACGTGAAGTCGCTGGTGGCGCTGGCCAAGGCCGCGCCCAACCCGTTCACCTATGGCTCCAACGGCAACGGCACCGCGCAGCACCTGATCGGCACGCAGTTCGCGGAGCTGAACGGCATCCCGCTGCTGCACATCCCCTACAAGGGCAGCGGCCCGCTGACCACCGACCTCATCGGGGGCCAGGTGCAGATGTCGTTCGACACGGTGACGCCGGTGCTGCCGCACATCAAGGCCGGCAAGCTGAAGGCGCTGGCGGTGACCACGGCCAAGCGCAGCTCCGCGCTGCCCGACGTGCCCACCATGGACGAGGCCGGCATGAAGGGCTTCGACCTCGGCACCTGGTTCGGCGTGCTGGCGCCCGCGGCCACGCCCAAGGACGTGGTGGCGCGGCTGAGCACGGAGATGGTGAAGGTGATCCAGTCGCCGGAGTTCCGCCAGCGCATGCAGGAGATCGGCGCCGAGCCCATCGGCAACACGCCCGAGCAGATGGCCCGCCAGATCAAGGACGACACCGACAAGTACGCCCGGCTGGTGAAGAACGCCAAGGTGTCCATCGACTGAGGGCCGCGGCTCGCCGCCGCCGGCCACGCCGGCCAGCGGGCTGCACCTGGCGGGCTACTTCAGCGTCGGCATGCCGGCACCGGTGCCGGCCGAGCCTTCGTCGGCGCCGATGCCGCGGTTTGCAGAGGCGCTGTGGCCGCGCAGCAGCAGCGCGCCGAAGTCGGCCGCCTCCAGCGGGCGTGAGAGCCAGTAGCCCTGCGCCTCGTCGCAGCCGGCATCCGCCAGCAGGCGCTGCTGCAGCGCGGTTTCCACGCCCTCGGCGGTGACGCCCAGCTGCAGCTTGTGCGCCAGCGCGATGATGGCCTCGCACAGCGTCATGTCCTCGGACTGCGGCGCCAGGTTGCGCACGAAGGACTGGTCGATCTTCAGCCCGTCGATCGGGAACTTCTTCAGGTACGACAGCGACGAGTAGCCGGTGCCGAAGTCGTCGATGGCCACCCGCACGCCGGCCTCGCGGAAGGCGGCCAGCTGCGCGGCCACGCCGGCATGGCCTTCCAGCAGCAGGCTCTCGGTGATCTCCAGCGTGATCGCCGCGCCGGGCAGGCCGATCTCCTGCAGGTAGCGGGTCCATTGCAGGTGCAGCTGGTCGCAGGCGCGGAACTGCACCGGCGACACGTTCACGCTCACCGACAGCGGCAGGCCGGTGGCCTCCCGCCAGGCCAGCACCTGCCGTGCCGCCTCGCGGAACACCCAGTCGCCCAGGGCCACGATGAGGCCGGTGTCCTCTGCCACCGGGATGAAATCGGCCGGGCTCATCGGCCCGTGCTGCGGATGCTGCCAGCGCAGCAGCGCCTCGGCCTTGAGCAGCCGGCCGCTGGCCAGGTCCACGATGGGCTGGTACACCAGCCGGAACTGCGGGCTGCCGATGGCCGCGCGCAGCTCGCTGGTCAGGCGCAGCTTGGAGTGCGACGCGCTCACCATGGCCGGCACGAAGCGCACCGCGCGGTTGCGGCCGGCGGCCTTGGCGGCATACATCGCCTGGTCGGCATGCTTGAGCAGGGTGTCGGCATCGGCCGCATCCGCCGGGTGCACCGCGATGCCCACGCTGCCGGATGTATAGACAAGCTCGCCTTCCAGGCGGAAGGGTTCGTTCAGCGCGGCCAGGATGTCCTGCACCACGCGGTCGGCGTCGGCCGCCTGGGGCAGGTCGGGCAGCACCACGGTGAACTCGTCGCCGCCAAAGCGCGCCACCACGTCGCACTGGCGCACGCAGCGGCCGATGCGCCGCGCCGCTTCCAGCAGCAGCACGTCGCCGATGTGGTGGCCCAGCGTGTCGTTGATCTCCTTGAAGCGGTCCAGGTCCAGGAACAGCACCGCCAGCGGCAGCCCGCTGCGGCGCGAGCGGTGGATCTCCGACTCCAGCCGCGCATGGAACATGCGGCGGTTGGGCAGCCCGGTCAGGCCGTCGAAGTTCGCCTGGCGCCAGATGGTCTCCTCCGACTGCTTGCGGTCGGAGATGTCGCGCACCAGCACCAGCAGCCGGTCCTCGCATTCGCCCAGCTGCGCCCGGCGCATGCTCATGTCCACCCAGAACTCGCGGCCGTTGGCGGCGCGGGCCCGCCATTCGAACACCTGCGGCAGGCCCTCGGCGGCCTGCGCGCTGCGCCGCGCCAGGGCCAGGGCGTCGTGCGGCGGCGTGCCGGCGCTCAGGCCGGACAGCGGCAGGCAGCGCAGCGCGGGCAGGTCGTGGCCGAACATCTCCACCGTGCGCTGGTTGCCGTCGATGACCTGCAGGCTGTTGATGTCGACGATGAACAGCGCCTCGCCGATGCCGTCGTAGATGGTGCGGAAGCGCTGCTCGCTGGCCTGCAGGCTGGCCTCGATGCGCTTGCGGGCATCGATGTCGCTGCTGCTGCCGATCATCGCCAGCGCCTGGCCGCGCGAATCGCGCCGGGCCACCATGCCGCTGTCGCGCACCCAGCGCCAGTGGCCGGCACCGTCCAGCACCCGGTGCTCGGAATCGTAGGTGGGCAGCTGGCCGTCCAGGTGGTCGTGCAGCGCCTTCAGCGCGGCCGCGCGGTCCTCGGGATGCAGTCGCTGCTCCCAGGCCTGGGTGGTGGTGCCGGCCTGGCCGGCGCCCATGCCCAGCATCTTCAGCCAGCGCTCCGAATAGCCCCAGCGGCCGCGCTGTACATCCCATTCCCACACGCATTCGCCGCCGCCTTCCAGCGCGATCTGCAGCCGCTCGGTGCGGTTGCGCATGCGCACGTACAGCAGTGCGCCCAGCAGCAGCGCCACCGGCACCACCCCGGCCGCATACAGCAGCGTGCGGGAGGTGAGGTCGTGGTAGACCTCCTCGGCCGCCACCAGCGAGACCACGCACAGCCCGGCTTCCGGCAGCGGGCTGCGGATGGCCAGCAGGCGTGCATCCAGCGCGGTGAGCTGGCCGGCCGGCAGGCGCGCCAGCCGGGCCAGCAGCGCGGGCTCCAGGCCGTCGGCGGTGCCCAGCAGCGGCTGCGCATCGTCGCCGTGCAGCAGCAGCTCCCGGTAGGCGGGGGAGGACACCAGCTTGCGCGCCAGCGTGGACAGCTCCACCACCGTCACCAGCATGCCGGCATGGCCCTCCTTGTAGGGCACCGGCACCGTGGTCACCAGCCGGCCGGCCGCGTGGTCGATGCGGATCTGCGGCGCCTGCGCTGTGGCTGGCGGCAGGCGGTGCACCTCGTCCTGCAGCGCGGGCACGGCCGAGCGGGCCACCAGGTCGCCCTGCTCGTCATGCAGGGCGATGGCCAGCGTGGCCGGTGCGCCGGGCGTGGCGTGGCGGGCACGGTCGGCGTCGAAGGCCGCCTCGATGGCGCCGATGTTGGCATTCAGGCCATAGCGGCCCGACATGCCCAGCGCCTTGTTGGCCAGGTAGCTGCGTATCTCGGGCAGGGCGGCCAGGTCCTCGGCGGCGCGGCGGCGCTCGGCCAGCAGGTCGGCCAGCACCAGGGCCACGCGGCGGTTGTCCGCGGCCACGCGGGCATCGGCGGCCAGCCGCAGCTGGGCCTGGGCGTGGAAGGCGTTGTGCAGCAGCGCGGCCGCATAGGCGCACAACAGCAGCGCGACCAGCACCGGCCAGTGCCTGACGAGGCGGGACAACATCGGCGGGTGCGGCGGTCAGCGCGGGGTGGCGAAGAAGGCGGGGAAGTAGCGGCGGATGCCGCGGTAGTACTTGTCCACCAGGCGGTCGTAGCTGCCGTCGGCGCGCAGGCCGCGCAGGTAGTCGTCGAAGGCCTGCCGCAGCGCCGGCGCGTCCTTGGGGAAGGCGGCGGCCAGCACCTGTTCCTCCGAGATGGGGCCCAGCACCTTGATCTGGCCGGCCCACTTCTGCAGGTCGAGGATGGCGTCGGGCACGTCCAGCAGCGTGAGCTCGGCCTCGCCGTTGAGCAGCGCCGGCACCATCTCGTTCAGGTTGGTGCTCTTGGTGTAGGCCCGCAGGTCCAGGCCCACGTCCTTCAGGCCGTAGTTGGCGGGATCGACGCAGGTGCGTTCCATCACCAGCAGGCTGCGGCGGCCGATCAGGGCCTTGGTCTGGCGGATGTCATCGGCCAGCGACGGGCTGCCGGCGATCGGCCGCAGCGGCGAATCGGCGCGCGCCACCAGCAGCACCTGCGAAGGGAAGGTGGGCGCCGAATAGGCCACCACCTGCTCCCGCCAGGGCAGCACGGTGAAGCCGGCGGCAATCATGTCGCCGCGCACCGGATGGCGGCCGCTGAGCACCACGCGCTGGCCCTGGCGGGCCACGTCCTGGCCCAGCAGGTCGCGCAGCACGCTGTAGAAATCGGTGTAGACCAGCCGGTACTGCACGCCGATGTGGCGGGCGAAGCCGCGCACCAGCTCCACGTCGAAGCCGTCGCCGTCGCCGGTGACGAAGTTGGCGTAGCGGATGCCGAGGTGGCGCAGCTCTCCCCGCGCCTGGATCTCGGCCAGGTCGGCCGCGCGCGAGGGCAGGGCGGTGCCGCTCAGCGCGGCCGCCAGCAGCGGGACCAGCGCCGGGGCCAACCACTTCCACAGGTACTTCATGGGGGTTCCGTCCGACTGCAACTTGCAACAAGGTGCCTATCGGCCGGAGCGCGCCGTTCTGGAGTGGCGAACGCAGCGGGCTGCGGCGTGCACCGCGGCGCCGCGCAATGGTGCACGCGGGCGCGGTGCCCCGGCGGCGGCGGGTGGCGGCCGCCGGCCGGCGTCTTCAGCCGCCGCGCCGCAGCATGCGGCCGGCGCGGGCCAGCACCCGGGGCTGCGCGCCTTCGGCGGGCTCGGCATAGGCCAGCACGCCGTTGACGTAGACCCGGCCGATGCCCTGGCTGACGCTGATTGGCTGGTCGTAGGTGGCGGTGTCGGCCACGCGCTGCGGATCGAACACCACCACGTCGGCCTGCAGGCCGGGGCGCAGCAGGCCGCGGTCCTCGATGCGGAAGTTGCGCGCGGTCAGGCCGGTCATCTTGTGCACCGCCTGTTCCAGCGTGAACAGCTGGCGTTCGCGCCAGTAGCGCGCCAGCACCCGCGGGAAGGCGCCCCACAGCCGCGGATGCGGATGGCGGTCGTGCGGCAGGCCGTCGCTGCCGATCATGCTGCGCGGGTGGGCGATCACCCGTTCCACGTCGGCCTCGTCCATCTGGAAGTAGCAGGCGCCGCCGGGCTGCAGCCGGCGGCAGGCGGCCTGCTGGCTCACGCCCCATTCGGCCGCGATGTCCGACAGCAGCCGGCCGCCCAGCTCGGGGTGCGGGTCGCTCCAGGTGAGCATCACGTCGATCACGCCGTCCACCAGGTCTTCGCGCAGCACGGTGGAGCCGGCCACGTAGGGGTAGACGTCCATTGCCACCGACTGGCGCAAGGCAAGGGTATCGACCAGCGGCAGCGTCTCGCGGGTGCGGCCCCAGTTCTGCGGCCCGGCGCACTTGTGGTGCGACAGCACCAGCGGCACGCCGGCCTCGAAGGCGCTGTCGGCGGCTTCCATCATCGCCTCGAGGATGGTGGCCATCTCGCTGCGCAGGTGGGTAGCGTACACGCCGCCGTGGCGGGCCACCACCCGGGCCAGCGCGGTCACCTCGTCGGCCGGCGCGGCGAAGGCTTCCTCGTAGAACAGGCCGGAGGACAGGCCGTGCGCGCCCTGGGCCATCGCCTCGTCCAGCAGCGCGGCCATGCGGGCCTGCTCGTCGGGCGTGGCGGCGCGGGCCAGATCCTGCATGGCGGCAAAGCGCAGCGTGGTGTGGCCCACCAGCGCGGCCACGTTCAGCGCCGGCTCGGCGGCCGCCACCGCGGCCTGGTACTCGGCCATGGTGGCGTGGCGGAAGGAATCCGCACCCAGCAGCGTGAGCGGCGGCAGCGCCTGGCCGGTGCGGTACGGCGCCAAGGAGATGCCGCAGTTGCCCGTCACCACCGTGGTGATGCCTTGCGACAGCTTGGGCAGGTATTCCGGCTGGCGCAGCACGATGGCGTCGTCGTGGGTGTGCGCATCGATGAAGCCGGGTGCGATGACCTGCCCACGGCAGTCGACCACCGTCACGTCCTGCGGCGCCAGGCCGTCGGGCAGGCGCTGCAGCAGGCCTTCCCCGATGCGTTCGATGCGGTCGCCGTGCAGCAGCACGTCGCCGGTCCAGGCGGGGTGGCCGCTGCCGTCCACGACCAGGCCGGCCTGCAGCAGCGTGGCGGGCGTGTCAGCGTGCATCGGCGGCTCCACCATCCCAGCTCTGCAGCGGATGCGTGCGCAGGTCCACGCCGTGGCGCTGCAGTGCTTCGCGCACGCCGCGCAGCCGCTGCACCGCGGGCTCGCCCACGCGCTGGGCCACCAGCACCGTCAGGATCTCGATCAGGGTCAGGTGCGTCAGGTAGGCATCGATGCCCACATGCATCACCGCATCGTCGGGCACCGACAGCGCCAGCAGCCAGTCGGCCCGCTCGGCCAGCGGCGTGCCGGGCCGGGTGATGCACACCGCCTTGGCGCCCTGGGCGCGGGCGATGTCCACCGTGTCCAGCAGCGACGGCATGCCGCCCACGTGCGAGATGGCGATGATCACGCCGCCCGGCCGGTGCGCGGCGGCGGCCACCTGCTGCAGGTGGTAGTCGGACCAGGCGTTGGCCGACAGGCCCAGGCGGAACAGCCGGGCCTGCAGGTCGGTGGCCATGAACCACGAGGTGTTGCCCGCGCCGTAGACGTCGATGTGCGGCGCGGTGGCGATGGCGTCCACCGCGGCCATCAGCACCTGCATGTCGAGCTGCGCCCGCACGCCGGCCACCGAGGCGGCGGCACTGCGCGCCACCTTGGCCACCACCTCGTCGGCGGTGTCCTCGATGTTGACGCGGCGGTGCAGCGGCGAGCCGCCCACCGCCAGCTCCTGGGCCAGGGCCAGCTTGAATTCGCGCAGGCCGGCGAAGCCCAGGTCGCGGCAGGTGCGCATGATGGTGGGCACCGAGCTGGCCGATCGTTCGGCCAGCATCTCGAAGCTTTCCTGCAGCACCCGGTCGGGGTCCTCCAGGATCATGTCGAGGATGGCCCGGCGCGTGGCCGGCGCCTTGTCGCGGATCTCCGCCACCTTGTGGAGCAGGCCGGTGTTCATCGTGGGAAGGGCATGGTCAGAAGTGCATCGAGACGGCGCCCGACACGGTGTAGTCGCGCTCCACCACCGGCATCCAGTGCCACTTGTCGAAGGTGGTGCAGGGATGGGAGATGCCCAGGCCGATGCGCTCGCCCACCTGGGGCGCTCCGGCTTCGTCGGCGGCGTCCCAGCGCAGGTAGGCATGCTGGTCGTTCAGGCCGGTGATCTTCCAGCCCGCCGGCACCGGCTGCGGCTGCAGGCTGCCGCGCGGCGCGCGGGCGAAGGGGACGGGCAGGTCGAGGTCGAAGGAGATGTCGCGCTTGCCCACCGCCACGATGGCCAGGCCGGGCTCGGGCCGCGACTGCACCGCGGCCCAGACCTCCATCGCGGGGCGCAGGCCTTCGCCGTCGGCGCAGCCGCAGCGCTGGTTCACCACGCTCACCATGCGCTTGTAGAAGCCGTGGTCGTGCGTAACGTAGCAGCCCGAGCGCAGCAGCCCACGCACCGGCTTGGCCAGCGCGGGGCGCAGCATCGGCGCCACCAGGTCGAAGATGGCGGAGCCGCCGGCGGTCAGCAGCACCTCGTCGGCTTCGAACCAGCCGGCCGCGTCGCAGTGCAGCGCGATGGCCTGCACCCGCGCCATCAGCGCCTGGGCATAGGGCACGTCGGCCTCGCTGCGGCCCTGCGCGCCCAGGCCTTCGTAGCACTCGATGCCCACCAGCTTCACCGCGGCGCTGGCATGCAGCCGCGCGGCCAGCGCCACTGCTTCCGCGTGCGTGCGGCAGCCGCTGCGGCCGCCCGCCACGCCGATCTCGATCAGCACCTCGAAGGGCTGGCAGCCCGCATGCGCGTCAGACCATTGCTCGATCAAGTCCAGCTGCGCCACGGAATCGACGAGGAAGGCGACCCGCAGCCCGCGCTGCGCCTGCAGCAGCGCCTGGATGCCGGCCAGGTCGTCGTCGCCGAACACCTGGTTGGCGATCAGCGCCCGCTGCACGCCGGCGGCCACGCCGAGGGCCAGCTGCTTGACGGTGGCGAAGGTGATGCCCCAGGCGCCGGCCTCGATCTGCCGCTGGAACAGCTGCGGCGACATCGTCGTCTTGCCGTGCGGCGCCAGGTCGATGCCCCAGCCGCGCACCTGCCGCTGCATCCAGCCGACGTTGTGTTCCAGCGCCTCGCGCTGGATCAGGGCGATGGGCAGTGGCAGGTCGCCGGCCAGCACGTTCCAGCCGGCCTGGGCCACTTCGCTGGCGCGGCGGGGCGCGGCGGTGTGCGGATAGCCCTTGAAGCCCGCGTCCAGCATCGGGTCGAGCAGGGAGGAGAAGAGAGGCGTCGTCATGCGTCGGCAGGTTCCATGAGTTCGGTGCGGATGCAGGCACGCCAGCGTCCGGGCGACACCTCGGCCAGCGGCGGCACCTGCTGGGCGCAGGCGTCGATGGCATGCGGGCAGCGGGTGCGGAACACGCAGCCCGAAGGCGGCGCGATGGGGCTGGGGATGTCACCCTGGAGCGCGACGTGCGTCGTCGGCAGCAGGGGGTCGGGCTTCGGGCTGGCGGCCAGCAGCGCCTGGGTATACGGATGCAGCGGCCTCTCGAACAAGGCTTCGGTGGTGGCCACCTCCATCACCTTGCCCAGGTACAGCACCACCACCCGGTCGCAGAGGTATTCGACCACGTCGAGGTCGTGAGAGATGAACAGCATGGTGAGCTGGAAGCGCTCGCGCAGGTCGGCCAGCAGGTTGATCACCTGCGACTGGATCGACACGTCCAGCGCCGACAGCGGCTCGTCGGCCACGATGAATTCCGGCTCCACCGCCAGCGCACGGGCCACGCCGATGCGCTGCCGCTGGCCGCCGGAGAACTCGTGCGGAAAGCGGTCGGCATGCTCGGGCCGCAGGCCCACGGTGGTGAGCAGCTCGGCGATGCGTGCATCCCGCTCGGCGCGGGTGCGGGCCAGGCCGTGGGTGCTCAGCGCCTCGGCCAGGATGGCGCTGATGCGCATCTTCGGGTTGAGGCTGGCATAGGGGTCCTGGAAGATGATCTGCAGCTTGGCCCGCAGCCGGCGCATGCGCTCGGCCGACAGGCTGCCCAGGTCCTCTCCGCGGTACTCCACCGTACCGGCGGTGCGCTCCAGCAGCCGCAGCACCGTGCGGCCGATGGTGCTCTTGCCGGAGCCGGATTCACCCACCAGGCCCAGCGTCTCGCCGGGGTAGATGGCGAAGGAGACGTCGTCCACCGCGCGCACCGGCCGGTCGCCGCTGCCGAAGTACTTCTTCAGGCCGCGCACTTCGATGAGCGGTTGCTGCACAAGAGTCATGCCGCCTCCTGCAAGGCAGTGCCTTCCACGCGGATGCAGCGCGCCTGGCGCGGTGCCCCGGGGGTGTCGGTCACGTCGATCAACGGCGGCATCGCCTCGCGGCAGGCCGGCAGGGCCAGGTCGCAGCGCGGCTCGAAGGCGCAGCCCGGCGGCGGCGCCAGCGGGCTGGACACCTGGCCGCGGATGGCGAAGAGGCGCTTGGGCCGCGGCTGGCCGGGCGCCCGCGCCTTGCCCGGCAGGCAGGCCAGCAGGCCCTGGGTGTAGGGATGCCGCGGCTGCGCGAACAGCGGCCGCACCGGCGCCTGCTCCACCACGCGGCCGGCATACAGCACCACCACGTCGTCGGCATGGTGCGCCACCACGCCCAGGTTGTGGGTGATGAACAGGATGCTCATGCCGGTCTCGGCCTGCAGCCGGCGCATCAGCATCAGGATCTGCGCCTGGATGGTCACGTCGAGCGCGGTGGTGGGCTCGTCGGCGATCAGCAGCGTGGGGTCGCAGGCCATGGCCAGCGCGATCATCACCCGCTGGCGCATGCCGCCGGACAGCTGGTGCGGGTACTCGTGCAGGCGCTGCGCCGCAGCCGGGATCTCCACCAGGTCGAGCATGCGCAGCGCATGCGCCAGCGCCGCGCGGCGGTCCAGGCCCTTGTGCAGCCGCACGCTTTCTGCAATCTGGTCGCCGATGGTGAACACCGGGTTCAGGCTGGTCATCGGCTCCTGGAAGATCATCGACAGCTGGTTGCCGCGCAGCCGGCGCATCGCGGGCTCGTCGATGCGAAGCAGATCCACCGACTGGCCTTCGCGGGTGATGAAGGTGGCCTCGCCGGTGACCTGTGCATTGGCGGTGCGTGGCAGCAGGCGCATCAGCGTCAGGCTGGTGACCGACTTGCCGGAGCCCGATTCGCCCACCAGCGCGGTGGTCTTGCCGGGCTGGATGGCGAAGCTGACGTCGGCCACCGAGCGCACCAGGCCTTCCTCGGTGGGAAAGGCGGTGCTCAGGTGGCGGACGCTCAGCCGCGGCGCGGCGGAGGAGGGTGCGGTGGGCGGGCTCATCAGGCGGCCTTCTTCAGCTTGGGGTCGAGCAGGTCGCGGATGCCGTCGCCCAGCAGTTGCAGCGACAGCGCGGTGAAGATGATGGCCAGGCCCGGGAACAGCACCACCCAGAAGGCCTGGTGCGCGTACTGCTGGCTGCCCGCCACCATCGTGCCCCAGGTGGGGATGTCGGGCGGCACGCCCACGCCCAGGAAGCTGAGCCCCGCCTCGGCCAGGATGGCGTACGCGAAGATGAACGACACCTGCACCAGGATCGGCGACATCAGGTTGGGCAGGATGTGGCGCCACAGGATGCGCGAGGTGCGCACGCCCAGCGCCCGCACCGCTTCCACGAACAGCAGCTCGCGCAGCACCAGGGTGGAAGCGCGCACCACCCGCGCCACCCGCGGCGTGTACACCAGCACCAGCGCCAGCACCACGTTGGCCAGCGAGGGCCCGAGGATGGCCACCAGCGCGATGGCCAGCAGGATGTCGGGAAAGGCCATCATCGCGTCCACCACGCGCATCAGCGGCGCGTCCAGCCGGCGGAAGAAGCCGGCCACCAGGCCCAGCGCGGTGCCTGCGATCACCGAGCCCAGCGCGGTGAGCGCGGCAATGGTCAGCGAGTAGCGCGCGCCATGCACGATGCGCGCATACAGGTCGCGGCCCAGCTCGTCGGTGCCCATCAGGTGCTGGGCGCTGGGCGCCTTCAGCCGGTCGAGGATGGCGGTGTCGTTGGGGTCGGCCGAGGCGAACAGCGGCGCGCCCGCGGCCATCACCGCGATGACCAGCAGCACCAGCGCCGACACCATCACGATGCGGCGGTGCATCAGCTGTCGCAGCAGACGAGGCATCTTCATCAGCCTACTTTCACGCGCGGATCGACCACCGCATACAGCATGTCGATCGCGAAGTTGATGAGCACGTAGATGGCCGCAATGACCAGCAGCGCGCCCTGGATGACGGGATAGTCGCGGCGCAGCACCGCATTGACCACCAGGTTGCCCACGCCGGGCAGGCCGAACACCGTCTCGGTGACCACGGCGCCGCCGATCATCAGCGCGGTGGTCAGGCCCACCACGGTGACGATGGGCACCAGCGCATTGCGCAGCGCATGCTTGAGCACCACCGTGCCCTCGCCCAGGCCCTTGGAGCGCGCGGTGCGCACATAGTCCTCGCCCAGCACGTCCAGCATGGAGGCGCGGGTGAAGCGGATGATGAGCGCCGAGTTCAGCAGCCCCAGCACCGTGGCCGGCAGCACCAGCGCATGCAGCCGCTCGGCCAGCGGCGCATCGGGCGCGCCGTAGCCGGACACAGGAAACCAGCCCAGCGACACCGCGAACAGCTGGATCAGCACCAGCCCCAGCCAGAAGCTGGGCACGCTGGCGCCCAGCATGGCCACGCCGGTGAACAGCTGGTCCACCGCGCGGCCGCGGTACACCGCCGAGACGATGCCGCAGGGCACGCCGATCAGCGTGGCGATGGCCACCGCCATCAGCGACAGCAGCGTGGTGGGCTCGGCCCGTTCCCACAGCGCCTGCGTCACCGGCCGTTGCAGGAAGATGGACTCGCCCAGGTTGCCCTGCAGCACCTCGCGCAGCCAGTACACGAACTGCACCGGCAGCGGCCGGTCCAGCCCGTATTCCGCCTGCACGCGGGCGATGTCGGCCGCGGTGGCCTGGTCGCCCAGCAGCACCGAGATCGGGTCGCCCGAGGCGGCGCGCGTGAGCACGAACACCATCACCGCGACGATGGCCAGCACCGACAGCATGCCGAGTGCCTTGTGGAGGATGAAGCGATGCATCGCCGTGGGACCGCGTGGGCTTACTTGATGGAGGTGTTCCAGAAGAACGGCCAGGTGGCCGGCTGGTAGTTCTGCAGCGC
Source organism: Aquincola tertiaricarbonis (assembly GCF_000969605.1). Taxonomy (GTDB): domain Bacteria; phylum Pseudomonadota; class Gammaproteobacteria; order Burkholderiales; family Burkholderiaceae_C; genus Aquincola; species Aquincola tertiaricarbonis. The sequence goes on along the minus strand of NZ_JZUE01000004.1, from coordinate 130,328 downwards.
CGGGCTCTTGGCCGACAGGCCGTTGAACTTGCCCACGTTGATGTAAGGCACCTCGTCGTACACCACCTGCTGCACCTTGGCCCACAGCGCGCCGCGCTTGGCGGGATCGGTCTCGGTGTTGAAGGCGGCCAGCGCGGCCTGCTTGGCCGGGCTGCTCCACCAGCCGGGCGCGCCATCCCCCAGCTGCGGCGGCGACAGCATCGGCTCCGGGAACTGGCCGCTGTGGGTCACGTACACGTCCCACAGCTTGGCGTCGTTGCGGCGCTGCACCAGCGTGGCCCAGTCCACCACGTTCATGTCCACCTTGAAGCCGGCGCGCTTGAGCTGCTCGGCCATCAGCAGCGCCATGTTGTAGTGGAAGTCGTACTGGCGGCTGGTGAGCACGCGCACCGGCTCGCCCTTGTAGCCGGCCTTCTCGGCCATTTCCTTGGCCTTCTTGGCGTTGCGCTGGTTGTACTGGTCGGTGCCGGCGGTGGCGTAGAACGGCGAGCCCTTGGGGAAATGGTTGCCTTCGGCAATGAAGAAGCGGGTGTCGCCAAAGCCGGCGGCCAGCATCTCGCCCTGGCCGATGGCCACCTGCAGCGCCTGGCGCACCGCCTGGTTGGCGGCCACGCCTTCCTTGGTGTTGAGCACCAGGTACGGGAAGCCGAACGACGGCGTGAGGATGGGCACCGTCTTGCCGCCGCTCTTCTCCAGCCGCGTCAGCGCTTCCACCGGCAGCAGGTCGGCGAAGTCGTACTGGCCGGCCAGCGCGCCTTCCACGCGGGTGTTGGCATTGGGCACCGGCGTGAAGCGCAGCTCCTCGATCAGGGCCTCGCGCTTGCCGCCATAGCCGCTGGCGGCCTCCTTGCGCGGGCTGTACTTGTCGAAGCGGGTGAGCAGCACGAACTGGTCGGGCCGGCGCTCCTTGAAGCGGTACGGGCCGGTGCCGACGAAGTCCTTCAGCGGGGTGGCAATGCTTTCCTTGGCCATGATGGCGGCCATGCCGCTGGGCAGCGCCAGCTGGGCCAGCAGCGGGGCATAGGGCTGCTTGAGCACGATCTCGATGCCCAGCGCGCCCTTGGCCTGGATGCTCTCCACTTCCTTGGCCAGCGCCTTGCCGCGCGGCGCCTGTTCCATCCAGCGCTGCAGGCTGGCCACCACGTCCTCCGCATTCAGCTCGCGGCCGCTGTGCAGCATCACGCCCTTGCGCAGGGTGATGCTGTAGCGCTTGCCGTCGGGCGTGATCTTTGGCGCCGCCTCGGCCAGCATCGGCACCACCTTCCACTGCGCGTCGAAGGTGTAGAGCGGCTCATACACGTGCTGCATGATGGTGCCCACCAGGTCGGCGGTGGAGGCCATCGGGTCCAGCGTCTGCGGCTCCGCCACCATCGCCAGGGTGGCATGGTTGCGCGGCGCCTGGGCCTGCGCGGCGGTGCCGAAGGTGGTCAGCACCAGGCCGGCGGCCAGGGCCAGCGGGGTCAGCACCAGGCTGCGCCGGCGAGTGCTCGACGACGGTACGAAACAGGCTTCTTCTGTGTGCATGCGGGTACTCCGGAACAGGGCGATGCACCCCGTTGGTGAAAGAAGTTTTCAGTTCAATCGAACTATCGCCGACGCATGCAGCTTTTGTACCCGGGAAATCCCGTGCTTTGCGGCGTGATGCTGAAATACACTTTCATCATCAATCCACCGGAGCCTGTGATGCCGCTCGATTACCTCGGCCTGCCGCCCGTCGCTTCCGACCGCCAGGCGCGGCCCTTCTCCCCCGCGGTGCGTGCGGGCGACTTCATCTACGTGTCGGGCCAGGTGCCCGCCAATGCCGAGGGCGAGATCGTGGCCGGCGGCATCGAGGCACAGACGCGGCAGGTGATGGAAAACCTGAAGGCCGTGCTGGCGCTGGCCGGTGCCACCTTCGACGATGTCTGCAAGTGCACCTGCTGGCTGCAGGACGCTCGCGACTTCGGTGCCTTCAACCGCATCTACATGAGCTACTTCCCCAACGGCAAGCCGGCCCGTTCCACCACCGAGGCGCGGCTGATGGTCGATGCGAAGGTGGAGATCGACGTCATCGCCTACCGACCCGTCGCGGCCTAGGGGCGCGGGCTGCAACGCTGCTCAGCGTGCGCCACGCACCGCCCTGCGTTGCAGGTCCGGTGCCATGCACACGAGCTTCCTAGGCCTTAGCACCCACTCGCCGGCCGCGCCAGCAGCGGCCATGCGGTTCCCTTTGTAACCAGGGCGGCCTCAAGCCGCGCCGGCCGCGTCCGTTCTTCCCGGTCACATCCAACGACCGGGAGACCACGTGCCTGCCTGCAAGATCCCCTTCGCCGCTTCCCTGGCCGCGCTGGCCGCCATGGCCGCGCTGGCGCCGTCCGCCCATGCGGCCGATGCCGCCGACGCCGGCCATGCCACCGGCCGCATCCTGGCCGTGGCCCGTGCCGGCCTGGGCGATGTCCATGTGGCCGCGCAGCTGCGCGCCGACCATGCCCGCGCCCGGCGGGTGGGTCGTTCCAACCTGCTGGTGATCGAGGTGCCCGCGGGCAGCGAGCAGGCGATGGTGGACAAGCTGCGCCGCCATCCGCACTACAAGTCGGCCGAGCTGGACCGCCGCCTGCCGCCCAGCCTGGTGGCCAACGACCCCTACCTGGGTGCGGCCTGGCACCTGCCGGTCATCCAGGCGCCCGCGGCCTGGGACCTGTCGCAGGGCGCGGGCGTGACCATCGCCATCCTGGACACCGGCGTGGACGCCAGCCACCCCGACCTGGCGCCGCGCCTGGTGCCCGGCTGGAACTTCCACGACAACACCGCCGACACCACCGATGTGCACGGCCACGGCACCAGCGTGGCCGGCAGCGCCGCGGCCGCCACCGACAACGGACTGGGCGTGGCCGGGGTGGCCGGTCTGGCCCGCATCATGCCGATCCGCATCTCGGACGCCAGCGGCAACGGCTACTGGAGCCTGGTGGCGCAAGGCCTGGTGCATGCCGCCGACCGCAACGTGCGGGTGGCCAACGTGAGCTACATGGTGTCCGGCAGCAGCACGGTGCAGAACGCCAGCCAGTACATGAAGAGCAAGGGTGGCCTCGTGTTCGCTGCCGCGGGCAACGGCGGCGTCGAGCTGGCCACCGCGCCCACCACCACCCTGGTGACCGTCGGCGCCACGGACGGCGCGGACCTGCGGGCCGCGTGGTCGTCCTTCGGGCCGGTGGTGTCGCTGGCCGCGCCGGGCGCCGGCATCTACACCACGCGGCGTGGCGGCGGCTATGGCGCCGTCTCCGGTACCTCCTTCGCCAGCCCGGTGGCCGCGGGCGTGGCGGCGCTGCTGTTCAGCGCCCGGCCGGGGCTGAGCGCGGCGCAGGCCGAGGGCCTGCTGTTCAGCACCGCCGCCGACCTGGGCGCCAGCGGCCGCGATGCCGAATACGGCCACGGGCGGGTGGACGCGGCCGCGGCCGTGCGTGCCGCGCTGGCGCTGGCCGTGCCGGCTGCGGACACCACGCCGCCGCAGGTGGCCATCGGCTTGCCGGCCGGTGGCGGCACGGTGTCGGGCCTGGTGAACGTGGATGTCTCGGCCAGCGACAACGTGGGCGTGGTGCGCGTGGACCTGCGCGCCAACGGCGTGCTGGTGGCCTCCGACACCGCCCAGCCCTTCGGCTTCACCTGGGACAGCACCGGCGTGGCCGACGGCAGCGCCACGCTGGTGGCGCAGGCCTTCGATGCCGCCGGCAACCAGGCCGCCGCCGCGCCGGTGATGGTGAACGTGGCCAATGCCGCCGCGGTGTCCTCGCCCGACGTCACGCCGCCTGCGGTGCGCTTCGTGGCGCCCACGTCGGCCACCGTCAAGGGCAACGTCACCGTGTCCACCAGCGCCACCGACGATGCCGGCGCCGCGGCGCTGACGCAGACGCTCTTCATCGACGGCCGACGGGTGGCTGCCGTGCGCGGCGGCAGCCTGAGCTATGCCTGGAACACCAACAAGGTGGCCGCCGGCGCGCATGTGCTGCGGGTGGATGCGGTGGATGCCGCCGGCAATGCCGCCAGCACCAGCCTGACGGTGCGCCGCTGACGGATGTAAGCGGGCGCCTAGGTGTCGGCCCTTGTTACACGCTGCACCGCCGCATGCAGGCCGGAACGCCGGAAAAGCCAACCACGACAACCACTTGCGTCCGGTGGCACGCCCATTGCGTTGTAAGCAGCACATACACGCAGGGAGTTCCACATGCGGACCACACGGGGACAAGGGGTAGCAGGGCAGGCCGGCCAACGGTCGATGGGCCAGGCCAGGCAGGCGGCGGTGATGCTGGCCTTGCTGGCCGCCGGCAGCGCGATGGCGGCACCGCTGTACTGCAGCGACGGCACGCCACATCCGCAGGGCCTGGCCGTCAGCGACATGACCTATGGCGTCAACGGCCCGGCCGGTGGCGCCAGCAATGCCAACGATTGTTATGGCGTGGTGTCGGGCAACGACAGCGCCGCCGCGATCAACGGCCTGGGCCTGAAGTGGCAGAGCGGCTGGGGCCTGGCCGCGAAGGACAACACCGACAACAGCCCCGACACCAGCAACAACCTGCTGGGCATCCAGTTCGCGCTGACGTCCACCACCGGCAAGTCCGGCAACTGGACGCTCACCGGCACCGGCGGCAGCCTGCCCACCACGCTGGACCTGATCGGCGTGCTGAAGGGCAGCGACGCCTATGCGCTGTACTTCTTCGACGACGTGCTGTTCGATGGCAGCGGTGGCGGCGCCTGGTCGATGAGCTTCGTCAACGGCGGCGGCCGCATCCCCGACCTGTCGCACTTCTCGGTGTATGCGCGCCTTGGCGACGATGGCGGCGGCCCGCCGCAGGAGATCCCTGAACCGGCCTCGGCCCTGCTCGCCGGCCTGGCGCTGGCCGGCGTGGCCGCGCTGCGCCGGGGGCGGCGCGGCTAGCTGGCTAGCGCGCCAGCCAGCCGCCGTCCACCGCCAGGGTGAAGCCGTTGACGTAGTCCGACGCGGCCGAGGCCAGGAACACCACCGGCCCGGCCAGGTCGGCCGGCGTGCCCCAACGGCCGGCCGGGATGCGCGCCAGGATGGCGCTGCTGCGGTCGGCATCCGCGCGCAGCGCCTCGGTGTTGTCGGTGGCCATGTAGCCCGGCGCGATGGCATTGACCTGGATGCCGTGCGGCGCCCATTCGTTGGCCAGTTGCCGCGTGAGGCCCAGCACCGCGCTCTTGGCCGCGGTGTAGGCCGGCACGCGCAGCCCGCCCTGGTACGACAGCATCGATGCGATGTTGATGATCTTGCCGCCACCGCCCTGGGCCACGCACTGCCGGGCCACCGCCTGCGACAGGAAGAACACGCTCTTGAGGTTGAGGTCGACCACCGCGTCCCAGTCGGCCTCGGTGACGTCGAGCGCATCGGCGCGGCGGATGGTGCCGGCGTTGTTCACCAGGATGTCCACGCGGCCGAAGGCCTGCACCGCCTGCGCCACCAGCGCGCCGTAGCCGGCCACGTCGGTGAAATCGGCCCGCAGGTCCAGCGCCGGCGCGCCCATCGCCTGCAGCCGGGCCATGGTGTCGTCGGGCGCGCTGCGGTTGACGGCCACGATGCGGGCGCCGGCCGCGGCCAGCGCCAGCGCCATGCCCTGGCCCAGCCCCTTGTTGCAGCCGGTGACCAGGGCCACCCGGCCCTGCAGCGTGAAGGCGGAGGTGTCCGTCATGCCGCTTCGCCGCTCAGCGGCTGATGCCCAGTTCGGCCATCAGCTGCTTGAAGAAGGCGTTGTCGCGCTCGATCACCTTCTGGAAGTGCGGTGCGTCGGCATAGACATGGGTCAGGTCCAGCCGGGCCAGCGCATCGCGGAAACCGGCTTCCTGCGCGGCCAGGCGGCTGGCATTGCGCAGCACCTCCACCACCTGCGGCGGCGTGCGCCGCGGCACCACGATGCCGCGCCAGGTGCTGATGCTCACGTCGATGCCCCGCTCCTTCAGCGTGGGCACGTCGGCAAAGCGGGCCGCACGCTGGTCGGCCATCACGCCCAGCAGCCGGAGCTTGCCGCCGGCCACATGCTGCGCCACCTCCGACGGGCTGACCGTCACCGCCTCGATGTGGCCGCCCAGCAAATCGTTGATGGCGGGGTTGGCGCCGGCATAGGGCACGTGCATGAAGCGGGTGCCGGTCTTGCGGCCCATCTGCTCGGCCGCCAGGTGCCAGATGGCGCCGGTGCCCGAGTTGCCGATGCGCACTTCGCCCGGCTTGGCGCGTGCATGGGCCAGGAAATCTTCCAGCGTGCGCCAGGGCGCGCCGGACTGCACCGTGACGGCGCTGGGCTCCGCATTCAGCTGGGCGATGGGCGTGAAGTCGTCGGCCGAGAAGCGGGCCACGCCCAGGTGCGGCAGCATCGTGATCTCCACCGTGCCCACGCCGATCTTGTAGCCGTCGGGGCGGGAGGACATCACCTCGGTGAAGCCGATGGCGCCACCCGCACCGGCCTTGTTGACCACCAGCACCGACTGCGGCAGGTGCTTCTTCAGCGCCTCGGCGAAGGCCCGGGCCACCGCGTCGGTGCCGCCGCCGGCGGCATAAGGCACCACCAGCTCGATGGGGCGCTGGGGATAGTCCTGCGCGCGGGCGGGGGCGGCCTGCAGCAGGCCCAGGGCGGCCAGGCCGGCGGCCTGCAGCGTGGTGCGTCGTGTGATGGTCATGGCGTGCTTGTCTCCTCGTTAGAAATCTCAGCCGCCCGGCGCCTGCCAGGCGGCGACGAACTCCCGCGCGCGGCGGCCCACCTCGTCGGCGCCCAGGCCGGGTGCATACAGAGCGCTGCCCAGGCCGAAGCCGCCGGCACCGGCCTGGCGGTAGGCGGCCATGCCCCCGGGCGTGATGCCGCCCACCGGCAGCAGCAGCAGCCCCGGTGGCAGCACGGCGCGCATCGCCTTCACCGCCGCGGGGCTCACCAGCTCGGCCGGGAACAGCTTGAGCCCGTCCGCGCCGGCAGCCAGCGCGGCGAAGGCTTCGGTGGGCGTGGCCACGCCGGGCAGGCACAGCAGTCCCTGGGCCTTGGCCTCGCGGATCAGGGCCACGTCGGCATGCGGCATCACCACCAGGTCGGCGCCCAGCGCGGCCAGCTGCGCCACCTCGGCCAGCTGCATCACGGTGCCGGCGCCCACCAGCACTTCGGAAGGCAGGTGGCCGCGCAGGCGGCGGATGCTCTCGAAGGCATCGGGCGAATTGAGCGGCACCTCGACGAAATGGAAACCGGCCTCGGCCAGCGCCTGGCCCACGCCGATGGCTTCTTCGGGCTGCAGGCCGCGCAGGATGGCCACCAGCGGCAGCAGTCGGCGGGCCTGCTGGAAGCGGTGGGCGCGCAAGGCGGCATCGGGATGGAGAACGTCGGTCATGGAACGGCTTTCAAGGTCGGCGCATGCCCGGCCAGCAGGCCGGCCGCGCATGCGAACTGCAACAAGCCCTGCGGAGCGCTGTTGCCCAGCAAGGCGGCGGGTGCCTGCCCCAGGGCATGCAGCGCGCCCGCATAGCGCTGCAGCAGCGCCGGCTCGCCCACCAGCACCAGCGGCGGGCGGCCCTGCAGCCGCGCCAGGCCGGACACCAGTTCATGCCCGATGAGCAGGCCCGAGAGGTAGTCGGCCTGGGCCTGCGGCCCCAGCCGCCCGGTGAGGCCCAGCGTGCGGGTGGCGAACAGCTGGTGCGGCAGGTCGCCCGGGCCGGCCTGCCGGGCTTGCGCGACGCCTGCGGCAAAGGCGGCTTCGTCGCTGGCCACGGGCCCGTCCGTCTCCGCCGGCATGGTGCGCCCCAGCAGGGAATGCTTGCGCAGCACCGCATACAGCTCACCGGTCATGTAGGTGGCAAAGCCGAGCACCCGGCCGTGCCGCACCTGCGCCCACTTGGCGTGCGTGCCGGGCAGCAGCAGCCAGGCCTCGTCGGCATCGAGGCCGGCCGCAGGCAGGGCGGCCAGCGCGCCGGCGATCTGGATCTCCTCGCCGCGCATCACGTCGGGCGGCGCATCGGCCGGCGCATGCAGCAGGCCGGGCGCAATCAGCAGCGGGCCGTGCGCGGTGGCCACCCGGCAGGCCTGGTCGGCCAGCCGCTGCACGTCGGCGGGACAGGGCACGTAGGCGGCCTCGCGCCAGCCCTGGGCACTGCCCACCATGCCGCAGGCCACCATCGGCAGGCCGGGGCGGGCGCGCAGCCAGTCGCCGGCGATCTCGTCCAGCGCCTGCTCGAAGCCGGCGTCGCCGGGCTGCGCCAGCTGCGCGATGCCGCGGGCGCTGCTGCGCTCGGCCAGCACCCGGCCGTCGGCGGCCAGGGCATAGGCGCGCAGGTTGGAAGTGCCCCAGTCGAGGGCCAGCAGGTCGACCGTCGGCTGCGTGTGGGTCATGCGCCGCTCCAGCCCAGCTCGCGGGACAGGGCCTGCGCCCGCGTGCGCACCACCGGCGCCATCCGGGCCATGCGTTCATCGGGCATGTAGGGCAGGGCGCTGGCCACGCTGATGGCGGCCACCACCTCGCCGCTGATGTCTCGCACCGGCGCGCCCACGCAGCGAATGCCGTATTCGTTCTCCTCCAGGTCCATCACCACGCCCTGCTCGCGGTAGCGGCGCATCTCGGCCAGCCACTGCCGCCAGGGCCGCAGTGCGGGCTTGCCGGGGGCGCGCGCCTGCTGCGCCTGCTTGTGCAGCGGCTTCCAGCGGTCCTCGTCCATCCCCAGCATCAGCGCCTTGCCCACGCCGGTGGAGGCCAGCGGCATGCGCTGGCCGATGCGCGAGCGCATCTCCAGCCCCTTGGTGCCGGACACCTTGTCCAGGTAGAGCACCTCGTCGGCCTCCACCGTGCCCAGGTGCACCGTGTCGCCGGTCTGCTGCGCCAGCAGCGCCAGGTGCGGATGCGCCAGCGCGGCCAGCGGCCGCTGCTCGCTGGCCTGCTGGCCCAGCCACAGCAGCTTGGGCCCCAGCAGGTAGCCGCGGTAAGGGATGTGATGCAGCCAGCCGGCCTGCACCAGGCTGCCCAGCATGCGGTGGGTGGTGCTGCGCGGCGTGCCCAGGCGCTGGGCGATGCCGCGCACGTCGCCGATGCCTTCGGCCACGCATTCGATGAGCTGCAGGCCGCGCATCAGCGTCTGCGTGCCGCTGGCGGTGATGGGTGCGGTGTCGGTTTCCATGGGTTCGGGCGCATCGTAGGAAGGTGCCAATGGTGTGTCAAAAATCGGCACGCGGTCCCAACTATCGGGACATTTGCACTTGCTGCCGCCGTTGCGCCAACATCGCCGCGCAGCCGGGCCGGGGGCCCCGCGTACACAGCAGGAGCACACACAGCATGTTCAGCGACTTGAAGGGCCGGCGGGTGCTGGTCACCGGTTCCACCCAGGGCATCGGCTGGGCCGCGGTGCAGGCCTTCGCGCGCTGCGGCGCGCAGGTGGGCTTCAACGGCCGCAGTGCGCCGGCGGACCTGGGGCAGCGGCTGCAGGCGCTGCAGGCCGATGGCGGACAGGCGATGTTCCTGCCCGGCGACCTGTCGCGCACCGAGGATTGCCAGCGCATGGTGCAGGCCTTCGTCGAGCGCTTCGGCGGCATCGACGTGCTGGTGAACAACGCCGGCGGCCTGGTGGCGCGGGTGCCGCTGGCCGAGATCGACGACGGCTTCTTCGATGCGGTGCATCACCTCAATGCACGGTCGGCGCTGATGACCACGCGCTTTGCGCTGCCGCACCTGAAGGCCTCGGCGCAGACCAGCGGGCAGACCGCCTCCGTGATCCTGGTGGGCTCGGTGGCGGCCTACACCGGCGGCGGGCCGGGCGCCGGCCTGTACGGCGCGGCCAAGGCCTGGCTGCACAACATCCAGAAGAACTGGGTGGGTTTCCACACCGCCGACGGCATCCGCTTTAACACGGTGTCGCCCGGCACCTTCGACACCGCCTTCCATGCCGACAAGTCGGCCGAAGTGAAGGCGGCCATCTCGCGCGGCATCCCCATGGGCCGCTTCGGCCAGCCGGAGGACGCCGCGCCGGCCTTCCTGTTCTTCGCCTCGCATGCGGCCAGCGGCTACATCACCGGCCAGGTGCTGGACATCAACGGCGGGCAGTACATGCCTTGAGCCATCGGCCGCCCGCCTGAGCTGCGGCGGATACTGGCGCCTCCCCCTTCGGAGGCCCCGTCTTGGAACTGCGTCAGTTGCGCTACTTCGTCAGCGTGGTGGAGTCGGGCAGCATGGGCCGCGCGGCCCAGCAGCTGGGCATGGTCACTTCGGCGCTGAGCCAGCAGATCACGCGGCTGGAAGGCGAGCTGGCCACGCGGCTGCTGCAGCGCAGTGCCAGCGGCACCCGCCCCACCGATGCCGGCCTGGCCTTCTACCGGCAGGCGCAACTGGCCCTGCGGCATGCCGACGATGCGGTGCGGGCGGCGCAGCAGGCGCGGTTGTCCGGCCATGTCAGCGTCGGGCTGGCGCCTTCCACGTCGGCGGTGCTGGCGCTGCCCTTCATGCGGGCCATGCACCAGCGCTACCCGGACGTGCGGCTGCGCATGGTGGAAAGCCTGTCCGGCCACCTGGCGGGCATGCTCACCGCCCGCCAGCTGGACCTGGCGGTGTTGTTCGACACCGGCACCGCGGCCGGCCATTCCACCGTGCCGCTGCTGGACGAGCGGCTGTTCGTGCTGGGCCTGCGCGGCCTGCCGGGCCTGCCGGCAGCCACGCGGGTGCGGCTGGCCCAGCTGGGCAGCCTGCCGCTGGTGCTGCCCAGCAACCACCACGGCCTGCGCGCCACGGTGGACGCCGCCTTTCGCCGCGCCCGCGGCAGCGCCAACCTGCTGTACGAGGTGGACGGCCTGGCGGTGCTGATGGATGCGGTGTGCGCCGGCCTGGCCGCCACCATCCAGCCCGGCGCGGCCACGGCCCGGCTGGCGGGCGACGACATCGTGCGCATCGAGATCGCCGACCGCAGCGCCCGCCGCGTGAACCTGCTGGCCATGCTGCCGGATGACGAGCTGTCGCCCGCTGCGCTGGCCGCCCGGGTGGTGCTGCGCGATGTGGCCCGCGGCCTGGTGCAGGGCGGCCATTGGCCGGGTGCCACCCTTCACGAAGCCTGAACACCTGTTGCCCGGCGGCCGTCTAGCGGCTGCAGCGCACGCCACCTAGAGTCGCCTGCATTCAAAGCAGGAGACGGCGACTTGACGGACGTGCTGGTCATCGGTGGAGGCAATGCCGCGCTGTGCGCCGCGCTGATGGCGCGCGAGGCGGGCGCGACGGTGCAGCTGCTGGAAGCCTCGCCGCGTGAGTGGCGCGGCGGCAATTCGCAGCACGTGCGCAACCTGCGCTGCATGCACGACGCTCCGCAGGACGTGCTGGTGGAGGCCTACACCGAGGAGGAGTTCTGGCAGGACCTGCTCAAGGTCACCGGCGGCCGCACCAACGAGGCGCTGGCCCGGCTGGTGATCCGTGCCAGCGCCACCTGCCGGCCCTGGATGCGCCGCCATGGCGTGCACTTCCAGCCCTCGCTGTCAGGCGCGCTGCACACCGCGCGCACCAATGCCTTCTTCATGGGCGGCGGCAAGGCGCTGGTCAATGCCTACTACCGCAGCGCCGAGCGGCTGGGCGTGCAGCTGCGCTACGACACGCCGGTGGACCGGCTGGAGTTGCAGGACGGCCGCTTCGTCGCCGCCTGGTCGGGCGGCCAGCGCTTCGCGGCCAAGGCCTGCGTGCTGGCCTCGGGCGGCTTCGAGTCCAACCGCGAATGGCTGCGCGAAGCCTGGGGCGTGAACGAGCGCGGCGAGCACCCGGCCGACAACTTCCTGATCCGCGGCACCCGCTTCAACACCGGCGTGCTGCTGCGCTTCATGATCGACGCCGGCGCCGACACCATCGGCGACCCGACGCAGGCGCACATGGTGGCCATCGACGCCCGCGCGCCGCTGTACGACGGCGGCATCTGCACCCGCATCGACTGCGTGTCGCTGGGCGTGGTGGTCAACCGCGAGGCCCGCCGCTTCTACGACGAAGGCGAGGACTTCTGGCCCAAGCGCTATGCCATCTGGGGCCGCCTGGTGGCGCAGCAGCCGGGGCAGGTGGCCTATTCGGTGATCGATGCCAAGGCGGTGGGCCGCTTCATGCCGCCGGTGTTCCCGGGCGTCAAGGCGGGCAGCCTGCCCGAGCTGGCGCGCGGCCTGGGCCTGGACGAAGCCGCCTTCGTGCAGACGCTGCAGGCCTACAACGCGGCCTGCCGGCCCGGCAGCTTCGACCACACCCGGCTGGACGACTGCCGCACCGAAAGCCTGGCCCCGGCCAAGACCCACTGGGCGCGGCCGATCGACACGCCCCCGTTCTATGGCTATGCGCTCAAGCCCGGCGTCACCTTCACCTACCTGGGCCTGAAGGTGGACGAGACCGCCGCGGTGCGCTTCGCCGGCCGGCCCAGCCCCAACCTCTTCGTGGCCGGCGAGATGATGGCCGGCAACGTGCTGGGCCAGGGCTACACCGCAGGCGTGGGCATGAGCATCGGCACGGCCTTCGGCCGCATCGCCGGCACCCAGGCGGCGGCAGCCGCCGCCGCACCCACCTTGAAGAAGGCCGAGCATGTCCCCGCTTGACACCCTGGTGCGCGAAGCCGCTTCGCTGGGCGGTGCCGCGCCTGCGCGCGTGATCCCCATCCAGCCGATGACCGGCAGCGAGGCCGAGGTGGCGCGCGTGCTGCAGATCTGCAATGCCTGCCGGTACTGCGAAGGCTTCTGCGCCGTGTTCCCGGCGATGACGCGGCGGCTGGACTTCGCCAAGAACGACGTCAACTTCCTGGCCAACCTGTGCCACAACTGCGGCGCCTGCCTGCATGCCTGCCAGTACGCGCCGCCGCACGAGTTCGCGGTCAATGTGCCGCGGGCGATGGCCGAGGTGCGGCTGGGCACCTACAGCGAATACGCCTGGCCGCCCGCGCTGGGCCGGCTGTACCAGCGCAACGGCCTGACGCTGGCGCTGGCCCTGGCGGGCGGGCTGGCGCTGTTCATGATGCTGGCGGCCGCGCTGCACGGCGGCTTGTGGGGCGGGGTGGAGGGCGGCAACTTCTATGCAGTGTTTCCGCACAACCTGATGGTGGCGCTGTTTGCGCCGGTGTTCCTGTTCGCGGTGCTGGCGCTGGGCATCGGCGTGCGGCGCTTCTGGCGCAGCGAGGTGCCGGGGACGGCCAGCGCCGCCGCGGTGGCCGAGGCCACGCACGACGTGCTGCGGCTGAAGTACCTGGACGGCGGCCACGGAGAAGGCTGCAACAACGCCGACGACCGCTTCACCCAGGCCCGCCGCCGCTTCCACCACCTCACGTTCTACGGCTTCCTGCTGTGCTTCGCGGCCACCAGCGTGGCCACGCTGTACCACTACCTGCTGGACTGGCCGGCGCCCTATGGCTACACCACGCTACCCAAGCTGCTGGGCATCAGCGGTGGCGTGATGCTGGTGGTGGGCACCGTGGGCCTGTTCTGGCTGAACCTGCGGCGGCATGCATTGCAGCAGGACCTGCGCCAGCGGCCGATGGACCGCGCCTTCATCGGCCTGCTGCTGCTCACCGCGGCCAGCGGCCTGGCGTTGATGGTGGGCAAGGGCAGCGCGGCGCTGGCACTGCTGCTGTCGGTGCACCTGGGCGCGGTGATGGCGCTGTTCGCCACCATGCCCTACGGCAAGTTCGCGCATGGCATCTACCGCAGCGCCGCGCTGCTGAAGTGGGCCATCGAGAAGCGCCAGCCCAGCCGGCTTCAGCTCGGTGACGACTGAACACTCAAAACGCCAACGGAGACGACCCGATGCACACCCGCCTGCTTGCCGCCGCCGCGCTCTGCGCGCTCGCCTTCAGCCGGCCCGCCGCCGCGCAGGACCTGCCGAAGAAGCCGATCACGATGGTGGTCGGCTTTGCTGCCGGCGGGGCGGCCGATGCAGCCGCCCGCATGATCGCGAAGAAGCTGCAAGCCAACATCGGCCAGAGCGTGGTGGTCGACAACCGCGCCGGCGCCGGCGGCAACATCGCCCACCAGTTCGTGGCCAAGGCCGAGCCCGACGGCTCGGTGATCCTGCTCGGCTCCATCGGCCCGCTGACCATCGCGCCGCACCTGATGAAGGTGGGCTACGACCCGCAGAAGGACCTGGCGCCGCTGACCATGGGCGTGAGCTTTCCGAACGTGCTGGTGGTGCACCAGGGCGTGGGCGTGAAGACGCTGGCCGAGTTCATCGCCAAGGCCAAGGCCGAGCCCGGCAAGCTGGACTTCGCCTCCACCGGCGCCGGGTCGGCCTCCCACCTGGCGGGCGAGCTGCTGAACCAGCGCGCCGGCATCGACACCGTGCACATCCCCTACAAGGGCGGCGCCCCGGCGCTGCAGGACCTGCTGGGCAGCCGCGTCGCCGCCTACTACAGCACCCCGGCCACCGCCGCGCCGCACATCGAGACCGGCAAGCTGGTGCCCCTTGCGACTACCGGCCTGCAGCGCTCGGAGTTCATGCCCAACGTGCCTACCGTGGCCGAGTCCGGCTTCCCGGGCTTCAGCGCCACCAACTGGTATGCCTTCGTGGCGCCGGGCAAGACACCCGCGGCGGTGCTGGACCGCTGGAACACCGAGCTGGTCAAGGCCCTGCGCGACCCGGAGGTCAAGGCCGAACTCGACCGCCACGGCCTCACCCCCGCGCCGGGCAGCCGCAAGCAGCTGGCCGACTACATCGCCAGCGAGTCGAGGACCTGGGGCGAGCTGGTGAGGCAGCGGGGCATCAAGGCGGATTGAGGATGGCGTCGCGGGCGCGGCCTGCGCCGCGCCAGGGTGCGCTACTCTGCGGCCACGTTCCCCACTCCGACCTTCCGCATGCGCCCTCGGTTGTCGTTGTTCGCCAGCGTCGTTGCCATCGTGCTGGTCGCTGCCTGCTCGGAGGCCACCAACGGCGTGGGCATGATCAGCCAGCGGCTGGGCCAGGCCGTGCGCAACGCGGGCAACCAGGAGGTGGCACTCGCCTCGCTCACGTCCTTTGGCTGGGACAGGTTCTATGCCTTCAAGCCTGGCGTCACGCGGGAGGAAGTCTGTCGGTTCATCCACGCGGGCAGGAATGCGTGCGGCCGGGTGATCCGCATTGAGCGCGCCGGGCAGGACCAGACCTTCCTGGTGTTTGCCCTGGAGGACCGCGTCACGCACGTGGAGCTGCATGCCCTGTCCAACGGCGAATTCGACTTCCCGTTTCCCGAGACGGGCCAGCCGCGCGATCACGCCGTGTTCAAGGTGCGCCGCACCGCTTCCGGCGCCGGCGAAACGTTTCTGCTCGAGCCTCGCTGACGGGGCACACAACGGACGGACGGAAACCCAACCGCTGCAAGCCCCGCGGCGTCGGTTTTCCGACCCCTTTGGGCCCCACTGCACCCACTCCTGCATGTCAAGCCGATTGGCATGGATCGTGCGAAATGTTTCACGGCATTTCTTAAAAGATCACTGGAGGTCAGGATGTATCGATCAATGTGTACCGGTGGCGTGGCGACCTTGCCGCTGCACGGCAGGGGGGCGCAGCTGGTGGCGGTCAATGCCTCCACCGCCTATGCGCTGGGCTACTACGGCCAGGGCATCACGCTGGGCATGATGGACTCGGGCTACCGCACCACCCATGAAGGCTTCCAGACGACGCTGATCGCGCCGGCGCGTGGCGAGGGTGTGTACGGCACCTCGGGCTTCGGCTACCGCAACACCGTCACGCCGGCGAACCCGTTCACCGCCGGCGAGCGCTTCACCATCGACGGCGACCAGGCGCGCACCACCGACTGGTCGCACGGCACCGGCATGCTGGGCGTCACCTCCGGCATCCGCGACGGCGTGGCCCAGCACGGCATCGCCTTCGCTTCCAAGATGATGGTGGCACGCACCGGCGGCTCGGACACCCAGTCGCACGGTCCGTTCCACGACTACGTGTACTGGTACACCGCCAACAAGGCATTGGTGGATGCCGGCGCCAAGGTCATCAACAGCAGCTGGGGCTCCTTCGTCCAGACGCTGAACCGCACCCGCTTCGATGCCTTTGGCAACGATCTGGGCGCCGACGGCAACCTGGTCAACGGCTACCAGCTTTCCGGCAAGGACAGCGCCAACCCGGTGGCGATGGCCAGCACCATCCCCAACGAGTTCCTGAAGGACCTGGAGTACCAGTACTTCTTCACCAAGAAGAGCTACCTGCCGGGTGGCATCCAGTACAACCCGGCCTACCCGGGCCGCTCCTTCATGGATGCGATCTGGGACGTCATCAAGGTGACCGGCACGGTCAACGTGCGCTCGGCCGGCAACAACGACTGGAGCAACCCGTACTTCCGCCCGGCCTACCCGCTGTTCAACCCGGCGGCCGAGGCGCAGTTCGTCGCGGTCGGCGGCGTGCAGCCGCCCACCGAGGCGAACCCGGAGTACACCAAGCAGTCGGGCTTCAACGAGGCCGGCCTGGCCAAGTGGTGGACGGTGTCCACGCCGTCCAATGCGGTGCGCACCACCAGCAGCGCCGGCGACACCAACTACTCCAATTCCAGCGGCACCTCG
Organism: Aquincola tertiaricarbonis; assembly: GCF_000969605.1. GTDB lineage: Bacteria > Pseudomonadota > Gammaproteobacteria > Burkholderiales > Burkholderiaceae_C > Aquincola > Aquincola tertiaricarbonis. Next base: position 113,844 of record NZ_JZUE01000004.1, on the reverse strand, counting down.
CCGGCCACGCCGGTGGCCACCGCGGTGATGGGCGTGATGCTGTCGCGCTATCCGAACATGGATGCCAAGCAGGTGCGCGACGTGATGCTCACCACCGCCAACAACAAGATGACGGACGGCGTGCGCTTCCTGGGCACCGGCCAGACCTCGGCGACCGGCGCTTCCATCGCCTGGACGGCGCCGGACGGCCTGCCGGACGAGCGCTGGGGCTGGGGCATCCCCGACCTGGCCAAGGGCATGTACGGCCCGGGCCAATTCCTGGCGCCGATGGTCTACGACATGAGCAAGGCGCCGCTGGACATCTGGTCCAACGACATCGGCCAGCTGGCCATCAAGCAGCGGCAGAAGGAAGACCTGGCCTGGCTGGCGGCCTACAAGCAGCAGGGCATCGCGTTGGCCGGTGAGTTCAGTCCCAACGTGCTCAACCCGAATGGCACGCTGAGCCGCCAGGCCTTCATGCTGCAGGGCCTGCTGAACGACCCCGCGGTGCAGGCCATCACCAACGGCCGGCCGGAGACCTACGACAAGATCCCCCACGCCGACGCACTGCGCTGGCGCAAGGAATGGATGGACGCCCGCGCGGCGCACATCCAGGGCAAGATCGACCGCGGCCAGTACAACGCCTCGCTGACCAAGGCCGGCAGCGGCACGCTGATCCTCACCGGCAACAACACCTATGCCGGCGGCTCCACCGTGACGGGCGGCAAGCTGTCCATCGTCGGCAGCAACAGCTCGGGCGTGACGGTGAACAGCGGCGGCACGCTGGGCGGCACCGGCAGCGTGGCCGGCACTGTCGTCGTGCTCAAGGGCGGTGTGCTGTGGCCGGGCGTCACCGCGGCGGAAGCGGCGGGTGTGCCGGCCGTGGTGGCCAACCTCTCGGTGGCCACCGGCGACGTGCTGCGCACCAGCATGGTCAAGGTGGGCCTGGGCGCCGGCTTCAAGGCCACGCTAAAGGCGGGCGGCGAATCGTCGCGGCTGCTGTCCAGCGGCACGGTGGCGCTCGGCGGCACGCTGATGCTGGACCTGTCGGCCGCGCTCAACCGCGGCGACGTGTTCACGCTGATCGAGGCCCGCGCCATCGCCGGCACCTTCGCCGGCCTGCCGGAAGGTGCGCTGCTGACGGCCGGCGGCCGGCAGTTCCGCATCTCCTACCTGGGCAGCAAGGTGACGCTCACCGCAAGCTGAGCAGTCGCCCGCCATCGACAAGACAACCCGTGCACACGGTGCACGCAACATTGAGGGAAACGATCGTGGCAAAACGCGATGCAATGATTTTGGGCGTGGTGCTGGCCGGCCTGGCGGCCTTCGGCACGCCGGCGCAGGCGGCTTCAGAGCTGGTGGTCAACGGCGGCTTCGAGCAGCAGGACTTCGCCGGCTGGATCAGCGGCGGCGACACGGACTTCAACCTCGTCAACTGCACCGGCGGCGGCCAGACGGCCTTCGCCGGCAGCTGCAGCGCCGCCATCGGCTCACTGTCCGACAGCAGCCTGGTGCAGTCGGTCAACGTCGGCGCCGCCGGCCTGACCTACAACCTGTCCTTCGCCTTCCAGTCGGACGGCGCGGCGGGCAGCAGCTTCAGCGTCAGCTTCGGCGGCCAGACGCTGGTGTCGATGCCCTCGCCGGGCGAGTCGCCCTACACGCTGTACCAGTTCAGCGGCCAGACCACCGGCGCGGACATGCTGCTGGCCTTCAGCTTCGCCAGCCCCGGCGGCACGCTGTACCTGGATGCGGTGTCGGTCACCGCGGTGCCCGAGCCGGCCACCATGGGCTTGATGGGCGCGGGCCTGCTGGTGCTGGGCGCTGCGGCGCGCCGGCGCGTTAAGCAGGCGTAAGAAGGCTGGGGGCGCTGACGGCGGGCAAGCGACCGGCGCGGGCACCTGCCCATCAGGTGACCAGTGCCGTCGCCCCCGCCCAGCTGCCATCCTGCGCCAGCCGCCGCGCCAGCGCGGTCATCACCACCCGCGCGGCCAGGCCGGCGGGCGACAGCTCGTCGTCCGACAGGCTGGCCAGCAGGCTGGTGCGGCGCACGCTGGCGTCGGCCAGCCGTATCGCGCGCAAGCTGTTGGGGTCCAGCCTCGACAGCACCGCGCCCGGCTGGATGGAAGCGCCCAGCCCGGCGCGCACCGCGTCCATCAGGCTGGCCACGCCGTCGATCTCCACCACCACGTCGGGCGTGGCGCCGGCCTGGCGCCAGGCATCGAACACCAGCGTGCGCAGCGTGTGCGATCCGCTGGGCAGGATGAGCGGCAGGCCCGCCAGCGCCTGCACCGGTGCTTCGTCCTGCGCCGGCAGGCCGGGCAGGTCGGGGCGGGCGATGAGGAAGAGCCGCTCGTCCAGCAGCGGGATCAGGCTCCAGCGGCGTGCCGCATCGGCATCGAACAGGATGGCCAGGTCCAGCTGCCGTGAGTTGAGCAGCCCTTCCAGGTGGCCCGACAGGCCTTCGACGATCCGCACCCGCACGCCGGGATAGCGCTCGCGCATCGCCCGCACGAAAGGCACCGCCAGCATCGCCGCAGTGGTGCCGGCCAGGCCCACGCTCACATGGCCCGAGAGCCGGCCCTTCTGCGCGATGCTGGCCGCGGCCTCGCACTGGCGCAGGATCAGCTGGGCCTGGTGGAAGAAGTCGAGCCCGGCATCGGTGGGCTCCACGCCGGTGGACTTGCGCTGCAGCAGCCGCGTGCTCAGCTCGCCTTCAAGCTGGCTGATCTGCTGGCTCAGGGTGGAGGTGGCCAGGTCCAGCTCCAGCGCGGCCCGGCCCATGCTGCGCAGCTCCACCACCCGCACGAAGTACTTCAACTGCCGCAGTTCCATGGTGTTCAAGGATACCGAACACCCGTTGGCCGGCGGCGCATGCGGCGCACGGGCCCGCTGCCTAGAGTGCCGTGCATGCAAGAGCACACCCCACCCACCGCCATCGGCTCGATGAAGCCGCACTGCAGCCCGGCAGAGTGGCAGGCCCGCATCGACCTGGCGGCCTGCTACCGGCTGGTGGCCCACTACGGCATGGCCGACATGATGGCCAATCACATCTCCTCGCGCGTGCCCGGCGAGCCCGGCGCCTTCCTCATCAATGCCTACGGGATGATGTACGAAGAGATCACCGCCTCCAGCCTCATCAAGGTGGACCACGACGGCCGCATCCTGGCCAGGCCCGACTTCGGCGCGCTGGACTACGGCGTCAATCGCGCGGGCTACGTGATCCACAGCGCAGTCCATGCGGCGCGGCCCGAGGTGGACTGCGTGATCCACACCCACAGCTGGGCGTCGATGGCGGTCAGCGCGCTGGAATGCGGCCTGCTGCCCCTCACGCAGACGGCGATGCGCTTCCTGAAGATCGGCTACCACGACTACCAGGGCGTGGTGCTGGACGAGACCGAGCAGGCTTCGCTGATCGCCGACCTGGGCGGCGGCGAGGCGCTGATCCTGCGCAACCACGGCGCGCTCACCGTCGGCCGCACCGTGGGCGAGGCCTTCAACTGGATGCACCGGCTGGAGCTGGCGTGCCGGTCCCAACTGGCGGCCATGGCCTGCCAGAGCCCGCTGGTGCAGGTACCGCAGCCGGTGCTGGAAGCCACGTGGAACAACTACCAGCCCGGCACCCGGCGCCCCTATGGCGTGATGGAGTGGCCGGCGCTGCTGCGCAAGCTCGACCGGCTGGACCCCGGCTACCGCGATTGAATGCCGATGCAGCCCGCCGCCGCCGCTGCTCCCGGTTCCGCCGAACCCGTCGCCCTGCTGATGTCGACCCTGGCCGCGCAGCGGCTGGGCCCGGTGCTGCAGCAGGCCTGTGGGCCGGCCGGTTGCCGGCTGCTGCTGGCCGAGGAGCAGCCCGCCGGCAGCGCCTGCGGCGCGCAGCTGGCCTTCGTCAGCCGTGACATCACCGGCCGCTCCACCAAGCACAGGCTGGAGCCGGCCACCGCCCACTTCCACGCGCTGCTGCGCCAGGCGCCCGGCCTGCGCTGGGTGCATGCACATTCAGCCGGCGCCGACCGGCCGGTGTACCAGGCGCTGCTGGCGCGCGGCGTGCGCATCACCACGTCGTCGGGCGCCAATGCGCAGGTGGTGGCACAGACCGCGCTGGCCGGCGTGCTGGCGCTGGCGCGGGGCCTGCCGGCGCTGGCCGCGGCGCAACGCGAGCGCCGGTGGTCGCCGCCGCCGCTTCAGGCGCTGCCCGCCGACCTGTCCGGCCAGCAGGCGGTGGTGTTGGGCTGGGGCCCGATCGGGCAGGCGCTGGCGCGTTACCTCACCATGCTGGACTTGCGCGTGACGGTGGTGCGCCGCCATGCCGGCGAGCCGGCCGCGGGCCTGCCCACTGCGGGCCTGGACGACCTGCCCGCGCTGCTGCCGCACACCGACTGGCTGCTGCTGGCCTGCCCGCTGACCGAGCACACCCGCGGCCTGGTCAGTGCGCCGATGCTGCGGCGGCTGCGCCCCGGCGCGCGGCTGGTGAACGTGGCGCGCGGCGAGGTGCTGGACGAGCCCGCGCTGGTGGCCGCGCTGCGCGAAGGCCGGCTGGCCGGCGCCTACCTCGATGTGTTCGCGCAGGAGCCGCTGCCGGTGGACTCACCGCTGTGGCACCTGCCGCAGGTGCTGCTGACGCCGCACTGCGCCGGCTTTTCCAGCGGCAATGAAGCCCGTGTGGATGGGCTGTTCCTCCACAACCTGAAGGCCTGGCACCAGGGCGCACCGCTGCGCAACGAGGTGACCGGCCCGCCGATTCCCACCCCCGCAGGAGACATTCCTTGAAGTACACGTTCATGTCGAAGTGGCCGCTGGCGCTGGCCTGCCTGGCCACGTTTGCACAAGCGCAGGCCCAGCCCGCCGCCGAGTGGCCGGCGCGGCCGGTGCGGGTGGTGGTGGCCTTCACCGCCGGCGGCACCACCGACCTGCTGGCCCGCAGCGTCAGCCAGCAGCTGTCGGAGCGGCTGAAGCAGACCTTCATCGTGGACAACAAGCCCGGTGCCGGCGGCAACATCGGCACTGCGGAGGTGGCCCGCGCCGCGCCCGACGGCTACACGATGATCGTCAATTCGGTAGGGCCGATGGCGGTCAACCTCTCCCTCTACAAGAAGCTGCCGGTCAATCCGCTGACCGACCTGGAGCCGGTGGTGCAGATTGCCGACGTGCCCAACGTGCTGGTGGTGCACCCGTCGGTCAAGGCGGCCACGCTGGCCGAGTTCGTGGCGCTGGCACGCTCGGGCAAGGGCGAGCTGAACTATTCGTCCACCGGCATCGGCACCTCGTCGCACCTGGCGGGCTTCATGCTCGGCCAGCGCGGCGGCTTCACCGCCACCCACGTGCCCTACAAGGGCGCCGAGGCGTTGAAGGACCTGCTGGCCGGCCGGGTGCAGTTCATGTTCGCCACCATCCCGTCGGTCATCCAGCACATCCGCACCGGCGCGCTGCGGCCGCTGGCGGTGAGCAGCCCGCAGCGCTCGCGGTCGATGCCGGATGTGCCGACCGTGGCCGAGTCGGGCTATCCGGGCTTCGAGGCCGGCTCGTGGTTCGGTTACTTCGCGCCGCGCGGCACGCCGCCCGCGGTGGTGGCCAAGGTCAATGCCGCGGTCAACGAGATCCTGCGGCTGCCCGAGATCGAACGGCAGATGGTGCAGGAAGGGGCCGACCCCATCGGCGGCTCGTCCGAGGCCTTCGGCCGCTTCGTGCGGGCCGAGCACGACAAGTGGAAGGTGGTGGTGCGCGACTCGGGCGCGACGGTGGAGTAGCGCGCCGGCGGGCTGAAGGTCCTCGCCCGCTCAGCCACCCATCACCGTCTCCAGCGCCTGCGCCACGGCCAGCAACCGCGCATCCTGGCCGGCCGCGCCGTCCAGGCACAGGCCCACCGGCAGGCCGCCCGGCGTGCAGCCCGCGGGCAGGCTGATGGAAGGCAGCCCGGCCATGCCGGCAGGCCCGGTGTTGCGGATGTAGGCGCTGAAGGCGGGCACCGGCTGGCCGTCCAGCACCACCGTCACGTCCTGGCCAATGGGCACGGCCGGCAGCGGCGTCGTGGGATAGAGCACCGCATCCAGCCGGTGCTGTGCGAAGGCCTGGCGGTACAGCGACTGCAGCCGCGGCCGCAGCACCTGCATCGCGTGCCGGTAGGCCTGCGGCGTGATGCGCTCCGGCCCCATCGGCCGGGCGAAAAGCGGCCGCACGTCGGGGCTGGCGATGCCGTCGAACAGCGCCTGCACGTCGAAGCCGCGGCCATGGCTGCGGAAGTAGTGCTGCAGCGCCGGCAGGATCTCGAACAGCGAGATGGACATGGCGCCGCCATTGAACAGCGCGCCCGCTTCGCCCAGTTCCACCGGTACGAGCTGCACGCCCGCCGCCTGCAGCCGCTGCAGGCCGGCCTGGCAGCAGGCGGCGGTGTCATCGTCCAGCGGTTGCCAGAACCAGGCCTGCGGCACACCCAGCCGCAGCGCGGCGGGCGAAGGCAGCGCAGGCGGCGCCGCACCGCCGCGGCCGCTGGCCACCGCATCGACCAGCATGCAGTCAGCCACGCACCGGGCCATCACGCCGGCCGTGTCGAAGGTGGGCGAGATCGGCACCAGGCCCTCGCCAGGCCAGCGGCCCACGGTTGGCCGGAAGCCCACCAGCCCGCACAGCGCAGCCGGCACCCGCACCGAGCCGCCGGTGTCGGTGCCGATGGCCACCGGCACCGCATGGGCCGCCAGCAGCACCGCATTGCCGCCGCTGGAGCCGCCGGCGATGTGATCGGGCGCATGCGGATTGCGCGCCGGCCCGAAGTGATGGTTGTGGCCGGTGACGCCCTGCGACCACTCATGCAGGTTGCTCTTGCCGAACACCAGCGCGCCCGCGGCCAGCAGCCGCTGCACCACGCCGGCATGGCGCTGCGGCACATGGTCGGCCAGCCACGGGCTGCCGGCCGTGGTGGGCAGGCCCGCCACGTCGATGTTGTCCTTGAAGACGAGCGGCAGGCCGTACAGCGGCAGCCGGGCGGCATGCTCGGACGAATGCGCCGCGTCCAGTGCAGTGGCCTGCTGCAGCAGCAGCGCGGGGTCGTGGTGAATGAGCCCGTTCAGGTTGCGCACCGCTTCGGCCCGCTGCACCAGCGCGTGTGCATAGGCGCTGCAGGAGAGTGCGCCTGCCTGCATTGCATGCACCGCGCCGTATGCGGTGTGGTGCAGATATGGATGCAGTCGGGATGTGGAATTGGAATGCGGCGTGTTCATGCCATCTGCCGGTGCAGTTTGCGGGCCAGATGCGGGCGTTAAGGCATGGCATGGATACTGCAATCGCCTTCTTTGTGTATTCAAAGGAGTCGCACATGGGTATCACGCAACATCGCCGTCTGGGCAAATGGGTCGTCGGTTTCGCCATGCTGGCCGCGTTGCCGGCCATGGCGGCTGAGAAGGTGTCGCTGCGCCTGAAGTGGCTGGCGCAGGCGCAGTTCGCCGGCTACTACGTGGCCAAGGCCAAGGGCTTCTATGAGCAGGCCGGGCTGGACATGACGATCAACCCCGGCGGCCCCAACCTCAGCGTGGACACGCTGGTGGGCTCGGGCAACGACACCTTCGGCGTGGCCGGCGGCACCGAGGTGGTGTTGATCGCCCGCGAGAAGGGCCTGCCGCTGGTGTGCATCGGCGTCGGCGTGCAACGCACGCCCTATGCCTACGTGACCTACAGCGACTCGGGCATCAAGACGGTCAAGGACTTCAAGGGCAAGAAGGTGGCCACCTGGTTCACCGGCACCCAGTACACGCTGTACTCGATGCTGGCGCATGAGGGCGTGAAGCAGAGCGAGGTGACCATCGTGCCGCAGTCGGGCTCGATGGCGCCCTTCGTCGAGAATCAGTTCGACGTGGCCGCCGCCACCTACTACAACGAGCTGAACACGCTGAAGGCGCAAGGCCTGGGCGACAAGCTCACGCTCATCAAGCCCGACGACTTCGGCGTGGTGGTGCAGCAAGACACGGTGGTGGTCAACGAGAAGTTCCGCAACGAGAAGCCGGCCGCGGTGCAGGCCTTCATCAATGCGTCGGTCAAGGGCTGGAAGTACGCGCTGCAGAACCGCAAGGAGGCCATCGACATCATCATGGCCGCCGCGCCCAGCCTGAACCGCGCGCACCAGGAAGCGATGCTGGACGAGTTCGCCAAGCTGCTGCTGGCGGGGCAGGGCAGTGCCGAAGGCCTGCTGGCCATCGACATGCCGGCCATCGGCAAGCTGCATGAATCGCTGGTGGAGTACAAGGCCATCAAGGCCCCGGCCGACCTGGCCAAGGCCTTCGATCCGAGCTTCCTGGCCAAGGCGCCGCCGGCCGACCGCAAGCTGTGACGGGACCGGGCCGATGAAGATGTCCCCGCTCGAGGTGCAGCCGGCCGCGCCGGCGCACGAAGCAGGCACGCCGCCGGTGATGCTGGAACTGGTCAACGTGTGGAAGCGCTTCGGCGAGGCGCCGGCGCAGACGGTGGCCGTCTCCAACGTCAACCTGAAGATCAACAAGGGCGAGTTCGTCACCCTGGTCGGTCCTTCGGGCTGCGGCAAGTCCACCCTGTTCAACATGATCGCCGGCCTGCTGCCGCCCGACGACGACGGCTCGCTGCTGCTGCGCGGCGCGCCGCAGCGCGACGGCCAGATGCTGGGGCAGGTGAGCTTCATGCCGCAGCGCGACCTGCTGTTCCCGTGGCGCACGGTGCTGGACAACGCCATCCTCGCGATGGAAGTGGAGGGCGTGCCGCGCAAGGTGGCCCGCGCCAAGGCCGAGGCCATGCTGCCGGAGTTCGGCCTCTCGGGCTTTGCCAAGCACTACCCGCACCAGTTGTCGGGCGGCATGCGGCAGCGGGTGGCGCTGATGCGCACCTTCCTGTTCGAGCGCGACGTGCTGCTGCTCGACGAGCCCTTCGGCGCGCTGGATGCGCTCACGCGCAGCTTCATGCAGCACTGGCTGCTGGACATCTGGGCCCGCCACCGCCGCACGGTGCTCTTCATCACGCACGACATCGACGAGGCCATCGTGCTGGGCGACAAGGTGCTGGTGATGACGGCGCGGCCCGGCACCGTCAAGAGCGAGACGGTGATCGACCTGCCGCGACCGCGCGATCCGTCGGTGGTGACGTCGCCGGAGTTCATGCACATCAAGCGCCGGCTGCTGGCCGAGATCGAGGAAGAAAGCCGCAAGACCTTCGCGCAGGAGGCGGCGCCGTGAAGCACGCCAACCCGGTCGACAAGCTGCTGCAGCGCGGCCTGCAGTCGCCGCTGTTCGCGCTGCTGGTGGTGGGTGCGCTGTGGGAGCTGGCGGTGCTGGCCTTCGCGCCGTCGCCGCGGGTGCTGCCGGCCTTGAGCGCGATGGCGCGCGACGCCTGGTCAGTGTGGCCGCAGCTGCTGGCCAGCTTCAACCGCACGTTGCTGGAGACGGTGCTGGGCTTCGCGATGGGCGGTGTGGTGGGCTGCCTGTTCGGCACGGTGTTCACCTACTCGCGCTGGATGGAGCGCTCGGTGTTCCCGCTGTTCGTGGTGTCGCAGACGGTGCCCATCGTGGCCTTCGGCGCGCTCATCGTCATCTGGTTCGGCAACTCGCTGATGGCCAAGGTGATGACCGCGTTCTTCCTCACCTTTTTCCCGGTGACGGTGAACACGCTGCGCGGGCTGAAGAGCTGCGATCCGCAGCGGGTGGCGCTGATGCGCAGCTTCGGCGCCCGCGGGCTGGTGTTGTTCATCAAGCTGGCGGTGCCTTCGGCGCTGCCGCAGGTGATGGTGGGGCTGCGGCTGGGCATCGGCCTGAGCCTGATCGGCTCCATCGTGGGCGAATGGTTCGGCGAGACCGTGGGCCTGGGCGTGATGCTGATGGAGGCGATGAACGCCGACATGGTGGTGCGGCTGTGGGTGGTGATGGTGGCCTGCGGCGTGATGGGCATGCTGCTGTACGGCGTGCTGTCTTTCATCGAAAGGAGGCTGGTGTGGTGGCGAAGCGAAGCCTGATGGCCACGCGCCTGGCGCCGGTGGCCGGCAGCGTGGCGGTGCTGCTGGCGCTGTGGGAAGGCGCGATCGTGCTGTTCGACATTCCGCCCTTCGTGCTGCCGCGGCTGCACAGCATCGTGCAGCATGCGGTGACCGATTTCGACAAGCTCTCGGGTGCGCTCCTGGCCACATTGGGCGAGGCGCTGGGCGGCTACCTGCTGGGCAGCCTGCTGGGCCTGCTGCTGGCCATCGTGATGGTGCTGGTCAGGCCGCTGGAGCGGGCGCTGCTGCCAATCGCGGTGGCGGTGAACTCGGTGCCCACGGTGGCCTACGCGCCCATCTTCCTGATCTGGTTCGGCCTGGGGCCGGCCTCCAAGGTGGCACTCATCACGCTGGCGGTGGGCTTCACCATGCTGATCAATGCGCTGCATGGCCTGAAGCTGGCCGACGAGGCGGCCATCAACCTGATGCGCAGCTTCGGCGCCGGCCGGCTGGCGCTGGTGTGGCGGCTGCGGCTGCCCTGCGCCATGCCCTCGGTGGTCACGGCGCTGCGCATCAGCGTGCCGCGCAGCATGATCGTGGCCATCGTCGGCGAGATGCTGGGCGCCTATGCCGGCCTGGGCCGCGTGATCTATGAATCGACGCAGATGATCGACCTGCTGAGCGTGTGGTCGGCGGTGCTGTTTGCCTCGGTGGCCAGCATGGTGCTGTATGGCCTGCTGGTGTGGGTGGACCAGAAGATCGTGTGGTGGCGCTGATGACCGAAGCCGAACTTCGCATCCAGCTCGCGGCCTGCTACCGGCTCGTCAGCCACTTCGGCATGGACGACCTGATCTACAACCACATCTCGGCCCGGGTGCCGGGCAGCGAACACCACTTCCTGATCAACCCCTACGGGCTGTTGTTCTCGGAAGTGACGGCCTCCTGCCTGGTGAAGATCGACCTGGAAGGGCGCAAGGTGGAGCCCAGCGACCACGAGGTCAACCGCGCCGGCTTCGTGATCCACAGCGCCATCCATGCCGCGCGGCCCGATGCGCTGTGCGTGCTGCACACCCACAGCGATGCGGGCACCGCCATCTCGGCGCTGCCGGGCGGGCTGGCGCCGGTCAGCCAGTTCGCGATGCGCTACCAGGGCCATACCGGCTTCCACGCGTACGAAGGCGTGGCGCTGGACCTGGACGAGCGCGAACGCCTGGTGCGCGACCTGGGCCCGCACCACACGCTGGTGCTGCGCAACCACGGCGTGCTGACGGTGGGCCGCACCATCCCCGAGGCCTTCATCCTGATGTACTACTTCGAGAAGGCCGCGCGGGTGCAGCTGCTGGCGCAGTCGGGCCTGGGTGCCGGCGAAAGCCTGGTGCTGCCGCCGCCCGAGGCCAGCGCATTGGCCGCGCGCCAGTTCAACGAATTCGCCGGCGACATCCTGCCGCCCGGCACCCGCGAGTGGCCGGCCTTCGTCCGGATGCTCGACCGCACGCAACCCGATTACCGACTGTGAGATTGCCGACCGTGATGCCACAAGCCACCTCCTCCACGCTGCAGCTCGAGAACCTGAGCCCCTTCATCGGCACCGCGGTGCACGGCATCGACCTGCGCGAGCCGGTCAGCGATGCCGACTTCGCCGTGCTGCGCGATGCGCTCAACCAGCGCTCGCTGCTGCTGTTCCGCGGCCAGCAGATCGACGAGGGCCAGCACGTGGCCTTCTCGCGCCGCTTCGGCACGCTGCTGGGCCATGTGCTCACGCAGTTCCTGAAGCAGCAGCACCCCGAGATCTACGTGCTGTCCAACGTGACCGAGGGCGGCAAGCCCATCGGCAACCACAAGGAAGGCTGGAACTGGCACTCCGACCTGTCGTACAAGGCCGAACCCTCGCTGGGCGCGCTGCTGTACGCGGTGGAGGTGCCGCCGGAGGGGGGCGACACGCTGTTCGCGTCGATGCATGCCGCCTGGGATGCGCTGGACCCCGCGATGCAGCAGCGCATCCGCCACCTCAAGGCCACGCACTCCTACGCCAACTACTACGGCAAGGCCTTCGCCGACCGCCAGCCGCTGAGCGACCAACAGCGCGCCGACGTGCCCGACGTGCAGCATCCTCTGGTGCGCACCCACCCCGAGACCGGCCGCCTGTCGCTGTACGTGGGCCAGGACGTGGTCAAGCAGATCGACGGCCTGCCGGCCGACGAGAGCACCGCGCTGCTGGCCGAGCTGAACGCGCATGCCATCGACCCGCGCTTCAGCTACCGCCACCGCTGGCAGGCGGGCGACCTGCTGATCTGGGACAACCGCAGCACGATGCACTGCGCCACGCCCTACGACGACCACAAGCACCGCCGGGTGATGCACCGCACCACCGTGGCGGGCGACCGGCCCTTCTGACACCACGCTGCGACCCGCCCATGAGTGACGACAACACAGGCGCCGCCGCCGAACCGCTGCCGATCATCCCCACCGTGCCGGCCCGCGGCCGCCTACGCGACCGCTCGGTCACGCTGAGCGACGAGCTGCAGGAAACGCTGCAGGACCTGATCGTCAGCGGCGTGCTCAAGCCCGGCGCGCGGCTCGACGAGGCCGAGCTGGCCGAGCGCTTCCAGGTCAGCCGCACCCCGGTGCGCGAGGCGCTGAAGGCGCTGGCCGGCACCGGCCTGGTCGACCTGCGCGGCCGCGGCGGCGTGTGCGTGGCCGTGGTGCCGCTGCCCACGCTGATCGAGATGTTCCAGATGATGGCGGTCATGGAAGGCTTGTGCGCCAAGTACGCCGCGCGGCGTGCCAGCGCGGCGCAGAAGCAGCGCCTGGCGGGCCTGCACCAGCAGCTGGTGCAGGTGCTGGAGTCGGGCGACCACTCGCGCTTCTACGACGTGAACCAGGACTTCCACGACGCGCTGTACGACGCCTCCAACACCCAATACCTGGCCGAGCAGACCCGTGCGCTGCGCAAGCGGGTGCGGGTGTACCGCCGCCACGTCACCTTCCAGCCCGGGCGCATGAGCGCCACCATCGGCGAGCACGCCGCCATCCTCGCGGCCATCGACCGCAATGACCCGGCCGCGGCCTTCAGCGCCGCGGTGGACCACGTCAGCCTGCTGGAGGACGACATCGTCGACCTCGTGGCCGCGCTGTCCCGCACCGACACGGACGCGGCCTGACCGCCGCCCGCGCCCTCCATTCCCTTTCCCGCTCGACACAGGAAGTTCCGTCCATGAACCTCGACCTCGCTGGCCACACCGTGCTGATCACCGGTGCCTCCAAGGGCATCGGCCTGGCCGCTGCCCACGCCTTTGCTGCCGAAGGCTGCCACCTCCACCTGGCCGCGCGCGACGGCGCCGCGCTGGACGCCGCCGCCACGCAGATCGCCGCCACCCACGGCGTGCGCGTGACCGTGCATGCGATGGACCTGGCCACGCCCGAATCGATGGCCGCGCTGGCCGCCGCGGTGGGCGACATCGACATCCTGGTGAACAACGCCGGCGACATTCCCTCGGGCCCGATCGAGTCGCTGGACTTTGCCGCAGTGCGCCGCGGCTTCCAGCTTAAGGTGCTGGGCTACATGGAGCTGACGCAGCACATCTATGCCCGCATGAAGCAGCGCGGCCGCGGCGTGATCGTCAACGACATCGGCAACTCGGGCGAGAACTGGGACGCCAACTACATCGCCGGCTCCACCGGCAATGCGGCGGTGATGGCCTTCACCCGCGCGCTGGGCGGCGTGTCGCTGGACGACGGCATCCGCGTGGTGGGTGTGAACCCCGGCCCGGTGGCCACCGACCGCATGGTCAAGCTGATGAAGCGCCGCGCGCTCGACAACTTCGGCGACGAAGGCCGCTGGGAAGAGCTGTTCGACAACTACCCCGGCGGCCGCCCCGCGGAGCCGGAAGAGGTGGCCGAGCTGATGGTGTTCCTGGCCTCGCCGCGCGCGGCCTACATCACCGGCACGGTGGTGACCATCGACGGTGGCATCGCGGCGCGCGGCAGCATCATCAAGACCAGCCGCAAGGCCCAGCTGGCCGAGCAGGCCCGCCAGCTGGCCGCCTGAGAGGGCATCACGATGAGCAGTGAAGCGGACATCCGCAACCAGTACTTCGACCGGCTGTTCAGCAACCCCGAGCTGAAGTGGCTGGGCCAGAACACCAACCATTTTCCGATGCATCCTGCGGTGCGCGCCGCGCTGCACGAGGCCATCGACGACGAGAGCTTCCATGCCTATGCGCCGCCGCTGGGCATCGAGGCGCTGCGCAGCGCGATCGTCGATGACCTGGAGCTGCCCGGCCATGCCGCGGTGGTGACCGACGGCGCCGTGGCCGCGCTGGCGCTGGCCTGCCGGGCCTTCTGCACGCCGGGCGGCGGCTTCGTCACCACCGACCCGGGCTGGAAGTGGCCGCTGCAATTTGCGCAGAAGGCCGGCGCGGTGATCACCGAGATCCCGATCTACGGCCCCGAGCACGGCTACAAGCTCAGCGTGGATGCGCTGGTGGCCGCCACCGATGCCAACACCCGCGTGATCTACCTGGTGGACCCCAACAACCCGCTGGGCACCACCTATACCGCCGACGAGATCCGCGCCTTCGCGGAGCGGGCCAAGGCGCTGGGCGCGGTGCTGATCCACGACTGCACCTACCGCGACTTCGCCGACAGCCACACGCTGGCCTCCAGCTTCTACCCCGAGGGCACGGTCACCATCGTCAGCTTCTCGAAGTGGCTAGGCTTGGCCGGGCTGCGGCTGGGCGCGCTGGTGGCCACGCCCGACCTGCTGGCGCGCATCCTGCCGCATTCGCAGGCGCCGCTGGGCGCCAGCGTCATCGCGCAGCGCGCGGCGCTGGCGGGGCTGGCGGTCAAGGGCGAGTGGATGGCCCACATCGGCGCGCAGCAGCGGGCCAACCAGGTGGTGATCGCCGAGGCCTTCCGCCGGCTGCCGGGCTTCCATGTGCCGATGGCGCCCACGCAGGCCAACTTCCTGGTGGTGGAGTGCATCGACGCCGGCATCACGCCCGAGGCGCTGGTCACCGCAATGGGAGAGCAGGGCATCATGGTGCGGCAGGGCGCGTACCACACGCCGCGCTTCGGCCACCGCTTCGTGAAGATCTCGACCACCGTGCCGGCCGCCTGGGCCCAGGCGCTGGTGGAGGCGCTGCCGCAGGCGGTGGAGCGGGCGCGCAGCCTGCCGGCCACCACCGCGCTGTTCTGATGCAGGAGGCCGCATGACCGACACCCTCGCCCTGTCCACCCACAGCGCCATCACGCCCGACGGCGTGCGGCTGCACGTGGAATCCGCCGGCCGCGGCACGCCCATCGTCTTCGTGCACGAGTTCGGCGGCGACCACCGCAGCTGGGAGCCGCAGATGCGCTTCTTCGCGCGGCGCTACCGCTGCATCAGCTTCGCCGCGCGCGGTTATCCGCCTTCGGACGTGCCGGCCGATATGGAGCGCTACTCGCAGGCCACCGCGGCCGACGACATCGCCGCGGTGATGGATGCGCTGGGCCTGGACAAGGCCCATGTCGTCGGCCTGTCGATGGGCGGCTTCGCCACGCTGCACTTCGGGCTGCGGCATGCGGCGCGCGCGCTGTCGCTGGTGATCGCCGGGGCCGGCTACGGCGCCGAGAAGGAGCACGAGGACTACTTCCGCAACGTGTCGCTGGAAGTGGCGCGCCAGTTCGAGCGGCAGGGCAGCGAGACCTTCGCCAGGACCTACGCCATCGGCGCCAGCCGGGTGCAGTTCCAGAACAAGGACCCGCGCGGCTGGCAGGAATTCGCCACCTGGCTGGGCCAGCACGATGCGCTGGGCGCGGCCAACACCATGCGCGGCGTGCAGGCGCGCCGGCCGTCGATCTACGACCTGCAGGGCGACATCGCGCGCATGCCGGTGCCTTCGCTGGTGGTGGTGGGCGACGAGGACGACCACTGCCTGCAGCCGGGCATCTTCCTCAAGCGCACCATCCCGGCCTGCGGTCTGGCGGTGATGCCCAAGACCGGCCACACGCTCAACCTGGAAGAACCGGCGGCCTTCAATGCGCTGCTGGCCGAGTTCTTCGCCCAGGTGGAAGCCGGCCGCTGGGAAGTGCGCGACGCCCGCGCGCTGCCCAGCCAGATCATGAAGACCGACTGATGGCGGCGCTGGCCAACCTGCGGGTGGACGGCGCCCGGCTGTGGGACCGGCTGATGCAGCTCGCCCGCATCGGCGGCACGCCGGCCGGCGGCGTCAACCGCCAGGCGCTGAGCGCCGAGGAGATCGAAGCCTGGCGCGTGGTGATCGGCTGGGCCGAGGCCGCCGGCCTGCAGCCCAGCACCGACGACGCGGGCAACCTCTTCCTCACGCTGCCGGGCACCGATCCGTCGGCGCTGCCGGTGATGAGCGGCAGCCACCTGGACAGCCAGCCGACCGGCGGTCCGTTCGACGGCGTGTACGGCGTGCTGGCCGCACTGGAGGCGCTCACCACGCTGGCTGAACGCGGCCTGCGGCCCCGCGCGCCGCTGGTGGCGGTGGCCTGGATGAACGAGGAGGGCTCGCGCTTCGCGCCCGGCATGATGGGCTCGGAAGCCTTTGCCGGTGTGCGACCGCTGGCGGAGATCCGCGAGGCCACCGATGCCGAAGGCATGCGCGTGGCCGATGCGCTGGACGCGCTGCATGCGGCCTTTCCTGCGCTGCGGCGCCGGCGGCTGGGCTTCGCGGCCCAGGCCTACGTGGAGGCGCACATCGAGCAGGGCCCGTTGCTGGAGGCCGAAGGCAGGGTGATCGGCGTGGTCAGCGGCATCCAGGGCAAGAAGACCTACCAGGTGGTTCTGCAGGGTGACAAGGGCCATGCCGGCACGCTGGCCATGGCCGACCGGCGCGATGCGCTGGCCGCCTTCACCCGCGTCGCGGCCGAGTTGTATAGGCAAGTGGGCGGGCACGACGCGGCGGTCAAGTTCACCATCGGCCAGTTGAAGCTGGAGCCGAACGCACCTTCGGTGGTGCCCGAGCGGGTGCTGCTGCGCATCGACCTGCGCCACCCCGACAACGCCACGCTCGACCTGCTCGGCCGCCGGCTGGAAGCGCTGTGCGAGGCGCATGCGGCGCCCTGCACGGTGCAGGTGCAGCCGCTGGTCGATGCGCCGGGCAACGGCTTCGATGCCGGGCTGCGGGCCCAGATCGACGCCGCTGCGCAGCGGCTGGGCCACCCGCGCATGGCGCTGCTGTCGGCCGCGGGGCACGATGCCCGGCACCTGGCGCCGCTGTGCCCCAGTGCGATGGTCTTCATTCCGTGCCGCGGCGGCGTGAGCCATGCCGAGCATGAATGGGCCGAGCCCGCCCATGTGGCCGCCGGCGCCGACGTGCTGCTGCAGGTGCTGGCAGCGCGGGCAGGCGTGGAGGCCGCATGACGCAGGCCTTCGACAGCCTGGCCGCGATGCCGGTGCAGCTGCCTGCGGCGCCCGCCGACGAGGCCCAGGCCCGCGCGCGCTTCTTCAATTCCGGCAACGCCTTCAACCTGAAGCTGCCGCCGGTGCCGGCCGGCCAGTTCGATGCGGTGGCGGCGCAGGCGCTGGCGGCCACGCACAGCGGCTGGTGGGCCTGCGACCAGTCGGCCGCGATGGGACAGGCCGGCCCGGCCACCACGCCGCTGATGCTCGCGCGTTATGCCCACGTAGCCGCGGGTGATGCACTCGCCTTCGACCTGCCTGCCACCGCGGCGATCTGCTACGTGATCCGTGGCAGCGGGGCGTGCCGCGGCGGCGCGGACTTGGTGCGCTTCGAAGCGGGCGACGTGTTCCTGCTGCCCGGCGGCAGCGCTTGCAGCCTGCACGGCGGCGCGGCCGGCGCCCTGCTGTGGATGGTGGACAACCAGCCGCAGCTGTCGCTGGAGGGCGCCCGGCCGGGCCCGGCCGAGGCGTCGCCGGTGGCCACGGTGCACTACCCAGCGGCCGAGATCGAGCGGCAGCTGTCGCTGGTGACGGCCACCGCGGCCGGTGCCGGCACCTCCGGCCATGCGCTCATCTTCTCGTCGCAGCAGCAGCAGGCGCGGCGCAACCTCATGCCGTCGCTCACGCTCAGCCTGAACACGCTGCCGCCGCGCGCGCAACAGGCGCCCCACCGGCACAACTCGGCCGCCATCACGCTGGTGCTGCAGGGCGAGCATTGCCATTCGTCGGTGGACGGCCAGGCCTGCGGCTGGCAGCGTTGGAGCACGCTGGTGACGCCGCCGGGCGCAGCGCATTCCCACCACAACGCCGGCGGCGTGCAGGCGCGCTTCCTCATCGTGCAGGACGGCGGACTGCACTACCACGCCCGCACGATGGGCTTCGAGTTCCTGGGCGCTTGAAGGCCACGCATTGTTTGGCCGCGGCAAAAAGTGATGGTGCGCCTGGCCGGTTTATCCGCGGGCCGCGGGCTTCTAGAGTGGCTGCTTCCAGCAACACCCGAGAAGGACGGTCCTCATGACCCGCGACGTCGTCACACCCCCGGGGCGCCACGCCCTGTACGAACTGCACCGCTATTCCCCGGCCGTGCGTGCCAACGGCCTGTTGTTCGTTTCCGGCCAGGTGGGCAGCCGCCCCGATGGATCGCCGGAGCCCGACCGGGACGAGCAGGTGCGCCTGGCGTTCAGGAACCTCGATGCC
This sequence comes from Aquincola tertiaricarbonis, assembly GCF_000969605.1. Lineage (GTDB taxonomy): Bacteria > Pseudomonadota > Gammaproteobacteria > Burkholderiales > Burkholderiaceae_C > Aquincola > Aquincola tertiaricarbonis. The sequence goes on along the minus strand of NZ_JZUE01000004.1, from coordinate 95,341 downwards.
ATCCTGGCCGCGGCCGGCTGCAGCTTCGCCGACGTGGTGGACGTGACCGTGTTCATGGTGGACCCGGCGCAGCACTTCGAGCGTGCCTGGGCCGTGGCTGCCGAGTTCTGGGGCCCGCCGCCGTATCCCACCGCCACGGTGGTGGGCGTCACCTGGCTGTCGGGCTTCCAGTTCGAGATCAAGGTGGTCGCCAGGCTGCCGCAGGTTGCCACGACCTGATGAGGCCTACTGCGCCACCAGCGTGATCACCTCGCCGTTGTACACGCGCTTGTAGAACAGCTGGTTGTCCTTCACCCGCACCTCGTTGCAGCTGCTTTCGATGGTCTTGCGCATGTCCTGGCACAGCTTGTCGCCCTCCAGCCGCAGCTTGCCGTCCAGGATGCCATTGCGAAAGCTCACGCGGTAGCTGCGGTCGGGGCCGAAGTCCATCTGCCGCCAATGGCCGCCCTGGGTCTGGCCCACGTAGCGCTTGCCTGCCAGCGCATCGAGCGAGGCTTCGGTCAGCGGCACCGCATCGGGCGGAAACTCGGTCGGCTGGGCGCTGGCGGGTGGTGCATGCAGGGCGGCCAGCAGGCAGGCCGCGCCTGCCATCGCCTGCATCGGAAGCGTCGTGTTCATCGGGGGCTCCGGCGGTTGTATTGGCCGCGCCAGCTTAGGAAGCGTGGGCGCGCAGCGCCTCGTCCGCATTGCGGAGATCGCCGTGCCGCGGGCGGGCCGGCAGCCGGGTGTGCCAACATCGCCGCCTCTTCAAAGGAGTGCTTGGAGATGGAAACGCAGCAACTGCACCGCGGACGGCTGATCGACCACCTGCACCTGGTGGTGCGCGACCTGGCCGCCAGCCGGCGCTTCTACCAGGCGGTGCTGGCGGCGCTGCAGGTGCCGATGGGCGGCGAGGGCGCCGACTACTTCTGGGCCGACGAACTCTTCGTCTCCAGTGCCGACAGCGACAGCGCCCAGGGCCGGCTCACCGGCCGCCACCACCTGGCCTTCCAGGCGCGCGACGAAGCGATGGTGCAGGCCTTCCACCAGGCCGCGCTGGCCCATGGCGGCACCGACAACGGCGCACCCGGCCCGCGCGACTACCACCCCGGCTACTACGCCGCCTTCGTGCTCGACCCCGACGGCAACAACATCGAGGCGGTGTTCCACGGCAAGGCCCGCCGCAGCGCCGCCTCGGTGCAGATCGACTTCTAGCGGCCGATGTCGGCATCCCCGCTGTTCTTCGACCGCTTCGAGCTGCAGCCGCTGCAGCGCCGCCTGCTGCGCGATGGCGAGCCGGTGGCGCTGGGCGCGCGGGCCTTCGACCTGCTGCTGGCCCTGGCGGGGCGCGAAGGCAGCCTGGTGACCAAGGGCGAGCTGCTCGACCGCGTGTGGTCCGGCCTGGTGGTGGAGGAGAACAACATTGCCGCCCAGGTGACCGCGCTGCGCAAGGCCATCGGCAACGAGCTGATCGCCACCGTGCCCGGCCGCGGCTACCGCTTCACCGCGGCGCTGCGGGCGGCGCCGGCGGCGGGCGACAGCCTGCCGGCCCAGGCAGACGCGCCCGCCCTGGCCACCGCAGCCGGCACGCCGGCCGCCGCCGCGCCGGCCGAGCCCTTCCAGCTCTTTGGCCGCGAGCCGGACCGCCTGCGGCTGGAAGCCGCGCTGCAGCCCGGTGCCTGCATCACGCTGGTAGGCCCCGGCGGCGTGGGCAAGACGGCGTTGGCCCGCGCGGTGGTGGCGCGGCGCACCGCCGGCCCCACCGCCTGGGTCGACCTGGCCGCGCTGGGCGATGCCGCGCAGCTGACCGGGGCGCTGTGCCGCGCGCTGGGCATCGGCGCGCCGGAGCCGGCCGACCCGTTCCGCGCCGCCCTGGCCACCGCGCTGGACGGCGGCCGCATGCTGCTGGTGCTGGACAACGCCGAGCACCTGGTGGATGCCGTCGCCGAACTGGCCGGCCTGCTGCGCGAGGCCGCGCCGCGGCTGGCGCTGCTGGTCACCAGCCAGCTGCCGCTGCGCATCGCCGCCGAGCAGGTGCAGCCGCTGGACCCGCTGCCGCCGCCGGCCGACACACTGAGCGACGACGAGGCTTTGGCGGCCGCATCGGTGCAACTGCTGCTGGAGCGGGTGCGGGCCGCCGACCCGCGCTTCCGCGTCGACGCCTCGGGCCTGCCGCTGCTGCGGCGCCTGTGCAACCGCCTGGACGGCCTGCCGCTGGCGCTGGAGATGGCGGCGCCGATGGTGCCGCTGCTGGGCCTGCCGGGCGTGCTGGCCGCGCTGGACGAGCGGCTGGCTGCCTTCCGCCGCGGCCGCCGCGATGCGCCGGCCCGCCACAAGACGCTGCGCGCCGCGCTGCAATGGAGCCACGACCTGCTGCCACCGCCGGCGCAGCGCGCGTTGCGCCGGCTGGCGGTGCTGGCCAACGGTTTCTCGCTGGAGCTGGCAGTGGCGGTGGCCGGCGACGAGGGCGATGACCGCTGGCAGGTGATCGACCTGCTGGCCGAGCTGGTGGACCGCTCGCTGGTGGCCAGCCTGCAGCAGGAGCCGCCGCGCTACCGGTTGCTGGAGACGATGCGCGCCTATGCGCTGGAGCAGCTGGACGCCAGCGGCGAGCGCGACCGGGTGCAGGCCCGCGTGGTGGCGGCGCTGGCGGCGACCATGGCCGCCGCCCCGGCGGGCCAGGTGGATGCGGTGACCGCACAGGAGCTGGGCAACGTGCCCGAGGCCCTGGCCTGGGCCCGCGCGCATGATCCGGCCGCGGCGGTGAGGCTGACGCTGGCCGCCAGCGCCGTGGCCACCTGGACGCCCTGGCTGGCCGAGGCCGCCGGCTGGGTGGAGGCCTGCGAGCCGCTGGTCGCCGGCCCCGCCATCGACGCCGGCCAGCGGGCCGCCTGGTGGCGGGAGCTGGCGCGCTTCCAGTCCTTCGTGCGCGGGCCCCGCACCGTGGAGGCGGCCCGCCAGGCCTGCGCCATCGAGCGCGAACGCGGCGACGCCAGCGGCCTGTTCTGGAGCCTGGTGCCGCTGCTGCGCTCGCGGCTGCTGGACGAGCAGGAATTCGATGCCGCCCGCCGCGAGGCCCAGGCACTGCTGGACGCCCATCCCGACTGGCCGCCGCGCTGCCGGGTGGTGTTCAGCGGCACGCTGGCGCTGGAGTACCGCCGCCGTGGCGACTTCGAGGCCGCCTGGCCGCACCAGCAGGACGAGGCCGATCTGGCGCAACGCGCCGGCCTGCACCAGGTGGCCGCCAATGCGCGCAGCAACCTGGTGGCCACCCTCGTCGGGCTGGGCCGCTTCGCACAGGCGCTGGAGCGGCTGGGCGAGCTGGACGACACCGCGGTGCCCAGCGCCATCGGCGCCCACAACCGCGTGCAGCGGCTGAATGCGCTGATCGGCCTGGGCCGGCTGGACGAGGCCCAGTCCTGCGCCGCCGATGCGCTGGCCTGGTGCCGGCGCTTCGACGTGCTGGACATCCTGCAGGTGCTGGCGCTGCTGGCCGCGCGCCAGGGCCGCATGCAGGTGGCCGCCATGCTGCTGGGCCACCACCGCGCCAGCCTGGCCCGCCATGGCGCCAGCCTGCCTGCCGACGACCATGCGCCGTGGCGCGAGGCGCAGCGCCTCGTGGTGGCGCAGTCGGGCGAGGCGGCGCTGCAGGCCGGCATGCAGCGCGGCGAGCGGCTGAGCGCCGAGGCCGCGGACCGCCTGCTGGCCGGCGACGTCGCCCCGGCGTGAGCCCCGCTCAGGCCCACAGCAGCCGGATGGCGAAGCCGATCAGCGCCACGCCCGCGGCCCGCTGCACCAGCCGCCGCAGCGAGGGCAGGCGGCCCAGCCGGCGCGCCGCGGCATGGCCGGCCAGCACCAGGCCGGCCTGGTACAGCAGGCTGATGCCCGAGACGCAGCCCACCATCGTGGCCAGCGATTCGGCGGTGACCGGCGCGCGGAAGAACAACGGCAGCAGTGCGAAGTAGAAGAGGATCACCTTCGGGTTGGTGAGGCTCACCGCCAGCGCCTGGCGGCAGTGGCAGGCCCAGCCCGGCGCGGCCGGCACGCCGGCCGGCGCGGCGACTGCGGCGGGGCGCATCAGCCGGCAGCCCATCCAGCCCAGGTACAGCGCACCGCCGGCCTGCAGCAGGTGCAGTGCCTGCGGATGCCCGCGGAACACCGCCTCCAGCCCGCTGGCCGCTGCCAGCATGCACAGCAGGCCGCCCAGCAGCGTGCCCGAGACCGAGGCGAAGCCGGCCCGCATGCCGTGCTGGGCCGTGGTGCGCAGGATGGCCAGCGTGCCCGGGCCGGGGATCAGCTGGAAGACGAGCACGGCCAGCACCAGGCTGCCCAGGGAGTCGATGGAATGCATGGAAACCGCCCCGCGAATTGGATGCGGCCAGTGTTCGGCGCGGGCGGCCGCGGCGTCCTTTGGGGCGGATGAAAACTTCTGAAATCCTGCCCCCGACGCGGCACCTCAGCCGGGCAGGGTGAGCACGCCGTCCTCGTACTGCGCGGCCATGAAATCCACGAAGGCCTTCACCTTCGGGCTGGCCAGGCGGCGGGAGGTGTGCAGCACCCACAGCGCCACCTCGTGGCCGGCCAGGCCGCCCCAGCGCACCAGCTCGCCGCTGGCGATCTGCCGCCAGGCGATGGACTGCGGCACCCGGGCCACGCCGGCGCCGGCCAGGGCCGCATCGCGCACCATCAGCAAGGACGACAGCTGCAGCACCGGCCGGGGCGCCAGCGTCAGCCGGCCGTCGTCCAGCGCCCAGGTGTCGCCTTCGCGGAAGGTGTGGACGATGGCGGGCACCGGCACCGGCTGCGGCGCCTCGCCGGGCGGCGGCATCGGCACCGAGGGCGCGGCCACCACCACCAGCCGGTCGCGGGCGAAGCAGCGGCCCACCAGGGCGGTGTCCGGCCGCGGATTGGGCCGGATCGCCACGTCGAAGCGCTCCTCCACCAGGTCCACCAGCCGGTCTTCGGCCACCACCTCCAGCGTGACCTCGGGATGCAGCGCCTGGAAGCCGGCCGCCAGCCGGCCCATCGCCAGCTGCGAGAACAGGATGGGCGCGGCGATGCGCAGCCGCCCGCTGATGCGGCCGCTGCCTTCGCGCGCGGCGGCCAGGGCCTCCACCACCTCGTGCATCGGGCCTTCGGTGCGGCCCAGCAGCAGCTCGCCGGCCTGGGTCAGCTCCAGGCCCTTGCCGCCGCGCTCGATCAGGCGCACGCCCAGCTGCTCCTCCAGGTCGGCCACGCGGCGCGACAGCGTGGCCTTGGACCGCCGGCTGGCGCGGCTGGCGCGGCCAAAGCCGCCATGGGTGGCAACCAAGTGGAAGTCCACCAGGGCATTGAGGTCCATGTGTTCCAGATTCAAGACGGTGCGTCCTGATCTTGATGGCTGTGTTCAAAAGGCGCAACGACTTATCGTTCGTTCACCCTCAATTGATCGCAAAAGGACATCCCCATGAGCATCCTCGTCATCGGCGCCACCGGCACCGTCGGCTCCCTCGTCGTCCAGGGCCTGGCCCGGGAAGGCGCCTCCGTCACCGCGCTGGTCCGCCGACCTGGCCAGGCCGCGCTGCCCGCGGGCGTGAAGCGCGTGGTCGGCGACCTCACCGACATCGCCTCATTGCGCCAGGCCATGGCCGGCGTGCGCACGCTGTTCCTGCTCAATGCGCTGGCGGCCGACGAGGTGACGCAATCGCTGCAGGCCCTGGGCGTGGCGCGCGAGGCCGGCATCCAGCGCATCGTCTACCTGTCGGTGATCCATGCCGACCTGTACACCGACGTGCCGCACTTCGCCGGCAAGCACACGGTCGAACGCATGATCGAGAGCCTGGACCTGCCGGCCACCATCCTGCGCCCGGCCTACTTCATGCAGAACGACATCGGCATCCAGCCGGTGATCGAGCAGCATGGCGTCTTCCCCATGCCCATCGGCGGCATCGGCTGCGCGATGGTGGACGTGCGCGACATCGCCGACATCGCGGTGGCCGAGCTGCTGCGCCGCGACCGGGCGGCCGGGCCGCTGCCGCGCCACACGCTGGAGGTGGTGGGGCCTGAGCTGATCGACGGCGCGGGCGCCGCCGCCACCTGGAGCCGCGCGCTGGGCCGCGAGGTCCGCTACGGCGGCGATGACCTGCAGGCCTTCGAGGCCCAGCTGGCGGGCCGGATGCCGGCCTGGATGGCCTACGACCTGCGCCTGATGATGGGCCGCATCCAGGCACTGGGCCATGTTCCCGCGGCGGGCGCGGCGCAGCGGCTGCAGGCGCTGCTGGGCCGCCCGCTGCGCAGCTATGCGGCCTTCGTGGCCGAGCGCGTGGCCGGGGGCTGAGGCACCGCCAGCCGGCCGCCCGCCGCACGCTTCAGCGCGGCGGCAAAGGCCAGCGCCGCTGGCTTGCTGTGCGTGCCGCGCTTCGTCACCTGGTACAGGTCCAGGTGCACCACCGGCTCGCGCAGCATCGCCACGGCCAGGCCCTGGCGCAGGCACTCCTCCAGCGCGAAGGAAGGGATGATCGCGTGGCCGCGGCCGGCCCGCACCATGCCGATCAGCGTGCCGATGAGGTTCATGCGCGGGCGCTCCTCATGGGCACGGCCCAGCCGGGCGAGCTGCTTCTCGATCACCACCTGGATCGGGTTGTCCGCCGGCAGGCTCACCAGCGGCAGGCCGCGCAGGCTGCTCCAGGGCCGGCTGTCCGCCAGGCCGCTGCCGTGGGCATCGGGCGGGGCGATGTGCATCAGCCGGAACTTGCACAGCGGCTGGCGCGACAGCCCCACGGCCGGCTTGACGAAGAAGCCGAAGCCGATGTCCACGTCGCCCTCCATCACCCGCTGGCGCACGGTGCCCACCTCCACGTCGGTCAGCTGCACCTGCACCTCGGGGTGGCTGTCGGCAAAGCCGCGCAGCACCTCGGGCAGCAAGCTGGCCGAGATCATCGGCGTGGCCGCCACCAGCAGGCGCGAGCGCACGGCCGCCTCGCTGCCGTCCAGCACCGCGGCCAGGGCGCGCAGCTCGCCCACGATGCGCTCGGCCACCGGCAGCAGCCGCCGGCCCGCATCGGTCAGGGTGAGCGAGCGGGTGGTGCGGTTGAACAGCCGCGCGCCCACCTGCTTCTCCAGCTCCTTGACCAGCATGCTCATGCCCGAAGCGGACAGGTGCACCTGTTCGGCCGCCCTGGCAAAGCTCTGCAGCCGCGCCACCTCCAGGAAGGCATGCAGCTGGCGGTTGCTGACATTCATCAGTCTTCTTGAAGAGTGCACCAGAATTTTCCGTTTGATCCATGCCGGGGCAGCCGGTGTAATTGTCGACCAACACCAAAGGAGACATGCCCCATGAGCCTCGCCACGCCCTTGCCACCACCCTCGTTCCAGCGCAGGCGCCTGCTGCTGGGCGCGCTCGCCGCGGCAGCGGTGCCCGGGGCGCAGGCGCAGACCGGCGGCGACGGGCCGGTGCGCCTGGTGGTGCCCTTCACCCCCGGCACCGGCATCGACCTGATCGCCCGGCAGATCGCGCCGCCCCTGTCGGAGCGGCTGAAGCGCCCCTTCTTCGTGGACAACAAGGCGGGCGCCTCGGGCAGCATCGGCACGCAGGAGGTGGTGCGCGCCGCACCGGACGGCGCCACCTTGCTGGTGAGCGTGAACACGCTGGTGATGAACATGGCGCTCTATCCCAAGCTGGGCTTCAATCCGCTGACCGACCTGCAGCCGGTGAGCCAGACCAGCTGGGGCCAGCTGCTGCTGGTGGCCGGCGAGAACGCCAACATCGCCACCTTGCCGGAGCTGATGGCGCGGGCCAAGGCCAGGCCGGGCGCGCTCAACTACGGCTCGCCGGGCGCCGGCACGCCGCACCACCTGGCGATGGAGCTGCTGAAGAACCGGGCGCGCATCTCGCTCACGCTCATCAGCTACCGCGGCACGGCGCCGGCGGTCACCGACCTGCTGGCGGGCCAGATCGACGTGATGTTCCTGCCCATCCACGTGGCGCTGCAGCATGTGAAGGCCGGCAAGCTCAAGGCGCTGGCCATCAGTTCCAGCGCGCCGCATCCGCTGCTGCCGGAGGTGCCCACGCTCAACAGCCTGAAGCTGGGCGACCTGGACGTGGACATGTGGTACGGCGTGTTCGCGCCGGCGGCCACGCCGCGCGCCATCGTCGACCGGCTCAATGCCGAGCTGCGCGAGGTGCTGGCCGCGCCCGCCATCGCCAAGGCCTTCGAGACGCAGGGCATGACGCCGGCCCATGCCACGCCCGACGCCTTCCGCAAGCTGGTGGTGGCCGATGCGAAGCGGTGGTCCGACCTCATCAAGGCCCAGGGCATCACCGCCGAATGAGCCGCACAGGACACGACATGAACGAGCAAGCAAGCACGGCCGGCGTGCAGGACGCCGAGGTGGTCATCGTCGGCGGCGGCCCGGTGGGCATGGGCCTGGCCATCGAGCTGGGACAGCGCGGCGTGCGCACCGTGGTGGCGGAGCGGTACGCGCAGCCGCAGCCCATCCCCAAGGGCCAGAACCTGACGCAGCGCACGATGGAGCACTTCCATTTCTGGGGGGCCGAGAAGCAGCTGCGTGCCGCGCGCACCATCCCCGCGGAATACGGCATCGGCGGTCTGACGGCGCACGGCACGCTGCTGGGCCCGCACACCTACGACTGGCTGCAGCGCGACCTGGTGCGGCCTTACTACTTCACCGGCAACGAACGGCTGCCGCAGTACGCCACCGAGGCGGTGCTGCGCCAGCGGGTGGCGCAGCTGCCCTCGGTGCAGGCGCTGTACGGCTGGGAGGCCAAGGCGGTGGACCAGCACGCCGACGGTGCCTCGGTGGTGCTCGGCCAGCGCGATGGCAGCGGCGGCGAGCGCACGCTGCGCTGTGCCTACGTGGTGGGCTGCGACGGCGCACGCTCGCTGGTGCGGGAGCAGGCCGGCATCACCCAGACCCGCACCGACCACGACCGGATGATGGTGCTGCTGGTGTTCCGCTCGCACGGGCTGCATGAGCTGCTGCAGCGTTATCCCGGCAAGTCCTACTACAACGTGCTGCAGCCGGAGCTGCAGGGCTACTGGAAGTTCTTCGGCCGGGTGGACCTGGGCAGCACCTGGTTCTTCCATGCGCCGGTGCCGCCCGGCACCACCAAGGACAACTTCGATTTCGCGGCCTACCTGCAGGAGGCGGTGGGCGCGCCCTTCGACATCGAGTTCCAGCACATCGGCTTCTGGGACCTGCGCTTCATGCTGGCCGACCGCTACCGCCAAGGCCGTGTCTTCGTGGCCGGCGATGCGGCCCACAGCCATCCGCCCTATGGCGGCTATGGCGTCAACTCCGGCCTGGAGGATGCACGCAACCTGGGCTGGAAGCTGGCGGCGCTGCTGCAGGGCTGGGGCGGCGAGCCGCTGCTCGACTCCTACGACGGCGAGCGCCGCCCGGTGTTCGCCTCCACCATGCGCGACTTCATCGCCCGCTCCATCGAGACCGACCGCCAGTTCCTGGAACAGCATGATCCGGCGCGCGACCTGCCCGCCTTCGAGGCCGCCTGGCAGGCGCGGGCGCAGGGCGCGGTGGGCGAGGTGCATGCCTTCGAGCCGCACTACGAAGGCTCGCCGGTGGTGTGGGGCGGCGAAGGCCGCGGGCCCAGCGCCATGGGCCGCCACCAGTTCGAGGCGCGGCCAGGGCACCACCTGGCGCCGGCGGTGCTGCCGTCCGGCGGCAACGTGTTCGAGGCGCTGGGCCCGGGCTTCTCGCTGCTGGCCTTCGAGGGCGCGGCGACCGCCGATGCGGTGCAGGCCTTCCTCGGCGCAGCCGCCGCGCTGGGCCTGCCCTTGACGGTGGTGCAGGCCGCAGGCGAAGGCGAGCACCGCCGCTACGGCGCGCCGCTGGTGCTGGTGCGGCCCGACCAGTTCGTCGCCTGGGTGGGCCAGCCCGCCGAGGCTTCGGGCACGCTGGCCGGCCAGGTGCTGTCGCGGGCCGCAGGACTGCCGGCCCGCGCGCCGGCTCAGGGCGTGGTGCAGGTGTAGTTGCTGGCGAGCGCGGCCGCCGCCGCATCGTTGGCCGGGCCGGTGTAGCGCGCGTACTGCGGATGGCGGCACAGCGGCCGGGTGAAGCCGGCCGCGCTGCCGCTGGCCTGCCGGGTGGCGGTGAGCGTGCCGGGCGCGGTGCCGCCCACCACCCAGGCGTCCAGCGCGGCCAGCAGGTCCGCCTGGTCGGCACCGGGGCCACCGGCGCAGTGGTTCACCCCGGGCGCGATGTAGTAGCGCATGAAGTCGTCAGCGGCCGCCTGCCCGCCCACCGCGGCCACCGCGCCCTGGTAGTAGGCGGTGGTGGCCTTGTAGCTCAGCGCCGAATCATTGCCGCCGTGCCACAGGATGAGCTTGGCATTGCTGGCCTTGAAGGGCCGCAGGTCGGTGTTGGTGGCGTCGTTCAGCGCCGACAGCGCATACAGCCCGTTGAGGTTGCCGTCCCAGGTGTAGGCCAGCGAGTCCTGGCCGCGGTCGCGGGCCAGGTAGTTCTTCACCGTGGTGTCCTGGAACAGGTACTGCAGCGCCGCCTGCACCGTGCCGCCGCCGGTCACCCAGGTGGGCCAGGCGCCGGCATCGTCCTCGTTGCCGGTCAAGGCCCAGCCGGCGTTGGTGTAGGTGCCACCCGCCCAGGAGGCCGGGGAGGTCCACGAGGCCACCGTGGCCAGTTGCGCATCCGACAGGCAGGTGTCGCCGGTGTCGGCGCCACCCGCGCAGCGCAGCACCGCGGGGTCGAAGCTGCAGGCCTGCGGATGGGAGACGATGCCGTCGGCGAGGCCGTCGTTGGCATCGCAGGCCTGGCGCACCGATTGCGCCAGCAGGCCCAGCTTGGCCGCGTTGAACTGGCCGCCCGGCGCCGCCAGCGCCTTGGCCGTGCGGTTGAACTGCCCCATGAAGCCAACCCAGTTGTAGGCCGGTGCGCGGGCGATGATGCCGTCGAACAGGTTGGGGTTGCGCTGCGCGGCCATCAGCGCCTCGCGCCCGCCGTTGGAGCAGCCTTCGAAGTACGCGCGCTCCGGCAGCTTGCCGTAGGCCGACTGCAGCATCTCGCGCGCCGACGACATCACCGTGGGCACCGACAGCGAGCCGAACAGGTTGGCCGCCTGCGTGTCGTTGAGCGCGAAGTCGGCCGACAGCACGTTGCCCGCATGCCCCGAGTCGCTGTTGACCGTGGCATAGCCCGCCTGCAGCGCGGTGAGGTTGCCGCCTTGCAGGGTGGGAATGCTGCCGTTGTAGCCGCCACCGCCGCCGTAGTAGAGCTTGCCGTTCCATTGCTGCGGCAGCCGCATCTCCAGGTTGAGCTGGGGCGCGATGGTGGCGGTCACCTTGCAGTACAGCGGTGCCACGCCGCTGGCCGCCACGGTGGCGGCGCTGGCCACGGTGGCGCCGGCCACCGTCTTGCCCGACAGTGCCGCGCAGGCCTGCTCGGCGGTGGCCACCGGTGCCGGCGTGTCGTCGTCATCGTCGTCGTCGTCGCTGTTGCAGGCGGCCAGGCCGAGCAGGCAGCAGGCCAGGGCGGCGGCGGTGGCTGCCCGCAGCATCCGGGGCTGCCGGAGCCGGGGCAGGGGCAGGGCGGCGTGGGTTTCCAGCGGCGAACGGCTGCGGTGGTGCATCTGTGTCTCCTCGGCCTCTTGGTGATGGGCCGGGCCAGTCTGGCACCGGGGTGCTGCGCAGAATGTCCAGTGCCTACCAATCGGCCCGGTGTCCGATGCGTGCTTTCCCTGAGCGTGTTTTCCCGGTTGCATGTGCCGGCGCGCGGCCTAATGTCGGCAGCCCCGTCGTGCATGGACAAGACCTTGCAGGAAGTCAAAGCGGCACCGGTCGAACTGCTGGCACAGGCCCCCTGGGTGGCCTGCCTGACGCCGCAGCAATGGCAGCGCGCCCAGCGGGAGACGCTGCTCACCCGCCGCTCGGCCGGCGAGGTGGTCAGCGCCAAGGGCACCCCGGCCCGCCACTGGATCGGCGTGCTGGAAGGCATGGTCAAGGTGGACGGCCTGTCGGCGGATGGCCGCTCCACCACCCTGAGCGGCGTGCCCTCGGGCGGCTGGCTGGGCGAGGGCTCGATGCTCAAGCACGAGCGCCGGCCCTACGAGGTGGTGGCGCTGCAGGACAGCTGGCTGGCGCTGATGCCCTCGGCCACCTTCGACTGGCTGTGCGAGACCAGCCTGGGCTTCAACCAGTTCCTGGTGCGGCAGCTGAATGCGCGCCTCGGGCAGTTCCTGGCGGTGGTGGAAAGCCACCGCATCCAGACCACCACCTCGCAGGTGGCGGTGTGCCTGTGCGAGCTGGTGAACCCCGCGCTGTGCACGCCGGTGACCGGCGCGCTGCGGCTGTCGCAGGAGGAGATCGCGCGGTTGTGCGGGCTGTCGCGCCAGGTGACCGGGCGCGCGCTGCATGAGCTGGAGGCGCGCGGCCTGGTGGCGATGCGCTATGGCGGCATCGAGGTGCTGGACGTCGCCGGGCTGCAGGCCGCCGTGCGCGGCAGCCCCGGCCATGCCCCCGCCGGCGCAGCGGCCTGACGGCGAAGCCTTCGGCCCGGTGGCCGGTGTTGTGCAGAATGGGCCGATGCAACTCGTCTGCCCTGCCTGCGCCCGCAGGAACCGCGTGCCCGAAGACCGACTGGCCGAGCAGCCGCTGTGCGGCGTGTGCGGCGCGCCGCTGCTGCCGGCCGCGCCGGTGGCGCTGGACGACGGCAGCTTCGAGCGCCATGTGCAAGGCACCGAGCTGCCGGTGGTGGTGGACTTCTGGGCCGCCTGGTGCGGCCCCTGCCGGGTGATGGCGCCGCAGTTCGCCGAGGCCGCGCGGCGGCTGCCGCTGGTGCGCTTCGCCAAGGTGGACACCGAGGCCGCGCCGCAGACCGCCGGCCGGCTGCAGATCCGCAGCATCCCCACGCTGGCGCTGTTCCGCGGCGGCCGCGAGGTGGCGCGCCAGGCCGGCGCGCTGTCGGCCGCCGACATCGTGGCCTGGGTGCAGGCCCATGGCGCCTGAGGCCACCGCATGAAGCCGGCCGACGCCCAGCTGCTGCAGACGCTGCAGCAGCGCTTCGAGCAGCATGGCCACCGCCATGCCGGCATCGCCTGGGCCGATGTGCAGGCGCGGCTGCAGGCCCGGCCCGCGGCGCTGCGCACGCTGGCGGCGATGGAGGCCACCGGCGGCGAGCCCGACGTGATCGCGCAGGATGCCGCCAGCGGCATGCTCACCTTCTGCGATTGCGCGGCCGAGAGCCCGTCCGGCCGCCGCAGCCTGTGCTACGACCTGCAGGGCCTTCAGGCGCGCAAGGAGCACCGGCCGGCGCACAGCGCGGTGGAGATGGCGGCCGAGATGGGCCTGACGCTGCTGACCGAGGCGCAGTACCTGGCGCTGCAGGCGCTGGGCCCGGTGGACACCAAGACCTCCAGCTGGCTGCTCACGCCGCCGGCGCTGCGGGCGCAGGGCGGCGCGCTGTTCGGCGACCATCGCTATGGCCGCAGCTTCGTCTATCACAACGGCGCGCAGTCCTACTACGCGGTGCGCGGCTTCCGCGGGCTGCTGTCGGTCTGATCGGGTGTGCGCAGCAGCTCGGTGGCGCGGTAGCCGTCGGGCACGCCGTCCAGCAGGATGACGTCGCCGCGCGAATGGCGCAGCCGCAGCGGCAGGATGGCCTGGTAGGCCGCCGAGTGGTACCAGGCCCGGGCCGCCGCCAGGTCCGGAAACTCCACCACCACCACGTCGCCGGGCCAATCGCCTTCCAGCACCTCGGGCCGCTTGCCGTGGCTGCGGAAGCGCCCGCCGTGGGGCTGGAAGGTGTCGTCCACCGCCTGGAGATAGCGGACGATGTCTTCGCCGAACTGCACGTCCTGCAGGTGGGCGATGGCAAATGCGGGCATGGGGACTCCTTCGTATCGAGGCATGTGCGTGCCCGCACTGTGCCGCTTGCGGGTGCTGGCGTCGATGACCTGGCAGGTCAACGACCGGCCGCGGCGGCGCCGGCATGAACCGCGGCGCGGGCGCAGTGCTTGCCACAGCCGCGCGGTTGCCACCACGGAGCTTGCATGCCTCCAACGTTCCGAACCCGCTCGGCCTGGCGGCCGATGCTGGGCCTTGTCCTGCTGTCGGCCGCGACCCTGGCCGCGGCGGCCGAATCCGACGACACCGCCGCCTGCCGCAGCCAGCCGGCCACCGGCGCACCCCAGCTGCACCTGCGCATCGACAACGACCTGCTGGGCGGGCGCGACGAGGGCTACAGCAACGGCGCGCTGTTTACGCTGGTGTCGGCCAACCTCACCAGCTTCACCGATGACGACTGCCTGCCCGGCTTCGTGCGGCAGCTCAACCGCGGCCTGCGCTGGCTGCAGCCGCGCCAGGCCGAGCAGCGCAACCTGGTGCTGGACGCGGGGCAGGCCATCCTCACGCCCGGCGACAACGAGCGCAGCGATCCCATCCCCGAGGACCGGCCCTATGCCGCGGTGCTGGCCGCCGCCCTGAGCTACCAGGGCCGCAGCGGCCCGCTGCTGGAAACCAGCACGCTGCTGCTGGGCTGGGTGGGACCTTCCGCACGCGGCGAGGAGGTGCAGCGGCTGGTGCACAGGATCACCGGCTCCCGCCGCTTCAATGGCTGGCGCAACCAGCTGCGCGACGAGCCGGTGCTGCAACTGCAGCGCGAGTGGGCGCGGCGCGGACCGGCTTCCGACGACGCCGGCAGCGACCGCGCCGGCTGGGACACCGTGGCCCGGCTGGGCGCCAGCCTGGGCACGCTGAACACCGGCGCGCTGGCCGGTGCGCAGTGGCGCTGGGGCACGCGGCTGCCCGACGACTTCGGCAGCGTGCCCACCTGGGCCGGCTCGCTGGGCACCGCGCCGGCGCGCCAGCCGGGGGCCTGGCGACGCCCGGGCTGGGCCGGCCATGTGTTCGCCGGCACCGACCTGCGCTGGGTGGCGCACGACCTCACGCTGGACGGCAACGTGTTTCACCGCAGCCAGAGCGTGCAGCGCCGGCCCTTCGTCGGCGAGGTGAGCTACGGCCTGGTGCTGCAGAACGGCCCCTGGCGCCTGGCCCTGGCGCGCTACCACCGCAGCCATGAGTTCGAGGGCCAGCGCCAGCGGCCGGTGTTCGGCAGCATCGTGCTGAGCCGGGCGCTGTAGCCGGCTCAGGCGGCGCCGGTCAGGATCTCCACCAGGCGGGCGCCCAGCGGCGGCAGCCGGCTGCCGGCCCGCATCACGATGCCGATCTCGCGGCGGATGCGGGCCTCGGCCATCGGCAGCGCCACCACCCCGGCACCGGCCGGCGTGGCCAGCATCGCCTGGCTCATCAGCGAGACCAGGTCGCTGTGGCGCACCAGGTCCAGCAGCTGGCCTGCGGTGTTGTTGACCTCCACCACCACCCGCGGCGGCGGCAGGCCGGCCTCGGCCAGCCGGCCTTCCACCGCACGGCGCGCGGCCACCGCCAGGCCGGGCAGCATCCACTGCGCCTGCGCCAGGTCCTTCAGCCGCACCCGCCGGCGCGACAGCAACGGGTGGCCCTCGCGCACCACCATGCACAGGTCGTCGGCCATCAGCGGCACCGCCTGCAGGTCGTCGGGCAGCTCGGCCGGCAGCGCATTGATGCTGAGGTCGATGTCGCCGCGGCGCAGCGCCGTCAGCAGCGTGTCGTTCAGGTGGATGAGCACCGACACCCGCGCGGCCGGCCGCTCCTGGTTCAGCCGCACGCAGGCCGGCACGAAGAGTTGGTTGGCATACAGCGGCGACACGCCCACATGCAGCGTGCCCAGCTCGCCCAGGTGCAGGTCGGCGGCTTCCTTGATGGCCTCGCCCAGGCTGCCGCGCAGCGTGGCCAGCCGCTCGTGGAAGCGGGCCGACGCCGCGGTGAGCTCCATGCCGCGCCGGCTGCGGATGAAGAGAGGAAATCCCAGCTCCGCCTCCAGCCGCTGGATGCCCTTGGTGACCGCCGGCTGCGAGACCGCCAGCTCCAGCGCGGCGCGGCGCACCTGCCGGTGGCGGGCCACGGCCAGGAAGTAGTCGATGTCGTCCAGTCGCAGGGCCATGCCGGGGCGCTTCCGTTGATTCCGCAGCGTTATCACACCGCACGGTTCGATTATCCAAACTGCATGAACCGCTGCCTAGACTGGTTGCCAGCAGATGGAGACAAGACGATGAACTTCGGTACCTACCTGGCGCGCAGCGCGCGCTTCTGGCCCGAGCGGCCCGCCGTGCTGTTCGGCAGCAGCGTGCTCAGCTACCGCGCGCTGGAGGAGCGCTCCAACCGGCTGGCCCATGCGCTGCGGGCGCTGGGCCTCCAGCGTGGCGACCGCGTGGCCATCGTCTCGCCCAACCGGCCCGAGATCGTGGAGCTGGAATGCGCGCTCTACAAGCTGGGCCTGGTGAAGGTGGCGCTCAACGCCCGGCTGGCGCCGGCGGAGCTGGCCGACGCACTGGCCAATGCCGAGCCCGCGGCCTGCATCGCCGGCCCGCAGCACCGGGCCATGGTGCAGGACATCGCCGAATCGGTGCCGGGGCTGCGCCGCTTCATCGCGCTGGACGGAGCCTCGCGCCCCGAGGGCTGGGCCGACTACGAGGCCCTGCTGGCCGCCCAGCCCGCCACCCCGCTGCGCGAGGCGATGCGTGCCGACGAGCTGGCGGTGCTGCATTACACCTCGGGCTCCACCGGCAAGCTCAAGGCCGCGATGCAGACCGTGGGCAACCGCTTCGCCTCGCTGCGCAAGGTCATCATGGGCCGCATGCAGGCCGGCCCCGGCGACGTGCTGATGCTGTGCGGCCCCATCACCCACGCCAGCGGCATGTTCATCCAGCCGATGCTGTTCCAGGGCGCGACCGTGCTGCTGATGGACCGCTTCCAGCCGGCGGAGATCCTGCAGGCCATCGAGCGGCACCGGGTGACGATGGGCTTCTTCGTGCCGGCCATGATCCATGCGCTGCTGGCCGAGCCCACGCTGAAGGACCGCGACCTCTCCAGCCTGCGGCTGCTGAGCTACGGCGCCGCGCCGATGTCGCCGGCCCGCATCCGCGAGGCCTGGGCCGCCTTCGGGCCGGTGCTGGCGCAGGGCTACGGCGCGGCCGAGACCACCGGCGGCGTGGTGGGCCTGTCCATCGCCGACCACGCACGGGCCATGTCGGGCGAGCGGCCGGAGCTGCTGCAGGCCTGCGGCCGCGCGCTGGGCGAGGCCGACGTGCAGGTGCTCGACGAGGCCGGCCAGCCGGTGGAAGGCGAGGCCATCGGCGAGATCTGCGTGCGCGGGCCCGACGTGTTCGCCGGCTACTGGCGGGCGCCCGAACTCACCCGCGAGGTGCTGGGCGACGACGGCTGGCTGCGCACCGGCGACCTGGCCCGGGTGGATGCCGAGGGCTACATCCACATCGTCGACCGCAGGAAGGAGATGCTGGTGTCGGGCGGCTTCAACGTCTATCCGCGCGAGGTGGAATCGGTGCTGGCCCAGCATCCGGCGGTGTACGAGGCCTGCGTGATCGGCGTGCCCGACGAGCACTGGGGCGAGGCGGTGAAGGCGGTGGTGGTGCTGCGCGAAGGCCAGGCCGCCGATGCGCACGCGCTGATGGACTTTTGCGACAGCCGGCTTGCCGGCTTCAAGCGCCCCCGCAGCATCGACTTCGTGGCCGCGCTGCCGCGCAACGGCAACGGCAAGCTCTCGCGCAAGGACGTGCGCGAGCCCTACTGGCAAGGCCGGCAACGGCGCGTGAACTGACGAGGCCCGCCATGCAACAGGACACCTTCTTCGAAGGCACCGGGGCCGCGGCCGACTTCATCCGCCGGGTGCAGGCCTTCATCCATGACGAGCTGGACCCGCTGGCCCGCGAGCACCGCATCAGCCATGACAACGGCGCGCCGCGGCCGCTGCTGCAGCAGGTGTGGAAGCTGTCGCACCAGCGCGGCTTCTACGGCATGACCCTGCCAGGCGCGCTGGGCGGCGCCGGCTTCGGCCTGCACGACCATGCGCTGATCAAGGAGGCCATCTACGCCACCGGATCGCCTTTCGCGCCGCATGTGCTGGGCGAACTCTCCGGCCCGCCGCGGCTGGGTGCGCTGGTGCGCAGCGCCACGCCCGAGCAGATGGAGCGGCTGGTGCTGCCGGTGGCGCGGGCCGAGAAGGCCATCTGCTTCGCCATCACCGAGCCGGAGGCCGGCTCCGATGCCGGCGCGGTGCAGACCCGCGCCAAGCCCGATGGCGACGGCTTCGTGCTCAATGGCGTCAAGCGCTTCATCTCCGGTGCGCCGTTCTGCGACATGGCCATCGTGATCGCGGCCACGGGGGACGATCCTCTGCGCCGCGAGACCACGGCCTTCCTGGTCGAACGCGAGCGGCCGGGCTTCCGGGTGGAGGCCGGCTACAGGACGATGGCCGGCCAGTCCCACACCGGCAACATCCACCTGGAGGACTGCCGCATCCCGGCGGCCAACCAGCTGGGCGAGCGTGGCCGCGGCCTGGCGCTGGCGCTGGGCCGCATCACCGTCAACCGGCTGCTGCATTGCCCGGCCATGCTGGGCCTGGCCCGGCTGGCGCTGCAGGACGCCTGCGCCCATGCGCTGCGGCGCCGGCAGTTCGGCCAGCCCATCGCCGGCTTCCAGGCGGTGCAGCACCTGCTGGCCGACATGGCCACCGACCTGGCCGCTGCGCGGGCGCTGATGCTCGGCGTGGCCCGCCGGCTGGAGCACGATGCCGATGCCCGCGGCGAGGCCTCGATGGCCAAGCTGTTCTGCTCGGAGGCGGCCTTCCGCATCGCCGACCGCGCGGTGCAGGTGCTGGGCGGCGAGGGCATCGTGCAGGGCAGCCGGGTGGAGTTCCTGTTCCGCATGCTGCGCATGTACCGGGTGCTCACCGGCACCAGCGAGATCCAGCGCAACACCATCGCCCGCGAGCTGCTGGCGCCAAGACAAGAGGAGACGACGACATGACGACGATGAACCGCACCATCCGGCGCCTGGCCGCCGGGGCCCTGGCCCTGCTGGCCGGCACGGCCGCCACCGCGCAGGAGCGCTACCCCTCGCGGCCCATCCGCTGGGTGGTGCCCTACCTGGCCGGCACCTCGCCCGACAACACGGTGCGGGTGGTGGCCGAGGCCATGGGCACGCTGCTCAAGCAGAACATCGTGGTGGAGAACAAGCCCGGCGCGGCCGGCAACCTGGGTGCGCAGACGGCCGCGCGTGCGGCGCCCGATGGCTACACCTGGGTGTATTCCGGCTCGCCGATGGCCACCAGCATGCGCATGTACAAGAAGCCGGGCTTCGACGTGATGAAGGACTTCGAGCATGTGGGCCGCATCGGCGTGTCCGACCTCACGCTGGTCACCCATGCCGGCAGCGGCTTCAGCACGGTGCAGCAGCTGGTGGAGCGGGCGCGCAAGCAGCCCGGGCAGCTGATGTACGCCAGTGGCGGCATCGGCTCGCCCGCGCACCTGGGCGCGGCCCTGATGCTGCGCGCGGCCGGCATCAGCGCCACCCACATTCCCTACAAGGGCGCCACCGAGTCCACCAATGCGGTGATCGCGCGGCAGGTGGACTTCACGCTGGCCATCACCTCGGTGGCGCTGCCGCACCTGCAGAGCCAGCGCCTGGTGCCGCTGGCGGTGAGCGCGGCGCTGCGCCATCCGCGCCTGCCCGAGGTGCCCACGCTGGCGGAAGCCGGCGTGCCGGTGTCGCTCACCTCCATCGGCGGCCTGTCGGTGCCCGCCGGCACGCCGCCGGCCATCGTCAAGCTGCTGAGCGACAGCCTGCGCACGGTGCTGGCCCAGCCCGAGACCCGCGCCCGCATCGAAGCCCTGGGCGGCGCCGTGGCGCCCAGCACCCCGGCCGAATACACCGAGGCCCTGCGCGCCGAGCTGGCGCATGCGGAGCAGATGCTGGCGGCCGCGGGTCTGCAGCCGGAGTGAGCGGGCGGGTTCACTGCCCCGGCGTGCGCGGCCTCACCGAGCCGTTGCCCGAGGCGCCGCTGGCCACGGTGCGGGCCACGCGGGCGGCCGGCGCGCCGTCGCTGCCGCGCCGTTCCTGCTCGGCGGCGATCACCTCGGCCAGGTGCCGCGCATCCCGCGCCACGCCGGAGAAGCGGCCCGAGCCCCAGGTGTGCAGCCACGGCAGGCCCAGGAAGTACAGGCCGGGCAGGGCGGTGACGCCGCGCTCGTGCTGCGGCTGTCCGCGGCCATTGAACACCGGCGCGTCCAGCCAGGAGAAGTCGGGCGCGAAGCCGATGCACCACACCACGCTGCCGATGCCGGCGGCCTGCAGGTCGAGCGTGGTGCGCTCTTCCGGCGGCACCCACACCGGCTCGTAGCGGCTGGGCGGCGGGGCCTCGATGCCCTGGCGCTCGATGTACTGGTCGATGCTGGCGTTGATGCCGTTGTAGATGGCGTCGGCCTTGTCCAGCACGGCCGCCAGGCCCGGCTTGAAGCGCAGCGTCACCGCGCCATCGGCGGCGCTGTCCACGCCTTCCAGCGCGCCATGGAGCTGCATGCCCTGCAGCGCGAAGCGGCGCAGGTCGATGTCGCGCCCGCCGTCGCGGCCGGTCACGTAGTGGTTGGTGTTGTCGCGCACGCCTTCGCGCAGCGGATGCTGGCCCACCGGCATCTCGTAGTAGCCCATGTCGGCCAGCCAGTCCACCACGTCGCGGCCGCGGTAGAAGCGGGCGCAGCGGGGTGCCTCGCCCACCGCCAGCACCACCTGGCGGCCGGCCAGGTGCAGGTCCTCGGCGATCTGCGCGCCGCTCTGGCCCGAGCCCACCACCAGCACCGCGCCGGGCGGCAGCTCGGCCGCATTGCGGTACTGCTCGGAGTGCAGCTGCTTCAGGCCCGCGGGCAGCCGCTCGGCCATGCGCGGCACGATGGGCAGGTGGTAGCCGCCCGAGGCCACCACCACCTGGTCGGCGGTGCAGTGCCGCAGCGCGGTGTCGGTGCCCACGCTGTACTGCACGTCATAGCCGCCCTGCGGCCGCGGCTTGACCAGGCGCACCGCCACGCCCTCGCGCAGCGGCGGCGCCACCTTGCGGCGGAAGGCGGCCAGGTACGCCACGATCTCGTCCTTCTTCATGAAGCCGTGCGGATCGTCGCCGGCATAGGGGTGGCCCGGCAGGTCGCACTGCCAGTTGGGCGTCACCAGGCAGAAGTTGTCCCAGCGGCGGCTCTGCCACACATGCAGGGCGGTGTGCTTCTCGAACACCACGTGGCCGATGCCGGCCTGCTGCAGGCAGGCACTCATCGACAGGCCGGCCTGTCCGCCGCCGACGATGACGACGGCATGGTGTTCGTGGGTGCGGGTCATGCTCGTCACTCCTGGAAGGCGACGACCTGCACCCGGGCGTCGGGACGGTCGGCAAAGCGGGCGGCGGTGGCCTCGATGGTGTCGAGCTGGTCGGCCGCCATCGAGCAGGCAAAGCCGTACTTCGCGGCCACGCGGTCGGAGGCGATCTGCGTGGCCTCGCGCACCCGCTGCAGGAAGTCGGGCAGCGGGTACTGCGCGCCGGGCTGGAAGTAGTCCTTGATCACCAACGAAGGGGAATAGCAGGTGGTCTCGCTGGCATCGGGCCAGCGCAGCTGGTAGTGCATGGCGGGCATGCGGTCTCCTTGCAGGAAAGATCGGTACAGCGCCGCGTGGCGCAAGGCGCTGGCCGGCCAGCCGAAGCGGCCGCAGACGGCGGGCGGTGTGCGGCGGCCCAGCGCCACCGCCTCGCGCAGCGCGGCGGCGATGCTGGCCGCATCCACCGGGTCGGCCCAGTGCACGTCGCCGTGGGGCGCGAAGTGCTCGGTGAACGGCGCGATGCGGGAGACCACCGCGCGGGTGCCGCAGGCCAGCGCCTCCAGCGCCGCCAGGCCGAAGCCTTCCAGCAGCGAAGGCATGGCCAGCACGTTGGCGCTGCGGTACAGGGCCGGCACCTGCGCATCGGGCACCGGGCCGGTGAGCAGCACGTCGGGGCCCGGCTGCAGGCCGGCCCCGGCCATCAGCGCATGGAAGGCGGACACCTCGCCGGCATGGCCAAGCACGCTGGCGCCACCGGCGATCACCAGCCGCGCCCTCGGCAGGCCGCGGCGCAGGAGGATGAACGCCTGCAGCAGCCGCAGGCTGTTCTTGCGCGCCTCGATGCCGCCCATGGCCAGCACGATGGGCGATGCACCCGACAGCCCGAGCTGCGCGGCGATGGCCTCGTCCTCCGGCTGGCGGGCGGGCGAGTAGCGCTGCAGGTCGATGCCGTTGTGCACACGCTGCGCGCGCAGGCCGTGCGCCCGCTGCAGCCGCTGCTGCCACACGCGGCTGACGCACAGCAGCAGGCCGGCCTGGCGCAGGCTGCGGGTTTCCCAGGCCTGCACCTGTTCGTCGGGAAAGTGGTCGACGTGGTGCACCGTGCGCACGTAGCCGGCGATGTCGCCCCGCGCCTTCAGGTCGGCCAGCGCATTGCCGCCGATGCCGTCGTGTGCATGCAGCACGTCGAATCGGCGGGCGGCCTGGGTGACCCCGAGATGGTTGCGCATCGCATCGATGCGGTGGGCCACGCTGGCGGCCAGCGAGCCGCCCGCGCCCGCTGGCGCGGGCCCAAGCGGCGCATATTCGACCGCGCAGGGCGTGTCGCGGAAGAAGCGCTGGCCCGGCGTGGCCGGGGCCATCACCGTCACCGCATGGCCCGCGGCCTGCAGCGCGCGGCCCAGTTCCAGCACATGCACCACGCCGCCGCGCGGGTTGACCGAATGGGTCAGCAGCGCAATGCGCAGCTTGCGATGCGCCGGATCAACCATGCGCCGGCCCCCGGGCGGTGATGAAGGGCCGGGCCGCCAGGTCCCACAGCGGGGCCCGGCCGCCGCGGTGGTGCAGCTGCACCGTGGGCGCGGCCGTCACCTCGCCGATGGCCGCTGCCGCGATGTCGCGGGCCTGGAAGTGCCGCAGCACCGCCGGCACCTGCGCAGGCCGCACGCTGAGCACGAAGCCATAGCTGGGGAAGGCGGTGAGCCAGCGCAGCAGCGCTGCGTCGTCGCCTTCCGTCACCGTGGGCGGCCGGGGTATCGCGTCGACGTCGATCACCGCGCCAGCGCGAGAGCAGTCCAGCAGCATCAGCGCGGTGCCCAGCACGCCGGCCATGCTGATGTCCTTGGCCGCATCGGCCAGCCCTGCTTCGGCCAGTTGCGGCAGCAGCTCGAGGTCGGCCCGCAGGCGCTCGGCCGGCGCGCCGGTGGCGGCATTCCAGTAGGGATAGGGCTCCTGCCAGCGCCCGCGCAGGTCGACCGCCATCACCAGCACGTCGCCCGGCCGGGCATCGAAGCTGGTGAGCAGCCGCCGGGCGCGGCCCAGCACCGCCACGGCCAGTTGCGAGCGGCTGCTGCGGTGGTTGCTGTGGCCGCCCACCAGCGGCACGCCGTAGTGTTCGCAGGCCGCCACCAGGCCCTGCATCAGCGGCTCCGCGGCGGCGCTGTCGGCGCTCCACAGCGCATCCACCACGGCCAGCGGCCGGCCACCCATCGCGGCGACGTCGCTCAGGTTGACCATCACGCCGCACCAGCCGGCGAACCACGGCTCCCGCTCGACGAAGTCGTCGACGAAGCCTTCGATGGCGAACAGCAGGTGGCCGCCAGCGCCATCGGCGATGGCCGCGCAGTCGTCGCCATTGGGCACCGACAGCACACCCGGCGCGGCCACCGGGCGGGCCTGCGCCAGCAGGTCCATGGCGCTGCCGATGTCCTGCTTGTGCAGGAAGCCGCGGCTGGCGCGCAGGGCTTCGCACAGGCGCTGGGCTGGATCGGCTTCGCTCACTGGAGCACCCTCCCGCTGCGCGGGATCCCGCCGAGCGGGATGAGCGCCGCTTTCGGGCGGCCGGGCGGCGGCGCTCATGCCGCGGCGGGCGCGCTGCTGCGCGTCACGTGACCTGTATAGACATCCACGCAGGGCGGATAGGCCACCAGGTCGGCCTGCATCAGCACATGCGGCCGGCCGTGCAGCAGCGCGTGATTCAGCGGCTGCCAGTGCAGGCGCTGGAACATGGCCGCGTTCTGCTGCTGCACATGCGCCAGGAACACCCGGCAGCCGCGCGCATGGGCGCTGGCCACCGCCAGCCGGATCAGGCCGGCGCCGATGCGGCCGTGGTGGCGGAAGGCCGCATGCACCGCCAGCCGCGAGCCCCACCACAGCCCCGGCTCGGCCTGGTGGATGCGCACCGTGCCCACCACCTGGTCGGGCAGCCCGCCCACGCAGGACAGTGCCACCAGCGTCTGCGCCTGCGCATCCACCGCGTCCAGATCGTCGCCGACGAACACGCCCTGCTCGATGCAGAACACCGCACGGCGCAGCGCAAGGGCTTCGCGCTGCTCCCATCCGGCGCTGGCCCACTTGATGCGGAACTCGCAGGGCTTGAAGTCGGCGGCCTGCGCGTCCTGCGGCGCATCCCCCGGCGCGGCCAGCAGGGCGTTCATGCGGCCAGCTCCGCGCCGGCGCCGGTCGTCTCGTACTGCGACTGCGACGAACATGCGCCGCACTTGCCGCAGCCGGCCTTGATGTCCACCGAGCGCAGCCCGGCGCGCGAGACCATGGCGCCCAGCGGCTCCAGGATCGACTTCATCCAGCCCGCATCGGGCGCCGGATGGTCCTCCAGCGGCGTGCCGCTGATCGGCACGAAGGGCACCACGAACGGGTACACGCCCAGGCCCACCAGCGTGGCGCACATCGCGAGGATCTCTTCGCGCGTGTCCCCCAGCCCGGCCAGCATGTAGGTGCTGACCTGGCCGCGGCCGAACACCTTCACCGACGCCTCGAAGGCCGTGAGGTAGCGCGAGACCGGTACCGTGGCCTTGCCCGGCATGATGCGTTCGCGCACCGCGGGCGTCACCGCTTCCAGGTGCATGCCCAGGGTGTCGATGCCGGCGGCCTGCAGGCGCGTGAACCAGCGGTCGTCGTCGGGCGGCTCGCACTGGCCCTGCAGCGGCAGCGTGCGGCCGGCGGGCAGGCCGGCCTTGATCGCGAAGGCGCTGTCGGCCAGCACCCGCGCGCCGCGGTCGTCGCCGGGCGGCGTGCCGGTGGTCATCACCATGTGCTTCACGCCATCCAGCAGCACCGCCATGCGGGCGACCTCGGCCAGTTGCTCCGGCGTCTTGTGGGCGATGGTGCGGCCGGCCGCCAGCGACTGCCCGATCGCGCAGAACTTGCAGCTCTTGCGCCGGCTCTCGTAGCGGATGCAGGTCTGCAGCACCGTGGTGGCCAGCACGTCGGCGCCATGCAGCGTGGCGATGTGCGAGTAGGGCACGCCGTCCATCGTCTGCAGCGCGTAGAAGCGCGGCTGCCGCGGAAAGGCGATCTGCGCGATGGGGATGCTGCCGCGCTTGAGCACGCTGGCGCCGGCCGCGTCGGGCGCCTCGGCCATGAAGGGTGACTGCCAGGCGCCCGAGGTGTGCACCGGCACCATGATCGTGTGGCCGTCCACCGTCACCGCCTTGTGGTCCGACGGGCCGGCACCGCCGCGCCGGCTGGGTGCGCCGGCCGTGGGGTCAAGCAGCCGCAGTCCGTGGGACTGCAGCTCCGTCATCAACTGGCGCGCCGCGGCCGAAGGCGGGGGCAGGTGGGTGGTCAGGCTCATGGTCGTCCCTCGGGTTGTCGAACATCGTGGCGGTGGGCCGGCGGTCGATGGCCAGGCTCAGCAGCTCGGGCCGGGCGTAGTGGCCCACCGAATCCATCATTCGCTTGCGCTTGGTGATCAGCGCCATGTCCAGGTCGGCCACCACCATGCCTTCGCCTTCGGTCAGCGGCTCGGCCAGGTACTTGCCTTCGGGCGAGACGATGGCGGTGTGGCAGCCGCCGCGCAGGGCCTGCTGCAGCTGGGCGTCGGGCGTCACCGCGGCGATCTGCGCCTCGGTCAGCCAGCCGGTGGCATTGATGACGAAGCAGCCCGACTCGAGCGCATGGTGGCGGATCGTCACGCCCATCTGGTCGGCGAAGATCGGCCCCACCAGCGAGCCGGGGAACTGCGCGCAGTGGATCTCCTCGTGCTGGGCCATCAGCGCATAACGCGCCAGCGGGTTGTAGTGCTCCCAGCAGGCCAGCGCGCCCACGCGGCCCACCGCGGTGGGCACCACCTGCAGCCCGGCGCCATCGCCCTGGCCCCACACCATGCGCTCGTGGTAGGTGGGCGTGATCTTGCGGCGCTTGAGCTTGAGCGTGCCGTCGGCATCGAACAGCAGCTGGGTGTTGTACAGGCTGCCGTGGTCGCGCTCGTTCACGCCCAGCACCACCACGATGCCGCGGGCCCGCGCCCGCCCGGCCACCGCGGTGGTCACCGGCCCCGGCACCACCACCGCCCGCTCGTACAGCCTGAGGTGCGGCGCGCCCTGCTGGCAGGGCGGCAGCACGAACGAGAAGTAGGGGTAGTAGGGCACGAAGGTCTCGGGGAACACCACGATCTGCGCGCCGCGCGAAGCGGCCTCGTCGATCGCGCTGCACACGCGGTCCAGGGTGCCGTCGGGCCGGTCGAAGTCGGGCGCGATCTGCACCGCGGCCGCGCGCACCACGGTCTTGTTCACAGCGTCCAGGTGTCGAGGATGAAGGCGTTCTGCTTGCGGTGCAGCAGCACGATGTCCAGCACGTCCAGCGGGCTGATGGGGCGGATGCCTTCGATCAGCGAGCCTTCGCCGTGGCCGTACAGCGCCTGCAGCGCAAAGCGGCAGGCGTAGACCTTGCCGCCCTCGGCGATGAACTTGGTGATCTGGTTGTTGAAGTTCTGGTGGCCCGGGAAGGCCTCGTCGCCCAGCGTGGGAAAGCCGCGCTTGACGCCCAGCGTCACGCCCGGGCCGTACAGCAGGATCGAGGTCTCGAAGCCCTTGCGCTGCAGCCGCGTGGCCTGCAGCAGGTTGACGAAGCCGATGGAGCCCTCGAAGGCCACGGTGTGGAAGGTGACCAGCGCCTTCTCTCCGGGCTCTGCCTTCACGTCCTCGAACACCTTCTCCTCGTAATCGACCAGGAACTCGCCCTTCTGGTTCTGGGTCTTGGTGACTTTGGGCATCGCTTGACTCCGTTGGGTTGCGGGAGCCCGTGCTTCTGCATGCGATGTGCCAGTGAGCCGCGGCCGGCGTGCGATCAATGCGCGATCAACCAATGGCGATGCCGATGCGCGGCCAAGCAAGTTTTTGTGCGGCGGACCTGCATGCTGCCGAGCTGGCGGACGCATGCGGCCGGCTGCACCGGCGCAGGGCGGCGGCCATGCGATCAATGCACCCGATCAATGGGGCGGCTGCGACGGCCGATGCACCAAGGCTGCACAGCCGCGGCCTTGGCAGCCGGGCGACAACGGGCACGCTTGATGCGATCAAGCCCGGGCCGGCATGCGATCAGCCGCGGCAGCACCCCATGACGAGCAGTACCCCATGAGCAAACCCACCGCGCACTGGCGCAAGCGGCTGGCGTCGCAGGACCGCCCGGCCTACCTCGCCATCCCCGACCTGATCGCCGAGGACCTGCGCGACGGCCGGCTGGCCGCGCGCGACCGGCTGCCCACGCTGCGCGAGCTGGCCGACGACCTGCAGCTCAACTACACCACCGTGGCCCGTGCCTATGCCGAGGCGCGCAAGCGCGGGCTGATCGATTCGCGAGCGGGCTTCGGCACCTTCGTACGCGGCAAGGCGCCGGCGATGCCGCTGCGCGGCGGCAGCGGCGCCGAGATGACGATGAACCTGCCGCCCGAGCCGCAGGACGAAGCGCTGCTGGCGCGCATGCACGCGAGCGCGGCCGAGGTGATGGCGCACAGCGACCTCTACGGCCTGCTGCGCTACCAGGACTTCGGCGGCACGCCCGAGGACCGCGAGGCCGGCGCCCGCTGGCTGCAGCGCCGCCTGCCCACCGCCAGCGCCGACCGGCTGCTGGTGTGCCCGGGCATCCATGGCGTGCTCACCGGCCTGCTGTCCCAGCTGGCGCGGCCGGGCGAGTTGGTGTGCGTCGATTCGCTGGCCTACCCGGGCCTGAAGGCCATCGCCACCCAGCTGGGCGTGCAGCTGCATGCGCTGCCGCTGGACGACGACGGTCCGGACATCGAGGCCTTCGAGCATGCCTGCAAGACCTTGTCGCCCAAGGCGGTGTACTGCAACCCCACGCTGCTCAATCCCACCACCATCACGATGAGCCGCGCCCGGCGCGAAGCCCTGGCCGACGTGGCGCTGCGCTTTTCGGTGCCCATCATCGAGGACGATGCCTACGCGATGCTGCCCACCGAGCGCCTGCCGCGCCCGCTGGCCTGCCTGGCGCCCGACATCACCTACTACGTCACCGGCTTTTCCAAGTGCCTGGGCGCCGGCCTGCGCAGCGCCTACGTGCTGGCGCCCAACACCCGGCTGGCCCAGCGCCTGGCCGGTGCGCTGCGGGCCACCACGGTGATGGCCTCGCCCGTCACCAATGCCATCGTCACGCGCTGGGTGAACGACGGCACGGCCGAGGCGGTGCTGGAGGCCATCCGCGCCGAATGCCGCGCCCGGCATGCGCTGGCACTGCAGCACCTGGGGCCCTGGGGCGTGGTGGCGCATCCCGAATGCTTCCACCTGTGGCTGCCGCTGTCGGGCAGCTGGAGCGTGGTGGAGTGCGCCTCCTGGCTGCGCACCCAGGGCGTGGCGGTGGTGGCCAGCGCCGCCTTCAGCACCGACGGCAATCCGCCCGATGCGGTGCGCCTGTGCCTGGGCGGCCCGGCGTCGCTGGACGACTGCGACCGCGCGCTGCGGCTGATGGCCGAGACGCTGGACCATCCGCTGCATCCGCATGCCACGGTGATGTGACGGCGGCCAGGCTTAGGGCACCGCCTGGGTGATGCGCCACAGCCGCAGCGCCACGTGCAGCTCCAGCGCCCGCGCGGCCACGCCCCAGTGGCCCAGCAGCGATTCGATGGTGATGAGCCGCTGGCGCATGGTGTTGACATGGATGTCCAGCTGCTGCGCCGTGGTCTTGGCATTCTGGTTGTGGTCGAAGTAGCCCAGCAGCGTGGCCGCCAGCTCGGTGCCGCGCTTGTGGTCGTAGTCCAGCAGCGGGCCGATGGTGGCCTGCAGAAATTCCTGCAGGCTGGCGCGGTCGTGCGTCTCGAACAGCACCGAGTACAGCGCCAGCTCGTTCTGGCCCACGATGTCGCCGCGGATGCCCAGCTGCGCCAGCACCGGCAGCGCCCGCCGCAACGAGGCATGCAGGCCCGGCAGCGCGGCCACGCCGCTGACCGGGCGCGACAGCACGCCGCGGTGGGTGGCGCCCAGCTCGTTGCGCAGGCAGGCCTGCACCGCCTGCCGCACGTCGGCCGCCTGCGCGCCGTGGCTGATGACCACCACCACGCCGTCCATCTCGTCCACCAGCGTCTGCGCCAGCGCGGGCAGCTGGCGCAGCCGCCGGGCGACGAAGCCCGCGCCGGGTGTCTCGGCCACCAGCAGCAGCAGCGACAGCGGCTGCGCCAGGTTGAGGCCGAAGCGCTCGGCGCGGTTGGCCAGCACCGCCGCGGCCTCCTGCCGGGCCGACAGCAGCGCGCGCAGCAGCGTGGTGGCGCTGCGGCTCTTGTCGGCCTCGATGCGCTCCTGGGACAGCAGCACCACGCCCACGATGCTGGCGCTGCGCTCGAAGGTGCGCACGCGGAACTCATCCAGCTCGCCGCGGTGGAAGAGGGCGATGGCGCCCAGCACGTCGGCACCGCCGAAGACCATCGTCACCCGGCAGGTCTCGTCGCCGATGCGGCAGGCCACCACCGATCGGCCGCTGCGCCGGCTTTCGCGCAGCGCCTGGCCGATGGCGGTGCTGTGCGCGCCGCTGGGCGAATAGGCCTGCAGCGCAGGGCTGTCGTAGCCGTCGCCGGTGCCCGCGCTCACCTCCTGCGCGGCCTCGTTCAGCACCAGCACCGCGCCGCCCAGCAGCTGCGCCACCAGCTGGCACAGCGCGGCCAGCGAGGCGCCGCGTGCCAGCTGCGAGGTCATCTGCTCATGCGCCTCGGCCGCGGCCTGGATGCTGCGCAGGTGCTGCTCCACCCGGGCGCGCGACTGGTCGGCATGCTCGAGCGCGGCATTGGCGCGGTCGAAGTCGCGGGCATTGCGCATCGCCACCGCCGCATGCGTGGCCAGCGCGCCCAGGATGGCGATGTCCTGCGCCGCATGGGTGCGGTGGTAGCGGTCGGCCACGAACAGCAGGCCGATCACCTCCTGGTCGCGCACCAGCGGAATGCCCACCAGCGACACGATGCCCTCGGCGCGGAAGGTGGCGTCCAGCGCCTCGTCGTGCTCGAAGCGGTCGTCGTTCAGGTAGTCGGTGGTGGAGAAGGGCAGCCGGGTGGACAGCACCACGCTGGCCACGCCGTGCCGGCGCCGCGCCACCATGTGCTGGGTGCTGTGGGCCAGGGCGCCGTCGGCCACCACCACGCGGAACTCGTGCCGCTCGGCGTCGTAGGTGGACAGCCAGGCCACCTCGCCGCCCATCAGCCGCCGCGCCCGGCTGACGATGGCCTGCAGCAGGTCGGTCAGGTCCAGCCGGCTGGAAAGGTCCTGCGTCGACTCGATGACCGCCAGCATGCCGCGCTCGCGCTGCAGCAGCTGTTCCATGCGGTTGCGCACGGCCATGGCCATGCGCACCGTCTCCACCATCGCCTCGCGCTGGCCGCCGGCGGCGGGCAGGGCCTCGGCCCGGGCCAGCCGGTGCGCGAATTCATCGGCACCGGCGCCCTGGTGCAGCAGCCGCACCAGCTCGCCACCCAGCTGCAGGACATCGTCGGTCGGGGTACTGCTCCTCATGTCACCCGCAGGCTAGCAGAGCCCCGGCCGCGCCTTACTGGGCGCAGGTGAAGGAGGCGGCGCTGTTGGCGTCGCCCGAGCCCTTGTACTGCGGCCACTTCGGGTACTCGCACAGCGGCCGGCTGCGGCCGGGCACGCCCACGGTGTCGGTGGTCACCTGGTTGGCCGGGGCGGTGCCCTTCTCCACCCACTGCTCCAGCGCCGTGAGCGAATCCCAGGTGGCATTGAAGGTGGTGCTCACCGCATGGCCGTAGCCCGGCACCTCGTAGTAGCGGGCGAAGCCGTCCACCGCCGCATCGCCCTGGGCCGCACGCAGCCGCTGCCAGTACTGCGCGGTGGCGCGCGAGCTCACCAGCACGTCCGACAGCCCATGCGCCAGCAGCAGCTTGCCGCCGCGCGCCATGAAGGCGGACAGGTCGCTGCTCACGTCCAGCATGGTGCTCAGCTCGCTCAGCCGCGTGCCCCAGGGGCCGGGGTTCTCCGGGTCCAGCGTGAGGCTGGCGTAACCGGGGTCGCGCGTGACCGCGTACTTGATGACCTGGTCCAGCTGCTGCGTGATGTACGGCGCCGTGGGCAGCACCGGCGTGGCCGGCTGCGTGGTGCCCAGGTTGAGGAAGGTGACCGCGGGCTGCAGCGGCGACGGGTTGCTGGTGATGCCCAGGTCGGCGCCCCACACGTTGTAGCCCGGGTAGCCCTGGGAGCCGCTGGCCAGGAAGAAGTTGAAGCGGGTCTCGGTGTTCATCGTCTTCAGCGCGGTGATCTGCGCATCGGACAGGCAGGTGTCGCCGGTGTCGGCGCCGCCCGGGCAGCGCAGCGGCGCGCCGCGCAGCGTGGCGGTGGCGGGGTCGAAGCTGCCGTTGCAGCGCTGCTGCTGGCCGATGAGGCCGTCGGCCAGCCCGTCCAGCGCATCGCAGGCCTCCAGCGCGGCATCGCGCACCAGCACCCGCTTGGCGGTGTTGGGGTAGGCGCCGGGCTGCGCCAGCGCGCGGCTGGCGCGGTGGCCGCCCAGCATGGCCGAGAGCTGGTTCCAGGCCGGGTACCAGGCAATGATGCCGTCCCAGTCGGCCGGCCAGCGCTGCGCCACCGACAGCGCCTCGCGCCCGCCGGTGGAACCGCCGGCGAAGTAGGCCCGCGTGGGCTTGCCGGCCGCATAACGCGCATCGATCAGGTACACCGCGGCGTCGCGCGTCTTCTTCAGCGCCTGGCCGCCGAAGTTGCGCAGGGCCTCGTCGTTGACCAGGAAGCGGCCGTCCAGCGAGCCCGAGGCATTGGCCTGGTGGCCCGAGTCGCTGGCGAAGGTGGCATAGCCGCGGGCCAGCGGCACCGGCTGGTCGGCGGGGCCGGCGGGCACGTTGCCGGCCACGTTGGGCACGGTGCCGTCCAGGCCGCCGCCGCCGAACATCACCGCCTTGCCGTTCCAGGCCGCGGGCAGCGCCACGCGGAACACGATGGACGGCGCCGTGGTGTCGATGGGCGCGATGCTGCCGGTGACGCGGCAGTACTCCGGCAGCGCGGCCACGCCGGCGCCCGCGGCGGGCACCACCACCGCCTCGGTCACGGCGCCGCCCTGGGTGGGCAGGCCGATGGCGCTGGCCGGGATGGCCAGGCCGGCCAGGTCGGCGCAGGCCCGGGGCGTGGCCACCGGCGGTGCGGGCTCGTTGTCGTCGTCGTCGCCGCCGTCACCGCCGCAGGCGGTCAGGGCGGCCAGGCTGGCGCTGCACAGCAGCAGCATCATGCGGCGCTGGGGTCGATGGGTCATCGTCGTCTCCGAACTTGTATAGGTAGGTGGCAAGGGCCGCGGCCATCGTAGGAACAGCAGCGCGTGCGTGGGGCCGCCTGCACTCGAAGAACACAGTGCAGGGCCCGGGATGTGTGGGCCGATGACATAGGCCGGCGGCCTGCGGCTGGGGAGACTGCGGCCACTGCCACCGAAAGCGCCGCATGCCTCTCCTCGACACCCTCCGACCCCCCGCCGGCCTGCGCGTGCTGGTCACCGCCGGCGCCAGCGGCATCGGCGCTGCCATCGCCTCGGCCTTCCGCGACGCCGGCGCCCGCGTGCACATCTGCGACATCGATGCCGCCGCCGTCGCCCGCTTCATCGCCGAGCATCCCGGCACCACCGGCAGCGTGGCCGATGCCGCGGTGCCGGCCGACGTGGACGTGGTGTTCGACGACGTGCGCGCCGCACTCGGGGGGCTGGACGTGCTGGTGAGCAATGCCGGCATCGCCGGGCCCACCGGCCCCATCGAGTCGCTGGACGAGAACGGCTGGGTGCGCACCATCGACGTCAACCTCAACGGCCAGTACTACTTCGCGCGGCGCGCGGTGCCGCTGCTCAAGGCCAGCGGCGCCAATCCGTGCCTGATCGCCATGGGTTCGGTGGCCGGCCGGCTGGGCTACGCCTACCGCACGCCGTATGCGGCCAGCAAGTGGGCGATCGTGGGCCTGTGCCAGTCGCTGGCGATCGAGCTGGGGCCGCAGGGCGTGCGGGTCAACGCCATCCTGCCCGGCACGGTGGAGGGCGAGCGCATGAACGGCGTGATCGCCGCCCGCGCCGCGGCCACCGGCGCCAGCGTGGAAGCCACGCGCCAGTCCTACCTCGACAGGATTTCGCTGCGACGCATGGTCACCACCGACGACGTGGCGGCCCTGGCGCTGTTCCTGTGCTCGCCCGCCGCGCGCAACGTCACCGGCCAGGCCATCAGCGTCGACGGCAACGTCGAGCACCTCTGAGCCGCCCCCATCCCATACCCAGAACAGGAGACAAGCCATGAACCGCCATCCCCGCCCCAAGACCGCCGCCGCCCTGGCGCCCCTCGCACTGCTGCTGGCCGGCCTGGCCCAGGCCGCGCCGGTGAAGATCGGCGTGCTGGAGACGCTCTCGGGCCCGCAGGCCTCCTCCGGCCTGGCCTACCGCGCCGCGGTGCGTTATGCGGTGGAGAAGATCAATGCCGCCGGCGGCTGGAACGGCGAGCCGGTGCAGGTGCTGGAGTACGACAACCAGGGCGGCCCGGCCGGTGCTTCCGACAAGCTGAAGGCCGCCATCGCCGACGGCGTGCAGATCGTGGTGCAGGGCGCCTCGTCGGCCATCGGCGGGCAGATCACCGAGGACGTGCGCAAGCACAACCTGCGCAATGCGGGCAAGGAGCTGGTCTACATCAACGTGGGCGCCGAGGCGCAGGAACTCACCGGCGACAAGTGCAACTTCCACCACTTCCGCTTCGCCGGCAATGCGCCGCTGCGCACCAAGGCGCTGGTGCAGGCGATGAAGCAGGCCCAGGCCCTGGGCGACCAGGTCTACGCCATCAACCAGAACTACAGCTGGGGCCAGGACATGGAGCGCGCCATCGTGGACGCCGCTGCCGCCGGCGGCTACCAGGTGGTGGACAAGACGCTGCACGACGTCAACAAGATCCAGGACTTCGCGCCCTACGTGGCCAAGATCGTGGCCTCCGGCGCCGACACCGTGCTCACCGGCAACTGGTCCAACGACCTGCTGCTGCTGATGAAGGCCTCCAAGGCCGCGGGCTTGAAGGCGCGCTTCGGCACCGTGTACCTCGACCAGCCGGGCAACCTGTCGAATGCCGGCGACCTGGCGGTGGGGCACTTCGTGGCCCATGCCTTCAATCCCGAGGCGGGCGGCGCCGAGGGCGAGCGCTTCGTGGCCGACTACCGCGCCAGGACCGGCCACGACCCGGTGTTCATCGAGCCGCAGACGGTGTTCGGCCTGGAGATGGTGGGCCAGGCGCTCAAGCGCACCGCGCCGCGCAACGGCGCGCTGGACGTCAACGCCTTCGCCGCCGCGCTGGAGACGGCACGGCTCAAGACCCCCATCGGCGAGATGAGCATGCGCGCGGCCGACCACCAGGTGATGCTGCCGATGGTGGTGTCGATGGTGAGCAAGGACGCCAAGTACAAGGTGGACGGCACCGACATGGGCTTCAAGCCGGTGCGGGTGTTCACCGCCGAAGAGGTGGCCGCGCCGGTGCAGGCCGGCTGCAAGATGCAGCGCCCGCGCTGAGGGCCGCGCGATGGATGCGATCGTCTTCGCGCTGCTCAACGGCACCATCTACGGCCTGCTGCTGTTCATGGTGTCGGCCGGGCTGACGCTGATCTTCGGGATGATGGGCGTGCTGAACTTCGCCCATGCCTCCTTCTACATGCTGGGCGCGTACTTCGCGTTCACGCTGCAGCCCTGGCTGGGCTTCGGCTTCGCGGTGGTGGCGGCCGCGCTGCTGGCCGGCGCGGTGGGCATGGCGGTGGAGCGCTTCTTCCTGCGGCGGGTGCACCGCCACGGCCATGCGCACGAGCTGCTGCTCACCTTCGGCCTGTCCTTCATCATCGCCGAGCTGATCAAGCTCTTCTTCGGCAACCATCCTGTCGACTACCGCGTGCCGGCCGCGCTCGACGGCCCGGCGTTTGCCATCGGCGCGCAGCAGTACCCGCTGTACCGGCTGCTGATGGGCGGCGTGGCGCTGGTGATGTTCGGCGCCGTGTACCTGCTGCTGACCCGCACGCGGGTGGGCATCGTGGTGCGCTCGGCCATCTACAAGCCGCAGATGGCCGAGGCGCTGGGCCACAACGTGCAGCGGGTGTTCATGGGCGTGTTCGGCGTGGGCGCGCTGCTGGCCGGCCTGGCCGGCGCGGTGGCCGGCGCCTTCTACACCACCAGCCCCAACATGGCGCTGGAGATCGGCGTGATGGTGTTCGTGGTGGTGGTGGTGGGCGGCCTGGGCTCGCTGGGCGGGGCCATGGTGGCCTCGCTGCTGCTGGGCATCGTCACCTCCTTCGCGGTGGGCGTGGATGCCAGCCTGGCCGATGCGCTGGGCCTGGTGGGCGCGGGCGCCTGGGCCGAAGGCATCGGCGGGTTGCTCACGCTCAAGCTGTCCAGCCTGGCGGCCACGCTGCCGTTCGCCTTGATGCTGCTCATCCTGCTGGTGCGGCCGCAAGGCCTCATGGGCGAGAAGGCCTGACGTGATGCGCAGCCATTCCCTGCCCCTGGCCGGCCCCGCCGTGTCCATGCCGGCGCTGCTGCCGCTCGGCCTGCTGGTCGCGCTGCTGCTGGCGCTGCCGGCGCTGCTCAGCAGCGGCCTGCTCAATGCATCGGTGCAGATGCTGATCTCGGCGCTGTTCGCCTGTGCCTACAGCCTGCTCAGCGGCCGTGCCGGCATGCTGTCCTTCGGCCATGCGGCCTATTTCGGCGTGGGTGCCTTCGCCACCGCGCACGCAATGAATGCGCTGGGCGGCGCCGGCCTGCTGCCCACGCCGCTGCTGCCGCTGGTGGGCGGCCTGGTGGGCCTGGCGGTGGGCGTGGTGGCGGGCTGGTTCGCCACCCAGCGCGCGGGCACCGCCTTCGCGATGATCACGCTGGCCATCGCCGAGCTGCTGCATTCGCTGGCGCCGCAGCTGCCCGGCTGGTTCGGCGGTGAATCGGGCGTGTCCACCATGCGCATGCCGGCCTGGGGCTTCGACTTCGGCTCCACCGTGCAGGTGTACTACGTGGTGCTGGGCTGGGTGCTGCTGTCGCTGGCGGCGCTGTGGTTCCACAGCCGCACGCCGCTGGGCCGCCTCACGCTGGGCCTGCGCGAGAACGCGCACCGGCTGCGCTTCCTGGGCTACGACGTGCACGGTCTGGGCGTGTCGGCCTTTGCGCTGTCGGCCATGTTCTCGGGCGTGGCGGGCGGGCTGCAGGTGCTGAGCAACGAGGCGGTGAACTACGTGGTGTTCAACGCCAGCGTGTCGGCCGCGGTGGTGCTCAACAGCTACATCGGCGGCGTGGGTACCTTCCTGGGGCCCGCGCTCGGCGCGGCGGTGATGACCTTCTTCGGCTATGCGGTGTCCGACACCACCCAGCTGTGGCTGCTGTACCAGGGCGTGCTGTTCGTGCTGGTGATGCTGTTCGTGCCGCAGGGCATCACCGGCGTGTTCACCGCCACTGCCAGGCTGCTGCGCCGGCATGGCGCGGCGCCGGTGCTGCCTGCCGTGGCGGCCGGCATGGCCGCAGCGCTGCTGCTGGCCGCGGGCGGCGTGTTCCTGCTGGAGGCTCTGCAGCGGCTGTGCTCGCAGGACTGGCGCGCGCTGGCGCGCATGCAGGAAGGCTGGCCGCCGCTGCAGCTCTTCGGCCGCGCCTGGGCGCCCGATGCCGTGAGCACCTGGCTGCTGCCGCTGGTGCTGCTGGCCGCCGGCGCGGCGCTGGCCCGGCTGGCCCACCAACGGATCACTGCCTTGCAGGAGCGCGACGCCGCATGACCGAATCCATTCTTTCCATCCGCGGGCTGCGCAAGTCCTTCGGCGCCACCGAGATCATCCGCGGCATCGACCTGGAGCTGCCGCCCGGTGAACGCCGTGCCGTCATCGGCCCCAACGGCGCCGGCAAGTCCACGCTGTTCCACCTGGTCTCCGGCAACCTGCGGCCTTCCGCGGGCGAGGTGCGGTTCGAGGGACGCCGCATCGACGGGCTGCCGCCGCAGCGCATCAACCGGCGCGGGCTGGCGCGCTCGTTCCAGATCACCAACATCTTTCCCAGGCTCAGCGTGTTCGAGAACATCCGCCTGGCGGTGATGCGCAGCCACGGCCTGCAGTACACCTTCTGGCGCCCTGTGGACCGCATCGCCGTGCTGGGCGAGGAGACCGACCGGCTGCTGGAGCAGGTGCGGCTGCAGCGGCATGCGCAGGAGCTGGCGGGGGAGCTGTCGTACTCGGGCCAGCGCTCGCTGGAGCTGGCGATGACGCTGGCCAGCGACCCGCGCGTGATCCTGCTGGACGAGCCGATGGCCGGCATGTCCACCGAGGAGACCGGCCACACGCTGGCCCTGATCCGCGAGGTGACCCAGGGCCGTGCGCTGCTGCTGGTGGAGCACGACATGGACGTGGTGTTCGCGCTGGCCGACCGCATCAGCGTGCTGGTGTACGGGCAGGTGATCGCCACCGGCACGCCGCAGGAGATCCGCAACGACCCCGCGGTGCGCGAGGCCTACCTGGGCGAGCCGCAGGATGCGGAGGTGGCGGCATGAACGCGGTCGGGACGCCCGACGACACAACGCTGCTGCAGGTGGACCAGCTGCAGGCCCACTACGGCAAGAGCCACATCCTGCGCGGTGTGAGCCTGTCCGTGCGGCCCGGCGAGGTGGTGAGCCTGCTGGGCCGCAACGGCTCGGGCCGCTCCACCACGCTCAAGGCCATCATGGGCCTGGTGCCGCCCACCGGCGGGCAGGTGCGGCTGGGCGGCCGTGCGCTGGCCGGCCAGCGGCCGCATGCCATCTGCCGCGCCGGCATCGCCTACGTGCCGGAGGAGCGCGAGGTGTTCGCCAACCTCAGCGTGGAAGAGAACCTGCACATGGGCGAGCAGCCGCCGACCGCAGGCGCGCCGCGCTGGACGCTGGCGCAGATGTTCGACTACTTCCCGCGGCTGAAGGAACGCCGCCACACGCCGGCCGGCAGCCTGTCGGGTGGCGAGCAGCAGATGCTCACCATCTGCCGTTCGCTGCTCGGCAACCCGCGCGTGATCCTGATCGACGAGCCCACCGAAGGCCTGGCGCCCAGGATCGTGGCCCAGGTCAGCGAATGCATCCAGGACATGCACCGCCGCGGCGTGGCGGTGGTGCTGGTGGAGCAGAAGCTGGCCATCGCGATGAAGGTTTCCAGCCGCGTGTTCGTGATGGGCCACGGCCACATCGTCTTCGAGGGCACGCCGCAGGCGCTGCAGGCCGACACCGCGCTGCTGGCGCAGTGGCTGGCGGTGTAGCCCTCCTTCCACTCCACCAGGGCCCGACATGCCATATCCCAACGACAAGGTCATCATCTCCTGCGCCGTCACCGGCTCGGTGCACACGCCCACGATGTCGCCGTACCTGCCGCTCACGCCCGACCAGATCGCCGAGCAGGCGATCGAGGCGGCCGAGGCCGGCGCGGCCATCCTGCACCTGCATGCCCGCGATCCGGCCGATGGCCGGCCCACCGCCGACCCGGCGGTGTTCGCGCAGTTCGTGCCGCGCATCCGCGACGCCTGCGATGCGGTCATCAACATCACCACCGGCGGCAGCACCCGCATGACGCTGGCCGAGCGGCTGGCCTATCCGCTGATCGCGAAGCCCGAGATGTGCTCGCTGAACATGGGCTCGATGAACTTCTCCATCCACCCGGTGGCGCGCCGCATCACCGAGTGGCAGCACGCGTGGGAAAAGCCGTACGTGGAAGGCATGGAGGACCTGATCTTCCGCAACACCTTCGCCGACATCCGCCACATCCTGCGGGTGCTGGGCGAGGAGGCCGGCACCCGCTTCGAGTTCGAGTGCTACGACATCGGCCACCTGTACAACCTGGCGCACTTCGTCGACGAGGGCCTGGTGAAGGGGCCGCTGTTCATCCAGGGCATCTTCGGCATCCTCGGCGGCCTGGGCCCCGACCCCGAGAACCTGATGACGATGAAGACCACCGCCGACCGCCTGTTCGGCCGCGGCCAGTACCGCTTCTCGGTGCTGGGCGCGGGGCGCCACCAGATGCCGCTGCTGACCATGGGCGCGGTGCTGGGCGGCAACGTGCGCGTGGGACTGGAGGACAGCCTCTACCTCGGCCGCGGCCAGCTGGCCATGACCAGCGCGGAGCAGGTGCGCAAGATCCGCCGCATCCTCGACGAGCTGTCGCTGGACGTGGCGACGCCGGCCGAGGCGCGGGCGATGCTGGGCCTGAAGGGCGCCCAGGCCGTGGCTTTCTGAACGCAGGACGATGCAGACGATGAACGACGAGACGAACCGCAGGATGCTGGACGGCCGGGTGGCCGTGGTCACCGGCGCAGGCAACGGGCTGGGCCGCGCCCATGCGCTGGAACTGGCGCGCCACGGTGCGCGGGTGGTGCTCAACGAGCCGCCCACGCC
This sequence comes from Aquincola tertiaricarbonis, assembly GCF_000969605.1. Taxonomy (GTDB): domain Bacteria; phylum Pseudomonadota; class Gammaproteobacteria; order Burkholderiales; family Burkholderiaceae_C; genus Aquincola; species Aquincola tertiaricarbonis. Next base: position 55,804 of record NZ_JZUE01000004.1, on the reverse strand, counting down.
GCAGGGCGAGGCGGCCGCGCAGGCGGTGGCCGGGGAGATCGCCGCGCAGGGTGGCCAGGCCCTGGTGCGGCTGGGCGACGTCACCCGCTTCGAGCAGGTGCAGGCCATGGCCGAGCACACGCTGGCCACCTGGGGCCGGCTGGACATCCTGGTCAACAACGCCGGCATCCTGCGCGACCGCAGCTTCGCCAAGATGACGCTCGACGAGTTCCGCCTGGTGCTGGAGGTGCACCTGATGGGCTCCGTGAACTGCAGCAAGGCCGTGTGGGCCACGATGCAGGAACAGCGGCATGGCCGCATCGTGTTCACCACCTCGTCGTCAGGCCTGTACGGCAACTTCGGCCAGGCCAACTACGGCGCGGCCAAGATGGCGCTGGTGGGCCTGATGCAGACGCTGGCCATCGAGGGGGAGCGCCATGGCATCCGCGTCAACTGCCTCGCACCCAGCGCCGCCACCGGCATGACCGAAGGCCTGCTGCCGCCCGAGGCCCTGGCCCGCCTGACGCCCGAGCGGGTGAGCCCGGCCGTGGTGGTGCTGGCCGCCGACGATGCGCCCACGCGCAGCATCCTGCTGGCCGGTGCCGGCAGCTTCGAATGCGCCCACGTGACCATGACCCGCGGCATCGCCCTGGCCGACGATGGTGCGGTCGCGCAGCGGCTGGCGGCCCGGCTGGGCGAGGTGGCGGCCCGCGAGGGCGAGCGGGTGCCCCGCCAGGGCTGGGAGCAGTACGAGCTGGAGGTGGCCAAGGCGTCGGCCTTGTAACAGCAGCGGCGGCGGCCGCGCCTCCGTAACAGTTGCCACGCGGTCCTCAATACCGCCACCTGCTGCCCGAAATCGGGAAGGGCGCCCCAACAGGGTGCATTTTCAATTTCTGGCAGGTGGTTCACGTGAACAGCATTTCCCTTTCGACGCGCCTGGGCCTGGGCTTCGGCGCCATCCTCACCACGATGGTGGCGGTGTCGGTCCTCGGCGTCACGCGCATGGCCAGCACGCAGGCCGCCCTGGACGACATCGTGCAGGTGAACAACGTGCAATACGCCCGCGCCATGGAGATGCGCCTGTCCACCAACCGCGTGGCCGCGCTGGTGCGCAACCTGGGCCTGATGACCGACGAGAAGCAGATGGCGGCCGAGTTCGAGCGCCTGCCCAAGCTGCGCGCCGACTATGCCAATGCCCGCGCCGAGCTCGCGCGGCTGTACAAGGACTCCGGGGGCACGCCGCAGGAGATGGCGCTGCTGGCCAAGATCGACCAGCTGCAGGAGCGCACCCAGCCGCTGATCGACAAGGCGGCCCAGCTGGGCCTGCAGAACAAGGCCGAGGAGACGCTGGCCACGCTGCTGAACGAGGTGCTGCCGGTGGAGCAGGAATGGCTGCGGACCATCGGCGAGCTGACGACCCTGATCGACCAGCTCAACCGCGAATCGGCGCAGGAGGCCGCCGCCAGCTACCGCAACGGCCGGCTGGCCATGGTCGGCGGCACGCTGCTGGCGCTGCTCATGGGCATCGGCGCCGCGGTGGGCCTGACGCGCAGCGTGGTGCGGCAGCTGGGCGGCGAGCCGCAGTACGCGGCCGAGGTGGTGCGCCGCATCGCCCAGGGCGACCTGTCGGCCCCGGTGCGGCTGCGCAGCGGCGACCGCGACAGCCTGCTGGCCGCAATGCAGGAGATGCAGCAGTCCCTGCTGCGCATCGTGGGCGACATCCGTGCCGGCTCCGACAGCATCGCCACCGGCGCCTCGCAGATCGCCACCGGCAATGCCGACCTGTCGCAGCGCACCGAGGAACAGGCCAGCAACCTGCAGCAGACGGCCGCCTCGATGGAGCAGCTCAATGCCACGGTGAAGAACAACGCCGACACCGCCCGCCAGGCGGCGCAGCTGGCCAGCTCGGCCAGCCAGGTGGCCGGCCAGGGTGGCGAGGTGGTGGGCCAGGTGGTCTCCACCATGGACGACATCACCGAGAGCAGCCGCCGCATCGCCGACATCATCTCGGTGATCGACGGCATCGCCTTCCAGACCAACATCCTGGCGCTGAACGCGGCGGTGGAAGCCGCCCGCGCCGGCGAGCAGGGCCGCGGCTTTGCGGTGGTGGCCGGCGAGGTGCGCACCCTGGCCCAGCGCTCGGCCGAGGCGGCCAAGGAGATCAAGAGCCTGATCGGCGCCAGCGTCGAGAAGGTGGAGCGCGGCGCCACGCTGGTGGCCGATGCCGGCCGCACGATGGACGAGATCGTCAGCCAGGTGCGCCGCGTGAGCGACCTGCTCGGCGAGATCGGCTCGGCCACGCAGGAGCAGACGCAGGGCATCGGCCAGGTCAACGACGCGGTGACGCAGCTGGACCAGGTGACGCAGCAGAACGCCGCGCTGGTGGAGGAGAGCGCCGCCGCCGCCGAAAGCCTGCGCAACCAGGCCGGCCAGCTGGTGGCCACGGTGTCGGTGTTCCGCACCGAGCCGGGCCAGCCGGCTGCCCACGTGGGCTGAGCTCACGCCACCGCCGGCCCTTCCAGCCGTGCCGACAGGCCGTACAGCGCCAGCAGCCCCATCACATGGCCGATGGCCACGCCGGGCTCGCCCGCCTCGATGCGGGCGATGGTCTGCACATGCACCCCCAGCCGGCCGGCGGCCAGCGCCTGGCCTTCGCCGGCGGCCGTGCGGGCCTGCCGGGCGGCCGCGCCCAGGGCCTTGATGGCCGCCAGCGCGCTGTCGTCGATGTCGGTGGAGATGCGTTTGCCTTGCGCCATGGAGCCGTCCCGGGTGGCCGGTGCTGGACGTCAGCGCCGGGGCGCCGATTGTCGGCTGGTCGCCGGCTGGACAAGACCCAGCCCGGCAGCCGCCTGGGCCTTCCCATCGCCGGCGAGCTGCTGCGCCTGGCCGGCGGCACGCTGGCCCTGGAGCAGTCACCGCCGGGCGGTTCGCGGGTGCGCCCGGCGCTGCCGCTGGCGCCCTGAAAGCAGTCCGCCCCCGGGTGGGCCAGAATGGCCCGTCCCACCTCCCGCCCCCGGACGGCAAGCACCGGGCAAGACGGCATGACCGAAGATTGCGCGATCCCACGGCGCCCTGGCAGTACGCCGCCCGGCTCGCCGCACTTCCTGGCCGATGGCACCGCCACCGCCCCCCTGCTGACCGAGCCCGACTGGCATGCCAGCGCCCTGGGCCCGCCCACGGCCTGGCCGCCGGCGCTGCGCTCGGCCGTCTCTCTGATGCTGGACACGCCGGTGCCCATGTGGCTGGGCTGGGGCGACGCGCTGTCCATGGTCTACAACGAGCCCTACGCGCTGATCCTGCAGGACAAGCATCCGCAGGCGATGGGCGCGCCGCTGCGGCAGGTGTGGTCGGAGATCTGGCCCGAGATCGGGCCGCTGATCGACAGCGCGCTGTCCGGCCAGGGCCTGTACCGGGAGGACCTGCCGCTGCAGGTGCGGCGCCAGGGGCGCGACGAGCCGGCCTGGTTCTCCTTCTCCTATTCGCCGCTGCGCGACCTCGATGGCACGGTGCGCGGCGTGATCTGCAGCGTGTGGGAAACCACCGCCAAGGTGCAGGCGCTGCAGGACCTGGTGCGCAGCGAGGCGGAGGCCCGGCTGCGGCAGGCGCAGAAGACCGAGACCGAGGAACGCTACCGGCTGGCCGTGCTGGCCACCAACGACGCGGTGTGGGACTGGCGGCTGTCCGACGGGCAGGTGGTGTGGAACGAGGCACTGGCCACGCTGTTCGGCCATGCGCTGAAGGAGACCACCGCCGACTGGTGGCTGGCGCACATCCATCCCGACGACCGTGCCCGCGTCGAGGCCGACATCCATGCGGTGATCGAGGGCGGCGGCAGCAGCTGGACCGAGGAGTACCGCTTCCGCCGTGCCGACGGCAGCCATGCCGAGATCCTGGACCGCGGCACCGTGCTGCGTGATGCGCAAGGCCGGGCGCTGCGCATGATCGGCGCCATGCAGGACCTGAGCGAGCGCCGCGCCTCGGAGGCCGCGCTGCGCGAAAGCGAGCGCCAGTTCCGCACCCTGTTCGATGCGATGGACGAGGGCTTCTGCATCATCGAGTTCCTCGACGGCCCGCATGGCCCGCTGAGTGACTATGTGCACGTGGTGGCCAATCCGGCCTTCACCGCCAATGCCGGCATCGACGACGTGGTGGGCCGGCGGGTGCGCGACATGGTGCCGCTGGAGGCCGAGGGCTGGGTGCGCATCTACCGCGAGGTGCTGCTCACCGGCGAGCCGTTGCGCTTCGAGCGCGAGCTGGAGAAGACCGGCCGCTACCTGGAGCTGGCCGCCTTCCGGGTGGAGCCGGCCTCGCGCCGGCAGGTGGCGGTGCTGTTCCAGGACGTCACCGAGCGCCACCAGGCGGAGCTGGCGCTGCGCGAGCTGAACGACACGCTGGAGCGCCGCGTTGCCAGCGAGGTGGCCGAGCGCCTGCGCACCGAGGCGGCGCTGCGCCAGTCGCAGAAGATGGAGGCGGTGGGCCAGCTCACCGGCGGCATCGCGCACGACTTCAACAACATGCTGGCGGTGGTGATCGGCTCGCTGGACCTGCTGGCCCGCCGCTTCGTAGGCGACGATGCCCGCGCCGCCCGCCATGTGGAGGCGGCGCGCGAGGGCGCCCGCCGCGCGGCCCAGCTCACCCAGCGCTTGCTGGCCTTCTCGCGCCAGCAGCCGCTGCAGCCGGTGGCGGTGGACGTGAACAAGCTGGTGGCCGGCATGTCCGACCTGCTGCGCCATTCGCTCGGCGGCGCGGTGATGCTGGAGACGGTGCTGGCCGGCGGCCTGTGGCGCGCGCACGTGGACCCCAACCAGCTGGAGAGCGCCATCCTCAACCTGGCCGTCAACGGCCGCGACGCGATGCCCGAGGGCGGGCGCCTGACCATCGAGACGGCCAATTGCCACCTGGACGAACGCTATGTGGCCGACACCCCGGGCCTGATGGCCGGGCAGTACGTGCTCATCGCCGTCAGCGACACCGGCACCGGCATGTCGCCCGAGGTGATGGCCAAGGCCTTCGATCCCTTCTTCACCACCAAGGAGGTGGGCCGCGGCACCGGCCTGGGCCTGAGCCAGGTGTACGGCTTCGTCAAGCAGTCCGGGGGCCACGTGATGATGTATTCGGAGCTGCGGCAGGGCACCTCGGCCAAGATCTACCTGCCGCGGCTGGCCGGCCCGGTGGCCGACGAAGTGCCCGCCCGCCCCGCCCGCGCGATGCCGCTGGCCGATGGCCGGGAGACGGTGCTGGTGGTGGAGGACGAGCCGGCGGTGCGGCAGTTCTCGGTGGAGGCGCTGCAGGAGCTGGGCTACCACGTGCTACAGGCCGACGGCGCGGCCGCGGCGCTGCTGCTGCTGGAGGCCCATCCCGACATCGCGCTGCTGTTCACCGACCTGGTGATGCCCGAGGTGAACGGCCGCAAGCTGGCCGACGAGGCGGTGCGCCGCCGGCCGGGCTTGCGGGTGCTGTTCACCACCGGCTACACCCGCAACGCGGTGGTGCACAACGGCGTGCTGGATGCCGGCGTGCAGCTCATCGGCAAGCCTTTCACCATCGACCAGCTGGCCGCGCGGGTGCGCGAGGTGCTGGACGTGCCGGGCTGACGCGGGGCCGCGCGCGGCCGCTCAGCCGTGCAGCGCGGAGCGGGCCGTGGCCACCAGCCGGTGGACCTGCGGCGTGCCGGCCAGCCACCCAGCCAGCCCGGGCTGCACCTGGCGGGCCCAGCTTCCACCCTGCACGAAGGCATCGAACGCGGCCGCCTGCGGGAACATCGCCAGGCCCACCAGCAGCGGTTCGTCCTGGTGCACCGGCAGCCGGGGGAAGTCATTGGGCGTGGGCTCGGTGACGTACCAGCCCAGCACCTGCGCGCCACCGGCCTGCAGGCAGGGCGCCATCGCGTGGCGGCAGAAGTCCAGCAGGGCCGGCGGGGCCGGCTCGCGCAGCGGCAGGATGCAGGCCTGCAGCAGGCCGGCGGGGGCCATGCGCACCGGGCCTGCGGGCCGGCGGCGGCCCTGCATCGCCACGCCGGCGCCCGGCCAGGCCGGCCGCAGCAGCAGCACGTCGTCGGAATCGATCATCGTGGCATTGGCCGCCTGCCGGTGCCGCTGCCATGCCGGCCCGCCATAGAAGGCCTGCAGCGCCTGCCGCCGCACGGCCATGTTGGCGAAGCCGCGCAGCCAGACGAAGCGGTCGGCTGCATCCAGGTCGCGGAACTGGCCCATCACCACCATGCCGGCTTCTTCCTGGGGCTCCACCAGCTGGGTGTCGAACAGCGCGACCAGGCGTTCCCGCTGGCCGGGGTGCAGCCGGTAGCGGCGCAGCTCCACCACCTCGCAGTCGATGGGCATGGGGGCCTCGGCCACCGGCGGCGTCGCGGAGGGCTCGCGCTCGAACTCCATGACCCAGTTCACCTCCCAGCTGCGGCCGCCGTCGGCCGAGAAGGCCTGCTGCCAGCGGGCGCGGTCGGCGCCCTGGCGCTGCCACTCGAAGCGCACGCGCACCGGGCGACCGTCGCACTCATCCTCGCCCTCGAACACGCCGTGGTCGCCCTCGAAGCGGCCGACCACCGGTGGCGACAGCCGGCCGGCGGCATCGATCCCATCGCCGTCGTGGGTCAGCCAATGGATGCTCCACAGCCCGGTGGCGATGTTGAACACCCGCAGCGACATGCCCACCCAGCCCGGCCGCCAGCCTTCGGCCTCCAGGGTGTCGAAGTTGATGAGGCCGCCGGGGAGCTGCTGCACCTCGGAGCGGCCACTGAAGCTTTCCCACTCCTGGCTGCCCTGCAGGCGGTGCAGCAGGCGGCGCTGGCGGGACGTCCAGCGGCCGACGAGGAAGTTGAAATCGTTGATGGCCATGCGGTGGCTCCTGTGGATGAGGTCAAGGCCCGCATGCTGCGGCGCATAACATGACAAGGCCTGTCGTGATTTCGCAGACCCACCCATGAAAGCCAGCCGCCTGCTGTCCATCCTGATGCTGCTGCAGGCGCGGGGCCGCTGCACCGCCGGTGCGCTGGCGCGGGCGCTGGAGGTGTCGGAGCGCACCATCCTGCGCGACATCGACCAGCTCTCCGCCGCCGGCGTGCCGCTGTGGGGCGAGCGTGGGCGGCAGGGCGGCTTCCAGCTGCGCCCGGGCTGGACCACCCAGCTCACCGGCATGAACGAGGCCGAGGCCAGCGCACTGCTGCTGGCGGGCCTGCCCGGCCCGGCGATGGAACTGGGCCTGGGCAACGCGGCCGCATCGGCCCGGCTGAAGCTGGTGGCCAGCGTGCCGGCGCCGCTGCGCAGTGCCGCGTCCACCGTGGCGGAGCGGCTGCACATCGATCCGCTGGACTGGTACCGCACCGCCGAGGCACCGGCCTGGTTGCGCGAGGCGGCCGATGCGGTGTGGCGCGGCCGGCGCATCCGCATCGACTACACCAGCTGGCGCGGGCCTTCGCAGCGCGAGCTGGAGCCGCTGGGCCTGGTGCTGAAGGCGGGCGCCTGGTACCTGGTGGCACGCGGCGTGGGCAAGGGGCCGGGGCCGGCCGAGGTGCGCACCTACCGGCTGGCCAGCATGCAGTCGCTGCAGGTGCAGCGCACCGGCTTCAGGCGGCCGCGCGGCTTCGACCTGGCGGGTTTCTGGCAAGCGTCGGCCGAGCGCTTCGAAGCCGGGCTGCGGCCGCTGCAGGCGCAGGTGCTGGTGTCGCCCCGCGCGCTGAACTGGCTGCGGCACGCTCGCAGCCGGTTCGCCGAAGTGCCGATGCCGCAGGCCATGCCGGCCAGGCGCCGCAGGGCGACCGCAGGCTGGTGCTGCGTGCAGCTGCCGCTGGAATCCATCGAGCAGGGCGCGCGCCAGATCCTGGGTTATGGCGGCGAGGCCGAGGCGCTGGCGCCGCCGACGCTGCGTGCAGAGGTGGCGCGGCTGGCGGCGCAGGCGGCCCAGCGGCACGCGGCCTTTCCGCCGGCCGCTCGGCGCGCTACTCGGCCGTGAAGCCCACCGCCTTGACCACCGGCCCCCAGCGCTCGGTGTCGCGGCGCTGCATGTCCAGCAGCTCGGCCTGGGTCGACGACCGCGCCTCCAGCCCCATGGCCGACAGGCCGTCGATCACCTCCGGCTTGGCCAGCGCGCTGCGCATCGCGGCATTGGCGCGCTGGGCCATCTCCGCCGATGTGCCGGCCGGCAGGTAGAAGGCGAACCATTCGTCGGTCACCACGTCCTTGAAACCCTGCTCGGCGTAGGTGGGCACCTGCGGCACGAAGCGGCTGCGCTTGGCGCCCGACACCCCCAGCAGCCGCACGCGGCCGCCGGCCAGGTGCGGCAGGAAGTCGCCGACCGGGCCACTGACCGAGGCGATCTGGCCGCCGGTCAGGTCCAGCACCGCCGGCTGCGTGCCGCGGTAGGGCACATGGCGCATCGCGGCATTGCCGGCGCGGCTGAGCATCTCGGCGGTGAAGTGCGGCGTGGAGCCGGCGGCCGGCGAGCCGAAGTTGGCCTGGTCGGGATGGGCCTTCACCCAGGCCAGGAACTCGGGCACGTTGGTCACCGAGGCCGGCACCGACGGGCCCACCGCCAGCGCGAACTCGAAGGTGCAGGCCACCGACACCGGCACCAGGTCCTTGAACGGGTCGTACTGCAGCTTCTTGTAGATGTGCGGATAGATGGTGAGCATCGAGGCCGGCGTCTGCAGCATCACGGTGCCGTCGGCCGGCGCCGTCTTCATGCTGGCGATGGCGATCTGCCCGCCTGCGCCGGTCTTGTTCTCCACCAGCGTGCTGCGTGCATAGGTGCCGCGCAGGCCTTCGGCCACGCGCCTGCACACGGTGTCGGAGGTGCCGCCCGCCGCGAAGCCGGTGACGATGCGCAGCGCGTCGACCGCGGCCGCCTGGGCCTGGGCCGCCTGCGTGCCCAGCAGCCCCAGGCCCGGCAGGCTCGAGAGGGCGGCGCTGCGCCGGATGAACTCACGTCGCGTGGTGTGCATGGTGTCGTCTCCTGTGGATCGCGCCTGCATGGCGCACAAAGATCACTCGGCCAGCGCAGCCGCCACGCGCTGCACCAGCACCGGCAGGCTGCCGTCATGGCGGAAGCCCGCGGCATCGGCGCGGGCGGTGTGCAGCGGCGGCAGGCGGCCGAACTGCGCTTCCAGCGCCTCGTCGGGCCGGTAGGTCACGCCGGCCGCCGCGCCGGGAAAAGCCGCGTCGAAGGCCTGCACCAGCGCATCGACGCGCACATGCAGCGCCGGCAGGTTGAAGGCCGCGGTGCCGCCCAGCCGGTCGGGCGCGCATTCGGCGGCATGCAGCAGGTTGTCCAGACAAGCCTGCAGCGACAGCAGCCACAGCGTGGCCTGCGGCGACACCGGGCACACCTGCGGCCGGCGCTGCACCAGCGCGCGCATCAGCTCGCTGGAGAAGGCCGACAGCGCGCCGGTGGGCGTGGGCGGTCGCGCCACCACGCCGGGCAGCCGCAGCATGCGTGCCTGCAGGTGGCCGCGGCGCGTGGCATCGGCCAGGAAGATCTCGGCCATCTGCTTGTGCGCACCGTAGCTCAGCGCGGGGCACAGCGGCGTGTCGTCGTCGATGCGCGCGGGCAGCGGCGTGCCGTAGACGGCGATGGAACTGGTGAACACGACGGTGGGCGCCGGCCGCCGTGCAGCAGGCGCCGCCAGTGCCTGCGCCAGCGCCAGCGTGGCCAGCACGTTGACCTGCAGGCCGAGCGCGTACTGCGCCTCGGCCTGGCCGCTGGGAATGCTGGCGAGGTGGAAGACCACGTCGGGCGCATCGCTGGTGATGGCCTCGATGACGCCGGCCTCGGCGATGCTGCCCTCCACCGTGGCCACGCAGCCGGCCGCTGGCGCGGCGGGCAGGCGCAGGTCGCACAGCAGCAGCCGCTCGATGGGCCGGCCCTGCAGCTGCGCGCCGGGGGCGGCCAGGCGGCGGGCCAGGGCGCGGCCGATGTAGCCGTCGGCGCCGGTGATCAGCACCTTCATGCCGGATGCTCCTGCTCATGCTGCAGCAGCGCGCGCAGCGGCTGGCGCCAGGCCAGGCTGTCGGCGGTGCGGCCGCGGGGGATGTATTCCAGGCCCAGCCAGCCGCCGGCCTCCAGCGCGGCCAGGGCCTGCAGCGCCTGCACCGTGGCTGGCCGGGCCAGGTCGGGCGCACTGCGGTCGGGGGCCTGAGCGATCTGCACATGGCCGATCCAGCCGGCGGCCTCCTGCAGCGCCTGCGGCAGCGGCAGGCCTTCGCGCTCGGCATGGTAGAGGTCGAACTGCAGGCGCAGCCCGGGCAGCGCCATCGTGCGCAGCAGCGGCAGCACCTGCGCCGGCCGGTGGTAGGCATAGCCCGGCGCGTCGTGGCGGTTCAGCGGCTCCAGCAGCAGCATGACGCCGGCCTGGCCAGCCAGCGCGGCGGCCCACTGCAGGCGGCGCTGCAGCAGGTCGCCGGTGGCGGCGTCGAGCGGGGCCGCACCATCGGCTGCAACACCGGCCGCCGGGCAGGGCGGCCGGCCGGCCATCAGGTGCAGCCGGCGGCAGCCGGTGTGCTGCGCCATCGCCAGCGCCCGTTCCACCCCGTCGCGGAACTGCGCTTCGCGGCCCGGCACCGCGGCCAGGCCGGGTTCGCCGTCGGGGCCCAGCGGCGTGTTCAGCAGCACCAGCGGCAGGCCGGCCGAGCGCAGCCGCTCGGCCACCACGGCCGGCGCATGCGCATAGGGAAACGGCCACTCCACGCCGTCGAAGCCATCGGCCGCGGCGGCCTGCGAACGCGCCAGCGGCGGCAGCTCCCGGTACAGGTGCAGCAGGTTGGCGGCCAGCTTCATGGGCCCGGCGCCTCGTAGGGCCAGTCCACCGCGCCCGAATGCGTGACCGCGCCCAGGCGCGCCGGGCGCACCACCAGCGCGTACTTCTCCAGCACGCCGCCCAGGCGCGGCGCCGCCGGCGCCTGCCAGGCCGCGCGACGGGCGGCCAGCTCGCTGTCGGGCAGCATCACCTCGAGCGTGCCGGCGGCGGCGTCGATGCGGACCACGTCGCCGCTGCGCAGCAGCGCGATGGGGCCGCCCAGCACCGCTTCCGGGCCCACGTAGCCGATGCTCATGCCGCGGGTGGCGCCGGAGAAGCGGCCATCGGTGAGCAGGGCCACCGCCTCGCCCATGCCCTGGCCGTAGATCGCGGCGGTGACGCTGAGCATCTCCCGCATGCCGGGCCCGCCGCGCGGGCCTTCGTTGCGGATGACCAGCACCTCGCCGGCCTGGTACTGCCGCGCCGAGACCGCGGCCATGCAGCTGTCCTCGTCCTCGAACACCCGCGCCGGTCCGGTGAACTGCAGCGAGCGCAGGCCGGCCACCTTCAGCAGCGCGCCCTCGGGGCACAGGTTGCCGCGCAGCACCGTCACGCCGCCGGTGGGTTGCAGCGCCTGGCTGCATGGGCGCACCACCTGGCCGTCCGGCTCGGGCGCGTCGGCCAGCGCCTCGGCCAGGCTGCGGCCGTCCAGCGTGGGCACGTCGCCATGCAGGTGGCCACCCTGCAGCAGCGCCTTCAGCACCACCGGCACGCCGCCCACCTCGTGCAGGTCGCGCGCCAGGTAGCGGCCGCCGGGCTGCAGGTCGGCGATGAGCGGCGTGCGCTCGAACACCGCGGCCACGTCGTCCAGGCTGAAGGGCACGCCGGCCTCGTGCGCGATGGCCGGGATGTGCAGCGCCGCATTGGTCGAGCCGCCGGTGGCGGCCACCGCGGCGCAGGCGTTCTCCAGGCTCTGGCGCGTGACCAGGTCGCGCGGCAGCGGCCAGCCGCGGGCCAGCGTCTGCATCACCTGCCGGCCGGCCCGCTGGGCGATGGCCAGGCGTTCGCTGTACACCGCCGGCACCATGGCCGAGCCCAGCGGCGACAGGCCCAGCGTCTCGCCCACCATTGCCATGGTGTTGGCGGTGAACTGGCCGGGGCAGGAGCCCGCGGTGGGCGTGCAGCTGCGCTCGGTGGCGGCCAGGGCCTCGGGCGTCATCGCGCCGGTCTGCACCGCGCCCACCGCCTCGATGGTGGTGAGGATGGTGGCCTGCGCACCGCGTGCATGGCCGGGCAGGGTGGCGCCGCCGTACACGAACACGCCGGGCACGTTGAGCCGGGCCAGCGCCATCATCATCGCCGGCAGCGTCTTGTCGCAGCCGGCGAAGGCGACCAGGCCGTCGTACGCATGGCCGCGCACCGCCACCTCCACGCTGTCGGCGATGACCTCGCGCGAGACCAGGCTCATGCGCATGCCGGCATGGTTCATCGAGGTGCCGTCGGACACCGACACGGTGGAAAAGCGCACCGGCACGCCGCCGCCGGCAGCCACGCCCAGCCGGGCGCGGTCGGCCTGCGGCGCCAGCGCCATCGAGCAGGGCGTGTTCTCGCCCTGGGTGCTGACGATGCCGACGACCGACTTGCCCAGCGCCTCGTCGTCGAAGCCGGTGGCCCGCAGGAAGGCGCGGTGCGGCGCCCGCGTGATGCCTTCGGTGACGACGCGGGAGCGGTGCTTGTGCAGCGGGGGGCGATCGGGTGGGGTCATGCGGCCAGCAGGTTGACGGGGGCTTCTCGCAGGCGGTCGAAGGCCCAGGCCACGTCCTGCTCCATCACCGCACGCGCGGCGGCGGCGTCGCCATCGACGATGGCCTGCAGGATGCGGTCGTGGAAGTCCAGGTCCTGGCCGCGGGCGCGGTGCATCAGCGCGCGCGCGGCGCGCAAGTACGGCCCCGACTGCAGCCAAAGGCTTTCCACCAGGGGCAGCATCGAGGGCGAGCGGGCGGCCTGGTAGAGGGTGAAGTGGAAGCGCTGGTTCTGCACCAGGCCTTCCTCCACCGTGGACTGCCTGCGCAGCGCCTGCGCGATCTTGCGGGCCAGCTGCGCCAGCAGCGCCACCTGCGCCTCGTCTAGGTGCGGCACGGCCCATTCGGTGAGCGTGCCTTCCACCACCACGCGGCAGCGGCGGATGTCTTCCAGCCGCTCCAGGCTCAGCAGCGGCACCTGCATCGACCGGCTGCGGCTGCGCTGCACCGCCTGCTGCTCGGCCAGCCGCTGCAGCGCGGCCCGCACGGGCATGGTGCTGGTGTTCATCGCCTGGGCCAGTTCCTCGATGCCCAGGCACTGGCCGGCCGCGAAGTCGCCGCGCATCAGCTGGTCGCGCAGCGTGCGGTACACGGTCTCGTTGATCGTCAGGGGCGGTTCGTGGGCGGGCATGGTCAGGGCACTTTTGATCAAAGATCAAAGTGCCGCGACGATAGCCGCTGCGCCGGCCGGCGCCGCTTCAGGTTAACCCTCTATATTCCGGCGCATCTCATTGGACGGACCCATTCATGCTGGACGGCGTATCGCTGGATCACCTGCGCGTGTTCATCGCCGCGGCGGAGGAAGGCAGCTTCTCCGCGGCAGGCCGCAAGCTCAGGCGGGCGCAATCGGTGGTGAGCCAGACGCTGGCCAACCTGGAAGGCCAGCTGCGGGTCACGCTGTTCGACCGCAGCGCGCGCTACCCGGTGCTCACCGAGGAAGGCAAGGCGCTGCTGGGCGAGGCCAAGGTGGTGGTGGGTGGCATGGACAGCTTCAAGGCCCGCGCCCGCACGCTGTCCGAAGGGCTGGAGCCGGAGCTGTCGGTGGCGGTGGACGTGATGTTCCCGATGAGTGCGCTCACCGCCGCGGTGGGCGCCTTCCGCCAGCAGTTCCCGCAGACGCCGCTGCGGCTGTATGTGGAGGCGCTGGGCGCGGTGGTGCAGCCGGTGCTGCAGGGCAGCTGCCAGCTGGGCATCGTCGGATCGCTGCCGGTGGTGCCGGACAACATCCGCTGCGAGCACCTGTCGCAGGTGCCGATGGTCACCGTGGTGGCGCCCGGCCATCCCCTGGCCGGCCTGCCCGGCCCGCTGGCCGCCGACGTGCTGGAGCGCCATGTGCAGCTGGTGCTGACGGACCGCAGCAGCCTGAGCGCCGGCCGCAGCTACGGCGTGCTGTCCGCCCACACCTGGCACCTGGCCGACCTGGGGGCCAAGCATGCCTTCCTGAAGGCGGGCTTCGGCTGGGGCCACATGCCGCAGGAGATGGTGCAGGCCGACCTGGACGCGGGCCGGCTGCTGCGCATCACGCTGCAGATGCACCAGCCCGCCACGCCCAGCATCGCGATGCTGGCCGCCTACCGCCACGACGCACCGCCCGGCCCGGCCGGCCGCTGGCTGCTGGCGCGCCTGAAGGCCGAGGCCCAGGCCTGAGCGGCCCGCGGCCCGCCGTGGCCGTCCATCGGCCGGGCCGATTCTTTCCATCGAATCAAACAGGCTTCACCGGCCGCCTGGGCCTTCCTACGCTGCAGCCCATGCAGCGATGTGCTGTGCCGGCCCAGGAGCCAAGACATGACCCCGAACACGACGATCCGTTTCCACGCCTACGGCGGCCCCGATGTGCTGCAGGTGGAGGACGATGCCCCGGTGGGCGAACCCGGCGCCGGCCAGGTGCGGCTGCGCCATTCGGCCATCGGCGTCAACTTCATCGACACCTTGTTCCGCCAGGGTGCCTTCCCGGTGCCGCTGCCCTCGGTGCCGGGCGTGGAAGGCGTGGGCGTGATCGAGGCGCTGGGCCCCGGCGTGCCGTCGCTGCGCGTGGGCCAGCGGGTGGCCTACTACCTGGCGCCGGGCAGCGACACCCAGGTGCGGCTGATCGATGCCAGCGCCCTGGTGCAGGTGCCCGACGACCTGGATGACGCGCGGGTGGCGTCGGTGCTCACCAAGGGCCTGACCGCCTGGGCCGGCCTGCACGGCTACCACGCGCTGGCCGCGGGGCAGACGGTGCTGATGCAGGGCGCCTCCAGCGCGGTGGGCGGCCTGCTGGCACGCTGGGCCAAGGCCCTGGGCGCCCGGGTCATCGGCACCGCCGGCAGCATGGCCAAGCGGCAGGCGCTGGAGGGCGCCATCGACCATGTGCTGGCCTCCGATGCGCCGGACCTGGGCGCCCAGGTGCGGGCCCTGGTGCCCGACGGCGTGGACGTGGTGTACGAGCTGGTGGGCCGCGCCACCTTCGAGGCCACGATGGCCGCGGTGAAGGACGGCGGCACCATCGTGTCCATCGGCGCGGCTTCCGGCGCGCCGGTGGTGGATGCGCAGGCGATGAGCCGGCGCGGCGTGCGCCTGGTGGGTGGGCCGATGGCGCCGCACCTGGCCGGCCGCCTGCCCGAGGCCACGGCCGCGGTGTTCCAGGCCTGGCGCTCGGGCGTGCTGGGCGAGGTGCCGTACACCCGCTGGCCGCTGCGCCAGGCGGCCGCGGCGCACGAGGCGCTGCGCGACCGCAGCAAGCAGGGCGCGCTGGTGCTGGTGCCCTGAGGCGGCTGCGGGCCGCCCGCTCAGCCGCGCCGGAAGAAGGCCTGCACCAGCTTCACCCAGTAGGTGGAGCCGATGGGCAGCAGCGCGTCGTTGAAGTCGTAGCTGGGGTTGTGCAGCTCGCACGGTCCCATGCCGTGGTAGGTGGCCTCGCGGTGCTCGCCGTTGCCGTTGCCGATGAAGCAGTAGCTGCCCGGCACCTGCTCCAGGAAGAAGGAGAAGTCTTCGGCTCCCGCCACCGGCGGCGCCTCGCGCAGCACCTTGGCGGCACCGAACACCTCGGTGGCCACGTCGGCCGCGAAGTCGGTGGGCGCCGGCCAGTTCACCAGCGGCGGGTAGGCCCGCACGAACTTCAGCTCGCCGGTGGCGCCGTACACCTGCGGCAGCGTCTCGGCGATGCGGCGCATCTGGTCCTCGATCAGGTCCAGCACCTCGATGCTGAAGGTGCGCACCGTGCCGCGCAGCACCGCCTCGTCCGGAATCACGTTGTAGGCATCGCCCGCATGCATCTGGGTGACGCTGAGCACCGCGGTGTCGATCGGCGACTTGGTGCGCGAGATCACCGTCTGCAGCACGCCCACCATCTCGGCCGCGATGACGATCGGGTCGACCCCCTTCTGCGGCATGGCCGCATGGCCGCCGGTGCCGCGCACGACGATGTCGAAGCGGTTGCTCGAGGCCATCATCGCGCCCTTGCGGAACGAGAAGGTGCCCACCGGCGCGCCCGGCATGTTGTGCACGCCGTAGACCTCGTCGCAGGGGAAGCGCTCGAACAGGCCGTCGGCCATCATCGCCTTGGCGCCGGCGTTGCCGCCTTCTTCCGCCGGCTGGAAAATGAAGTTCACCGTGCCCTCGAAATCCCGGTGCGTCGCCAGGTACTGCGCCGCGCCCAGCAGCATCGCGGTGTGGCCATCGTGGCCGCAGCCATGCATGCGCCCCGGGTTGAGCGAAGCATGCGCGAAGCGGTTGTGCTCGGGCATCGGCAGCGCATCCATGTCGGCGCGCACGCCGATGGCACGGCCGCCCGGGCCGCGGCTGCCGTGCAGCACGCCCACCACGCCGGTCTTGCCCAGGCCGCGGTGCACCTCGATGCCCCAGGAGGCCAGCTTGGCGGCCACCAGGTCGGCGGTGCGCGTCTCCTGGAAGGCCAGCTCCGGGTGGGCATGGATGTCGCGGCGCAGCGCCGTCATCGCCGGCACTTCGCTGCGGATGGCGTCGATCACGCCGGTGTCTTCGGTCAGGGTCTCGCTCATCGTGTTCATCCTCTGGTCTGCTGGCGCACGTAGTCGGCCAGTTCGGCCGCCACGCCGCCCAGGGCTTGCTGCAGCGCCGGAAAACCGGCACTGCGCTCGCGGGTGGCTTCGTTCATGTACAGGCCGCGGTGCAGCTCGATCTGCAGGCTGTGGCGGCGCTCGGCCGGCCGGCCGATGCGGGCGATCAGGGCCACGCCCTTGAACGGGTCGTTGAAGGCCACGCCCAGGCCGCGCCGGCGCATCGCCTCGGCCACCAGCTGCGTGAACTCCTCGCTGCAGGTGCGGCCGTCGTGGTTGCCCAGCACCACGTCGGCCAGCGGCTTGTCGGTCTGGATCTGCAGGCCTTCGTACGAATTGGCCGGCATCGAATGCAGGTTCAGGTGCCACACCGCGCCATGCCGCTGGAAGGCCTGCTCGATCTCTTCGAGCAGCGTGCGCTGGTAGGGCGCGTGGTAGGTGGCGATGCGGGCCTGAACCTCGGCCACGCTGAGCTTGCGGCTGTAGATCGGCTGGCGGCCGTCGTGGCCGGCATCGCGCCAGACGAGGCCGATGCCCAGCCGCGTCTTCTCGCTGGGCTTCAGCTCGCCGGGCCAGGGGCCGTCGAGCAGCGCGGCGTCCAGGTCGGCGGCGTCGCGGTTGGGGTCGATGTAGCTGCGCGGGAACTCGGCCGCCAGCAGCGTGCCGCCCACCGCGGGCAAGGCCTGCCACAGCACGTCGACGTCGGTGTCCTCGCCCGCGCGCAGTTCGTCGAAGGGCAGGGCGTAGCCGAAGTCGGCCGGGTACTTCAGGCCGCTGTGCGGCGAATCGGCGATCAGCGGCAGCGGCTCGGCGGTGGGCCGCTGCAGCGCGAAGGGATCGAAGGGCGTGGCGGCGTGGGGAACTGCGCGTGAGGTCATGCAGGAACGGCTTGGGTGTGCACGGTGATGGGTTGCGTGAGGTCGTTCAGGTGGCAGGCGCTGGTGTGGCCGGCCGAGAGGGTCTTGAGCGCCGGGCGCTCGGTGCTGCAGCGGGGCATCGCATGCGGGCAGCGCGGATGGAAGGCACAGCCCGAGGGCGGTGCCAGCGGCGAGGGCAGCTCGCCCTGGATGGGCTTGTACACCCGGCGGGTGGTGTCCAGCGTGGGCAGCTCCGACAGCAGCGCCTGGGTATAAGGATGGTTGGGCCGGTTGAACACCGTGTCGGTGGGCGCCACTTCCACGATGCGGCCCAGGTACATGATCACCACGCGGTCGGCGATGTGGCCCACCACGCCCAGGTTGTGGCTGATGAACAGGTAGGTCAGGTCGAACTCGCGCCGCAGCTCGGTGAACAGGTTCAGCACCTGCGCCTGGATGGACACGTCCAGCGCGGCCACCGCCTCATCGCACACGATGGCCCGCGGCTTGAGCGCCAGCGCGCGGGCAATGCCGATGCGCTGCCGCTGGCCGCCCGAGAACTGGTGCGGATAGCGCTGCGCATAGTCGGGGTCCAGGCCCACCTGGCGCATCAGGCTGCCGACGTAGGCCGCCTTCTCCGACGGGCGCACGATGCCGTGCACCACCGGCGCCTCGCCGATGATGTCCAGCACCCGCATGCGTGGATTCAGCGAGGCCATCGGGTTCTGGAAGATCATCTGCACGCCCAGCTCGTAGGCGCGGCGCTCGGCGCGCGGCAGGGTTTCCACCGGCTGGCCCTGGTAGCGCACGGTGCCGGCGCTGGGCGGGTTGATGCCGGCCACGATGCGGCCCAGCGTGGACTTGCCGCAGCCCGATTCGCCGACGATGCCGATCACCTCGCCGGCCTGCACGTCCAGGTCGACGCCGCTGACCGCATGCACCACCGCGGGCGTGTGGCGGGCGCCCAGCAGGTTGGCGATGCGCCCGGCCAGGTCCACCGGCCGGGTGAAGCGCTTGTCGATGCCGCGCAGGCTGATCAGCGGCGCGGCGTCGCCGGCCTCGACTTGCCTAGACATGTGCGGCCTCCAGCGGATGCCAGCAGCGGGTGTGCGCGCCCGAGGGCTGCGGCACGATGGCCGGCACCTGGGTGCAGGCCGCGTCGGCCCGCCCGCAGCGCGGCCGGAAGGCGCAGCCGGTGGGCAGGTGCAGCAATGAAGGCGTCATGCCGGGTATCTGGCGCAGCAGCGTGCCGTGGGTCTGGCGTGTGGGAATGGAATCGATCAGGCCCTGCGTGTACGGATGCGTCGGGCTGCCGATCACCTGCTGCGCCGTGCCGGCCTCCACGATGCGGCCGGCGTACATCACCGCGATGCGGTCGGCCAGGCTGCTGATGACGGCCAGGTCGTGGGTGATCCACACCAGTGCAGTGCCGGTCTCGCGGCACAGCTTCTGCACCTCGAACAGGATCTGCGCCTGGATGGTGACGTCCAGCGCGGTGGTGGGCTCGTCGGCGATGATGAGCCGCGGCTGGTTGAGCAGCGCGATGGCGATGGCCACCCGCTGGCGCATGCCGCCCGAGAGCTGGTGCGGATAGGCCAGCAGGCGTTCCTCCGGTGCGGCGATGCCCACCATCGCCAGCGCATCGCGGGCCCGGGCGCGGGCCGCGGCGGCGCTCACCTTCTCGTGCGCGTGGATGGCTTCCACCATCTGCGTGTCCACCCGCAGCACCGGGTTGAGCGTCATCATCGGGTCCTGGAAGATCATCGCGATCTCCTTGCCGCGCACCTGCTGCAGCCGCTGCTCGCCGGCCTGCGCCAGGTCCTCGCCCAGGTAGGCGATGCGGCCCTCGACGATGCGGCCCGGCGGGTCGATCAGGCCGATGATGGAAAAGCCGGTGATCGTCTTGCCCGAGCCGGATTCGCCGACGAGGCCGAGGATCTCGCCGGCGTTCACCGCCAGGTCCACGCCGTCCACCGCCTTCACCACCCCGCCGTGGGTGAAGAAGTGGGTCTTCAGGCCTTCGATGCGCAGCACCGGGTTGTTGGGGAGCTTGCTGGCCACGGCGTTCAATGCGCGTTGTGCGGGTTGAGCACGTCCCGCAGGTGGTCGCCCACCAGGTTGATGCCGACGATGCTGAGCGCCAGCGCGATGCCGGGGAAGAACGAGATCCAGTAGTGGCCCGACAGCAGGAACTCGAAGCCGTTGGCGATCAGCATGCCGAGCGAGGGCTCGGTCACCGGCACGCCCACGCCCAGGAAGGACAGCGTGGATTCCAGCGCGATGGCATGTGCCAGGTCGATGGTGGCGATGACGATCAGCGGCGGCATGCAGTTGGGCAGCATGTGGCGCAGCAGCACGCGGCGCCAGCCCAGCGACATGCACTGCGCAGCCTCCACGTATTCCTTGCTGCGCTCCACCAGTGCCGCGCCGCGGGCCGCGCGGGCGAAGTAGGCCCACTGCACCACGATGAGGGCGATGATGACCTTGTCCACGCCCTTGCCCAGCACCGCCAGCAGGATCAGCGCCACCAGGATGGCGGGGAACGAGAGCTGGATGTCGACGATGCGCATCACCAGTGCATCGATCCAGCCGCCGAAGTAGGCCGCCGCCAGCCCCGCCACGCTGCCGATGGCCAGCGCCGCGGCCACCGACACGCCGCTGACCAGCAGGCTGGTGCGCAGGCCGTAGAAGATGGCCGAGAGCAGGTCGCGCGCCTGGCCGTCGGTGCCCAGCCAGTAGGTGATGCTGCCATCGGCCGCCGCGCTGCCGGGCGGCAGCTTGGAATCGAAGATGTCGAGCTTGCCGATGTCGTAGGGGTTCTGCGGCGAGATCCACGGCGCCAGCACCGCGGCGCCCACCGCCAGCAACAGCAGCAGCAGGCCGAACATCGCCAGCTTGCTGGCCATGAACTCACGGCGCAGGCGCTGCCACGGCGTTTCCGGCGGCGGCAGCGCGGCCGGCGTGTCGGTGATGACGGCGTGCGTCATGCCTTGGCCGCCTGCAGCCGAACCCGCGGGTCCAGCACCGAATAGAGGATGTCCACGATCAGGTTCAGCATCACCAGGAAGAAGACGATCAGGATGAGGTAGGCCACCACCACCGGGCGGTCCAGCGTGATGATCGAATCGAGCAGCAGCTTGCCCATGCCGGGCCAGGCGAAGATGGTCTCGGTGACCACCGCGAAGGCCACCACCTGCCCGAACTCCAGCCCGCCCACGGTGACGATGGGGATCATGATGTTCTTCAGCAGGTGCACCTTCAGGATGCGGCCCCAGGCCAGGCCCTTGGCCCGCGCGAACTTGATGTAGTCCATCGGCAGCGCCTCGCGGGTGGCGGCGCGGGTCACGCGGATGATGAGCGCGGCCTTGGTGAAGGCGATGGTGAGCGCCGGCAGCACCAGCCGCTGCCAACCGTCCAGCGTGAGCACGCTCAGGTCCAGCGGGCCCACCATCACCGTGCGGCCGCGGCCGCTGGCCGGCAGCCAGCCCAGCGTGACCGCGAACACCATGATGAGCATCAGCCCCACCCAGAAGCCGGGCAGCGAGAAGCCCAGCACGGAGCCGGTCATGATGGCGCGGCTGCTCACTGCCCGCGGCTTGAGGCCGGCCCAGATGCCCAGCGGCACGCCCACCGCCACCGCCAGCAGCATCGAGACGATGGCCAGCTCCAGCGTGGCCGGCATGCGCTCCAGGATCAGCCCCATCGCCGGCTGGCCGGTGAGGAAGCTCTTGCCGAAGTCCAGCCGCACCGCATGCGACATGAAGATCGCGTACTGCTGCCACAGCGGCTTGTCCAGGCCGAAGGATTGCCGGATGGCCTCGCGGTCGAGCTCGGTGGCCTCGGGGCTGGCCATCATCGAGACCGGATCGCCCACCACGTAGAGGCCGACGAAGACCAGGCCCGACATCACGGCCATGACCAGCACCGCCTGCATCAGGCGGCGGATGATGTACGCCAGCATGGAAACTGCGACTGCGTGCGGCGGCCTACTTGGCCGGCGTCACGTACTGCACCATGGTCATCTGGTCGGCGCGGCCGGTGAAGGCGAGGCCCTTCTTCATGGCCCAGACCGAATGCTCGAAGTGCACCGGCAGCATCGCGAAATCGGCCATCGCCAGCTCGCTGGCCTTGGCCAGCAGCGCACCGCGCTTGCTGCTGTCCATCACCGCGGCCGAGGCCTCCACCAGGCGGTCCATCTCCAGGTTGGAATAGCGGCTGCGGTTGGTGGTGCCCACGCCCTTTTCCTTGTTGGGCGTGACCAGCAGCGAGTTCAGCGTGTTGGACATCTCGCCGGTGGCGGTGCCCCAGCCCGCCAGGTAGGCGCTGTAGGCATGGCTGTCGCGGTTCTTGAAGAACACTGGCGGCGCGTTGCTGTCGATCGTGGTCTTCACGCCGATGCGAGTCCACATCGCGGCCAGCGTCTGTGCCACCTTGCTGTCGTTGATGTAGCGGCCATTGGGTGCGCCGAGCACCAGGTTGAAGCCATCGGGGTGGCCCGCCTCCTTCAGCAGCGCCTTGGCCTTCTCGACGTCCGCCTTCGGTGCCTGCGTCAGGTTGGGGCTGGCGCCCAGCATCGGGTAGGGCAGCAGCTGCGCGGCCGGCGTGGCCACGCCGCCCATGATGCGGTCCACCAGGGCCTTGCGGTCGATGGCCAGCGACAGCGCTTCACGCACCCGCTTGTCACGCAGCGGATTGCGCGCCAGCGGCTTGCCGTCCGCGCCGGTGATGCCGGGCGTCTGGTCCCCGTGCTGGTCCAGCGCCACGTAGATCACGCGGTTCGACGGCTTGGTGACGACATTGAGCTTGGGGTCCTTCTGCAGCCGCGCCAGGTCGTCGGTGGGCGGGTCTTCCACCAGGTCCACGTCGCCGGCCAGCAGCGCCGCCACGCGCGCCGCGGGATTGGTGATCGGCCGGTACACCACGCGGTCCCAGGCGGGCTTGGGGCCCCAATAGTGCGGGTTGCGCTCGAAGACGATCTCGCTGCCGCGCTTCCAGGACACGAAGCGGTACGGGCCTGCGCCTACCAGGCCAGTGCCGGCGTTCATCTCGGTGGTGGTCTTGCCTTCCGGTGCGGCGCCGCTCGCGGCCTTGGCCGACAGGATGGGCAGGCCGGTCAGGTTGATGGGCACCAGCGGATAGGGCTTGACCGTGGTGATGCGCACGGTCAGCGGGTCCACGGCCTCCACCTTGCTGACCTGCTGCAGGTAGATGTTGAACGACGACGGGCTGTTGGGCACCTTGGGCACGCGCTCGAAGCTGAACACCACGTCGGCCGAGGTGAAGGGCGTGCCGTCGGAGAACTTGACGTTGGGCCGCAGCTTGAATGTCCAGGTGCTGCCCTCCGCGCTCCAGGATTCCGCCAGGCAGGGCTTGGGCGCCAGCTCGGCGTCGGGGCACACCAGCGGATCGAGCAGGGTCTGTGACAGCTGGATGTTGGGCGTGAGCGCGTGGTACTGCGGGTCCATCGAGGTGGGCTCCGTCTTCAGGGCCACCACCAGGTCGCGTGCCAGGGCGGGCGCGCCCCAGGCCAGGAGGGCGGACAAGGTGGCGGCGGCCGCCAGGGTGAAGGCGGGTCGCTGTGAGCGCATGGGCATGAGAACTTCCGTCCGTGGCGATGAGCGTCCAGGGTAAGCAATTCGCGCACCAGCGGGCACTGTGGTTTACCGCGATGCCGCGGCCGCCGTGCCGACGCGCGATGCGGGCCGCTTGCCTAGACAAGCGTGGTGGGTGGCGCGGCCATCCCCCGCCCCGTGCGCATGCGAGCATGCGCGGGTGAACGATGCCCCCTTGCCCCGCTGCCGTGCTGCCTGCCGGCGCTGCCTGCGCCCGCAGGCCACCTGCCTGTGCGCGCTGGCGCGGCCCACGGCGCACCGCACCGACGTCCTGGTGCTGCAGCATCCGCAGGAGCTGCGGCAGGCCAAGAACAGCGTGGCGCTGCTGCGCCTGTCGCTGGCGCGCTGCGAGGTGGTGGTCGGCGAATGCTTCTCGCCGGCCACGCTGCAGGCCCTGCTGCATCGCCCCGGGCAGCAGACGCTGCTGCTCTATCCCGACGTGCCGCTGGCGCCGGCGCCGCCGGCCCTTCGTGCTGGCGCCGAGGCAGGCCCCGGGCGGCGGCTGCGGCTGGTGGTGATCGACGCCACCTGGCGCAAGAGCCTGCGGCTGCTGCTGGACCATCCCGCGCTTGCCGCGCTGCCACGGCTGGCGCTGCAGGCACCGGGGCCCACCCGCTACCGTGCCATCCGCGCCGCGCGGCGACCCGACCAGGTCTCGACGCTGGAAGCGACGGTGCAGGCCCTGGCGATGCTGGAAGGCCCGGGCTTCGAGGCCACGCCGCTGCTGGAGGCCTTCGGCCACTTCGTCGCCGGCGTGGCGGCCCGCCAGCGGCCCGGCCGACCGCAGGCAGCGAATTAGCCACCGGTGCGATTCACAGGCCTTCGCGGGTGGGCATCAGCACCACCTGCTGCAGGTTCACATGCCGCGGCTGCGCGGCCAGGAAGGCCACCACCCGCGCCACGTCCTCCGCCTTCAGGAACTCCATGTTCTGGCGCGCCTGGGCGATCCAGTCGGTGGCGCCCTGGAAGGTGAAGTGGCCCTGCAGCTCGGTGTCGGTGATGCCGGGCTCCAGCATGGACACGCGGATGTCCTTCGGCCCCAGCTCCGTGCGCAGCTGGCGGGTGAGGTGGCTCACATAGGCCTTGGTGGCCGAGTACACCGCGAAGTAGCTGTAGACGTACTGGCCGGCAATGGAGGAGGTGTTGATGAGGTCGGCCACCCGGCCCTGCGCGGCCGCCTGCTGCAGCTGCGGCAGGAAGGCATGGATCACGCGCATCACCGCGGTGATGTTGAGGTCGATCTGCTGCTGCCATTGCGCGAAGGGCTGCGACTCGATGGCCCCGGGCAGCATCACGCCCGCGTTGTTGAACACCAGGTCGGCACCGCCGAACTCGGCGGCCACCCGCTCGGCGGCGGCCTGCACCGAGGCGGCATCGGTGACGTCGGTAGCGATGGCCAGCGCCTGGCCGCCATCGCGGCCGATCTGCGCGGCCACCTCGTCCAGCGCGGCCTGCCGGCGGGCCAGCAGCGCCACGCGGGCGCCGCGTGCGGCCAGCAACAGGGCACTGGCGCGGCCCATGCCGCTGGAAGCACCGGTGATGACGGCCGTGCGGCCTGCCAGGTCTTGGGTGAGGGAGGACATGCGGTTTTCCTTTCAGGTAGTGCAGTCGGGGAATCGACAGGGGTCACTCTAGGCAGCGCACCCTGGCCCCGGTAGGCCGGCAGCGGCAACAACACCGGCAACCATCGGTTGTCAATCCGTGCAGCCTTGCTACGATGCGCACGACCTCGGGAGACGCCTGTTGGACCAGCTCAAGGCCATCACCACCTTCGTCCGTGCCGCCGAAGCGGGCAGCTTCAACCGCGCAGCCCTGGCCCAGGGCAGCACGCCGCAGGCGGTGAGCAAGGGCATCCGGGCGCTGGAGCAGCACCTGGGCGTGCGGCTGTTCCACCGCACCACGCGCAAGATCTCGCTCACCCAGGAAGGCGAGCGCCTGTTCACCGACGTGCGCAGCAGCCTGGAAGGCGTGGCCGCCGCGGTGAGCCGGGCCCGCAGCGCGGTGCGCGATGACGAGGGCCTGATCCGCATCAGCGCCGGCGGCTCGGCCGGGCGCAAGGTGCTGCTGCCGCTGGTGGTGGACTTTGCGCAGCAGCATCCCGGCATCGAGATCGACCTGCTGCTGGAAGACCGCGCGACCGACAGCATCGCCGAGCGCATCGACGTGGGCTTTCGCGCCGGCAATCCGCCCAGCGCGCAGGTGATCGCGCGGCGGCTGTTCTCCATCCAGCAGATCGTGTGCGCCGCGCCGGCCTACCTGGCGCAGCACGGCACGCCAAGGCGGCTGCCGCAGCTGCTCAAGCACCGCTGCACCGGCTACCGGCAGCCGGGCACCGGCCGCGCGGTGCCGTGGGAGTTCGACGTGAAGGGCGAGATCGTCTTCCAGCCGATGCATCCGGTGCTGTGCTGCAGCGACCCCGATGCCGAGATGCTGGCGGTGGCCGCGGGGCTGGGCATCGGCCAGGTGGACAGCATCAATGCCGCCGCGCCGCTGCGTGCCGGTGCGCTGGTGCCGCTGCTGACGGCGCATGTCAGCGAGCGCATGGGCTTCTACGTCTACTACGGCCAGCGCAGGAACCTGCCCGGCCGGGTGCGCAGGTTCATCGACTTCGCGGTGCAGCGGCTTAAGGACAGCACGGCATTCACCCTGCCGACCGCCGAGCTGCGGGCGCTGGCGCGGCAGGCGGGTGCGACTTGACGAAGTCCACGAAGGCCCGCAGCGGCGCGGGCAGGTGCCGGCGGCCCGGGTAGTACAGGAAGGGCCCGGCGAAGCTCACCCACCAGTCGGGCAGCACCGGCACCAGCGCGCCGCTGTCCAGCTGCGGGCGCAGCCAGTCCTCGAAGATGTGGATGACGCCGCAGCCCGCCACGGCCGTCTCGATGGCCAGGTCCACCCCGCCGCCCAGGCGCACCACCAGCCGGCCGGCGGGCGTCACCACCACGGTGTCGCCCTCGCGCTCGAATGTCCAGGGCGGCACCGCGCCGCTGGGAAAGCGGCCCAGGAGGCAGGCATGCTGCAGCAGCTCGCGCGGATGCTGCGGCATGCCATGCTCGGCCAGGTAGGCCGGCGAGGCGGCGGTGGCGATGCGCTGGCGGCGCGGGCCGATGGGCAGGGCGATCATGTCCCGCTCCAGTCGCTCCTCGTAGCGGATGCCGGCATCGCAGCCGGCGGCCAGCACGTCGACGAAGCTCTCGTCCACCGTCACCTCCAGGCGGATATCGGGATAGGCCTGCAGGAAGGGCGGCACGATGGCCGGCAGCACCAGCCGGGCGGCGCTCATCGGCACGTTCAGCCGCAGCGTGCCGGCCGGCCGGTCGCGGAAGCCGTTGACCACGTCCAGCGCCGCATTCACCTCCTCCAGCGCCGGGCCCAGGCGCTCCATCAGCCGGGCACCGGCCTCGGTGGGCGCCACGCTGCGGGTGCTGCGGTGGAGCAGCCGCACGCCCAGCCGTGCTTCCAGCCGCCGCACCGCCTCGCTCATGCCGGAGGCGCTGAGCCCCGCCTGGCGCGCCGCCTCGCGGAAGCCGCCGGCGCGCGCCACCTTCAGGAAGGTGGCCAGGTCGCCCAGCTCGGTGATGCCGCTGGCTTCCAGCGCAGGCGGGGTGGGATCGGGAAGGGGCGCCATGGGGTACTGCTCCAGCGGGCTGCGGTGTGTCCGGTTTTTCGCACGAGGCGTGCGACGCTGGCCACCTTATCGCACGCCCGGGTGCTGCCTACAGTGGTTTCACACCGGCGCTTCGGCCGGCTCATCCACCCAGGCCGCACTCCGCAATGAACACCATGAATACCTCCACCGCCGCCGACGTCGCCCCGCTTCCCGCGCAGCAGGCCGGCCGCTTTCCGCTGGGCAGCCGCCGCGTCGCCCGCATCGGCTATGGCGCCATGCAGCTGGCCGGCCCCGGCGTGTTCGGCCCGCCGGCTTCGCCGGAAGCCGCCATCGCGGTGCTGCGCGAAGCGGTGGCGCTGGGCGTGGACCACATCGACACCAGCGACTTCTACGGACCGCACGTCACCAACCAGCTGATCCGGCAGGCGCTGCATCCCTACCGGGACGGGCTGACCATCGTCACCAAGGTGGGCGCGCGCCGCGGCGACGATGCCTCCTGGCTGCCCGCGCAATCACCGGCCGAGCTGGTGCAGCAGGTGCACGACAACCTGCGCCACCTGGGCCTGGACGTGCTGGACGTGGTGAACCTGCGCAGCATGCTGGCCGTGCACGGCGCGGCCGAAGGCTCGCTGGCGCCCCAGCTGGCGGCACTGGCGCAGCTGCAGCAGCAGGGCCTCGTGCGCCACATCGGGCTGAGCAACGTCACCGCAACGCAGGTGGAGGAGGCGCGCGGCTTCTGCGAGATCGTCTGCGTGCAGAACATGTACAACCTGGCGCATCGCCAGGACGACGCGCTGGTCGATGCGCTGGCCGCGCAGGGCGTGGCCTATGTGCCGTTCTTCCCGCTGGGCGGCTTCAGCCCGCTGCAGTCGCAGGCGCTGTCGTCCGTGGCCGCGGAGCTGGGTGCCACGCCGATGCAATTGGCGCTGGCCTGGCTGCTGCAGCGCTCGCCCAACCTGCTGCTGATCCCGGGCACCTCGTCGGTGGCCCATCTGCGGCAGAACCTGGCGGCGGCTTCGCTGCGCATCCCCGCCGAGCTGCTGCGGCGGCTGGACCCCGCGTGACCGTACCGGCGGCGCAGGCTTTGGCTTGCGCCTAAAAAGCCGGGCATGAGCCATCCCCACAAGCAGGTCCTGGAACAGGCCAATGCCGCCATCTCCCGCGGCGACCATGAAGGTTTTCTCGCGCTGTGCACCGAAGACACCCGCTGGGTGTTCGTCGGCGACCGCACGCTGCAAGGCAAGGAAGCCGTGCGCCGCTGGATGAAGGAAAGCTACCAGCGGCCGCCCGAATTCAAGGTGGACCGCATGGTGGCCGAGGGCGACACGCTGGCCGCCATCGGCGAGATCACCCTGCATGACGAGGCCGGCACGGCCAGCGTGCATGCGTATTGCGATGTCTGGCGCCTGCGTGATGGCCGGCTGGCCGAGCTGCAGGCCTTCGTGGTGCCGCAGGGCTGAGAACCTGTTAAGGCACCACTCACGCCCGCTCGACGCGCCCTGACGACCCGGCTCGTCGCTGCGAAGGTTCGCCCTAGCCCGAGCCATGGCTGCGCTTCATTCACAGGTTCTGAGGGCGGCGCAGGTCGCGCGCGTCAGTCGGGACGCCCGAGCCGCACCGGCCCGCCGGCCTCCAGCGCATCCACCGGCTGCCCGCCGCGGGTGATGCGCAGGCGGCCGGCCTCGGCCAGCGCCTGCGCCACCTGGCGCACCCGGGGCATCAGTGCGCGCCAGGCCGCCTCGTCGGCCGCCAGGGCACGCGCCACCTCGGAAGGGCAGATGGTGGCGCCCGGCCGGCGGGCCGACAGCAGCCCGAAGACGGTGTCCTCGATGGCTGCGTCGGTCACGGCGCCGGCCTGGGGGGCGCTCACGCGGCGCTGCGGCCGCGCACGTCGAAGCGGTCCAGCTCCATCACCTTGACCCAGGCCTCGACGAAGTCCTGCACGAAGTGGGCTTCGCCGTCGGCTGCGGCATACACCTCCGACAGCGCGCGCAGCTGCGCATTGCTGCCGAAGATCAGGTCGGCCAGCGTGGCCGTCCAGCGGCGTTCGCCGGTCTTGCGGTCGGTGCCTTCGAACAGGTGCTTCTGGCCTTCCACCGGCTTCCACGCGGTGCGCATGTCCAGCAGGTTCCGGAAGAAGTCCGCGCTCAGGGTGCCGGGGCGGTCGGTCAGCACGCCGTGGCTCACGTTGCCGCTGGTCGCGCCCAGCGAGCGCAGGCCGCCCACCAGGGCCGTCATCTCGGGCGGGGTCAGCATCAGCAGGTTGGCCTTGTCGATGATGCCGTTGGCCACGTTGGCCGGGCCGCCCGCCTTGATGTAGTTGCGGAAGCCGTCGATCGCCGGCTCCAGCACCTCGAAGGAGTTGACGTCGGTCTGCTCCAGCGTGGCATCGGTGCGGCCAGGGGTGAAGCGCACCTGGACCTGGTGGCCGGCGGCACGGGCCGCACGCTCGATGGCGGCGCTGCCGCCCAGCACGATCAGGTCGGCCATCGACACCCGCTTGCCACCGCTGGCCTGCGCATTGAAGGTGGCCTGGATGCCTTCCAGCACCGACAGCACCTGCGCCAGCTCGGTGGGGTCGTTGGCTTCCCAGTCCTTCTGCGGCGCCAGGCGGATGCGTGCGCCGTTGGCGCCGCCGCGCAGGTCGCTGCCGCGGAAGGTGCTGGCCGAGGCCCATGCCGCCTTCACCAACTGCGCCGTGGTCAGGCCGCTGTCGAGGATCTGGCGCTCCAGCTTGGCCACGTCGGCGGCGTCGATCACCGGGCCGGTGTTGGCCGGCAGCGGGTCCTGCCACAGCAGGTCTTCCTGCGGCACCAGCGGGCCCAGGTAGCGCACCTTCGGGCCCATGTCGCGGTGGGTGAGCTTGAACCAGGCGCGGGCGAAGGCGTCGGCAAACTCGGCCGGGTTGGCCAGGAAGTGGCGCGCGATCTTCTCGTAGGCCGGGTCGAAGCGCAGCGCCAGGTCGGCGGTGGTCATCATCGGCTGGTGCAGCTTGCCGGGGATGTGGGCATCGGGCACGTTGCGGCCGGCGTCGCCCACCGGCTTCCACTGGTGGGCGCCGGCCGGGCTGGTGGTCAGCTCCCAGTCGAAGCCGAACAGCGTTTCCAGGTAGCTCATGTCCCACTTCGTGGGCGTGGCGGTCCAGGCGCCTTCCAGGCCGCTGGTGATGGCATGGGCGCCGATGCCGGACTCGTAGGCGCTCTTCCAGCCCAGGCCCAGCTCCTCGATGTTGGCGCCTTCGGGCTCCGCGCCCACATGGTGGGCCGGGCCGGCGCCATGGCACTTGCCGAAGGTGTGGCCGCCGGCCACCAGGGCCACGGTCTCGTAGTCGTCCATCGCCATGCGGGCGAAGGTGTCGCGGATGTCGCGGGCCGAGCCCACCGGGTCGGGCTTGCCGTTGGGGCCTTCGGGGTTCACGTAGATCAGGCCCATCTGCACCGCGGCCAGCGGCTTGGCCAGCTCGCGCTCGCCGCTGTAGCGCTCGTCGCCCAGCCAGGTGGATTCCGGGCCCCAGTCGATGGGCAGGGGCTCCCAGATGTCCTCGCGGCCGCCGCCGAAGCCGAAGGTCTTGAAGCCCATGGACTCCAGGGCCACGTTGCCGGCCAGGATCATCAGGTCGGCCCAGGAGAGCTTGCGGCCGTACTTCTGCTTGATGGGCCACAGCAGCCGGCGGGCCTTGTCCAGGTTGCCGTTGTCGGGCCAGCTGTTCAGCGGCGCGAAGCGCTGCTCGCCGGAGCGGGCGCCGCCGCGGCCATCGAAGATGCGGTAGGTGCCGGCCGAGTGCCAGGCCATGCGGATGAAGAAGGGGCCGTAGTGGCCGTAGTCGGCCGGCCACCAGTCCTGCGAATCGGTCATCAGGGCATGCAGGTCGGCGATCACGGCCTGCAGGTCCAGCGTCTGGAATTCCTTTCGGTAGTCGAAGTCTTCCAGCATCGGGTCGCCCAGCTTGGCATGCTGGTGCAGCACGCCCAGGTTCAGCTGGTCGGGCCACCAATGGGCATTGGTGCGCGTCTGGCGCGGCTTGCCGCCGCCGGCTTGTCCGTGCGCCACCGGGCACTTCATTTCAGTCTCAGCGCTCATTGCTACATCTCCTTGCGTACGGCTGTGATCGACGCTGCGCAGGTTACGGGCTGGCGTGCAGGCGCGCCATTGGCCCTATGGATGGGAGCGATAGCCTGTGGGGGCTTGCCTGCGCAGCGGTGGCAACATACGCCGCCTTGTCGTACCCCTGAGCGAAAACAATCATGATCCAACGTCGCACACATCTGCTTGCAACCCTGGCCGCCGGCCTGGCCCTGTGGGCGGGCACGGCGCAGGCCGCCGACCTGCTGGACGAGGTGAAGCAGCGCGGCACCTTGCGCATCGCGGTCGAGGGCACCTACCCGCCCTTCAACTTCCGTGACGCGCAGGGGCAGCTCACCGGCTTCGACGTGGAGATCGCCACTGCCATTGCGGCGAAGATGGGCGTCAAGCCCGCCTTCACCACCACGGAGTGGAGCGGCATCCTGGCCGGGCTGCAGGCCGGCAAGTACGACGTCATCGTCAACCAGGTGGCGGCCACCGATGCGCGGCGCCAGACCTTCGACTTCAGCGGCCCCTATGTCACCTCGGCGGCGCAGCTGATCGTGCGCAACAACGAGACGCGCCCCATGGCCACGCCGGCCGACCTGAAGGGCAAGCGCATCGGCGTGGGGCAGGGCAGCAACTATGCCGACCTCGCCCGCGGCATCGAAGGTGCCGAGGTCAAGGTGTATCCCGGCGCGCCGGAGTACCTGCAGGACCTGGCCACCGGCCGCATCGACGCCGCGCTGAACGACAGCCTGCTGATCCCCTACCTGACGCAGACCAGCAAGCTGCCGCTGAAGGCCGGTGCGCCCATCGGCCCCAGCGAGAGCAACGCCATCCCCTTCCGCAAGGGCAACCCGAAGTTCAAGGCCGCCATCGACCAGGCCCTGGCCGACCTGAAGGCCGACGGCAGCTTCGAGAAGATCTCGGTCAAGTGGTTTGCCCGCGACGTGAGCAAGCCGCTGACCGCGGCCAAGTGAGCGCCGCAGGCGCCGGGGTGCGGCGATGGAGCTGATACCGCTGCTGCAGCTGGCGGCACCGGTGATGCTGCGCGCCACCGGCTACACGCTCTTCTTCGCCGTCTCAGCCATGGTGCTGGGCCTGGCGCTTGGTGCGCTGGTGGCGCTGGTGCGGGTGCTGGAGCTGCCGCTGCTGCACTGGCTGGCGCGGCTGTACGTCAGCATCTTCCGCGGCACGCCGCTGCTGGTGCAGGTGTTCATCGTGTACTACGGGCTGCCCAGCATCGGCATCGAGTTCTCGCCGGTCACCGCAGGCATCCTGGCGCTCACGCTCAACGTGGCGGCCTACCTGTCGGAAAGCCTGCGCGGCGCGGTGCTGAGCATCGGCAGCGGCCAGTGGATGGCCGGCACCAGCCTGGGCCTGACGCATGTGCAGACGCTGCGCTTCATCGTGGCGCCGCAGGCCCTGCGCACCGCCGTGCCCAGCCTGTCCAACTCGCTGATCAGCCTGATCAAGGACACCTCGCTGGTGTCGGTGATCGCGGTCACCGAGCTGATGCTGGCCACCAAGGAGCTGATCTCCACTACCTTCCAGCCGTTTCCGCTGTATCTGGCGGCCGCGGGGGTGTACTGGGTGCTGAGCCTGCTGTTCGAGCAGGTGCAGCGGCTGCTGGAGAAGCGGCTGGCCTTCCCGCACTGAGCGCGCCGAGGCGCACATCCCCCCTGCGGGGTGGCTCCTCGCGGGCCGGGCCGATGGCTCCATCGGCCGATGTGGGCGCGGCCCCCGGGCGGAACACTGGCGGCCTTCCTTCCTCCAGCCGCCGCCAGGCCTTCGCACCATGAACGTCCCGCCCCGCATCCACGCCACCACCGCCACCCTGCTCACCGCCCTGCTGGCCCTGGGCAGCGGTTGTGCCTCCATCACCGACGGCACCTCGCAGACGGTGGTGTTCCACCTCACGCCCAAGGAGACCCGCTGCGTCGTCTCCCGCGAGGGATCGCAGCTGGGCATCGTCACCGGCCGGCAGAACACCGTCACGCTGGACAAGGGCGCCAAGGACGTGCTGGTGCAGTGCGCCGCCCCCGGCCATGAGAACGCCACCCAGCGGCTGGTCAGCCGCACCCAGACCTCGGGCGTCGTGGGCGGCTTCTTCCTCGACCTGGGCATCACCGACATGATCACCGGTGCCATGTGGAAGTACCCCAACGAGATCAGCATCGCGCTGGAGCCGTCGGCCCCCGAGCCCGCAGCCGCTGCGGCGCCGCGGGATGCCCAGCCCGGCATCCTGCCCGGCGTGCGCCGCGCCGGCCGCTCGGGCTGACCCGGGGCGGGCGGGCAGGGCCGCGCTGGCAGACTGCGGGGGACCACCCCCGCCACGGCCCATCGCCCGCTGCCGCGCCATGAACCAACCGACCGAAGCCCCGTCCCGGGCGCCTGCACACGATGCCGAAGCGCAGGCCGCCGCGCAGGCCGAGCTGCACCAGCGCATCCGCGGCCTGCTGGCCGCCCAGCAGGCGGCCTGCATGGCGCAGCCCCCGACCGACGCCGCGCAGCGGCGCGCGCAGCTGCTGGCGCTGAAGCAGGCCGTGCTGCGCCGGCAGGCGCTGCTGGTGCAGGCCATGGGCCAGGACTTCGGCCACCGCGCTGCGGCCGAATCGCAGATGCTCGACGTGCTGGGCTCGGTGCTGGCGCTGGACCATGCGGCCCGCCATGTGCGCCGCTGGATGAAGCCCAGCCGCCGCCGCACCGAGTGGCTGTTCGCCGGCAACCGGCTGCAGGTGCACCACCAGCCCAAGGGCGTGGTGGCGGTGGTGGTGCCCTGGAACTTCCCGGTGTACCTGGCGCTGGGTCCGCTGGCCTCGGCACTGGCCGCCGGCAACCGGGTGATGGTGAAGATGCCCGAGGCCACGCCGGCCACCAACGCCGCGCTGCGCGCCGTGCTGGCCGAGGTGTTCGACGAGGCGCAGGTGGCGCTGGTGGGCCAGGAGCTGGCCGACCCGGCCTTCTTCACCTCGCTGCCCTTCGACCACATCCTGTTCACCGGCTCGCCCGCGGTGGGCCGCCGCGTGATGCGTGCGGCCGCCGAGCACCTGACGCCGGTGACGCTGGAGCTGGGCGGCAAGTCGCCCGCGCTGGTGGGCCGGCGCTATCCGCTGGCCGATGCGGCGCGGCGGGTGGCGCATGGCAAGGCGGCCAACAGCGGGCAGATCTGCGTGTCGCCCGACCATGTGCTCGTGCCGCGCGAGCAGCTGCCGGCCTTCGTGGCGGCGGTGCAGGCGGCCTGGCAGCGGTTCTACGGCGGCGTGGCCGAAGGCAATGCCGATTGCACCGCCATCGTCAATCCGCATCACCAGCGCCGGCTGCTCTGCCTGCTGGACGATGCCCGGGTACGCGGTGCGCAGGTGCTGGCCTGCGGCCCCATGCCGCGGGGCGAGGGCCGGCAGCTGCCGCTGCACATCGTGGTCGGCGCGACGCCGGACATGGCCGTGATGACGCAGGAGCTGTTCGGCCCCATTCTGCCGGTGCTGCCCTACGACACGCTGGACGACGCCATCGCCTTCATCAATGCCGGGCCGCGGCCGCTGGCGCTGTACTGCTTCAGCCACGATGCGGCGGAGCGCACCCAGGTGCTGGAGCGAACCCGCTCCGGCGGCGTGACCTTCAACGACTGGGGCTGGCATGTGGTCAACCACGATGCGCCGTTTGGCGGCATCGGCGGCTCGGGCATGGGCGCGTACCACGGGCATGAGGGCTTTCTCGCGCTGTCGCACGCGCGCACGGTGTTCACGCGGCGGCGCTGGTTTCCCAGCCAGCTCTTCCATCCGCCCTATGGCGGGCTGGCGCAGCGGCTGGTGCTGCGCTGGTTCCTCGGCTGAGAACCTGTGAACGAACCACTCACCCGAGCCACGGCTGCGCCTTGCGCCTGGATTTAGGCCGCCGTGTCGCGCCGCTCGGGTGCGACCGCTTCATTCACAGGTTCCGAGGCGGCTGCCGGAACGCGGCTTGCCGCCGACCTGCATCTCCCACTCAACGGATGCAAGCCATGACCCAGTTGCCCGCAGAGAACAAGAGCTGGCCCGGTGCCGGCGCCGACGACAAGCCCGCGGCCTCCGGCGAGCAGATCCGCACCGGTGGCCAGCCCGCCCCGGCCGCCCCGGCCGGCCAGCCGCGGGACAAGGACGACCCGCACCTGGCGCCCGAAAGCGGCGACAAGCCCGACGCCGCGGGCCGATAGGCAGCCCGTTACCTACGGCCACATGTGCAACCGTCCTACAGGGCGGGCGAGCAGGCGCTGCGACGATGCCGGCCAGAGTCACCTGGCCGGCGCTTGCCGCACTGTTCGATGTCCGCCTTCGCGACACTTTCTGCGGCAAATGTTCCCCATCTCCCCACCACCGCGTCGGTGCCGGGCCGGCATGCCGGCGATACCCGCGCGCTGCTTGATGTGCTGGGCGGCCCCGATGGGCAACGCAGTCCCGCCCAGCAGCTGCATGCGCTGATCCACGCCGGCCTGGACGCGCTGCCGCCGCCGGCCGGCGGACGCACGCTGCAGCGCTGGCAGGCCCTGGCCACCGTGGCCCGGCACGATCTCTCGCTGGCCAAGCTGTACGAGGGCCACACCGATGCGCTGGCCGTGCTGCAGGAGCTGCGCGCGCCGGCACCGCCGGCCGGCAGTTGTCTAGGCATGTGGGCCGCCGAGCCGCCCGACGGCCGCGTGGGCTTCGTGCGCCAGGGCGGCGACGAGGTGCGGCTGCAGGGCACCAAGCGCTGGTGCTCGGGCGCGGCCGATGTCACGCATGGTCTGCTCACCGCCTGGCAGGCCGATGGCAGCGGACCCTGGCTGGTGCTGGTGCCGATGGCGCAGCCCGCGGTGAAGGTGCTGGGCGGCGCCTGGCGTGCCGTGGGCATGGCCGACAGCCAGAGCCTGGACGTGCAGCTGGACGGCGCCACCGGCCACCTGTGCGGCGGTGCCGGCGACTACCTGTCGCGCCCCGGCTTCTGGCAGGGCGGCCTGGGCGTGGCCGCCTGCTGGTATGGCGGCTGTGCCGCCTTGGGCGATGCGCTGCGGCATGCCGAGCTGCAGGCCCGCGACGGCCCGCCCGAGCGCCGCCATGCGGCCCAGGTGGCGCTGGGCCAGGCCGACGTGGAACTGCATGGCCTGGCGGTGCTGCTGCGCCAGGCTGCCGCCTGGGTCGACGACCATCCGCTGCAGTCGGCGCAGGCGCTGGCGCTGCGGGTGCGCAGCGCGGTGGATGCCGCCGTGCAGCGCCTGCTGGTGCTGGCCGGCCGCGCGCTGGGTGCCACGCCGTATTGCCGCGACCGCCATTTCGCCCGCCTGGCCGCCGACCTGCCGGTGTTCGTACGCCAGACCCATGCCGACCGCGACCTGGCGTCGCTGGCGCGCCTGGCCACCCCGGAAGCCGACGGCGCCGCCGCATGGGCGCTGTAGAGCCGCCGCTGATCCAAGGCCAGGGCACGCCGGCGTCGGCCTGGGCCGCCTGCCCGGTGCTGCAGGCGCTGCCCGGCTGCAGTGCGGGGCAGCTGCTGCCGGACGGCGCCCGCGCGGTGGTGGTGGCGCCGCATCCGGACGACGAACTGCTGGCCGTGGGCGGCCTGATGCAGCAGTGGCTGGCCGCCGGCCGGCCAGTGCGGGTGCTGGGCGTGACCGATGGCGAAGCCGGCCTGCCCGCGGGCGATGCCACGCCCGCCGCCCGGCTGGCGCGCCGCCGCCGCATCGAGCGGCAGCGCGGGCTGGCCCACCTGGGCCTGCCGGCCCGCGCCATCCAGCGCCTGGGCCTGCCCGACGGTGGCGCCAGCGACCACGAAGCCCAGCTGGTGCAGCGCCTGGCCGCGCTGCTGCGCCCGGGCGACCAGGTGTTCACCACCTGGCGCCACGATGGCCATCCCGACCATGAAGCCACCGGCCGCGCGGCCGCGGCCGCCTGCGCAGCTGCTGGCGCCTGCCTGCACGAGGCGCCGGTATGGACCTGGCACTGGGCGTCCCCCGGCGATGCCCGGGTGCCCTGGCAGCGGCTGCGCCGGGTGGCGCTGCCGCCGGCCGCCCGGCAAGCCAAGCAGCGGGCGCTGGCCGAGCACCGCTCCCAGCTGCAGGCGCCGCCGGGTTCGCAGCCCATCCTGCCCGGCTGGGCGCTGGCGCGCTGGCTGCGGCCCTGGGAATACCTGCTGGCCCCCGTCGTTCCTTCGCCCTGAACACCCCCGCCATGCCCGCCACGCCACCCGCATCCCCCCCGAGCGCCGCCACCGACGCCGACTACTTCCGCAAGCTCTACGCCCAGGGCGACGACCCCTGGGGCTACCGCACCCGCTGGTACGAGCAGCGCAAGCGCGCCGTCACCGCGGCCTGCCTGCCCGGGCGGCGCTATGCCTTCGGCTTCGAGCCCGGCTGCGCCGGCGGCGACCTGGCGGCCGAGCTGGCGCCGCGCTGCGACCGCTACCTGGCGGCCGACCTCGATCCCACCGCCGTGGCCGCCGCCCTCCGGCTGCTGGCCCCGCTGCCGCAGGTGGAGGTGCGGCAGCTGCAGCTGCCCGGCGGCTGGCCGCAGGGCCTGCGCTTCGACTTGGTGGTGCTCAGCGAGCTGGGCTACTACCTCGGTGCCGACGGCCTGGCCGAGGTGGCGCGGCTGGCGCTGCGCAGCCTGGCCGAGGACGGCGTGGTGCTGGCCTGCCACTGGCGGCATCCCATCGAAGGCTGCGCGCTGGACGGCGACACGGTGCAGCAGGCGCTGCACCAGGCGCTGGGCCTGCCGCGGCTGGTGCAGCACCTGGAGCCCGACTTCCACCTGGCGGTGTGGAGCCGCGACGGCCGCTCGCCCGCGGTGCGCGAGGGCCTGCTGTGATCGGCGTGGCGGTACCGGCGCACAACGAGCAGGCGCTGCTGGGCCGCTGCCTCGATGCGCTGAAGCGCGCCGCCCGCCATCCCGGCCTGCAGGGCGAGCCGGTGCGGCTGGTGGTGGTGCTGGATGCCTGCACCGACGCCTCGGCCGAGGTGGCCGCCGGCCATGGCGTGCTGCCGCTGGTGGTGCAGCACCGCAACGTGGGCCGCACGCGCGCCGCCGGTGCCCAGGCGCTGCTCGATGCCGGCGCGCAGTGGCTGGCCTTCACCGATGCCGACAGCGAGGTGGCCGACGACTGGCTGGTGGCGCAACTGGCCCTGCACGAGGCCGGTGCCGACGCGGTGTGCGGCTGCGTGAGCGTGGCCGACTGGTCGGCCCACAGCCCGCAGGTGCGTGGCCGCTACGAGGCGCACTACCGCCCGGTGGAAGGCCACCGCCACATCCACGGCGCCAACCTGGGCGTGCAAGCGCAGGCCTACCGTCGCGCCGGCGGCTTCCGCCCGCTGGCCTGCGGCGAGGACGTGGCCCTGGTGCACGACCTGGAAGCCAGCGGCGCCCGCATCGCCTGGAGCATCACGCCGCGGGTGCACACCAGCGCCCGCCGCCAGGCCCGCGCCCGCGGTGGCTTCGCCGACTTCCTGCTCGGGCTGGAAGCCGCCTGAGGCCGGCCCGGCCGGCCACCATCGGTAACACCGGGGTGCGCCGTGCGGCCAGAGAATGCGGGCCCGCCAGGCCCGGCCTGGCATCCTCGTCCGCACAGGAATGCCGTTCATGAAGTCGTTCGTCACCCCGGCGCTGGTCGCCCTCATCAGCTGGCTGGCCGTGGGGGGCGCCCAGGCGCAGACCCTGTCGGTCAAGCCCGGGCTGTGGGCCAGCGCCTCCACCACGCGCCTCAATGGCAGCAACATGCCCACGCTGTTCGACGTGAACGGCGCGATGACGCCGGAGCAGCGCAGCAGCCTGACGGCCGCAATGAGCCGGCTGGGCCTGCCGGCCGGCAGCAACCTGGCCTTGCACTGCCAGCGCAGCGACAGCTACCGCCTGCCCGCGCCGCAGGCGCTGGAAGGCTGCCAGGTGAAGGTGAGCCCGACCAATGCCAGCAGCGGCACCATCGCCCTGAGCTGCAGCGGCAAGCTGCAGGGCAGCGGCCGCGGCAGCTACGAGGTGACCGGCCGTACCGCCGCGCGCCAGCAGCTCAGCATGGAAGCCACCTCCCGCGGCCTGCCGCTGAAGCTGGAGCAGTCGACGGTGTTCAAGTGGCTGGGCGACGACTGCGAGCGCCTGCCCGCCGGCATCGACCCCGAGATGTTCGCGGTGGAGGAGGCCGACGACAGCAAGCGCTGACCGGCCACGCTCACTTCAGGGGCGCGGCCTTGTCGGTCTGCTCGGGCATGGCCTCGCGCGGCGCGCCTTCGCTGCGCAGCCGCTGCTGCAGGCCCAGCATCTGCGTCGCCAGCCGGTCCAGCTCGGCGCTGCCCAGCAGCTCGCTCGCCTGGGGGAAGAGGTGTTCCTCCTCCTCCTCGTGGTGGTGCTCGCTCTGTTCCTTCAGCACCTTGTACTTGGGCACGAAGGTCTGCTCGCGCGGATCCAGCGCGATCAGGTCGGCCAGCAGGCGCTTGAGCGACAGGTGTTCCTCCAGCGATTCCAGCAGGATGCCTTCGGTGCGGCCGGCCCGCACCGCGGGATAGAAGATCTCTTCCTCGGAGGCGATGTGCACCGTCAGCAGGTCGGCCACGGCCGCGAAGCCGCGCGCACGGGCGGCCTCGTCGTCGGTGTCCAGCACCTGCTGCAAGGCGGTCTCGATGCTGCGGTGCTGGGTGACCAGCAGGTCGATGGCATTCATGCGGCGCCTTCCAGGGCAGGGAACAGGTGTCCAGCGTAGCGGCCCGGCGCATTCATCGCGGCCGGCGGAACCGCCGTGGCGGTGTCAGCCGATGCCGTGTCCGGCGGTGGCCGCTTGTCTAGACAGGTGCGGCGGTGCATGGCCGGATGGCCAAGAGGCGGCCGACCTGGGATGATGCGGTCCTCCATCGCTCACGTGGGAGGACACCATGTCGATGCTCGTTCGTGCCGGCCTGCGCAGCCTGGCCGCGGCGGCCGCGGTGCTGGCGCTGGCCGGCGTGGCCACGCGCCTGAGTACCCACATGGCCTGGGGCTGGGAGGACTTCGCCGCCGCCGGTGCGCTGGTGTTCGGCGCCGGCATGGCCTGGACGCTGCTGGCCCGTCTGGCCCGCAGCCGCCGGCAGCGGCTGGCGCTCGGCGCGGTGGTGGGCCTGGTGCTGCTGGCGGTGTGGGCCGAGCTGGCGGTCGGCCTCGCCTCCTGAGCCGCCGCGCCGCGGCCTTGGTACAACCCGCCCACGCCAACCCGCACGGAGCACCGTTCATGCCCACCCCCACCGCCCGATCCGCCCATGCCGTCCGCCTCGAGTTCGGCCAGGGCTCGCTGGTGCGCTCGAACCTGTCGGGCGCCGCCTTCACCGGTGACTGGCTGTGGGTGGCGGGCGACGAGGCCTGCGGCCTCGACCGCCTGCGCCGGCTGCCGCCGGTGGGCAACGAGACCCTGCGCTTCGGCGAGGTGCGCGACTTCCCGCTGGGCGAACTGCTGGACCTGCCGGGCCCGGCCGGCAAGGAGGCCGACCTCGAAGGCCTCGACTGCGTGGACGGCATGCTGTGGGTGGTGGGCTCCCACGGCCTGAAGCGCAAGAACGCCAAGGCGGGCCGCAGCCATGAGGAGAATGCCAAGCGGCTGGCCAAGGTGTCGCTGGATCCCAACCGGCTGCTGCTGGCCTGCCTGCCGCTGGAGGACGATGCCCAGGGCCAGCCCTGCCTGGTGCGCCAGGCGCAGGACGGCCGGCGTGCGCTGCGCCTGAAGGGCGACGGCCACGGCAACGAGCTCACCCGGCTGCTGGCCGCCGATCCGCATGTGGGGCCCTACATGGCGATCCCCGGCAAGGACAACGGCCTGGACATCGAAGGCCTGGCCGTGGATGGCCGGCGGCTGTTGCTGGGCCTGCGCGGCCCGGTGCTGCGCGGCTGGTCGGCGGTGCTGGAGATCGCGGTGGAAGTGCGGGGCGACCACCTGCGCCTGGCGCCGCTGGACGAGGCCGGCACGTTGCTGCGCAAGCATTTCCTGCAGCTCGACGGCCTGGGCGTGCGCGACCTGCATTTCTCCGGCGACGACCTCTTCATCCTGGCCGGCCCCACCATGGTGCTGGATGGCGAGATCCGCGTGTACAAGTGGCCGGCCGCCCGGCTGCTGCTGGCCAGCCACACCGAGCCGGTGCGCTTCGAGACCGGCCTGACCGGCGCCGTGCCGCTGCCGCATGGCGAGGGCATGGACCGCGCCGAAGCCCTGTGCGACGTGCCGCGTGCCCTGTCCGGCGGGCAGCCGCAATGGCTGGTGCTGTACGACGCTCCCGGGCCCGACCGCCGCGAAGGCGAGCATGCGGTCTTCGGCGACCTGCTGCTGCACGATTGAGCGCAGGCGGCCGGGGCCGCCTGGCGGCCGCCGCCGTCTAGAACGACAGCGTCGCCGCGCCGCGCTTGAGCGCCTCGTGCATCAGGCTGGCCCCGGTGACGACGACGCCTTCGAGCAGCGCTTCCGGGGCATAGCCGCGGCTCTTCACGCAGGGCGTGCAGGCCCACAGCACGCCGCCGCGGGCCATGAAGCCCTGCAGCATGTCCGCCAGCGGCTCCAGCGGCTTGACGTGGGTGGTGTCGGCCGCACCGCGCCGCACGATGTCCACCCCGCTGCTGGTGAGGAAGATGGACACCTTCAGGCCGGCGGTGAGGCCGCCCAGGGCGATGGTCATCGCCGCCGACGACAGTTCGTGGTCGATGCCGTGCGTGATGACGACCACCAGTTCTCGCGGTTCCGTGCTCATGGGGTTCTCCTGTGGGGTTGGCACGGCATGACCTTACGAGCCGCGGCCGCCGGCCGCCATGGCTGCGATGCCGCGCCGCTTGGCCGAAGCTCCGCGGCCGCCGTCCTGTAAGGTGATGTCCGTGGCGGGCAGCGGTGCCCGGAGGGCAGGGGACATGGCTGCGGATGTACTGTCGACGCTGCTGAGGTCGGTGCGCATCGCCGGCTCGCTGCAGTTCTGCGTGCAGGCCGGCGGCGACTGGCAGACCGACGGCACGCCCCGCCTGGGCGGCCTGGCCCGCAGCGCGCTGCCCACCATCCCCTTCCACGTGGTGGCCGACGGCGAGTGCTGGCTGCGGGTGCAGCAGCAGCGGTATGCGCTGCAGGCCGGCGACGTGGTGGCCTTCCCGTTTGCCACCGGCCATGCGCTCGGCCGGGGCGAAGGCGGGCCGCTGATCTGCCCGGTGGACGACCTGCCGCCGCGGCCCTGGGCCGAGGTGCCGGTGCTGCGCTATGGCCAGGGCCCCGCCACCACCCGCCTGCTGTGCGGCTTCGTGTCGCTGGAGGCGATGAACTTCCAGCCGCTGCGCGAGGCCCTGCCCAGCGTCATGCAGCTGCATGCGGGCGCGCCGGGCGCGGGCCCGCTGCTGCACGGCGCGGTGCAGGCCCTGGTGGCCGAGGCGCAGTCCGGCAGCCCCGGCGGCAGCTCGGTGGTGGAGCGCCTGACCGAGATCCTGCTGATCGAGCTGCTGCGCAGCGAGATCGTCGCCCGGCAAGGCGCGGCGCCCAACCTGCTGGCCGGCATGGGCGACCCCATCGTGGCCCGCACGCTGGCGCTGATCCACGACCGCCCGCGCGAGCCCTGGACCGTGGCCTCGCTGGCCCGCGCCGGCGCCACCTCGCGCTCGGTGCTGTCGGAGCGCTTCGCGGCGCTGCTGGGCAAGTCACCGATGCGCTACCTGCGCGAATGGCGGCTGTTCCTGGCCGGCAGCGCGCTGGTGCACACCCGCCGGCCGATCGGCCACATCGCCC
This sequence comes from Aquincola tertiaricarbonis, assembly GCF_000969605.1. Lineage (GTDB taxonomy): Bacteria > Pseudomonadota > Gammaproteobacteria > Burkholderiales > Burkholderiaceae_C > Aquincola > Aquincola tertiaricarbonis. The sequence goes on along the minus strand of NZ_JZUE01000004.1, from coordinate 13,416 downwards.
AGGAAGCGGGCTACGACACCGAGGCTTCGTTCAGCCGCGCCTTCAGCCGGCTGCATGGCATGCCGCCGGCGCGCTGGCGGCTGCAGGCCCGGCGTGACGGCGCCGCGGGCTAGGGGTCTGCGCGGCAGAACCGGGTAGTTCCGAGTGCCGCATGGCACGAGGCATGCGTGGATGTGGCATGGCTGGAAGCTCCTGGAGGGGGCTCGGGGGCGCTGAGCATCAAGGCCGCCTTCAGCGGAAGTCCCGGCTCCTTTGCGCATCGGCCAGGCGGCCCAGCAGCGGCGTCCAGTCGCTCAGCCGGTGGGCGATCAGGTTGCATACCTTGCCTTCGCGCTGCCAGGTGCCGTGCACCCCCAGCAGCCGCGCGCCCAGCAGCTCGGCGCGTTGCTCGTCGCGCAGGCCCTTCCACACGATGACCTGCACCACGCCGGTTTCGTCCTCCAGGCTCACGAAGATGGTGCCGTTGGCGGTGGAGGGCTGCTGGCGCAGCGTGACGATGCCGCAGGTGGCCACGCGGCGGCCGCCCGGCAGGCGGTGCAGCTGCTCGGCGGTCAGCATGTGCCGCTCGGCCAGCCGTTCGCGCAACAGCGCCAGCGGATGGCGGCGCAGCGTCAGCCCGGTGGCGTGGTAGTCGAAGACGATCTCCTCGCCTTCCGGCGCGGGCGGCAGGTCCAGCCAGTCCTCGTCCACCGGCGCGGCCCGCAGCAGGGCCGGCGGCCGCTGCAGCGCGGCGGCTTCCCACACCTGCTGGCGCCGGTGGCCGGCCAGGCTGGCCAGTGCATCGGCACCGGCCAGCAGCCGCATCTCGTGCTGCTCCAGGCCGGCACGGCGGGCCAGGTCGTCGGCGCCGTCGAAGGGCAGCGCGGCGCGGGCCTGCACGATGCGCAGCGCCGACGCCTCCTGCAGGCCGGACACCCGGCGCAGCCCCAGCCGCACCGCCGGCGGCGCGGGCAGGCCTTCCAGCGTGCAGTCCCAGTCGCTGTGCATCACGTCCACCGGCCGCACGTCCACGCCGTGGCGGCGCGCGTCCTGCACCAGCTGGCTGGGGCTGTAGAAGCCCAGCGGCTGGCTGTTGAGCATGGCCGCCAGGAACTCGGCCGGGTAGTGGCACTTGATCCAGCAACTTGCATAGACAAGCAGCGCGAAGCTGGCCGCATGGCTTTCCGGGAAGCCGTATTCGCTGAAGCCCTTGATCTGCTCGAAGATCGACTTGGCGAAGGCCTCGTCGTAGCCACGGGAGGTCATGCCGTCGACGATCCTCGAGTAGTAGCGCTCCAGCCCGCCCTTGCGCCGCCAGGCCGCCATCGCGCGGCGCAGGCCGTCGGCCTCGCCGGGGGTGAAGCCGGCGGCCAGAATGCTGATCTGCATCACCTGCTCCTGGAACACCGGCACGCCCAGCGTGCGTCCCAGCGCCACCTTCAGCGCCTCGCTCGGGTACACCACCGGCTCCTTGCCCTGGCGGCGGTTCAGGTAGGGGTGCACCATGCCGCCGACGATGGGGCCGGGCCGCACGATGGCCACCTCGATCACCAGGTCGTAGAAGGTGCGCGGTCGCATGCGCGGCAGCATGCTCATCTGCGCACGGCTTTCGATCTGGAACACGCCCACGGTGTCGGCGTCGCAGATCATGTCGTAGGTGGCGGCGTCCTCGTCGGGGATGTCCTGCAGCCCGAAGGCATGGCCGCGGCGGTCCTCGATGAAGGCCAGCGCCTTGCGGATGGCGGTGAGCATGCCCAGCGCCAGCACGTCCACCTTCAGCAGGCCCAGCGCGTCCAGGTCGTCCTTGTCCCATTCGATGACGGTGCGCTCGGCCATCGCCGCGTTCTCCACCGGCACCATGCGCGTGACCGGCCCCTGGGTGAGCACGAAGCCGCCCGGGTGCTGCGACAGGTGCCGCGGGAAGCCCACCAGCTGCCGGGTGAGCTGCATCAGCTGCCGTACCGCCAGGTCGTCGGGCTGCAGGCCGGCTTCCAGCAGCCGCTCAGCCTGGATCTCGCGGCCGTCCCACCACTGGTGGCTCTTGGCCAGCACGTCCAGCACCGCGGGATCGAAGCCCAGCGCCTTGCCCACGTCGCGGATGGCCGACTTGGGCCGGTAGCTGATGACCACCGCGGTGAGCGCGGCGCGGTCGCGGCCGTACTTGCCGTACAGGTACTGGATGACCTCCTCGCGCCGCTCGTGCTCGAAGTCGACGTCGATGTCCGGCGGCTCGTTGCGCTCCCTGGAGATGAAGCGCTCGAACAGCACCGACATGCGCGCCGGGTCCACCTCGGTGACGCCGAGGCAGAAGCACACCACGCTGTTGGCCGCCGAGCCCCGGCCCTGGCACAGGATGTGGCGCGAGCGGGCGAACATCACGATGTCGGCCACGGTGAGGAAGTAGTGCTCGTACTTCAGCTCCTCGATCAGCGCCAGCTCGTACTCGATCTTGGCCTGCACCTCGGCCGACAGGCCCTGCGGCCAGCGCCGGCCGGCGCCCTCATAGGCCAGCTGCCGCAGGTAGGAGCCGGGCGTGTGGCCGGCGGGCACCACCTCGCTGGGGTACTGGTAGCGCAGCTCGTCCAGCGAGAAGGTGCAGCGCGCGGCCACCTGCAGCGTCTCGGCCAGCAGCTCGGGCGGATAGGTCTGCGCCAGCCGCAGCCGGGTGCGCAGGTGGCGCTCGGCATTGGGCTGCAGCGCCCATCCGCATTCGGCCAGCGGCCGGCCCACGCGGGTGGCGGTCAGCACGTCCTGCAGCGGCTTGCGCGAGCGCACATGCAGGTGCACGTCGCCGGCGGCCACCAGCGGCACCGCGGTGAGCGCGGCCACCTGCTGCAGCCGGTGCAGCCACATCTCGTCGTCGATCTGCCGCAGCAGCGACACCGCCAGCCAGCAGCGGCCGCGGAAGTGCTGCAGCAGCCAGCGCGCCACCGCCTGCAGCTCGGCGTCGCTGGCGTGGCGCGCCGGCGCGGCCAGCAGCAGGCAGTCCTGCAGCGCCTCGGGCAGCAGCGCGTCGATGTGCAGGTGGTAGCTGCCCTTGGGCGCGCTGCGCCGCAGCCGGGTGATGAACTGGCACAGGTTGCCGTAGCCGTTCATGTTGCAGGCCAGCACGACCAGGGTGCAGGGCGCATGGCCCTGCAGCTCGAACTGCGCGCCCACCCGCAGCGGCAGGCCGTGCTCCTTGGCGGCCACGTGGGCGCGCACGATGCCGGCCACCGAGCATTCGTCGGTCAGCGCCAGCGCGCCGTAGCCCAGCTGCCGGGCGCGCTCGACCAGCTCCTCCGGCGCGCTGGCGCCGCGCAGGAACGAGAAGCTCGACAGGCACCACAGCTCGGCATAGGGGGGCACGTCCAGCGGCGGCTTCATGCGGCGGGCGGCTGGTTCAGGCGAAGCTGCCATGCAGGTACCAGGCGGCCTCGTCGGCCAGCCGGGTCTGGAACACCCACAGCGCGCCGGCATGCGGGCTCAGCGCCAGCCAGTAGTCGCGCTGCACCTGCAGCATGGCCTGGCCGCCCGGCACCGCCGCATCGGGCACGCGGTGCCACCAGCCGCCTTCCAGCCGGTGCGGCCCGGTCAGCAGCTGCAGCACGCCCTGGTAGAGCGGCCGGTCGCCCTGCATCGCCAGGCGGATCGGCTCGGGGAAGACGAAGGTGGGCTGCGGCAGCGGCGTGGGTGCCGCCATGCGCCGTGGCTGCGGCTCGGCCGCCGGCTGCCAGTGCTGCATCCATTCCAGCCGGTGGTCCTCCTGCAGCACCGGCCGCAGCACCCGCTCGGGCCCCAGCCGGGCGGCGATGCGCTCCAGCGTCAGGCCCAGCGCCTCGCCCTCGTCGACGGTGTCGGGCAGCAGCGATGCGCTGGCCACGGCCAGGGCCTGCACCTCCAGCGCCTGCAGCGCCAGGTCGCCCACCGGGGCGGGCAGCTCCACCCGGGCCAGGTGCTCCGCCAGCAGCCGGCACAGGTGGTCGACGTCGCGCGTGGGCGCTGCGGTGCGCAGCACCAGCTCGCCGCCGGAGCCGGCGCTGCGCGGGCGCATGGCATCGTGCAGCCACTGCAGGCGGATGGCGGTGGTGCCGGCCTGCCGGGCGGCCAGCCAGCCGCACAGCTGCAGCAGCAGCCGGCGCGCGCCGAACAGCAGCGCCGGCGCCATCTCCACCCGGAACGGCAGCTCCAGCCGGGCGTCGAAGCGCTCGGGCGCCACCATCCACTCGTGCGCCTCGGGCCGCAGGCCGTAGGCCTGGTCCAGCGCGGCCAGCAGCCGGTCGTCAAAGCGCCGGCCGAGGCCGCCGCGCGGCAGCCGGCGCAGGTCGCCCAGCGCCCGGCAGCCCAGCTGCGCCAGCGTGACCGCATGCGGCCGCGCCGCGCTGAGGGTGTCGATCGGCAGGCCGTCCAGCACCTTGGCCAGCGAAGGGCGGAAGCCGCTGTCGATGCCGGCGCGTGCCAGCGCCAGGCCGGCCAGGCTGTTGGGCGCCCAGGCCACCGCCACCGCGCCCAGCTCGCCGGCCTGCGACAGCACGCGGTCGCGCAGCGCCCGCTTGCCGCCGAACAGGCGGATGCTGGCCGACAGCTCCATCACCACCGCTTCCTCCTGCAGCGCCACCCGCGGCGTGAACTGCAGCGCCCAGGTGGCCAGGCCGACCTGCGCCTCAATGGGCGCGGGCGGGGCTTCGGCGGGCAGGCGCAGCGCGGCCCAGACCAGCATGGGCACCTCGGTCGGTCAGGCGTTCATGGATCAGGCGGCTGGGCGCCATCAGCCGCGGCGTGAGCGCCAGGGCCAGGCCGCCGGGCACCGAAGGCAGCTGCAGCACGCCTTCGTGCGCGGCGCCGCGGCGCTTGAGCAGCTGCACCTGCAGCGACCAGTCCGGCCCCAGGCCGGCCAGCACCCGCAGCGGCGCGGCCGAAGGCTCATGCCGCGCGGCCAGCGGCCGGCACAGGAACACCGGGCCTTCGCAGGACTGGGCGCACACCTGCAGCCGCCGTACCTGTTCGGGCCGCGCCTGCGGCAGCCAGGCCACCACAGCGCCGCTGGCGCCGGACTTGACCAGCAGCTCGGTGCACCACAGCCGCTCCGACGGCGCTTCGGCACGGATCCACACCAGGTGGCGGGCATCCAGCCCCTCGTGCCGCAGCCCGGGCAGGTGCGGATGGCGCGGCGGGCCCACCAGCACCACCGAGCGGCCAGCGGCCACCACCCGGCGCAGCGCGCCGCCCAGCAGCCGCCACTCCAGCACGCCGGGCTGGGCGCACAGCACCTCGGTCAGCGCCCGCGAGGGCCAGCCGCCGCCGGGCAGCTCGCCATCCAGCGCGTCGAAGCCCGAGCCGGTCACCGGCCCGGCGGCACCGCCCAGGTCGCAGCCACGCCAGAGGGCGGCAGCCACCGGCGGTGGCAGCACGGGCGGGGGCCGACCGGCGTCGGAGTCGGGGCAGGGGGCGGTGGGCGCGTCGGCGAGGGCAGGCATGGCGATCAAAAGACTGTACGGACATACAGTACCCCAGCCGGCGGCTGGCTGTCGAATCGGCAGCGATGGCAGGCCTGTCAGTTCTGCCGGGTGCTGCTTTTTGCAGCGATCCAGCGGGCGGCCGCGGCGCCGGCCGTGCGCGATGCCGGCGTCCACTGCTTGTCCACAGCCCTGTGCACAAGCGGTGTGGATAACAAATTTTTGGCGCGCGGTTTCTAGGGGTTTTGCGGCGCCGGGCGCAGGCTGACGATGGCGCCATCGCCGTTGGGGAGGCTGCCGTGCAGATCGAATCGTTCGTCAAGAGCGGCTTCGCCGGCCTGGGCCCCACCGAGCTGCTCGCCGCGCCGGTGGATGCATTGAACGGCACCACCGCGCCACAGGCGGCGGCGCTGCGCGAGGTGCTGGGCATTGCGAGCGTGTTCGACCTGGCGGCGTCCCGCCTGCTGCACACGCTGCGCCATGCGCTGGCACGGCCGGCGCCGCGCCTGGGCGGCGACGTGCTGGACGCGGCCGCCGCCGCCGACAGCGGCGGGCTGGCCGATGCACCGCTGGCCGCGCTGCGTGCGGTGGGCACGGCCGGTGCGGCCCGGCTGCAGGCGGACCTGGGCGTGGCCACGCTGGGCGAGCTGGCGGCCTGGCCGCCGGGACTGGCGGCGCGCGACCTGCTGGCCGCCGCCTGCATTCCGGACCAGGCGCCGGGCTTCGACCCCGAAGCGCCGGCCGACCTGCTGCCGCGCATGGGCGAGCACGCCACCGACAAGGTGTTCTACCGCACGCTGCTGATCGACAGCGTGGCCGGGGCGGTGGACGAGGGGGCGGCCACGCCGGTGGAGCAGGCCGAGCCGGTGGACCTGGGCCCGGCCCTCGGTGGCGCCACGCCGTTCCGCCGCGTGGCCACCGGCGCGCTGCTCAGCTTCAGCCAGAGCTGGTCGCCGCAGGGCCTGGCGCTGGGCCAGCTGCTGCACAGCCTGTCGCTGGCGCCGGGCGAGAGCACCCGCATGGCGATGATCGACTGGTCGCGCCAGAGCCGCGGGCGCGGCAGCGAAGCCGTCGACGAGACCGAGCGGCTGGCCAACACCACCACCCACCAGCGCGCGCTGTCGGAGGTGACCGCGGCCACCGCGGCCGAGGTGCAGGGCGGCAGCACGCGGGCGACGTCGAACTCGTCCACCTCGCAGGGCGGCTCCGCGCTGGGCTTCGAGCTGGGGCCGATCGCCTTCGGCAGCAGCGGCGGCAGCGCCAGCACCCGGACCGAGGCGATGACCGTCAGCAGCTCCTTCGGCCGGCGCGACCTGGCCACCAGCACTGCGCAGCGCATCAACGACGTGAGCCAGCAGCAGGCCAGCGCCGCGCGCAGCCGCCGGGCCAGCGTGGTGCGGGAGCTGAGCCAGAGCGAGCACGAGACGCTGTCCACCCGGGTCGTCGCCAACTACAACCACATGCACACGCTGAACCTGCAGTACTACGAGGTGGTGCAGGCCTACAGCGTGGCCACGCGGCTGGAGCGTGCGCAGCGGGTGGTGTTCGTGCCGATCCAGCTGATCGACTTCGACGACACCCGCCAGATCGAACGCTTTCGCATCGCGTTGACCGAGGCGGCGCTGGACGAAGCCACGCGCCAGCGCATCGCGCTGTTCGGCAGCGTCCTGGTGCGCAGCCGCCAGCCGCGCCGGCTGAGGTTGCTGGACGGGCGCTTCGTGGCCGCGGTGTCGCTGGCCAGCCCCGTGTCGCTGCAGTCGGCGGCGCTGGCGGCCGCGGTGGGGGACGCCGCACCGGCACCGGCCCCGGCGCCGTCCCCCGCGCCTGCGCCGTCGCCCGCACCGGCCCCGGCGCCCGCGCCCGCGCTGGCCGCCCGCGGCGGCATGCTGCAGCGCTTCAGCGCCGACGGCTGGGATGCCGACGAGCTGCGCACGCTGGTGCGCTGCGGCGTGCGGCCGATCGCCACCCGGCTGGAGACGGTGCTCACGCTGCAGGCCGACACCCTGGTGAGCGCGGTCTCGCTGCCGCAGGACCTGGCCCTGGGCCTGGAGGTGCGGCGGCGCGACGGCAGCCTGGTGCCGCTGGTGGACGCCGGCCCCGCCGGCGCCCGCTTCGCCGCGCCCGAAGCCGTGCGCGACCTGGCGGCGGTGATGCTGCGCAGCGCGCTCATCGTGCCCAAGGAAACCACGGTCACGCTGCAGCTCAACCTGCTGGGCACCGCCACGCCCGCCGGCGTGCCGGTGGCACTGCAGGCCGGCGGGCCGCTGTCGGCGCTGCAGCGGGTGGTGAACTTCGAGGCGCCGCCCGAGCAGGACGAGCTGCTGGTGCACCTGAAGGCCAATGCGCTGCACTACACCCAGGCGGTGATGCGCACGCTGGACGCCTCGGTGCTGTCGGCCCTGCTGGCGCGCTTCAGCTTCGGCGGCGTGCCGCTGGCGCAGTGGGTGGACCACCAGCCGGTGGCCGTCACCGCCAACTACCTGGTGTTCAAGGCCGGACTGCCGAATGCCGGCGATCCGCCCGACCCGGCCCTGGCCGGGCTCGCCCAGGCCTGGCAGCAGTTCCTGGCCGCGTCGGGGCTGCTCGACGCCACGCCGCGGCGCGAGCTGATGATGCTGCCCACCGGCGGCGTGTTCGCCGAGGCGGTGCTGGGCCGTTCCATGGGTGCGGAGCGGCTCGACAGCACCCGCTTCTTCGACTGGCAGGAGTCGCCGGTTCCGCTGGTGGCCAGCGAGATCGCGCCGCTGGAGGCCGGCTCGCGCGCCAGCGACGAGGACCTCGCGCCCACCAATCCGTCGGCGCCCATCATCAACATCCAGGCGCCGACGGCGCTGCCCGACCCCACTGGCCTGGCGGCGGTGCTGGGCGCGCTGGGCGCCCGCAACCTGTTCAACGACCTGAGCGGTGCCGACGCCACGATCAAGCTCGCGCAGGCCCTGCAGAAGGTGGGTGCGGCCGGCGCCACCTCCGGCGGCGCGCTGGCCGCGCAGACGCTGAAGACCGTGATGGAACAGAACACCGAACGCCTGCGCACCGCCGCCAAGGTGGCGGCCACCCTGGCCGGCGTGCCCACGCCGGGCGGCGGTGGCAGCGGTGGCGGCGGTGGCGGCGGTGGGGGTGCGAAGGAAGGCGGCGCCGCCGGCAACACGCTGGCCGGCGGCCTGGAGAACCGCGCCAAGGCGCTGGACCAGAGCCAGGCCACCCCGCCGGCGCAGGGCGGTGGCCAGCGCCCGGCCGCCACCGAGCTGCAGCAGCGGCAAAGCGGCGCCCAGGCCGGCGGCACCGCGGCGCGGATCGTCGAGGCGGTCACGCGCACCGCGCAGGGTGACGGCGCGGCGCCGTCCGCCCAGGCCACCGGCCCGCGCAGGCTGACGCTGGAGCTGCGCGGTGCCCAGCTGCTGCGCGATGCGGCACTGTTCGACAACGCACCGGTGCCGCTGCAGCTGCAGGTGAAGGAACGCGACGGCACTCTGATCGCCAGCCGCTCGGGCCTGGACGGCGGCGGCACCGCGACGCTGCCGCTGGCCACCGCTTCGCCGCAGGTGGTGGCCGAGCTGGCGCTGACCCTGCAGACCGCCTGGCCGCAGCCCACCACGACCGTACTGCGCCGCAGTGCCAGCGTGCCCGCGGCCGGCGTCAAGACCACGCTACGGCTGGACGTGGTGGCGCAGGTGCAGCAGCACACGCAATTCATCAGCGCCGGCCCCAACCGGCCCAGCGACGCCGAGGTGGCGCAGGTGCTGGCGCGGGTGGCCTTCGATTTGCGCACCGTGCTGAAGAAGCCGGTGGTCAGCACCAATGCCGCCGGCGAGTTCGTCGCCCGCTTCCCGCAGCTGGCACTGCTGCGGCTGGATGCCCTGCCTGATTGATCGCCGGAGTTGCAGCGATGGCCACCACCCCTCTCGGAGCCGATGCCCTGGCCGGTCTGCTGGGCGACCAGGCGCGCGTGCGCGTGCGCAACGACACCGAGGCCGACGACCTGGCCGCCATCGTGGCGGTGGCGCTGGCCCGGCATGCCGACGACGGCAGCGTGCGCAGCGATGCGGAATTCGGCCTCGAGCTGGTGGCCGGCGAGGAGGCCTTCTTCGAGCCGCAGCCGCCCTCGGCCGACGCCCCGGCGCTGCTGGAGGTGCTGCTGCGGCTGCGCATCGACGGCGAGGGCGCGGCCTCGCCCGATGGCGAGACCCGCTTCATCGACGTGTACCTGCAGGCACCGCCCGCCGGCGGCGGCGAGCCGGCGCGCGGCTTCGAATGCGGCATCCGCCGCCACGACGGCGCGATCGAGGCCGACGAGCAGCTGATCCCCGGCCTGGCCGACCTGGCGGCCTTCGCACGCGCGGTGGGAGGCTGACCATGGCCATCGATCCACGGTCCTTCCTCAAGGGTGACAGCGCCGGCCTGGGCGGCGACGCGCTGATGCTGGCCGCCCCGTCGGTGCTGCGCGGCGTGGACGCTGCCCAGCAGGCCGCGCTGGAGGCGCTGGACATCCGCACCGTGTTCGACCTGGCCGCCTCCGCGGCCTTCGCCGCCGCGCGGCGGCTGCTGCTGTTGCGCGACGATGCCACGCAGCCCGAGGCGCAGCTGCAGCGGGTGGCCTCCGACATCGCCGACATGCCTGCCGGCATGCCGGTGGCCGACCTGGCGCTGCTGCCCATCGAGGCGCTCAAGGCCGTGGGCAGCACCCGCGCACCGACGCTGCGCACCGCGCTGGCCACCGACCGGGTGCGCGACCTGGCGCTGTGGCCGCCGTATGCGGCGGCGCGCGCGCTGCTGGCCGGGCAGCTGGCGGGCGACGAGCCGCTGCCGCCCGGCGACCCGGGCACGCCGGCCGAGCTGCTGCCGCGCAACGGCGCCTTTCCCACCGAGCGGGTGGCCTACCGCCAGCTGCTGATCGACAGCACCGGCGACGCCGGCGTGCAGCCGCTGGAACAGCTGGGCGATGCGCTGTCGCTGGCCACGGTGCTGTCCGGCCAGGACCAGGGCTTCACCCGCGTGGCCAGCGGCGCGCTGCTCACCTTCAGCCAGGACTGGTTCTCGCAAGGCGTGGCGCTGGGCCAGCTGCTGCACAGCCTGTCGCTGGCGCCGGGCGAGAGCACCCGCATGGCGATGATCGACTGGTCGCGCCAGAGCCGTGGCAGCAGCAGCGAGGACATCGACGAGGCCGAGCGGCTGGCCAACACCACCACCCACCAGCGCGCGCTGTCGGAGGTGACCGAGGCCACCGCGGCCGAGGTGCAGGGCGGCAGCAGCCGCACGCAGGGCAGCTCGCGGTCGTCGCAGGGCGGCTCGGCGCTGGGCTTCGAGGTGGGGCCGATCGCCTTCGGCGGCTCGTCGGGCGGCGGCAGCACCCGCACCGAGGCGCTCACCGTCACCAGCTCCTTCGGCCGGCGCGACCTGTCGGCCAGCGTGTCGCAGCAGATCAACGACGTGACCCAGCAGCAGGCCAGTGCCGCCCGCAGCCGCCGCGCCAGCATCGTGCAGGAAGTGGCCCAGCAGGAGCACGAGGCCCTGTCCACCCGCGTGGTGTGCAACTACAACCACATGCATGCCCTGAACGTGCAGTACTACGAGGTGGTGCAGGCCTTCCGCGTGAGCACCACGCTGCAGCGTGCCGAGCGGGTGCTGTTCGTGCCACTGAAGCTGGTGGACTTCGGCGATTCGCTGACGCTGGAGCGCTGGCGCGCGGTGCTGGCCGACGTGGCGCTGAGCGACGACATCCGGCGCCAGCTCACCACCGAGTTCGGCGTGGTGGAGATCGTGCCCAACCTGCCGCGGCTGCGCATCGGCGACGTGGTGATGGCCTCCACCTTGCTGCAGCACCGCGGCCTGCAGGCCGACCGCGCGGCGGCCGCGGCCGGCGCCGGCCTGCGCTTCGAGCTGGGGCCGGCGCAGTCCGGCGCCACGCTCACGGCGCTCAAGGGCTTCGATGCCGGCCAGCTCGGCCGCCTGGCATCGCTGTCGGCGCGCACGCTGCTGCGCAACGGCAGCGACGCGGTCTTCGTGCCGGACGAGGCGCGGCTGCATGCGGTGGCGGTGACGGGCCGGCTGGCCGGCGGCCTGCGAGTCGTGCCGCGCGCCGGCGGCGAGCTGCCCGCCACCTCGGTGGGCCCGGCGCAGATCACGCTGGAAACCCCCGCCCGCGTGGCCGACCTCGCCGCGGTGCAGGTGCAGCTGGGCGATGCCGGCCCGGGCCCGGCCACGGTCAAGCTGATGCTGGACATCGGCGGCGCCGCGCTGCCGCTGGACGTGCCGGTGCAGCTCAACGAGGGCGGGGCGGCCGACGTGCTGCAGTTCAGCCCGGCCCGCGCCGCGCCGGCGCTGCTGCAGCACCTGCGGGACAACGCGCTGCACTACAGCCGCGCCATCTTCGAGCGGCTGGACGCCACCACGCTGTCGGGCCTGCTGTCGCGCCTGACGCTGCGCGGCGTGCCGCTGGGCTCGCTGGTGGATCCGCAGCCGGTGGCGGTGGTGGCCAATGCGGTGGTGCTCAAGCTCAACCTGCCGGCCACCGGCGAAGTGGGCGACCCGGCGCTGGCCGCCGAGGTGCAGGCCTGGCAGGAATTCCTGCAGCGCCGCGGCCTGGACCGGCCGGTGCCGCAATCGCAGACGGTGCCGCTGCCCACCGGCGGCGTGTTCGCCGAGGCGGTGCTGGGCCGCTTCAACAGCGCCGAGAAGATCGACCTCACCCGCTTCTTCGACTGGCAGGCTTCGCCCATCCCGCTCACGCCGCCGGAGATCGCCGCGCTGCCCGCGGCCAGCCGCCAGCGCGCGGTGGACCTGACCACCAGCGCCCTGGGCACGCCGCTGCTCAAGCAGACCGAGCCCACCGCGCTGCCGGCCGGCGCCAATGCCGCCGCGGTGCTGGCGGCGCTGCAGGCCGGCAGTCCGTTCCGCGACCTGTCGGCCACCATCGCGGCCAATGCCGGCCTGGCGCAGAGTGGCAGCGAGCTGTCCGGCGCCGGCGCCACCGCGGCCGCCAGCCAGGCCGCCGACACGCTGAAGACCGTGATGGCGCAGAACACCGAGCGGCTGAAGATCGCGGCCGATCTGTTCACCGCCACCCAGGCGGCCGACGCCGCCAAGGCCAGCCCCACCCAGGCCGGCCTGGCGATGACCACCGCCGACCGGCAGGACCAGGCGGTGAAGAACGCCGGCTCGCCGGCCCAGGCGGCGCAGGCGGCCAGCGGCAACACGCTGGAGCAGCAGGCGCAGGCGGCCCAGACCGGCGGGGCCGCCTCGGCCACGGTGCAGAAGGCGGTGGACGGCGCCACCGCCGGCGTGGCCGGCGAAGGCCAGGCCCGGCCGACGCCGACACCGGCCCAGCGCCGCGGCGGCCGGCGCGTGACACCGGCGCCCGCCGCGCCAGCGCCCGGCAGCCGGGCCGGCGGCGGACTGGGCGGCCTGGCGGGCGGCATCCTCAGCGCCTTCACCGACGTGCGCTTCAGCGTCAGCGTGCAGGCGGCGCCGGGCGCCAAGCTGCCCAAGGGCGAGCGGCGGCTGCGCATCGCGGATGCCACCGGCCGCACGGTGCTCAGCATCGGCTCGCAGGACAACCGCTTCGAGGGCATCCGCCCGAAGGCCGAAGAGCCGCTGCGCTACCAGGTGTCCATCACCTCCGACAACCCGGCCTTCACGCTGTCGTGCGAGCGCCGCATGATCCCGCCGGGCGAGGTGGCCGGCGACGGCGAGCACCTGCAGGTGCGGCCGGTGCTGGTCAAGCGCGAGGCGGTGCTGCCGCTCACCCGGGCCGAGGTGCTGCTGCTGGGCTCGGACGCGCTGCTGGCGCAGCCGGAACTGGCCTCCTTCGCGGACGAGTTGCCGCGCCTGGCCGTCCCGGCCACGGCCCGGGTGCGCGGCAATGCCATCGTCATCGAGTTCTCGGTGTTCTCGCCGTCGCTGGCGAACCGGCAGATCCTGGCCTGAGCGGCCGGCCGGCGGCGCCGCTAGCCCGCCCGGGCGGTGGTGTCCAGTGCGCCCGGCTGGCTGGCATGGGCCAGCCGGT